>JAMLIC010000001.1 GCA_023954375.1 Planctomycetota bacterium
CGCCCGCGGGGGGGGGGGGGGGGGCGCCCCCCCCCCCCCCCCCCGACGGACGGCAGCGCCCGCCATCGTTCGTCGCAGGCGCGATCACACCAGGAAGGTGGCGGTGTGTGGCGGCAGCACGACGCCCTCGTCCCCGACCTCGACCCCCTCCTCGCGCGACGACAGGACCACCCGCGCCTCGCCGCGCCCGAGGGGCACACGGGCGATCGCGGCGCCGAGGTTCACCGCGAGCGTCGTCTCGGGGCGCTCGACCACGAGCCAGCCCGCGGCCTCGTCGAAGCGCGCCCGCGTGGCGCCCGGGCGGCCGTCGCGCAGGTCGGGGCGCTCGCGGCGCAGCCTCAGCAGCGCCCGGTACCAGTCGAGGACGCTCGCGTGGGGTTCGCGGGCGCGCTCGGCCCAGTCGAGCCGGGCCGCGCGGAACGTGGCCGGGTCCTGCGGGTCGGGGATCTCCTCGGGGCGCCAGCCGAAGGCGGCGAACTCGCGCCGGCGCCCATCGCGCACGGCCTGCGCCAGCGCCGCGTCCTGGTGGTCGCAGAAGTACGGGAACGGCGCCGAGGCCGCCCACTCCTCGCCCTGGAACAGGAGCGGCGTGAACGGCCCGCCAAGGAGCAGCGCCGCGCCGACCTTCAGCCGATCGGGCGAGAGCCCGTGCCCGATGCGGTCGCCGCGGGCGCGGTTCCCCACCTGGTCGTGGTTCTGCAGGCACGCGACGAAGCGCCAGCCCGGGAGGCCCGTCGGCGGCTGCCCGTGGCGCCGATCGCGGTGCAGGCTGTAGTCGCCCGCGTAGACGAACGTCGCCTCGAGCGCGCGCGCGACGTGCTCGAGGCGGCCGAAGTCCTCGTAGTAGCCCGTGCGCTCGCCCGTGAGCGCCGCGTGCAGGGCGTGGTGCAGGTCGTCCGACCACTGCGCCGGCAGCCCGAAGCCCCCGGCCTCCGACGGGCGCAGGAGCCGCGGGTCGTTCTGGTCGCTCTCGGCGACGAGCGTCAGGTGTCGGCCGAGGCGCGCCTCGAGCGCCGCGACCTCGGACGACAGCTCCTGGAGGAGGTGCCGCGCGGACAGGTCGAACAGCGCGTGGACCGCGTCGAGGCGCAGGCCGTCCACGTGGTAGTCGCGCAGCCAGCCGAGCGCGTCGTCGATGACGTAGCGGCGGACCTCGTCGCTCCCGGGCCCGTCGAGGTTCACCGCCTGGCCCCAGGGGGTCCGGTAGCGGTCGGTGAAGTAGGGGCCGAACTTGCCCAGGTAGTTGCCGTCGGGCCCGAGGTGGTTGTAGACCACGTCGAGGAGCACGGCGAGGCCGCGGGCGTGGCAGGCGTCGACGAGGCGCTTGAGCCCGTCCGGCCCGCCGTAGGGCGCGTGCACGGCGAAGGGCGCCACCCCGTCGTAGCCCCAGCCGTGGACGCCGGGGAAGGCGGCCACGGGCATGACCTCGACGTGGGTGACGCCGAGGTCGACGAGGTCGGGCAGCCGGGCGATCGCCGCGTCGAACGTCCCCTCGGGCGTGAAGGTGCCCACGTGCAGCTCGTAGATCGCGCCGCCGGCCAGCGGCGGCGGCTGCCAGCCGGCGTCGGTCCAGGCGAAGGCGTCGTGGTCGACGACGCGCGACGGGCCGTGCACGCCGGCCGGCTGCCAGGCGGAGCGCGGGTCGGGGAACGGGCCCTCGCCGTCGACCACGAACGCGTAGTCGCTGCCAGGTGGGAGGTCCTGCTCGGCGGTCCACCAGCCGCCGTCGCCGCGCACGAGCGGCGCGCGGCCCCGGCCCGGGCGGTCGAGCTCCACCCGCCCCGCCGACGGGGCCCACACGCGCGGCCTCACGCGTCGTCCCGCGCCAGGATCGAGACCGGGAAGCGCGCCAGGAGCTGCTCCAGCCGGAGCGCCCCGCCGCCCTTGTGACGCGCGTCGGTGAGCACGTCGCGCCAGAGGCCCGGCGGCAGGGGCAGGGCGGTGTCGCCCCAGCGCTCGCGCGCGACCGCCACGTGGAGCCGCGGCGCGCAGGTGATCACACCGCCCGCCCGCGCGAAGACGACCGCGCGCCCCGCGTGCGCCCCCGTGAGCTCCACCGGCGCGTAGCCCGCCATGGCGTCGAACCACTCCGGGCGGGCCTTGCGGAGCGCGAGGGCGCGCATGATCAGCCACATCTTCGGGGCCCCCTCCTCCATGCGGGCCATCACGTCGTCGACCGACAGGCGCTGGAGCTCGCGGGCGAGCCGCTGGCGGCGCTGGAAGTCGACCGGCCGCCGGTTGTCCGGGTCGACGAGGCTGTGGTCCCACAGCTCGTTGCCCTGGTAGACGTCGGGCACGCCGGGCGCGGTGAGCTTGATCGCGAGCATCGAGAGCGAGGTCGCGTAGGCGGGGCCCCGCAGCGGCTCGAGGAAGCGCTCCACCTCGGCCGCGATCTCGGGGTCCGTCGCGACCCCCTGCGCGAAGGCCCGCAGGGCGGCCTCGTACTCCGGGCTCTGGGTCGTCCACGAGGTGTGGACCTTCGCCTCGCGGGCGGCCTTCTCCATGTAGGCGGCGAGGCGGTCGGCGGACAGCGGCCAGGCGCCGAAGAGCGTCTGCCAGAGCAGGTACTCCATCGCGCGGTCGGGCCACCCGCCCTGCCGGTGCCGCGCCGCGAGCTCGGACCAGCGGCGCACGGCCGCCTCCCAGGCGCGCGGGACCTCGCTGAGGACGGCCAGCCGGGCGCGCACGTCCTCGCTCCGCTTGGTGTCGTGCGTCGAGGTGCAGAGCATCGTCGCGGGCCAGCGCTGCTGTACGCGCTGGCAGTAGGCGTGGAAGTCGGCCGGCGCCTCGCCGAAGCGGCCCGGGTCGCCGCCCACCTCGTTGAGCGCGACGAGGCGGTGGTGGCAGTAGAGCGCGGTGTCCTCGAAGCCCTTGGCCATGACCGCGCCGGAGAGCTGCTGCGCGCGCAGGACGAGCTCCTGCTCCAGCTCGCCCTGGATCCAGCCGCAGAGGACGTTGCGCAGGAACGACATGAGGTCCGGGTCGAGCTCCGGCCGCTCCTCGCGCGCCGCCTCGACCGCGCGCTGGATGATCGACACGTCGCGCTCGGTCGCCGGCTCCCCCGGGCGCACGTAGGTGCGGTAGACGGGGAGGCAGGCGAGGACCTCCTCCAGCGCCTCCCGCATCTCCGGCCGGGTGTAGTCGCGGTAGCGGCGGTGGCGCTCGCACGCCTGCACGAGGACGTTCACGAGGCGGCCCAGGTCGGCCGAGAAGAGCTCGCGGAGGACCATGCGCTTCTTGTCGCGCAGGAGCGCCGTCACGTCCCGCGGGGCGTCGCCCACGAAGGTCGCCCAGGCCTCGGTGAGCGGGGGCTCGCCCTCCGGGTCGACGAACAGGCCCGTGACGCGGTTGGCGAACTCGTAGCCGGTGGTGCCGTCGATCGGCCACGTCTCCGGGAGGCCCTCGTCGTGCTCGAGGATCTTCTCGGCCACGACCCACGCCCGGGGGGCCGCCTGGCGCAGCCGCCGGAAGTAGCTCTCCGGATCGCGCAGCCCGTCGGGGTGGTCGATGCGCAGCCCGTCGATCACCCCGTCCTGCACCCAGGAGATGACCAGGGCGTGGGTGTCCTTGAACACGCGCTCCTCGGCCATGCGCAGGCCGGCGAGGGTGTTGATGTCGAAGAAGCGGCGGTAGTCGAGGTCGTGGCGCGCCGCGCGCCAGAACGCCAGCCGGTAGTTCTGCTGCTCGAGGAGGGCGTCGAGCTGCTCCGGGTCGGCGTTCACCTCGGCCAGGACCTCGTCGACGGCGCGCGCGACGTCGGGCTCCTCCTCGAAGAGCCGGGCCAGCAGGCCCGCGATCACGGCCTTGTCGCGATGCCGGCGCAGCATGCTCTCGCCGTCGGTCAGGTGGGGCTGCGGGAGGCACTCGATCGCGTCGACCAGGAAGGCCAGCGCGTCGGACCCCGCGCGCGTGGCCGCCCGCCCGAGCGGCTCGGCGAGCGACCCGAGCGCGACCGGCAGGAGCTTGTCGTAGACGCGCACCGTGAAGTCGCCGCCCTCGCGCGCGACGCGCAGCGCGCCGCCCTCGAGCAGGCGCCCGTAGCGGTCGCCCAGGACCGGCAGGAGCACCTTGTTGCGCATGCGCTCCTCGACCGGGTTCCAGTCGACGTCGAAGTAGCCGGCGTAGCGGCTGACGGGCCCGTTCTCGAGCACGTCCCACCACCACCTGTTGAGGTGGGTCGCGACCGACATGTGGTTCGGGACGATGTCGATCACCTGACCCAGGTCCGCCGCGCCGAGCGCCGCGCACATGCGCGCGTGGGCGGCCTCGCCGCCCAGCTCCTCGTTCACGCGCCCGTGGTCGACGACGTCGTAGCCGTGGGTGCTCCCCGGCGCGGCCTGGAGGATCGGCGACAGGTAGACGTGGCTCACGCCCAGGTCGCGCAGGTAGGGCGCGAGCGCGGCCACGTCGTCCAGCCCGAAGCCGGGGCGGACCTGCAGGCGGTAGGTGGCGCGCGGCGCGACGCGGTCGCTACTCGACACGGCGGAGCACCTGCAGGCTGCGGTCGGCGACGATGAAGTCGATCCCGACCTCGACCAGGTCCGCCTCCTCCGGCCGGCGATACGGCGGGTCCGCGGCCGTGTCGACGAGCCGCTCCCACGGCCGCGCGCCCAGGCCCTCGTGCAGGCGGAAGGTCAGCGGCTCCCAGTGGGCGTTGAAGAGCACCAGGAAGGAGTCGCCCGTGATGCGCTGCCCGCGGCGGTCGAGGCTTGAGATCCCGAGGCCGTTGAGGAACACGGCCAGCGACTTGGCGAACGACGCCTCGGCCCAGTCGTCGTCGGTCATGGGCTCGCCCGACGGCTTGAACCAGCCGATGTCGGTGAGGTCCGCCCCGCGCACGCTCTGGCCGTGGAAGAACCGGCGGCGGCGGAAGACCGGGTGGTCGCGCCGCAGCGCGATCAGCGCGCGGACGAACGCCAGCAGGTCGTCGTCGACGCTCCCCCAGTCGACCCAGGAGAGCGCGCTGTCCTGGCAGTAGCCGTTGTTGTTGCCGCGCTGCGTCCGGCCCAGCTCGTCGCCGTGCAGGAGCATGGGGACGCCCTGCGACAGGAGCAGCGTGGCGAGGAAGTTCAGCTGCTGCTTCCTGCGCAGGGCCCGCACCGCGGGGTCGTCGGTGTCGCCCTCGACGCCGCAGTTCCAGGAGCGGTTGTGCGACTCGCCGTCGCGGTTGCCCTCGCCGTTGGCCTCGTTGTGCTTGTCGTTGTAGGAGACGAGGTCGCGCAGGGTGAAGCCGTCGTGCGCGGTGATGAAGTTGATGCTCGAGAAGGGCCGGCGCCCGGTCGTCCCGTAGAGGTCGGAGCTGCCGGTGAAGCGGTAGGCGAACTCGGCCAGCGTCTCGTCCTGGCCGCGCCAGAAGTCGCGCACGGCGTCGCGGTACTTGCCGTTCCACTCGGACCACTGCGGCGGGAAGTTGCCCACCTGGTAGCCGCCCTGGCCGATGTCCCAGGGCTCGGCGATGAGCTTCACCCGCGAGACGACGGGGTCCTGCTGGATCAGGTCGAAGAAGGCCGAGAGGCGGTCGACCTCGTGCAGCTCGCGGGCGAGCGTCGCCGCGAGGTCGAAGCGGAACCCGTCGACGTGCATCTCCTCGACCCAGTAGCGCAGCGAGTCCATGATCAGCTGCAGCACGTGCGGGTGGCGCATGTTGAGGCTGTTCCCGCAGCCGGTGTAGTCCATGTAGTACTGCGGGTCGTGCGCCATGACCCGGTAGTAGGCCTGGTTGTCGATCCCCTTGAACGAGAGCATGGGCCCCAGGTGGTTGCCCTCGGCCGTGTGGTTGTAGACCACGTCGAGGATCACCTCGAGCCCGGCCTCGTGCAGGCTCTTGACCATGTTCTTGAACTCGTTGACCTGCGCGCCGCGGCGGCCGGCCTGCGAGACCTTCGAGTACTCGTCGTGCGGCGCCAGGTAGCCGATCGAGTTGTAGCCCCAGTAGTTCCTGAGCCCGCGCTCGAGCAGGTGCTGGTCGTGGATGAAGTGGTGGACCGGCATGAGCTCGACGGCGGTGACGCCGAGGTCCTTGAGGTGCTCGATCACCGCCGGGTGGCCGAGGCCCATGTAGGTGCCGCGCAGCTCCTCGGGGAGGCCGGGGAAGGTCGCGGTGAAGCCCTTGACGTGGACCTCGTAGACGACGGTCTCGTTCCAGGGCGTGCGCAGCGGCCGGTCGGCGCCCCAGTCGAAGTAGGGCGTGACCACGACCGAGCGCGGCATGAACGGCGCGCTGTCGCGGTCGTCGCGCCGCAGCGGCTGCCCGAGCACGTACGGGAACACCGCCGGGTCCCAGCTCACGGCGCCGTCGATCGCCTTGGCGTAGGGGTCGAGCAGCAGCTTGCTCGCGTTGAAGCGGAGGCCCTTGCGCGGCTCCCAGGGGCCGTGGACGCGGTAGCCGTAGCGCTGCCCCGGGCCGACGTCGGGCAGGTAGGCGTGCCAGACGTAGGCGTCCACCTCGGGCATGGGGATCCGGCGCTCACGCCCGTCGTCGTCGAACAGGCAGAGCTCGACCCGCTCCGCGCGCTCCGAGAAGAGGGCGAAGTTCGTCCCGGTCCCGTCGAAGGTCGCCCCCAGCGGGTTGGGGTCTCCGGGCCAGATCTCCATGCGAGCGGGCGCCCCTGACTCGCCGCGCGGCGGCGCGGCCCGCGGCAGGGTAAGGGATCAGCACCAGGTGAGCCACCCGCCCGCGGCCGCGTGTGTCAGCGGTGACACGGGGTTGCGTCGACCTTCCGAGGGGAGGAGTCCCCGGGGTGGGGACTCCTGCGCTCGCGTCACTCCGCCCGCTTGAAGAGGTCGAGGAACCTGTCCTCGTACTTCTTGAACGCGCCGTGCCGGTCGAGCTCCGCCTTGAGCTCGAGGGCGGCCTGTCGGTCGGTGCGGGCGCGCTCGAACAGCGCCTCGATGCGGGCGCGCACCTCCCGCGGGAGCGCCTCCGGGGCCTCGCCGTCGCCGGCCTCCTCGTGCGCCGCCTCCTCGGCCTCCTCCTCCTCCTCGTCCTCGTCGGCGGGCGCGCGCAGGCGGACCGTCTCCTCGGCGCCCGCCTCCTGCTCGAGGCGCTCGAGCAGCTCGAGGAGCCCCTCCTCCACCTCGGCCGCCTGGGCGTCGAGGGCGGCGAGGTCGACGTGGACGCCCGCGAGGCGCGCGAAGGAGTCGACCACGGCGCGCGACGCCTTGGGGTTGGGCAGCGAGGTGGCGAAGTAGGGGAACTCGCCGAGCAGCCCGATCCCCTGCAGGCCCTGGGCGGCGGCGGCGGCCAGGAGCACGCCGTTGAGGCCGCCGATCTCCCCCTCGTCGAGGACCGCCACGCCGGCGCGCGAGAGCTCCTCGTGGAGGGCGTCGTCCGGGGTGGTGACGGCGAGGACGCGCGGGGTGGCGCGCGGGTCGATCACCGCGGCCATCGCCGCGAAGGTCACGACGCGCTCGACGCCGAGGTCGCGCGCCGTGCGCAGGACCTCCTCGCAGTACTCGTAGCCGTGGGCCTGGGGCTGCGCCTCCCCGAGCAGCACGAGCAGGTCGCGCCGCCCCGCCGGGTCGCGCCACGCGTGGAACACGGTCCGGGGCAGGCGGACGCGCTGGAGCACCCCCTTGCTCACCTGGACCCGCTCGAGCTCGAAGTAGCCGTGCGGGTCCACCTCCGCGACGGGCCGCGCGCCGAGCGCGTTGACGAGGTGGGCGGCGGCGCCGAACCCCACCACGCCCATGCCGGGCCAGGCCGCCACGAGCCAGGGATGACGCAGGTCGTCCATGAGCGCGCTTCCACTCGCGCCGCCCGCCCCCGCCGCCGGCGCACCTCCGACTCGGAGCACGGACCATGCCCCCGCGTCGCCCCGCCCTCGCCCTCGACGCTCCGCCCCGGCGCATGACGACGCGGCGCGCGCGTGACGCGCCGATGCGCCACGCGCGCCCGTCCGCCGACTGCACGTCCGACTCTGTCTCTCGCCGTTGCCCGGCTCGGGGTCTTCTGGCTCGGGGTCTTCTGGCTCGGGGTCTTCTGGCTCGGGGTCTTCTGGCTCGGGGCTCGAGGGTTCGCGCTACGCTCCGCCCCTTCAGAGCACGCCGGGCGTCCCTCCGATCACACCATCCCGGGCGTTCGCAGCAGGAGCGTCAGGCGAGGCCGACGAGGGCGAGGCGATGCGGCGCGAAGGCGAGGGAAGGCGGCCTCCTGGCCGCCGACCGAGCCTGAGCGGGCGGGGGCCCGCCGGCCCCGCCCCACCTCGACGCACCGCAGCGCCCGCCATCGTCGGCCGCAGCCGCGATCACACATGAGCTTCGCGGGCGGTGACCTTCTGCAGGGTCTTGCCCGTCTTCCGCGAGCGCTCGTGCTGGGCGATGTCGGACAGGCTGATCACGCCGACCAGGCGGCCGTCGTCGTCGCAGATCATGATGCGGGACTTCCGGCGCGAGGCCATCGCGTCCTCGCAGTCCGACAGGTCGTCGTCGGGCCGGCAGCACACGACCTCGCGGGACATGATGTCCTCGCAGGTCGTGGACTGGAGCGGCCGGTTGTCCGCCACGGCCCGGATCACGATGTCGCGGTCGGTGATGGTGCCGAGGACCTTCTCCTCCTCGTCGCACACGGGGAGGAACCCGATCCCCTTGTCTCGCATGAGCCTCGCCGCCTCGTGGATCGAGTCCTGCGGACGGACGCACTCGGGGTTCCGCTTCATCAGCTCTTCACAACGCACGCTGCACCTCCTCTGGCTGCGTCGAACCACCCGGATGCGTGGCACAGCGCGTGCCGCGCGCCCCCTCGCGCCGCCGTGCGGCGAGGGGACGCGGGTGTCCCGTGCGCGCCGCGGCGGACCGGACGGGAGACGGAGGGTTCTCTTGCGAGACCGCCGAACGAGGCGACCGAGAGGCCGGCGCCCCCGTTGCTCCAGGCCGGCCATGAAGACTGCCTTGCTCGTCGCCCGCGGCCCGTGCGTCAGCAGCGCGGTGTGCGACGTGATCACGCCGGGTGGGGTGCGGATCGTGTGCGCGCGCGACTGCGCGCAGGCCGCGCGAGACCTCGAGCGCGGCGCGCTCCGGCCGCGGGTGGTCCTGATCGACCTCGCCCGCGTGGGGGAGGGCGCCGCCCGGGAGCTGCTCGAGCGGCTCCGGACCGACCGCCGCCTGCGCCGTACGCCGGTGGTGGTCCTCGCGGACCGTCCGGCGGCGCCGGAGGTCGTCGACCTCGTGGTGGCGGAGGGGGCGCTCGGCGCCCTGCCGAACGACCTCGAGGACTGGCGCCTGGTGCAGGTCGTCGATCGACTGTGCGCGACGGATCGTCGGGCGTCGCTCGCCCGCTGATGCGGGTCACGCGCGTCCCCACGGGAGGGCGCGCCCGGCGGGCAGCACCCCCCGACGGTGGGGGATACGACCCCCATCTCTACGGGCGCCAGGGCCGGCCTGCGGGTGAGAGCGGGTCGGCACGACAGGTGCCCGACGATCGCGTGCGGGCGACCCCCGGCTGGTCGGCGAGCCCGGCCAGCCGGGCGGCGCTCGCGGGAGCGCGGAGGAGGCGATCGAGGAGCCGCTCGGCCCGGTCGACCCACGTCCCGGGCAGGGGGCGCGCCTCGAGCCCGGGTCGCGCCGCGACGAGCTCGGGGCGCGCCCCGGCCAAGCGAGCGACCCGCTCCGGACAGCTCACGTCCGTCCCCGCAGCGCCGCCGCGGGGACGTCGAGGTCGAGGCGCTCGCCGCGGGCGAGCGTCACGATCCGCTCGCCGAACCCCGCCGCGCGCGCCGCGGCGAGGAAGTCGTCCAGCGAGGACGTGAACACGTCGAAGTCGTCGGTGTGGATCGGGAGGGCGCGCCGCGGCTGCACGCGCCGCAGCGCCTCGACCCCCTGCTCGGCGTCCATCGTCACGAGGACCCCGAGCACGCGCGTGCCGCCGAGGTGCAGGAGGGCCAGGTCGATCCCCGGCCAGCGCCGCGGCAGCTCGTGCAGGGTGTCGGTCACGAGCGTGTCCCCCGAGATCCACAGCCGCAGCGCCGGCCGGGCCGTGGCGGGTCCTAGCTCGAGGACGCTCCCCATGACCGGCGGGAGGAGCCACGCCGCGGGCCGCGGCCCGTGGCGGCCCGGGGTGGCCGTGATCGCCAGCCGGGCCGGCGGCTTGATGACGGTGAGGCGCTCCCACGGGCGCAGCGCCAGGGTCCGCTGGAAGCCGCGCCGCGCCAGCCGCCGCGCGGCGTGGGGCGTGGTGACGATCGGGACCTCTCGATCGAGCCGCGCCTCCGCGGCCTGGTCGAAGTGGTCCCCGTGCAGGTGCGAGAGGAGCACCAGGTCGATCGGCGGCAACGCCTCGAGCTCCAGCGCCGGGTCGAGCAGCCGCTTCGTCTTCAGCCCGTAGCCCAGGTGCACGTGGTCCCCCGCGTGCACGAAGCTCGGGTCCGTCAGCACCGTCAGCCCCGCGTACCGGAGCAGCACCGTCGCGTTGCCGACGAACTGGACGCTCGCGCGCCCCGGGTCCACCCCCGCCTGCCCCGCCGGCAGCCGCAGCTCGGTCACGCCCTCCTCCTCGCCGTCGCTCGCGCCTCGCCGTCGCTCGCTCCGGCCGCGCTCGCCCCGCGAGCCGCGCTCGGCCCGCGAGCCTCGCTCGCCCCACGAGCCCGCTCGTCCTGATCTCCTTCTCGACGCCGGGCATCGTCTCCATCGACCGCCGACCACGCGCGAGCACACCGCCCCGGGCGGTGCGCAGCGTGAGCCTCAGGCGAGGGCGACGAGGGCGAGGCGATGCCGCGCGCGGGCGAGCGAAGGCGGCCTCCTGGCCGCCGAGCGAGCTCGCGCGGTCGGGGGGGGGGGGGGGGGGGGGCGCCCCCCCCGCCCCCCCCCCGCCGCCGCGCGACACGACCCCGCCCGTGATCGAGGCCGCCGAGCGAGCTCGCCGTGTCGCGCTCCGCGCGCGCGACCCCCGACGGACGGCAGCGCCCGCCATCGTCGGCCGCAGCCGCGATCACACCATGCGGGCGGTGGCGGACGTGTACGCGCTCAGCCAGCGGCTGACCCGCTGCACGTGCTCCTGCTCCTGCTTGTCCGCCTTGCGGAACCGCTCCACGAGCTGCGTCTGGCCGAGGTCCTGCGCGAGCGCGATCAGGTGCTCCCAGCCCACCTTGTCGGCCACCTCGGCGATCATGAGCGCGTGGAGCCCCTGCGCCAGCGTCGTGCGCGGGTCGCCGAGCACCTGCCCAGGCCCATGCCCTCGACCCCGGCGAGGTCCGCCGACGGCGCGTCATGACCGTCGGGTCCGCCCCAGGCTCCTCAGCGTCTTCTTCAGCATGATAGGTGCCGGGCTCCTCGTCACGGATATTGCTCGAGGTCCTCGGCCGAGGCGCCCGCCGTCGAGCTCCCCAGCACCTCGTGCTTGGTGAGGATCGCCTCGTAGAGCGCCGTCCCGGTGCGCTCGAACGCCAGGCGCTCGGCGACCTTGTCGATCAGGACGGTCGCCTTGTTGCCGGTCAGCGCCCTCCTTGACGGTCTTGGCCGCGCCCTTGACCGACGTGGGCGGCGGCATGGTGCCCGACCGCGTCCGACTCCTCCAGGTGAGCGCCATCGTCGTGGCCTTCTTGCCGTCCTGCGGCGCCGCCACATCGGCGACGGCGGCCTCGACCTCATCTGCTTGCCGTGCTTCGGGGACGCGCCGATCCCCCTGCCCGGTTCATCTGCCCCTCGCGCCCGACGGACACGCCCTCGGGCTTCTTCTTCTGGATCACGTGGCTCCTCCTCAGGCCTGCATGTGTCCGTCGCGCGCTCACCGCCGCGCGGCGCGTTCCGGTCCCCGGCTGCCGAGTGCCCGCCGCGATCGCCTCCGACGGGGCGCCCCGAGTTCATGTGGTCGCGATAGGCGGCCGTCGCCGCCGAAGTCCTGCAGCTGGCCGATCTCCTCCTTGACCGCGCGGAACGGCGCCTCGCGCAGCGTCGCGCGCACGAAGTCGCGCTGGCTGACATGCGGGGATCGGGTCCGGCAGCGTCTGCGGGAGGACCTCGGCCGGGTCCCTCCGCTCGACCTGCTTGAACAGGTCGGCCACGAAGATGGGCTGCCCGACTCGTAGTCGAGCATGCGCTGCCAGATCCGCTGGATCCGCGGGTCGCCCTCCGACTCCACGCAGCTCCAGTAGTTCCACCTCGTTGCACTCGCGCAGGAGCCACTTCTCGAGCCACGTCTCGTCGGGGTCGATGATCGACTCCATGCTGCGTGACGTGCTGCTCCTCGATCGACGCGATCTCGGCGTAGAGCTGCCGGGCGATCGGGTCGGCGAAGGTCGGGCCGACCGTCATGTAGTAGTCGTGCGTCTGGTTCTCGCCGGCCATGATCGTCAGCGCGTTGAGCTTGGTCAGCGGCGACGCCGTCTTGCGGTCGTAGGGCCGCCTGGAGTCGTCCTCGGGCGCGCGGTGCTCCACCGCCGTCGGCCGGCCGGGGCGCACGTCGGTGTAGCTCTGGAGGATGTTGTTGGCGTCCTTGCCCTCGACGCGGTCCATGAGCGCGGAGTAGCGGTATGGTCGAAGTCCTCGAGGAGGCCGAACCGGTAGACCTGCGCCAAGTGTCGTCCGGGCTCCCGTCCTGGGCGACCGCCGCGGTGACCTCGATCGCGACCTGCTCGAAGCCGATCCTCGTCGTCTCGAGCGCCGACTGGTCCGGGCGGGTTGAGCCAGTTGACCAGCGTCTGCTGGTGGTGGTCGCGCGGCGGACGCGCGCCGCGGCAGCCTGGTCGCGGTTCCAGGCGGGCCAGGGCGTGCAGGAAGCGGTTCTGCTCGCTCTCGATCCCGTTCATCAGGATCACGCGCACGCGCGTGAAGGCGTCGTCGTCGAGCTTGCTGTAGGGCGGCTGCACGAGCTCCCGCCAGGTGAAGCGCTGCTCGTCGAGCGGGACGCCGCGGTCCTTGAAGATGTCCAGGGCCATGTCTCTCCTCCGGTCTGGGCGCCCGGCGCTCGCGCGGGCACGAGAGGGATCGCCGCACGGGAGGGGCCAAGCCGCGCGCGCGGCTCACCGTGAGGGGCGAAGGGAAGGTGCGGGTGGCGGCCGGGCCAGCGCTGCGCGGCGAAGGGCCCTCGCTGACCCGGAGCCCCTCGCCCGGGGGCGCGCCGGTCGCGAGCGGGCGCGGCGGGCCGGGCCCGGGGGGCGCGGGCCCGGGGGGGCCGGCCCCCCCGCCGATCGATCCGTGAGCTCTCTCCGTGGGGAGAAGGAGGAGACGCCGCGCTAGCGGCGCTGCGGCTGCTGCTGCTGCTGCTGCATGCCCTCGCGCGGCGCGCCGGCCGGCAGGGTCCCCTCGCCCTCGATCGCCTGGTTCAGCGCCTGGTTGAAGCGCTGCTGGCCGATCAGCTGGCCGCGCTCGTCCATGAGCTGGCCCGTGTAGGCCACCCGGCCCTCCTTGTCGATGATCACGACGTAGGGCGTGTCCTGGATCCCGAACTTCTGGGCGATGCGGGCGCCCTCGTCGAGGAGGATCGGGAACTCGAGGTTCAGCTGCTCCTTGGCGCGCTGGGCGTACTGGATCACCTGGTCGCGCTGCATGCGCATGACGTCCTGGCCGGTCCCGCCGACGCCGTGCTGGCCGTGCTGCTGCTGGCCGATGCCGCCCTGCTGGCCGACGCCGCCCTGCTGCTGGCCGACGCCGCCCTGCTGCTGCCCGACGCCGCCCTGCTGGCCGACGCCGCCCTGCTGGCCGTGCTGCTGCTGGCCGACGCCGCCCTGCTGGCCGCGCTGCTGCTGGCCGAGGCCGCCCTGCTGGCCGATCTGGTCCTGCTTGCCGAACGAGAGGACGCCGAGCCACGTGACGTCCTGGTCCTGGTAGCGGTCGTACAGCTGGCGGAGCTCGCCGCCCTGCCGGTGCTTCTGCATCCACTGCGGGTCGGTCGGGTCGATCCACTCGAGGACGATCACCTCACCCTCGTGCTGGTCCAGCCGGTGGGTGTTCCCGTCCAGGTCCTTGAGCTCGAAGTCGGGCGCGTCCTGGCCGACGCGGACCTGCTGCTGCTGGCCGAAGCCACGCTGCTGGTCCTGGCCGAACTGCCCGCCGCGCTGCTGGTCCTGGCCGAACTGCCCGCCGCGCTGGCCGCCCTGCTGGCCGCCCTGTTGCCCGCCCATGCCGCCGCCCTGCTGCGCCATCGCGGGCGCGAAGGCCAGCGCGCCCAGGAGGGCCATGGATCCGATACCGAGCATCCCGCGGTTCACTCGTCAGCCTCACTCTCTTCGGGTTCGTTCCCGCGCGGCGGCGACGGACCCACGCCCCGTGACGCGGGTGGACCGTCGCGCCGGAGCCCGCGCGAGACCCGACGGGCCTCGCGCAAGCACGGGACCCACGCCCGAGCACGACCGGAGCGGCGCGCGTGCGACACGGGCGACCCGGCGGGTCGCGTCCGGCGCGGCGGGGGGCGCTCCGCGGCCACGGGCGAGGGCGCGCCCGCCCTTTACAGGGGGGCGTCCGGAGCCCATGGTGCTCCTCGCTACGGGGGGGAGTGAAGTGAGCGGCGACGCCGTCCTGGTCCTCGGGCTCCTCGTCGTGAGCCTGGCGCTCTTCGTCACCGAGCGCCTCGCGCTCGAGGTCGTGGCGCTCCTCGTCGTCCTCGCCCTCATGCTGGGGGGCGTGCTGGCGCCCGCCGAGGCGCTCGCCGGCTTCTCCGACCCCGTGGTCGTCACCCTCGCCGCCCTGTTCGTCGTGGGCGGGGGCGTCCAGCACACCGGCCTGGGGGCGATGCTCGGCGAGCGCCTCGAGCGCCTGGCGGGGCCGAGCGAGGCCCGGCTGGTGGCGGCGACGATGCTCGCGGGCGCCGTCCTCTCGGCGTTCATGAGCTCCACCGGCACGGTGGCGATCCTCCTGCCGGCGGTCGTGGGCGTGGCGCGGCGCGTGGGCGTGAGCCCGTCGCGCCTCCTCCTGCCGCTGGCCTGCGGCTCGCTCCTGGGCGGCATGCTCACCCTCGTGGGCACCGCCCCGAACCTCGTGGCGAGCAACCAGCTGGTGGCCCGAGGCCAGCAACCCTTCGCCTTCCTGGCCTTCACCCCGGTCGGCGCCGCGGTGCTGGTCGTCGGCGTGGCCTACATGGTCCTCGTGGGGCGGCGCCTCCTGCCGGCCGGCGCGCAGGCGGCCGCGACGACCGCGGCCCGCGGCGCCCCCGAGGACGCGAGCCGGCACCTCGGGGGCCGGCTGGCGCGCCTGCGCGTCCCGCCGACCTCGCCCGCCGCCGGGCGCGACGTGGCCGCCGCCGCCCCGCGCAGCCGCACGGGCGTGACCGTGCTCGCGGTGGAGGCGGGAGGGCGGGGGGCCGCCGCCGCGGCCGGCCCGAACACCCCGCTCGGCGCCGGCGACGTCCTCGTCGTGCACGGCGAGCCGGCGGCGGTGGCGCGCCTGGTCGCCGACCTGGGCCTCGCGCCCGCGCCCCCCAGCCCGGAGGAGGTCGACCCCGCCGCGCAGGGGGAGGACCTGGGCACCGTCGAGGCCCTCCTCGCCCCGCGCTCGTCGCTCCTCGGCCGGAGCCTGGCAGAGGTGCGCTTCCGGGAGCGCTTCGGCGTCACCGCGCTGGCGATCATCCGCCAGGGCGCGCCGCTCGACGACGACGTGGCGCGGACCCCGCTCTCCTTCGGCGACGCGCTGCTCCTGCACGGCGCGTGGGCGCGCCTGGCGCTCCTCGGCGACGAGCAGCGCGACCTCGTCGTCCTCGGGCCGCTGGCCCCGCGCCGACGCCCCGCGCGGCGCACCTGGACGGCCGCGGCCGTCGTGGTGGCCATGCTGGTCCTCATGGCGACCGGCGCCGTGCCGACCGTCGCCGCGGCGCTCCTCGCCGCGGTCGCCATGGTGCTCGGCCGCTGCGTGACGCTCGAGGACGCCTACCGGAGCGTCTCCTGGAGCGGCCTGATCCTGATCGCCGGCATGCTGCCCATGGCGACGGCGCTCGAGCGCGTCGGCCTCGTCGAGCGGGCGGTCGAGGGGTTCGTCGCGGCGGTCGGCCCGCTCGGCCCGACCGCCGCCATGGCCGGGCTGTTCCTGCTCACGAGCGCGCTGAGCCAGGTGATGTCGAACACCGCGACCGCCGTCCTCGTGGCCCCGATCGCCTACGACGTGGCGCAGGGCCTCGACGCGTCGCCGCGGGCGTTCCTCCTGGCCGTGGCGATCGCCGCCTCGACCGCCTTCGCCACCCCCGTGGCGTCGCCCGTCAACGCCCTGGTCCTCGGCCCGGGCGGCTACCGCTTCCGCGACTTCCTGCGCGCCGGGGTCCCCTTGCAGGCGCTCGCGCTCGTGGTCACGCTCGTCGTGCTGCGCCTGGCGCCGCCCTGAGGCGGCCGCGGGCGCGCGGAGGCGGGACGGATGAGCGACGACGAGGACCTGGACCTGCGCGGGGTGAGCAGCGGCGAGCGGAAGGCCTTCCTGCGCGTGCTCAGCTCGCTCGCCTGGGCCGACGGCGAGGCCGACCCGAGCGAGCTCGAGGTCCTGCACCTCGCGGCCAACGACCTGCGCGTGGCGCTCTCCGAGCGCGACCTCGAGCCGCGCGACCTCGAGGCCCTGGCGGGGCTCGTCACCCGCCCCGCCCTGCAGGAGCGGCTGCTCGTCGAGCTCCGCCGGCTTGCCGAGGCCGACCTGCGCGTCGACCAGGACGAGCTGTCGACGATCAAGTTCTTCGCCGAGCGCTGGGGCTGCCGCCCGCCGCACATGGACGGCGTGGACTGGGACCAGGTCCCGCTCCCCTGAGGTGTGCTCGACGGCTGCGGCCGCGGATGCTGGGCGAGGCGGCGCGCGCGCGGGCTAGAAGCATGCCGATACGACGTCGCCCGCGCGCACGCCGCCTCGCCGCGGCCTCGCCTCGCTCGCTGCTCCGATCGAGGGCTGGTCACCAGGACTCGCAGGCGAGCTCGATTGCTTCATGCGCTCCGAGCGCGGCTCCCCCTCAGAACGCCCCGCGGATCGTCCGCAGCCACGCGCCGTGGGTGTGGGCGCCGGTGAACTTGCCCTTCGCCTCCGTCACGGCGAACGAGCGCACGACCTCGCTGACCATGCGGTCCACGTCGGCCTGCGCCTTGTTGACCAGGCGGGAGCAGTTGTCGACGACCTCGTTGAGCAGCGCCATGATCTGCTGCGAGAGGTCGAGGCACTTCTTCACCAGCTCGTCGGACTTCGCCTTCAGCTTGGCGTGGTGCTGCTTGACGTCGGTCTTCTTGCCGCCGACGACCAGGTAGGCGCCGGGCGGGAGGTTGGCCACGTCGCGCTGGAGCGCCGCGAGCTGCCCGTCGATCGCGTGCACCTGCGCCTCGATCTGCTTCTTCTGCTCGAGCAGCTTCTGGGCCTCCGCCGTGACCTCGCACTCCTTGATCTTGTACTTGATCGTCTCCTCGCGGACGCCCCAGATCCGGTGGTAGAGGAGCTTCTCCAGCTTCTGGCGCTGGACCGTGCTGGCGTCGGCGCCGGCGGAGAACCAGCCGCCGCCGCGGGCGCCGTCGATCTTGCTGTCGCCGTACGACCTCGCCAGCCGCTCCGCGATGCGCTTGGAGATCCGGCCCGTGTCGGCGTCCCACTGCTTCTTGGCCTTCTGCACCCAGCCGATCGCCCGCCCGATCCACTTGTCGAGCTCGTTGAGCAGCGCCAGGCTCGCCGTGAACGGGTTCGTCAGCAGGAGCCCGCCCGCCGCCACCTGCAGCCCCATGGCGACCCCGCCCGCCGCCAGGGTGGCCGCGGTCGTGGCGTAGCCGTGGACCTCGGTGCCGACGCTGGTGACCTTGTAGGCGGTCGAGTTCGAGATCTCCTCCCAGGCCTTCTTCGCCTGCTCGAGGAGCGTCGGCTCGAACATGGCGTCGAACTCGGCCCTGAGCTGGCCGAGCTTGCGCTTCTTCTCCACCTCGAGCGCCCGGCTCTGCGCCGTGCTGTGGCGGTCGCGCTCGGTGCGCGTGGCGCGGAACGCGTCATCGATCGCCTTGTCGTAGAACTTCGAGATCGCGCGGTGGCGCGCCTTGAAGGCGGCGATGCGCTGGGGGTCGATCTCGTCGAGGGGCTTGCGCGCGAAGCGCAGGTCGGCGTCGGACGCCTTGCGGTAGAGGTCGGCCATGGGGGCAATGGTAGTGCTCGCGCCGGGGGGATTCACCCCCCTCGCTCTCCCGTCCGTCCGCGGACCGTTCGTTTCAGATACGCACCGTGCGAGGCGCAGCCAGTCGCGCTGTAAGGACTTGAGCGTCGGTCAGGCAGTTGCACACGTGCCCCCCATGCACCGGATCGCGCCTGGCCTCGTCCTCCTCCTGGCCCTCTCGTCGGGGCCGCTCCAGGCCCAGGAGTGGCGCGACTTCGAGGTCGACGTCCCGCAGGCCGCGGCCAACGAGGCGCTCGCCCGCCACCACGCCGAGGCGAGCGCGGCGGCGCGGCGCGCGCCCGAGCCCCCGCCGGCCGAGTCGCTGGGCGAGGCGTGGCGCCGACTCGAGCGGGCGCTGGCGCGGGCCGGGCGCCCGCGGGTGCGGTTCGAGCAGGACCGCCTCGTCCTCGAGGCGACCGTGAGCATCTCGCTCATCATCGACAGCACGCACGTCGACATGAGCTTCGAGTTCGAGCCGCGCGTCACGGCGCCGAACGTGGTCGAGCTCGTCGCCCACACCGGCCGCGAGCGCTGGCGCGGGCGCGACTGGAAGGAGATGGTCGGCCTCGGCAGCAACCTGCGGCGCCTCGTCGAGGAGATGAACGCGGCGCCCGGGGACGACGTGGCCGCGCGCCACGAGCGCGGCCGGGGCGGCGCCCCCGACCGGATCGTCATCGACCTCGCCGGCGCCGGCCCGCTCGAGGGGATCGAGGTGACCGGGCTCACCGCGCGGCCGGGCGTCCTGACCCTGCGCGGCCGCACCGACCGCGAGCGGCTCACGCTCCCGCTCACGACCGCCGACGTGAACGACGCGCTCCGCAAGCTGAGGAACGACCCCGCCAACCGCGGCCTGCGCGAGCTGCTCTCGGGCGGCGCCTGGCTCGACGTCGGCCGGACGAACCCGGGCCGCATCACGCTCGACGCCACGGCCGACCTCCCCTGGCTGCCCGCCACGAAGTACCAGGCGATCTTCCGCCTGGAGGTCGCCGGCCCGCAGCGCCTGCGGCTCGTGCTCGAGGACGTGAAGATCGGCGGCGACCGCATGGACGCGTTCCTGCGCGGGCGCGCCGGCGCCGGCCTCAAGGGCTGGCTCATGAAGAAGGTCTACGACCGGCTCGACCAGGCGGCCCTCGCCGTCGCCGCGGCCTACGAGCGCGGCGAGACCCACGCCCGGATCTCGGGCGTCCCGGGCCGGCCCGAGGTGCGGCTGATCGACCTGCGGCCGGGCTGGGCGGGCGACGTCCAGGTGCGGCCGGGCTTCGACCTCGAGGCGCTCGTCGTCCACGAGGGCCGCCTCGAGGTCACGACGCGCCTGGCCCCCGCGGCGCCGACCGCCGCCGCGCCGGCGCCGACGCCGTCCCGGACGCCGGGCGTCGTCGGGGCCCTGGGGGGCCTGGGCGACTGACGGCGTCGCCGTGCTCGCCGGGCGGACCCGCGAGCGCGCGCCCGGGCAGGCCGGCGCGGCGCAACGCGGCGTTCGCCTGGCGGACCGCCCCGGCCGCCGACCGGCGGTCACCCCGGGCCAGCGCCAGCCGGGCGGCCTCGACGTGCAGGCGCGCGCACGCCTCGTGCACCCCTGCCTCGCGCCCGCGGCGCAGCCCCTCGTCGACCTGCCGCGCGGCTCCCTCGAGGTCGCCGGCGCGGCGCAGGACCCGCGCGGCGGCCTCGTGGCAGCCGAGGTCGTAGACCTCGTGGCGGGCGAGCCCGGGCAGGGCGGCGACCACGAGGGCGCGCGCGGCCTCGCGGCGCCCGAGGAGGCTCAGCGGGTCGGCCCGGTAGAGCGGCGCGCAGTCGACCCCGCGCGCGTAGCCCGCGCGGCGGGCGTGCGCCTCCGCCCGGGCGTGCGCCGCGAGCGCCTCGTCGTGCCGCCCGAGCGCCGTGAGCGCGCAGCCCTGGCTCACCCAGGCGATCGCCAGGTTCAGGTCGAGGCCGAGGCCCTCGAACTCCCGGATCGCCTCGGCCTGCGTGGCGACCGCGTCCTCGCCGCGGCCGACGCTCTCGTAGGCGACGGCGAGGTTGCTCAGCACCTTCGCCCGGTCCCGCGGCGTGTCGAAGTCGTCGGGGCGCGCCAGGCACCGCTCGTAGGCCGCGAGCGCGGCGGCGTGGTCGCCGCGGAGCGAGTCGACCACGGCCTGGTTGTAGGTGGCGCCGCAGAGGACGCGGCGGTCGCCGGCGCGCTGGCCCAGGTCGCGCGCGCGGGCCACGTGCCGCGCGGCCTCGTCGTACTTGCCCTGCCGCCACGCGGCGGTGGCCAGCAGGTTGTAGAGCCGCCCCAGGGTGCCGAGCGGCAGGTCGGGCTGCAAGGTGGCCCGGAGCAGCCCCTCGGCCAGGCGCCAGTCGTCGGTCGGCGCGAGGCGCGCGAGGAGGTCGCGCTCCTGGATCAGCCGCGCCGCCACGCGCTGCTCCTCCTTGGTCGCCAGCACGTCGGCCTCGTCGCGGACCGTGAGGTCGCGCGCGGGGCAGCCCACGACCTCCGCCAGCCGCGCGGCGTGCGCGCGCGCGAGCCGCTTGACCTTCCCCGTGCACCAGCGGCTCACGGTCTTGCGGTCGACGCCGACCTGCCGCGCGACCCACTCCTGCTTCAGCCCGCGGGCGGTCAGGGCGCGCAGGAGCGCGTGGGTGTCCAGGCGGACGGTGTCCTCGCGGCGCATGCGTCCACTCTACGAGACCCCCCGTCGGGTCATGTCCCCCGATGTCCCTGGCCCCGTCCGGCCGCGATGTGGTGTCCTTCTGCCTCCCGAGACGAACAGGAGCAGCCCGATGACCGCGACCACGCCCCCCACGATCGACGCCCTCGTCCAGCAGGGCTGGGCCGACCACGAGCGCGACCCCGAGGGCGTGCTCGCCCGCGTCCGCGAGGCCCTGCCGCGGGTGGACGCGCCCGCGCCCCTGCCGGCGCTCGCCGCGCTCGTGGTCCACGTCGCGGGCGAGCACCTCGGCCGCTGGGCCGAGGGGCTGGCGCTCCTCGACGCCCTGGCGGCCCGCGCTCACGACCCGGCCGGGGCCGAGGCGCAGGCCCTGCGCCGCTCGCGCGCGGCGCTGCTCCTGTGCCAGGGCGACCGCGCCGGCGCCGACGCGGCGCTCGAGGGCGCGCAGCCGGCCGACCTGTCCCCCGCGTCGGCCCGCGTGCGCGCGCTGGCCGTGGCCGCGAGCGCCCTCGCCGGCCAGCGGCGCACGGCCGAGGCCCGGGCGCTGTTCGAGGAGGCGCTCGCGCTGGCCGGCGACGCCCCGACCGCGGCCGACCCCGCGACGCGCGCGCTGGCCGTCACCGGCAACAACCTCGCCTGCGCCCTCGAGGAGCGGCCCGACCGCGCGCCCGAGGACGACCGCCTGCTCGAGCTGGCCGCGACCACGGCGCGCCGCTGCTGGGAGGTCGCCGGCGGGTGGGTGGAGGTGGAGCGGGCGGAGTACCGCCTGGCCATGACGAAGCTGGCCCTCGGGCGCGCGCAGGAGGCGGTGACCCACGCCGCCGCGTGCCTCGCCGGCTGCGAGGCGAACGGCGCCGGGCCCGACGAGCTGCTCTTCGCGCACGAGGTCGTGGCGCGCGCGCGGCGCGCGGCCGGCGACGAGGCCGGCGCCGCCGCGGCGCGGGCGCGGGTGGCGGCGCTCGTCGAGCAGGTCGACCCGGACCTGCGCGAGCTGGCGCGCGAGACGCTCGCGAAGCTCGGCTGAGCGCGCCGCCGGCTGGCCGTCGCGGGTGGGTATGCTCGCGGGGTGGTCGAGCTCGGACCTGCGATGAGTGATGCGCTCGCGAGGGGCGGGCGATCGGAGCATGGCCCGGCCTGGAGCGCCTTGGCCCGTTCCGCCCGTCCCCATCGCTCGCTCCGGCGGGTCGAGCAGGAGCGGCGGGGGTCATGACTCTCGAGCTCCCTGCCTCCTTTCAGCTCCGGCCCGAGCACGCGGGCAAGCGCGCCGAGAAGGTGCTCCTGCGGGCGCTCCCCGGGCTGAGGGAGGGCTTCGCCCTCATGCTGCTCCACCGCGGCAAGGTCCTCCTCGACGGGCGCCCCCTGCGCCGGGGCGAGCGGCTGCCGCGCGCGGGCCGGGTCGAGGTGCAGGCCCCCGACCCGCGGCCGGGGCCGCGGCTCCCGGTCGCCAATCCGGACGTGCCGCTCACGCTCCGCCACGAGGACGCGGACGTCCTCGTCGTCGAGAAGCCGGCCGGGCTCGCCATGCACCCGGGGCCGGGGCACGGCGCGAACACCTTGCAGAACGGCCTCGTCGCCCGCTATCCGGAGCTCCTCGACCTCGGCCGCGCGCGCGGCTTCGGGCTCGTGCAGCGCCTCGACCGCGACACGTCGGGGCTGGTCGTCGTGGCCCGGAGCGCGCGGGCGCACGAGGCGCTCGTGGCCGCGTTCACGGCGCGCGAGGTCACCAAGCGCTACCGCGCGCTGGTCCTCGGCGCGCCGCCCGCGCCCGAGGGGACCGTCGACGCGCCCGTGGACGGCCGCGAGGCGACCAGCCGCTGGGAGGTGCTCGGGCGCGCCGGCGAGGTCTCGCTCCTGCGCCTCCACCCGCTCACGGGGCGCAAGCACCAGCTGCGGGTGCACCTGGCCGGGCTCGGCTGCCCGATCCTCGGCGACCGGACGCACGGCCCGGCGACGCTGCCCGTCGCGCGGCGGCTCGGCCTCCCGCGCCTGGCCCTGCACGCCGAGGCGCTGGCGCTCCGCCACCCCGTGAGCGGCGCGCCGCTGGCGTTCGAGGCCCCCTGGCCGCCCGACCTCGAGGCGGCGTGGCGGCGCGCGCAGGAGGGCTGAGGTGTGCTCGACGGCTGCGGCCGCGGATGCTGGGCGGGGCGGCGCGCGCGCGGCTAGAAGTATGCCGATACGACGTCGCCCGCGCGCGCGCCGCCTCGCCTCAGCCTCCGCGGCCTCGCCTCGCGGGCGGCTCCGATCGAAGGCTGGTCACCAGGACTCGGCCGCGAGGGTCGATTGCCTCATGAGCTCTGACCGCGCTCGGCCCGGAGGGGTTACGCTCGCCGCCATCGGACCCGCCCCACACGGGAGACCCGCCCCACGCGGGAGAGACGAGGCGTCGCGACGTCGTGCTGCACGTGTGCCTCGGCAACGACCTGGAGGACCTGGCGCGCGCCGCCGTCGACCTCCTCGAGCCGGACCCGCTCGAGCGGGCCCTCGCCGGGGCCACCGTCGTCGTGCCCGACCGCGTCACGGGCACCTTCGTGGAGGACGTGCTCACGCGCCGCGACGGCGCCTGCGCCGGGGTCGAGCTCGTCGGGCTCGACGCCCTCTGCGCGCGCCTGTTCGCAGGCGGCGCGTCCCCGCGCCGCCTGCTCGACCACGACGCCCTGCGGGCCCTGCTCGCGGGCGTGCTGGCCGACCCGGGGCTCGCGGCCGACCCCGACCTCGCCGCGCCGCGCGACCACGTCGCGGGCGACCCGGCTCGCCTGGGGCAGCTCGCGCACGCGCTCGCCCGGCGCTTCCTGCGCGACGACCGCGAGCGCCCGCGCGAGGCCCCGGCCGAGCGCTGGCAGGGCGCCCTCCACCGGGCCGTCTTCGGCGAGGGCGGCGCCCTGGCCCGCCTGGCCGCGGCGACCCCGGCCTCGCCGCCCCTGCGGACGCTCGGCCAGCTCGTCGACGACGACGACGCGCTCGCGGGCCTCGCGCTCCCGCCACGGCTCGTGGCCTTCGTCGGCCCGACGCTCGCGCCGGTCGAGGCGCGCCTCTACCGGCGGCTGGCCGGGCGGACCGAGGTCGCCCTGTTCGCGTGGACGCCCGTCGCGCCCGGGGGCGCCCCCGGCGCCGGGCCGCTCCCGGCCTGGGCCGCGGCCGAGCGCGCCCGGGCCGAGGCCCTCGCGGCGCTCGCCGACGGCGGGCGCGTCGAGGCCCGCTTCCGGCCGGCCGTGGGCGGCGGCCTCCTCGCCGCGCTCCAGCGCGCCCTGCTCCTGGGCGCCGACGTCGACGGCGCGCCGACCGCCGACGGCTCGCTCACCGCCGCGTCGTTCGCCAGCCGCCGCGCCGAGGTGGAGCACGCGGCCGCGCGCGTGCTCCTCCTCCTCGCGTCGGACCCGCCGGGCGGCGCCCCGGTCCAGCTCCACGAGGTCGCCCTCCTCGTCCCGGCGGGGCTCGACGCCTACCGCCCGCTGATCGCGTCGATCTTCGGCGCGGCCGGGCTCCCCGTCCGCTTCCTCGCCGGCGCCCCCGACGACCGCCTCGTCGAGGCGTGCGTCGCCCTGCTCGACCTGGTCGGGCACCGCTGCCCCGGGCGGCCGGAGCTGACGGCCGTGCTCACCCACCCGGCGGTCCTGCTCCGGGCCGGCCTCGCCCGCGCCGACGTCGTCCGCTGGCTCGACGACCTCGCCGTGCACCTCGGCCTCGACCGGGCGCAGCAGGCCGGCACCTACCTCGACGCGCCCGGGCCCGACCTCTACCACGCGGCGAGCGGGGCGCGCCGGCTCGTCCTGGGCGCCTTCTGCGAGGGGGAGCGCGCCGACGAGGCGCGCCTGGTGAGCGTGGCCGGCGAGCCGTGCGCGCCGCACGACGTCGCGCAGGACCAGCGCGTCGCCGCGGCCCGCCTCGTCGTGCTCCTCCGCTCGCTCGCCGCGGACGTCCGCTCGGCCGGGGACGACCGCCCGCTGGGCGCGTGGGGGGCGTGGCTGGCGGCCCTCGTCCTCGCCTACCTCGCCCCGGCGGACGACGACGAGGCGGGGCTCCTCGCGCGGCTCGAGCGGCGGCTGCGCCGGCTCGGCCTCGGCCTCGAGGACGGCGCCGCCGTCCCGTTCGCCGCCGCCGCCGCGTGCGCGCGCGAGGTCCTGGGCGACCTGCGCCGTTCCGGCTCGCGCCACCTCGCGGGCGGCGTCCTCGTCGCCGAGGCCCTGCCCCCCTTGCCGCTGCGGCAGGTGCAGGTGCTCGGGCTCGACGAGGGCTGGCCCGGCCGCGAGGTCCGGGACGGCCTGGGGCCGATCGACCCGGGCGAGGCGGCGCGGCGCGCCCAGGCCACGCTCCTGGCGGCGCTCGGCGCCGCGGGGGAGGTGCACCTGAGCCACGTCGACGTCGACGACCGGGGCGACGACGTCCCCCCCGGTCCGCTGCTCGAGGACGTCGATCGCGCCGTCCGTCCGTGCGTCGGTGTGGCCTGGCGCCAACGCCCGGTCCCGCCGATCGCCGCCCCCTGCCCGGGGGCGGCGCTGCGCGACGACCTCGCCGCGCACCTGGGGGTCGACCCCGCGGGCTCCCTGCCGCCGCTCGAGCGCCTGCGCGACGAGGTCGCGCCGGCGACCCGGGCCGTCGTCGACGCCGCGCTGGGCCTCGACGGCTGCGACGTGCCGCCCGCGCCGCCGGGCGGGCGCGAGGACGTGGTCGAGGTGTCGGTCGCCGAGCTGAAGCGGTTCCTGCGCAGCCCCCTGCAGGAGACCGCGCGGCGCGCCGGCCTCCGCGAGCCGGGCGAGGACGGCGCCGACGGCGAGCCGCTCGAGGTCGCGGCGCTCGACCGGGCCGTCCTCCTGCGCGAGGTGTTCGTGGCCGGCTGGAACGCGGCGCTCGCGCGCGGGCGCGACCTCGACCCCGCGCTCGCCGAGGCCCACGCCGCCATGCTCGCGCGGGAGGAGCGGCTCGGGCGCCGGGTGCCGACGCGCGCGTTCCTCGCCGCGGCGCGCCGCCAGCAGCAGGCGGTCCTCCGCGCCTGGCGGCTCAACCTGCGCGAGCGGCTCGACCCGCGCGAGCGCCAGCAGCCCCTGCGCCACGTCCGGCTGGGCGGGGTCGCGGCGCCGGGCGCGCCCGAGGAGGTCGAGCCCGCCCTCGACCTGCCGGTCGACCTCCCCGGCGAGACGGGGACGCGCCGCGTGACCGTGCGGGTCTCGGGCCGCCTGCCGCTGCTCCTCGGCGACCGCTCGGCCGCCGTGAGCCTCGGCGCGTCGCCCGGCTGGAGCGAGGTCGCCTTCGTCGAGGGCGCGCTGGCCCACATCATCCTCGCCGCCGCCGACCTGCGGACGGGCGCCCCGTTCAGGGCCTTCCACGTGTGCCCCGAGTGGCAGCGCGCCCCCTGGAAGCCGGCGGCGCTGGGGCCCCTCGACGCGGCCGAGGCCCGCGCCTGGCTGGCCGACCTCGCCCGCGACCTGCTCGTCGGGCAGTGGACGCTCCTGCCGATCGAGGCCGTCCTCGCCTTCCAGGGCAAGGGCCTGCCGTCACTCCGCCAGAAGGTGCTCGACCTGCGCGACGCCGAGCGGGGCCGCGCGAGCTTCAGGTACGGCCCCCTGGGCCGGCTCCGCGACTTCGCCCCGCCCGACGAGGCGACGGCGCGCGCCCTCGCCGAGCGCCGGCTCGGGCTCTACCGCGAGCTGCGCCGCCGCGCCGAGGGGGCGGCGTCGTGAGCGTGGCCCGTCACCCGCGCGGCGCGCTCGCGGGCGAGCTGGCGCGGCTCGACCGCGCGCTGGTCGAGAGCCTCGCCGGCACGGGCAAGACCCAGACGGCGGCCGAGCTGTGCCTGACGCTCGTCCTCGAGCACGAGGTCGAGCCCGACCGCATCCGCCTCCTGACCTTCAACGAGAAGGCCGCGCGCGAGGGGCGCGAGCGCGTGCGCCAGGTCACGGAGCGGCTGCTCGGCCCTCCCGAGCGGCCGCCCGCGCTGGACGAGCCCGCGTTCGTGGTCGACGCCGTCGCGAGGGTTCGGCTCGAGGACGCCCTGCGCCGGCCGCCGGTGGTGCAGACGATCCACGCCTTCGCCCAGGAGGTGCTGGGCGCGCTCGCCTTCGACGCGCGGCTGCCCCTGCGCCTGGAGCTCGTGGGCCGCGCCGACGCCTTCCGGCAGGCGTTCGGCGACTTCGCGCGCCGCGACCTGGCGCGCGACGACGCCGCCGAGCTGCAGGTGTGGCTCGACCAGCGCGGCCTCGAGCGGCTCGAGCGGCTCCTGCGCCGCTGCACGGCCGAGGAGCCGTCGACCGAGCTGCGCCCGACCTTCGACCCCGACGCGCCGGCGGCGGCGCTGACCCGCGTGGCCGCGCTCCCGCCGGGGTTCTGGACGCGGCTCCGCCGCTGGACGCGCGAGCAGGACTGGGGCCGGCGCTGGCGCGTGCGCGAGAAGCTGCTCGAGCTCACGGAGACCGTCCCCGGCCGCGCGCGCGACCTCGCCGCCACCGGCGCGCGCCTCGCGGCGCACGACCCGCAGCTCGCGGGCGACCTGCGCTACGTGCTCGACGAGGCGGTCGTGCCCGCGCCGGAGCACGCGGACGCGTGGGCGGCGCTCTCTGCGCTCGCGCGCGCGCAGGTGGGGTTCGACGCCGCCGCGGCGAACCTGTGGACGGCGCGCATGGCGGCGGCCTACCGCGAGCACAAGCGCGCGCGCGGCGTCCTCGACTTCGACGACCTCCTGCGCCTCCTCGACGAGGCCCTGGCCGCGCCCGGCGGCGAGGCCCTGCGCGAGCGGGCGCGCGCGCTCGTCGACGTGGTGATCGTCGACGAGTGCCAGGACCAGAACGTCACGATCTACGGCGGGCTGACGCCGGGCGGGCAGGAGCGGGGGATCTTCCGGCCGCTGTTCTTCCGGCCCGGCTACGCGGGGAAGGCCTACCAGTCGGGCGACCCGCACCAGGCCCTCTACGGGTGGCGGGGCGCGGACATCCACGGCGGCTTTCTCCGGGCGAAGGCCGACCTCGAGGCCACGCCCGGGGCGCGCGTGCTCGGGCTCCTGGCGTCCTTCCGCAGCACGCCGCGGCTGCTGGAGGCGCTCAACGCGATCTTCGACCAGGCCGCGCGGCCGCCCTTCTTCCGCGGCGAGGTCCGCTACGACGCGCCGGCGGTCCCCGGGCGGCCGACCCTGCGCGCCGTGGGCCCCGACGGCGAGGACGTCGCGCCGCTGGTGGCGCTCGAGGCGCGCCCGCGGGGCGACGCGCTGGACCCGGGCGAGCTGCGCCGGGCCGTCGCCGCCGGGATCGCCGACCACCTCGAGCGTCTGCGCTCGGGCGAGGGCGCGATCACGCTGGTCGAGGACGGTCGAGCGTCGAAGCGCCTGACGCTCGACGACTGCTTCGTGATCGTCCGCTCGCACCGCGAGGCGGCGCTCGTGAAGGAGGTGCTGGCGGCGAGAGGGATCCCGGCGCTCCTGCACCGCGCGACCAAGCTCCACGCCACGCCCGAGGCCGAGGACGTCGCCCATGTGCTCGCGGCGCTGGCCGCGCCCGAGCGCGAGGACCTGCGCCTGCGCGCGTTCGCCACGCCGCTCCTGGGCGTCGCGTGGGACCGCCTCCCCGGCGTCCGCGACCTGCCGCCCTCGCACCCGCTCGTCCTGCGCTGGGCGCGCTGGGGCGCGCAGGCCGAGCGCGACCTCCCGCGCCTGCTGGCGGGGCTCCTCGACGAGGCGGGCGTCGCCGCGCGGGGGCGCCTGGGCGGCCTCCCCGGCGGCCGCAGCGTCGCCGTCTACCAGCAGGTGCTCGACGCGCTGGTCGAGCGCGCGACGCGCGTCCCCGGCGACGCGTCGCGCCTGCTCGTCCACGTCGAGCGCCTCCGGGCCGAGGCCGAGGGCGAGGACGCGCCGGCCGTGCGCCAGGAGGCGCGCGAGCCGAGCGCCCGGATCATGACCGTGTTCGCGGCCAAGGGCCTGTCGACGGGCGTCGTGCTCCTGCTCGGCGGCTTCACCCCGTTCGTCGACCGCGACGGGGCGAAGGTCTACCAGGACCCGGGCGACCCGGCCGAGCGCGCGGCCCGGTTCGTCGCCAGCCAGGGCGACGAGGCGGCGAGCCCGCGCCGCGAGCACCCGGCGGCGCCGGTGCAGGCGCACGTCTACCACGACCCCCACGGCACGCGCGTCCTGCACGTGGGCCCGCTGGACGCCGCGGCCGCGGCGCTGTTCGAGGCGTCGCGGCGGCAGGAGGACACCTTCCTCCTCTACACGGCGCTGACCCGCGCGGCCGCGCGCGTGGTCGTGCCGTTCGTGCCGCGGGCGGCCGACGGCGGCTGGCTCCTGCCGGACCTCGCCGGCAGCTACCACGAGCCGCTCAACGAGCGCCTGGCGGCCCTCGTCGAGGCGCGCGCCGCCGACCCGCGCCTCGCGACGCTCCTGCGGGTCGAGCCGGCCCTGGACCCGCCGCGCGCCGACGACGCCGCGCCGGCCGCGTGGTCGCGCCTGGCGACCTGGGCGCCCGCGCCGATCGTCGCGGCGCGCGACGACGAGGCGCTCGCGCGGCGGCGGGAGCTGATCCGGGCGCACCGGCCGCAGCAGGTCGTCTCCTACACGAGCCTGAAGAAGGGGCTGCTCGAGGCGAGCCCGCTGGCGCCCGTGGCCGACGCCGACGCGGGCGACGCCGACCACCCGCCGGGCGTGGGCGACGACCTCCCCGCCGGCCGGCACGCGGGCAACCTCGTGCACGCCCTGCTCGAGCGCTGCGACCTGGACGCCCTGCGGGGCGCGCCCGACCCCGCGACCTGGGGCGAGGGCGACGAGGTCCGCGCGCTCCTCGCGCGCGAGGCCGAGCGCGCCGGCCTGGGCCCCGAGGCGCTCCCGGCCGCGCGCGACGTCGTGTTCCACACGCTGACGCGCGAGGTCGACGTCGGCGGGCGGCGCGTGCGGCTGGCCGACTGCGCCCCGCTGCGCCGCGAGGTGGGCTTCCGCGTGGAGCTCCCCGGGGCGGGCGACGCCGACCTCGGGCCCGGCGCGCCCGCCCTGCGGCGCGGCTTCCTCCACGGCTCGATCGACGCCCTGACGCGCCTGCCGGGCGCGCCGGCGATCGTCCTCGGGATCGACTGGAAGTCGGACCGCCTCGCCGACTACGCGCCGGCGACGGTCCACGCCAAGACGCAGCAGGACTACGCCCTGCAGGTCATGGCCTACAGCTACGTCCTGGCGCGGCTCGCCCGTGTGCGCGACCCGGCGGCGCTCGAGCGCGTGGACGTGCGGCTGGTCTACGTCTACCTGCGGGGCGCCGGCGTCGCCCTCGCGCGGCCGACGACGGGGGTCGCCGTCTACCGGCTGACGCCGGCGCGGTTCATGGAGTACGAGCGGTTCCTGCGAGGGGTCGAATGAGCCGGGGCGTGAGCGACCTCTGCGCGGCGGGCGCCGTCCGGCGGCGGCTGGGGCTGCTCGACCCGGCGGCCGCGGCGTTCGAGGACTGCCTCGACGCGCTGGCCAGGAGCGCGGCCGCGTTCGGCCTCGAGCCGGAGCACGTGCGCCTGGCGCGGGAGCTCGTCGCCCTGCGCGAGGGGCTCGACCACGACCAGCGCCTCGCCGGCGTCGTGCTGGTCGTGGCGACGTTCGTCGGCCAGCAGGGGGGGAGCACCCGGATCCCGCTGCCCGGCGCCGCGGCCGGCGAGGCGTTCTGGGCCGAGCTGCTCGCGGGCCTCCCGGTCCCCGGCGTGGCGCCCGACGCGCTCGTCGCGGGGATCCGCGCCCTGTTCGAGCGCGGCGACCTGGGCGAGCTCCTGGCCGACGGCCTCGAGGGCTTCGCCCCGCTCCTGCGCGTGGCGGACGCGGCGGGCGAGGGCTGGCTCGCCCACCAGAACGTCTCGGCGCGCGAGCGGCGGGTCGGGGCGCGCGTGCGGAGCCTGCTGGCGGCCGAGCATCCGGCGCTCGAGGGGCTCGACCGCGCCCTGCGCGAGGTGCTCGCGGCCCCTCCGGTCGGCGCGGACGGCGCGCCGCTGCGCCCGAGCGCGCACCAGGCGCTCGCGGCGCTGACCCCTTTCTGCGGCGGCCCGGCGGGCGGGCCGTCGGGGCTGACGGTGATCACCGGCCCGCCGGGCGCCGGGAAGACGAGCGGCGCGCTGGCGACGCTCCTGCGCCTGGCGGCGCGGCTCGGCGTGGGGCCGATCGCCCTGGCCGCGCCGAGCGCCCGGGCGGCGCAGCGGATTTCGGAGAGCGTGGCGGGCGCCCTGGGCGCGGTCCCGGGCGTGGCGGCGCGGCCGGCGGACGACCCCGACCGCCGGCTGCTCGAGGCGCGGCTCGAGGCGAAGACCCTGCACCGCCTGCTGGGCTACGGCCCCGGGCGGGGGCGCTTCGCCCTGGGCCCGGACCGGCGCCTCCCGGCGCGCCTCGTCGTCGTGGACGAGGCCAGCATGGTCGACGTCACGCTCGCGGACGCCCTCACGGGGGCCCTGCGCGACGACGCCCTGCTGGTGCTGATCGGCGACGGCGACCAGCTGCCGCCCGTCGGCTGCGGGGCGTTCTTCACCGAGCTCGCGGCCGCGCGGCCGACCACCGCCGCGCCCGGGCGCGCGCTCGTCCTCGACGCCCTCGGGGCCGGCGCCCTGCCGGGCAGCGACCGGGCGGCCGGAGACGCGCCGGCCGGCGACGCGCGGGCGCGGGTCACGCGCGAGCTGCCGACGAGCTTCCGCACGGGCGCCTCGGGCGAGGCGGGGCGGCGGATCGTGGCCGCCGCGGCCGCGATCCGCCGGGGCGACGCCGCCGCGCTGCTCGAGGGCCAGGCGCCCTTGATCGCGCGCCGCGCCCGCGCCGACGACCTCGCGCTCGAGGGCGTCGAGGGGCTCCTCGGCGACGACGTCGACCTGGACGCCTTCCTGGCCCGCTGGTTCGCCGCGCTCCTCGGCGATGCGCCGACGCGCGGGGGCGATGCGCGCGACGACGAGCGCGTACGCCTCGATGCCCGCGGCCGCGTCGTCGCCGACGACGCCCCGCGCGTGCGCGCGCTCCTCGCCGCGCAGCGCCGCCACCAGCTCCTGTGCTGCACGCACGCGGAGCCGGCGACGGGCGCGCAGGCGGTCAACGCGGCGCTGCACCAGCGCCACCTGGCCGCCGCGGGGCTGCCGAGCACCCAGGGGCTGATCGCCGGCGCGCCGGTGATGATGACGACCAACGACTACCACCTGGGGATCTTCAACGGCGACGTCGGGCGCGTCCTGCTGACGACGGGGCCCCGCGAGGGCGCCCCGGCCCTGCGCGCCGTCTTCCCGCGCGGCGACGAGCTGGCCGCGTTCGCGCTGCCCGCCCTGCGCGACCGGCTGGTGCTGGCGCGGGCGGTCACCGTGCACAAGGCGCAGGGGTCGGAGCACGACCACGTGGGCCTCCTCCTGCCGGCGCGGCCGCTCCCGCTCGTCGAGCGGCGCCTCCTCTACACCGCGGTCACCCGCGCCCGGCGCGGCGCGGTCGTCGTCGGCGCGCCCGAGGTGCTCCGGGCGGGGGTCGAGGCGGCGCGGGCGCGGTGGGTCGGGCTCGACGTGGGGGCCTGACGGTCAGGCGGCGAGCGACGCGCCCACCACGGCGAGCAGGCTCAGGACGAGCAGCCGCAGGCGGCGCGGGTCGAGGCGCGTGTGCACGCCGTGCCCGGCGAGGAGGCCGAGCGCCATGCCGGGGACGAGCGCGGCCGAGCAGGTGACGGTCGCCGGGTCGAGGCGGCCGCGGGCGGCGAAGCCGGCCAGGAGCAGGAGGTTCAGCGTCAGCCACACGCCCGCGAGCGTCGCCCGGAAGGTGCGCGGGGGGAGGCGGAGGCGGTCGACGACGTAGACCAGGAGCGGCCCCCCTGTCGCGTAGGCGCCGTGCACGAGGCCGGCGCCGAGGAGCCAGGCCGTGCCGGCCCGGGGCGGCGCGGCGCCGCCCGGCGCCTCGTCGGTCGCCTCGGCGCGCAGGAGCGCCAGGAGGCCGCGGAGGGCGAGCAGCACGACGAGGATGCCGTAGGCGCGCCGGGCGACGTCGTCGCTCAGCCGCTCGGCGAGCAGGGCGCCGACGACGACGCCCGGCGCCATGAGCGGGAGGAGCCTGGCCAGGAGGAGGCGCCAGGCGACGTGCGCGCGGTCGAGGCCCAGGATCGTGGCCGGCCCGAGGCACGCGAGCGGCACCAGGAGCGGCAGGAGCTCGGCGATCGGCACCCGCAGGGCGCCGAGGGACACGACGACCAGGCTGGCGCCGAAGCCCAGGGCGGCCTGCACGGTGGAGGCCAGGGCGACCACCCCCGCCAGCCAGGCGAGCTGGTCGGCGGTCATGCGTGGGCGAGGGCCGGCGCCGCCTGCGGCCCGCGGACGAGCCGCCCGGGGAGCTCGCCCGTGAGCTCGTCGTGCTCGAGGATCGGCGTCCCGGCGACGATCGTCGCCACGTAGCCCCGGGCCCGCTGGAGCAGGCGGCGGCCGCGCGCGGGGAGGTCGCGCACGAGCTCGGGCGGCCGGAGCGCCAGGCGGGGGAGGTCGATCACGTTGAGGTCGGCGCGCCAGCCGGGCGCGAGGACGCCGCGGTCGAGGAGGCCGAACGCCGCGGCGGTGTCGCGGGTCTGGCGGCGCACGACGAGCTCGAGCGGCAGGCGCGGGCCGCGCGCGCGGTCGCGGACCCAGTGCGTGAGCATGAAGGTCGGCACGCCGCCGTCGCAGATCGCCCCGCAGTGGGCGCCGGCGTCGGAGAGGCCGAGGAGCGTGGCGGGGTGGCGGTGCAGCTCGTGCAGCGGCGCGAGGTCGCCGCCGGCGTAGTTGAACAGCGGGAAGTAGAGGAGCCCCCGGCCGTCGTCCGCGAGGAGGGCGTCGAGCGCCACCTCGGCCGGCGCGCGTCCGGCGCGGGCGGCCGCGGCCGCCACGCTGGCCTCGGGCCCAGGCTCGTAGTCGATCGCCTGGTCGGCGCCCGGGAGGAACATGCGCTGGAACGAGCGGGCGATGAAGTCCTCGAAGGCACCCAGGCTGACGGGCGCCTCGGCGAGCAGCCGCGCGCGCAGCGCGGGGTCGCGCAGGCGCGCCGCGCGCTCGGCGAGCGGCAGGTGCGCGATCGCCTGGTAGGTCGGGTAGGGCACGAACGGATGGGCCGTGCCGTCGAGGGTCATGATGATCCCGATCGCGCGCCCGGCGACCTGCGCCGAGAGCGGCACGCCGTCGCGCCGGGCGGCCTCGAGCAGCGCCAGCCCCTGGCGCCAGAGGTCGGGGGCCTGGTCGACCTGCGACAGGTTGAAGGTCACCGGGCGGCCGGTCTCCTCGGCGAGCGCCCGCATCCAGGCCAGCTCCTCGGGGACGCGCGCGTGGTCGCAGGCGACCTGGAACACGCCGTGGCCGGCGGCCGCCATCGCCCGGCCGAGCCCGAACAGCTCGTCGCGCCCGGCGAAGGTCCCGGGGACGTAGGCGCCGTCGATCGCCTTGTGCAGCAGCGTGCGCGAGGTGCTGAAGCCCAGCGCCCCGGCCGTCAGGGCCTCGCGCACGAGCCCGGCCATCCGCGCGACGTCGGCCGGGGTGGCCACCTCGTTCGTGGCCCCGCGCTCGTCCATGACGTAGGCGCGGAGCGCCCCGTGCGGCACCTGCGCGCCGACGTCGAGGGCCCGCGGCGCGCGCGCGAGGGCGTCGAGGTACTCCGGGAACGACTCCCAGCCCCAGCGGATCCCCTCGCTCAGGGCGGCGCCCGGGATGTCCTCGACGCCCTCCATGAGGCCGATCAGCCAGGCGTGTCGGTCGGGCGCCGCGGGCGCGAAGCCCACGCCGCAGCTCCCCATGACGACGGTGGTCACGCCGTGCCAGGACGACGGGGTGAGGGTCGGGTCCCAGGTGGCCTGCGCGTCGTAGTGGGTGTGGATGTCGACGAACCCCGGGGTGACGAGGAGCCCCGTCGCGTCGACCTCGCGGCGGCCCGGGCCGCAGCCGCCGGGCGCCTCGACCGCCGCGATGCGCTCGCCCTCGATCGCCACGTCGGCCGCGCGCGCCGGCGCGCCCGTGCCGTCGACCACCAGCCCGCCGCGGATCACCAGGTCGTGCACGTCGTCCTCCTCGCCCCCTCGCGGGTGTGAGCGAACCATGCTCGCAAAGCGAACGTCGTTCGCGCAACGAGAAAAGTGAACGTCGTTCGCGCATTCGTGTAAGCTGCGCGCCGGGCGGAGGCGCCGGATGTCGCGGCGGGAGGAGCGGCGCGCGCGCCGCTCGGAGGCGGTGCTCGACGCCGCCATGGAGATCGTGCGCGGCGAGGGCCTGGAGGGGCTGACGATCGCGCGCCTGGCCGACCGCGTGGACGCGGCCGTCGGCGCGCTCTACCGCTACTTCCCCGGGAAGGAGGCGCTCGTCGTGGCGCTCCAGACCCGGGCCCTCGCGGCGCTGCGCCTCGACCTGGAGGCCTGCGCCGAGAAGGTCGAGGCCGCGGCGCGGCGCGGCCGCCTTGCGCCCCCGGCCCGGGCCCTGGCCGCCGCGGCGGCCGTGCCGCTCGGCTACCTGGCCGAGTCCCGCCGCGACCCCGCGCGCCACCGCCTGATCGCCGCCGTGCTGGCCGCGCCGGCCCCGGTCCTGAGCGAGGCGCAGGCGCTGGAGGTCGAGCAGGGGGTGACGCCGCTCCTCGACCTCGCGGCGCGCCGGCTGGCGGCGGCGGCGGACGCGGGCGCCCTCGAGCCGGGGGATCCGCTCGTCCGCACGCTCGCCCTCTGGGCAGGCGTGCAGGGCCTGACGCTCTTCACCCACCGCGACCGGCTCCAGCCGCCCGCGCGGCGCGTCGACGCGCTGGCGCGCGAGGTCCTCGTCGCGCTCCTCCGCGGCTGGGGCGCCGACGCGCGCGCCACCCGGTCAGGCGTGGAGGCCGCCGCGCGCGCGCTGGCGTGAGGCCGGCCTACCGCGGCGGCCCGAGCCGCCGTACGACCTCGAGCAGCTCGTCGAGCGTCGGTCGGTCCGCGATCGACTCGCCGACCCGGGTCCAGCGGACGGTGCCGTCCTCCGCGTGCACCACGACGACCGCCGGCAGGGCCATCCCGTGGGCCGCGTCGTGGACGCCGTACGCCTTGCACACGGCCAGGTCGGCGTCGGAGAGCAGGGGGAAGCTCAGCCGGTCCTCCGGGTCCTCGTCGGCCTGCCACGCCCGCGTGTCCTCGGGCGGGTCGGCCGAGATCCCGGCGAGCACGGCGCCGAGGCGCTCGAGGTCGTGACGACGTTCGTGCAGCTCGCCGAGCTGCCAGCGGCAGAAGGGTCACCAGTGGCCGCGGTAGAACACGAGCACCACGTGCCCGCGCGCGCGGAGGTCCGCCAGGCTCACGACCGGCGCGACGTCGCCGCTCCCGGCGGGCAGGCTGAAGTCGGGCGCGGGGGCGGCGGTGGCGACGAGGTTGGGGTCGGGCTGGAGGTAGTACCAGCCGCAGCCCTGCAGGGTCAGCGCGAGGACGAGGAGGAGATGCCGCACGGCGCGAGCCTACCTCGCGCCGCGCGACGTTCCCATCACGCCCTCCCGGGGGACGGGGCCGTCGACGGCTCGCCATCGGGCGGACGGCCCGACCGAACTCACGCGAACCAAAGCGAAAGGGCCGAAGTCTTTCGACTCCGGCCCTCTCCGTTTCTCGGGGTAGAGAGACTGGTATTGAAACGTGGATCGAGCGGTACCGGCGGGAGTTCTGCCTCATGGGGCCGCGTGACCTCGACCTGGCCGGGTTGGAGCGGCTCGCCTCGTGAACAGGTCGCTCGTGCGCGGTAGGCTGGAGGACATGGCCCAGGCCACCCGCAAGCTGCTGGAGCACGCCCTCAAGCTCCCCCCCGCCGAGAGAGCGGAGCTGGTCGCCCAGCTCGTCGCCAGTCTGGACGGCGACGAGCCCGAGGGTCGTGTCGAGCGCGCCTGGGCGGACGAGATCGAGCGCCGCGTCCGCGAGATGCCTGCCCCGGGTGCAGCGCTGCCGAGCGCCGACGAGGTCTTCTCGCGGCTGCGCACGCACCTGGCTGAGCGCCGCCGCGCGAAGTGACGAAGCCGGTCCGCTTCCTTCCCGGGGCGGAGACCGAGCTTCGAGCCGCCGCCGAGTGGTACGACGACCGAACAGGGCTCGGTGACGAGCTCCTGGCGGAGGTCCAGGTCGTCACGTCGAAGATCATCGAGATGCCGGGAGCGTTCGTGCCAGCCCGTGGCGTCCGCCCGAGCGTAGGTGCTCGTGAAGCCGTCGTGAAGCGGTTCCCGTACCGCCTGATCTTCGTCGAGCTGGAGCACGAGCTTCGCGTGGTCGCGGTGGCTCACGCTCGCCGGCGCCCCGGCTACTGGCGAGACCGTCTGGGTTCGGAGTCCGGCGCCGATGGCTGACGCTGCGCTGCATGCCGCCCGGCGTCGCTGGGTGCAGACGGGCAGCCTCGAAGACGAGGTGGCCTACCTGCACGCGCGCGTCCGAACAGGTGACCTGAGCGCGGAGAGCGTTCGGTTCGCGGCGCACTGTGGAAGCCGCGCGGCCGCCATTGTTGTGTCCGACATGGACCTGGCGCCCTGTCCACCACCGCGAGGAGGGAGAGGTGGGGCCGGGAACGTGAACCGTGACTGGGCCTGGAGCCCGATCGTCGTGGACGACCACGAACGGCTCGCTCGCATCGCGGTGGCGGCTGCACGTTCCGTCGCTGTGGATGAGCCAGAAGGATCTGCACTCCTCGAGAGCGCAGAGAACTGGTTGGTGTGTCCGTGTCGAAACCATGAAGGCTTGGCCGAGGTGGCCTGGCGGGACGGGCCGCGAACGCTAGCCGCCTCGGGGGCCGCTCTCGCCGCGGCGTGGATCAACCCAGTCGTGGTGGGGGATGGGCTCTGGATCGCGCTGCACCGCGCGGCTCGATGGAGGGGGTGGCCGCACGTCAGGAGCGTCGTTGCCGCTGAAGTCGTTCCCTGGGCGCTCGGCTATTTCGACCCGATCCGTGGGCGGCCCTGACTTCCCTCGACCTCCCCGCAGTTCAATACAACGCGAAAGGCGCCCCGCGAAGGGCGCCTCTCTGCGTCACTTAGGTGGTGATCGGGGCGACAGGACAGATATTGAACCTGCGGCGGCCGGGCTGGACGAGTGGATCGATAGGTACCGTGGCCAGGCGCAGCTCGACCTCGCTCCGGGTCGCGCGCCGCTCGAGGCGCTCGACCTCGGCCAGCGCCTGCGCGACGCGGCGCTCGGCGTTCTGGGCCTGGTTGACGAGGACACCAGCCGCCCTGGCCGCCTCGGCCCGGCGAGACGTCTCGGTGAGCGCCGCCTCGAGCTGGACACGGCGCGTCTCGAGAGTCTGCTTCTTCAGGAGCACCGCGTCGGCCCGCTCCGCCGTGACCGTGCGTAGGGCCTCCTCCGCCGCGCGAACGGCGCGCTCGGCCGCCTGGACCTCGCCCTGCGCCCGCTCCAGCTCGCCCTCGGCAGCCGTGACCCGATCACGGAGCGCCTCCACCTCGGCGGCCCTCCGCGCGACGTCAGCCTGCGTCGCCTCGATCTGCTCGAGGTCGCGTCGTGCCTGCCCCAGCGCCTCCTCGGCCGCGCGGATCGCCGACGCGCGGTCGCATGCCTCTCGCACGAGCCGCTGGCGCGCCCGGGCGTCGTCGAGCTTCAGGGCGAGCTCGTCGCGCTGGTTCAGCAGCGCCTCGAGCTGCTGCCGCACGGCCTCGGTGCCGCTCACCTGCTGCTCGAGCTCCGCCAGCCGCTCCTCGGCGACCTTGACCTCCTCGCGGACCCCCATGAAGGGCGAGCCGCGCGCGCGCCGCGGCAGGCCGCGCGAGTCGAAGGCCAGATCGACCTGCGCCTGGCTCGCCTGGAGGACCCGCCGGAACTGCTCGGGCTGCGCGAAGGCCGCGAGGGCGCGCGTGAGGCGCTCCTTGGCCGAGCCGTCGGGGTCCTGCTCGAGGGACCGCTGGAGAACCGACGCCACCTCGGACTGCCTGCCGAGGAGCACCGTGGAGAGGTAGGTCTTGGGCAGCCCCCGCGGGCCGCTCTTGCCGCCGGGGGCGGCCACGCCCCAGGCGAGGAGCTCGCGCAGCCGCCCGTCGACCTGGCGCGCCGTGGCCTCCCTGGCCGAATCGCCCTGCCCTCTGGCGCGCTCGAGCACGGCGGTGCCGCGGGCGCCCGCGCCGAAGGTCTTGCGCACCCTGAAGCGCTGGTCCTCGAGCTGGAAGGTGAGCGAGACGGCCGGGGTCTCGTCCGTGCCCCAGGAGAGGTAGTTCTTGTGCTCAGACGAGCTGGGCGGGAGGAGGAGCACGGCCCGGATCGCCTCGGCCAGGTGCGACTTGCCCAGGTCGTTCGGGCCGTAGAGCACGTTGAGCCCGGGCCCGAAGGTCAGGCTCGCCTTCTTCACCGGCCCGAAGTGGTGGACCGCGAGCTCCAGGAGGCGCATGTCAGGCAAGCTCCTTCACGGAGTGGTGGAGCGGCACTTCAGGTCCCTCCTCGAGGTAGGAGCCTTGTGATGGCAGCCGGGCCGGGTCCGAGCCAGCCGATCCTCGCAGCCGAGGGCGGGTGGTGACGCTGGCGTCAACCTTGTAGGTTGCGTGCGGAGGACGTCCGTGCCCCAGTCACGCCGAGCGCTCGTGCTCCTGCTCTGCGCGACGCTGCTCGTGGGCGACCCCACGCCGCTCCTGGCCCAGGGCACGCCCTCGCCCGCGCCTGCGGCGTGGGCCGTGCAGGGCCTGCCCGCGTCGCCCCTGCCGCTCACGAGGGGCGAGCCCCGCACGCTGCACCAGGACCTGCTCGACCTCGACGGGTCCCTCGTCCTCGCCTTCCAGGACGTCTCGATCCCCGCGCGCGGCCTCCCGCTGGCGCTCGGCCGCGTCTACCGCTCCGGCCTCGAAGCGGCCGGCGCGCTGGGCCCGGGCTGGTCCTGGACCTACGGGCTGCGCCTCGTGCCCGACCCGCTCACCGGACGCACGCGGCTGATCGAGGAGGACGGGACCGAGACGTGGTTCGGCCCGCCCGGCGAGGACGGCGTCGCGCTGCCGCTGTCGGGGCACCTGGACGGGGCGCTGCTGCGGCGCGAGCGGGGGCGCACCCTGCGTCTGCGCCAGGACGGGCGCGCCGACGTCTTCGACCGCCGCGGCCGCCTGATCGAGCGCCTCGACGCGCGCGGTGTGGCCCTGCGGCTGAACTACGACGGCCAGTGCCCGGTGAGCGTCACCGACGCCGCCGGCCGTGCGCTCACGTTCTCCTGGTCGGACGGGCGTCTGGTCGCCGTGGCGGACCCGCTTGGCCGCGTGACCCGCTACGCCTACGAGGCGGGGCGCCTGGCGAGCGTCGTCGACCCCCTCGGGCGGCGGACGCGGTTCGCGTGGGAGGGCCCGCGCCTGCGCGAGGTCACGCTCGCCGACGGGGTGCAAATCACGGTCTCCTACAACGGGCGGGGGGAGGTCGAGCGGCTCGCCGGGCCGGGCGAGCTCGAGACGCTCGTCGCCCGGGAGGCCTCGGCGGACGGCGCCCGTCTGGCGCTCTCGCTCACGGACGCTCTCGGCGGGACGACCCGGGTCGAGGTGGAGCGGAGCGCGGGGCAGGCCACGCTGCGCGTGACCGACCCCTCGGGCGGGCGGACGGAGGCCACCGCGCGGCCTGGCGAGGTCCGGGTGCGCCAGGGGGACGGCCCCGAGGCCGTGGTCACGATCGACGGCCTGGGCCGGCCGGTCCGCGTCCGCGATGCGACGGGTGACGAGCGGGACCTGTCTTCGACGGAAGAGGAGGCGCCCCCGGCGGACGTCTACGACGCGCGAGGCTACCCGCGCCACCTGACCCTCGAGGACGGCCTGGCCGGTGCGCCCACGTTCGACGAGGCCGGGCGCCTCCTGCGCCTCGACCTGGGCGGCGGCAGAGCCACGCGCTTCGAGTGGGACGCGGGCGACCGCCTGGTCCGCCGCATCGACCCCGACGGGACCACGGTCGAGGCCACCCACGACGCCGCCGATCGGCCCCTGCGGCGGGTCGGCCCCGAGGGCGAGGCGCGCTGGCGCTGGGACGCGAGGGGCTGCCTGCTCGAGCGCGTCCTCCCGGGGGAGCCCGAGGCGACCAGCTTCGAGTGGGACCGCGCCGCCCGCCTGGTGGCGATCACCCAGGGCAAGCGCCGACGGACGTTCGAGCGCGCCGCCGGGGACCTGCTCCTCGCCACGCGAGACGAGGACGGGCGCGAGGAGCGCTTCACCTGGCACGCCGACGGTCGCCTCCTCGCGGCCACCGCCGGGGACGGCCGGCGGTTCACGTTCGCTCACGACGCCGCCGGCCGACCGATCGGCTGGACGGGGCCACAGGGCGAGGAGCACCGGGTGGAAGTCCCGGAGAGCGGCGTGATCGTCCACGCCGCCGGGGACGTGCTCGACCTCCTTCACCCGGACGGCGCGCGCGAGCGCCGCGAGCACGACGCCGCAGGTCGCCTCGTGCGCCGCACCTGGCGCGGGCGCGTCGACGCGTGGACGCGCGACGCGGAGGGCCGCGTGGTGGGCCACGCGCGCGGCGGCGTGGAGACGGTGCTCACCCGTGACGCGCAGGGCCGCGTGGTCGCCGTGGAGGGGCCGCTGCGGGCCCACCTCGAGGACGACGGGCTGGTGATCACGACCGCGGCCGGGGCCTGGCGGACGGAGCGCGACGCGGGGGGCGAGGTCGTCGCCCGCACCGACCCGCTCGGCGGCGTGACGCGGGTCGAGCGCCAGGGCCGGACCGCGGCGGTCGTCGACCCCGCCGGCCGACGCGTGCTCGTCGAGCGCGACGAGGAGGGGCGCGTCGTCGCCTTCGGCCCGCCGGGCGTCATGACCCGCTTCGCGCACGACGGCGCGGGGGCGATCCGGACGGTCGTGTCGCCGGGCGGGCGGGCGCTCGAGGTCGCGCGCGACGACGCCGGCCGCGTCGCGGCCGTGCGGACGGGCGAGGTCACGCTGGCGCGCTGGACCTACGACGCGCGCGGCCTGCCGACGAGCGTCGAGGACGGCGTCGGCCGCCACGCCTTCGTGCACGACGAGACCGGCCGGCTCGTGCGCGTGGTCGACGCGTTCGGCCGCGCGATGTCCTACGCCTACGACGCGCGCGGCCGGCTGGCCACGGTGATCGGCCCCGGAGGCGAGGTCACCCGCTACCGCCACGACGACGAGGGCGTCGTGACCGGGCTGGTGGGTCCGGACGGGCGCGAGACCGCCGTCGCGCGCGACGCCGCCGGGCGCGTGCGCGAGGTGGTCTACCCGGGCGGCGTCCGCATCGAGGTCGGCCACGGCCCCGACGGGCGCCTGTCGTCCCTGCGCTGGCGACGCGGCGACGACGTCCTCCTCGACCGTGCGCTCGCCCGCGACGACCGCGGACGCGTCGTCGCGATCACGCAGGACGGCCGCGCGGCGCGACTCGAGCGGGACCCGCTCGGGCAGCTCCTCCGCGTCGAGGTCGCGGACGACCCGCTCGCGGCGGCGTTCGACGGGTCGGGCGCGCTCACGTCGCTGCGCGGCCTCGCGCTGGCCACGGACGCGTCCTACCGGCTCACGCGCGCGGGTGAGCGGGTCGTCAGGACGGACCCCGACGGCAACCTGAGCGAGATCGAGGGCCTGCTGGCGCTCCGCCACGACGCCCTCGGGCGCGTGGTCGAGGTCACACCGCAGGGCGGTCCGACGATCTCGCTGCGGTACGACTTCGCCGGTCGCCTGGTCGAGCGGCGCGCGGGCGAGGAGGTCGTGCGCTACGCCCACGACGGCGGCCACGTGATCGCCGCGTACGACGGCGACGGGCGCCGCCTGGCCTGGTTCGAGCGGCTGCCGACGGGCCCGCTCGCGGTGCGCCTCCACGGCGGCGACGCCACGAGCCTGCTCCTCTGCGACGAGCTCGGCACGCCGGTGGCACACGTCGACGGCGCGGCCGTCCGGCCGCTCTCGTGCGACGCCTGGGGACGCTGGCAGCGTGGACCACCCCCGACGCACGGCGCGATCGGCTGGACCGCCGCGCCGTTCGAGCCCGCGACCGGGCTCGTCCTCCTGCCGGCGCGCGCCTACCTGCCCGAGGTCGGCCAGTTCGTCTCACCCGACCCCGGCGGGCTCCCGGGCGGGGTGCACCCGTATGCGTACGCGCACGGCGACCCGGTCTCCTTCCGCGACCCGACCGGCCGCGAGCCCGCCGAGCCCTCCTTCGACCTCCTGCGGGGGTTCAGACCGCTCATCCGCCCACCCGCGGACGTCGCCGCCGGCCTGCCCCCCGCCACGACGCTGCCCGACCCGGCGCCGCTCCCGCCCGAGGCGCGCATCCCCGAGCACTGGACCGGGGTCCGGCCGCGGGAGAACTTCTCGGCTTGGGAGCTCGCCAGCGGCCACGAGGGCAGCGCACGGGGGCGGCGCATCCCCCTCGAGCAGGCCAGGCCGGGCCCCTATCGCTACATCGTCGACCTCGACGGCCGGGTGTGGCTGGACCGGTTCCAGCTCGACGGCAAGCACAGCTGGATCGCCAACCCCGGCGAGCCCGTGCGCGGCGCGGGCGAGCTCGCCATCACGACCGACGGCGTCGTGCACAGCAACGCGAGGTCGGGGCACTACGTGGCGAGGGACCCGTTCGTGCCGGAGACGCCGGAAGCAAAGGCCTACGCCCGCGCCATGCGAGAGACCATCGCGCGGGCAGGCTTCAAGCCGGGCGAGGTCGGCGCTGGCGGAGAGGCGCTCCCCCGGGAGAACGTCCCCCGCCCCTCGCCCGCCGAGCTGCGCGAGGCCCGCCGGCCGGTGGTCACCCCCCGCACGCCACCCCCACCCCCCGGGAGCGCGGCCGGCCTCCTCGGCCGCGCGGCCCGCGACGTGATCGGCGCGCCGGCCCGCATCGGCGTCCGGCTCGCAGAGTGGGCGGCTGCACGCCCCGGCCTCGCCCGTGCCCTGGGCGGTATCGGCATCCTCGCCGGGGTGGCGCACGCCTCGTACACGACCTACCTCTACGCCACCGGCCAGATCGGCCTGGGCGAGCTCGCCCTCGGATTGGCCACGGACGCCCTGCTGTTCGGGCTGCCGCTGCTGGGCCCCGCGGGCGCCGGGCTCGGGCTCGTGATCGGCGCGGCGCTCCTGGCGCGTGAGGCCGGGAGATGTGCCCTTCGCCGAAACGGTGGCCGATTTCTGAGCTGTAACGAGTAGAGGGACGACCTCCTCCTCGACCGCCCCACCCGGGGCCTTCAAGGAGGACGTGTGACGAAGCGTACGCCCAGGTCCGACAGCCCGGAGCCGGAGGGCCCGGACCCTGACGAGCTCCGAACCAACGACCCGCAGGAGGACGTGCAGGACCTCGCCGAGGCGGGGGACGACGAGGCCGTCGTCCTTCTCGACGAGGACGAGGCGCCGGAGAGCCGGCCGAGGCTTGCGGGCACGCCGAAGGGCGGCTCGTTCAAGAAGCCCAGGAGCAAGGGCCGCACGCAGCTCATGCGGCCGCGGACGCTCACGGCCGAGCAGCGGCTCCTGATCCTGGACTCGTGGCAGCGGAGCAAGCTGCCGGGGGCCGACTTCGCGCCGCTCGTGGGGGTCACGTCCAGCGCGCTCTACAAGTGGAAGCGGCTGTTCGCCGACCACGGCCCGGCGGGGCTCGAGGACCGGCCGCGCGGGGCGCCGATCGGGAGCCGCATGAGCGAGGTGACCCGGCGGGCGGTCCTCCTGCTCAAGGCGGCCCACCCCGACTGGGGCCAGGAGCGGATCCACCACGAGCTCCTGCGCACGAAGGGGCTCCAGGCCAGCCCGGGGGCGATCGGCAAGGTCCTGGCCGAGGAGGGCTACGAGGTCGTCGCCGCGCCCACCCGCCCGCACCCGGACGTCGTGCGCCGCTTCGAGCGGGCCAGGAGCAACCAGCTCTGGCAGACCGACCTCTTCACCTTCGTGCTCAAGCGCCAGAACCGGCGCGTGCACCTCGTGGCCTTCATGGACGACCACAGCCGGTTCCTCGTGGGCTTCGGGCTCCACGCCACCGCCTCGGGCGCGCTCGTCCGCGAGGTCCTCGAGGCGGCCATCGCCAGCCACGGGGCGCCGGCCGAGGTGCTCACGGACAACGGCGCGCAGTACGTGACCTGGCGCGGGAAGAGCGAGTTCACGAGGCTCTGCGAGAAGCGCGGGATCAAGCACCTCGTCGCCAAGCCCCGTCGCCCCCAGACGCTCGGCAAGTGCGAGCGCTTCTGGGGCACGCTCTGGCGCGAGTGCCTCGAGGCCGCCGTCTTCCTCGACCTGCAGGACGCGCGCCTGCGGATCGGACACTTCGTCGACCACTACAACTTCCACCGCACGCACCAGGGCATCGGCGGCCTCGTGCCGGCGGACCGCTTCTTCGGCGCCACGCCCGAGGTGAAGGCCACGCTGACGGCGCGGGTGGCGAAGAACGCGCTCGAGCTGGCCCGCGACGGGGTCCCGCGCAAGGACTTCTACCTCACGGGGCGCGTGGGGGACGTGGGGATCTCGCTGCACGCCGAGGGCGAGCAGGTCGTCCTCACCCGCGACGACGGGACCCGCGAGACGGTCGACCTCACCGCCACGGGCCGACGCGCCGAGACCGGCGACGCGCAGGCGCTGCCCCTGCCGGTCTCGACCGGAGTGACCCTGCCGACGCTGCCCGGGACCGACGACGGCGACGACGGGGCCTCGACCCCGCCCGGAGCCTCGCCGCTCGACGGCGCGCTCGACGCCCTCGAGGCCGCCTTCGCCGACGACGACGTGGCCCCCGTGGAGGAGCTCGACGACCTGCCCGACGACGTCACGTCCGCGGGCGACCTCGACGACGAGGTGACGTCGTGACGCGCGCTCGCGACGCGAAGGCCTCGTCGTCCTCGACGAGCGGAGCGACGTCGGGCGCGACCGCGCCGGCCCGGCGGCGCGGCCGACCGCCGGGGACGGGCGCGCCGAAGCAGAAGAGCACGAGCATCCGGGGCTCGGCCGAGGCGAGGCAGAAGGCCTACGTGATCGTCGAGACCCTCAGCGGCCTGCGGTCGCCCAGCGACGCGAGCGCGCTGATCGGCGTCACGATCAACCGCTACTACCAGCTGGAGTGGCGCGCCCTGCAGGGCCTCGTCGAGGCGCTCGAGGCGCGGCCGGCCGGCCGGCAGCCGTCCCCCGAGGCGGAGGCGAAGAAGCTCGAGCGCGAGCGCGACCGGCTGGCGCGCGAGCTGCGCCGCGCGCAGGCCCTCGTGCGGGTCGCGCAGCGCGCCGTGGGGCTCCCGGCGCCCCAGGCGCCCCGCGACGCGACCGGCGACGGGAAGAAGCGTCGCCGCCGCGGGCCCCGGAACCGGACGGCGCGCACCCTGGCTCGCCTCCGGACGCCGGAGCCGCCCGCCCCCGGCGACGCGCCGGCCGACGCGCCCGCCACCCCGGCGGCGACCTGACGACAGGGTCGGGTCGCGAGGACCCGCGCCTCGCGACCCGGCCGCACGACGACACGACCCGAGGAGCCCCATGAAGACGACGCCGACCGAACAGCCGACGATCCCGCAGCGACCGCGCGCCGGCGGTGGGCGGGCTGTGGGGAGCCTGGGGGCAGGCAGCCCTGCGACGGAGCCGGAGAGCCCCGGAGGGACAGAGCTCGCAGGCGACGGAGCAGGGCGTCGGCTGTCCCCAGGCTCTCCACAGCTCGTCCACCGCCGCGACCACGCCTGCTGCCCGGGGACGTCGGTGCCGCGCCGTAGTCTCCTGCCCGACGCGGAGGCCACCCATGGCGGGCAAGACGAGCGGGAGCGAGCTCGTGAACGGGCTCGACGGCAGCGACCAGGCGAAGGACTGGTGCAAGGCCATCCTCGACACGCTCTCGGGAGCGACGACGGTGGTCGACGCGGCGCGGTCGCTCGGCTGCAACCAGGCCTACTTCTACAGGGTCCGGGGACGTGCCCTGCAGGCCATGCTCTCGGACCTCGAGCCGAAGCGCACCGGGCGCAAGCCGGCGGAGCACGACCCGCAGGCGACGCGGATCGCGGAGCTCGAGGCGGAGCTGCTCCACGCCAAGGGGGCGCTCGAGGCGGCCAGCGCGCGCGTCACGGTGGCCCTCGGAGCGCCGAGCTCGACGCGCCGCCCAAAAGGCCGCCGCCGGGCGCACCCGACGAGCTGACGCGGCCTCTGCCCGGCGAGGCCCCGGCGTCCGCACCCTCCTCCCCTCCGGTCGACGCCGCCGCAGCGCGTGGTGACGTCTCGCCGTCCGTGGTCGCGCTCCTGGACGCCGTGGCGGACTCCGCCGTGCGCGTGGCCGCGACGCTGGGGGTCGACGCGCCCCGCGCCCGCCGCCGGCGCGGACTCCCTGGGCAGTGGTCGCGGCGCCAGCGCGAGCACCTGGCTCGCCGCGCGGTCGTCGAGGCCCGGGACCAGCTGAACGCGTGCGGCCTCTCCCTGTCCCGCTTCTGCGAGTCGCTGGGCCGCTCGGAGCGCACGCTCCGCCGCTGGGCCGAGCGCCACGCCGACCCCTTCGACCGCCTCACGCCCGTGGCCCTGGGCCGCCCACCCAAGCGCGGCACGGCCCTCGAGCGCAACCTCGTCGTCGCAGCCCTCGGCGAGCTCGGGCCCTTCACGCCGGTCGCGTCGCTGCGGCAGCTCGCCCCGGGCCTCGCCCGCCGCGAGGTCGAGGAGCTCTGCTGGCGGCACCGGGTGCACATGCGCGTCGCGGGGCACGCCACCGCCCAGACGCTCGCCTGGCACCGCCCGGGGGCGGTCTGGGCCGTGGACTACACCGAGGTCCCCTGGCGCGTCGACGGCCGAGAGAAGCACGTCCTCTCCGTCCGCGACCTCGCCAGCGGCTATCACCTCCTGGCGCTCGTCGCCGAGCACGCCGACGCGCGCACGACCCGCGACGCGCTGGCGTCGCTCTTCGCCACCCACGGCCCGCCGCTGGTGCTCAAGTCGGACAACGGAGGGCACTTCGCGGACGCTGGCGTGCGCGCCCTCCTCGACGAACACGGGGTGCTCCACCTGCGCTCCCCCGCGGGCTGGCCTGCCTACAATGGCGCCTGTGAGTCCGGGATCCACTGGCTCAAGGCGCGCGCCTTCCAGTTCGCCGTCCGCGAGGGTCGGACCCAGGTCAGCGCTGGCGATCTCGGCGCTGCTGTGTGTCTCGGCAACGACCTCCTTCGCCGCGTCCGCGGAGCCGAACAGACACCGACTCAAGTTTGGTCCGCCCGCCAACCGATCTCAGACGGCGAGCGCCACGAGCTTCGCCTCGTCTTCGAGCGCCGCGAGCTCGAGGCGCGCGCCACGCGCGGACACCATCCGGAGGCCCTGCTCTCCGACGACCAGCGCGCCGACGTCGAGCGCGAAGCCATCAGCCGCGCCCTCCACGAGCGCGGCCTGCTCACCACCCGGAGGAGGTCGATCCCTCTACCCGCGAAGCGCTAGAAACCGGCAGACGATTCGTGGGGAGCACAGGCGGCCCTCCTCCTCGCGGCGCTCGAAGGTGGCGCCGATGGCCTCGAGGTAGCCGACCAGGAGGCGCTCGAGGTCGTGATCCAGGCGGGTCAGGCCGGCGGGCAGCTCCTCCTGGTAGCGCCGGAAGACCTGCCGGACGCCGGACGGCTACGGGAAGAGCAGGGCCCCGTACCAGGGCCTCCTGCGGTGCTCGTGCGGGCGAGCGGTGACCCAGGAGGAGATCACGAAGCGGGGCCGGGACGGGTCCGTGAAGGGCATGTACTACTACTACTACTACTACTACTACTACTACTACTACTACTACCGCTGCGCCCGGTACAAGCGGTGCGGCGGTCGGAGGCTCACCCTAGGCCAGCTAGAGGACGCGTGCGCCGTCATCGTGCGCGCCGTCAGCCCGACCGCGGATGATGCGCAGTGGATCGGTGAGGCCATCCTCCTGGCCAAGCGCGATGAGACCACGTTCCGGGAGCGGGCGATCCGGGACCTGGAGCGCCGGGCAGGCGATGCCAGGGAGAAGCTCGATGGCCTCCTCATGGAGAAGGTCAAGGGCACCATCTCGGAGGACGAGTTCATCCGCGTCCGGGATCGGCTGCGCCGGGAGGAGGGCGATGCCCTGATCCAACTGGATGCCCACCGCAAAGCGAGCGCGGCCTCGCTGGACCTGGCCGAGCGGGTGTTTGAACTCGCTAAGCGAGCCCCAGAGCTGTGGTTGCGTCAGGCCCCGCAGGAGCGCGAGAAGCTGCTCAAAGTGCTGTGTTTGAACCTCGTCCTCGACGGAGTAAGTGTCCGTCCGGAATGGAGAAGGCCCTTCGACCTGTTTGTTGGTCGAAGGGCCTTCTCGTCTCACCAGATCGGGGTGGCTGGATAGCTTTCGAACCGCGCTGGCGGGCCTCGATCCGGCGGCGCTTGAGCTTGTGGCGTAGCAGGCCGCGCAGCCGGGGCCGGTGCTATCGTGGGGGCATGACCGAGGCTGCGCGTGAGGTGCTGGAGCTGGCCTTGAGCCTCCCTCCCGAGGAACGGGCGCGGGTGGTGCGCGTGCTGTGCGACAGCCTTGAAGACCCGGAGCCTACCTCGGCCGCAGCGGAGGCCGCCTGGCGCGACGAGATCCGCCGCCGGCTCGATGACGTGGCCCGCGAGGGCAAGTCGTATGGCTCCTGGGACGAGAGCCTGGCCAAGGCCGAGCGTCGCCTGGAAGAGCGTCGGCGCGCGAAGAAGAGTGGCTAGGTCGATCCGCAGGCATCCCGAGGCCGAAGCTGAGCTGCTCGCCGCCGCGGAGTGGTACGACGACGAGGCGGAGCTGGGGGCGGACTTCCTGGCCGAGGTGCGCGAGTTCTCGGCTCGGATCGCGGGCGCGCCCGAGTCGTTCCCGGCTGACCCCGAGATCGAGGAGGTCCGGCGCGCCCGCTTGAAGCGCTTCCCGTACTGGCTGGTCTTCGCCGTTCACGACGCGGAGATCTTCGTCGTCGCGGTCGCCCACGTCCGGCGTGAGCCGGGCTACTGGCGGACGCGAGATCGGGGGTGATGGCGTGGGTGTGCCACAGAGAAATGCCACCCTGAAGCGTCAGGCGCTCATGGAGAGGCTCGCGGAATCGCTGGCCGAGTTCCGGCCGCGCTACATGGTCTTCGCGTCAGCTTCAGGAGAGGTACTGGCCGAGTGGGGGCGTTCGGTCGAGCTACGCCGCGATGGAATGCTCGCCGCCCTGCTCGGGGATCCAGAAGCGGTGCGAAGAACATACGCCTTCCTCGCCGCTGATCGTGCGACCTCCCGTACTCCCAAGGCGTGGGGCCAAGGAACGGCGATGTGCCTGCTCATGCGTCCACGCAGGGGTCACTTGCTCGCGATCTTCACCCGCGTCCGCCAAGGTTCGCTCGCATGGGTCGATCAGCTTGAGCCCGTGGGCGCACGAGTACGCGCGCACTTCGCGCAACGAGCTGTGCGTGGTCCCGTCCGCAAGGTCGGGAAGGCGCGACGGGACCGGCGAGATTCGAACCACGCGAGGCCGGAGGGCATGGACTTATAGCGAGGGCAGAAACGGCGGGTCGCCGTAAACACCGAAGGCCACGCCTTGCGGCGTGGCCTTCGTCGTTCATCGGGGCGACAGGATTTGAACCTGCGACTTCTGCGTCCCGAAGGCGCCTCCGCGGCTGTCGCAGCGTGGTCGCAGACGTCTGCAAACGACTCAGGCACGGACGCTTAGGCAGACCCGCGGGGGTCGGCCCCGCGCCGGGGTGTGCCAGCGTGGACCGGCCAAATGGCTCCGAAAATGGCTCCGAAGGAGTTCGGCATGTGTTCGCAGCGGGAGTCAGGAGCCCGTCTCACGTTCGACTCTTCATGATTCGGGAATCGGAACTGCCCTTCGCTGCCCTGGCTCGTCTCACCTTCGGCTCAGCTCGCCCCAACCAGCAGCTGGAACGGTTCGCCGGCGTGTCGTCATGGCTGTGCCGCGCGGAGCATGACCGGCGTGTGCCACGGAGGAGAAGCTCCAACGATCCACTGACGCGCCGACCCCCGACAAGCACGGACGAGCAGCCACTCTGGACGGTCCAGCCAACTGGGGCTCGACGCCGGCCGAAGCGTTAGGTTTCATGTCGGGCCATGGCCCGCCAGCCCAAGACGAAGCCGAAGCCCAGCTCGACGACGACGCAGCCGCGCGTGCGCGCGGTGCCGCTCTCGCAGGTGGAGCCGGAGGAGGCCCGCTACCTCGTCGAGCCCTACCTGCCACTGGGATCGCTGTGCCTGCTCGAAGGCGACCCCGGCGCAGGGAAGAGCTACGTCGCCGCGGCGATCGGCGCCGCGCTCACCCGCGGCAAGGTGCCTGACCTTGGGATCCACGCCGTGGGCACCGTCCGCCGACCGCGCACGGTCCTCTATCTCACCACCGAGGACAAGCAGTCCACGCTTCGCGCCCGGTTCGCGGGCCAGGACGGAGACCTCGAGCGTGTGCTCGGCGTCAGCGATCACCTGAGCCTGCGCGACCCCGAGCCATTGCGCGAGCTGGTGGAGGAGCACAAGCCCGCGTTGATCGTGGTCGACCCGATCCACGCTCTGCTCGAGGGCGTGAACATGACGTCGGCCAACGCCGTGAGGGTGGCGCTCACGCCGCTGGTCAAGCTCGCGGCCGAGCGTGACGTCTGCGTGCTAGCGATCCGCCACCTCGCGAAGGCCGGGCGCGGGCGGGCGATCTACCGCGGTCTCGGCTCGATCGACTTCTCGGCTGCCGCGCGTTCGGTCCTGCGTATCGGGCAAGACCCGAGCGGCGTCGGCGGCCACGTCCTCGTCCACGTGAAGAACTCGCTCGGACCGCTCGGAGCGTCGGTCGAGTTCGAGATCGACGAGCGACACCTCGTCTGGCTGGGCCGGAGCGAGCTCACCGCTCGCGATCTCGACGCTCGTCCCCAGGTCGGACGAGGTCGCAGCGCCGTCGAGCTGGCCGAGTCCTTCGTCGAAGAGCAGCTTCAGGGGGGCCCACGCCCTGCGGCCGAAGTGCGCGAGGCGGCTGCGAGCGCCGGGATCGCCGAACGAACGCTCGAGCGCGCCCAGAAGCGCCTCGGAGTGACGCACCTGCGCATGAACGCGGGTGGTCGCGGCCAGGGACACTGGGTCTGGAGCCTGCCGCCAGCGTGCGAGCGCGGCAGCCTTGAAGGAACGGGCACGATCGACCGTAGCTCGTCATTCTGAGGGATTCTTCTACTCTGCCAAGGGCAGCCTTGAAGAACTCTCGGAGGGTGCGTCCCTCGACGGTGGAAGGTCGTCGCCCCGAACGCGCCGCCGTAGTCGGAACGTGAAGCTCTCCGGGATAAGCAGGCTGCCGGCAGCAGCCGGCAGCGGCGCGACTGGCTGCGTTGCTTCACGATCTCGATCCACGTAGAAGGTGGCGGCCGCACAAACGTTGGCTACTGGACAAACTGGGCGGCGGCAAGAACTCGATCCCAGCGCGTCCCGTTCGGATAGGTTACTCCTAGCGCGGCGAATTTCTCAGCAATACGCTCCTCGAAGGCCGCTCGATCCGCTGAGGGCGTCCGCAACTCAGGGAAGAGATGCCACGCCTGACTGGCGAAGGTGTTGGCGAAGTAGCTACGGAAGTCGCTCGTGTCGTTACCCATGCTGGGCGCCGCAAGGGCATTGACTGTTTCAATGTCAACGAGGAACTCATCTCGCGTGCAAGGGCCCACGTCGATCAGGAGTCGACGCTCAGTGACAGTCCCCGCCGAGTCTCGGATTCTTAGCCGTGCAATTGCCCGTCCCGCCCAGTAGCGCCAGAGCACGCCCTGCTCCGGCCCCTGCTTCTTGCCTCCCACTTCGGGAGGTCGAGCAGGATTGTGGATAACGATCAACTCGTCCACTCCGTTCGAGTTGGCGGCGACACTCACTTGAATTGGGACCTCTGAAGGTTCCAAAGTGGGCACCGAGTCGACGCGTCCTTGAGGGATCGCAAGCCTCGTTGTCCCCTGAAACCCAACGCGCAGAACCTCCTCGAACTCCATGATAGGTTCGAGCGTTATCCTCACATGCTTCAGCCGAAACGGAAACGTCTCCGCGACATTCTTGCCGTCGCGAACAAATCGGACGGTGCTTTGGTCGCCAATGATTTTCAACGTGACGCCTCCGTCTGGCGACGGGGAAAAGGGGATGCGACGTGCTTCGTTACTGTTCGCAACCGGAACGGGATCGTCAGTGTTCCTAGTCTGACCCTTCGTCCTTAAGCCATTGCCTGACCAACTGAAGGCGGTCTCTGTCCCAACAATCACCCGGTAGGTGAAGTCCCAAGAGACTTCCTCCCAGACCCAGTTCCGTGGACACGCTACCGCCGAGACCGAGACCCGCGCCTCTCTTACTCCTCTCCATGTCGGCGGCACGCTCTTGCTGAACTCACGGGGATCTCCCACGGTCGCGTCGACAACCTCGTGCTCAAACACGATGGGCTTGGGTGTCTCTTTGGGCTTGGGAGTCTCTGTTGGTGCTTGCAGTGGAGCGTGACGTGGCTTCCAGAGTAACAGAACGCCCTCGCCGCGAAGGTGCTTCGCATACGCGGGCGACAAGCGATAGCGTCTTTCGCCGTGGCTGAATACCAGATTCTCGCTCGGCTCTACGACCGTGTGACCACGAAGCGTGCGCGTCCGAGCGCTGCTCGTTGGAGCAGCGGTGGTCTCCACAAACATTGCGGCAGAAGTCTCGACGAGACGCGTGACGACGTCAGGCTGCTCGTATCGGCGAACGGAGAACCGCCTGCTCATTTCCAGAGAAGACGATCGCGAATACTGCTTCGAAAATTGAACGTGTAAGTGCCCGCTCCCGTTGAGCCTCCGGTCAGCCGGCCTTGGCCGGGAGCGGAGGGGTCGCCTTCAGCGCGCGGAGCTGCTCGAGGCGGCGCTCCAGCCTGACGATCTCGCGCTGCGGGTCGCGGCGGGCGTGGTAGTCCGCGCCCAGCTCGGTGTACGGCTGCCGCGTCGACAGGACGAAGTAGGCGATCCTGAGGATCGCGTGAGCGACCGCTACGAGCGCCCGCTTGCTCCCCCGCCGCCGAACCAGGCGGCGATACCGAGCGGATAGGAACGTGTCCATCCTGGGGGCTGCCGACGCTGCGATCCCGAGGGCGCGTTTGAGCCAGCCGTCGCCCTTCTTGCACTTCGACGACTTCACCTTGCCCGCGCTCGCGTTGTTGCCCGGGCACAGGCCCGCCCAGGACGCGAGGTGACCGGGCGTCGGGAAGCGACTCATGTCCGTCCCGATCTCGGCCACGATGTCCTGGGCCAGAGTTGCGCTCACTCCAGGGATCGTGTCGAGAAGCTCGATGGCCTCCTTGAACGACAGAGGGGGCAGCTGGAGCGGCGCCGCCGCCGGAGCAATGGGTTCCGGAGTCGCAGGCGTCGGCGCCTCGGTCGGACCCGCGGACGGTGCGAAGAGCGGCATCTCCGGACCGGCCGTGGCGGCTGTCGAGGGCGGTTCTTCAGCGGGAGCGACAAGCGAGTCGATCCGCTGCTCGATCTCCGCGATGCGTGCGGTGAGCGTGTCGATCAGCTCGAGGTGCGCTCCGATCATGAAGCGGTGGTGCTCTCGGATTCGCCCATGCAGCGCGACCCGGAGCTGCGGGATCTTGCCGCGCATCCGCTTGTGAGCGAGGTTCGCGAGGCGATCCGGGTCGGACTCGCCGCTCACGATCGCGTCGAGCATGGCGCGGCCCGAGACCCCCATGATCTCGGTTGCGACGTCACCGAGCTTGATGTTCGCGTCCTCCAGCACCTTGTGGACGCGGTTGACCTCCGTCGCTCTCGCGCTGGAGAGCTTCGCCCGGTAGCGGGTCAAGTCACGCAGTTCGCGCTGGAGCTGCGAGGGGACGAAGCTCCCTCTGAGGAGCCCGTGCTGCAGGAGCCCTGCGAGCCAGTCGCAGTCACGGACGTCCGTCTTCCGCCCAGGCAGCTGCTTCACATGCTGAGCGTTGCAGAGGTAGAGCGAGAAGCCCTCCTCGAGGATGTTCCATATGGGTTTCCAGTAGACGCCCGTTGACTCCATGGCTACATGGGTCACCTGCTCCTTCTTCAGCCACGCGGCCAGGGCTTCGAGGTCCCGGGTCGTCGTGCCGAACGTCCGAACCGTTGAACGGGCCCGCGTGCCGGGGCCCGCGCGGACCTTGACGCAGGCAACGACGTTCTTCTTGTGCACGTCGAGGCCGGCACAGGTCTCATGAATCGGGTCCATAGGTCGGTCCTCACGTCGAGGAACCGGAGGGCTGCGGGAAGAAGTCACTCTGCTTCACGTGCTCTGGTCGGTTGCCGGAGCTGCCCGTCAACCGCCCCGATCTGGAGCGCTGCTAGCAGCGCTCCAGGTCGGCGCAACAGTCTGTGGAACGAAGCAGCCCAGGTCAGACTCGCCTACGAGCTCGGAGGCATCAGAGGCGAACGACCAGGAGTCCGGCTCCGGGCGGAGGTTAGCGCCCGACACCGACAGGACCTCGCCTTCCCATTTTCATCCGTCTGTGGCCGCGGCAGCGCCGCGTGGGGTGGCTCGCCTGAAGCAGTCCCCAATGCAGCGAACGAGAAGTCACCCGAGACCCTAATGGTTGTTCGCCTCTCGCATTCAGTAGGCGCATAGATGTGTTGGCTGAAGAGGACGATCCTACGACTTCCGGGGTCCGCCGAGGTATGCACCTCCAGAAGCGCGATTGGATCGACAATCGCGGACAACTCATAGTGGCACTCGGGCATGAGCCGGAGCGAGAAGGTGTAGGCCCCCTCCGCCCTGCCGCTGACCTGAGCAGCGTACCAGGACAAGCCCCCTTGAAGATCACCGTACGCGACTTCTCTCGACGTGTGCGTCGAGCTGCTTCGCTTGTAGTGGCTTCCTGCTACGTCAATGGGATTGTCGTCGGTGCTGAAGAAACTAGGGAAGCGGCTTGTTGAAATTCTCAGCCCGTCGCTCTCTGTGTTGTCGATCTCTACGAGCGCCATCGGCGTCTGCCGGAGCACCTCCTTCGCGCTTGTCTCCTTTGGACCGACGTCGTCCCAGTCCGGGCGAAGGGCGGGCGCGAGGGAGGGTTCACAGCGCAGGTCAGGGAGTTGACTTGAGCAACACGCGCTCGCGACTAACGTCGAAGCGATCGCAAATGATCTGACTCGAACGCGAACGGGCCGGTTCACATAAGCTCCATTCGAAACTTGACGTCGCAGCATGCATGCAGTGTGGGGAGAGGAACTCTGCGCGTCAGTGACGCACCCGAGCGAGCGCCAGCACCTTCGACTTGACCGCCGGATCCCCGGACCCCGCCGCGATCTCGCGCACGAGGTCGCGCTCCCCTCGCGCCCAAAGCGTGTTGAGCGCCGCGAGGGAGACGAGGTTCGGCTCCTCCCCGTCCCATCCCTCATGCGCGAGGGTCGTCAGCAGCTTCAGCGCCTCAGACCCCGGAAGCTGGCCGACTCGCGCCACAGCTCGAGCGCGCTCCGCTGGGCTGGCCTCCTTGCTCCGCGCCACGCGCTCCAGCGCGGCCAGATCCACCGGCTCCCTGGTCGGCGCCGGCCTGGCCTGCGGCGGAGGCGCGAGCGTCGTCCCGCGCGGGCCCGCCTCCCGGCGCTCTCCGGCGAGCTGATTCGTGCGAACCCGCCCCGCTGGCGGCGCCGCGCCGTCCTCGCCTGGCCGGAGGAGCACGTAGGAAAGGGGCCCGGCGACGAGCGCCGCGGTCATGCCGGCCCACGCGGCCGACTTGACCTTCCACTTCCGAACCAGGCGCCCCGTCATACGCACCTCCTCCGGTCGCTGCTGCCCTACTCCGTAGCGCCCACCGCCGCCCGCCAGGCGGCGTGCAGCGCCGTGCGATCGGCGGCGTTCGCTTCCACGCTGAGACCCGAGAGAGCGCCCAGCACCCGGACCGTCGCCACACGCAGCGGCTGCGAGTCGTCCAGAAGCGCCGGCAGGACGAGCCTGGCGACCTGCTGCGGCCTCTCACACCGGCGCGCCTCGAGGCTCGCGGCCGCGATCGTCCGCTCGCCAAGCGGCCGTGAGCCGTCGGCCAGGACCTTCGCCAACCGCTCCTCGATCGTCGCGCCGGGCACAGAGCCCAGGAGCTGGATCGCGACCGTGCGCACGCGCTCCGACGGATCGTCGACGAGCGCCACGAGATCGTCGGTCCGCTCCGTCGCGCCCACGCTGACGAGGTACCGGAGCGCGGCGAGCCGCAGCGGCTCCTCCTCGGCCCTCAACTGAGAGAGCGCCTCGGCCGTGCGCGCCGGATCCCGGCGGTCGATCGCGCGGTAGAGGTCGCGCTCCAGCGCCGCGGCCTCGGGACTGAGCGCCCGCCGCTCGCTGGTCTGCGGTTCCTCCTTCGACTCCCCGCCGCCAAGAACTGCCCACGAGCCCGCCGCGAGGCCGCCAACAATCAGCAGACCGCCGGCGATCCACCAGCGCCGCCGAGTTATCAGGACGCCCTCGGCCTCGAGCTCGCGCTCGATCCGCCGACGCGCGCGCCCCGAGACGCCGAGCTGCTTGGCGAGCCGCGCAGCGTTGGCCGCCGGGTCGGCGCGCAAGGCAGCGCGGAACTGCTCGTCGGGGGTCCTCATGGGGACCTACCGTAGATCGCTCGTGCTTCCTGTGCAAACCGATCCAAGGACTGGCGACCTACTCGTTCTGGATCCAGCTCTTGTGTGGGCGAGCCTGGATCTTGGCCGTTCCTGCACGTCGAGGTGACGACCGACGGAGCGAGTGAGGGCTTGGTGCAGGGTCTGGTCATTCGCCTGCCTTCCGTGGCGTGTAACCGAGGAAGTCAGGCCACCCCTGCCAACCCTGCGTCCTGTAGGCAGCGGCCGGATTCGCAGGGACTCGCTCGGGCCTTGGCGGCAGGCCCCTCCTGTCCCCGCGGCAGTAGGCGTACCACTCTGCCGATCCGCGCAGGCCGAGAGAGCGGGCGAATGTCCGGGCTTCGTCGAGGGAGGCCCGAGTTCCAAGGAAGTCGGCCCAGCCAGCCCAACCCTGCTCCTCGTAGTGGACGTCCGGCCGGTGCGGTAGCCCTGCCGGGAGCTGGTCTGCTTTCGCCAGCCGGTTCCAGTCCGCTCGGGACTGCAATCCGAGGCCACGGGCAACCTCACGCGCTTCTGCGAACGCGGCAGAGGCACCGGCGCTTGGCTCGTGCAGGAAGTCCTCCCAACCCTTCCAGCCGCAGTCGCGATACGTGCGCTCGGGATCCGTGGGAATGTCGCGCGGACGCGCGTCGGTTCGCGCGAACGTGCGCCATTCCCTTCTCGTGCTCAAGCCCTGCTTCCGGGCGAATGAGCGGGCTTCCACGAACGAGCGCCAGCGGCGTCCTCGCGGGCGGCGCAGGGCGAGGTCGAGGCTCTCCTTGACCTTGCCCAGGCGCTCGAGCTCCTGGACGAGCTCGTCTTGATCGACAAGCCAAGAGGCCGCGAGGCCTTCAACCACCCGAGGCAGCTCGTGCGACTCAGTCGCGGCAAGAAGGGCCCTCAGGTGCGGCGCTGGTCCGCTGCTGCCGCCGTGAGCCAAACTGCCTCGCGCAACCTGATTTTTGGCCGTATCACTCGACATGCAATGACGCACCTCCCCCAGGCCCGACTTGCAGTCTGATCAACGGCGCGCCGCCGGGACATCATCAACCATGATGATCGTCAACTAATACCCAGCGCTGCAACGCCTTGCGCCGCCCTGGGAGTTCCCTGAGCCGACTCGCGTTACCGGCCGGCGACGGGTGACACAAATTGTCACGTTGCGAAGGTGCGGGTCGACTGAGTATCCCGCCCTCTGGCTGATTGCCAGCCAAACACGGAGGGGGCTCCATGGAAGGCACGAGCACCAAGAGCAGCAAGCGCGAGCGGATCGCCGCAGTCCTGCTCGGCGTTGGTGCGGCGGCGGCCGTCGGGTCCGTCGCCTGGTATGCCGCTTCGGCCACCGTTCCGGGAAGCCGCACCGGCGCCCTGGCTGGCCTCGGCGGCCCCCGCTTGGGCTTGGAGGACAGCCCGGACGGCGGCGAGGGCGTCGAGCTCGTGCCTCGCGCCCCGTCGTTGGGCGGGCTCAAGACGCCCGTCGACGCGACGGCCGCAGCGCCCAGCCCGTGGGGCGCGGTTCATGGCCCCGAGGCGCCCCGGCTCCTCGTCGGGGCCAGCGACTCGGCGGAGGACGACGTCGCGATCTCCGAAGCCGCCCGCGACCCCGGCGCACCGCCCAAGGAGCTCGCGGCCAGGCGCGCGACAGGCCCCAAGAAGACGAACCGCGACGGCCTGATCGCCTCGAGCGAGACGCCGCGCGGCGTGCGGACCAAAGCCGCGACCTCCTCCCCCGAGGTCGCGCAGGTGGGCTCGGCCGTGAGGGTGACGACGAGCGCCCACACGGCCGAGTTCCACGCCTCCGGCTTCGAGTTCACGCCGCACGATCGGCGCGGCGTCCGTGCGCCCGCCTCGCGCTTCGCCTACCGCCTCGAAGGCGTGCAGCGCGGCGAGAACGTCCTGTGGGCCGGCGGCGACTGCGCGCCGGTCGCGTCCGGGAACCAGGTCCGCTACGAGCGGGCGCCGGGCCTCGTCGAGCACTACCTGGCCCTCGACCAAGGGGTCGAGCAGCTCTTCTCCCTGCCCCAGGTCCCCGGGGGCTCGGGCGACCTCGTCTTCCGCGCCGTCGTCGAGACCGACCTCGAGGGCCGCCAGGACCCGCGCGGTGGGCTCCACTTCCAGGCCGCGCCCGGGCTCCCGGGCGTCGTGTTCGGGCGGGCCGTCGTCTATGACGGCCTGGGCCGCTCGACCCCTGCCGCGCTGACGCTGGCGGGGGCCAAGCTCGAGCTGCGCGTCCCGGGCGACTGGCCCGACCTGCAGAGTCTCGCCGCCCCAATTCCGGACCTCTCCCGCGCGGCAGGCCGACCTGAGGGCCCGGACCACCCAGAGGGTCGTGGCAATCGCACGAACGCGATGCGCTTTTGATGCGCAAATGGCACTTTGCTCCCGGCAGAGCCTCGGCTACTCTCCGGTGGCGCCAGTCGGCGACTGCTCGGAGCGTGCTGTCAATGTACGTGCGCGAGTCTGCGGTGAAGGTCGGCGAGACCACCCATCGCTACGTCCAGATCGTCGAGAGCTACCGCGAGGGCGGACGAGTCAAGCAACGAGTCCTCTGCTCGCTCGGGAACAAGGAGAAGCTCGATCCCGCGGGGGTAGATCGTCTGCTCCACAGCCTCGCGCGCTACGGCACCTGCCTCCCTGTCCCCCGGCCAACGACGCTTCGCTCCGCCAGCGAGACCTTCGATCCTGGCCTGGGCGTGCGCGAGGACCGCGCCTTCGGGAGCGTCTTCGTGCTCGATCGGCTCTGAAGCGATCTCGCCTCCGCGACCTCGTACGGTCGTTCGCATCGGGAGCGGCGGTCTGGCCACAGCCTCGAGCGCGCGATCTTCGCCATGGTCGCCAACAGGCTCATCGAGCCGCTCAGCAAGCTGAGCACGGAGACGCGGCTCGACCGCGAGGCCTACCTCCCACTCGACAGATCGCTCACCGCCGACGACTTCTACGCCACCCTCAGGTGGCTGCATGAGGTGCGCCAGGAGCTCGAGGGTCGCGATCCACCAGCGCCTCGCCGTCAGCGACTTACAGGAGGCACGGTCTACTTCTACGACACGACGCTCTCGCACTTCGAAGGACGGGGCCCGGCCGACCTCGCACAGATCAATGGACGGCAAGCGCTGCGGGGCAAGCGCCACGTCCTCGTCGGGTTGGTCACGACCTCGACGGCTGGCCGGTCATGCACCACGTCTACCCGGGAACGACGAACGACCTCCGCACCTTCGAGCACACGCTTCGCCAGCTCTACGATCGCTTCGGCCTCCGCGACATCGTGATCATCCGCGATCGCGGCATGCACAGCGCCAAGATCATCAAGCTCCTCGAGGAGAGGTTCGAGTTCCGCTAAGACATCGCCGCCGCTTCGACGGGTGAAGGAGGTCGACGAGGAGGTCCTCGCGCGAGCTGGACGCTACCGAGTCGTCGAGGCGGGCTTCGAGGTCAAGCAGGTCTGGGTCGACGATCGCCGCTACGTCGTCTGCCGGAGCGACGAGTCCGCCGCACGCGACCAGCATCGCCGAGCCGAGATCCTCGCCGACCTCGCCGAGGCGCTCGGGCAGAACGGTCTCGATCCAGAGTCCAAGAAGGCCATGAAGCTGCGCACGAGCCTACGACCGCTTCCTCTGCGTCCGGGAGGGCAGACTCGGATCAACCAGAGCGCCGTTGACCGCGACAGCTGCATGACGGGAAGTGGGTCCTGCGCACGAACCTCCGCGAACTCGATCCTGGCCAGATCGCTCTTCGCTACAAGGCCGAGTCACGCATCGAGCGCGACATCCGCGTACGATCAAGTCCTTCGTCGGCGCCCGGCCGACGCGCCACCACAACGAGAGTCGGTCGACGGGCACGTCTTCGTGTGCGTCCTGGCCCTCATGCTCTACCGCTACCTCCAGAGCGCCTCGGCCTGTGGCCCGCCAACCGCGAGTCCGTCGAAGGTGTCCTCAAGGAGCTCGGCAGCATCAGGGCGCAGGAGCTTCGGCTTGGCCTGGAGGCGGAGGGGCCAACCTACGCCTGGACGCGATCCGACCTGACTGCCGGCCACAGGGAACTACTCCGCCGCCTTCACGTCGCCGGGCTCCCCCGCAACCTTCCCGAGCCACCGCGGCTCGACCCTCGGGACGTGGTGCGAACCGAGCAACGACGCCAGCGCCGCAAGAAGCAACCTCGCCCTGCACCCTCGCCGGACTCCGAGGTGGTCCGCTAGCAGCCACCGAACACAGCCGCTCGCGCGAAACGAAGCCTTGATGCGGAAGTGGAACGCTTAGCGCCAAACTCTGCAGGTCAGGACTGGCTCGACCAGGCCAGCGGCCCCCTCCTCGTCGACCCCCTGATCGGAAGCGACCTTCAGCTCACGAACTTCTCGGGCGACGACGACTACGTCGATATCGCCTACAACTCGCTCAACAACGAGTTCGTGATCGTCTACGTGAACAGCGGGGTCTACCTCGCCGTGAGCCGCCTGGACGGCGAGGGCAACGTCGTCCAGGCCGGCGTGGTGATCGACGCCAACACGACCGACGCGAAGTCGAAGCCGGCGATCGCCTGGTCCGAGCCCTCGGTCAACCGCTACCTCGTCGCCTACCGCCGCGCCGGCGTCGTCTACGTGGTCGTGATCAGCCGGACGCTCACCGTCGTCAGCGCCGCGGCCAGGATCTTCAACCCGGGCGCCGTCGACCAGGACAACCCCGCCGTCGCCTACGACCCCTCCCGCGACTCCTGGTTCGTCGTGGGACGACGACAGCCAGTCGGCCAGCCGCGACATTCTGGGCGAGCGCGTCCTCAGCGACGGCACCCAGCAGGGCACGGTGATCATTCGCAACCTGACCGCGGCCCTGGCCGACCCGGCGGTCGCCTACTCCGCGACCAGCGACCGCTACCTGGTCACGTTCAACTCGGGCGACGACCTGGCCGGCGCCGTCGTCAACGGCGCCGTGACCTCGCTCGTGGCCACGCCCACGATCAGCAGCCTCACGGGCACGCAGGACAAGTCGCGGGTCGCCTGGAACTCCGCCGACGACGAGTGGGGCGTGGTCTTCGAGTCCGACCACCTGGGCGACGACGACGTCTTCCTGCGCCGCGTCAGCAACGGCGGCAGCCTGCTGGGCAGCCTGGTCTCCGTGGCGATTTCGGTCGAGGACGAGCAGGACCCGACGGTCAGCTACCTGCCCAGCTCGAGCACCTACCTCGTCGGCTATGACCGCTTCTCGACCACCGGCTCGGACTGGAACGTCTGGGCACGCGAGCACAAGGCCGACGGCACGGCCGTGGCCGCCAACTTCCAGGCGTCCAGCTCGCCCACCGCGGGCTCGGACGAGTTCCTCACGGCGATCGCGGCCAACACGCTCCAGGGCGAGTGGCTGCAGGTCTGGCAGGACGACCGCGACGGGTTCGACTACGACGTCTACGGCCAGCGGTTCTCGAGCGACACCACGCCGCCCCGCGTCGTGCGCTTCGACCCGCAGGACACGGCGACCGGCGTGTTCCTGGACAAGGTCTTCGTCCAGTTCAGCCAGGACATGGACGACACGACGATCACGAGCGCGAACCTGAAGGTCTATCAGGCCGGCGTCACCGAGATCACCAGCACGACCGTCACCTACCTGTCCGCCACGCGGCAGGGCCGGATCACCGTGGCGGGCGATTGGCCCACCACCCAGTCCCTGAAGGTTTCGGTGGGCACCGGGACGAAGAACTCGCTCAACGTGGCCCTGCTGTCGGTCACCGAGGCCACCTTCCTCACCGGGATCTCCCGCTCGCTGGACGATTCCGACGGCGACGGCCTGCTCGACATTGAGGAGGTCCTCCTGGGCCTCGACCCCTTCGACGCAGACTCTGACGGCGACGGGCTGACCGACTGGGAGGAGCTCTTCGTCTACTTCACGGACCCCTTGAACCCCGACACCGACGGAGACGGCACGCCGACGGCAGCGACCCGACGCCGAACGGACGCCCGCCGATCCACGGTCGTCCCGGACCCGGACCCGACGGCGTCCTTCAAGATCACCCAGTTCCACCCGCGCGGCACGTTCGGCAGCCCGGCCAACGTGACCTCCACGCCGACGCTGGCGGTGACCTTCAACAACCCCGTCGACGTGGGCACGATCTCGCTCGGCACGAACATTTACCTCGAGGACCAGACGACCTTCAGCCTCGTGACCCTGTCCCTCGAGCCTCAGCCCAACCCGCGGACCGTCGTGGTCAAGCCGACGTCGACCCTGGTCAACGGGCGGCTGTACCTCCTGACCGTGATCGACGGCTCGGGCTCGATCAAGGACACGCTCGGCCAGACGTTGGGCGCGCTCGACGACTCGGTGATCCGGGTCAGCACGCCCACGAGCGAGGGCTTCGAGGCGACCCACTACCTCAACACGCTGCGTCGCACGCAGTGGGAGGTGTTCCCCCTGACCGCGCCCACCGCCGGCGGGCGCGCCGGCGCGGCCCTCGTGGTGCCGTCGACGCGCAAGCTCCTCCTGACCGAGACCGACGTCGTCACCCCCGGGCGCGGGATCCCGGTCGAGCTGACCCGCACCTACCGCAACAACGACGACGCGGCCAGCGGGATCTTCGGGAACAACTGGCACTTCACGTACGACCGCGGCTTCGAGGTGATCGCGGACGTCAACGGTGACGGCCGGCGCGACCTGCGCTTCCGGACCGCCGACGGTCGTCTCTTCACCTACCTGAGCGGCGCCACGACCCAGGCGAAGGACTACACCTCCCCGCCCGGCTTCTTCGAGACGCAGAAGACCGTGACGATGAGCGGCCAGAAGCACCTTGGTCACGCGCGACGCCTTCGGGAACGAGCACTTCTACCGCTTCCACCTGCCCAACGACACGACCGTCGAGGACCCTGACGCCCTGCCGCTCGGGGCGCGCGTACCTCATGCGGATCCGCGACCGCAACCACAACACGGTCGTGATCAACCGCTTCGCGGCCAACCACGGCACGCGCCCCAACGCGATCGACACGATCGTCGACGACCTCGACCGGACGACGACGTTCACCTACTCGTCGACCAGCGGACAGGAGCACCTGTGCGTCGAGGTGACCCAGTTCTCGGGCGCGAGCACGACCCGGAGCTGGCAGTACGAGTACGACGGCTCCGGCTCGCTCGAGCGCGTCAAGACGCCGCCCAGCGACTTCAAGCTGGAGAACGGCTCGCCGGCCTCGAACACGCGCAAGGAGCGCGAGTACACCTACTCGACCCTGGGCAGCACCTACCTGCTGACGAGCGTCGAGGACGGCCGCGGCAACGTCAGCCTGCGGGCCTTCTACGACTCCATTGGCGACGTCCTCCAGGTCGACTACGGCGCCGGGCTGGACGTGGGCACGGCGGTCTTCGCCTACAGCCTCAACCCGACCTTCGACTTCTTCCGCGCGACCCAGGTCGACCGCGCTGGCAACGTGCTCGAGCTCACGCACGAGAACTTCACGATCGTCGACACCTGGCTGATCGGCAGCGCGGCCGTCTACACCCGCGGCCTGCACGACACCCTTCCGGGCGGCGAGGTGCCGGGGTACCAGTGGATCTTCACCCACGATCCGCACTCGCAGATCGTCGAGTGCGTCAACCCGGCCGGCACCGTCGAGCGGTTCATTCGCTGCGGCGGCTGCGGCTGCGTCGAGCAGTGCATCAGGAAGAAGGCGACCTACAACGAGCTCCAGTTCGATCCGTGGGACGGCGCCGAGCTCGACCTCGTGATCGAGGTCGAGTACGAGCACAACTTCCACGGGCCGGCCTGGATCGTCGAGGCGCGCGGGAACAACGCCGCCTTCGTGGGCACGACCAGCAGCATTGTCGACACCCTCGAGGATCCGCTCACCGGGACCAAGCGGACGTTTAAGAAACATTGACGCCGACAAGCGCAACGCCTACACGACCTTCTTCTACTACGACCACGAGAACATCGCGAACCGCCTCTCCGCCGACTCGACGGCCTTCGGGAGCACGGTCACGTTCTCCCGCTCGTTCCCGCGCAGCTTCGGCCGCGCGGCCAGCGGGACCTACCACGACCCGCCGGACTCGGGCGTCTTCGGGGACAACGACGGCGACGGCTACGCCGACCGCGGCGGCAACCTCTACGCCGTGCGCGGCCCCATGCCGCTCGTCCTGAACCCGGCCACGGGCGCCTTCCTCGGCACCCGCCAGGCGATCGAGCAGAACTTCACCTACAACCAGTACGGCCAGCCGATCCTGCAGATCTCGCCGACGGACGAGCGCACGCGCCTCGAGTGGTACGTGGGCGCCTTCAACCTCTCGACGAACCCGAACCGCGGCTACCTGAAGAAGGCCGTCGTGGCGACCGAGTACGTCGTCGGCGACCTGGACCTGAACGACGGCACGCCGGCCAGCAGCCCTTCGGGCAGCGGCCTCGAACTCGTGACCGAGATCGCCTACGACCTGTTCGGCAACCCGACCTCGACGACCAACCCGCGCGGGTTCACGGCCACGCGGCAGGTCAACCTGCTGAACCTCGTGACGAAGACGACCGCGCCCTCGCCCTTCAGCTACGAGCGGGACCTCGTCTACGACGGCAACAACAACCTCGTCGAGGTCCGTCCAGAACGTCGTGCCGGTCGACACGAACGACAACGGGATCCAGGACTCGGGCAGCGAGCAGGCCGCGGGTGCGCACGCGACCTTCGTCCATACCTTCGCTTACAACACGGCGAACCGCCTCGCCCGCCAGGACCTCGACGCGCACGGCAGCAGCCCGAGCACGCTGACGACCGTGTACGGCTACAACGCTCGCCAGCAGTTGGCCTCGATCCGCGAGCCGCTGGGCAACGTCCACGTGAGGCGCTACGACGAGCGCAACCTCCTCCTCGAGGACGTGCTGGGCGCCAGCGACGCGACGACGAGCCGCCGCACGCGCTACGACTACGATCGCAACGGCAACCTCCTGCAGGTGATCGACGACGACGGCAACTCCGTGCCGCAGGTCAAGATCACCTACGATCGGTTCGACCGGCCGACCGCGGGAGGACGAGCTCGGGAACCTGGTCGAGGTCAGCTACGACGTCGCTGGCCACGTCGTGCAGCGCGTGGCCAAGGGCCAGGCGCGCGGCGATCCGGGCGACCACTTCAACACGTACCTGTCGAACAGCCTCACGGTGTACGACGAGGCGGGCCGCGCGTTCCAGCAGGCGGAGGAGCTGTTCGGGGCGGTCAACACGCTCGCCTCGCTTGGCCACACGCGCCTCAGCCCGCCCGTGAACCTGTCGTCGCTCCGCGTCGCCTCGGGCGAGCTCGTCACGAGCACGCTGGCCCTCGACGCCGAGGGCCGCGTGCTCGTCGCGCGCGACGACAACGACCACGCGACGACGTTCAGCTACGACCTGGCCGGGCGGCTCTCGTCGATCACCGACGCGCTTGCGAGCAGCCTGACCTACACGTACGACAAGGCGTCGAACGTGATCCGCACGACCGAGGTCGAGAAGTCGGACACGGGCTCGATCACCGAGACCTATTACACGGAGTCCTACTTCGACGAGCTGGACCGCCTGATCGCGACGGTCTCGCACCTCGGCAACACCCGCCGCTTCCTCTACGACTCGCGGGACAACCTGGTCCAGGTGAGCGACGCCATGGCGGCCGTGTCAAGTGGCGGCCATAGGGACCATGCCCATTGCGGCCAATGGGTCCATGCGAGCTTCGTCGTAGGTTCGGGCCCGCGCAGGGGCACGCCGCAGCCCTACCCATAGCCTCCGCAGGCCAGCAGACGGGGAGGGCTGCGGCGTCTTTGGTGCTTCCTTAGTCGCGACAGCTCAGCACGGGGACGGCCCGGGGCAGCGCGTGGTCCCTGAGGCGCGGCGGCGCGCGTGGCCCCGAGGGCGCGACAGCGCGTGGTCCCGGAGGGCGCGGCGGCGGCGCGTGGTCCCGGAGGGCGCGGCGGCGGCGCGTGGTCCCGGAGGGCGCGGCGGCGGCGCGTGGTCCCGGAGGGCGCGGCGGCGGCGCGTGGTCCCGGAGGGCGCGGCGGCGGCGCGGGGTCCCGGAGGACGCGCGTGCGCGTGGTCCCGGAGGCGCGGCGGCGGTAACCCGGAGGGCGCGGCGGCGCGGGTCCTGGGGCGCGCGGCGGCGGCGCGGGGTCCCGGAGGGCGCGGCGGCGGCGCGGGTCCCGGGGCGCGGCGGCGGCGCTGGGGTCCCGGGGCGCGGCGCGGGTCCTGAGGCGCGCGGCGGCGGCGCGGGGTCCGAGGGCGCGGCAGCGCGTGGTCCCGGCGGCGCGGCGGCGCGTGGTCCCGGGGGTGCGGCGGCGCGTGGTCCCGGAGGCGCGGCGGCGGCGAAAGCGGGTCCCCGGGGCGCCCTGCCTCCCCGGCATGTTTCTCCTCGCCCTCTGCCGCGGGGGCGAGGGGGAGAAGTGTCAGGACTACCCCGACGAGCCACCACGCAGCCCGCGTCGAGGCGGCGGCGGCATAGCGGCCCGTACGAGCGGCGGTGCGGGCGAGCTGTCCGCGCGCCCCCGCGCGCCGCTCGGCGCGGGTCGCGGCCGCCGCCGAGGGTCGCGCCTACGAGTCCGGTGGCGGGGCCACAGCTCCAGGAAGAGGAGCGGCCCGCGGCTCGGGTCGTCCACTGCGGCGCGGCGCTCCTCCTCCCTCAGGAGCGCAGGGAAGAGCGCCGGGGTCAGCGAGAGCTCGCCCCCGGCCTCGAGGGCGAGGAGGCGGCGGTCGAGCTCCACCCGCGGCAGCCCTTTCAGCTCGTGCGCGAGCCGGAGGTCGTCGAGCGACACGACCCCCCGCGGCCCCCGCCCGAGCCGGCGGGCGGCGGCCTGGATCCTGGTCCTGACGTCGGTCCCGCTCGCGTCCGGAGCGCTCTCATGCTCGCCCTCCTCGGCGACCTGCGCACCGCCTCCGCCGGTCACCTCCTCCTCGCCGAGCAGGACCTCCATGCAGCGCTCTGGCAGGGCGCAGATCAGCCGGAGCAGCACCCGCGTCCGCCGCGGGTTGCGTCGCCGCGCTCCCACGCGCTGGACGCTGGTCGCGCGACGCCGAGCAGGCGGGCGAACGCGCGCTGGTTGAGCCCCGTCGCGGCGCGCGCTCGGCGTGCCAGGTCGTGGCGGTCGTCCATGGCCGAGCTCATGGCGCCACCTCCTCGCGCTCGGAGCCCACGGGGGAAGACGGCTGCGACGGCGGCACTCCCGCGCGCGGCCGCGCCTTGCCCGGCGGCGGATTCCGCCCCGTGGCCCCCGAGCACGAGCACGTCCGCGTGGTGCAGGAGCTGAGCCGACCGCCGCGCTGCCGAGCAGCGGGTCGAGGAAGAGCTCGGCCACTCCTCCTTCCAGCGCGGTTGCTCGTCCAGATCGTCGAGCCCCAGCTCGTAGCGCTGGCGGATCACCTTCGTAGACGTCCTGGGGCTCGTCGGCACAGCGGCGCAAGCCCAGGTCGTCCACGATCAGCAGGTCCGGCCGCACGAGGCCGCGCAGCGCCCGCTCGTGCCTGTCCGCCCGGGCCGCGCGCAGCTCCTTCAGCATGTCCGCGGCCGCCACGTAGCGGACCGAGTGGCCGGCGCGGCAGGCCTGGTGCCCCAGCGCCTGGGCGAGGTGGGACTTGCCCACCCCGGTCGCGCCGACGAACACCACGTCGCGCTTCTCCGCGACGAAGCGGCACGTCGCCAGCTCGAGGATTCCGCCCGCGCGGCACGCGCGGGTTGAAGCTCCAGCGTCGAAGTCCTCCAGCACCTTCTCCTGCTCGAAGGACGCGCCGCAGCCGCAGCTCGAGCTGCCGCCGGTCACGCCGAGCCACCTCGTCGGACAGGAGCCGATAGAGGAACTCCTGCGGCTCGAGGCGATCCTCGGCCGCCTGGAGCAGGCGCCTCGAAGCGAGTCCAGCACCCCCGCCAGCCGGAGCCGCTTCAGCGCTCGCGCAGCTCGTCGCCCAGGCTCATGCGACCCCCGGGCGCGCGCCACCAGCTCTGCCGGCGTCCGCGCGAGCGCGGCGCGGGCGGGGCCAGCGTCCGGAGCGCGCTCGTCGGCCTCGCCGTCCAGGCTCCTCCTCGAGCCCCCGCGCGAGGATCTCCCAGCGCCTTCGGCGAGAGGTTGCCGAAGTGAGCGCGCGCCGGCTGGCGGCCTCGGCCCGGTCGCGCGGCGCTCGCTCGAGGATCAGCACGGCCGCCTGCGCCTGGCGGTGGCTCAGGACCTCGTCCTGCTCCAGCACGGCGCGCACGAAGGCCCCCGCGGCCTCGCCGGATCGCGTCCGCGCGCTGCTGCCAGAACGCCGGGTCGCGGTGCCGGTAGGGCGCGCGGTGCTCGGGCAGGTGCTCCTCGACCGTGCTCCACTGCCCTGGCGCCGACCCGCGCGCGTGCGTCGCCAGCCGCCGGCCGTCGAGGTAGATCAGCACGCTCGTCGCGGTGCCGCAGACCAATCTCTCCTGCCGCAGGTGGACGAACGGCACCGAGTAGAACGCCCGCTCGAACCGCACGGCTGTCGTCGACCGTGGCTTCTGCCCAGCGCCGCAGCTCGAAGCGCGACGCGGGGAGCGGCTTCAGCGTCGCGCGCTCCTCCGCCTCGAACGCCCTCGCGCGCGGCCGCCGGCGGGTCGCCGTGGGTGCGCACCCCGGCGACGTCGACGACCCAGCGCTGCAAGCTCGCGCCGCTCGGTGATCGCGTCGCTCGTTCCAGCCTGCGCGTCGCGAAGTGGCCGCGCTTGACGCACTTCACCCCGGACCTCGACGCGGCCCTTCTTCGGGTCGCGCACGGGCGTCGGGTCGATCATGGCCCCGTAGTGCCGCGCGAGCTCCCGGTAGTTGCGGTTCAGGGTCGTCTCCTCGTCGAGCGCGAACGCCCGCCGGATCACCGCCGCCTTGGTGTTGTCCGGAACCAGGAACTCGGGGACGCCGCCCAGCTCCTCGGAAGGCCTCGGGACGGGCAGCGGAGCCAGGTCGCCTCCGACTGGTCGAACACGAGGCGGACGACCATGTGCCGGCTGTGCGCGAGCGTGAGCACGAACACCCAGGCCTTCCGCACGCGCCCGGTGTCGGAGTCGAACACTCCGCCCACGTAGCCGAAGTCGATCTGGGCCTGGAGCCCCGGACGCGTGACGAGGGGATCGCCACTCGGGCCGCACGCCCCGCTCGCGCCGGAGCCGCCGCACGAGGCGGTAGACTGCGTCGTAGCTGGCCACGAAGTCCTTGCCCTGCTCGCGGCACAGGACGTCGTAGATCACCTTGGGCTGCTTGCCCTTCGTCAACAGCCTCGATCCGGTGCCTCCAGCGCCCCGCCGTCGACTCCTGCTGCGGCGGCGTCCTTGGCGGCAGGACGCGCTCCACGGCCTCCTGCAGCTCCTCGAAAGCGGAGTGTATTCTCCCGGCGGTCCCTCGAGCAGCTTGGCCTTCTTCAGCGCCCTCCGGTACGCGCGCTCCGTCTTGCGGCTCATGCGCAGCAGGCGCGCGACCTCCGTCGGCGCGACCCCCTTGCGGTGAAGCCGCACCAGCTCCTGCAGGCGGTGCATGTCGATCCTCGGCTTGCTCATGGGCCCTCTCGGCGTGGCCGAGGAGGGTCCCGGTGACCCCTGACAAGCCGCGTAACGACCGTCAGGGCAAGCAACGAGACCGTCGTGGTCCCATTGGCCGCAACGACCGTGGATCCATTGGCCGCAATCGCGGTGGACCCATTGGCCGCAACGACCCTGGACCTTTACCCCGCAAGCTCACAGGCCGTCGGCGGGCTCGGGCTCGGCGACCTTCGCACCGCGGGAGAGCACGGCACCTTCCCGCAGGCGTCGGCGACCAGCCCGCCGGCGGTGACGTCGATCAACGGCCGCGGCAACACGACCCGCATGGCGTTCGACGGTCTGTCGCGCCTGCTGTCGACCACGCGCGATCTGCGCACGGACGGGACCGGCGGGACCTCGATCGTGGGATCGATCGTGACCCAGCAGAGCTGGAACGCCAACGGCCTGATCGAGGCGCGGACCGACCCCAACGCCAACGCGACCCAGTACGTCTACGACCACCAGAACCGGCAGGTCGGGGAGCTGTTCGCCGACCAGACCTTCAGCTTCACGATCTACAACCGGACCGGCACGGTGGCTTCGTTCCGCGATCCGCGTGGGGTGGTCAAGCAGCTCACCTATGACGCGGCCGAGCGGCCGGTCTCGGCGAGCTTCTCGAATCTGCCCCCGGGCGTGGGCCAGACGACGTTCCAGGCCTGGCGCTGGGACGGCCTGAGCCGGCGGACGCGCGCCGAGGACGACGACACGATCGTCGAGCGCACCTTCGACAGCCTGTCCCAGCTCGTGCAGGACAAGCAGCGGATCGCCACGGGCGCGCCGCGCACGTCGGCAGCGCAGGCCCTCAACGGCGAGGTCCAGGGCACCTTCGAGCGGGTGTTCGATGGCGCTGGCAACGTGCGGACCGAGCGCTACCCGAGCACGTTTGCGCTCGCCCGCACCTATGACGAGGTCGATCGCCTCACCGGCGTCGCCGACGGCGGCGGGACGATCGCCACCTACTCGCACATTGGCATGGGCGGGCGCCGCCTCGCCCGGACCTACCCCACGCCGGCCGTCGTCCAGTCGCTGACCTATGACGGTAACCGCCGGGTCACGCGCCTCGACGCCGTGCAGACGGGCACGAATCAGCGGATTCGCGGCTTCACCTACGCGTGGGACCGCGAGAACAACCGCCGCTTCGAGCGTCGGCTGACGGTCAACACGAACCCGTCGGAGACCGGCGGCTCGGGCGAGTTCTATCGGTACGACTCGGCCTACCGGCTCGTCCATGACGACCGCGACGTCTCGAGCACGGCCCTGAATGCGGTGTCGAACAACGCGGCCACGGTCACGTCGCCGGCGATCGACGTGCTCAAGGCCACGACCTACATGCTGGACCAGGCGGGCAACCGCCGACAGGTGGCGGAGGACGGGGTCACGTCGCTGTACCACCTGGCCTCGGCCGCGCCGGCCGACCTGGCCATGAACCAGTACACGCGGATCGGCAACACCTGGCGCAGCCACGACCAGGCGGGCAACACGATCAGCTCGAGCGAGCTGGGTGTCCAGCGCTTCTTCGAAGCCGAGAACCGGCTGGTCCAGTGGACCCAGGGAAGCAAGGACATTCGCTATCGGTACGACGCCCTGGGCCGGCGCGTGCTCAAGCAGGACGCGAACGCCAGCTTCGCCACGATCCTCTACTTCTATGACGGCTGGCACGACGTCGAGGAGACGACCGCCGCCGGCGTCGTCACGAAGCGCTACGTCTTCGGCGAGAACCTCGACGAGCCGCTGCGCGTCACCCTGCCCGACGTGGCCGACGTCAACGGCAACAGCAACACGACGGAGCTGATCGACCTCTACTACCACCAGAACTCGCTCGGCTCGGTCGTGGCGCTGACCACGGCCAGCGGCACGGTCGTCGAGAGCTACCGCTACTCCGCGTACGGTCAGCCGAGGATCTTCGACCAGAGCGGGACCGAGGTCTCGACCACCCGGGTAGAGCAGCCGTTCATGTTCACCGGGCGGCGGTGGGACTTTGAAGAGGCGTCCGGGCTCTACTACTACCGGCACAGGTACTACGACCCCCAGGCGGGGAGGTTCGTGAGCAGGGATCCGCTCGGGCTGTGGGGGGATTCAGCGCAGCGCGGGAACGGGCAGAGCTACTGCGAGGACAACCCGACCAATGCAGCGGACCCGCTTGGGCTTCAGTCCATTGACCCGTTTGACAAGCTCGCCAAGGATCACAAGATCGACCTGAACAAGCTCAAGAGCGATGATTACTTGCGCAGTCTGAGCAAAGAGCAAAGGGAGGCGATCATGAAGGCACTCAAGGAGAAGTACGGAACGAAACACTACAGAGGGACGGATGAATACACACGCCTGAGAAGGGCCCAGAAGAACGTCGGAGAGCGGCACCGGAAGCCCGGCGGAAGGACTAGTGGTCGTGCTGGCAGGGTCGCTGTGGGCCTCCTTCGATCCCTCGCGGTTGCTATCGTAGGCGTCGTGCTAGAGTACATGAGCGAAGCAGAGGCGGACAAAGCAAGGAGGCTACAGCGAGAGGTCGAGGAGGGACTCGACCGATGGGAGGAGGAACTCGACGAGCAGGAGCGGTGGCGCAAGGAATTCGAACGCAAGTCAAGAGAGGAAGAGGAGGATGCGCGGCGATGGAGGAGAGAACATGGGCTTTGTCCCGACGTCCCCTCCGCTCCCTTTAGTGGAGGCACATCGTGTGGCGGAGGTGGTGGGGCGAGTTGGTGATCTGATGCAATGGTACAAGGTATACCCCTGTGGCGTGTGGCGTCTGCTTGGCTAAGTTCGGGTGGCTCTTCGAACTGCAGGACCGTAGCTTTAGTGAGTTGTACGACCGAGGATTTCATTGGCGGCGCACGCACCTTGAACCGGACCTTCAGTTGTGCTTTGAGGCCTGCCAGCAGGGCCGAATTCGCGGTGGGCGGGTGCGGTCCGTCACTGCGCAGTTGTGTTACGTCATGGGCGACATTCACGAGTCGAATGAGGCGCCGAAGGCGGCGATTAAGTGGTACTCGAGGGCGATTGCGTTAGAACCCACCGACTCCGCTGCTTGGCGTGAGATCGGAACGTGTCAGACCGACATGGGCGAGTATCGCAAGGCCCGTGCATCTTTTGTTAAGGCACTTGCCCTTGATCCGTGCGACGAGTGGGCAAGCAGAGAACTCGCGGAGCTTACAACAGCACCTCCCGGGCCGCGATACAGGAAGAGCGACGTGTGTTGGGCTGCGGCGGAGGCGCTTGCGGTTGCTCAGCCACGGCGCGCACTGCGAACGCTATCAGGCGCAAGATCAACTAGAGCGACGTTGTGGCGTGCCTGCGCACATGCGGCAAGGTCAGATACGGCAGGCCTTCTTGATCAACTTCAACGACTCGCGCGGTCCAAAGTGCAAGGGATTTTTCTTCTTCCCCAACTTTGGCATTTCCTGCCTCTCCCCACATGGAGGGACGTCGCGTTCTGGCGCTGCCTCAGTGCGATTGCGTTGGATCCCAACTCAGTTCCCGCAGACCACGACCACCTGCCTGTCAGGGCGTCATACGAGCTACCGGCCGCAGAGCGAGTCGCGCTTCAGATTCGGTCGCTTGGCTCCACTCATCAGCCCGGCATGCAGGCGAGTGACGAGCCGGGGGCCTGAGCCCTCTTTGGCACGCCGCCCTCTACGGGTACGGGCATGAGGCCCGCTCGCCCCGGATCAGCGCTCGCGGACCGCCGCCGACGACCTGGCGCCCACACCGACGCGCGCCGACCCCCGCCGGCGGGGCGCTCTGCCCCACGAATCGCCCTCTCCGACCGCCCCTCCGGAAGCGCGGCCGCGACCCGAGGGCGGGTCGTGACGCGGATCGCGCTGGCCCCGGCGCGCCGTCACGGCGGCCTCCCGCGGCGGCGCCGCAGGACCTGCTCGAGGTCGCGGCGCACGAGCAGGGGCGAGGGCGCGATCGGGACGCGGACCAGCGCGCGCTCCTTGCACGCGCGGCACACGTCGGGGTCGAAGCCGAGGCGCTCGCGCACGACGTCCTGCCAGGGCGGCGTCCTCGTCGAGGGCGGCGGTGCGCTCGTCGTCGCCCTCGAGCTGCGCGGCGTAGCCGCAGCCGAGGCCCGCCGCGCGCGCCTCCCGGCGGCCCGCTCCTCCGCCGTCGCTCGGGAGCATGCGGTACCGCAAACTCGCGCTCGCGCGTCCCTCCTCGTCCCGTGCGTCCACTCCTTCGGGAGGACGACCGGTGACGTCAACTCTGCAGTTCGAAGGCCCGACCAAGCCCGCAACCCCGTGGGCCTGGTTAAGAGTACCCCCGGGACGTTCAACCGGGCCTGGAGGCCTGCGAGCCCCCGAGCCCGACGCCGGGTCCTGGGCTGGCTCCGGGACGCGCTCCGGGAGCTCGCGCCCCTGGTCGGCACCCACGTCCTGTACTCCCTCACCCTCACGGTCCCGAACCGGAGGCCCGACCCGTACCGGGACCTCAAGCGCGCCCTGACCGCGCTCCGGCGCTGCGACGGGCGCAGGCGCGAGCGCCCGAACTACCACCTCGTCCTGGCCTCGCCCGAGCCGCTCTCGCGCCGGGTCCGCGTGCGCGCGCGCCTCCTCGCGCGCCGCGCCTCCAAGGGCTTCACGCAGCTCCCCGAGCTGTTCCTGCGGGACCCTGACGAGCGGCGCTGGTCGCTCCTCGATCCCGACGAGCGCCGGCTCGCCCTCGCGTCGACGCTGCTCTACCCGGCCCGCGAGGTCCTGGCGCTGGGGCGGGACGAGCACGGGCCTCGCCGCGGCCAGTCGCCCTCGTTCGTGATCTCCGGAAGAGCCGAGGTCGGCCTGGCGTTCGAGCGGGTCCCTTTGCACGAGGCGGGCCGGCACGCCCGAGCTCTCCCTTGCGGGAGCGCCCCCCCCTCCGAGCCCGTCGCAGGCGCTCCGGGCGCGGGCGAGGACGCTCCGGTCCACGAGGATCACTCGACGACTACTGTTTGTCGTGAAGTAGACAACTTCGCCGCCAACTCGCTCCGGTTCCGGACGCGGAGCTTACGGTAGATGCGCGTCAGGCATGTCCCGACTGTCACGGGGGAGAGCTTCAGCGCACGACCGATCTCGACATTCGTCTCGCCGCGGGCAACGCGCCGCGCCAGCGTAGCCTCGCGCTTCGTGAGCCACGACAGGTGGTCGCGCCCCATCCCTCGGCAGCGTGGACGCGAGCGGGGGCGCGGCTGCGTCTTCAGTTTGTGATTGGCGTGGCGAAGGTGTTGCCGGACGGTCGATACCGCGATATCGAGCCGGCTGGCGATCTCCGCGTTCGAGAGCCCCCGGCAGTGAGCCAGCAAGAAGACCTCCCGCTCGCGGCGGGTGAGGCCGCTGCCGTCGGGCAGAACGACCGGCTTATCCAGGAGCAAGGCCACGTGCCGCACGCCTTCGGGAACCGCGAGCACGCAGAGGCGAGCCATCCGGTCGCCGTCGGCGACGTCGACCTGCGCCTCACCGAGCGGCGACGCCCCCGAGACGATCCGCAGCAGCTCGGCGAAGGCTCGATCCGCGAGCTCGTCGAGCCCCGCGCCGATGAAGCATAGGACGTCCTGCGCTTCGCTCCGCCGTGTCCACATGGGAGCGGAACGTAGCAGTGGCTCCTCGATCTGCCCACCATCAAGATTGATGGGGCGGACGGTCCGAACACACCTGCGCGACTGGAGTTGCAGCCACGGGCGACTCAACGTCACTTTGGGTGATTGTTGCCATCACGAGACCGCGTTACGGTCGGGTCCGCTCGTGATTGAGGGGGGGGCACCATGGGGAAGCTCGCGAGCTCGATCGAGTCGATTCGCGCCGATTACGACGTCGTCGTCGTCGGGTCTGGCTACGGCGGCGGCATCGCCGCCTCCCGACTGGCGCGCGCCGGTCGACGCGTCTGCGTGCTCGAGCGAGGACGGGAGGTCCTGCCGTCCGAGTTTCCGGACACCACGGTCGAGGCGCTCGGGCAAATGCAGATCGCGCACCCAGGCGGACACCTGGGCCAACCGACCGGGCTCTATGACTTCCGCCTTGGACCGGACATCAACGTGCTCGTCGGCTGCGGCCTCGGCGGGACGTCCCTGATCAACGCCAGCGTGGTGCGAGAGGCGGACCCCCGGGTCTTCCAGGACTCACGCTGGCCGGCGGCGGTCCGCGCCGACGGGTTGCTCCAGGAGGGATACCGGCGCGCGCGCGCGATGCTCCGGCCGGTGAAGCATCCACCGGCCCCCCGGCTCCCGAAGCTCCAGGCGCTCGAGCTGGCCGCGCGCGGCGCGGGGCTCTCCGCGCAACGCGCCGACATCGCGGTGACTTTTCAGGACGGCGTGAACCACGTCGGCGTCGACCAGCGGGCGTGCACCGGCTGCGGCGACTGCGTCTCGGGCTGCAACGTAGGGGCGAAGAACACCGTTGCCATGAACTACCTACCCGACGCGCGCAACCACGGCGCCGAGCTCTTCACCGAGGTGCGCGTCACGCGCGTCGAGCGAGCCAACGAGGCCTGGACTGTCTGGTTCGAGCTGCAGGGCGCCGGGCGGGAGCTGTTCCAGGCGCCCCGCCTGTTCGTCCGCGCGCCGGTCGTCGTCCTCGCGGCGGGCTCGCTTGGCTCGACCGAGATCCTGCTGCGCTCGGCTCGCGAGGGCCTCCCCGTCTCGCAGGCGCTGGGAACGCGCTTCACGGGCAACGGTGACCTGCTGGCGTTCGGCTACAATTGCGATCATGAAGTGAACGGAATCGGCCATGGCCACGCTCCCGCGGGGCGCCCTCCCGTCGGGCCGTGCATCACGGGTGTCGTCGACACGCACCCGTCCAGCGTGGATGTGCACCGCGGACTGACGATCGAGGAGGGAGCGCTGCCAGGCGCGCTGGCCAGCGTCCTGCCGGCCGCGTTAGCGGCTGTTGCCGCGAGCGGAACGGACACCGACGACGGCCTGGCCGACGCACTCCGCGAGGGCCTGCGCCAGGCCGAGAGCCTCGTCCATGGTGCGTACCGGGGGGCGGTGCGGAACACGGTCACATACCTCGTCATGAGCCATGACGATGGCCAGGGCCGCCTCGTGCTCGAGGGCGATCGCCTTCGGGTCCGCTGGCCCGGGGTCGGCGGCCAGAGGAACTTCGACCACGCGCGCGCCACCCTCGAGCGCCTCACGGCCTCCCTGGGCGGCACGTTCGTCCAGGCTCCCCCGCTGCCCCTCTCCAGCCACGGCCTGACCACGGTTCACCCGCTCGGCGGCTGCGCCATGGCCACGAGCGCCGAGCGAGGTGTGGTCGATGACCGAGGGAGGGTGTTCAAGGGCGCGTCCGGCGCGGATGTCCACGACGGGTTGTATGTCATGGATGGCGCGGTGATCCCGATGCCGATCGGGGTGAACCCGCTGCTCACCATCTCCGCCCTTAGCGAGCGGGCCGTCGAGCTCCTCGCTCGCGACCGGGGCTGGACGCCAACACTGGGCGCCCGGCCCCCCGCCTCACCGGCGCCCGGCGCCGTGGGGATCGCCTTCACCGAGACCATGCACGGCTTCATGTCGCCGCCCGCGGGAGGGGGAGGAGACCACGAGGCGGCGGCCGACTTTGGACGACGCGACGACCTCACGGTCGAGTTCGTGGTGACGATCGTGGCGCGCGACCTCGCGGCCATGCTCGCGGACGAGCTCCGCGCCGCCCCCCTCGTCGGAACGGTCACCGCTCCCTGGCTGGTCCCGGGCCCGCTCACCGCGACCGGAGGCATGTTCCAGCTCTTCTCACCCGGCCCCACCTCCCGTGTGCGGGAGATGCGCTACGCGCTCCCGCTCGTCGCGTCTGACGGGCGTCGGTTCCACCTCGAAGGCTTTAAAACAATCCGCGACGACGACGGCCCCGACGCCTGGAGCGACACCACCACACTGCGTGTGACGCTGCGGAAGGACTCGGACCAGGGCGAGGTCCTCGCGTTGGGTGTGCTGCGCCTCACCCCGTATGACCTGGCTAGACAGCTCTCGACCATGCAGGTGCATGGGGCAGTCGGAGCCAAGGCGCGGCTCGAAGCCATGCTGCGATTCGGCCGATTCTTCGCCGGGTCGCTGCTGGAGACTTACGGGGGGATCGCGATCAGCAAGGCGCTCCTGGGCGAGCCACCTCGGGTCCGGAAGCGGCGCGACCTGCGGGCGCCGCACCCGGAGCTGCGCGCGGTCACCACGGCGGACGACGTCGCGCTCCGCCTCACTCGCTACCGCGGCGGCGAGCGTGGTCCGGTGCTGCTCTCCCATGGTCTGGGAGTCTCCAGCCGAATCTTCACGATCGATACGATCGAGACCAACCTGCTCGAATACCTGGTGGCCGCTGGCTTCGACACGTGGCTGCTCGACCACCGCGCGAGCATCGCGCTCCCAGCCCCGCGCGAGCCGTTCACGGCGGACGAGGTCGCGCAGCACGACTACCGCGCCGCGCTCCAGGTCGTAAGCAAGGTCACCGGGCGCAATGTGCACGTCGTGGGTCACTGCTTCGGGGCTATGACGCTGGCCATGGCCCTGCTGAGCGGCCTTGAGGGCGTCACGTCGGCGTTCTTCTCCCAGATCGCCGCACACGCCGTCGTCCCGCCGCTCATGCAGGTGAAGACGGGCCTGCACCTGCCTGACGCCCTCGACCTGCTGGGCTTCGACGCGCTCAGCGCTCAGGGTCTCGGTGGCCCTCAGGGCGCCCTGCTCGACGCCTTCGCGAAGCTCTCGCCTGTCGAGCGGGACGAGCGCTGCGCCAGCCTCGTGTGCCGGCGGATAAGCTTCCTCTACGGCCCGCTGTACGAGCACGAGCGGCTGGACCCGGAGACCCACGCGGCGCTCGACGAGATGTTCGGGGTGGCCCCGATCACGGCGTTCCGGCACCTCGCGCGGATCGCGCGCGTGAAGCACGTCGTGGGCGCCGGGGGTCAGGAACGCTACTTGCCCAACCTGGGAAGGCTCAACATGCCGATCACCCTCATTCACGGCGCGAACAACGGTTGTTTCCTGCCCGGCAGCACGGCCGCGACCCAGCAGATCCTGACTGCCGCCGGGCGGCAGGTCGTGCGCCACGTCGTGCCGGGATACGGACACATCGACTGCATCTTCGGGAAGGACGCCGTCCGGGACGTCTTCCCGCTGGTTCTCGATCACCTCGATCGCAGCCACGCCTGAAGGAGGACCCATGGCACGCAGGAGCGGAGCGGCCGCCGTACGGCGTCGCGCGGGACGGAGGGCGGACACGAGCGGCGACGGAGCCGACGCGCCGTCACTCGAGCGCACGGAGGTGGGTTCCGAGTTCCGGGTCCCCGTGATCAGCCGCGATCCGCTCGTCGACGAGCAGCACGGCCTCGATCCCGTTCAGGTGCAGTTCCTCCCCCGCAGGCACCGCACCCAGGACGACGACGTCACGGCGAGACCGGATGAGGAGTTCGTGGCGCCCGGTCCAACGAGCTCGCGAGTCGCCGTCGTCGACTACGACTCGAGTCAGGACACGGTCTACGCGCCGGTGGAGCCGCTGAAGGACGGCACGGGGTTCAAGCTGCGGAAGAAGGTCGACCTCGCCGACTTCCACTTCCACCAGGTGAACGTGTGGGCGATCGTGAACCGCACGCTCGCGCAGCTCGAGCATCCGCGGCTGCTCGGCCGCCCGATCCCCTGGGCGTCCGGTCAGGGCCGCCTGCTGATCCTCCCGCACGCCGGGTACGGCGAGAACGCGTTCTACAGCCGGACCACGGGCGGTCTACACTTCCTCTACTTCCAGGGTCGGGAGCGGAAGGTGTTCACCTGCCTCTCGCACGACATCGTCACGCACGAACTCGGCCACGCGGTGCTGGACGGACTCAAGCCTTACTACAACGACGTGAGTACCGTGGAGGCCGCGGGCTTCCACGAGTACTTCGGAGACGCGCTGGCGATCACGTCCTCGCTCACGTTCCGCGACTTCCTGGCGCGCGCCGTCGGCGACGCGCCGGCGAGGCTCGACGACGCGCTCGTCGGCAGAATCGGCGTTGAGTTCGGCGTCGCCCAGGGGCGCGGCCCGCTGCGCGTCGCGTCGGAGCGCACGACCATGTCCGAACTCGAAGGTACGTTCGAGGAGCACCACTACTCGAAGCTTCTCAGCAACGTGTTCTTCGAGCTGCTCCGGTGGCTGTACGTGAGGAAGCTAGGCGAGGCTCGCGGCCGCAACAGGACGGGCGGCCAGGCCGCCGTCACCGCGCTCGTCAATGCGGCGGCCCAGACGAGCCGAATGATGTTCCGGGCCATCGACTACTGCCCGCCCGTGGACGTCACCTACGTCGACTACGCACGCGCCGTGCTGCACGCCGACCGCGTCGCGTACCCCGGCCGGGAAGAGGCGGAGGTGCAGGCCAAGGTCGAGGAGCTCTTCGTGGAGCGCGGGGTCACCCCGTCTCGCGCCGGCGAGACGGTGCTCCGCAACCGCGATATCGCCCCCTATGACGTCGAGCGGCTGTCCGCTTCACCCGAGGCGGCGTACCGGTTCCTCGACTCGAAGCGTGAGGCGCTCGGGATCCCCGCCGATGTGAACCTGCAGGTCCACCGTGTGTACCGCACGCGCAAGGCGACCGCATCGGGCTTCTATCCCCCGCGCGAGGTGGTCATCGAGTTCGTGTGGACCGACGAGGTCGCGCTCACGGGAGAGGGCTTCGGTGCGCTCGCGGGCAAGCACATGCCCATGCGCTGCGGCGGGACGATTGTGTTCGACCAGAACGACAACGTCCTCCACTACATGCTCAAGCGTCGCACGCCGAAGCGCGAGGAGGCCATGCTCGCCTACGTCGCGTATCTCGCGGCCCGGCGACGCATTGGCCTCGCCGAGCAAGGCTTCGGGGCAACCACCGGCGGTCGCCCCGTCGCCGCGAGCGTGGACGGGGGCCGCCTGGCATTGACCCGCGACCCGGCGCTGCGCCACGGCGAGGGATCCTGGAGGGAGTGCGCGCATGGGTGAGGGAACGACCGCACGGATTCACATCCGGGCCTACGACGTGGGCTTCGGCGACTGCGTGCTCGTCCGCATGCCTGCCGGCGAACGCACCGCCCACATGCTCGTCGACTTCGGGCGAGCACCGGGCAAGGGGGGGACGACGGCGGTCTTTCCCGCGATCGCCGAGGACATCGAGAGGCTCTGCGGCGGCCACCTCGACGTGCTCGTCATGAGCCACGAGCATCTTGACCACATGGAGGGCTTCTACCACCAGCGCGCCGTGTTCAACCGCATGAAGGTGGACCACGTGTGGATGAGCCTGCCAAGCGATCCGACCTACTACGCGACGTACACGAGCGCGGAGCCGCAGCGACGTCTGCGCGGGCTGCTCGACACGTTCGCTGCGAGCGTACGTGGCAGCGGTATGACGCTCGCCCCGTCGTTCGCGGCGGTGCTGGAGAACAACATCTCGAACGCGGATCGTGTGAGCTTCCTCCGCAACCTCACCGGCGCGCAAGTCCACTACCTGGCGCGGGACGGACGAGACCGACGCCTGCCGCCGTTCGCGGCCGGAGCCGTCAGGATCCTGGCGCCCGAGCCCGATGTGAGCATCTACTACGGCCGTGGAGCCAGGCGCTCTCTGGCGGCGTTCGCCCGGCGGATCGGCGAGGGAGACGAGGTCACTCCCGAGCGCCGCGACCCCTGGACGTTCCCGGGTGTACGTCGGGTGCCGGCGCCCGAGAACCTGAGCGCAGCCGACTGGCGGCGCCTGCGCGAGGCACACGAGGGCCAAGCCGACGCGGTGCGGCTCATCGACCGCGCGGCCAACAACACCTCCCTGTGCTTCATCATCGAGGTCGCGGGCAAGCGGCTCATGTTCCCCGGCGACGCCGAGCTGGAGAGCTGGGAGGTCATGACCGAGAGGGGCGTCCTCGACGGACCGATCGACTTCCTCAAGGTGTCGCACCACGGCAGTCACAACGGCACGCCCCTCGGCACGCCACTTGATACGCTCCTCCCCAGGGCCCGACGGCGCCAGTCGAAGGTCCTCGTGTCGACGAGGCGCGACGTGTACGGGATCCACAACCCCGTCCCCGACGAGGCGCTCCTCGACGAGCTCCGCAGGAGGGCCACCGTCTACACGACCGAGGACGCCGTGGACGGCCACGTTGACATCTACCTCGACGCGAGCACGGACGCGGCGCCGCGGCGACCGCGTCGTCGAGGCAGGCGCGCCGCGCAGCCAGTCGCGCAGCCCGATGACGGCACGCCGCACGGAAACCCGTTCGACCTGGCGCGGCGCCGTACGCCCCGTCCCGCGGCGCGTCCAGGCGGTGCGCGGCCCCTCAACTCCGGCGAGCACGTCTGGATTGGCTCGCTCGGTGCCGAGCTCGCTTGCCGGCAGGAGAAGCTCGACGGCGCGCGCTTCGAGAGCCTGCCTCGTCGCCACGCGGAGGACCGGCTCTCGTACGGGGAGCTCGTGGCGCTATCGGGCGACTTCTACGGCTCGCCCAGCGAGCTCTACGAGGAGCAGCCCGCGGCGCTCCCTTGGCTGTGGGAGCCCAACGATCTCGGCGACCTGCGCGACATGTTCCGGGCCGAGCTCGACTGGATCGCGAACGACGGCAAGAGCCCGTACCCCGACTTCAACGTACGCATGGCTTGGAACGCGAAGAGCTTCCTCGAGCTCGCCTTGGCGAACACCGACCACTTTGGCTGGCACAACATGGCGGCGTATTGCCGCTTCCATGCCGCGGCCCTCGAGATCGCGAAGCGAGCCCAGGGCCGGGACGGCGAGACCTGGGTGCGCGCGATCTACTACAACGCGTACGCGGACCACTTCCTCACCGACTGCTTCGCCGCCGGGCACGTCCGCGTCCCGCGCGCGCAGATACGCGCCTGGGCGCTCGGGCGAGGCTACTCCGACAAGTTGGGTGGCGCGCTGTCGAAGCTCCTGCATGACCAGGACGGCCACATCGGCACGCTGCACGCGGACCACGACGGCCAGACCGAGGGCCTGCGGGTCGCGAACGCGCGCGGTGAGGCATGGAACACGCGCTGCGACGGTCAGCTCTTCTTACGCAACGGGCAGGGGGATCCGGGCGCCGCCCCAGCCGTCCAGATCCCGGTGCAGGCCGTGGCCGCCTCGGTTGGTGAGTTGCTGCGCGCCTGGAGGCACGGAGCGCTGCCCGACGGCACTTACGCCGCGACCGCCTTCGTCGCCTTCCCGCACCCCGAGACGAAGCCGCTCGAGCAGAAGTTCTCGGTGAAGGCTTGGCCGAAGAAGCGGCTCGACGAGCTCATAGCGAACGTGCAGTGGTACTCGAAGGTGCCCTGGATCGGCCCCGGCGTGAACCGGAACAACATTCTCGAGCTGTTCGAAGCCCTCCCCGACCTCATGAGACAGTTCCGCGCGACAGTGAACGCCGACCAGGAGCGCAACGCCATGCTGCACCGACGCGTCGCGCCCGAGTATCTCGCCGCCTACGCCGTTATCCGTTGAACCTCAAGAGGACGCCATGCACCACTGCATGGAGCTCCAAGGCCAGTCCAAGTGCGCGTTCTTCGAGCGAAAGCTGGAGTCGGTCGAGCATGGGAGGGGGAGCAGGCCGTCGAGCACTTCCGCCCCAAGGGGCGCCGTCAAGCCCTGGCTGGTGCCTGCGTCGCTCGACGGGCTGGGCATGAGGCAGGGGACGAAGGAGTCCGCGAGCGGCTACTACCTTTTGGCGTACCACCTGTTCAACTACGTCGCGTCGTGCATTCCTTGCAACTCGTCGCTCAAGGGGGACTACTTCCCGGTTCGAGGTAAGCGCAGGGTCCCTGGCGACAAGAGCCCCCAGGATCTGCTCGCCGCCGAAAAGCCGTACCTGATCTACCCGATCGGCGACTTCGACGAGGACCCGGAGGAGCTGATCACCTTCCACGGCATCTCGCCCATGGCGAAGAAGTGGTCCGGCCACGGCAGCGCGCGATGATCACGATCGAGTTTTTCAAGCTGGACGAAGTGGACGAGCGGAAGAACCTGCTCAGCGAGCGAGCGCGGGTGATCACCGGCCTCTGGCACCTGCTCGACAAGACAGATTCGACGTCGGTCGATCTCGTGGAGGCGGCTCAGTCCCCCACCGAGCCGCACTCGAGTTGCGCGAAGTGCTTCGTCGCGCTCTACCGGAGCGGCGCCGCGGGCCGGGAGAAGGCGAAGGAGCTCTACAAAGACGCGGCGAGGTTGGTGATCGGTAAGTCGTGAGAGCGGGACAAGACGTGCAGTGGACGTCCAGTGGAGGGCTCCGTCAGGTGGTCAACGAGACGGAGGCTTCCCGGCTGTCGATGCAGAAGTGCGCAGCTGGTGCTGCAGGCGCGGACCATTAAGGTCGATGACCCCGGCGCCAGGGCGAGGGCTCTACCATTCGCAGTGCGAAACCCGATGGCGGTGATCAGAATGGCTAAGAAGGCCAAGAAGAAGAGTCCCAGGAAGGCAGCGAAGAAGGCCGCCGGTCGCCGGTCCCGCGGCATTGCCGCCGGGCTTCCCGGACAAGGCTCCTCGCCACGACCGAGAGCTGGCCAGCTGTCACCGGTGCCTCCAACCTATCAGCTCCCGCGACTCAGTGACGCAAGGCAGTTCGAGGCCATGTGCCGGGATCTGTTGCGTCTTCACTGGGGCATCGTCGAGCTAAACGGCGTCTCTGGAAACGCGCAGAACGGGGTAGATGTATATGCAAATGTTTGCGGGCTCTGGTATGGCGCGCAGTGCAAGAACACCGCAAGCCTGACGGCCGCTCAGGTGCGAAATGAGGTGGAGAAGGCTCGAGGCTTCGACCCTATGCTCTCCGAGTACGTGATTCTGACGACCGTGGGGCGAAGTGCGCGCCTGCAGGAGGACCTGAGGAATCTCGATGCACCGTTCAAGGTGTCCGTGCTGTTCTGGGAGGACCTCGAGCTCTTGCTATGCGACGACCTGCACACGCTCAAGAAGTACTACGGCACCTTGCTTTCCACGCCGGAGGCGCCGTACTCTCAGCAACCCGCCAACGATTCCGCTGGCGACCCGCCCGGGAAGGCTGCCGAGGAATTCATCTGGCGTCAGGTGGTGGTGGTCTCTGTGGTCGTCCGGAGATCGGACGGTGTGAAGGAGGAGGTGTGGGCTGAGGCAGCCGACCGGCTCTTGGACGACATCAGTCGACTTCTCCAGCGCTATCAGGCAACACCGGTGGTCCGAGGGGCCGATCAGCTCACCGTCGTCTTCGGCGTTCCCTTGGCGGGAGACCGCCAGACTCACCGCGCGATCGACGCGGCGCTCTCGGTCCGCCTCGCGAGCTCGCGCGGGCGGACGCTCTCCCTCACGATCGGGGTGAACTCGGGAAGGATGCTCTTCTCGTCAGAAAAGCACCGTCACCTGCCCTCGCGCCTGTTGGTGTCGGCAGAGGCGCTCGCTCGCTCCGCTCCCGCGGGCGCTGTGGTGATCTCTCAGGAAGTCGAGAGGGAGCTCCGAGACGACTACAGCGTCGAGCCCATCCTCCCCGAGATGCACACCTGGAAGGTCACCGGGCGCGTCGATCACGACGAGGAGGTGGAACGACGAGGGCGCTCACGCCTGACCCCCTTTGTTGGGCGCGAGGCTCAGTTCGATCAGCTCAAGACCACATGGCGGCAAGCGGAAGAGTCCATCGGCTCCTTCGTTGTTGTCCGAGGTGACCTCGGCATGGGCAAGTCTCGCCTCATGCGTGAGCTGCGAGATCACGTGAGGCAACGAGGCGGTCGTGTGCTAACTGCGACCTGCTTCGAGCAGCATCAGCTTTCTCCCTTCTATCCCGGCGTGAGCCTTGCCATGAAATCCTTCGGGATCAAGCCGAACGACGACGCGCTGGAGCGGCGACAGAAGCTGGCGACCAGCTTGCAGAACTGTTCCGTCGACGTCGAACAGGATGTGGCCGTCTTCGGCGAGCTCTTGGCGCTCAACGCTAGTCAGCCCTATACCCCCCTTGACTTTGCTCCACAGGCGAAGAGGGAGCTCATCCTCGAGACGTTCGTGAGGGTGTTCAAGGCGCTCGCGACTGCACAGCCTACTCTCGTGATCGTCGAGGATGCGCACTGGAGCGACCCGTCGACGTTGGCGTTCATACGTCGCCTCACGGCGTCTCCCAGTCGGCACCTCATGGTCGTGGCGACCTGTCGGCCGAACCTCGCCGATCTCGGGGATACCGTGATTCGATTGGAACGAATGCGGGTCAAGGAACTCGAGGGCATGGTCGGGCACATCGTGCGCGACAGGTCCATCGAGATGACGCGCGACGAGCGTGCGCGGCTTATCCGTCGGGCAGCTGGGAACCCCCTATTCCTGGAGGAACTGCTCCGGTGTGTTTCGGCTCACGACGATGGCGAGGTCGTCCCGGGCAACGTCGTCGCGCTCCTCCAGGCACGAATCGTCAACCGACAGCCCAGGGCCCTTCGGGTCGCTCAGGTCGCGGCCGCCCTCGGGACTCGTTTCTCGACGACGTTGCTCGCCCAGGGCGCCGACCTCTCACGGGAGGACTTGACTCCAATCCTCGAAGAGCTAGAGATCGGCGAGGTCGTCGTTCGTCGAAGCACCGACGAGGCCGAGTTTTCGCACGTGCTCCTGCGCGACGCGGCCTACGGCACCATGCCCGAGCAGCAACGGGCACGAATCCACGAGAGGATCTACGCGGCCCTGGGTCAACCTGAGCACACGACTTTCGTGGAGCGGTATCCGGAGGTACTCGGGCGCCATGCTTTTCTGGCGGGGCGCTTCACCGAAGCCGCGCGTGCATACGCGCGCGCGGCTAGGCGTGCCGCAAAGCGTCCGGCATATGACGAGGCCATGCGGTTCATCGACGAAGGGCTCGAGTTGGCGTCGAAGGGCGACGCTCGCGAGAGCCGGAGCTGCGAGCTCGAGCTGAGGGTTCTCCGGGGTGTCGTCCTGGCGTCGCAGAACGGCTACGCTCACCGGGACGTCGCCGAGACCTACGTTAGGGCCCTGAAGCTGGTCGAGAAGACCGAAGACTCTGACCGACCGCCGCTCTTCCACGCACTCCGAGGGCTGTGGGCCTATTTCGCCCTCCGAGCAGACCTTCGGCGCGCACGCACGATCTCGGCTCGGCTCCGTCGGTTGACCGACGAAGCCGTCAAGGACCGGCCTGTCCCGGACATGGAGCTTGAGAGCCTTCGAACGATGGGTACCGTCGACTACTACGAGGGTCACTTCGGAAGGGCATATCAGTTGTTGCGAAATGTGGAGCCCGTCTACTCGCGCGCCGAATCGACGCGTTACACGGAGCTCTACGGCCAGGATCCCCTCGTGGTCGCGCTCTCCTATGCGGCGCTGTCGAGCGTTATCATGGGAGAGGTCGATCGAGGACGCGACGAGGCTGATCGCGCCATCCGGCTCGCGAGAGAGGTGAACCACCCCTTCACCTTGGCCATGTGCCTGGTGTTCGTGTGCATCGCCTTCCAGCTCCGCGGCGACGAGGAGCGCGCCAGCGACCTGGCCAGTGAGGCGATCGCCATGTCGAACGAGCGCGGGTTCGCGTTGTGGCGAGCGATGGCGTCAATGGTTGCTGGTTGGGCATCGACGAACCTGGATAGAGACGTCGACAAGGGAGTTGCCCGGATCCTCGCTGGGCTGGAGGCGCATCAGAGGACCGGTGGCCTCCTCGGCGTGCCATACTTCCGTTACCTGCAGCTCCACCGAGCCCTCACCATGGAGCGCGAGCCTTGCGCGCCGGACCTCCAGGAGTGCGAGATGGCGCTGCAGAACGCATTTGAAGCGGCGCGTACGACGAACGAGAACTGGATGACGGCCGAGCTGCACCGTATGGCCGGGCGACTGGCCGAGTTGCGCCGCCAGTTCGAGTCCGCAGAGACGTGCTACTTCGAGGCAGCGCGCTTCGCGGACCGACAGCAGGCGCGGCTGTTCGAGCTGCGCGCGAGGGTCGATCAGGCCCGAGTCTGGCTCAGGCTCGGTCGAGAACGCGCCGCGGCGGTTGCGTTGGTTGACGGTGCCGTCGCTCGCTTCCGGCCGGGTGCCGACACGCAAGACCTTCGAGAGGCCCGTGCTTGGCTGAGCACCCAACACGGCCCTCGAGCCACAGGAGAAGTCTCATGACGGTTCGACTCGAGCGCAGAGGGCCCTTAACCCTGTTGATCCTGGACCGGCCCAAGCGCGTGAATGCCCTTGACTTACAGATGTGGGACGCACTGCGCGAGCAGCTCGATGCGGCTGCAGCGATCGACAGCCGCGCGCTCGTCGTGACCGGTGGCGAGAACGACTTCTCGGCCGGCATGGACCTCAAGCCGGACAATCCGATCATCGGCGAGCTCGCTCGGGTCGAGGGCCTCGATCATGCTCGGGGGATGATCCTGCGCGGCCGCTCGATCCTCGATAGGCTCGCCCGCTTTCCACGGCCGACGATCGCCGCCATCGAGGGCGCTTGCCTCGGCGGTGGCTACGAGATCGCGTTGGCATGCGATATCCGCATCGGCTCCGAGACCGCGCGCATTGGCCTACCTGAGGTCCGTGTCGGACTGGTCCCCGACCTCGGTGGCCTCTCACGGCTCGCGCGGTGTGTGGGGCCCGGCCGCGCTGCGCTCGTCGCCCTCGCTGGCGCGCCCGTCGACGGGCGCGCCGCACTCGAGCTCGGTCTCGTCGATCTGTTGGTGCCAGCGGGTCGGGCGCTTAACCGCGCGCTGGAGGTTGCGGCCTCGATCGCGGCCTCGGCGCCCGAAGCCGTTCGCGTCGCGCTGGACGTACTTCGTGACTACGCAGCGCAAGAGGTGAAGCGCTCGCTGGAGAAGGAACTGCAAGCAGGAGCCGCCGCGATCGTGGGGGGAGAGGTCCGCGAGGGTGCGCAGGCGTTCCTGGAGAAGCGACCGCCCGCGTGGATGAGGCAGGCTTAGTTAGCGTGGCGACGCAACTCGACATCGAGCGCACCTACGACTACATGGATCAGGTGTTTCGCCGCCTGATTGGACCGAACGCCGCCATCTCGTGCGCCTTCTACAATGGTGACTACACTCTCACGCTCGAGCAGGCTCACCAGGCAACCATGCGCTACATCCTCGATGGGGTCCGCTGCGCGCCTGGTCAGCGCATCCTCGATGTGGGCTGCGGCTGGGGCCCAGTCCTCAAGGCTGTCAAGGACCGAGGTGCTATCGGGGTGGGGGTTTCGCTCTCACCAGCGCAGGTTGACGCGTGTCGCGCGTCCGGTTTCGATGCAAGGCTCGCCGACTTCAAGACTGTGGGTCTCTCCGACGTCGCCCCCTTCGACGGAGTGACGGCAGTCGGTCCTCTCGAGCACTTTTGCTCGCCTGACGAGTTCGTCAACGGACAGCAGGACAGGATCTACAGAGACTTCTTCGAGAAGGTCGCGGCCTTGTTGAAGCCTGGCGGGCGGCTGTATCTCCAGACCATGCTCTTCGGCGACCACGTGCCGGATCCTCGCAAGGTCTCCGTCGATGCCTCGTTCGGTTCCGATTCCTGGCTGATCGCGCACGTCATGAAGATCTATCCGAATTCATGGCTGCCGGTCGACCTACGCCAGATACTCCGCGCGTCGGAGGGCAACTTCCGCCTCATGCGAGCCAACAATGGCCGTATGGACTACATTCAGACGATGAATGAGTGGACAAAGAGGCTCCTCCGCCCTGATGTGCGGAGCGTCTTCACTATGCTCAAGCTCGGTCCGAGGCTGCTGCGTTCCCGCGATGACCGCCGACAGCTCCTCGGCCTCATCTATGGCGCCAACCACGAGTGCTTCAGGCGAGGTCTCATGACTCACGAGCGGCTCCTGTTCGAGAAGGTATAGGTGTGATCACGCTCGGCGTCGATGTCGGCGCCTTGCGTCGCGACACCTCAAACGACTCTCACCCCGGAGTTGAAGGTTGACTCTGGTCGCACGGAGGGAAGCGGTCCCCTGATGCGCGTCCGCATTCCCGCCGCAGCCACCTCGCACCCGGCGCGCCGGGGGTGGAGAGTCAGAGAACGCAGATGGCCAAGCAACACGTCACCCTGTATCGCCTCAAGCCGGACGTAAAGACCTTCGATGCCGCTATCAAGGGCAAGCCACCGCGTGTGCTCGACCTCGACCGAAGTGCTTTCGACTTCGACGCCCGCCTTTACGTCGAGGATACGGACCCGAGGGAACCCAGGTGGGCAGCCTTCGTCCGGGACGGCTTTGGCTCTCTGAACTTTGCCAAGTCGCCGACGGTACGCGCCGCTCTTCTTCTCAAAGTGAAGGGCGTCGGATCGCTCTACGCGATCACTTTCAGCGGCGGCCGATACATGCTCACCGACGACGCCATCGAGCGCTCCTTTGGGCTCCGCACCGCGCTAAATGTCATCTTCGAGAATGACACCACAGATGCCCCCGTTTCCAGGCTTCGGCGAGTTGATGCCAAGACGGTCTCCGCGAACACGCTTCACGTAAACCGGCAGGCAAACAAGGGCGCTGACTTCGACGCCTTTGGGATTGACATCCGGCGCGATCTGTTGGGCGGCGTCACTGGTGAGCCCGCCGACACGAAGAAGTGGGGATCTCGGATCGTCGGTGGGGATGCGTTAGGAACTTGGGTGTCCCCGGAGTTTGCGCGTCTGGAAGATCTGGTCAAGGAGGCCGAGGCCGCATACCTGAGCAGACACTATGAGCGCCGTTTCGCGTGGATCGACAACGTTCGAGTTGTTCGAGACAAGACAGCTATCGCCGCACTACACGCGCTGACTGCCCAGAGCGTCAAGTCTGGCAGAGTTCCCGATCTTGCGCCGCCTGAGGTGATTGACTGGAAGCGAGTCTCGAACTTCACCTACTCGATCGATCCCGTGCAGTCGTTCCCTGAGCTTAGATTCGCTGACTACCGCCGCCTGTTGAAGAACTGGCTGAACAACAAGCGAAGCGGGCAGGCGCTCTCCTTCGCCGAACTCAAGTCACAACATGTCGAGGCCAGAAACGAAGCCGGCGAAACAGCCTATCAGTGGTCCATTCTGTCTTGCCTGGACCTTGAGCTGAAACACAACGGCGGGACTTACCTGCTCGTTGGCGGAGACTACTTCGTGGTTTCCGACGACTACATCTCCGAGCTGGACGACGCAATCGGAGGCTTCAAGGAGTCAAAGGTCAAACTACCGAACGGGAAGGCGGGGCAGCGCGAGAATTCCTACAACGACGCGGCGGCTACTGCTCTCCACGCCCTGAACATGGATGCCAAGACCGTGAAGGCTAGAACCACGACGACCGCCATTGAGGTGTGTGATCTCCTGACCTCGAAGCGCGAGTTGATTCACGTGAAACGGGACCTTGGGTCAGCCAACCTCAGTCACTTGTTCGCGCAGGGCTATGTGTCCGCAGATCTTCTGCTCTCCAGCGTCGAGTTTCGACGAGCCGCGCTGAAGAAGATCCGCTCGCTGGAGTCGAAGCCAGGGCAATTCAGTGCACTCTTCAGCGAGTCCAGCTTCGTGTCTGCCGAGTTTGAGGTTGTCTATGGGATCATTACGGAGTGGAGGGGACGGACGCTTCAGCAGGCGCTGCCCTTTTTCAGCAAGGTCACGCTGCGCCGCTGCATGGAGGATTTAAGGCGCCTCCAATACCGCGCCTCGTATCGACGGATCAACTGCGCATAGCAGCCACTTTGAAGTGCTGCCGTCCGTCGTTCGTTGCCGAGCGAGAGCGGCTCTGATCCGCCTTGTCCGGGACGCAGTATGACCGCGAAGCGTGTGTCGGCACAGCTCCTGCCGGGCATGGAAGCCTGCTCATGTCGCTTCCAAGTCGTTCTCCTCCGCGTGTCGGGGGCCCCTTGAGCACGTTGCCGGCCAAGGGGGGATCACGAGGCCACCAAGGTCTGGTAGTGGGTGAGCAGTCGCTCGGCCACTCGGCCAGCCTCGAACTCCTGCTCTGCTCGGCGTCGATTACGCTCCCCGAGCGCCACTCGTCTCTCTGGTGACGTGACGGCCTCCGCCATGAACCGCGTGTATGCGTCTCGGTCGCCGCGCGCGGCGATCCAGGGATAGCCCTCTCCCAGCACCTCAGGCTGCGCGTTGTGTGTGTCCGAAAGATGGGTGATCACGGGAAGGCCGTGGATCATGGCCTCTTGAATGTTCATGCCGCAGGTCTCCCCGTCCCGCCGAGCATGGGCGAGCACGTCGAACAGGCTGTAGACGCGGCTCAGCTCCCATTCGTCTATGGTCGGCGGGAGCGCCACGAACGTGCGCAGGCCCAGCCACCGCGCGTGGTCGACCATGTTGGGAGGTGGAGCAAGCGCTACGTAGCGCGTCCAGGGGGACTCCACTCGGGCGTACGCCTCGAGTGCGATGGGATCGTAGATGTGCGCGCTCGGCCGTCCGACGCGCCCGAAGACGACCACGCGCTCCACGTCGCGCTCGTTCACCTCGGGGAAGCGGCGGTGAGAGCGCGGGATGGCGGCGCCTGGCACGGGCCGCTCGCACGGGTTGTAGAGCACCTCGAGTGGGCCGGGCCACGCTTGCTCCTGTGCCACCGTGCGGCTGACGAACAGCCGGAGGTCGGCCCGCGAACCGTGGTCCCCGTAAACGTTCGTCTCGACGATCCGCGTTCGCGGGCCCAGGTTCACCTGGTCGAGGGGGTCGGCGTAGCCAGAGCGATGGCGGTGCAGTATGTGAGGCTGGAGCACGCGCAGGCGCCTGACCAGATCGTCCAGATCCTCATACAGGTGAAGCTCCGCGACCTTCGCGACCTGCTCGGCCCGACCGGTCTCGCGATCTCTGGGAGCGAAGGCGTGCAGATCCTGTACCCCCAGCGCCCGAAGGTGGCGGAGGAACAGGAGCATGGTCTTCTCCGTTCCTCCGAGGCCCAGCTGTTGAATCTCGTGGGCCACGATCATGCGCCCCCCTCCTCGCAACCGTCCGAGACGGGCTTCTCGGGAGCACCGAGGCCGAGAGTCCGCAATAGCTCAGCTGCGCGGTGCTCGTAGGTGTGAGCCTCGAGCACACGCGCGCGGCCGGCGCTCGCTATCTGCTCGGCCAGATCCTCGTCGGCGAGGAGTCGTTCGGCCGTGGCTTCGAAAGTGGCGTCCTCGTAGGTGATCAGTTGCTCGCCGTCCCGCGCTAGCTCTTCGAGTCCGCACCTCTGATCGAGCCGGTCGGTCAGGAGAGGACGCCCGACTGCCAGGCTCTCGAACACGCGCATGTTGACGTCCTCGTGGAGGGAGCGATTGAACACGACCCTGCAGCGCGAGAGCTCCCGGGCTGCCTGCTCGCGGAACGCGCCTCTGACCACCAACACCCGGTCGAAGCGTTGAAGCATGCGGGCCAGAAGCCGGCGCCGAGCCTCGTGCAGCCCCGGGAGCACGCTGCCCACGAAGCCAATGTCGAAGTCCTGGGGTGAGGTCACCGGCTGGAACACATTGGGGTCCGCGGCCAGCGGGAGCCAGGAGGCGGGCACCCAGGACCAATCCTGATAGCGCTGGACGTGGTGCTTCTGGGCCACGAAGAGGTGGTCGAAGCGCTTGGCCCGGAAGAAGTGCTGGTCGTAGCTCATGTGCAGGTGACTGTCGATCGCCCACCACGCGCAGGGCGTTTTCACGTGCTCATGGCCGTGTGTGTCGACGTTCTCGCCTTCGACTTCGAGGACGAGATCGAAGGGCTGGGCCAGGCGCTCCAGCAGGTCGGGGATCGACGTGGCTTCGTGCCGAGGCAGCTGCACCTCTTGGCCGTCCCCGGCCGTCGTGACCCGTGCCAATCGCCGGAGCGCAACCTCGAGGTACGCGGCCGTGGTCGTCGGGTCGCGGTTGTAGATCAGCAACACGCGCGGCAGCCCCGGTCCAGCCGTCATGACGCACCCACTCCTGCAGACAGGTCGCCTATGTGCGTGAAGGGGCCGTCGAGGAGCTTGGCGACCTTCCAGGGTCCCGCCCGCCAGCGCACGTCGATGGCTCCTTCTAGGCCCGGGTGGCCCGCTCGCGGACGGTGGTCACGGGGATCGAGGAGCAGCGCGGAGAGCGATCCGAGCCACTCTCGGACCTCCCGACGACAAAGCGTCGGGTTATGGGTCCAGTTCACCCACTCGGCTGCGGCTACGTAGACCTGCTGGCCGTTCACGATCCGGGTCTCGACGACGTCGGGCAAGGGGACGACGGACCAGGGGTGGTGCCGCAGGGCCACTTCAGGGCGGTGGTGCCTGAAGTGGCCGCACTGCCCGTCGTCGCGCCGCCGCAAGCGGACGACGCCGACGTCAGGCTGGCTCTCGAGGACGGCGACCGCCAGCTCGAGCCACTCCGGCCCCTCGGCCAGGCAGCGCCAGTCGTCCTCGAGTGTGAGCAGGTAGCGGCCGCGCGCCTCCCGGAACAGGGCGTCGAGCGCGGGGGCCAGCCCTCTGTTCTCTCGGGAGCGCAATACCGTGTCGAAGCCGCCCTCGTCGAGGAGGCGGCGCACGGGGGCGCTCGACCCATTGTCGAAGGCCAGCCACTCCGTTGAGGTCTTCGAGCCAACGAGCGAGCAGCGCGTGCTCTCAATCGTGACCTCGAGCGGCTGCGGACGATCACAGCAGACGAGCATCACGGAGACGTCTGGCTGAGCGCGCGCGGCCGCGGCCTCTGCTGCGGCCGCTGCCCCGTCCCGGCGAGATCGCCGACGGAGGAACACGAGCTGCTCCGACATGTCCTCGTGGACTCCCGCGAAACGACGCACTCCGTAGGTCCCGGTCTCGTGGGGCTCGAGCACGCTCGGCTCGGCCAGCAACTCGAACCCGCGTGCCTCGAGCTTGGCCAGCCACCAGGGGAAGGGCTTGACGCACACGTGACCCTCGAATGCAGGCGACGACGAGATCACCAGCGCCAAGCGCTCGAAGTGCGCTGCGATCCCGTCAAGCATGGAGTCGACCCGTTCCTCGTCAATGTGCTCGAACAGGTCGATCGCCACGAAGGTGTCGAACGAGCCGCCCGTCGTGGCGAACGGGAACTGGTGGATCCGGGCAACGTCGAAGGCCACCACTCGCCCCCTGACCTCCGGGTAGACGAAGGCCTCGAGATCCCGGGCGGCGTCGAACCCCCATGCGTCGACCCCCCCGGCCAGGAGCGGCAGCAGCAACTCGCCCGCCGCACACCCCGCCACAAGCGCTCGGCGGGGTGAGAGGACCCGGCGAATGAGACCGGCCTGGACTGCCTTGAGGCGGGCCTCCTCGGGGCTGCGCACGGAGTATCTGTTGCGCCGCATGTACTCGTGGTCATAGAGCACGTCTGCGGCCCGCAGTGTCGAGAGGGGCGGAGCTGGCCTCCCTTCCGCTGAATCGCCTCCTGAGCACCGCGTGTGGACATGCGCTCTGAGCAGCGACGCGACCTTCGCGCCGTGCTCGGGATCGCAGAGGCAGAGCAGTCGCGCAGCGAGGGCTGGCAGGCGCCCGGAGAGCGTGACCTGGAGCTCTGGCGAGAGCGTGAGGAGAGCGCTCGCGCGCTCGAGGATCTGGACGTCCTCAGCGGAGGTCGGGACCGAGTCGACCACGACGCTGAACGGTCGGCCCAAGGCCCTCGCCGTCCTGGCATGCTCCTGGCGAGTCGCTACGACCACGTCGGGCGTGCAATCCCCTTGCTCCAGGAGACGCCTCGCGCCTGCCAGCAGCGGGACGTTCTGCAGGAGCGCCCCCGCGCGGGGCGCCGTGTCGAGCGCCGGGAGGCGCGGCCCTGCCGCCAGGTGGAGCCGCGCATCACGGACATGTTCTTCCGGGGGCGCCAGCGCCAGCACGTCAGCCTGCACGCCCGGTCCCGCCAGGGCGCGGAGCACGGTGGAGAGGCGATCGAGCTGGTCCGGCTCGCGATCGAGCTCACCCGCCAGGACGAGCGCGCGGAGCGCCGGTGGCGAGGAGACGGCGTGGACGATCTCGGTCGCTATCGTCCTGCGCGGTGGGCCGCCGCGCGCTCGAAGCAGGTTCTCGGCAGTGGCCACGATCGTGCGGACCCGTGCGGCCGTCGTGTGCAGCCGGTGGACGAGCTCGTGCCCGGCGGCAGCAATGCGCTCGCGCTCCCCTTCCGCGCGCAGGAAGTGCAGCAGCAGGGCTTCGAGGTCGTCGTCGTCCTTGTAGTAGACGAGGTGCTCGCGATCCCGGAACAGCTCGTACTGGCCGTTTCGCTGCCCGTCGGTCAGGAGCAAGCGCCTGCATGCCAGCGCCTCGACGACCCGGAAGTTCATGTCGTTGGCCACGTGCTGGTTGAACACGACCTTGCACTGGGCGTAGAGGTCGGCCGTGAGCTCCTTCTCCCTCGGGCCGGTCGTGGTCTCGAGGAGCAGGGAGAGTCCATGTCGGTCCGCGATCTCTTGCAGGACGCGCGTTCGCTCTCGAGGGCGGCTTCCGACGAAGCCCACGTCGAAGCGCGCGGCGTGCCGATTGTAACGCCGCCCACATGGCCAGGGAGCCAGAGGGCTCCCCGAGCATCCGCGGCCGGGTAGTCGTCGTCCCGAGCTGAGCGGACGGCCGGCACCAGCGCGCTCGAGAGGCGGACTGTCGACGGAGGTGTCGCCGAGCCGATCCGGAAAAGGATCGGGCGGTGAAGCCCCAGTCTGGCCGACCGGCTTCACCGCCCTGCACTTGAGGTGCGGTGTGATCCTACTGGCTCTATCGGTCGCAGTCGATGGACTCCTTGACCTCCGGCGTCGACTCCCCTCCGTAGAGGCGCTGCGGCCGCTCTCGTGCCCGAACTGCGGCCGTCTGGCGAGGGACGCCGGCAGCCAGAGGCTCGCGATCGTCGGCCATGGGACTTACGAGCGGCAGGTGCTTGGCGTGGACTCGCCAGGCGGGCAGACGGTGATCCCGGTCCGGCGATACCTGTGCTGCGAGTGCTGCTCGACGACGAGCGTGCTGCCCGACCTGCTCTACCCCGGCCGGTGGTACGGGGCCTGGGTGATCCTGGAGGCGCTCGTGCTCGTCTTCGCGCTCGGCCTGCCGATCGACGAAGTGCGCCGCGAGCTCGGAGTGGAGACGAGCACGCCGGGCTGGCGAAGCGTGCACCGTTGGCGGCGCGAGCTGCTCGCGCCGCTCTGGGGCTGGCTCGCGCGCGGGCTCGGAGCGCGCGGGCTGTGCTCGGACCGCGAGGAGGCACGAGGTCGCCTCTCGCGACTCCTCGGTCAGCTCGGCGAGCGGGCGCATCGCGGTGTCGGTGCGCGCGCAGCCCCGCTGCTCGCGCACTCTCGGCCAGTCGCCGATCCCCGCGAGGGCCGGTCCTAGGCCGACCTGCGGCCCCCACAGAGGGCGTCTGGAGACCCGCGCCGTCGACTCTGCTCCAAGTCCGTCGCCGCACCAAGGAGGCGGCCGACATGACGGAGCAAGACGGACGCACCAAGGAAGCCCTGTTTCGCTATGCGGTCCTCGGACCGCTGATCACGACCGAGCTGCGCCGCGGGGAGCGCAAGCGGCTCCTGCGAGAGCTCGCCAAGCAGACGTGGACCGACCCGCATGGCCTGCCGCGACGGGTCGCCGCCAAGACGCTCGAGGAGTGGCTCTGCCGCTACCGCCGTGGCGGACTCGACGGGCTCGTGCCGCAGCCGCGCGCCGACGCGGGCGTGGCGCGCGCGCTGTCGCCCGAGCTGGTCTCGCTGGTCCTGGACATGAAGCGCGAGGACCCCGGCCGCTCGGCGCCGCTGATCCGGCGCGAGCTCGAGCTCGCGGGCCGCCTGCGCCGCGGGCAGGTGTCGGTGTCGACGATCCAGCGCCTGCTCGCGCGCGCAGGCCTCTCGGGGCCGGCCCTCGAGCTCGAGCGGCCGGCGCGCCACCGCTGGCAGGCCGAGCGCGCCAACGCGCTCTGGCAGTGCGACGCGCTCCACGGCCCGGCGCTCTTCGATCCGGCCGCCGGCCGTCCGGTGCGCGTGAAGATCTTCGCCCTGCTCGACGACCGGAGCCGCCTCGTCCCCTACCTGCGGGCGGACTTCCACGAGACGCAAGCCGCCTTCCTCGTCGTCCTCTCCGGCGGCGTGCAGCGCCGCGGCGTGCCAGGCGGGATCTTCGGCGACCAGCACCAGAGCTTCGCTGGCGCCGACACCGAGCTCGCCTGCGCGCAGCTCGGCTCGCGCATGATCCTGGCCCGGCCTTACGACGGGCCGGCCAAGGGGAAGATCGAGCGCTTCTGGCGCACGCTGCGCCTGCACGTCCTCGACCGCCTCGACCCGGCCGTCGTCACGACCCTCGACGACCTCAACACCCGTCTCTCGGCCTGGGTCGAGGGTGAGTACAACCGTCGGCCGCACAGCGCGCTCGACGGCCGCACCCCGCTCGAGGTGTGGGAGCAGGACGCCGAGCACGTCCGCTGGATCGACGACCCGGCGCTCTTCGACAAGGCCTTCACGGCCACCTTCACCCGCCGGGCCAGGAACGACTCGACCGTGCAGGTGCTCGGCTGCGCCTACGAGGTCCCCAGCCACCTGCGCGGCGACACGGTCACGATCGGCCACAGCCTGCTGCACCCCGAGCGCCTGTGGGTCGACGACAAGGGCGTCCGCGTGCCCCTGCGCGAGGTCGACGCGGAGGGGAACGCGACCCGCGCGAGGATCCGCGCGGTCAAGGATCCGGCCCGCCCGCGCGAGGCGAAGAAGAAGACCGGGCTCAACGCGGTCGAGGCCGTCCTGCGCCGCATGACCCGCCGGCCGGGCGCGGACAAGGAGGGCGCGTGAGCAAGAAGCTGCGCAGCCGCTACGGGCTCACCAAGGCGCCCTTCACCAAGGACGTCCCCACCGACGAGCTCTACGTCCACCCGCAGACCGAGCACGCCGTCGATCTCCTCAAGGCGATGGTCGAGGGGCGGTCCTCGGGCGCCCTCACGGGCGAGTCCGGCACCGGCAAGACCTTCGTCTTCCGCGCGCTCGAGGCGCACCTGCCGACCGGCTCGTGCCGGCTCACCTACATCCACAACTCCACGGTGAACCTGCGCGACTTCTACCGGCAGCTCGGCCAGGCCCTGGGCCTCGAGCCCAAGGCCACGCCGTCGGCCCTCTTCCACAAGATCACCACGCAGATCGAGGACGTCGCTCAGCAGAAGACCCGCCCCGTCCTGGTGATCGACGAGGCGCACCTGCTCCCGCTCGACGTGCTCGGCCACCTGCACATCCTCCTCAACTACCACCGCGACTCGAAGCCGCTCCTCTCCCTCCTGCTCCTCGGCCTCCCGGCCCTGCGCGACCGGCTGTCGCGCAACGCGCTCTCGTCGCTCGGCGCGCGCCTCCCGGTGCGGATCCACCTCGCCCCGCTCGCGGCGGCGCAGGTGACCGAGTACCTGCGGCACCGGCTGCGCGCGGCGGGCTGCGCCGAGGACGTCTTCGCCGAGGACGCCGTCCTGCTCGCGGCCGAAGCGACGGGCGGCGTCATGCGGAAGCTCGACGTCCTCGCCGCCGCGGCCCTCGACGTGGCCTGCGATGGCCGGAGCAAGCTCGTCGACGCGTCGGTCATGGCCGAGGCCATCAAGCGCTCTGCCGAGGCGATCGCATGAAGGAACGCGAGCCGCTTCCGATCGTGCACGCCTCGGCGATCGAGAGGGCCGCGGCGGGCCAGCAGTGGCTCATCGACGGCCTGTGGGGCGCGCAGGCCGTCGGGATCGTGGGCGGGAACCCGAAGTCCTTCAAGACCTGGCTCGCGCTGGACCTCGCCCTCTCCGTCGCGTCGGGCACGCCGGCCCTGGGGACCTACGCGGTCCCCAGGGCCGGGCCCGTCCTGCTCTTCGCCGCCGAGGATCCCCCGGCGACGGTCCGCTCCCGCCTCGAAGGCGTGGCCGCGAGCCGCGGCCTCGACCTCGCGGCGCTCCCGATCCACGTCGTCCTCGCCTCGAGCCTCCGCCTCGACGAGGCCGACGACCAGGCGCGCCTCAGCGACGCCGTCGACCTCTACCGCCCCCTGCTCCTCGTCCTCGATCCCTTCGTCCGGCTGCACCGGATCGACGAGAACTCCGCCCGCGAGGTCTCGGGCGTCCTCGCCTACCTGCGCGACCTCCAGCGCAGCCGCGGCGTCGCCGTCCTCGTCGTGCACCACGCGCGCAAGGCCGGCGCCGGCGCGGCCCAGGCGGGCCTCAGCCTCCGCGGCTCCGGCGACTTCTACGCCTGGGGCGACGAGCTCCTCCACATGCGCCGCCGCCGCACCACGCTCGAGCTCGTCGTCGAGCACCGCAGCGCGCCGGCCCCGGAGCCGGTCCAGCTCGAGCTCTGCGCCGACGACGAGCGCCCGCACCTCGTCGTCGTCCCGACCACGTCACCCGCGGCCAGCGAGGCGGCCAGCCTGCGCGAGCAGGTCCACGCCGCGATCGTCGCCGCCGGCGCCCCGCTCACCACCGAAGCCGTGCGCGAGACCGTGCGCGTCCGCTGGCAGCGCGCCTCCGAGGTCCTCCGCGAGCTCGAGCGCGAGGGCCGCATCGACCAGACACCGAGCGGCTGGGTCGCGTCTGCGACCCGTCGATCGTCGGCGTGAGCATTCCTGGCGAAACGGACCCTGGCTCTGCGGGGACGCAACCAGGGAAGGGATAGCCAGGACGACGGCGCGCCGAAGGCGCAACGGAGGGGCCCCAGCCGGGCGACCGGCTGGGGCCCCTCTCCTTCCGGATCGGCTTCGGACGCCGGAGCCATGCCTCACAAATCCCGGGGTCTGGGGCAGAGCCCCAGCTCCTCGACGTCCACGAGCCCAAGGCACCGAAAACATGAACAGCGACCATGACGCGATGTCCGCCCTTGCCCGCTCCTTCCCAGCGCTGCACGTCGCCAGCGGCCTGGCGCCGTGGCGCCCCGAGGAACTCGAGCAATGGGCCTGCGGCCCCGTGCCCGGATCGGGCGCGCTCCATGCCGCGCGCTTCGTCCTCTCCGTCTGGAACTCCCACGCTGACTGGGAGTGCGGCCGCTTCGACGCCGTGCGGGCTCTCGGGGCCTGGGACCAGGCGCACCGGGCCGCCTTCCTCGCCTGGGCGGCGCGGCCATGGTGGCCGTAGCGACGGCGCGGCGTCTTCCCTCCCGTCCCACCTCACAGATGGGAGGGAAGGGAAGACGCATGCCTCACGTCATTCGACCGGGCGAAGCTCGACCGGCACGCGCTGGCCGAGGGTGCCCGATAACACCGATCATGGGCACCGAACCAATCCGCGTCGAAGTGCACGGGCAACCACCGTCCCCGTTCGCCGAACAGTCCGCCCCAGGCCCACATGGCGAAGAACACCACGTCGAACTCGCGGGCGATCTCGTGGTGGAAGTGGGGCTTCTTGTGGCTGTCGACGAACCAGGCGAGCTTCGGGCAGCTCAGGAGCTCGAGTCCCTGCGCGTGATACAGGACCCCAGAGACGGCGTCGAGCTCGAGGAAGAAACGTGCTCGAGTCCGGACGCCGTCGTCGATCTGGTGTAGCTCCACGCCGTGCCCCGGGCCGCACACGACGACCTGGTAGCCGTGATCGCGGCGGAGGTACTTCACGACGCTGTCGGCGACGCCCTGCGTGTCCGTCTGGTCGTACGCGACCAGGACCAGGTCGCTGTGCTCGCTCAGGTTGACGTTCATGCGAGCACCATGGGGTCCTCGAGGTGGGCGCGGGCGCGCTCGACCGCGTCCCTGAGCAGGCCGCTCGCGCCGTCCTGGTCCGCGAGCGCACCGGCGATCGTGTGCAGGCGATGCCGCCCGAGGTGACGCTGGAGAACCTTGCGGCGCGCGGTCCCTACGGCGCACGCACGAGCATCGGCGTCTGCGAGCAGATCCTTCGTGCGCTGAGTGGCGTCGCGCACGTCCTCGAACACGAAGACGTCTTCTCCCTCTGTGAGCACGTCCGCCAGGTGTCCCCTTCGGTCGGAGAGCACGGGGGTACCGGCTAGCGGGTAGTCGAAGACGCGCTCCGTGACGCCCTCGCCGCGGACTCGAGCCCCACCTGCCCTGACGGAGTCGGTCATGGTGCCGATCGATAGGCCCAGGCGAGCGGTGGACACGAGGCCGCGGAGCATGGAAGGGTCGCGCACGTCGTCACGAACGACGAGGTTCCACCGCTGCCCCAGGGCCGAGCGGTACTCCTGGAGGAACTCCTGCCGCTCGGGCGTGAGCGTGCCGAGGAACAGGACGTCGATCGCTCGCTCGTGCTCCGGGAGCGGCTCCGCCACGAAGAAGAAGGTGCGACCGTAGTTCGGCAGGTTGCGCAGTTCGACGCCGTGGGCCCGGTACTCGGCGGCGAGTTGCAGGGTGGTGCTGAATGCCAGGGTCGCCTCCTGGGCCGCCGCGAGCACGGGGGGGCCGAGCTCGCGATCGAAGTAGTAACGCGGGTCCTCCACGTTCCAGAACGCCGTCGGAACACCCATGCGCCGTGCCCGGCGGACGGCATGGAGGGCGCCATGAGGGTCGCCATAGGGCAGGACCACCAGGAAGTCTGCGGACGCGAGCGGATCTCCGCCCGGGCCAAGGAGAGAGCGCAGCTCCCAGCCCAGGGGAGCCAGGCTGTGCCTGAGCTCCTCAGCTACGAGCCCTCCATGGCTGAGAACGACCCTGAGCGGGCGTGTTCTGCTGCGTAGCGCCTCGGGCGGCGCAGGGGGGCTGGTGCGCGAGCGCGAGAGCCGGCGCGCGCGCTCTTCCGGCTCAGAGAGCCACCGCGCGAGCTCCTGGGCCAAGGCGGCTGGGGCAGTGCAGACCACGCGGCGGTCCACGGACGTGGTGACGCCCACCACCAGAGGTAGGCAGCCGCACGCGAGAGCCGCCTCCGCGGCCTGGGCGCTTCCAGCGCCTGACGCCATCACCGCGGTGTCGCTGCGGGCGCACGCTTCGCTCCAGGCCTCCTGGCTCGCTCCCTTCATGATCGCGACCCGTGGCAGCCCTACGAGCAGGAAGTCCACCAAGGAGTGGGCGAGGTCCTCGGCCCTCACCAGGACTTGGTAGGGCCGCGGAGGCGCAGGAGCGTCCGTCGTCGCAGTCCGCCGAGCCAGCGTCTCCTGGTAAACCGCCAGCGCGCGCCTCCCTACGGCCGCAGGCTCGGCGTCTTCCGTTAGCGGCTCCATGATCCAGTCCGCGTGAGCGGCTGCCCAGGAGGCGATCTCTTTCTCCTCAGCTTCCTGCGCCGAGGATCGGCCAACGAGCACGAGGGGCACACCGCGACGAGCGGCCAAGCGTTCGGCCGCTGGCGTGGACCACCAACCATGCGCAACGACCAGGTCGATCCGCGACACCGAGGGATCGAGCTCCTGCTCGAGTGTCTCGGCGTTCCAGCGGCACAACCGCTCAATGCGGATCTCTGAGGTCTCGTAGTTGGCAGGAGGGCCAACAATCCGCGGCCTCAGGCCCACGCTCGTCTCGGCGCGCTGAAGGCGCGCTGCGCTCGCCAGCTCGACCTCTTCTGCGACGAGGTGCAGCACATTGAGGGCCACGTTAGACCTCCTCCATGAGGGCAGCCCGAGCGTCTGCGCTGGTTGGCTCTCCATTCGCGGGGTCCAGCGCGCAAAGCTTACGAACGATCGAGTCCAGGTGACGGCGGCAGGCGCGAGCACTCATGCCAACATGCTGCGCGAGAGCCCCGACGATCGGACTCAGAGCCAGCTCGCGGAGCAGAATGCGTTCTGCACGGACCAGGCCTCCGCCGAACGCCACGGGCGTGCCACCGGGGCGACGCCTCTGGCCCTGCTGCAGCCTGCGGCGGATCTCCCTCAGGTGCGCGCGGACGGTCGACACAGCAACTCTGAGCTCGTCCGCGATCTCGAAGTTCGTAAGCCGCTGGTGTTCGAGCCGGGCCACCTCTCGTTGGCGCGGCGTGAGTTGCCCCCAGAGCCACTCGCTGGGTGTGGGCACCACCACGGCAACCAACGTTGAATCCGGACCTATTCTCAAAACTACCGCCGAGAACCCATCGCCGAAGTCCTCCACGGTGCCCTGCTCAACTCCGCGACTCTCGGCGTGTCGGCGTAGAAGTTCGAGCGCGCGGCTGATCGTTCTCTCGCTCACGTCCGGTGCTCCGGCAAGCACAACCAAGCCTTGCCCTGCTTCGGCCACGTGCACAGGAATCCTCATGTCCGCCGTCTCCGTCTACCACCTGGCAGGACGTGAAGGCTAGGAGACATGGCGCCGGGAGCGCCACCATTGATTCTGATGATGTCGCCACGAGGACACAGTGGGCCCGGCATGCCGCAAACTGCCACGCCCCCGGAGTTGCGAGTGTTACGTCAGAGCGGGCCTCCTCCCCTAGGCCAGTGGCAGCCCTTTGTGCCAGCAGGGTAACCTTCAACGCTCGCCACCATGCGCGTCCTCCTCGATAGTCGCTCGGCCGCGAACCCCACGGGGATCGGTCGCTACACGAGGACCCTCGGGTCCGTCCTCTCGGGCTGCCTGGGGAAACATGAAATCATCGCGGACCACGAGTTGCTGGTCTTTCCTTCCCCGACCCATGAGGAGCTCGAGCTGCCCGCCGTGCTCGAACGCGAGGGGGTTGACGCCTTCCACAGCCCACTCTTCCGCCTTCCTTCTGTGCTCCCTCCCTCGGTGCGCGCGGTGATCACGATCCACGACGCCGTCCCGGCTCTTTGGCCGGAGCTGTCGACGGACGTGTTCGCTCGGCTGTGGCACGACGCCAGCGAGGCCGCGGCTCGCGCGGACGCGGTGGTGTGCCCAACCCAGGCAGCCAGGGCCGACGTGATCCATGCGCTGGGGCTCCCGCACGAGCGCGTGCACGTCGCGCCCGAGACGCCAGCGGCGATCTTTCGCCCCCCGACCCTGCCAGAGCAAAGGGAAGCCCGGGCGCGCTGCGGCCTCGACGACCGTCCGTTCGTGCTCGTTCTGGGCGCCCTCGAGCGGCGCAAGCAGCCGGCGCTCGCGCTCGAGGCCCTGCGCGCCCGGCCCCACCTGCCGGACATCGTCTTCGTCGGACCGGCAGGCGCCGTGGATGTCGCCGCCGAAGCCCGGCGCCTCGGACTAAGCGATAGGGTTCGCGTACTCGGCGCAGTGCCAGACGCCGAGGTCGTCGGGCTCCTGGGCACGGCGAGCGCGCTCGCGTTTCCCACCCTGGCGGAAGGCTTCGGGCTCCCGGTTGTGGAGGCCTTCGCCACCGGGACCCCCGTCGTAGCGAGTGACTTGCCTGCCATCCGTGAGGTCGCCGGCGACGGGGCCAAGCTCGTGCCGCCGGGTGACGCCGAGGCATTGGCCGCCGCCCTGCTCGAGGTGACCAGTCAACCGGAACTGGCCGAAGCGCTGCGAGAGCGCGGGCGCGCGCGCCTCATGTCCTACTCACCCGACGCGGTGAGAGGCGCCTTTGAGCGTCTCTACGACTTGCTGGAGGAGGCCCCTTGAGGGTGCTGCTCGACTGCCGCAGTGTCTTCGACGGCATGGGAGGGATCGGACGCGCGACCGCAGAGCTCGCTCGGAACTTGCCCGACGCGCTCGCGAGCGGAGAGGAGCTCTTGCTGCTCGTCGGCGCGCGCCCTCCCCGTGCGCCGCTCGGCCCGGCTGAGGTGATCCCGACCCAAGCTGGCATGATCGACTCCGCATTCGAACAGGTGCAGTTGCCCGGTCTGATCGAGCAGCTCGAGGTCGACGTCTACCATGGCACCTGCTTCGCCACTCCCCTGGTCGCGGACCGAGCGGCACGTGTCGCGACCGTCCACGACGTCGTTTTCCGGCGACATCCGGAGCTCGTGGAGCCCGGCCTGCGCGCCTACCTCGACCGGTGGACGCGGGTCTCATGCGAACTGGCAGAAGCCGTCGTGACGGTATCAGAGTTCTCCAGACAGGAGATCGCTGTGCTCTACGGGCGCCCACTGGACGAGATCGAGGTCGTGCCCAATGCGGTCGACGAGCGCTTCAAACAGGTCAGCCGCCGTCCGCCTCCCGGTCTGCCTTACCTCCTCTACGTTGGCTCCATGGAGGCCAAGAAGAACGTCTCCGCGCTCCTTTCCGCCTTCGCCACCCTGCTCCGTCGTGAGCCCGGGCTCCCGCACGTCCTCGTCCTCGTCGGGGGCGGCGGCGGCGCTCCCTTCGACCTGGCCGCAGCCATTGCCGCCGAGCCAGGGCTGGCGCCCCGCGTGCACCCCCTCGGACGTGTGCCGGACGAGGCCGTCCTGTCTCTCCTTGGGTCCGCGGACCTGTTCGTCTATCCGTCCGAGTACGAGGGCTTCGGCCTTCCGCCGCTCGAAGCCATGGCCGCCGGGGTCCCCACGATCGTGTCGAATCGCGCCTCCCTGCCGGAGGTCGTGGGCGACGGGGCCGTCGTGGTCGACCCGCACGATCGAGAAGGGTTTGCGAGCGCCATGGCGCGGCTGCTCACCAGCGCTGGCGCCCGTGAGGCGTTGGTGCGCCGTGGGCGCCGCCGCGCAAGCAGCTTCTCATGGCGGTCCGCGGCCGAGCGCCTCGCGGGCGTCTACCGCCAGGCCAGGGCGAGAGGGCCTCGCCAGGCTCCAGTGCCCGAGGCGCCGGCCCTGCGGGTGCTCGCGGGGGGCCGCGCGTGAAGATCCTGCACATTGCCTCCGAGTACCCTCCTGCGAAGGTCTACGGACTCGGCCGGTTCGTGCATGGCCTGGCCCGCGCCCAGGCCGCGCAGGGCGACGAGGTACACGTCCTGACGAACAGCCACGGCGGGCAAGAGGACGACGTCGTCAAGGAAGGAGTCCACCTCCATCGTATCGCGGCGCCGAACCCACCTCGCCCGTCGGACCCCCACGGAGAAGTCCTGCAGTGGAACCATGCCGTTGTCGCGCGGCTGTTCGACAGGCTGCAGGTCTTCCGGGACGTCGACGTGATCGTCGCCCACGACTGGTTGGCCGCGCCAGCAGCGCGCGAGGCCGCGCGCATCCTCGGCCGGCCGCTGGTCGTGGTGATCCACGACGAGGTCGTGGGCAAGCACGCGGGCGTGCTCGACCGCGAGGGCCGGTTCGTCCGCGAGCTCGAGTGCTTGGTGGTCCACGACAGCAACCTCGTGATCGCCAACAGCGAGTACATCGCCCAGCAGGTGGTCAAGCACTACGGCGTCGCGGCCGAGCGCGTCGTGGCAATCCATGGCGGGATCGACCCCGCATTCGACCGCTCCACCCCCACTGATCACCAGGCGGACTTCCGCGCAGCCCTCGCTGCCGAGGACGAGCTGCTCGTGGTCTACGTCGGACGGCTGGACCCGGAGAAGGGGCTCGGAGTCCTGTCGGACGCCATCCCTCTGGTCCACGACCATGAGAGCCGCGTCAAGTTCGTCCTCGTCGGCACCGGCCGCCGCGAGGACGCCCTGAGGGCTCGGCTTGGCGCTCGGGCCCGCTTGCTCGGTTATGCGCGCGGCGAGGCCCTCGTGCGCCTCTACCGCGCGGCCGACATGGTCGTCGTCCCCTCCGTCTACGAACCCTTCGGCCTCGTGGCCCTTGAGGCCATGCTCTGCGGCGCGAGCGTAGTCGTCGCGGGAAGCGGCGGGCTGCCGGAGATCGTGCGGCACGGCCAGGACGGTCTGGTGGTGCCCCCTGGGGACGCGCAGGCCCTCGCGCGGGCCATACTGACGCTGGGGGCCGACCCGGCGGCACGCCGAGTCTTCTCACTGGCCGGCCGACGCCGCGCCCTGGAGGCGTTCGACTGGGAGGTGATCGCGCGTCGCACCCGCGAAGCCTACGCCGGCGTCCTAGGGGCCAGTCCTGCGATCTGCACCGAGCCGCCGGCGAGGCCGCCCAGGCCGTCCGTATCGGCCATCGTGATCACCCGCCAGGCACCGGCCTGCGCGGAGGCGACCACCCGCACGCTCCTCGAGAGAGTGGAGGGGCTCAGCGAGGCCGTCCTGCTCGACCATGGATCGGAGGACGCTGCCATGAAGCGTGTGGAGCGGCTCGGCCAGGAGCTGCGCGCGGAGGGCTGGAGCGCGCGCGTCGTACGCGCCGATCCGCACTTCTCTCGGGAGGCGGCCCTGCTCCTGGCCCTCGAGGACACCGCGAGCGAGCGCGTCTTCGTCGTGTCGGACGAAGTGGAGGCTCTGCTGGGAGAGGAAGGGCTGCTCGACGGACTCCTGTGGCTCCTCGACGAGGCGCGCGCCGCCACGGTGAGCCCGAGCCTCGTGCCGCGTGCCCAGGCGGCTCTTCCCGCGAGCGCCACGGGCTTGCCAGAGCAGAAGCGCCTGGAGGAGCTTCCGCCGGCCGGCTTCCTCGCGCGACGCCGCGAGCTGGCCTCGGCCTTGGCCCTTGGCGAGGGGAGCCTCGGCGCGCGGCTCAGGAGGACGAGTGGTGGGGAGCACTGGGAGCACCCGAGGCGGCTCGTGCACGCGCGCGGGGAGGCACGACGGGACGGCCGCTCGCCCTTCAGCGCCGCGCCGAGCACGCCCCTTCCCGTGTCGATCGTCCTCGTGGCCTATGGGCGCGTCGAGCTCTCGGGCGAGTGCATCGACTCGATCCTCGCGCACACGCCGCCACCGTTCGAGCTGGTCCTCGTAAACAATGGCTCTCGCGACGCGACCTTGACCCTCTTTCGCAGCGTCCGCGCGAGGCTCGGCCCGGCCACTCCGGTCCAGGTGCTCGACAACGGGGCCAACCTTGGCTTCCCCAAGGGGGCCAACCTTGGGGTGCGCGCCGCGAGGGGGCGCCATGTGATCGTCCTCAACAACGACACGCGGGTGCTGCCCGGCTGGCTCGAGGCGCTCCTCGCGGCAGCGGAGACCAGCGTCGACGTCGGCGTGGTCACAGCGAAGATCCTGGACCTCGACGGGACCACCGTGCAGAGCGCCGGCGGGGTCGTCCATGCCCCCGAGGGAGGCTTCTGGATCCCGGGACAGGGAGAGGAGCGCACCTCGCCCTCCGTGAGCCGGCGTCGAACCGTGACGAACGCAGGCGGCCCCTGCATGCTCCTCACGCGCGCGCTGATGGAGCGGCTCGCGCCCGACGGGGAGATCTTCGACGAGAGCTACTCGCCCGGCTACTTCGAGGACAGCGACCTTTGCATGCGGGCCCGCGAGGCGGGCTTTGCGCTTGTCTACGAGCCTGGCGCGGAGGTGCTTCACCACGGCAAGGCCACGGCCTCGCTCGTCGCCAGCGAGGGCTCGCTGGACGTGTGGGGCCGCTTCGACCTGAACCGCCGTCGCTTTCACGAGCGCTGGGCACGACGTCTCGAGGAGGACGCCAGGGCTGAGCGGGAGCGCGTGCGCCGCGAGCAGACGCCCTCCGCCAGCGGGCCAGCACGGATCGGGACGGTGCAACGGTGAGCCGCGCACAGCAGGCCGCCCGAGGCCGACCTGGGATCGCCGTAATCTGCGAGCGCCCGGAGGAGGGGACCTGGGCGGCCGCAGTTCTCCGCGAGCTTGGCGCCCGGCTCGATCTGCGGGCATGCGGTCCAGGGTGGCCTGCCCGCGATCTCCGGCAGTTGGAACCGGACGGCTGCCGCCTCCTACTCGTGCTTGACACGGTTCCCGGGCGCCTGGCTCGGCCGCACGCCGACGACGCCGCCTGGCAAGCGATCCCGCGCGTCGCCTGGCTCGTTCACACGAGCAAGGCACCGGAACTGCACCGGGAGGTCGCCAGGACGTCCGACCTCGTGTTCCACGCGAACACGGCCTGGGGCCCGGCCCTGGGGCGTCCCTCCACCTGGTTGCCCGTGTGCGCGGACGGGGAGCTGTTCCGACACCAGCCCGGAGGCGGGCGCGAGTGGGACGTGGCGTTCCTGGGGCACGAGACCTGGCGCGCAGAGCCCCTGCAGGCGCTGGCTCGGCGCTTGGGCCTGCGCGTGCTGGTCCGCGAGGCACGAGGGAAGGCGGAGGCTGCCGCGCACTATGCGCGCACCAAGCTCGTGTTCCACGCCCACTCGTCGCGTGAGCTGGACTCGCGCGTGCTTGAGGGGCTCGCAGCCGGTCGCGTCGTCCTCGCCGACCGCCGCGACAACGGGCTCGAGCAGCTCACGGAGGGGCGCCACGTGGCGCTGTACGGGGACTCCCGTGAGCTCGAAGCGTCGATCCTCGACCACCTCGCCGCCGACGCGCCCACCTGGGAGGCACGGGAGCTCGAGGCTGCGACCTGGGCGCATGAGCGGCACACCGCCGCGCCGCGGACACTGAGCCTGCTCCAGGCGATCACGGACGCGCTCGGGATCGAGCTCGAGCGCGGGCCGAAGGACGAGGGCTGCCTTGCGGCCGCCTGGCCGCAGGCTCCCTTACCTCGCGTGTCGCTCCCGGCGCTCGAGCCGAAGCTCAGGTGCCCTGAGTCCCGCGGCAGCGAAGCCGACGCCGGGTCCACCAGGCCCACGGGCAGGCGCTGGCTCGTCCTGGCGGGGGAGGAGCCCGCCGGGGTGGAGCTCGCCAGCTACGCGGAGCGGATCGGGCAGGCGCTCCGCCGCCGAGGGGACGAGGTGCTCGTCCTGCGCATGGTCCGGCGTCGACTCCGCTGGGGCGGCGGGCCGTCCTATGTCGTCGAGGTGGGGCGAGGACCGCTCCCGCCGGGAACGACCGGCGAGAACGACATGCTGCTCGCCTGCTCGCGCGCGCACGCCGTCGTGGATCGCGTGCTCCAGGAGAGGGGCCCGCCTCAGGGTCTGATCGTCGAGCCGGCCTTCGGCGCGCTCGTCGGAGTCCCGCTGGGCGAGCGCCTGGGCCTGCCGGTCGTCCTCGCCCTGGAGGACAGCCAAGTGGCGCGCCGGAACAACATGCTGACGAGGGAGCAGCTCTACCTGTCCGAGCTGGAGCACTGGACCGCAGACCGGGCCCGGGCGGTGATCGTGCCCACCGCACGGGCCGCCGAGGCGGTCCAGCACAGCTATGGGGTATCGAACCCGGTGGTCAGTGGTTGGCCCGCAGCTGCGCGCGTCCTCGACTCCGCGACGGCCGACCGCCTTCGAGCCCGGCTGGACCTGCCCAAGGGGGCCTCTCTCGTGCGGGCACCCATGGCCTCGCCGAAGGACGCCTCGAACCTCGCGGCCGAGCTGGCCGCGCGCGGCCTCCCCGTGGTGGTCGTGGGCCAGTCGGGCCTGGCCGTCGGACGTCCGCATGGGGCGGAGCTCATGGGAGAGCAGCCGGTCGTCGGTCCTGCGCTGGGCGCCCTGTGCATCGGCTCCGCGCGAGTCCTCCACGTGGGCCGCGAGGACCTCGGAGCCGCCGACCTGTCAGACGCGGCCGATCACTTCGCCGTCGTGGACGTCCCCGATCGCGACGTCGTCCTGGACGCGCTCACGAGCGCGAAGCCTCCGCGGCCACTCCCTCGCTGGGACCCTCTGGCGTTCGAGCGCCTGGCCGCGCTCATGGCACCTGCCCAGCCACCCGCGGAGCTCGTCGTGGGCGGGAAGGTCCCTACGTGAGCTACTCCGAGATCGTGCTCGAGCACTTCTGGAGGCCGAAGAACAACCACGTCGACCCCGAAGCCGACGTCATGGGCGTCGCAGGGGTGCCAGGGAACGGGCCCTTCATGGTCCTCTACCTGCGCCTCGAGGGGCAGATCGTGCGGCAGGCGAGCTTCCAGACCCACGGCTGCGCGCCCTCGATCGCCGCGGGGAGCCTGCTCGCGACGGAACTCCCGGGCGTCCAGGTCCTGGAGGCGCCGGGGCGCTGGCCAGAGGAAGCCATCAACGCGGCCTTGGGCGACCTGCCGTTCCACAAGCGCCATTGCTCGGCTTTGGCCGCCGAGGCGCTCGCGCGCGCTTCGGAGGCTGCCCGTCGTCGGACGCAAGCTCCCGCTCCGGAGCACGCGGCGTTGGACGATCAAGGCGAGCGGGGGGCCACGTGATCTCCACGCCTCCACGGCATGCCAGGAGTTGCACCGAAATGGCCCTCCTCCTCTGGAGCAATGGCAATGGGTTGGCGCAACCAGGTAACTTCCTTCGGGTGCAGAAGGCTACGTATCCAGACGCTGGAGTGGACCTCTCTGCTAAGCTGTTCGAGGTGAGCAGTGCCAGCGATCGTTGAGCCCTCGCCCTCCGGGAACCGCGCGGTCGCGGTGCGCCCTGGCCAGCCGCTGCGGCTGCGCGCGGACACGGCCTGGAACTGGTTCGTGCGCACGAACGAGGGCGCCTGGACGCAGATCGGGACCTCCGCGCTGGAGATCTTCTACACTACCTCCTCGTCGGTGACGAACCGCCTCACCTTCGACCGGGTGGAGATCGCGATCGGCAGCGGAGCGAGCCCGGACACGTCCACGACGCGGCACTTCGACCTGTGCGAGGGCCCCCCGGCCGTCCTCTGGGCCACGGGCGCCATGAGCAACCCTGCCCGGGAGGAACCGCCGCCGCGCCCCTGGGAGGGCGAGGACGACGACCCGCCGCTGGGGACGCCCTGGGTCATGCCGCCGGCGGACCGCACGGGCTTCGGCACGACGCTCCTGGAGACGGTGTCCGAGGCCGACGCGGGCCCGGCGAACCTGTTCGCCTCGTGGAGCCCCGGGATCTTCGTCGACACGGCCGGCGCGATCGGCGTGCGCACGCCGTTCACCAACGACGCGCGCGGCCTGGGCCCCTTCCCCGCAATCGCGGCCTGGTACCAGGGGGGGCTCTACTTCGAGCACGACTTCGGCAAGTCGCGCAACCTGGCGCTCACGCGCGTGCTCTACGAGGAGTCGGTCGCGCCGAACAACGTGGCGATCGTGCGCGGGGACGGGCGCCGAAACACCTACCGCCTGAGCGGCGGCGTGTACACAGGGGCCGCGGCGGTCCGCAACACCCTGACGAAGTCCGGCGGGGTGTTCACGGAGACGACCCCCTCGGGGCGGGTCTACCGCTACAACTCCGCCGGGCGCCTGGAGCGTGTGGTCGATCGGGTCGGGAACCCGGTCTACTATAGCTACGACGTAAACAACCGCCTGCAGCGGATCGACGGGCACCCGGGGCAGAACGCGATCGGCCTCGTGCCCTACTTCACCTACAACGCCTCGGGCCTGCTGGAGAAGCTGCTCCTCCAGGACGCGTCGGTCCCCGCGAACACGCGCGAGACGTACTTCACCTACGACGCCAACAAGAACCTGCTGCGAATCGTCGGCCCCGAGAACTGCATCACCTACTTCCAGTACAACCCCGCCACGCGGATCCAGGCGATCACCGACCCCGAGGGGTTCCGCTGGTACTTCGCTTACGACGCCAACGGGCGCGTGGAGCGGGTGCTCGACGCGCTGGGGCGACCGACGTACTTCTCCTGGACGCCGGCCTCGGCGCGCGGGGCGAAGCGAGACCGGGCGGGGACGATCACCTACTTCCGCTGGGGGCCCTTCGGCTCTCCCGAGCACGTCTACAACCCGGCCACCTCGTCGGACTACTTCCGCTACGACGGCGACGGGAACCTGATCAACTCGCGCACGCGGCTGGGCCGGGAGTGGTACTACCAGTACGACTCGGAGTTCAACCGGATCTCCATGACCGATCCGCTGAACGCGCGCGCCTACTTCGCCTACGACGCGCAGAGCCTGTTGCGCACGTACGTCGACCCGCTCGGGCGGCCAACTTACATGACCTACGACGCGCAGCGGAGCCGCGAGCGGTGGATCGACGCCGTCGGCGGCTCGGCCTATTACACCTACGAGTCAACGGGCCTGCTGCGGCAGAAGAAGGATCGCCGGGGCAGTCTCACCTACATGGTGTGGGACACGCGCGGCAATGTCGGCCGCGTGGTCGACCCGCTCCAGCACACGACCTACTTCGGCTACAACCCCGCGAACGAGCGCACGGCCCAGGTGGACCCGCTCGGTCGCGTCAGCTACTTCGAGTTCGACAAGCGTGGCCGGCTGGTCCGGGCGCTCGACCCGACCGGGTCGCCGAGCTACTGGGCCTACGACGCGCGCTGCAACCTGGTGCTCCAGCGCGACGCGCGCATGAACGCGACCACGTACCAGTACGACGGGAACTCGAACCGGACGAGGGTCACGGACGCGCTCGGCAACGTGACCTACTTCGCCTACGACCCGGAGGACCGGGCGAACCTGCTCGTGAACGCGCGGGGCAATCCCACCTACTTGACGTACGACGTGCTGGGGCGGCGGCAGCGGCAGGTCGACGCCTACGGCGGGGTGACCTACTTCGGCTACACGACCGAGCACCTGTTCAACCTGCGGATCGACGCGCGCGGCAACCCGACCTACTTCTTTCACGACCGCGTGGGCAGGCAGACGCACGACAAGAACGCGCTCATGCGCGAGGCGTACCTTGGCTACGACCTCGCCGGGCAGCAGGTCCTCGCGCGCGACCGGCGCCTCTTCTCGACCTACTTCCAGTACGATCCGCGCGGATGGCTGCGGCGCACCGAGACCGCGGTTGGCGCGGTCACGTACGTCGCCTTCGACGCGGAGGGCAACCGCGAGCGGGTGGTCGACCCGCGTGGCTTCGCCACCTACTTCACCTACGACGCCGCGGGGCGGCAGACGCACACCAAGGACGTCCTCGGTGGGGTGACCTACGTCGGCTACGACCGGGCCGGCCAGACGATCCTCCGCCTTGACCAGCTCGGACAGCCGACGTACCTGGCGTACGACCTGGCGGGCCGGGTCCAGACCCAGCGCGACTCGGCAGGGCTCCTGAGCTATCTCGCCTACGACCGGGTGGGGAACCGGGTGCACGAGCGGATCGACTACGGCACCGACCAGGCGACCACGTACTTCCACTACGACCCGCTCAACCGGCAGGTGCGCACGATCGACGCATACGGCGCGCAGAGCTACCTGGCCTACGACGTCGTGGGGAACGTCGAGCGCTCGGTGAACGTGCGCGGCTTCGCGACGTACTTCACCTACGACCGGCTGGAGCGCCGCACGCACGCCAAGGACCCGGTGCACTTCGCGTCGACGTACCTGAGCTATGACCCGGTGGGTAACGTGGTGGCGCGGGTCGACCAGCAAGGCGCCACGACGTATCTGACCTACGACCGGGCGAACCAGGTGTACTTCACCTTCGACCCGGCCGGCGCGCGCACCTACTTCGCCTACGACGCAGACGGGAATCGGCTGTCGACCCAGGTGCTCTTCGGCGCGGAGCGGCGCTCAACCTACTTCGACTACGACCGGGCCGGGCGCCAGATTCGACAGATCGCCGCGGACGGCGGAGAGACCTACTTCCAGCTCGACCTGGCCGGGAATCGGGTGCGACTGGTCGAGCCCGCCTATCCGGGTTTCGGGTTATCGACCTACTACGTCTATGACGGGCTGAACCGGGTTACCTGCAGCTACAACCTGCTGCTCGAGAAGACCTACTACGAATATGACGCGCGCGCGAGCCGGACACGGGAAATCGATCCGGTCGGCCGGGCCACCTACATGGCCTACGACGAATCCGGTCGCCTGGCCCGGCAGAGCAACGCCCTGGGGGAGTTCACCTACTTCCTCTACGACGCGCGCGGCAACCGCACGCGGGTCGTGAACCCGCTCGGGTACGCGACCTACTTCCGCTTCGACCGCCTGAGCCGCACCACGCACCAGACGGACGCCTTGGGCGCGGTGACCTACGTGGGCTACGACACGGCAGGGAACCGGACGCTCGTGTCGGACCCGCTGGGGCAGTCGACGTACCTGACCTACGACGGGCTGAACCGTCTCACGCACTCGAAGAACCAGTTGGCTGCTGTCACCTACCTGGTCTACGACAGTCGCTCCGCGACGACCCTCGTGCGGGACGCGGACGGGCGCGCGACGTACTTCGTCTACGACACGGCGGGCCGCCTCTCGCGGCAGCACTACAAGAACCCAGTTGCCGGCGAGGCCCAGACGAGTCCGAGCTACTTCGCCTACGACGAGGTGAACCAGCTGCGGATCGTGGACGACCGCGTGGGTGGACTGGGGATCAGTTACTTCGACTACGACGCCATGGACCGCCTGACGAAGAAGGTCACGGCGGCGGGCGCCATGTACTACAGCTACGACCTGAGCGGGCGCAAGCGCACGCTCAAGGACGCAAGCTTCAACGAGAACTATTACCTGTACGACGCTGCAGGCCGGCTCGTATGGGAGGTGCTCGACACCGGCCGCACCGCATACTTCCTCTACGACGCCAGCGGGCGGGTCCTGCGCAAGCGCCTGCCATTCTCCCCAGGCGGCGTGGCGTACACCTCGTACTACACTTACGACGCAGCTGGCCGAGTGATCGGCACCGGGACTGGAGCGTCAACGGGTGGGACGTTGGCACTCCGGTCCTATCAGCGCGACGCCGCAGGACAGGTGCGGCGAATCTCCGAGGACGACAACTCTCACACCTATCTCGACTACGACCCGGCGGGTCGTCTCACGCGCGAGGAATACAAGGACAAGTTTTCTACCGGCACAATTTACGGCTTCCGTTATGCATACGACCTCGCGGGAAATCGCACGAACATGAGCGTCCTCCTGTCCGGGGAGGAGTTCTACTACAGCTACAACACGCTCAATGCCGTCACGAGCAACCACCACAGAACTGTCGCCGGGCCAAAGGAGACGGTCTACTACGCCTACGATACTGCCAGGCGAATGCTCTCTGCGAGGATCCACGGAGGAGTCAACCTGCAATCCGCCTACTTCTCCCATGACCAGCATGGGTGGATCACGGCCCTGGATTTCCGTAGGTCCACAACCCCCGATGCTCCGCGAGCGTTCGCCTACACCGGACTCGGCGAGCGAGTGGCCGTCGACGACGGCTCCGTCAGCTACTGGCAGTTCGACGGGTCGAAGCTGATCCTCGAGCGGTCTACTGGAGGAACCGACCAGCGTCGCTATCGCCACAACCAGAGCGCGCTTGACGCCGTGGGCAGCGTCCTCGAGCTCTATGCCCAGCCCGACGGGACCCCCTCCCTCTTCTATCCGCTGTTCGACGAGCGAGGAACGGTGCTCGAAGTCCGTATCGACACCGGCGGGCGGGCCGGCAACTACCGCGAGGACCGTTTCGGAGTCACTCTCGGGCAGCAGTCAACCTACCCCAACCTGGCCCAGAACCGTGCCCGGTGGGTGAGCCCCGCCTTCCTCAGGGTGCATACGAGCAACCAGCAGTTCTACTTAACTCGCACGGGGCTGTATCTGCCGGAGATCGCGGCAAGCACTGCGGATCCAGGATCCGTGACTCACGCCCTCACCGGGTCGGGAGGACCGGTTCTTGCTCGCGAGCGAAGCTTGCACGAAGCTCACTCCATGTTTGGACGTTGGACCGCCGCAGGACCAACGATCGGGCAGGAGGTCGAACCACATCCACGTCTAGGCCTGTTGCGCCGTGCCGAACCGGAGGAAGGGCGCTGGGGCCCCCTCGGTCCTCCCGATGTCCAGTCCGACGAGGCGGGGGCCGCCTCTCCTGAGGCTTCGGGTGCAGGGTGTAACCCGCGCCGGAGAGGGGACGCATTTAGGTATGGTCGCGGCAACGGGTACACTGGCGACTACAATGATGTTGTGGGGGTAACTAACGTTCAATTGGGTGTCCTCCCGCCAGTAGAGTGCTTTACAAGGCGGGTGTTCCAGGCCATCAACAGCGGGTGGGGCCGTTGGAGTGAGGCGAAGGGGGGCCGCTCTGGTCCAGTGGTTGGGCCACCACGTAGCTACGACGAAGCATGCGCTTGGAGCCAGTGGTACCTGAAGGACACTTGCCGAAGCCACTGCATGAAAAATCTAGATTGCCCCGAAGGTCGCATAACACAGTGGCTCTACGAGGAGTGGTACCCCACTGGGAGAGTTGGGCTCCCGTCGTCAGGATTCGCATGTCTTACTGTCGCAGTCTGCGTCTGCATGATTGGAGAGTATCAGCCGGATATCCCTGGGGCGCGGGAGCATTGGTAGTCGCACGCTTGCTTGGAGAGTGTTGGCATGGATAACTGCTCGGAACTCGAGAAACAGGAGTTCCCTCTGGCGAAGCCTCAGCCGTCCGCCTCGACATACAGCGTCCGCCTACGATGTCCATACTGTCATGATTCCGTAGCTGCGGGCGGAGTGGGGTTGACCGCTTGTGGTGCCTGTTTTGCCTTACAGCATGCCTCGTGCTGGAAGGAAGGAGGAGGGTGTGCCGCCTGTAAGTCTGCAAGGCCCCTCGCCTTGGCAGAGAATGTGACCGTGTCCCGGCTGCTGATCTGGCTGCTCGCCTGCAGCATAGTTGGCTTGCTAGTCGGCGTCTCTGTGAACCGCCGCTTGTCTGTTGAGTCGGTTTCTGGGGGTGGTGGTCAAGGCTCTCTGCTGGACGACGGGTCACGGGTGTCATTCCCACTGCTGGTCGATGAGGCTGTGTTGCCGGTCAACGATTCTCTTGAGGTTAGTGCGGCGGAGCCTGGTGATGGCTTGTATGTGAATCCGGTGGACGGGAGTGTGATGATCCGTGTGCCCGCCGGTTCCGTAACTCTCGCGACTGGCGAGGTCGCGCATGTTTCAAAGGATTTCTTCATAGGCCAGACTGAGGTAACCTGGGCGCAGTTCGTTGCGTTCTGCAAGTCCACTGGTTATGAGAGCCATCAGCCGAGATCCTACTCCAGCCGCACGGGAGTGGTTGATTCTTTGGATGGTCCGGTGAACTGGGTGTCGTGGGAAGAGGCGCAGGCCTACTGCCGATGGGCTCGACTGCGCCTTCCGCGGGAGGCCGAGTGGGAGCGTGCAGCCCGTGGGTCGCATGGGGGCGCTTACCCTTGGGGGGATGCTCCATTTTCCGTCGAGAGGCCACAAGCCAACCTTGCTATTGGGCGCTACGCGACGCCGGTCGGTTCATTTCCTGGTGGAGCTTCCCCCTTTGGCTGTCTCGACATGGCTGGAAACGTGGCCGAGTGGCTTGACTCGCACTATGAAGACGGAAGCCAGGCTCGTGTGATTCGCGGAGGCTCGTTCATGGGTCGATTGTGGGACGTTCGCCGAAGTGGCTGGCCGTCTGAACGTATGTGGGACGTCGGTTTTCGTGTTGCTCGATAGTTCTACTGTGCCACGTGTGCCGGATGGCCGGCGCGGACGCCGCGCCGGCTGCTGGTTTCCTGGCACCGGCGGTGTCGTAGCGCCGCGCTAAGAGATGGCGGCGATGAGAGTTCACGCCGAGACCCGGCGCCGCACCGGATTGGCATCCGATTTGTACGCGGGCCTTGGATGCGAACGAAGACGACGAAGGACGCGGTGGCCGTGCTCCTCCAGGACTGCGTGGTGGAGCCCGAGACGCTCGCACCTATGCTCGAGAGGCTCCGTGATTTCGCGGGACGCTACCAGCCGCACTTCGTGCGAAGTGAGCAGCGCGATCTGGGCTTGATGTATCTCGAAGGTCTGCTGAGCTCGCTCGAACGGAAGTCCATCGAGCCGATCGCCACCGACCACGGGCGTGCTCGACGCGGGCTGCAGCGTTTCGTTGGTGCCGGGCTTTGGGATGACGAGCCGCTGCTGGCCGAGCTTCGCGCCCATGTTCGAGAGGAACTCGGCGACGACGACGGAGCCCTGATCCTCGACCCCTCCTCGTTCCCGAAGAAGGGAACGGAGTCGGTCGGCGTGAAGCGCCAATGGTGCGGACGACTCGGCAAGCAGGACAACTGCCAGATCGGCGTGTTCATGAGCTACGAGTCGGCGAAAGGCCACAGCTTGGTCGATCACCGCCTCTACCTGCCGCAGGAGTGGGCGGAGGATCCGGCGCGACGCGCGAAGTGTCACGTACCCGAGGAGATCGAGTTCCTCACGACATGGCAGATCGCGGACAAGCAGCTAGTCGACTTCGCCGCGGACTTCCCTCATCGATGGGTTCTCGCCGACGAGGAGTTTGGCCGCGTTGGAGAGTTCCGCCGACGACTCCAGGCTCGCAACGAGAGGTACCTGCTCTCGGTCGACTGCACGACCTCGTTCGAGGATCTCCGCGTCGCCGCGCCAAAGTGGAAGGGTATCGGACGTCCTCCGACGCGGCGTCCCCCGGTTCAAGCGCAGGCATGGGCGTCGCGGCGCAAGAACTGGACGCGGATCTTCGTCCGGAGCGGCGAGAAGGCCCCGATCGAGGTCCACGCCGCGTGCACGACGATCGAAGCTGCCACGCAGACCTCGGTCGAGCGCCTCGTGGTCATTCGCTTGATGGGTGAGAAGCCCGAGTACCGGTACTGGGTCACCAACGACCTCGAGTCCAGCCTCGAAGACCTGGTACGAGTGACGGCCAGGCGTCACTGGGTCGAACAGGACTTCCAAAGAGCGAAGGGGGAAGTGGGACTGGACCACTACGAGGTGCGCTCCTGGGTCGGATGGCACCACCACATGACGCTCGCCTGTCTGGCCCTCTTCTTCCTCGCGCTCGAGCAGCGCCGAGTCGGGGGGAAAAACCTGCGCAGTGACAGTTCAGCAGGTGAAGTGGGCGATCAGCGAGCTCCTACGAAATCCGCAGGCTGACCTGCGGCGCCTCGCCGAACGGATGAGCCGCCAGCTCACGCGAAACGAGCAGGCGCGTATCGACCACTGGCTCGCCAACGCCGAGCGGCTCCCACCTCCCCGTTTCCCTCCGTGATCTTCAGCGCGGGCGCTGCGGGCTGCGCCTTGCGCTCTGACGCCCGTCCATGTCCATCAACCCGGCGCAGCCCGCAGCGCCCGCGCCTCCTGGGATGGCCCAGGCGGCACAGTAGAAATAGTTCCTGGCCGGATCGGCGTGGCACGAGCCGCAGAGTCACGCCACGCCGATTCCGGCCCTCGCTCGCGACGGGGAGGCCGAGATCCTTCCAGGGTCGATCAAGCACGAAGACGGTTCTGCCGGGCCCAATGTGCCAATTGCGCATCAAAGCGCATCGCGTTCGTGCGATTGCCACGACCTTCTGGGCTGTCCAGGCCGTCGAGTCGGTCTGACGAAGAACGCGTGCCTGGTGCGCGGCCGCCGCCGCCCGCGTCACGCACCTGCCCTGCGGCGCGCTCGTGGAGGCGAGGCGCGCCGTGTCGGCCGCGCGAGGGCTCGCCGACCGCGCACGCGACGTCGCCGCGCTCTTTCGAGACCTCGTGTCCCGGGCTGGACGGGCCATCATGGACCGCCTCGCGGTCTGCGGGCACCTCGCCGGGCTCTGGGGGGCCCCCTACCGGTGGGACCCACGCCGCCGACGCCTCCTCGCGCTCGGCCGATCGTTCTGGGTGCGGCGAGCTCCCGGAACTCGTGACCCGCCATGAGCCCGCCCCCTCCGCGGGGCCGTCCACGAACTCGGTGCTCGGCGGCGGCCGCGACCTCGGCGATCTCTGGGGCCCATGTCCCGCGACGTGCCACGGCGCCTCTCAGCCGACGCCCTCCTGCGCTACCAGGTCGTCTCGCTCGTCCGAGCGCGCCTCCTCGCGGGCGTCGACCTCGTCACGGCGGTGACCGAGGTCGCCGCCATGGAGCACGCTGCGCCCGGCGACGACGTGCTGCGTCGCGTGAGCGCGCGCAGCGTCTACCGCTGGGTCGCGCGGCACGCCGAGGGCGGCGTCGCGGCCGTGGCGCGCGGCCTCCTGGAGGACCGGCACGACGTGGACCGCACAACCGTCTTCCGCGCGCTCGTGCGCATGAAGGTCGCCACCGGAAGGGCCAAGCAGCAGCGCGACCGGGACGTCCGCCGCTTCGCCTACCAGCACCGCATGGAGCTCGTCCTCGCCGACGGCAAGCACTTCCGGGCCGGCCCCGCTCGCGCTCGCCGGGTGGGCCTTCTTCTTTCTCGACGACGTCACGCGCCTGGGCCTCCACGTCGTGGTCGGGACCTCGGAGTCGTCCGCGCTCTTCCTCCGCGGCCTCCACGCCGTCCTGCGGGACCACGGCCGCATGGGAGTCCTCTACCTCGACCGCGGCCCCGGCTTCGTCGCGCAAGTCGTCGCCGAGGTGTGCCGCCGCCTCGGGATCGCTCTCCTCCATGGCGAGCGCCGGTATCCGGAAGGCCACGGCAAGATCGAGCGCTTCAACCAGACGGGCGGTCATGCGCTCCTCCGCAGCCTCTCCGGGCGCGCGGACGTCGATCCGGACTGCGCCGCGCTCGCCCACGTTCAAGGGATCCCAGATCGGCGCCTAGCATTTCTGATGGTTGCCAAGTAACGCGGACATGCTGCCGCCTCCCGCTGGCTCGACTGAGCAGCCCGGCGGGTGGCACCGCCGGCAGCCCGCATCGCCGATGCCAAGGGTGCAGGGCCGCATGCCGGCGCTTTGCGCCTCTCCGTGGCTGTCCGATCGTCCCTCCTGAGACGCATTCGATGCGCATCTGCACCGCAGCGACGAACGGGGCTGGCCACAGCTCGCCTTCGGTCCGGCGCGACGCGTGCGCAGGCGATCTTGCCGGCGGCCCGCCGTCGTGCGAGGAGGAGCGCGTGGACGGCACGCAGCAGAGCTCCGGGCGACTCGACGAACTCCTTCTCATCGCCAACGAGCTGAGACGGCTCGGCGTCGCCTCGCTCGTCGACGAGCGCGTGCCGGCGGACCCACGGAGCCGTGTCACCCACCCACGGCCAGTGCGTCGAGGCCCTGATCGCGTCGATCCTCCTTGGGACGACACGCTCTACTCGATCAGCGAGACGCTCGAGCCCTGAGCTTCTCGCGCTCCTTGGCCTTGCGGCCCGCAGCTGACGCCGCGCGCTGGTCGCGGAGAGTCGAGGACTCGACGACGACAAGGCGCAGCTGCAGGTCGTGGCGCTCGGGCTCGCCCTCCAGCACCCTCTCGCCCTCCTCCTCCCACTGGTAGGTCATTTCGAAGGAGCGCCCGATCCACTCCTTGGTCGGCGCTTGCGGCTCGGGTGGATTGTCTGGATCCAACTCAGGGTAGACCGCCTTGAAGACCGTGACCGGCTCGTCGGCCGTGATCGCCGCGCGAGAGGCCTCGAAGGCGCGGCCCCAGAGCTTCGTGTTGCGCGGGAGCATGGTCACGACATGCATGCCGTGGCGCTGGGCGAGGACGAGCAAAGAACTTCGAGTCGCCGACGAGCGTGGTGCCCCGGGGCTCGGGCAGGACCTGTGCCAGCTGCTCGAGTATGAAGCGCGTCTCGAGCACGTCGGAGCGGTTGCCTGAGGCGGCGCGTCCGAAGGCGGGGACCGCGCCGTCGGCCGTGACGGAGAACCCGTAGACGATCTGCTTCAGGTCGCTTCGCTTGTCTTTGCTGTGGCCGCGTGCGACGTGCGGTATCGCCTGGGGGTCCTCGGGATCGTCGGGCTCAGAGGACAGGCTGTACTCGCCTAGAACGAGACGGAGGTCGTGTCGAGGTGCATGCGCTTGAGGTCGAGCTCGTGGACCTTCACCGCTCGAAGGAGGGCCGCGTTCGACACCGGCACGACGCCCGCCTCGAAGAGGGCGTCGATGGCCGCTGCCACGCGCACGTCATGAAAGTGGCGCGCCGTGGTGCCTGCCCAGCCGAACGTCAGCTCCAGGTCATGAGAGCACGAAGGCGCGCGCCGAGAAGCGCGAGTTCCAGTGCGAGGCAGACGCGGTCCGGGCCGGAGACGCCTTCCGAGAGCGGCATGGCCCCGACTTCCACATCCTGCGGACGACCGCGCTCCGCGAGGAGCGCCGGGCCAAGCGCGCCCAGCGCGGCCGCCCGCGCGCCGACGAAGCTCCTGCCATGGAGACGTTCTGGCGTGTCCAGGTCGAGATCGACGACGACCCGCAGATCCTCGAGGAGCTGGTGTTCCGGGAGAGCTGCTACGTGCTCGTCACGACGCTTCCACGCGAAGGGGCGGGCGCCGCCACCGACGAAGACGTGTTCGACTACTACCGCGAGCAGAACGCCGTCGAGGGAGCGTTCCGCTGGGCCAAGAACCCGCTCGTGGTCGCGCCCGTCTTCCTCAAGACGAACGAGCGGATCGCAGCGCTGGCGCTCGTCTACGTCCTGGCGCTCATGACTTACGCGCTCATCCAGCGGCACGCGCGCACGCGACTCGCCAGCATGGGAGCCGTCGTCCCAGGCAATCGCGGCGTCACCAAGACGCCGACCGCCGAGGTGCTCTTCCGACTGTTCCACGGCATCGACGTCGTTCGGAGTGGGCCCGGCGAGCCGGTGACCGTCACCCGCATCACCCAGTCGCAGCTCGACGCGCTCCAGATCCTCGAGCACCCGATCCTCGAGCACCCCTGCGTCCGCTTCAACGCGCCGCGTGAGTCAGGCCGGCCTCGGGACAAGGCCTACGAGAACTGGAAGCGGGACCGGGAACGGCCGCAGCAAGCTTATTCCGATTCGCCACCTGGGATCCCTTGAATGTGGGCGCTCGAGGTCCGCCTCGGCCACTGGCTGCGGGAGATCTACAACCACGACCCGCACGAGAGCCTGGTGCGCCCGTGAGCTCGTCCAGGCTCGAGTCGCCCTGGGAGCGCTGGGCGCGCGACCCGCGCGCGCTGAGCCACCTCACGCACGCCCAGCTCCTCGACGCCTTCGTCCTCTTCTTCACCAGGACGGCGACCAACGATCGAGGGCGTCGACCACGAGCTGCCCCTCGGCCTCGGCGCCGCAGGTCGAGCCGGGCGGACGGTGCAGCTCGTCCACCGCCTCCTCGACGACACCTACCCACGTCGTGTGCGGCGATCGGCTCGTCCGCCTGCACCCGGTCGACCTCGCCGCGAACGCCCGCGACAGGCGCGCGCGCCGCGAGGACCACGACGAGCCGACCAGCCGCCCTCCGGCGAAGACCGCCGCAGACCTCGCCTTCGAGCGCGATCTCGGCCCCGTCGTCGACGCCGACGGCGGCGTCCCCGAGCTCCCCCACCCTGACCCCACGGAGGACCCCACGACATGAGCACCACGAGCAAACGCAAGGGCGGCCCCAAGGACGCCCGCAGCCGCTTCGGCTTCCACTCCCCGCCCTTCTCCCGCGAGCTGCCGATCGATCGCCGCTTCCAGCTCCCGCACGTCGAGGAGACGATCGACGCGATCCACCAGACCGTCCTCCAGCGCGAGTCCGCCGCGCTGATCGCGCCTGCCGGCAGCGGCAAGACGGTCGCCGTGCGCGCCCTCAAGGAGCGCCTGCCCGCGGCGCGCTTCAACGTCCACTACGTGAAGGTCTCGGACGTCTCCAAGCGCGACATGTGCCGCGAGCTCGCCTACGCGATCGGCGCGCGCCCCGTGGGCGCCTTCCCGGCGCTCGTGCGCGCCGTGCAGGAGCACTTCGACAAGCCCGTCGCCGAGGCCGAGGGCACCCGCCCCGAGCTGATCCTCGACGACGTCCACGAGATGCGCTCGGAGACGCTCGGCCTGGTCAAGCTCCTCACGAACTTCGACATGGATTCGCGCCTCGTCGTCAGCTTCGTCCTGGTCGGGCACCCGTCCCTCCGCCGCATTCTCCAGCGCGACGACCTGGAGGACGTCGCGCGGCGGGTCGCGCACTACGCGGAGCTCCGGCTCCTCTCGCGCGAGGAGACGCGCCGCTACGTGGAGCATCGCTGCACGGCCGCGGGCAACCTGACCCCGCCCTTCGACGACGACGCCTTCGAGGCGATCTACGAGCTCTCGCGCGGCAACCTGCGCGCGATCGACGGGCTCGCCCGGAAGGCGCTCGAGCTGGCCGCCGCCCGGAACGGGACGTCGTCGGCGCGCCGCACCTGATCGAGGCGAGGAAGGTCCTCTGGCCCTGACCGGGGGCCCGCCGCCGCTGCGCGTCGTCCGCGCGGCCGACCTCGCCGCCCACGAGGAAGAGCGTCGCTGGCTGATCCGGCACCTGTGGCCGCATTCGGCGGTGGGGATCGCTGGTGGGCAGCCCAAGAGCTGGAAGAGCTTCCTCGCGCTCGACGTGGCCCTCTCCGCGTCCCCGGCACCCCGTGCCTGGGCCGCTTCCCCGTCGAGCACCCCGGGCCGGCGCTCGTCTACATGGCCGAGGACTCGCGGCCCGACGTCCGCAAGCGGATCGAGTGCCTGTGCCGGAGCCGCGGCCTGGCGCTCGACCGGCAGGACCTGCACGTCGTCGCCGAGCCGGTCCTGCGCCTGGACGCGGAGGTGGACCGGAAGCGGCTCCGCGAGGCCGTCGAGCGCACACGCGCTCGGCTGCTCGTCCTCGACCCGCTGGTCCGGATCCACCGCGGCGACGAGAACAGCTCGCAAGAAATGTCCGCGCTCCTCGGCTACCTCCGCGAGCTCCAGCGCGCGCACGAGGTCTCGATCCTCCTCGTGCACCACACGAGCAAGCGGAACCACGCGCGGCACGGACAGGCGCTACGCGGCAGCAGCGACCTCCACGCCTGGACCGACGTGGGCCTCTACCTCACCTGGCACGGCGACGACCTCCGCCTCACGCCGGAGCTGCGGGTCGCCTCCGCCGTCGAGCCGCTCTGGCTCCGCCTCGTGAAGGACGACCCCGAGCGGACCCACCTCTCGATCGTCGGGCCGCCGTCAGATGACGGGCGCGAACAGCCAGTCCCGCTCCCGCAGACGATCGTGCGCGCCCTCGAGGGCTCGCCGTCGAAGGCGCGCAGACGTGGCGAGCTCCGAGGCGAGCTCCGCGTGAACAACGCGCGCTTCGGCGACGCGCTCGGCGAGCTCGAGCGCCTCGGCCTGATCGTCCGCACGGACGACGGCTGGCGCCTCGCGCCCCGACGCTCGGGCTGACCATTCCGGTCCGCGTGCCCCTGGGGGCGCCCGGAACGGAACGCGGAACGACGGAACTTGCCTGGTGAGACGGACCTCGGCGGGGGAGCCTGCCGGGGAAGGGATAGCCAGGCCGACGGTGCGCCGAAGTGCGTGGGAGGGCCTCGCCGACGACCTCGGCGAGGCCCTCCTCTTTCCGGACCTGCTTCGGACACCGGAGTCATGCCTCCCACTCCGGGGTCTGGGGCAGAGCCCCAGCCTCTCCACCCCGGCAGCGGCAACGGCAGTGCGGCGCTCTCAGCCGGGCTGCACCCATCGCCGCGCGGCCTCATGCCACTTCCGATGCAACGACCCCGGCCCTTGGGCGTGCAACGCAACAAGCGACGAGCCAGAATGCGCCTGACGGTGCGCGCGGAAAGGACGTCCCGAGCCTATGCAGCTCCTTCCAGCGTTTCACGCGGCGAGAGTGGCTCTCTCCTGCTGGGTTGTGCTCGGCATGGTCGTCGTCGTCAGGGAACTCTCTTGTGGCCTCTCATGGCAGGAGGGGCTTCTCTGGAGTTCAATGATCCTCCCCCTTGTCTTCTTTAGGCACCTGATCGCTCTGCGACACGGCCGGTTGGACCCAATGGCCGGCTTTGGTACGGCCCTGCTCGCCGCTCTCGCAGTCGTCCAGCACCACTACGCTTCGGTCTTCGTGGCCGGCAGGGTGAGCCCGATTCAGGCGTTGAACTACGGAATCGTGGGAATCGCCGCGCTCGATCCGGGGGACCGAGTGCTCGCAGCACTCTCACTGTTCCTCTCGGCGTCTCTTCCTTGGCTCGTTCAAGACTTGGGTATCGGGGCTCGTGTTGCCCTATGCGGAGCGCTCCTTCTTCTTCTCCTCCTCCTCTGCACTGCAATCGCCGGTCTTGCCTTCGGCGTGATCCCACGATCGTGGAGCGTGTTGGAGTGCTTCGAGTGGAGACGACCGGCGGCCTGTCTCGTCGTCGGCTGCCTGGTCTTCCCTGTGATATGCCGTCCATGCGCTGAGCCTGCTGCGGCCGAGCAGGCGTAGGGCGTGCGCCCGACGCGTGCGAGCCACAGCCGTGGAGCCCTTTGCTTCCAACTTGCACGTCCTCTGTGGATAAGCCGGCGTTGACCTTGGCGGCGCGCACGCGGTACACTCCGTCATGCCACCTGGGGTGGCATGTATGAAGAGGTGCCGCTTGACCTTCCTCCGCCGCGTAGGCAAACACCCGCACGCCCATGGCCGAGCCTCCAGCGCCAAGGGCGGCTGCCCAGACATATGGGAGTTGGACACGGGCGACTTCGCCGTGATCGGGATCGACATGACCTCTGATCTTCTTCCACATCTTCCAGACGACGTGGGGTGTGGACCTGACGAGCGCATAGTGCTCGTCGATCGTCACGTGCTTGTTGAGGCGCGCGGCGACATTCCCAACATGTAGACGTCGTCATGCGCCGCTTCTCGGGTCACCGAGAGGCGGCGTCTTACCTCTCGGGATACCCACATGCTCTCCTTCCCGGTGGCGCGCGAAGCGCTGGGATCCTATATGGACCGCTCCACGTGGATCTTCGAGCAAGAGCGGCACTTTCTTGCCCTTCGGAAGAGCTACTTCCAGTTCGAGCGCCTGCAGACTTACCAGGAGCCCGGTAACCCAAGCTACGACGCGTTCGCGGCCGGCGACCACGGCCGAGCCCGCTTGATTGCCCACGAGGCCGCCGCACAGGAAGAGGAGGACCTCCGTCGGGTCTGCCACAAGGGCGTTCCCTACACGCGAGTCCACGCGATCGAACGCCCGCTGACGCCATACTTGCGTTGGGAGTTCGCGATCTATCAGGTCCTCGCCCGCTACGGCCAGCGCGTCCTGCTCGTCGAGCTCGACGCCCGCTCGCCACGCGAGTTCGTCGACAGCTACGACTTCCTCCTGTTCGACTACGAGTTCGTCATGGTCCAGGACTACGGCCAGGACGGGCTCCTCTGCGGCGGCTGGACCACCGGTGACCCTGCCCTCGTGGCCCGTTTCGCCCAGCTCGCCCGCGACCTGACGCGCGCCGCGATCCCGCTCGCCGAGTTCGAGCGCCGCTACGCCCACGACCTCCAGCCGCCCGCCTAACCCGTCCACCTGCCCGCCGTATGCCCTCCGTCACCGACACCACCGGACGCCGTCAGTTCGGCCGCCACCTCGCCCGCCTGCGCACCGAGCGCCAGATCAGCGCGCCCGCGCTCGCGCCCTTGCTGGGAATCTCACAGCCGACCCTCAGCAAGATCGAGCACGGCAAGCTGCTGCCGTCCCGGCAGGTCCTCCAGCGCCTTGCCAGAGCCCTCAAGCTCAGCGCGCAGGAGCGCGTCGAGCTCCTCGAGCGCGCCGAGGCAATGCTCGGCCTCCTGCACCGCGTCGAGCTGGCGCATGAGCAGGGCTACGCCCGGATCCAGAAGCTCGTCAGCCTGCTGGAGTTCAAGACCTTCGCCTGCTTCCGCCTGTCGCTCGTCCCCGGCCCTCTCCAGACCGAGCCCTACGTGCGCAGCCTCTTCTGCCCCGGCGGCGTCCGGCCCACAGCCGACGTCGAGCGCGCGATCCAGGAGCGCCTCACGCAAACCCGCCGACTGGCCGACCCGGCACGTCAGTACCGGGTCGTGCTGCACGACAACGCCCTGCGGACGCGCGTCGCGCCGCCCGAAGTAATGGCCGACCAGACCCTGCACGTCGAACAGTTCATGGGCCTGGACCACGTCGAGGTGCGCCTCCTGAGCCCCGACTTGGACTACCACGAGCTCGCGATCGAGCCGCCGCAGAGCAGCTTCGACCTGTTCGACCGCGACCTCTTGGCCGTCGACCTCAACGGCTGCTGGCTCAACCTCGAGGACCGCACGACCCTGTCCCGCTACGCCAGCTACTTCGAGGCCCTGTGGACAGCCGCCCTCGACGAGCAAGCCACCCGCGCGGCCCTCCGCCGCCTGCGCCGCGAGTTCGCGCGCAATGCCAACCGCGCCTGACCCGACAACACGAGCGTTCCCGCGCACCGGAGCCCCCCTCCGGTGACTTTCGTGCTGCCCGCGCCGCGACTCACGGCAGGCTTCGATTCCCCCGCCTTCCGTGGCGACGCGCGCGGACGCTACGCTGAATTCACTCGCTCTATGACACACCACCACCAAACACACACCAACACGCCAGGGTGCGAGTGCTGCCGGCGACGGCTCCTCGCCGGCGCCCGGCTCCGCCGCTACCGCGTGGCCAGGGGCCTCACCCAGGCCCAGGTCGCCGACCAGCTCGGCGTCTCTGACCGCTTGGTCTCCGGCTGGGAGCGTGGCGAGAGCCTGCCCGGCCTCTGGCCCGCGTTCCACCTGGCCCAAGCCTTTAATCGGCAGGTCGTGGACCTGTTCCTCCCGATCCATGACTTCGTCCGCCAGAACCTCGACGACGAGCCTGGCGACGCCGCGGAGCATGGCTCACCCTGACGCTCAAGCCCCGCCCAGCGAGCTGCAGCTCGCCCTCCAGCAGGCCGTCCAAGACCTCGTCGACAGGACCGGACGGCCACCCCACGAACTCGCCCACGCCCTCGAAGACCTTCTTCGACAGGGTTGCTTCGACGTGCCTACACCGGCCCAGGAAGACGCTCGACCGCCGATCGTTCGTTCGTTCGATCGTTCCCGTTCGTTCGTCAAGAGAGATAAATATACAAAACGAACGATCGAACGGGCCGCCCCCTGTGGACAAGCTGTGGACGAGCGCGGCGCGCGGCAGTGGGCCGAGGACGCTGCGCGGAGCCTGGACGATGTCGAGAACGTCCTCTGCTACGAGGCCCTCGCCCGACGCCATGCACGCGACCTCCTGGATCGTACCCTCGTCGACGTCCTCGCCGTCCCTGCTGCACGGATTCGGAAGTCACGCGGCGCGCTGTTCGTGGCCTTGATCGCCGCACGCACCCGAAGCAGGCGCAACCAACGCCAGGCTTCGAAACGCCTGGGTTCTGATCGGCAGGAAGGCGGGCTACGCTTGAAGGGCTAAGCCTTAACAGCCAACGCTCTATGCCCGAAACCACCGCCCGGACCCTGCGTCCGGTGCCGTTCCCGGTGCGCCTGCTGGCCGATCCGGCCAACGCGCGCGCCATGCACACGGCGCTCTGGCTCTACCTCGTGCTGCGCGCCGCGGCCGCACCGGAGTCCGGACGGCTGCACGTCAAGCCCGAGGACCTCGCGCGCTTGCTCGAGGTCGAGCCCGCCACGATCTCGTCCCTGCTCGGCCGCCTGCGGGCGCACCGGTTCGTCGAGACCCGCCGCGCGCACGGCCAGCTCGAGGTGCGGATCGCCGACTGGACGCCGCCGGCGGCGCCGGCGTCCCCGGAGCCGCGCCAGCCCGGCCCTCGCGCCGGACACCACGCCGCGGGCGGCCGCGACGAGCCCGCCGGCTTGGCCTTCGAGATCGCTGACGCCCTCGGCGACCTCTCGAATCTCGCCCGCTACGAGGACCTCGTCGAGACCTACCCCGAGCCCCTCGTGCGCCGAGCCTTCCGCGAAGCCCGGCTCGTGCCGCGCAGCCGGGTGCGCAAGAGCCGCGGCGCCCTCTTTACATACTTCCTCAAGAACTATGGGAACAATCTCCACGACGACGAAGACTCCGACCACTACGAGCCCTGACCCGTTGCACCGCGCGCGGAGCTGGAGGCGCTGCCAGGCCAAGGCGCGCCGTCCGCTCTCGCTTCTGGCGATCGACCCCGGCTCACGTCGCACCGGCTACGCCGTCTTCGAGGGCACAGAGCTCGTGCTCGGCCGCGTCAAGGACTTCGGCTACCAGCGGCACACGAACACGGTCGTGCGCGGGGCCAGGAAGCTTGTCGAGGATCAAATCAGGTACTTCCGCCCCCAGATTCTCGTGCTCGAGCGCACCTTCGCCGGCTACCGCAACAAGGACATTTCCAAGCTCGTCGCGGTCTCCGAGGAGATCCGCACCGTGGCCCGCGAGCAGGCCCTGCCGCTCGTCGAGTACGCCCCGCGAACCGCCAGGCTCGTGGTGCTGGGCAATGGCAACGCGACCAAGGCCCAGGTGGCCGAGGCCCTGTGCCTGCGCTACCCCGAGCTGCGGATCCACCTGGAGCAGACGCACCTGTGGAAGGAGACCTACTGGTCCAACTGCTACGACGCGGTCTGCGTCGGCCTCGCCTACCTGGTCGAGCGCCGCTTCGCTCCTCCGATCAAAGTCCCTGCTCCCCTGCCGGATCCGTCCGGCCTGAGACGGCCAGGCTCATGACGCAGAACACCCCGGCCAGGGTCTCCCTGTGCCGGGGTGTCTCGAATGGGCGTGGCCAGCTCGACGAACGCTGCGCTACGTCTCCCGGGACGCTCCTGCGCTCCTGACGTGCGGTCGCTCGTCCGACCCGTCCTCCGTGCGGGGACCACGGCGAGGTGGTCTCCGCGCAGGGAGGGAGTCGGCCGGCCAGGCTACTGGCTCCGCTCCGCAGCCTCCGCGCGCAACGCGCCCAGGGCTGCGTTGATCCCCTCGACGACGTCGCCGAGGTCCCTGAGCTCCTTGGGCGTCAGCGGCGGGCCGTAGTCGCGGCGGAAGGCGAGGTCGTCCAGGAATGCCAGGCCGCCCATGACTAGTCGGTGCCCCGACGGCAGATCGTCGCTCATACTGCTTGAATCAAATCGCTAATACATGAATTCATAGCGCCCTTCGAGGGCGCTTGTCAAAGCCCTATGACCCAGAACGTACCCCAGGTTGTCCACAGTCCGGACTTGCCGGACCGCGCACGAGTACGCAACGATTCGGACACCGGCAGATTCACACCGCTGCTGACCACGGCTGAAGCGGCCGAGTTCCTGGCCGTCTCCGAGACCCTGGTCTACCGCCTCGTCGAGCGCGGCGAGCTTGCAGTCCACCGGCTGAGCCGCCGGCTTCGCTTCTCTCGCGACGACCTCACGAGATACCTCATGAGCCGTCGCGCGGACGCGAGGACTGACTCTTAACGCATACTCTTATGGCCGTTCGCAAGATCCGCGGACACTGGTGGGTCGACTTCCGACACGACGGCGTCCGCCACCGCAAGAAGAGCCCGGCAGCCAACAAGGGAGACGCCCAGGCGTACGAGGCGCTCCTGAGAAGGCGCCTGGCCTTGGGGCAGCCTCTCCGCCCCGAGCCGCCCCGGGTAGCCCCGACGCTCCGCAGCTTCTCCGAGCGCTGGCTGACGACCTACGTCGCCGCCAACAACAAGCCCTCCGAGCAGTACAACAAGCGGATCTCCCTCAATGCTCACCTACTGCCGGTCCTGGGCCGGCTGCGCCTCGACCAGATCACGGTGCAGCGCGTGGAGGCCTACAAGGCCGAGAAGCTCAAGCAGGGGCTCGCGCCCAAGACGATCAACAACCACCTTGCCGCGCTGGCGAAGTGCCTGCGGTGCGCCGAGGAGTGGGGCGAGATCCCGTCGACGCCCAGGATCAAGCTCCTGCGCGTGCCGCCGACGGAGGCCGCTCACTTCGAGCCGAAGGAGTCCGAGCAACTCCTCGAGGCCGCACGCGACCCGTTCTGGCGGACCATGATCCTTGTCGCGCTGCGAACCGGGCTGCGGCGGAGCGAGCTGCTCGCGCTCGACTGGGCCGACGTCGACCTCGAGAGGCGCGTCCTAACGGTCCGTCGGGCCCTCGTGAATGGAATCATGGGCTCGCCCAAGAGCCACAAGGTGCGCCATGTTCCACTGACGCCGGACGCCTGCGAAGCGCTCGACCGGCTGGCGTGCCGGAGGGGGTTCGTGTTCGGCCGCGATCAAGGCGAGCACCCGCTGCGCAAGGACACGGCGATTGACGTGCTCAGGCGCTGCCTGGACTCTGCTGGCCTGCCCCGGAGGAAGCGCATGGGGTGGCACACGCTCCGCCACACCTTCGCGTCCCAGCTCGCGACCAACGGGGCACCGCTCCACGTGGTCCAGGCCCTTCTCGGCCACTCCGACATTCGAACGACCATGCGCTACGCGCACCTGTCGCCGTCGACGCTGGCCGAGGCGGTCTCGAGCCTGATCCCAGCGCATGCACAGGCGTCGAGCCCGGAGCCCCGGTACCAGTTCGAGTTTGGGCAACCGGTGGGCAACGCGGGCGGAATCGTGCGCCAACCGCGCACGCGGCTGGCGGCACGGGAACTGGCGATTCGGCTAAACAAAGCGAAGAAACAGGGAAGTTCTCCTGTCGCTTCGCTTGGTTCCGAGACTAGGACTCGAATCGAAGAGGACGAGCCGAGCGAACCTGGCGAAGGTCAGCCAAGTTCGGCTGACGTCGGCCGAGATCAGGGCACGGGTGACGTCGCCGCCTGACGGCGCGAGTCTGTGCGAGTCGCCGCCTGGTGGGCAACCGGTGGGCACCGGCATCCTGCTTCACTTCGGCTGCGCCGATCCCTTGCCAAACTCGGCTGAACTCGGCTGGCGAGCACGCCGAGGCCCCGACGGCCTGCCCACCAACAAGAAGCAAGGCCAGCGCCTAGCCCTAGCCGAGCTCGACGCCTCTCCCCTGGGCACTCCTCTGGCTGGCAGATCATGCCGCGACTCCCAGTAATGGTGGTCGTGCTGCCAGGCCGGAGCACCGAGACGGTGGTCGCTTCTACTACGCCCCGTCGGGGCCCCAGAAGACGAAGCTCGCTCGGCAGATCTCGCCAAACTCGTAGCTGCGACATGCCTCTCTGGCACGGAGAAGCGCCGAAGAGCGCCTTGCGCCCTGGACGCGGGCCGACACATAGTCCAGAGCAAATCGCACGCCCGCGGCGGCTGGTATGGGCCAGAGCGGTGCTAAGACAGCCGCCGCGCCAGCGTTGATCCAAACCCGTGGCCCACCATGGCGGTGCTCCGCTGGCCCGTCACCCCGCACTGACCAGCCACCCCAGCAGCCAACGATCACAACCTCAAAGTCCTTGTCCCGCACTTCTTTCAAATCTCGAAGCGCCAAACTCAACCCTCTCCCGAATCGAACATGTGATCGGCGGTGCTTCCCAGGGACATGCGCCGCGTGCCCTACGAGCACGACGATCGCGCCTGCCCGGAAGGCACCCAGGATGTCAGTCTTCGAACACGGACGGATCACGCGGCCGACGTGTGCAAAGTGTAGACCAAGTGCATGGAACGGGGGTTCCCGGCTGACGACAAACGAGGCTTCTCGTCGGCCCTCCCGTTCCCTCGCGGCCAAATCGGCGGCACGCACCACGTGAAGGACAGGCGTTGCGCCTCCTGGACGCCACGCAGTCGTGTCGCCATGCATGTGGCATGGCAGATCGTTCGTGGCCATACTGGGGGCGATGTAGAGTGTCTTTGCCGCAATCTCGCGCAGGCGGTCCGCGAACGGACCAGGAAAGATCGAAGCGGCGTGGTGAAGCCGCTGTGGCAAAGCAACCGACGCGATCTCGTGGAGATGCCACCTGTCCGCAATCGCAGATAGAGTCGAGAATGTCCTGAAGAACAGGTCCCGTACTCTTCCCGCCTCGTGCGCGAACCCAACCTTGTCCGTGCAGGACTCAATGTAGGCCTGGCACTCGAGCCGAACACCGTCCTGGCTGGTAGCTACGATGCAGACATAACGCGCGTTCGTAATGAACAACTCGATATGGGCGGCAGACTCTCGGGACAGTCGCGCAGCGATCGCCGCCCAATCGACCGGGACGGCCGGGCCTTTTGCGATCTGAAGAAGGCGGAGAATGGAGAAGGCATCTGACTTGCCGGCGACGGATCCCTCAAGGATCTCTATGATCCCATCGCGGATCGCGTCCGAGGTCTTGCGTGCTTGCCACGCTGTCGTGGCACCAGTCGCGAACCGCTCCAAGCTCTCCAGTGACGGGCGTGGCGCCTTCTGAAACTCGCCACGCCAATCTTCCGGCAGAACTGCACGTGTTCCGGTTCCAATGATCTCGGAGTACACCCAATCGAGAAACCGATACGCCTCAACTTGTTGCCCTAGCTCGAAAACCGTTTTCGCCCATGCCTTTGCGCTGGTGAAGAGTCTCCGGTTATCACGCCAAGCCCACCTGGCTCGGAGGGCAAACTGGAGTCGATTCGCCAAGATCCTCGCGACAACTTCCGGTTCCTGGGCAGATGTGAGATTGAGATTACATGCATTCGCGATCAAGGTTAGTTGCCTCCCAAGGATGCGCAGATTCTCCTTGGACGGGGCAATGTTGCGATGACCGTCCTTCCCGACGCCGGCCTGCCAATGTATCTCTTGCTCAGCAATGACCGTTACCGCCTCCTTGAATCCCGCTATGGACGCACCGACGACGCCAGAGATTGCAACCGCACGCTCGACTCCGACGTTGCGCCCTTCGGCGCGATCCCGTTCGGCGATGAGCTTCATGACGCTGTCACTTGTCTTGGTCAGCCAAGGGATCCGCAATGCTGTCCCTATCCGGCGCCGCAGGGAGTGGGTTCTAAATAGGTACTTGTCGACGGAAGTCAGAGCGACAAATGACCTCGCTTCTTCAATCGCCGCCAGCGCAAGGTGGTTTTCCAAGCGCTTCCAGTGAAGGGCCGCGCGCAAGTAGTGAAACGCCCAACGGCATTCAGGTCCAGCAGACGCCATGTACTGTTCGCGTGCTGCGAGGAACTCGAGTGCTCGTCCCGACGTGCTTGAGCGGGAAAGGGCAACCGCTCCCAACAGGACGTCCTCAGGACATCCTCGGGCTGAATTCAAATGCTCCATTGCTCTCTTGGCGACATCGGCTGCCCTTCCAAGACGGAGCTGTTGTCTCAAGGCGCTATCCCTCAAGAGAGGGTCGGCCGGAACAACGGTGTCAATTGGTTGCAACTGGGCCAAACGGCCGACAAAGCCCCGAAGCCGCTTTGAATCGAGACGCGGCAAGAGGTACGAGAGTTCCCCACGGAGCCTGGCGAGGCGCGCCTCGTCTCCGGTCCTGGAGACGACGAGGATTGCGACGACCGCCGCGCGATCGTCGAGTCGTGCCAGCCCGAGCAGCGTCCATGCGTTCGATAGACTCTCCACCGCCCGCTGGGCAAGATTGAGACCTATCCGGAACTTGTCCAGCAGGAAAATTGCGCAGCGGACATAGAAGCCTGGAGGTGTCCGCTCCGGCGCATCAATGGTCAGCATATCAGTAATGAGGCTGTGGTCAGCAGCCGCCCCAATCCAGGTGGCGGCCCGAAAGGAGGCGCTCGCCCGTGAAATGGATCCAGGTCGTAGGTGGCTACGGTAGTTCAGAACCGCTGTGATCCGGCCCTCGCGTCGGCTTCTTGCGTCCGCGTGATCCTGCTCGAGCTTCAGCCGGCGGTACTCAAGAACGGCCGATTCGTGAGCATTCCATACGGGTAACGACAGCCCACAGCGAAGAAGGTGAAGTGCGCGTGTTGGGGAGAGTTCTGTCAATAGCGACCGCAACCACTCGAACGGGAGGGCATGCTCCGGCAGTCGGTCGATTTCTGCAAGCAACTCCGTGGCTAGCTGATCAGCCGGGCGGCCTGTCTGTACGTGGCGCTCCAGTTTGTTCAAAAATGAATCACTATCGGCCAAGGCGATCTCGCGGTTCGAATGCCCAGGGAGCCTGCGGTGGGACGTTCTGCAGTTTGACGGGCGATTGGAACCCGGATTCTACACGGGCACAACCGACACTCGGATAGCCCAACTCTCGAACTCGTCGGCTGTCATGGAACTGAGGTTATGCGAAGCGGATAGCTTAGAGGGAACATCCAGGGTGAACTCTAGTTCGGGGTTCGTCGGACGGCGAACGGCCACGACCACTCGAGCCGGGCGAGGAACAAGATACGTTCCGCTGTGCTCCGGGTCGATCGCAGGACGTAGACGGCAGCTGACGCGTGTGATTTGTTGGCGTCCTGGCTTGATCTCAATCAACAGAATAGGATCAACATGCAAGGATCGAAGGCCTTCTACATTCAGGAAAAGCCTTCTGGATAGTCGCGGCTCTGGTGGGGCCGCCGTGTTTGCAATCTCGACGGCGTCACAGTTGGTGCGGAGGTCAGTACCCCCAAAGGACCAGGTCCACGAATCGCTCTCCGGGACAGTCGGGCCTGGCTGTGTCCCTTCATCACAGGGTTCGCCAAGATGATAGTCGCTGGGCTCGTCGTCCAAGACACGACGCCGCGACCAGACTGTCAGTCCATTGAATGCGGGTGTCTTGCGGCTATGCATTTCTGAAGGCTCCGAGGTCGGTCACGAGTTCACTTGAGACCTGCTGGACGATCCGCTGAGGAACCGAGGCTATGCGCTGAGGCCAAAATGGACCGGACTCGGTCCGGGTGCAACGGAGACACAACGATTGGTCCGCCCAGCCGACGTGCCAATGGAAGGTCTCACGGAGCCGCCCCCGCCTCGTCTTCGGGTTTCGGTAGCACCCTTTCGGCATCTCAGCGCACGGGTCAAAGAACCTAATCATGGAAAGCGTAACTGGTGCAACTGCCGCCGCGCAATCATCAGGGCACTCATTGTCGAATGCCCATGCAAGATCCTTACTACGAATGGCGACGAAGCCCGCTCCAGTCGTCTCCGCGGAGAGTGAGAACACGGGCAGGACGAGATGACGACCGAAGGGGTCAAGTCGATTGAACGTCGTCGATGTCACGACCAGCACCCAGTCGGCACCGAATCGGTGCGCGGCTCCGGTCGGGAGGCTCAGAATGTCACCCTGGCCAAAATGAGGCACCGAGAGTTGCGGATTCGTAGGGTCGGGCTGGTCTAGGTCGACCGACCGGTTTGGGGGGACGAGTCCGGCCTCGACAAGTGCGGTAGCCGCCCCGGAATCAGTCGACGTCGCCAGAGCAAGGGCGTCATGAATTGTGTGCAGTACCCTCGTCTCCGCCAGGTCCGAGTAATCCATGGGGACATGCAATGCGGAAGAATGCACACTCTGGTAGTACGCAATGTCGAGAGTGTCAATGGAGAATGGCGCGACATAGCTTACGCCGCGCGAGTCGGGCAGCTTAAGGTGCTTCCACGGAAGCCTTCCAACCCGCGAGGCACCAATGTGCTGGACCTCTGCAACCGTGACCAGTTGCTGGCCGGCAATGTTCCTAATCCCAAGCACGATTTGGGGGCGACCAGATCCGCGAGAGGAGCGGAGCAGGCTGCCCACGCGCACGTTGGTACCTACTGGCAGGCCGCTCACGAGCTTCCGCGCAAAGAAAGGGCCATGGAGCTATGCCCATGGCCCAACGACGAACTAGGAACCCTGGTAGAGTTCTTCCAAGTCCAGCGAGTCGAGATCGACTTCGGCTGCAAGTGCCTCGACGGAGCGTGTCGTCCACAGCCGAAGATCGAAATGGAGTGGACGCCGCGCGTGGCTCCCGGGGATGTCTTCATCGGAATTCATCTGCATTGTACCTCCTCCTTGGGACAGGGTCACCCCTTCTAACGACCCAAGCCATAAGCCTAGCAGAAACCGAATGTTGCGTCAAGAAGGGGCACTGTGGGTCTCCCGGAGGTTTGCAGCCAGGCGCGTCGTCCCAGGAAGGCGGCCTACAGCGCCGTCATGACCTTCTGCTCCAGCCCCGCGAGCCGGCCCAGCAGGTCCTGCGACGCCAGCTCCAGCAGCTCGGCGTAGCCGGCCACCTTCGCGCGGATCGCCCGGAACGACTCCAGGCGCGCCGCCAGCGTCGACGCCCGACGGGCGCCGTCGGACGCGAGCAGCTCGTCGAGCTCGCCCGAGGCCTTCTCGATCTCGACCTCGAGCTCCTCGCGCACGACCCGCAGCATGCTCGCCCGGGTCTCCTTCGAGTCCACGATCCCCAGCGCGCCGAGGACCGCCCGCCCGTCCAGCGACGAGACGAACTGCCCCACGGCCAGGAGCGTGGCCCGGTGCTGCTTGGGCACGAAGATCAGCCCGGGCCGGACCGTGACCGGGTTGGCCTTCTCCAGCGCCTGGCGCGCGATCTGGCGCAGGTGCTGGGCCTGGGCGGTCAGCCGGTAGCGGTCGAAGAGGGCCCGGATCTTGTCCGCGTGCCTCCCCTGCTCGAACCCGAGCGTCTTGTTCTGCTTGTCGTAGATCACGGTCTCGGTCTGCTCGTAGGAGAGGGCGAGGTCGGTCGTGTCGACCTTCTCGTCGACGAGGGCGTAGACGATCTTGGCCGGGTCGTCGACGACGCGGCGGATCAGGTCCTCGGTCTCCAGGGCCTTGAGCGCCGTGCTCAGCGCCCCCCTCGCCTGGAGCTTGGGCACGAGGTCGGTCGGCAGGCCGGCCGCCTCGAGCTTGGCCTCCAACTCGGCGAGGGACACCTCGACCTCGGCGGGGATCGTCCACCACACGACGTCGCCCAGCGTGGGCAGGTCGTGCGTGAACGGCGAGAAGAGCGGCCCCATGGGCGGGGACTGGTCCCGGACGGGCCGGGACGCGACGACGGGAGCGTGCATGAGAGAGCCTCCTGACTGGCTGCATGGCGTTGTTCCGCCCCGCGGGCGGACAGCCGACGAGTTCGGCTGAGGAAGGCGTCCACCCCGAAGGTGAACGCACGGATCAGCCGCTCGTCGGGCGGCTCGGACCGGTCAGCGTCAGTGGCCAGTCGGGTCCTCGTCGTGGGTGGCGGCGTTGTCGGCTGGCAAGCGCTCGTCTCGGGGGATCGTGCGCTCCAGCAGGTCTTCGATCGCCCGCTTGGCCCGGACAGGCTGCTCGATCAGGAGCAGGCTCTGGGCCTGGCCCGTGCCCTGGGACTCACGGACGTTGCGATACCGCACGCCCAGGCGCGCGAGGTGGCCCTTGAAGCGCTCGAAGGCCCGCAGGCGGCTCTCGCGCCGCGTGTGGCGCGCGCACATGCCCGCGCGCACGAGATAGTTCACGACGACTTCGCGCGGCTGGAGGTTGCCGTGCAGGATCAGGAAGTGCAGCAGGTCGTACGCCAGAAGAATGGCCTGGCGGCTCGTGCCCGGCACGAGGTCGGAGACGGTCAGCGGCCGGTCGGCGGCGTCAGCGTCGGCGGCGCCGTCGACGTCGATCCGCGGCGGGGCCGTGGCGAGAGAAGCATTCACAGGTCGGCTCCTTCCTGGACGCCGTCCGCCCGCCCGGGCGGCTCGGCGCCCGGGTGACGGGTGGGTTCGGCTGAAGAGAGCGGCCAGCAAGACCTGGGGTGGTCCTGCTGGCCGCCTGGATCAGCCGCTCGACGGCCCTCGGGAGCGTGGTGGGTTGTCCGTCGAGCTTCGACCCCTGTCCTACGAACGCCCGAAGAGACGCTCGAGGACACTCGCGTCCTGAGCCAGATCCGTGAGGCGACACACCTCGTCGGAGAACTGGCGCAGGCTGCGATCGGAGGGGCTGCCCGACGAGCCGTCGGGCAGATCGATCAGGACCGCGAAGATCCTGACCTGGCGCCTGGCCTTGGTCGCGAGGACCTCGGCCAGGGCTGGCGAAGAGAGCTGACACTCTCCGTCCGTGAGGAAGACCACGTCGGCCCGCGTGAAGGTCGACGTGAGCACCAGGTCCATGGCCTCACGAAGCGGCGCCTCGAAGTCCGTGCCGCCGTGGAAGGCGAAGCCCAGGGCCTCGACCACATGCTCGGCCGTGGCGTGGCCACGGTCGAAACGGAAGACGCGCAGTTCGTCGCGGGACCCGAAGTGGACCAGCGCGTAGTCACGGCGCTCCTGGGCGGCGACGTGCAGCAGCGCCAGCGCGACCGCCTTGGCCCAGGCCTCACGCGCGCCTGCCATGGACCCGGACGAGTCCAGGCAGACGACCATGGGCCCCTGGCCAAGCGCCTCCCTGCCCTCGAGCTGGACCTGCAGGAGCGAGCCCTCGGCGAAGCGCCGCAGGAACTCGCGCCGCAGGACCGGGTGACGCAAGGCCACGAGCTCCTGGGGCAGGACGCGCGACAGGTCGCGGCCGGTCTCGATCGAGACGACCTCGTCCGTGCCGTGGCGCACCCGCAGGCGGTGCTTGGAGAAGGCCAGGCGTTTGATCCGCCCGGCCATGAGCGCGATCCGGCGCAGCAGGTCGCTTTGCTGGACGCGCTGGGCCAGGGCGGCGGCGTCGGCCAGCGAAGCGCCGGCGCCGTTGCCGGGGGCTGTCCCCCAGCCCTCCACGCAGGCGACGACCTCCTCGGCCCTGGCCGCGGCGGCTCGCAGGAGCTGCCGGACGAGGGTGTCGAGTCGATCGCTTGCCTGGTGGGCCGCCGGCGGGCTGCCGGTGGGGCTGCCGGAGGCGCCCTGAGCGGGGCACGGTGTCCCCTGGGGCTGGCCGGGCGCCGGACCGGGGTCCAGCTCGGCCGGCCAGTCGGCCAGGAGCCGGGCGAAGACCTCGGCCGCGGCCTCGGCGGCAGGCAGGGCCCGCAGCCGGGTGGTGGCCCGCAGTCGCCGATACTCCGGCGACTCCAGGACGCTCGTCAGGATCCGGTGGCGGATCTCCTGGCTGGGCGTCCTGGGCGGCCGCAGGACCGGCCGGGCCTTGAACAGCAGGGCGAAGAGGTCGCGCACGAGCGAGCCGGAGCCCGGTCGTGCCCTCTCCCCCGCCTCCCGCAGCTCGTCGAGCTTGGGAAGCGCCGAGCCGACCTGGCGCCAGAGCCAGGCGTCCGAGCCGTCCTGAACGACCAGGTAGCCGTTTTTCAGGCTCGGGGTCATGCCAGGCGGGGGCCGGGTCGGTGATCCGGGCTGTCGTCCGGGCTGGTGTCCGGGCGTAGGGGGCAGCCGGTTCACGGCTACACCTCGACGCCCAGGCAGGTGCGCAGGACCTCGCGGCGCATGGCCTGCACCTCGGCGAGGGCCCGGTCCACGCGGGGCGGGACCGAGCCGCGCTGGTGCAGGTCGCGACGCAGGGCGACGAGCGACTCGACCAGGCCCTTGAGCTTGGTCATGGCCTCGGCGGCCTCCTGCTCGCTCGTCGTGCGCTTCTCCAGGGCGATCTTGCGCTGCTCGGCCGCGAGGTCGCGCAGCTCCAAGGCCTTGGCCGACGCCGGCGCCGCGTGCGTCAGGACGCGCTCGGCCACCGTGCGCCGGTCCTTGGGCTCGGTCCAGAGCACGTGCGTGAGGACCTCGAGGTCCTCGTCGACGGCCATGGCCCGCCCCTCGAGCCAGGCCTGGGCGCGGATCACGCCCAGGGCCTGGAACAGGCGGCGGTCGGAGACGACCAGGCCGGCCTGCCGCAGGTCCGAGCGGATCCGCAGAAGGACCGAGATCGCGTCCTCGTGGAGGTGGACGCCGGCGGCCTCCACCTGGGCCTCCTCGAGCTGGTCGAGGCTGACCCGGGTGGTGTGCGCCCGCCCGTTCTGGGCGGAGCGCGCGGACGCCGGGCGGCTGAGCAACCGCGTGACGTTGGCCTCGTCGGCCATGTAGCCGACCTCGTAGCGGAGGAGCAGGCGGTCGTAGAGCGGGCCCAGCTCCTCGGCCTGCGGCAGCTCGTTGCTGGCGGTCAGGATCGACACGAGCGGCGAGCGCCGCGTCGAGCCGCCGTTGCGGTACGTGCGCTCGTTCATGAGCTCGAGCAGCGCGTTGAGGATCGCCGAGTTGGCCTTGAAGACCTCGTCGAGGAAGGCCACGTGGGTCGTCGGCAGCATGCCCGTCACGATCCGGGCGTAGGTGCCCTGCTCGTAGGCGGGAATGTCGATCGGGCCCAGGACCTCCTCGGGCGTGGTGAAGCGGGTCAGGAGCAGCGAGAACGTGCTCGCGCCCTCGATCCGAGCCATGAGGCTGGCGATCAGGCGGCTCTTGTCCGCCCCGGGCGGGCCCAGGACGAACAGGTGGCTGCGGGAGAGCAGGGCCAGGAGCAGCCCTCGGACGAGGTCCTCGCGCTCGAACGAGAGGGCGTTGAGCTCGGCCTCGAGGGCGAGCAGGGTCTGGCGGACGGTCATGGAGACCTCCTTGGCGGGTGGGTGGTTGGCGTGGGGTGGACGTGGAAGGTGCGGCGGGGTCGCCGGTGGCGCGTTGCTGTGCTTCTGGCGACTCCGTGGGAAGCGTAGCGGTCGGGCGAGTGTGGGCAGAACCCAGGGGAACCGAAGCCAGGCTTCGACTCTCCTGGGTTCGGTCTACGTCAGGCGCCCGCTACGCTTCGGTCAGCCCTTCCCTACCCGCCGCAGCGTCGCGTCGGGTCCGGTCGACGGGCCAGCCAGCTCCAACAACCAGGAGGTTTCCGTGTCCACGCTGCTGGACGAGCTTCGGTCCATGAAGCTCGTCAAGGTCATGACGTTCACCAACCGCGAGACCGGCGAGCGCGAGGAGAAGCAGGTCGTGCTCTACGACGGGCTGCTCCACGCCGCGCGCCAGATCGGGCTCACCAGGATCGAGACGGACCTCGTCCTGGCTCCCAACGAGGAGAACCGCTGGACGGCGGTCGTCCAGGCCAGGGTCGAGACGAAGACCGGCACCTACTCGGGGATCGGCGACGCCACCCCCGAGAACGTGAACCGGCGCGTGAGCCCCGCGTTCATTCGGGTGGCCGAGACGCGGGCCAAGGCGCGCGCGTTGCGCGACGCCGTGGACCTCCGTGGGGTGCTGTGCCTCGACGAGATCGACGATCTCCAGGACGAGGGCGAGCGGCCGCCGCGGCGGGCGCCCGCGGTGCCGAACGGGCGGGGGCCGGGCAACGGCGCGCCCCGCAACGGCAACGGCCACGGGAACGGGGCCCCGCGCGCGCCGCAGCGCAACGGGACGCCGCCCGGTCCGAACCGGCTGCCCCAGGGCAACGGCTCGAACGGTGGGCCGCCGCGTGAGCGCGAGGGCCCGCGGCCCATGAGCGAGAAGCAGTTCGGCTTCCTCATGAAGCTCATGGCGGACGAGGGCTTTGACCGCGAGGCGGCGATCGAGCAGCTCAAGTCGTCGTTCGGGACGGGGGACCTGCGCACGGTCACCGCGACGCAGGCGTCGGCCAAGATCGACGAGCTGACGGGCAAGGCCGTGGCGGGTAGGACCTACGGGTAGTAGGGCATGCAAGAGGCCAACCATCGACCGATGGCTGGCCTCTCTCCTTGTCCGGTGCACGCTATGCCTGCCATTCGCGACTCGCGGTGGCCGGCTGCGTCGGCATTCCCTTGTGGGCAGACGGACGCGGACGCTCGAAACGAGCAGATTCGGCGGCGGCGCTACTCCGTTCTCTCAGCACGTGCGAGCAATGCCCGCGAGCGGCTGGATCACCTCATGACCGCGAACCGTAGATCTCTACTTACGACGATCGAGACGCTTGCCGAGCAGGGCACCCAGCAACGAACCAGCAGCCGCTCCAAGGTGAGGGGCGCCCAAAGGTGCAAGCATGGCGGCCCCGAGGTAAGTGCCAACGAACATGCCCGCCTTGCCCCAGTTACCCGGGGCGCTCCCGCAATACGCAGCATGCTCGACGGCATGATGCTGGATCCCGTGCACCAGTGCACCCTTCACGAGATTACAAACTGTTCCATGCGCGCAGCCGTTCAGCAGCATCTCCACCTCACCTTGGCATCGTAGCGGCTCAAGCAGACTATGTCAGGTGCCCGAGGCAGCTCTGGTGGCGAGCCTCGACGAACCGCCGGTAGGCGGCCCAGCCGTCGCGGCCGATCACGCCGGTGTAGTGGCGGCCGAGGATCTCCTCGGCGATCTCGCCCCGCGGCTCGCCGCGATCCGGTAGAGCGTGACCGGGCCGGCGACGAAGACCCACAGCCAGCGCCGGTGGCCTCCGACCCGCCAGCCGGTCTCGTCGGGATAGACGATCGGGCTCGCGGCCACCCGCCGCGCGAGGGCGTCGTAGGTCGGGTCCAGCTTCTCGCCGAGGCGCGTCGCCGCCCGGCAGTAGGCCGAGGCGGAAGCCTTGACGCCGAAGCCCTTCTCGATCAGGTGCGCGACCTTCGCCCAGGACGGGCCGTAGACCTTGTTGAGCGCGGTCGCGAAGGCGACGTTCGGTTCGGTCCGAGCTGGACGGCGGCCGCTCCGAGAGCGTCGGAGGTCTGGAGCGGGTGGCGCGCTGGATCCTGCGGTCACAGCACCTGCAGCGACCGAGGTGGACGTCGAAGCGGCGGACGATCGGCTGGACCGGGGGCAGGTCCGTCTGGAACTGCTCCGCGACGCGGACCTCCTCGACGTCACCGCCGCAGTCAGCACAGGCCGCTGGCAGAGGTACGTCGACGACCTCGTCGACCTCTCGGGGCGGGGCCTGAGCGCCTGTCGGCCATACTCGCCGCCCGGCTTCCGCCCGGGCCTCTTCGGGCTCTTCTTCGGGTCGCCCTTCGAGAAGGGGTCAGCCTGCCGCTTGCCGGCGCGCTCGAGCTCCTCGATTCGCTTCAGCAGGCGATCGACGGTCTCCTCAAGGCTCTTGAGCTTCGCCGTGAGGCGGTCGCAGTTGTCGCACTTCTTCGGCTCGGGCTCGTCCACGCCCCAGGAGGACACACATGCGATGCCAAGCTGTAGGTACTTGGCGCTCCATCACCGACTACACGCGCGGTCATCCGCATTCGGGATCCGGTGATGCGCATCAGGGACGGACCCGGTAAACGGATACCATCTGGCATTGGGGCTAAGCGTACCTACGGCTTCATATCGGCAGGCTTGGGCAACAGCGTACGGTAATCGCATCACCTGATGCGGCGAGCGAGCGAGATCCTGTTGGTCGCGAAGCAGGGTGCCGCGAAGTTCGCGACGGGGATCCTGCGAGTGCTGCGCGCGGCGCTGGACCTCCGAGACCGGCGTGAGCAACTCACACCGCACGGCTTCCTCTCTCTGAAGGGCAGGATCGAGGCCGAGCTCGACTGGCTCCTGACCTGGAGGCCGGCCTACGCCCTGAACGCCCGCCTCGTGAAGCACCTGCGGAGCGAGCGCCCCCACCTGCTCACGTTCCTCGAGGTCCCCCGGGCTCGAGGCCACGAACTGGCCGGCCGAGACGGAGATCCGGCCGGCGGTGATCGCGCGGAAGATGTCCGGGTGCAACCGCACCGAGCGGGGAGCGCGCGCACAAGAGCGGCTCACCACCGTCGCTCGAACAGGGCGGAACCTGGGCCTCGACGTCTTCGAGCTCCTGCGCCAGGCCGTCCTCGCGCCTGACCCGACCTGCAGAGTCTCGCCGCCCCAATTCCGGACCTCTCCCGCGCGGCAGGCCGACCTGAGGGCCCGGACCACCCAGAGGGTCGTGGCAATCGCACGAACGCGATGCGCTTTTGATGCGCAAATGGCACTTTGCTCCCGGCAGAGCCTCGGCTACTCTCCGGTGGCGCCAGTCGGCGACTGCTCGGAGCGTGCTGTCAATGTACGTGCGCGAGTCTGCGGTGAAGGTCGGCGAGACCACCCATCGCTACGTCCAGATCGTCGAGAGCTACCGCGAGGGCGGACGAGTCAAGCAACGAGTCCTCTGCTCGCTCGGGAACAAGGAGAAGCTCGATCCCGCGGGGGTAGATCGTCTGCTCCACAGCCTCGCGCGCTACGGCACCTGCCTCCCTGTCCCCCGGCCAACGACGCTTCGCTCCGCCAGCGAGACCTTCGATCCTGGCCTGGGCGTGCGCGAGGACCGCGCCTTCGGGAGCGTCTTCGTGCTCGATCGGCTCTGGAAGGATCTCGGCCTCCGCGACCTCGTACGGTCGTTCGCACGGGAGCGGCGGTTCGGCCACAGCCTCGAGCGCGCGATCTTCGCCATGGTCGCCAACAGGCTCATCGAGCCGCTCAGCAAGCTGAGCACGGAGACGTGGCTCGACCGCGAGGCCTACCTCCCACTCGACAGATCGCTCACCGCCGACGACTTCTACGCCACCCTCGTGTGGCTGCATGAGGTGCGCCAGGAGCTCGAGGTCGCGATCCACCAGCGCCTCAAGCGTCAGCGACTTACAGGAGGCACGGTCTACTTCTACGACACGACGCTCTCGCACTTCGAAGGACGGGGCCCGGCCGACCTCGCACAGATCACCGGACGCAAGGGAGCGCTGCGGGGCAAGCGCCACGTCCTCGTCGGGTTGGTCACGACCTCGGACGGCTGGCCGGTCATGCACCACGTCTACCCGGGAACGACGAACGACCTCCGTACCTTCGAGCACACGCTTCGCCAGCTCTACGATCGCTTCGGCCTCCGCGACATCGTGATCATCTGCGATCGCGGCATGCACAGCGCCAAGATCATCAAGCTCCTCGAGGAGAGGTTCGAGTTCCGCTACATCGTCGCCACGAAGCTTCGACGGGTGAAGGAGGTCGACGAGGAGGTCCTCGCGCGAGCTGGACGCTACCGAGTCGTCGAGGCGGGCCTCGAGGTCAAGCAGGTCTGGGTCGACGATCGCCGCTACGTCGTCTGCCGGAGCGACGAGTCCGCCGCACGCGACCAGCATCGCCGAGCCGAGATCCTCGCCGACCTCGCCGAGGCGCTCGGGCAGAACGGTCTCGATCCAGAGTCCAAGAAGGCCATGAAGCTGCGCACGAGCGCCTACGACCGCTTCCTCTGCGTCCGGGAGGGCAGACTCCGGATCAACCAGAGCGCCGTTGACCGCGACAGCCGGTACGACGGGAAGTGGGTCCTGCGCACGAACCTCCGCGAACTCGATCCTGGCCAGATCGCTCTTCGCTACAAGGCCGAGTCACGCATCGAGCGCGACATCCGTACGATCAAGTCCTTCGTCGAGCTCCGGCCGACGCGCCACCACAACGAGGAGTCGGTCGACGGGCACGTCTTCGTGTGCGTCCTGGCCCTCATGCTCTACCGCTACCTCCAGGAGCGCCTCGGCCTGTGGCCCGCCAACCGCGAGTCCGTCGAAGGTGTCCTCAAGGAGCTCGGCAGCATCAGGGCGCAGGAGCTTCGGCTTGGCCTGGAGGCGGAGGGGCCAACCTACGCCTGGACGCGATCCGACCTGACTGCCGGCCACAGGGAACTACTCCGCCGCCTTCACGTCGCCGGGCTCCCCCGCAACCTTCCCGAGCCACCGCGGCTCGACCCTCGGGACGTGGTGCGAACCGAGCAACGACGCCAGCGCCGCAAGAAGCAACCTCGCCCTGCACCCTCGCCGGACTCCGAGGTGGTCCGCTAGCAGCCACCGAACACAGCCGCTCGCGCGAAACGAAGCCTTGATGCGGAAGTGGAACGCTTAGCGCCAAACTCTGCAGGTCAGGCCTGAGCCGATCGAACTCGCCCTTCCGCTGGCCCCAGCGACCTGAAGAGCCCCTCCCGCGATGCGCAACGCCACGGCCCGCGCCGTCACGCGGTCCGTGGCCGCGTCACGTCCGGCCCCCGGTAAATGGATACGGCGGGTCATCGGAGCGAACCGAGGAGAGGACGCAGCGCAACTCACGTCAGTGCCGCAAGTCAACTCTTCGCCCTCCTCGCTCTCCGCGCCGAAGACGCACTCCCGCGATACAGCGTGGCCCATACGGCGAGAGCACCGGACGTCACTTTGTTACCTGTGGCGGAGGTGCGAGATGCTCAATGGTGAGAAACGTCCCTTCATCCTCGGCGAACTGCACGCCCGAACCCTCTGGAGTGAGATCCTCCCTGCTCTTGATTCCTACGTGAACGAGAAGCCTAGCTTCGCTCTCAACGATGAAGGTGGCGACACACTCCACCAATGCTCCTTCAGCGCTGGCCAACACGTCTGCCCTTGAACGTTCCAGTGGGCTCCTCCCGCGTCCGCCGACGCTCTGCTCGGTGCCGATTGACAGACTAACCACTTGGTCGTGTTCGCCAAGTCGCCGGACCGTGGACCGAAACGTTGCGCGATACACGCCTGGCTTAAGCCTGGCGTTCCACCCCCAGAGGTTCGACATGGTCGAAGCTAGAGAAACCCATTCATCCCCGTTCTCGGCCTTGTACTTGGTGACCGTGACTCCCCTTGCTCCTCTGGTGAAGGACTGCGTTCCGTCCGGGGTGAGGAAAACGCTGCGAGTGCTGATCCGACCCTCAACAAGCCTCGCCGAGTACTCAGCTAGCGCTACGATCGTTACGCACAGGGCAACGAGCGAACCAACACCGGGTTTCCACGACTTTGCCACGTCTCCGCTCCTTGCGGCCGAGCTCAGATCAGCATGGTCAGCCGAAGCGCAAGCCAGCCAAAGAACACCAGGGCATACAGTAGCCCCCAGTGAAGCACTTCACTTTCTCCGCCGCCCCCGCGCAGCAGTACCATGAAGACCACGACAAGCCTAAGGCCGACGACCCAGACAATCATCGCGAGAAAGTGCCGCGCGAAAACGGCCGCTGCCACAGCTTGTGGTGCGCCCAGCGGATTCGCGAGATAGATCTTTTCTTCCACAGAAGGAACAGACGTCAGCGCCTCTCCTCCCGCTGTGGAATAGGCCAACCGGGCAAATGCCGGGTTGACGACCGACCAGAATGTGGGACTCTCAAGTGCAGAGTCCTTCAATGGCTTCCACTTGAGGGCTGGTTCGTAGAGATTGAGTCCGGCCCAGATAAAGAGCACTACAGCGACAGCTTCAAGAAGCAGGAGGATCGCCAACCTCTCACGAATCGTTGAAAGCCAACCCGGCTTTTCTTGCTCGTCTGAGGTCTTAAGGACTTGGAGGAGCACGGCAACGACAGGAAAGATCGCAGCCCAGGCCAAAGTGACGGCGAAGTGCATGGTGCCGTCTGAAAAGAAAGGTGCGGCCTGAACACCGGCCAACACAATCACGGCGAGAACCCCCGTGAGCAAGTGCCAAGCCCCCACGCCCGGCTTCTTGACCACACGTGCGGGTTCGGGGATCGCGCCCTCCGCTGGCAAGGAGGGGGGATCATTGGACGGCGTCCCGTTGGCCGTGAGGCGTGTAGCCTCAAACGCTTCAGATTGCACAGCCTTCCACGCCTCGCGGATACGGCCGAGCAGGTCTTCAACCTTTGACACTCCCGCAGCGCCGGAAAGCTCTCTGGGCTCGACCAGGTACGCGATCTGCCAAACATGCTCTCCTACTAGCCCTTGCATTCGCTCGATCTGCCGTACAAAGCCACCACCTCCACAGAACCGCTGGAACAGATCGCCTCTTGTCTCCACGGCGAGTGCGATCACGCTCAATGCGGCGGCGTCGCGTTCGAACTGGTGCGCCTCAGCACTTTGTAGCCGCGCCATCAGCGCGGCGCACACGCTCCACCGAACGTGCGCCCGCTTGCTTCGGCGCCCCACCTCCGGCTCTCTTGTTGCCGCGTCCCACTCGGCGTCGTCTCCTCGAGTCGCTGAGGCAACCCCTTGGGCGATGATTGCATTCGCCTCTGTCGCGGTCTGTGGAAGCGCGAGGCGCGCTGCAGCGGCGCCAATTGCGGAGATGGTTAGAAGGGCCTTCTGGAGCTGCTCCAGAACCGAACTGTCGCCGCCAATGGCCCAGCTACTCGCGAGGTGCTGATAGGAATCGGGGTAGGTTCCGAGACCGGCGCGCGCAATCGCACGGTCCACCCACGGATCGGTCCTGTCAGCCCACTCGGCAGTCTCAATCCCGCACGTTGGATAGCTCCCACTTCGAGCTAGTTCCTTCAACGCCGGAATGAACTCAGGGGCGCCCAGCGCAACAACCTGCTGCGAGGCCGACAGAAATGTCTCGTGAATGCGCAGGATCTCCCGGACTTCGACCGCTTCAAACCCTGCAAGAAACGAATGGTAATCGGTCAAAACTACGTAGTGATGCCAGATGGTCTGTGCGTGAATACGGAACCTGTCCACGACCTGCGGCCTTAGTCCAAGTGCCTCCGTTGCTTCACGTTCGAGCGCGTTGCACGCACGATCCCACGTAACGCAAGTCTGACGAAGAGTCTCAGTCGACGGGGCCGAAGCGCCTGATACTGCGGCTGCCTTGAACTCGTCGGCAATGGCCCGCATGGCACCCGCAAGCTCTTCGAACTGCAGTTGTCTGGCTGCCGCTGCATGGGTGTAATCGTCCACTTGAGCCTCGTGACTCCCCGGTTGGCTGGCACGTGCAGGGCACCCAGATCCTATTACGTGCTCTGCCCTTTCGTCGATCCGGGATCAGCACCGGCTTGCTTGTTCCTGTACTCAGCCGCCGCCCGCTTCGCGTCGTCCAACGCCTGCCGCGCGATCTTAGGGTCCTCGCCCTCGGTCAGCGGCTTCTTCTTCGGCTTGTCACTCTCAGTGGGGCTCATGCTGTCCTCGTTGGTGTTTGGGCATGATAGCGCAATCCGAAAGCCAAGACGGTCAACTCGCTCTTCTCTGCCGCCCCGCCCCCGAACGAACGTACGGCAGCGAAGGCTCGGGTTCCACCAACTCCCGCCTCTAATCGCATAGAACTGCCCCATGGGGGCAGCACTTCTATCTCCGGCCACGTAACGAGAGTACGCCCTCGAGTCGTGCCAATCCTCGCAGAACTCCCACACGTTGCCAGCCATGTCCAGAGCCCCGAAGGGTGACGCACCGTCTCTGCAAGCTCCTACAGGACCCGTTGACTGAGCGCCAAAGTCGCGACAGACAAGTCGACCTGTGGACGGCGCGGACGTCCCCCACGGATACGCCCGCTGGTCGGTCCCACGAGCGGCATACTCCCACTCCTCTTCATACGGCAGTCGAGTACCAGTCCAGCGGCAGAAACCAGCGGCATCCTCCCGCGAGACGTTGACGACCGGGTGGTCGTCGAGTGCGCCCCAACCAGGCGCGTTCGGTTCTACGCACCCTGCGATCTTGCAGTAGATGCGGAATGCTCTCCAGGTGATCGGCACACGGGACAGGTAGAAGGGGCGAATGCTCCGCTGGTGTTGCGGTCGCTCGTCAGGATCCCCCTCGTCGGAACCCATTAGGAACGTGCCTCCCGAGACGTACACAAGATCGAGGGAGAGAAAGCCCTCCACGTCGAGCGTAAAGACACCAGGCGTAACTGAACGCTGAACCCGCGGAGGGAGCTCGTCACGAATGAAGCGAGTCATCGTAGCACAGCCTACATGAGCTCAATCCAACTGGACAGGATAGAGTGCTCGCCGCGGTGCGACCTCGGGCGAGAGCTCGCCTCGCGCTCTCTGCAGGTTCACTGCGCCCTCTCCTTCTCCGAAGAAGGCAGGACGATCCTGCTGCGCTGGGCTTTCGGCGCCGCGATCTCGATGACATTGGCCCGAGCGAACCACGGCGCCATTGGACCGCGCCGTCACTCGTTGAGGTCGACGAAGCGAGGGTAACCAGAGGCCTGCCACAGGGCGTCGAAGGCCGGCGTGAGCTTGGCCAGGATCTGCTCGGGGGTCTGGGGGTACTCCTCGAACAGGACGTCGGGCAGGAGCATGGTTTCCCGGTCGAACCGGGCGACGCGCCGGATCATGTAGCGCGGGGACATGTAGACGTGCATGCCACGCACGCCCATGAGCGAGAGGAGCGCAACGATTGGAGGCGCGACCGCCAACTTCTTGAGGGCCTCCATGTAAATCCACACAGCCTCGACGATGTCGCGCGGAAACGCCCCTCCCGGCACCACGACCTCCTCCTCGTCCGCCACGGCCCTCCCGCGGAGGAAATCAGAGCTCACAAATGAGTCGACCGCCTCGATCATGCCGCGGCGGAAGAGCTGCACGTAGCCAATCGACCGGCCCTCCGCGCGATCGATCTCGTCGAACGTGACGAATCCGTCGAGGTTGTAGCGGTCGTTCCAACCGGACGCGCCGATCGGCCGAAGCTTGGCGGTCACCGACGACGCCTCGCCCGTCAGGTCCACCAGGCTGCCAGGATCGAGCGACGCGAGCGGGACCAGGTGCAGCGCGACTCGCTTCTGGGACACGAGGCGGACGGGCGTCTCGTCGCCGACGATCCGGCCGAGGCGCTCGTCACGGAACCGGCGCACGCGGTCAGACGCCTCGTGCGAGCCAAGGAAGGCGGCCCGGATCTGGTGGACGTCGAGGGGCGCATTCTGCGCGCCCGACCGCACGTAGAATCGCGACTCCGCGCCGCCCGCCGTGACCATGTGCGGCGCATTCCAGCTCCGGGGCACGCGCATCACGATCGCGGGCCCCAACCGGAACCCGCGGACGGGGACGAACTCGACACCGTTGATCCGCGGGTCGACCCCGCGCCGCAGGATCTCCTGCAGCCGCAGGATCTCCTTGTCGACGTCCTCCACAAGGAGACCGCAGACCTCCGTCGCCATGCCGCCGCGCTCGGTGACGCCGTAGACGACGCTCCCCCCGCCGCTGTTGGCGAAGGCGGCGGCGTCCGCGGCGAAGGCCCGCCGGTCCGTGTCCTTGCTGCCCGGGAGCTCGGACTTGAAGTCCAGCGTCCGCGACTCGGCCGCGGACTCGGAGACGAGCAGCTCAAGCGTCTCCTTCGTGATCTCGTCGAGTCGGTACTTCTCGAGCATGGACGCCTCCGCCCTTCGTGGGGGGTTGGATCAGCCGGTGAAGATCGACACGACCTTTGCCTTGAGCCACTCCCAATCCAGACGCCAGGGCCGCGAGGTCGAGTAAGTGTTGCGCAGGATGGAGTCGAGCGTGGCCAGCGCGTGCGCGCAGGTCGCGAACCGCGCCTCCGGCCGCAGATCGGTGAGGCGCCGGAACAGGACGTCGACCGGCGGCGGGATTCGCGCGTCGCGGAGCACCAGCGGCGCGCGGCTGGGTTGGCCGGTGAGCAACTCGCCCATGACGATCCCGAGGGAGAAGAAGTCGGCCGCCGGGCTGCCGTCGCCGGTCGCCCACTGCTCCGGCGCGACGTACGTCTGCGTCCCGAGGCCGCCCGTGGTGAGGACCATGGAGTGGCGGTGCACGAACTCGCCGAGGCCGAAGTCGGTGAGCACGAGCTGCCCGGCGTCGTCGAGCAGTAGGTTCTCAGGCTTCAGATCGCGGTGGTGGACGCCCGCGTCGTGCGCGATCTGGAGGCCCTGGAGGATCGTGCCGGTCGCGATCAGGGCGCTGACCTGATCGAACACCAAGCGCTGCGCCGCGAGGGCAACGATCCGCCCGCGGAGGGAGCCGCCCTTCAGGTACGGCATGACGTAGTACGGCGGGTCGTGTGCCAGGTCGTCGTCGAGGACGCGGATGATGCGGTCGGAGTGCAGAACCTTCGTGCCCTCGACCTCGCGCCGGAAGCGCGCCTGGTGGCTCGCCCACCCCGACGCCTTGAGGACCTTGACCGCCACGTCCTGCCGCGTCAGCGAGTCCTTGGCGAGCAGCACGACGCCGAAGCCGCCCTCACCGAGCTTGTGGATCGGCGCGTAGCGCGGCGGGAGGACGGGGAAGGTGGGCTGGAAACGGCTGCGCTTCGATCGCCGCATGGAGTCCTCTCCCGTGTGAGGCGAGGCGAGAGGGCACGCACTGGGCCATCGCTCGCCATCCTGACCTTGCTGGAGTTCGGACGGCGACGCCGGCTCCGGATGTCAGGCGCGTACAACTTGGCAGCTCGTGACGCGTGACAAGGCTTTGCGGCGAAAGGAGCTGCGCCGGCGCGCGTACGTAGTCCACCCGGGCCACGGAGCGCTCGACGATGCGCCCGGCGGGCGAGACTTCCGTCAGAGCGTTGACCGTAGCAATCGGCACCGACAGACCCGGGAGCGCCCGTCTCAGGTCCGCGCAGGCTGCCGATGTGACCGTCCCGCGAGGCTTGCCAATGGCTCGTGAGGTCCTGCTCCGCCTCGCAGTCCGCAACTACGACAGAGGGCGCAATGTCGCCGCGCAGATCGCCGAGCGCGCGCAGCGCCGAGAAGTCCGCCCCAGCGCAACGGGACACCGCCCGGGCCGAACCGGCTGTCCCAGGGCAACGGCTCGAATGGTGGGCCGCCGCCGCGCGAAGGCCCGCGGCCCATGAGCGAGAAGCAGTTCGGCTTTCTCATGAAGCTCATGGCCGACGAGGGCTTCGACCGCGAGGCGGCGATCGAGCAGCTCAAGTCGTCGTTCGGGACGGGCGACCTGCGCATGGTCACCGGGGCGCAGGCGTCGGCCAGATCGACGAGCTGACGGGCAGGGCCGTGGCGGGTAGGACGTACGGGTAGAAGACGGCAGGAGGCCAACCATCGACAGATGGCTGGCCTCTCTTCTTCGACTGTTACGTGTGCCTGTAGCGGGAACGGTACCCCATGTGTTCGCCACGCCCGCGCCGGGCGAATGTCTACCCCACGCGAAAGATCGCGCATGGCCCTCAAGGGCAGACCCCTCTGCCACTTACGGCAAGCTCCCTTGGCTGGGCCATGGACGACCCGTCACTGGCGAGACACCATGCAGGAGGTGACCCATGTTCACAGGAGGTGACCATGCTGAGCACTGAGCTCGCCGCCATTGGGATCCTAGGGCTCCTCATTGCAGTCGTCGCTGTACTCGCGCTGGTCCGGGGGCGAGGCAAGCTGAGCGGCGTCCTCCAAGCACCCGGGTTCGGCGCGAAGATCGACGCCAGCAGTGGGGCCCCCCCGCCAGGGGCTCATGTCGAGCGGGTCAAGGGCCGCAACGTGACCGCGTTTGACGGCAGCGGCCGTAGCGCGACCGTGAAGGACGCCGATGCCTCTGGCGACGTTCAGGCCCATGTGGGTGAAGGGGGAAAAGCGTAGCCCCCGTCGGGCCTAGGTACGTGCACTCCGGCGGGGGCGACACGAGCGCGCAGGTCACTGGCTCGTTTGTAGGCGGAGACCTTACTGTCCGCGTTGAGTCGCGCCGTGTGAAGAGGCTCAGCGCGCCGCAGATGACCCTGCGGTCAGCGCTGTTGTTCTTCGTCGTCCTCGTCATTGCCTTGGTCGGGACCCGTACGCTATCCAACGCCTGGCACTTCCCCTGGTCACTCGTCCTCGGTGCGGTGGCCTTGACCGTCTTTGTCATCACGCAAGCGCTGACAACCTCGCGCAAGGTGACGATCCCCGAACTCGCAACCGCGACGTCCCTCTCGGTGCTCGTCAGCTGCTTCTTCTACGAGTGGACCGTCCGCTTCGGTGCAGGCATTCCGGGTTACGTGTCCCACAGTGCTGACCTGCAGGGCGAGTACCTTGGCGGCCTCCTCGCAGAGGCCAAGCACAAGGTCTGCTTCCAGGGGATCCACTGCGGAATGCGTACGTCGCGATCAAGATCCTCAAGGATCCGAGCGGCCTGGAGCGCTTCGTTCGCGAGGCGAAGATCCTGATTCAGGAGGTCGGGAACAACCACGTCGTTCGGATCCTTGACGTGCACTTCCAGCCCCCAGCGCCCTTCTTGGTCCTTGAGTACTGCGACCATGGCTCGCTCGAGGGCTGGGTCACCCAGCGCCGCTCCTGGCAGGAGGTCGTTGTCGCCCTCGCGCACGTCACAGCAGGACTCATGCCGCTTCACGCCCGCGGAGGCTTCCACCGAGACCTCAAGCCCGGCAACTTGCTCATGACAAGGACCCCCACCGGCTTGGCCGTGAAGGTCGCTGACTTCGGCTTGGCGCGGCAGCCGCAGACAGTGCAGGCGAACATGACGCGAACGGCGGGAGGCACGCCCGGCTACATCGCTCCCGAAGTTCTCCAACATGCTCAGTTCGACCAGCGCGCAGACATTTACTCGCTTGGCGTGATAGCGCTGGAGTTCCTGACCGGAGCCCGACGGATCGAGAGCCTCGACACCCTGCAGATCCCCGCCGACCTCAGACACCTCGTCCGGAGAATGCTCTCCTCCGATCCGGCGAGTCGGCCCAGCACTCAAGAGTGCTTCAACGAGCTCAATCGCTTGGTCAAGGAGCCGTCGTCACCCGCGCCCACTCGAGGCGAGTCGACGGGGCCCACATTCGGAGAGGCTGTCTTCGGAGGTCTGATCGCTGGCGCTGCGCTGCTCGGACTCGCCTGGCTCGTCGGCGACGACGACGACGCGCCGAAGCTCAAGAAGTAGGTGGAACGTCGTCTGAACCGCGTTGGCCGAGCAGACTGACGCGCACGATCGAACGAACTACTTCGCAGCTCGTAGGAAGTGCGAAGTGGGCACGCGTCCGGCGCTTTCGCTCGTCGATCACGTCCCGCCGGTGCCCTGGAGAACGCGGAGTCGTGCGCTCGTCGAGGGCGCATGCGGGATCGGCGACGAGGTTACGACCGCCGGACTGCGACTCGACAGCACGATCACGGTCGCAACGAGAAGCGGTATCGACTGCTTCTCATGCGCCGCCGTGTAGATGTAGCGCTGCCTGCTCGTTCGGCCGAACACCCAATAGCCAAGGCCTGCCAGCCTCTCGATTGCGCCGGTGAGCTCGAAGGCAGCGTCGACCCTCTGCGGGATCGTCAGGTCCCCGGCAATGTCGCAGTAGTCGCGGACACCCTGGAGGAACGCGCCGATCTCCGTCGCGGCGTCGCGGTCCTCCACGTCTTCGTGGTCGCACTGGAAGGCGTGAGCACCCGTGACCATCGCGAGCAGCTCCTTGCCGCTTGTGATACGCGGCAGCAGTTCGACCGGCGGCATGGGCGCCGGGGCCGCGCCAGCCGCAGGCTCGGCGGAAGCACCCTCGGTGGCGACCGACGGCGGATCCGGACGCAGGATATCCTTGACGTCGACGTCGAGAGCGCCGGCCAGCCCGAGCAGCGTGTCATGGGACACGTGGCGACTAGCCTCCACGCGCTGAATCGTTCGGACGTCCTTGCCGGCGATCCTGGCCAACTGCGTCTGTGTCCACGCACGCTCGTTTCGCAGCCGCTTGATCTTCTCCCCGTTGGGCGTCACCTGCACCTTCGCCTCCTCTCGTCTTCTTCCCAGAGGTTTACCCTAATCGGCCGACCTGGAGCAGGGAACGTCAGCGACCCGACTTTGAGCCGACACGGTTCCACCTCCTGCCTGCGGGTTGCTCCTCCTGTTGGCGAGGTCCATGAGGACCCGCGACGAGCAGTCCTGCCTCTGCGCGCCGCAGCGCATAGGGGCGCCGTCCGGGCCGAACTGGATGCCCCATGGCGACGGCTCGAGCGTATCGCCGCCGCGAGGGCCCGCGGCCCATGGGCGAGAAGCAGTTCGGCTTCCTCATGAAGCTCATGGCGGACGAGGGCTTCAACCGCGAGGCGGCGATCGAGCAGCTCCAGTCGTCGTTCGGGACGGGCGACCTGCGCACGGTCACGGGGGCGCAGGCGTCGGCCAAAATCGACGAGCTGACGGGCAAGGCCGTGGCGGACAGGATGTACGGCTGAGGAGTATGCGAGGCCAATCCCGGACACGGGGTCGGCTTCTGTTCTTTGCACCCGAGTCCGAGCCGGACGCGTCCAACGTCACCGAGAACCTACTCCTCACCTACCGACCTATCTATCAAGTAGCCCTGGACGTTCTAGCTTGGCCAGGCAGGAGCTTCTTCGAAGGCGTCCTCGGGCAGCTTCATTAGCTCGGCGATCACCTTCTTGTTGTCGTCGTGCACAACGTGGTGTCCGGGGGCGAAGGTCTTCGTCTCGCCGTCGACTTCGATCGTGACGGCGCGAACAAGGTGGATATCCATGGGGCTCTCCGATCTGCGCCCAGGAGTCTACGCCAGCCGCTGCGCCCGTTCCATGAGAAGCTGCTCCTTCCTGCCAAGGCCTGCCTCGAAGCAAGTTGCCGGTCAGACGACGGTGCGAGCACGTGAGATACCCGGCCACGCAGCCTCCTTGCCGAGGCTAACCTCGGCACCGACACGGTGAGGGACGTCCAATGTCGGACCCGTCTGGCAGGATGTTCGTCGTTCCACATGGCGTATCTCCTCGCGAAGCTTGGCGCACTCACGGACGCGACTCACCGCGTAATCCACGCCCGGCAGGAGGAGTCCGTGCACGAGGTCTGTGAGGACGCACTGGTCACTCCGGCGGGAACCGTCGTGCTTCTCCTGGGTCGAGAGCCGCCATGGTCGACGCTCACGTGCGTCCGTGTCTCACCTTGGCCCTCCCGTCTGGGCACCGTCGAGCAGCTCCGCTTGAACCGTCTGCCTGGTGTCACTCGCATGGCAAGCTTGCAGAGGTCCGTCAGTTCGGATGGCTACTACACGACCGACGACCGCGGTGTTCCATGTGAAATCGGCCGCTGTTTCGGCCGCGACGCCGAGTTCGACTTCGTCGTCAACTACGCCGGGTGGCGGTTGCGGGACCTTCCAAGCTCCCTGCGCGTCGTCGCTACGAGGTCACCAGACCAGGCACGAGTCTGCATCATTACCCCGGAGAGTGTTGTCGCTCCGAGGGCAGACGTCGATCACGAGGCGTCGCGGACGTCTGCTCCACCTCCAAGACTCAGCTTGCCGGCGCTACCGCCCGCCACCGGGCACGGGCGCGTAGCGCCGAGACGGGAGCGCTCGCCGGAGCCCTTCCAGATCCGATTGCGCTGGAGCGATCTCAAGTTCAACGACGAGTTCATTTCCTTCCGCATGAAAGGGCATACCGGCACCGTGGCGACGCCGCTGTCCCGTGAGATCTATCAGCGGGTGCGTGCCGAGCTCGACCGGGATCTACCGGAAGGTGCCGTTGTAGACGGGTTTCGTCGTCATGACGGGTCGATCTACGGAGTGAAGATCTCCGGACTCGATCAAGTCTTCGCGCGGATCCATTACAGGCAGTTCGTGCGCGAGGGAGTCTCCGCCCAGGCGTGGCTCGAGGTTGACGAGCTGGCTTCGCGAAGTCCCTTGATGTGTGGCGGCCAGACGGACCCTGCGACGCTCTTGGACATTCCGGAGTTCTTCGGGAAGCGGACCGAGGCGTTCAAGCGGTTGTTCGCCCACAGAGACCGGACAGAGCACACGCTAATGCTGCCTGGCCGGGGGCTGATCGTGCCCATGCAGGCCCAAGACGACGGACCACCCTGGTACGCATGGGAGACGGTCAGCGACGGACATGCGACTTACTTGTTCCGCCCCTCAAACGCGAGCGAGCGGAACCGAATGTTCGCCTGGACCCAGCGGCCGAATCCGAAGCGCGTTGAGTTGTTGAAGGACACGAGCCTACAAGCCGATCTCGGATTCCAGCGTCGTGTCATGCACAGGAACGACGACGACGAGCTTGGCCGGTGGTGGGCCGAGCTCTGCGAGGCCATGGGCATTCCTGTCTCAGCGAGCAGAGGCGCGTGATCACGGTGCGAGCGCCGCTTCTCCTCGCCTAGTGGGTTCGAGCGCCTCGAGGTTCCGAGCAGCTCAGGTCGTAGTCGGGACTAGGCCCTGTCCTGACCTGCAGAGTTTGGCGCTAAGCGTTCCACTTCCGCATCAAGGCTTCGTTTCGCGCGAGCGGCTGTGTTCGGTGGCTGCTAGCGGACCACCTCGGAGTCCGGCGAGGGTGCAGGGCGAGGTTGCTTCTTGCGGCGCTGGCGTCGTTGCTCGGTTCGCACCACGTCCCGAGGGTCGAGCCGCGGTGGCTCGGGAAGGTTGCGGGGGAGCCCGGCGACGTGAAGGCGGCGGAGTAGTTCCCTGTGGCCGGCAGTCAGGTCGGATCGCGTCCAGGCGTAGGTTGGCCCCTCCGCCTCCAGGCCAAGCCGAAGCTCCTGCGCCCTGATGCTGCCGAGCTCCTTGAGGACACCTTCGACGGACTCGCGGTTGGCGGGCCACAGGCCGAGGCGCTCCTGGAGGTAGCGGTAGAGCATGAGGGCCAGGACGCACACGAAGACGTGCCCGTCGACCGACTCCTCGTTGTGGTGGCGCGTCGGCCGGAGCTCGACGAAGGACTTGATCGTACGGATGTCGCGCTCGATGCGTGACTCGGCCTTGTAGCGAAGAGCGATCTGGCCAGGATCGAGTTCGCGGAGGTTCGTGCGCAGGACCCACTTCCCGTCGTACCGGCTGTCGCGGTCAACGGCGCTCTGGTTGATCCGGAGTCTGCCCTCCCGGACGCAGAGGAAGCGGTCGTAGGCGCTCGTGCGCAGCTTCATGGCCTTCTTGGACTCTGGATCGAGACCGTTCTGCCCGAGCGCCTCGGCGAGGTCGGCGAGGATCTCGGCTCGGCGATGCTGGTCGCGTGCGGCGGACTCGTCGCTCCGGCAGACGACGTAGCGGCGATCGTCGACCCAGACCTGCTTGACCTCGAGGCCCGCCTCGACGACTCGGTAGCGTCCAGCTCGCGCGAGGACCTCCTCGTCGACCTCCTTCACCCGTCGAAGCTTCGTGGCGACGATGTAGCGGAACTCGAACCTCTCCTCGAGGAGCTTGATGATCTTGGCGCTGTGCATGCCGCGATCGCAGATGATCACGATGTCGCGGAGGCCGAAGCGATCGTAGAGCTGGCGAAGCGTGTGCTCGAAGGTACGGAGGTCGTTCGTCGTTCCCGGGTAGACGTGGTGCATGACCGGCCAGCCGTCCGAGGTCGTGACCAACCCGACGAGGACGTGGCGCTTGCCCCGCAGCGCTCCCTTGCGTCCGGTGATCTGTGCGAGGTCGGCCGGGCCCCGTCCTTCGAAGTGCGAGAGCGTCGTGTCGTAGAAGTAGACCGTGCCTCCTGTAAGTCGCTGACGCTTGAGGCGCTGGTGGATCGCGACCTCGAGCTCCTGGCGCACCTCATGCAGCCACACGAGGGTGGCGTAGAAGTCGTCGGCGGTGAGCGATCTGTCGAGTGGGAGGTAGGCCTCGCGGTCGAGCCACGTCTCCGTGCTCAGCTTGCTGAGCGGCTCGATGAGCCTGTTGGCGACCATGGCGAAGATCGCGCGCTCGAGGCTGTGGCCGAACCGCCGCTCCCGTGCGAACGACCGTACGAGGTCGCGGAGGCCGAGATCCTTCCAGAGCCGATCGAGCACGAAGACGCTCCCGAAGGCGCGGTCCTCGCGCACGCCCAGGCCAGGATCGAAGGTCTCGCTGGCGGAGCGAAGCGTCGTTGGCCGGGGGACAGGGAGGCAGGTGCCGTAGCGCGCGAGGCTGTGGAGCAGACGATCTACCCCCGCGGGATCGAGCTTCTCCTTGTTCCCGAGCGAGCAGAGGACTCGTTGCTTGACTCGTCCGCCCTCGCGGTAGCTCTCGACGATCTGGACGTAGCGATGGGTGGTCTCGCCGACCTTCACCGCAGACTCGCGCACGTACATTGACAGCACGCTCCGAGCAGTCGCCGACTGGCGCCACCGGAGAGTAGCCGAGGCTCTGCCGGGAGCAAAGTGCCATTTGCGCATCAAAAGCGCATCGCGTTCGTGCGATTGCCACGACCCTCTGGGTGGTCCGGGCCCTCAGGTCGGCCTGCCGCGCGGGAGAGGTCCGGAATTGGGGCGGCGAGACTCTGCAGGTCGGGCCTGTCCTCAAACCCGAAAGCTTTGTCCGTCGGGTTGTCAGTGGGGCGAGCGATGCTGCGGTTGGAGGCAACCGTGGTCATCCGACGACATGAGCTGAGCGACGACGAGTGGGCCCGCATTGAGCACCATTTCGCTCCGAAGGCCAGCGGGGGCCGACCACCGATCGACGGCAGCTACCGGCGACGAGTCAATGCGATTCTGTGGATCCTGCGGACCGGCGCACCTTGGCGTGACCTGCCGGAGCGTTACGGGCCGTGGAAGTCGGCCTATACGTCCTTCTCGCGCTGGACGGCCAGCGGACTGTGGAAGCGGATAGCCGAGGACCTGCTCGCGAGCCTGGACCAAGCAGGGAAGATCGACAAGGTGTTGTGGGCGGTCGACGGCACGATCGTCCGAGCTCATCGAGTGGCAGCAGGAGCCCTCCGCGAGGGGGTCCCAATGATGAAGATGCGATGAAGCGTGAGGCGCTTGGCCGATCCCGCGGTGGCCTGACGACGAAGATCCACCTCGTCTGCGACGCCAATGGGATCCCGCTCGGAGTCGTCGTGAGCCCCGGCCAGACGCACGACTCCACCTGCTTCGAAACCACCCTCGAGGCGGTGCCACTCGACTGGTGGCCCGAGGCCGTCGCCGGGGACAAGGGCTACAGCGCCGGGCGCATTCGAGAGTGGCTTGGCGCCCATGAGATCGGGGACGTGATCCCCCGGAGGGACAACGAGGTCCGTCCCGAAGGGGTGGAGTTCGACCGCGAGGCCTATCGGCGCCGGAACGTCGTCGAGCGACTGATCGGCTGGCTCAAGGAGTGCCGTCGCATCGCGACCCGCTTTGAGAAGCGCGCCAAGACCTTCCTGGCCATGACCACGCTGGCGGTTCTTCGCCGCTTGCTCAAGCTCCGCAACAAGATTCGGGTTTGAGGACAGAGCCTAGTCGGGACTGGCGGTAGTTCCATGGTCGCGTCTCTGCCTTTGCGAGGCCCAAAGACTGCGAGGGCGTAGTCCGAGAGCTCGTCGCCGCACGGTAGAAATGCGCCAGCGTGAGTGGTGTGCTCTAGACCCAAGAGGGCGGTGGGTGCTTCACCGAAGACCGATCGCCCACGTGCGTACACGTGCCTAAGGCTTCAGGGAACCTCCAGGCGCTCGGCTAGTCGACTAAGATCGTGGGCGATGCTGCGTCTGACGAACAGCCTGACGGTACGCCCTATCCTGCCCCAACGACGCGGGATCGACCCGATCGGAGTGTATGCATGCCCCTGCAATTGGTCCGTGGCCCCACGAAGCACACGACGGTCCTGAACGACCTCATCGCGGCGCTCCAGCCCTTGAACCTCGACGGATCGCTCTACCTCCACTATCTCATTCCCTCGAGTGGAGAGCAGCCTCTCGCAGCCGACGCACTCCTCGTAACCCCGCAGCATGGCCTCGTTCCCCTCCTGGTCGGCTCTGCTGCTCCCGCGGACCCAAACGACGAAGCGTGGACGCACCTGATCAATCAGCAGGACCGCCTCGCCGCTGCGTTCGAATCACACCTCGGTCGCTACGAGGGGCTCCGCGATCGCCGCAGGCTCGCAATTGCCATCCAAGCCGTTACCCTCCTGCCCTCTCCAGCTACACCCCCGTCAGACTACGCGGATGCGCACTTCTGCTCCATTCCGCAGTTCGTCAGCACACTACAGACGTTCCCAGCTCTATCCGCCGAGCGATTCCGCGCTCTCGAGGCGGCGCTGCAGAACGTCACGACCATTAAGCCGGCGAAGAGGCGAAGCGTCTCCCTAGCCAATTCGCGCGGTTCGATCATCAAGCGGATTGAACAAGAGATCAGCAATCTGGATCAGTGGCAGAAGCAAGCGGCAATCGAGTCACCAGACGGGCCCCAGAGAATTCGCGGCCTCGCAGGATCAGGGAAGACCATAGTCCTCGCGCTCAAGGCCTCATTCCTGCACATGGAGCATCCGGATTGGAACATTGCGGTGACGTTCCACTCGCGCGCACTCTACCAGCAGTTCCAGGACTTGATACGGCGATTCTGCTTCGACAAGATGTACAACGAACCGGATTGGACCAAACTGAGACTTCTACACGCGTGGGGAAGCGCTGACCGAACTGGAGTCTACACGGAGTGCGCACGAGCCGTCGCTCATCCTGTCCGTAACTTTGCCCACGCAAAGAACGCCTACGGTCGAGACAATGCCCTGGCGGGAATCTGTTCGGAGTTGCTAGGCGCAACCGCGAGCGTCGCGATTCCTCACTTGTTCGACGCGGTCTTGATCGACGAAGCCCAAGATCTCCCCCCAAGCTTTTTTCAACTTGTACACCGATTCACTCGCGCGCCAAAGCGCATTGTCTGGGCCTATGACGAATTGCAACGGCTATCGGAGGCTGCAATGCCGACGACAGCTGAACTCTTCGGGACAGACCCGAGTGGCAGACCTGTGGTCCAGATCGAGAACGTCGACGGGCAACCCCGAGCTGACATCGCCCTCCCCGTCTGTTATCGCAATCCCCCTTGGGTCTTGGCGGTTGCTCATGCCGTCGGACTCGGAGTCTATCGTGCCGCTCCCCAGCAAGAGATTCGCCTAGTTCAGCACTTTGACGACCCGACCCTGTGGGCCGACGTGGGCTATCGTGTCGTGGAAGGTGAACTCGCAGACGGAGCCAATGTGACCCTTGAACGTGATCCAACAAACACCCCTAAGTACTTTCGCGATCTTCTTGATGCGGACGACAGCATCTCGGCGAGCACGTTCTCGACTGCCGAGGAGCAGGCTCATTGGATTGCCCACCAGATAAAGACGAATGTCACGACCGATGAGCTTGAGGAGGACGACATTCTGATCGTCCTCCCGTCAGCTCGATACGCTCACAGCGACGCCGCGCCGATCATTGCGGCCTTACGGGCTCTCGGAATTCGCTCGCACTTGGTGGGCACGTCGACCAGCAGAGATCAGATCTTCGAGCGAGGATCCGTCGCGCTCGCCCACATCTACCGAGCCAAAGGAAATGAGGCTCCAATGGTATACGTGACAAACGTTCAGGACATTGCATTTGGGACAGACCTCATTTCGAAAAGGAACACGCTCTTCACGGCGATCACCCGGAGTCGCGCGTGGGTTCGCCTTTGCGGGTATGACGAACATGCGCGGAGCCTCGCGCATGAAGTGAGTGCGGTTCGGCAAAACGGCTACCGCCTAACGTTTAGAATCCCCACTGCGAGGGAGCGTCTACAGTTGCGCCAATTGCACCGAGATCGGTCGGCTACCGAAATTGCAAAAGCCAACTCCGCATTCAAGGGACTGAAGGACTTCCTGGCGGCGCTGAACGCCGGCACGGTGTCTCTTGAGCACCTTCCGCCAGATCTCCGTACGCAGCTCGCGAACCTCTCCCGGACTACCCGGTCGGCCCACGACTCAAACGAGGACGACGTCAGCCTCGACCAATTCGACTCGGAGTCGGTCGACGATGCCGGGAATTGAGCTGCTTCGGGATGAGGTGATCAATTTCGTGGACAGTATGTTCACCGCGGAGATCGCGATCGATTTTACTTATCCATGCCTCGAAGCTTCGCACGGGGTCGAGCGTCTTACCTGGCCCGCCATTGGAGTGCCCATTGCAGGCGTTGCACCGTTCACGTCTGCAACACTGAGTGAGTTCCGCTCCTGGGTGAGCTGTCGAGGCTACACGGCGCTCCTGCTGGATGGTGGCTTCCTTCAAGTTTCTGTCGATGTAGTGGGAAAGGAGGTGATAGGACATCGTTACGTCTACTTTCCTCCTCCCTTCGACTTTGATCGAGGTCTCCTCGCTGAGCTGCCTCTCATCGAAGTGGTCGACGACTACTGCCTAAATGCCGGTGACTGCGTACGCCTACGCTCGCCCATTCGCTTTGACTTTGCGCCGAGCAAAACGAAGCTGGAACCTGATGCACACCTGACTACCCTCTGGTCGCATTGCCGAATCCCTGTCTGCGCGCCATTGAGCCTCGGTCACTTCGTCCGCTTTGTGTTCAGGAACTTCTATCCCGAACTCTGGGAAGCACACGAGTTCATCCGAGAGTGGCCCGTCACTCGATTCGGACGGTGCCTTGCCGCGAGTGACGAAGGGCACCTGCACGTCAACTGGCTTGACCGTTCGATTGGTCGAGCGCTGGTCGAATGATGGATAGCCAGACGGGATGCGCGTTTGTCAAGCCGCTGCTCCTTAACCTGAAGCTGAAGGCCGATCCGGCGGGGGCCTGGCACCCTATCCCGGCCATCCGCCTCGCCGCCAACGAGCGACCAACGCTTACGACTGGTGCTCACCCCCGCTGGATGTGGTGACGACTGCGGCCGCCATCAGCAGCCGAGGCGAACCCGCGGCGAATCCCCCCCACCATACAACCAGGCGGAACCTGAGCCCACGAGTGTCTGAACGAAGGTGATTCGAGTGCCGAGGGACGCCGGCACTTCAATCAACTGTCCACTCCTTCGATGATTGACCAGACGCGATGATAGGCCTTGCCCTTCGTCCTGCCGAGCGCCTTGCTCCAAGGGTTCACCCCTGCCTCAGTCAACCGCGCCCTCAGCGACGAAATGGACTCCTCTGGGCTCACCTTCATGGTCTTCGCTAGCGGAGTCGCAGCCGTTCGCGGGACGCCCAGCAGGCGTAGCGCGATCGCCTCGTCGGTGTTCACGCCATAGAAGACGCGAGCTGGTAGGTTCCGGATGGTGCGCTGTTCCGACTCGCGAGCGCCATCGAGTGAATCCCTGAGGGTAAGCGACTGAAGAGCCGCCAACCCCCAAGACGCGCTCTGTGTTAGCTTCCCAAATACTCTTGAACAGCAGCGAGTCATTGCGGCTACGGCGTCGCTGACGTCCTCACCTCCCTCCTCCGTAAGGTCTCGCTCGGAGAAATACTCCTCTGCCATGTCCTTCAAAGGCCTGCCCTCAACCCAGTCGCAGACGATTCGCGCCAGGGTGGCACCATCGGGCTGTGGCCCACCCGTTACATCCGTAAGATTGTCGCGAAGTTCTGGAACTTCCAAAAGAACGCCCATCATCTTGCGGACGTCATCCCGTCCTCTCGTGAACAGGTCCGCTGACCAAGCGTCCGCGGAGATTCGGGCCCGCTGCAGTCGTCCGAGTGTGTTCTCGACTGACTCGAGGGAGAATCCAGTAGCGTCAACAAGACGAAGCGGCTTCCCCTTCATCCGTGAAGCGTAAGCGCTAACCCCGCGAATGAGTTGCCGGGCCCAACCCATTTCAGTCCTGCGCAGGGTCTGAAACCCCAATGTGCCGCGCAGTATTTGCTCGACCTGTAAAACAAACTCGTCGTGATTATCGATCTGCCTGTACGTGTGCGCAAGATACTGAACGAACGCAGACCAATTCGGCAGATGGGACAACGTCTGAAGATTCAGGATCCCTTCGGTTCCCTGAACTTGGCGGACCATCTCGATCAATGTGGAGTTCAGATCACGAACGGCTCTGTTGAGGAAGGTTCGGAGCTTCCTTGCATTCTCCTCGTCCGGGGCCACAAGCGCCACGATTCCTAGATCACCCTGGTCTACGCGCCCAGCCCGCCCCGCAACGTTCCAAAAGTCCTCCGGCGGCATGTCGGCGCCGTAGGGATACTGGTGACTAGCATAAACGACGCCAGAAACCGGGAAGTTCACGCCTTGTGCGATTGTGGTCGTCGCGACCAGCACCTTGAGCTTAGACTGCTCCGTCAGCCACTCGACAAGGGTTCTCGTGTCGTCCGAGAGGCCCGCATGGTGAACGGCGACACCGTAATTCAACTGTTCGATTAGCGGAAAGTCTTCCCCAAGCTCTTCAGCCAAGAATGCCCGAATGTCACGCAGGTCCTCTCCGTCCGCTCTTCTGTCACTCCTGTTTTCCTCGACCTTGAATGCATTCGCGACGCCCCAGCTGTGGTTGGGCTGGCTAACGAGCACAATCACAGTCCCATGGTCCTGCAGCAGCTGCGCCACTGCCGCGGCCAGCTTCCCGGGTGCCTTCACCTGCGAATATGTAAGACTGAGCGGGCGACCCGAGTTGAGCAGGACCAAAGGACTTGAGACGTCTAAGGTGTTCTGACTGACCTGCTGCACCTCGAGATCGATCCGAAACTGCCCTCGCTTCGCCCCCTTTTCCCTCCGCGCGATCGCAACGAGCCTGTCATTGGGAGTCCACTCGACTCCGATCTCAATGTTCTTGCTGTTGACTGGATCGAGCCAGGTGGCGATCTCCTTGCCGTTGCGGATGAATGGCGTAAGTAACAGAAACTGCGCGTGGCGGCACTCGCGGTTGATTGTCGCCAAGAGTAGCTCAAGCTTGATCCCGCGATTTTCTGAGGCCAGCCCATGCGCCTCGTCAACCACTACGAGTGAGAGTGGTCGATTGATCTTGGCTTCCCAATCACCGCGAAGCATCAGGGCTAGCTTCTCAGGAGTCGTCACTAGAATGCGGAACTGAGCGTCCTTCGCGTCATCGCAGAGCATCGAAGCTTCAATGCCATCAATCTCTAGTGCGGGGCTGACCTTCTCGACGACGATTCCGAGGGGTCCGAAGTCACGACGGAAGCGCAATGTCAACTGGTTCACCAGCGCACGCGTTGGGGCCACGTACGCGACCCATCCCCGCTCAGCCTCGAACTGATTGAGGGCTTGAATGATCCGGAACTCGGCGATGATCGTCTTTCCACTTGACGTCGGGAGATTGACTACCACGGCTCGATGGCCCGAGCCGAGCAAACCTTCCTCCCGCAGGACGGCGCGTTGTGGTGGAAGCAATTCGAAGATGGGTCTGCGCCGATCTACTCCTACAAGCCTCTCGACCAGTTGAACGGCCCTCTTGCTGACGCCGCGCGAAAGGGTCCAGATACTGTTCATGGCGAGAACTGGCGCAGTCGCCTGAAGAATGCGACAAAGTGCTTCGAGATCGGGATCCGCACTTCGCTCGGAGGCGGCTGTTGCACGATCAAGGTGCTGTTCAAGCTTGGGAATCACGTCAAACGTGCCGTCCACCTCCCCTTGGGTGAGATAAGTGCCCAGAATCTCCGCCGCCTTCGCCATGTGATAGCAGACCACGAGCGCCCAGGCGGCTCCTCTCTTCTTCGCCTCCTCAACTGTGCCGAGATATGCCGGCTCATACTCCTTCTGGGCACTCCTGAGCGAGGCGACGCTTTGGTGGACGCCGTCAAGATCCTCCCAGTTCTTCTTTCGGAGCAGTCGGAGCCAAACGTCGAGAATTGTGGCGCGAACACGGCGCCCCCAGTTCACGTGCTGCAGGGGAAGTTTCGGGATCGATACCTCGCGAAGGTATCGCTGGACATCGGCACTCCGATCACCCAAGACCCCGATGCAAGCGATACGAACGTACCACTCGGCGGCTTTGATCGGGGTTCCGTCTGGCGGGGGCAGCGCCCTCGCGATCTGAAAGACTTCCTCGGCGGCTGGGCGCAGTTGCTCTTTGGCGTTCTCGCGAATCAGATCTAGAATTCGGAGTTCAAGACTCTCGGCAACGAAACGCAGTTCGTCGTCCGCAAACGTGACCTCCTCGCTAACGCGGATCGCTGCAATGAGCCTCCGGAGGCCTGCATCGTTCGTGGCCTGATCAACTGCCTCAGCTCCCAAGGCTTCGTGGATCCACGAATCCGTCATGAGGTGACAAGTCCAGGCCAGGAGGGAATGGGCAATGGCAAGTACCAGGCAACCAGCTTCACTTCACCCTTGAGTTCCTTACCCAGGAACGTGCCACGGTTCTTGAGATCGAGTTCGTTTGGCCCGACGTCTCGAATCAAGGTGCCGATGATCATCAGCGCCGTACCGCGGGAGGCCACGAACCGTCTTACCGCTTCTCTGAAAAGGTCGACGTGCTCAGGCTCTCGACAGCGAGCGTGAAGCCACTTCAACAGTGCTCCCTGAACCGAGATCTTCGTCGCGTTCTCGCCCAGCTGCCAGGTCAGGCCACCCTCTCCGAGCATGACCCCGGGTGGGCACTTCTCTTCGGTCGACGACTTCACCTCGCCGAACAATAGCAGAACAGAGTTCTCGTCTCGCCAAAATCCAACGATATCAGCTCCCGGCAGAGAGGCCCGAGGCGACCGGCGGTCTCGGACAGTGTTCCAGGGCAGGACTACGTTCTCGTCACGCAGGACGCACTCGGCAAGCGCTTCTCCGACCTCCCAGTCCCTTGGACATGGTGCTGACGAGAGCAGCGTCTCGACGAAGCTTGTCTCCATACCCGTCGTGGCCAATGCCCGCATATCCTCCTCATAGGTCGACTCAGCGTCAGCGGAGCGCGGACCGACTTGGGTTCGGAGATAGTTCCGGAACGCGCTCCTGTCGGAGACGAGGCGTCCCTCCCAAGTCGCCTTGCGATGCCTGCCGCGGTATTCGATCGAGAATGTTAAGGGCAAGCGTCCTCCCTAACCGCACCGACGTCTCCGGTGCCAGAGCAGCCTACAGGCTAGTGCTCGAGTCAGCCTCTCGTCGGGATTGATGGACGCCGCAATGCGTAGGCGACGAAGCACGGAGTCTGGAGCCGGCGGATGATCGAGCCCAATGTCGCTGTCGACAGAAGGCCTTCGCTCTTCTAGTGTTATACGAAGCGGTCAGGGGACGACTCTACTTTCGCCGGTTGCTTCCGGCAAGCCCCTTTCCCCTTACGCCATAAGGTGATGTCCGCGATGGGGTTCCGCGTCGAGCGTCGCGGCCGGTTTCGGCCAGCTCGGGGCGACGCTCCGTCGCCCGTCTATGTTTTTCAAGCACTTCCGGTCCGCCCGGGGACGAACGAGTTCGCAATCCACTAGGACCCCGCACTCGTCTCCGGAGGATCGTCATGCCCAGCCCGGTCGCCGCCCGTCCGGCCCCTGGGTCCTCGATCCCAGGCGTGTGCTCCGCCAGGACGAACTTCGGGACGTCCTCACCTCCTCGCGCGCTGCACGGGACCGCGCCATGGCGCGCGGCGGGTCAGTCGCCGTCCGCGACTGCTTCCTGGTCGAGCTCAGCCTCGGCTGCGGCTTGCGTGTCAGTGAACTCGCCAGCCTCACGTGCGGCGACCTGGCCCTCTCCGTTCCCTCGGCCGTTGTTGTTCGCAGGGGCAAGGGGGGCAAGTCGCGAGTTGTTGCCGTGTCCTCGAGGGTCCGAGCGGCCGCTGAGGAGTTCCTCGCCTGGAAGCAGTCGCGAGGCGAGGACGTCGGTCCGCACGCTCCCCTGTTCAGGAGCTGCGTGACAGGCCGAGCCATGACCACACGAGCGCTGCAGAATAGCTTTGCACGTTCCTTGCGACGCGCCGGGGTTGCCCACAAGGGGATCCACGCGACTCGGCACACATTTGCGTCGGAGCTTTACCGCAGCAGCGGGCGCAACTTGAGGCTCGTCCAGCGGCAGCTTGGACATGCCTCCGTCGCCACAACTCAAATCTACCTATCGCTATTCGAAGAGGACTGGATCGAGGCCGTCGAGGGCCTGTATCGCGACGTCGAAGGGCACACCGGCCCAGGGCAGACGTCGTGATCGGCAGCGGCCTGGTGGGGGTGATTCGCATGAGCATGAGGGCTTCTCTACTGGCGTATGTGAGCGTCGCCGTCCTGGCCGGCTTCGTCGCCGGCTGTGGTGGCAGCAGCGGCGGTGGGGGTGGCGGCTTCGCGGGCTTCGTCGACACGAGCGGCGCCGCGGGCAGCTTCTCGCCGGCGTCGGGTGCGCTCACCGAGTCGGGGTCGGGCACGATCACGCTCACCGGCGGCTCGGCAGCCGTGAACGGGACCGGCGAGGTCACCGTCAACGCCGCCGGGAACACGACCGCCGCCGGCAAGACCAACCCGCTGACGATCACGGGCACGGTGACGATCAGCCAGGCGCAGACTGCCGCGAACCAGGGCGGCACGACCTTCCGCGGATCAGGCACGATCGAGACGCGGGACACCTCGAATCCGACCCAGACGACCAGCCACACGCTCTCGAACGTGACGCTGACGGTCGACACCGCGGGGCGGCTCACCTTGGACTTCGGCAGCAGCGGAACGCTGACCGGGAGCCTCACGGCCGACGGCCCGGCGCCCACGAGCGGCGGTGTCCCGGTTCCGGGTCCGCCGGCGCGGACGCTGCACGGGCTCGCGTTCGACTCGGCACGGAACGAGGTCATGCTGTTCGGCGGCCGGTCTTCCGCGAGCGGCGCGCTTGGCGACACGTGGATCTGGAACGGGACGCGTTGGATCCAGCGCAGCCCGACCACGAGTCCGCCCGCCAGGAGCGACCACGGCATGACCTTCGATTCCCAGCGAGGCGTGGTCATCGTCTACGGCGGCACGAGCTCGACGGGGGCGCAGCTCGGGGACACGTGGGAGTGGAACGGGACCAACTGGAGCCAGCAGTCGCCCACGGCGAGCCCACCCGCCCGGACCGGGGTGCGGCTCGCGTTCGACAGCGGGCGGAACCGGACCGTGCTCTTCGGGGGTGGGATCCCGGCCACCTCGAACGACGTCTGGGAGTTCAACGGCGTGACGTGGGCGAACGTGACCCCGCCTCCCGCCAACCCGAGCCCCGTGGGGCGGGCGTCCCACTCGTTCGAGTTCGCGGGCAACCGGAGCGTCCTCGTCGCAGGGAGGAGCGGCGGCACGAGCGAGCTGAAGGACATTTGGGCCTTCAACGGGACGGCCTGGGAGAACGTCAACACGACGGGCTTCGAGCGGCACAAGCACGCGACGGCGTTTGACCAGGCGCGCCAGCGGCTGGTGATCTTCGGCGGTCGCCGGGGTTCGGTGACCTTGACCGAGACGGAGATCTCCAACCCGACGGCCCTGAACTTCGCCTCGGCCTTCGGTGGGGGCTCCGGGATCGAGCCGCCCGCCCGCGAGGACCACGCCATGGCCTACGACGCGCCCCGTCAGCGGGTGGTCCTGTTCGGCGGGTATCCCGGCACCGGGACCGAGAACCTGGGCGACACGTGGGTCTGGGACGGCTCGGCCTGGAGCCGTCGCTGATACGAGAAACGCCCGTGTCGCTCCTCCAGGAGCGGCACGGGCGTCGTTACTTCGTTTCCGAAGGTCATTGCACAAGGAGGCTCACCTAATGGTCCGTCGCCTTGGGTTCGTCGTTGCGGGGTCCTTCCTCGTCAGCGTGCTCGGCGGGTGCTCGAGCAGTTCCGGCGTTCACGCGGAGCAGACGCAGGTTCACCTGCGGGGCGGCAACTACCGCGTGGTCGCCGAGTCCGTGCGCGGGACGTCGCACTCGCTGCGGATCTTCGGCATTGGCGGCGGTCCGTCGTTCGCCGAAGCCATGGGCCAGCTCCGCTCGAGGGCGGCGCTCATGCAAGGTGGTGCACCGCGGGCGCTTATCAATCTCACGCAAGACGAGAGCACGACCATGTTTCTCGGCCCGATCGTCATGGCCCACGAGGTCGTGCTCACGGCCGACGTGATCGAGTTCGTCGAAGGGCCAGCGCCCGGAGCAAGCGCGACTGCCCGCGGTCAGTGACGGCTGCTCAGCTGGCGCGCGGTGCGGCGACCAGATCGTCTACGGCGCGCCGAATCTCCGCGGGGCGGGCTGGCTTGAGCAGGAACGAATCAAACGCCCCGAGGGCGGCCGACTCCAGCTCGGTCGATCCGGTGAAGGCCATGACGAGGTCGACGCAGCCGAGCGCCCGCAGGCGGCGGGCGAGATCGACTCCGTCGATCTTGGGCAGGTGCACGTCGACGATCGCGAGGTGCGGCCGGAGGCGCTGCGCCAGCTCGAGCGCAACGAGGCCGTCGGCGGCCTCGAGGATCTCGTAGGCGCCCTCGAGAATGAGCCGGAGCAGCTCGCGACAGTCGGGGTTGTCGTCCGCAACGAGTACGCGCGTCATGACGATCCCTCCCACGCACGAGGCCTACTCAAGTCTCGGTGACCCGAGCCCGTTGGCGCAAGGTCACGCTTGGCCTACACTCTTGACTCCTGGGATCAAGCAACTGAGAACTTAGGCAAAGGGGAGGTGATCTCATGGCGCGGAAGCCGAAGCGTGCTGCTGCTGCAGCGACCCCGGCTCGGCGGGGAGGCAGGAAGCCCGGAGAGTGGAAGTTGCTCACGCCTGAGAAGCTCAAGGCGTTCAGGGCCGAGAACCGGATCTCCCGAGCGCGGCTGGCAGAGCTTCTGGGCGTCAGCTCGACCTCGGTGCAGAACTGGGAGACCAACACGGTCGCCAGCATGAAGATCCAGGAGCGGCTCGCGCAGCTGATCGCGGCCGGTCCTGCCGCGATCCCGCCGTCGACGAAGGCGCCCTCGCTATGGGATCGCGGATCGACGTCGTCGAATCGGGGCGATCCGGCGCTCCTCGCAACCGGCACGATCGTGGCGGGGTATCTCCAGGTGAAGGGTGGCGAGCTGGGGGTGGACGAGCTGCTCGGGCTGATCCGCTCGGTGAGGCAGGCGCTGGCCTGAGCATGCGGTGGTGCGCACCCTTGGCCGTGCTGAGATCCTCGCTGACGGAGCGGCTCCGAAGAAGCTCCCCCATCCCCATCCGACTCGTAGCGATCGCTTGGAAATGCTCTGTCCCGATCGTGGTGGTCGGTCGTGTGTCGATGGAACGGCGCAATTCGTTCCGAGCACTTCAATCTCACTCTACGAACTTCGCCAGTCGCGCTTCGGCTTCGTCATATGCCATCCCTAAGGGTCCGAGTGCACGTCTCCTAAGACGACGAATCCGACGCAGCTCGGATTGCGCAGTATGAGCCTCAGTGCCGAAAGGGACGGAACTGCCCACAAGCTCGCAGGCGAAGACAATCGCCTGAGCCTGCCAGAGTTGCAGCACAATGTGCCGATTGCCTGATGGCGGCTGCAATAGCTCCAACGATGCACAAACCGTCTGAGCAACCTGGACAGGGCCGATCTCGGCTACAGGGATCTCGAGCAACAGCGCGCGCAATAGCAGGCGCGAGATCCACTGAATGAGTTCATTGGGGCTATCACGATCAGACAGCACCCCGCCAAGGCTTGCATTCGCGTCGCGCAGCACATGCATGGGCACTTCTAGGGAGTCCCGACAAGCCAGAAGAAGACGCAAGACCGAGAGCAGAGCTCCCCAGGGGACCCCTGGATCGCGAAGCTCGACATCGAGATCCAGTCCCACTCTCCTTGCCATCCGACTCCCGAAACCCTGAGCCTCGAGTGAGGCCTTCGCATGGCGCAACAGCTCGCCCCGCTGCGAGTCCGGCAGAGCAGACCTGGCGCATAGCTCCCTAACAGCCGCCGCGAACTCAATCGACACCGCTCGTCGGTGATAGCTGGACAGGTGATCGGCCAAGAGGTCCCTTAGCAGGTCCACAGAGTCGCGTAGCCTGCCGAGGACTCCGAGGAACTTGGCCCACTCAATCCGAACATTTGGCTCATGGCCGAACATACTCTCTTCAAAAATCGAGAGGACGCGGGCCGAATCGACCAGCGTGCTGGATTCAATCGCATCGAACTTTACAAACTGCCGCTCGACCTCAACCCGTCGCAGCGTCAACTCAGCAGAGTCGCCGTACGCTTGCCGCAGACGGTCCAATTCAGCACTCCTCTCCGAATACGCGGCCTGAAGCGCCGCACTCCTGGAACGCTTCCCTTGGGACGCAGCCCGACTTGCCTTGATCTCCAAAGTACCTTCGGCAGCCCAAGCGCGCGTCAGCATCCAAAGCTCAAGCGCAAGCAGCGAGTCAGACGAGAACTCTCGAGCACCCGACTTCAACAGCCATGCCTTGCACGCGGTGATCGCGTCGCTCAGTTCCGGCGGAATTGACCTAGTTCGACCGCTCACGAGCCCATCGTCGCTAACAGTCAACGACAGCACAGGGCGATCCTGGTCATGCATTTGGTCCAGCGACCTCAAGTAGAGGAGGTAAGTCAGCGGATCCGGATCCTCTGTCAGTGCAGCTCGCAGCTGTCGCGCTGCCTGATCCAGCAACGCCTTTGCCCCATCGGTTTGGCCACCTGAGGCAAGTGCTCTGGCCTCGGCACGCATTACTTTCGCTCTCTCCTTCTGGACAAGCCTCCGCTCGCGAGGTGCGAGCTGACCCACCTGGGTATCCAGAAGGGACTTTGACCGCTCCAACAGTTCACTCCTCAAGGCATGACACTCTGCCTGTTCAGCTACACTCCGGCAGAACGTGGAAAGGCGACAACGCAACGACACGGGCCATGTGGAGCACTCGCCATAAACCGTCACGATCCTCTCGTTTACACGATCAACCGCGCCCGGCAATGCCTCGTCCTTGGCATGAACTAGGACTTCTTCCTCATGCGCCCTTACGCACTCGCTGATCCAGTAGGCCTGCTCGCGCGAGTTCCGCCCCCTCTCAAGGTTCGCCAGGACAAAGGCATGATCGGCCATAGATTGCAGGCGATCACGACGACCCGATTGAGTAGGGCGATCGAGCAGCCGGCAACGATCGAGACGGTACATCATCCGGTGCCATGTCCCCTCTCCCTGCCTGCTGTGCGCATTGGTCAGATTTATCGCAAAGTCTAGCGCGTCCCTTGCGTGGACACCGTCCGACGATCGGAACATTGCAGTCGCCGTGTTGAGGGCCCACTCGACAATGACCAAGGGCCCTCCAGACCTGCCTCCCGCTCGACCCGAGTTGTTTACCGTCCAAAGGCGGAGATCCGCCAGCACTCTCCTTCGAATGCCAAGCGACCTCCGAATGCAGGCATGTACCCGCTCAGCCAGGCAAAGTGCCTTGTCGAATATCGAAATTGTCCTGTACAACGAGAGAGGGCTGAGAGGGCTGAGAGTTAAACACTCGCCTATCCGTTCGCTCAGGCGCTCACCCAAAGCAAAGAACTCGTCACTTGGGCCGTCTAGGCGCACAAGACCGAGAGCTTGACGTGCGAATCTCACGAGGGCCGAACCGTCTCGCCGGTCGTCAACCCCAACGACACTTCTAACGTCCTCGATTGCGAACGCCGGAAACCAATTGTCAAACGTAGCCTCAATCAAAAGTCCCGTCAGGCTTTGGCATAGACTCCACGACGGTGAGAGGTCATCAGCGCGGGTGCGGGCGAACGCAAGAGCTGTGATGTAGTTCTCGCGACCGCCGTTGACGGATAGATCCTCAAGGAGAGCGGTGACGATCGAGGTCACTGCCTCTCGTTGGGCTGGCAGGCTGAGCCGTTGGCGGAGGAGTTCTTTGGGACCAAACACCCGGAGTTCTCCGCACAAATGCATGCCCTCATTTGTGCGCTCCGCTAGGCCAGCATGCTCCAGGCGATCTAGCAGCCCACTCAAGGCAGCAGGAGGTTGCACCGACGTCGGCAAGAAGGCTGGAGCAATCAAGCACAAGGCCGATAGGTGAAGCTCTTGTTCATGATCGAGGCCGAGTCCACCAAGATAGCGCTCCAGATTCTGCGCTCCCGCACCCTCGATCGCGCATGCCAGGTCAATGGGATCAATACCTTCATGGCTCTCACGAACGCACGCCTCTGCGGCTGCTATCAGGACGCCTGGCAGCAGAGTGGCAGCTGCGGCGTCGGCGTCAATCAAAGAAATTGCAGATTTCACAACGTCGTCGCCAGCCCAGCGAACCGGCAAGAACTGACCTAAGAGTACGCAGGCGTCGTCAGGCGCCAGATGCCCAACGGGTACCCTGACAACGTCACGGAAGCTCGTTAGGGGAATGGAGGGCTGATTCGACGCAAGGACAATTCCGGCTCGCTTAAGTCGCTTGGAGTCTGCTAACGACTGAAGTTCCTGTGCAGCGCGGTCCCCTCGAGCTTCTTCCCAGTCGTCGAGCATTACTATAAGGCGATCTCCCCCAACATGGACCAGTTCCTCGATCACCCGAGCCTGCAGCTCGTTACGTGTGCTGGGTGTGAATTGAGGGATCTCATCGAGGGTCCGATACTCACCGAGTTCCAACAGACGCGCGAGACTTTGGAAGATCGCCCCCGCGGGAGGAACATGGAAAACCTTGCGCGTGGACTTCATGCGATCCGCTACCTCGGCCAGCAGCCGAGTCTTGCCCGACTGTGGCCGGCCGTGAATCAAGATTACGGCGCTGTCGCGGGGCATGGCCTGATCCAGCTGGCCCTTCCGTCCGAGAAGCTGTGATCCTTCGCACTCAGTCAGTAGTTCGTTCAATGCAGCCGCTGCTCTCGCAGGCAGCGTGACACGCTGCTCTTCTTGCCTTCCCATCGGGACTGGCGTGGAACCACCTTCCGCTTCCGGCGCGACCTCGCTCCCGCGGATTCCTCTTTCCTGGCACCACTTCAGAGCAGCCCTAAGTTCGACCTTTAGGCCATGCGGGACGCCGTCGTCCGTAAGTAGGCACCTGAGGGTGTCAGGAGTGACGTAGTGCGTTGGATCGTCCTCCGATTTGAGGTTCCTAATCCGCTTCCTCTTCGACCTCGCCTTCTTGGCCGCTTCCAAAACCGCAGGCATGAATCTCGCGAATTCCCTTTGATACTCATCACTCCAGCGCACCCTAGTCCCCCGGGATGTGACTGCGGGAAAACTGCGGGACTGCCCTCGCCGATTGCGGGACACCGCACCCAAGTCATTCTGCGCCACGGCATCCACAACCCGCAAACAGATCCCACGACATTGCCCTGTGGTTGAGGTCGGGCAAGAGGGACCTTAGGCGACGGCCGGGGACGATCGCGAACTCGTTGTTCGAGGTCGTCCTCGGCTCCCCACAGCGTAGGCCGGTTGGGGACCCCAGGATTCGGGGCGGTCACTGACATGACGCGCCCCCGGATTCTGTAAACAGTATCCGGCCCAAGAGTTAGGAAGCGCTAACCCGTGGACACTACGAACCCTACACCGGACCCCGGGGGTCCTGTCAACCTTAAGCCTAGGCAGCAGAAGGAGTACATCGAGGTCGGCCTTGAAGTGACCGATGCGTATTGCGCGGCCCTCGTCGGCGAGGGGCGGCCGCCGACCGTGGGGCGGGACACCTGGGAGGGGGCCGTCATGGCGGCCGCGCCCGGCGTGATCGAGGCGCTCAAGGAGCACGGGCTGGCCGTCAGGGCGGGAGAGATGGCCCAGGACGCCGCTGCCCGCCTGTTTGTGTCGGCGGCCCGGCGCAGCCTGAGGTCCCCGGAGTCGATGAGCTACCCCGCGGTCCGGCTGGACGTGGGCAAGGCGTACTGCGTGGTCGTCAACGGCGAGGGCAAGCCGGCGCGCGTGACGCGAGACGCCTGGCAGGAGGCCGTTGCTACCGCCGCGCCGGGCGTGATCGGCTACCTCCGGGGTCGTGGTCTCGCCGTCCGGCCGGGCGATTCGCCGCAGGCTGCGGCCACGCGGCTCTTCGTCGCGTCGGCCCGGCGTCGGCTCGTCGACGAGTGGCGCAAGCTGGAGCGGCGCCGGCGTCGCATGGACGACCTGGGCTTGCCCCTCCTGTAGGAGCCAACTTCGCTGCATTACAGAGGCCAGCCGGGATCACCTCCCGGCTGGCTGATTTCTCGTCGTCTCGCTTGCCTTCCCTCTTACGCCGCCTCAGCCGCCCCAACGAGCCCCGGGCCGGCCAACTCAAGGACGGGCGCCCGCTCGACGCCAATGCAGCGCTGTCGCAGTGTGCGGCAGAGCTGATCAACCAGATCGCCCTTCTGCGCTTCCGTCAATCCGCTGACGTAGATCACCAGCGCCGGCTCCGGCCGGCCCTCGAACCAGCCGCGCGCCTCCACAATCGTGCAGGCCCCCTGGCCCGTCATGGCCGCCAACCGCCGCGCGACGAGCTCCGCCGCCCCGGCAGGGTCGAACTGCGAGCCGTCGGCGGTCTCCAAACCGACATAGAACCGCCAGGCTCCCACTTCGTCCCGGGCCGTCACGCGAGCCTCCCGAACAGGTGAGTGGGCGCCCAGCCGCTCCCCACGCCCTGAGCGGGCGCCGCGACCCGCGGCTCGAGCAGCGTCTCGGCCTTCACCTCGCCGGCAAGGGCGCACCGAACGCGTCCAAGTAGGTCCGCGGGGAGCGCCGACCGGGCCCGATCGGCGAGGTGGTCCAGACGCCGCTGACCCTCGGCCACGACCAGCAGGCGCCCGGTCGGACCGCAGGACGCGAGGACAGGTGCCGCGCGCTCGAGCTTGCCCTCCCAGCGCGTGAGCGGCTCGGTGCCCCGGTCGACCTCCACGAGCAACACGAACTCTTCCCCAGCGGCCGCCGTGACCCAGGCCGTGAGGTCGGGCACGTAGACCGCCTGGGCCCCGGGCAATGGGAACCGCTCGACGAAGCTCCAGGACAGGGAGCGGAGCGCTTGGCCGTGGAGGGCCCGGGCGAGGACCAGCTCGACGGCCAGCGCCCGCACGAGCTCCTCGTGGTCGGGCCGCGCCAGGAACCGGCTGATCCCCTCGAGATCGGCCACCCCCTCCCCGCTTGCCTCGAGCAGGACCGCCCCCCGCTCCGTGACGTGATAGACGCTGGCGCGCGCGCCGGCGGGCCGACGGACACCGACCAGGCGCTTCTTCACGAGCAGCGCGAGTTCTCGATATGTGGACCTCGACGTCGTCTTGATCTGGACCAGGTCGGGGGCGTAGGCCGGCAGGGCGCGCTGGATCTGGACGGAGAACAGCGGTCCGAGGCTGGCTACGCAGCGAAGCAGCGCCCAGCCGCGGGGGCTGACCTCGGGTCGGGTCATGCGGATCATGAGGGCCTCCTGCTCCCTCAATCGCGCGGGACGAGCACCCGTGACGGTCCGCGCTCCCGCGGACGCACCTTCTTCGAACGGCGTCGCTGCACGCGACCAGACGCTGATCTTGACGCCAGCGCTGACAGCCGCGATCACACTCGCTCAGCCCTGCGACCCGCCCGCGACTCCTCGCGACGCCGTTCAACGAGCTTCACGCTGGAGACTTCCCGCACGGGGACGCCGGAGAGGACACCGGCTCCGACGGCGCTGAAGTCACACAGTCAGTGACAGTGTGAGTCGCAGCCGGCTGCAGCCTCGCCGCTTGGGCTCCTCCGCCGCCGACCCCGACTAACGGCCTCCACAAGGAAGCCGAGCGCTTCACGAGACGGCCCCGCGTCCCGCCCCGGCGGCTCCGACGCGAATCCGCTTCCAGACCCTGAAGGCCTCAGCCTGACTCGCCAAGGGGCTGAACGACGACGCCACGAGCAGCTTCGAAGGGTCGGCCGGACGGACTCGAACGCGACTCGTCCGTTTTCTCCGAGCGCCTCGCGCGATTGAGGAGGTGGGCGCAGACGAGAGAGCGCCCCGAAAGGAGACCACCGTGGCGAATCTCAAGTTCCTGGTCAGGCACTGCCGGAGCCGGCAGCACCTCTTCCCGATCCGCCTCGTGTTCCAGCGCTGGGCGGGGCGCGACCTGGCCGCCTACGCCTGCCCGGCGTGCGGCCAGTCCGTCCTGTTCGGGCGGCGGACCCGCGTCGTGCACGGCCCGGTCGTGCGCGTGGCGTAGCGCTTCCCGGCGGGGGCCGGTCTCACGTGGCCGGCCCCCGCTTCCCCTCACCTCTCTCACTCCTCACCACCCCAGAGCACCCCCAGGAGAACCCACATGAAGACCCACACGCACTACCCCGTCGGCCGCCGGCCTCTCAGCCTCGGCCGACCGTTCCGCCCGCCCGTCGCCTGCACGATCCTGGCTGTCGACGTGTCGGCCAGCATGTCGACGACGGTCGCGGCGCCCAGCGGCCGAACCGACCTGAGCAAGCTCGACGCGGCCAAGGAGGCCGCCGTCCTCCTCGCGCGCCACAAGGCGATCCACACGCCCGCAGACCGGCTGGGCGTCGTGGGCTTCGGCTCCCGCGCCTTCGTGGCCACGCCCCCGGTCCTCTGCGGTCACCCCAAGATCGCCGAGAGGATCCACGGCCTGCGGATCGACGGCAGCACGAACCTCGAGGCCGGCCTGGTGTTGGCCCTCAGCTTCCTCGAGCGGACGCCCCGGTACGTCTTGAAGCAAGCAACCATCTTGACGGACGGGCAGCCCGACTCCCGGCAGGGCCTTCCCTCCCTGATCGACAGGGCGAAGGCGAGCCGCGTGCGGATCCACACGATCGGCGTGGGCCGGCCCGGCAGCACCGACCTCGACGAGGAGCTCCTGCGCCAGCTCGCCGGCGCGACGCACGGGGGCACCTACCGCCGCGTCACCGACCTCAACGAGCTGGTCCTCGCCCTGCGAGTGGTCGGGTAGCCGGGGGATCGCCATGAAGCCGATCGACCTGATCCGTCGTCTCTCCTTCTTCCAGCCTGTGCCGATCGAGGCGCGTCCCGTCGGCGGGGTCGCCTGCGCGACCTCGCCGCGGGGGGCGCGCCTCGCGCCGACGACCGACCTCTCTCCGATCGACCCCTTCCGCAAGACGGCCGTCGTGGTGGACGCGACCAACTTGCTCCTGTCCGCCCGTGACCTTGGACGGGGACTCGACCCCGCCCGGCTGGGCGCGCTCTTGCGCCTTCGCTGCCCCGGCCTCCTGGCCAGCGCGGCCCTGGGCGGGCACCCGCCCGCGCTCGAGGGCTGGCGCGCGGGTTTCAACCGAGCGGGCTTCCTGGTCGTGGCCCAGGAGGCGCAGTTCGTCGCCGGACGCTTCAAGTGCGACATGGACTCGGTCGTTGGAGCCCTGCTGGCCAAGCACGCGATCCGTGACCGGGTCGGGCAAGTGGTTCTGGCCAGCGGCGACGCCGACTTCGTGCCACTGCTCCGGTTCGCTCGCACCCTGCGCCGCCAGCCGCTCCGTGCGGTCGTCCTGGCGGTGCCCGGGTCGCTGTCGCGGGCACTGGAGCAGGAGGCCGACGACACGGTCCTCCTGGGCGCCGACGCCCTCCCCCTGCCCAGCGCATCCTGCCTGTCGGCCTGACGAGGTCAAGCAGCGTGCTCCGGGACGTCTTCAGCCACTGGGGCCGGCGCCGACACGAGACGCCGGCTGTGCCTGCCGGCGACGGCGACGCGGTGCGCGACCTCATGCGGAGGCGCGCGGCCGAGTCCACGACGCCGGGTCTGGTGCTGGGCACGATCACAGGCGCCCCGGAGCGGGTCCCTTTCAAGCTGACCCGCGCCGAGGCGCAGTGCCACAGCCTCGTGCTGGGCGAGACAGGGTCGGGCAAGACCTCCTGGGCGCTGACTGTGGCCGAGCAGTTGATCCGGCTCGGCCACAGCGTCGCTGCGCTCTCCCCGCACCCGGACCTCGGCGAGGGCTTCGTCCGGATCGCGGCCCGAACCGGCGTCCCTTGTGTCCACGTCGACTTCGGCGGCCGAGAAAGCGTGACCACGCCCTGGACGTTCCTGAAGATCTCCGGCGCCCGTCCCGACGAGGTCGCCCACCTGGCGCAGTCGGTCTTTGCCACGGCATTCGGCTCGGGTGGGCCGGCTGGCCACATTCGCACGACGCTGGGCTCGCTGTTCCTGCTCCTGGCCTCGTTTCCCGACGAGCTGACGCTCCTGGACTGCGAGCGACTGGTCCAGGATCCCACGTTCGCGCGGCCGTTCCTCGACCGGCTGCCCGTGGTCCTGCCCGAGGCCGCTCACTTCTTCGCGTCGCTGTCTGGCCGATCGCGGGCCGCCACGCTCCAGGCCGCGCGGTTCGGCCTCGCGCGGATCCACGCACTCCTGTCCTTACGGGGTCCCCGACTCACCCTGTGTGGCCCTGACCCACTCGACCTTCGTGACGTCCTGCGCCGCCAGGTGGTCCTCGTCGTCTCCATTCCCGCGGCCACCCTGGGCGACGCGTCAGGGCTCTTGGCCAGCCTGTTGCTCGAGGTCCTGCGGCTCGTGCTCCTGCAGCGGACGGTCGGCGGCGCCGAACCGCCGCTGCACGTCATGGTCGACGAGCTGGGCGCGCTGGCCGCGCACACGGAGCGGCTGGGTGCCTTTCTGGCCGAGGCCAGGAAGGTCGGCGGCTTCGTCATGGGCCTCACGCAGCATATGGGCCAGCTGGAGACCAACCGCGCGCTGCTGGGCAGCTTTCTGGCCAACGCACGCACGTTCGTGCTGGGCCGGCTCAGTCCGCCGGACGCGCGGCGCTTCGCCTCCCTGCCACGTCTCCCGCACGCCAACGCAGGAGTGCGCATGGCGGGACCGTGGCTCGAGGGCGTGGACGTGTCGTTCGAGTCAGCCGAGCCGCCGGGTGACGACGTGGAACAGGCGCTCACGTCGCTGGACCGCCGAGAGTTCGTGATCGCCACTCCCCTGGCCGGCCGGCCGATCACGACCCGCGTCCGCGCGCTCGACCTCCCCACGGACGACGTCGTGCAGCCCGTGCGCTTCCTCGGGGCCCGCCCGACAAGCGAGATCGAACGCCTCGTCGACGATCGGCTACGCGCGCACGCCGCGGCGGCTGCGTCCCAGGTGCCGTCCGCTGGCTCGCCACGACGCCGGGCGACGAGTCAGCCGGTGGCAACGAGCGCCGCGCCTTCAGTCGCCTCCTCTCTCCCGCCTGGTGGGGCGCCAGCACCGGCTCCGGGGCCGACGCTCGGGCCTCCCAAGCCGCGGGGACCCGTGAGCCGGTTCTGAGCGATTGAGCATGTAGAGGCACCCGTGAACACGACGGACATGATCCAGACGCAGCTCGTCACGATCCTGCTCCTCGGGGCGTTCGTGCTCTTCCTGGCGAACAGGATCTCGCCCGGAGGAAGGCTCGGCGCGTGGATCCTGCGCGCCACGCTTCACGCGTTGGGAGCCTGCCTCTCCGCTCCGCTCGACCTGCTCCGTTCCGTGGGCGCCCTGTGGGGCGACCAGGGCCGGACCCTGCACTGCTCGCTCGGTTGCGGCCGCCGATTCCCGGGCGTCGGCGTCACCACCTGCTCGGCGTGCGGGTATCGCAGCCGCCGGTCCTTCTTCAGCCCTTGCCCCTGCTGCGCGCTCACGCGCCGGCATGTGCGCTGCCCCCACTGCCGCACGAGCGTGCTGCGGCCGGCGTTCTGGACGCAGCCGAGCTCGCCCCGCCACTACCGCTGATTCAGCGCCCTGCACCGCGCGGGCGCGGACACACACGGAGGACTCCCCCATGACCCATGAATCGTTGGCCCACGAGCCTCAGCCCTACCTCTCGATCAATAACGTGTGCCGCCGCTTTGCGATATCCAGATCTACCTTCTATCGACTCCTTGCTGATCCCGACACCGGGCTGGAGGAGCTCGTCGTGCGGATCCCGCCGCGCACCGGCCGGTTGCGTGTCCCTGCGCATGCCTTCGAGGAGTGGCTACGCGGCCGCGGCGACTCCGCGCGAAGGCGCGGTCGGACCAACCGCCCGCACTCTCACGACGAGCCGGGCCAGAGCATTCCGGCGTGAGCGAAGGCATGAGCGCGCTGGCCTGCACATTCCCGACGCTCGCGCGAGCCGACGGCGTCCGCCCCTTCGACGCCGAGGTGCTGGACGCCTGGGCCGCCGGGCCCGTGCCTGGCTCGGGCCCGCTTCACGCCGCGCGGTTCCTGCTGGCGCTCTGGAACAACCACGCTCGGTGGCGGGCCGGACGCTTCGACGCGGTCGAGGCCCTGTGCGCCTGGGACCGCGACCACCGAGAGGCGTTCCTCCGCTGGGCGGAGCGGCCATGGTGGCCCTGACGACGCCGGCAGCGGCAGCTGGTCCGTTCAAGGCCGCCATGGGAGGCCTCGCTGGCAACCTTGAAGGGCACGCCAATCGGCCTCGCTCCGCGACCCAGGAGGCAGAGCGCGTTCAAGATCGCCAACGAATGTTCAGGCGCAGGCAGGCTCCGGAGTCATGCCCGCGCCCGGAGCCGCGCGCAACCCATGAAACCGAGTGAACCGGTTCGAGTCGAGGGCCGAGTCGCCGTTCGGCGACACCCGCCCTGCCGCGCTCGCGGCATCGGGCTTGCGCATGCCGCCGGTCGAGGCAGCAGCTCGTGACCGACGAAAGCACCCCCAAGAAGCCCGGCCGGCGAGGCGCCGCTCAGCGGAAGCGCAGCCTCGCGGGCACCCACCTCTTCCTCAAGGACGGCGTCTACGTGTGGCGGCGCGTCGACCCGATCACCGGGCGCCGCGTGCCGCGCACCACGGGGACGAGCAACCTGGAGATCGCCCTCAGGAAGGCCGCCGAGTTCGAGGCCGAACACGAGCGGCGCAAGGCAGGGCTGCCCTCGCTGGACGGGTGGAAGAGGGATCTGGGCGCCCTGGCCGCCGAGTGGATCCAGCAGCAGGACCGCGAGGGCCAGATCACGGCGGGCGTGCTGAAGGCGCGGGCCTTCCGGATCCGCCGGGCCCTGGACGCGCTCTCGCTTCGCACGCCGGCGGACCTCGCGGACGTCGCCCGACTGCACGACCGGGTCATGAAGCTCGAGGGCACGAAGGTCGGCCGGGTCGTGGCGACCAAGCGGCACCTGCGGGAGGCCTGGCAGGAGCCGCTGAAAATGCTGAGCGCCTGGCTGGCCGAGAACGGCCGCGTCCTCGACCGGGACCCGCTGGCGGCCTGGAGGGCGATCCCCAAGCAGGGAGCGCCCGGCCGGTCCCGGACGCGCCGGTCCCTGCTGCCAGACGAGTTCGCCCGCGCCCTCGTCGCCTCGGACTGGCTGGACGCGATCCGCGGGCGCAAGCGTCCGTCCCGTGTCGTCTGGACCGTGGCCCTGATCTCGGCGGCCCGGGAAGGGGCGCTGGCCTCCCGTGACGTCGCGCACTTCGACCGCGAGCACGCCCGGATCGACTTCGGCGACGACGTCGGAAACAAGCGGCGCGGGGCCGGCTGCCTCGATCCCAAGACGACGAGCGAGCTGGACGCCTATCTGGACGGCCGGCGGGAGGGACCGCTCCTCCTGAGCCCCGACGGCGCCCGGGTGCGCAAGAAGGGGCTGCTCGACGGCTGGCGTGAGGCCGTGGGTCTCGGGATCGTCTGGGAGCTCTGGCCTCCCACGCACCCCTGGAACGTGGACACGGCCTATCTGGTCTCCCAGGCCCTGCTCACCGGGCGACCGCCCGTGAACAAGGGCGGCAATCCGCGCCTGGTCAAGGAAGCCACCCGCCTGGCGCGAGCCGCCCGCGAGCGGGAGGTCCTCGCGCTCGCGGCCACCCTGCGCGAGGCGTGGGAGGCGCGCATGGTCGGCGTGGACATGCACGCCCTCCGCAAGACGCACCGCACCTGGGCCCTGGCCGCCGGGGTCCAGGAGGTGCTGATCGACAAGCAGCTCGGCCACGCGCCTCAGGCCACCCGGGAGAGCATGGACCTCCTGCGGGTCGTGGCGGGGAGCCGCACGGGACGGGCCCACTACCTGGACATGCGATCCGCCTTGCTGGACGCGAGCCGGTCGGCCGAGGCGGTGAGGGCGCTCCTGGACGAGGCCATGCAGCGCGTCGTCGTCACGGGCGCGGTGGCGGCCGGGGGCGGGTCGTCCGGCGGGCCGGAGACCTGCGCGGAGCCCGTGGCTCCGAAAATGGCTCCGGCCCCGGCCGACACGGTGGGCGCCTAAAGAAGAAGGCCCGGAAGCTGTTCTGCTTCCGGGCCTTCTGTTCTCGGGGCGACAGGATTTGAACCTGCGACTTCTGCGTCCCGAACGCAGCGCTCTAGCCAGGCTGAGCCACGCCCCGTGAGGGGAGGACTGTAAACGGGCGCCGGGGGGCTGTCAATCCACCCGCCCAGGGATCAGGAGCAGCGGCGGATGACGCCGACGACGACGCCGCGGACCTCGAGCTTGTCGGTGTAGATCGGCTTGAGCGAGGAGTTGGCGGGCTCGAGCTTGAAGCGCTTCTTCTGCCGGTAGAAGCGCTTCAGCGTGGCCTCGTTGTTCTCGAGGATCGCGACGACCGTCTCGCCGTCGCGGGCGGTGTTGCGCCGCTCGACGAGGACGTAGTCGCCGTCGCAGATCCCGTCCTCGATCATCGAGTCGCCCTTGACCCGCAGCAGGTAGTTGGCCCGGTCGAGCTGGCAGATGTCCGCGAGGTCGACGAGTTCGCGCTGCTCGACCGCCTCGAGCGGCTTGCCGGCGGCGATCTCGCCGAGCAGCGGGAGCATGGAGCCGGAGCGCTGCTGGGCGCCGGAGTCGAGCTGCGGCTCCTCGCCCTCGGCGCCTTCGGGCGGGTCCTCGACCCCCACGTAGCGCGACTGCTCCTCGAGCGTCCGCTCGAGCTCGCGGAGCATGCGGCGAGTGAGGCGGGTCGAGCGCGAGAGGAAGGGCTCCTTCTCCAGGGCCCCCTTCTTCTCGAGCTGAGCGATGTGCTCGTGGACCGTGACCTTCGAGATCCCCAGCTCGGTGGCGATCTCGGCCAGGGTCGGCGCCAGACCGCGGCGCTTCCGGTACTTCCAGATGAACTTGATGATTTCGTGCTGGCGCGCGGTCAGGTTCACGATCTGTTCACCCCCTGGGCATGGGGGGAACCTACCAGAACAAAAGGCGAAGGGCAACCTGACTCTGGTCATGACACGAAGTCGCCCCGACGGCCTGCGTGGCCGCCGGGGCGACGTGGACGATCGGACACCCGCCTCGGCGGCGGGCGACGGGCTAGAAGCGGCCGCCGCCCTGGCCGGCCGGCGCCGAGTCGGCGCGGACGTAGCGCAGGGTGAGCACGACGTCCTGCTTCATCTTCGCGTTCTTCCCCTCGGGGCCCATCATGCCCGCGATCATGGGCGGGAGCGGCCCCTCCATGTCGATCCGGTGGACCGCCTCCGAGTCGATGATCCGCCCGGCGGCGGCGTCGAACGACACACGGCCGCTCACCTCCTTGCGCTTGACCTCGAGCTTCTCCGTCATCTGGCGCTGCATCTCGCGCGCCATCTGCTCGCGCGGGTCGTCCGAGCCGCGGCCCTGGTCACGGCGCATCTGGATCTCGTCGGCCGCCTGCCAGGCGAGCCGGACCGCCGAGCCCGCGCCGCCCCGGTGCGTGAACCGACCGGTGAAGCTCAGCGTGCCCAGCGACGGGATCGTCTCCGCGATCGGGCGGTCCCACGTGTCGCCCTCCTTCGCCGCGCCCTCCTCGGGCAGCACGTGGTTCAGGACGTCGAGGGCGGTCTTCATCGCCTCGTCCGCGAACACGACGACCGCCTGCGCGGTCAGCATGGCCGGGTCCATGCCCATCCCCATGCCCATCCCGCCCATGCCGCCGCCGCCCTGCTGCTTGGCCGCCTTCTCCTCGAGCGTGGCCATCATGCGGTCACGGATCGCATCGGCGCCGGTCACCTCGACGACCTGGCCCGTGGTCTTCATCTTGATCTCGAAGCTCTTGCCGATCGCCTCGCGGATCCACGCGAACGGGCTGCTCTCGTCGTGCGCCGCCGTCGAGTCGTAGTCCATCTCGCCGAACGGCCCCAGGCCCACGCGCGCGCGGACCCCCGCGATCGTCGCCTCGATCGTGGCCACGCCGGCGTCGACCCCCTTGACCCGCTGATCGAGCGCGCACTCGACCTCGAGCGCCTGCGGCATCTCCTGCCCGCCCAGGTTCATCTTCTGGTCGAGCGCCCAGGTGAGCTTGTAGCGGAGCTGGTCGCCCGCCTTGAGCTGCAGGCCCAGCCCCGCGCGCTCGGCGGTCTGCGCCAGGGCCGAGGGCGCCACGAGGCCCACGAGGGCCAGGGCCAGGGAAGCGGTTCGAAGCATGGAGGTCCTCCGGTCGGTCGCCGCGGGCGCCTCGCCCGCGCGCGACCCAGTGGCTACGGGCGGCGAGGCGCCGCGTTTGCGCGCCCCCCCGCCCAGGGCGGCGGATTCTACCCGGGCGGCGCGCCGGCGTGCTTCCCGTCCCCGGGGGCCTCTGTTAGCGTCTCGCCCCGTGAAGGTCATGAAGTTCGGCGGGTCGTGCCTGCAGTCCCGGGAGGGGCTCCTGCGCATGACCGAGCTGATCCGGCGTGAGCCCCGCCCCATCATCATCGTGCTCTCCGCCCTCAAGGGCGTGACCGACACCCTCCTGGCGCTCACCGAGGAGGCCGGGCGCGGCGGCGCGCCGGACACGGGCCCCCTGCGCCGCCGGCACGGCGAGGTGCTCGAGGTGCTCCGGGGCGCCCCCCGGGCGACGGCGGAGCGCGAGACGGGCGCCCTCCTCGACGAGCTCGAGCGGACGCTCGGCGGGATCGCCGCCGTGGGCGAGGTTCCGGAGCGCACCCGCGACCGCGTGCTCGGGCTCGGCGAGCGCCTGTCGGTGGTGCTGGCCCGCGCGCACCTCGACCAGGAGGGGATCCCGGCGGAGCTCCTCGTCGGCGGCGCCGCCGGCGTCGTGACGACCGACGAGCCCGGCGACGCGCGCCTCCTGCCGAGGGCGGCGGACGCCATGCGCGCCCGGTTCGCGCGCGACCGCGACGTCGTCTACGTCGTGCCGGGCTTCGTCGGCCAGGACGAGGCCGGCCGCTGGACCACGCTCGGCCGCGGCGGCTCGGACACGACCGCCACCGCGCTCGCCGCCGCCCTCGGCGGCGTGGCGATCCTGTGGAAGGACACCACGGGCCTCCTCACGGCCGACCCGCGCGTCGTCGACGACCCGCTCGTGATCGAGCGCGCGCACTACCTCGACGCGCTGGAGCTCGCCCACTACGGGCTCCCGGCGATCGCCGAGAAGGCGATCCACCCGGCCCGGCGCGCCGGCGTGACGATCGAGATCCGCTCCTTCCTCGACGGGGCGGCCCCCTCCCTCATAGGCGACGTCGACACGACCCGCCTGGCGATCACCTGCGTCCCCGAGGTCGTCATGATCGACCTGCGCGACCCGGGCGAGGACCTCTCCCAGGAGCGGCCCGACGCCCCGGAGCCCGGCCCCGGGCGGGTCCTGCACGGGATCGCGCGCTTCCTCGACGCCCTGGCCGAGGCGGGCGTCCTGCCGCTCGTGTTCACCGAGGCGTCGCCGGCCGGCGAGGCGACGGTCGCGATCAAGGCCAAGCACCGGGCGGCGGTCGAGCGGGCGCTCGCGCGCCTGCGCGGCGGCCTCGACGCGCAGGTGCGCGACGGCTACGCCGCCGTGTCGCTCATCGGCTCGGGCATGCGCGGCCGGATCGGCTTCGCCGCGTCGGTCTTCGCCTGCCTGGCCGCCGAGGGGATCAACATCGACGCGATCGCCCAGACCGCGTCCGAGCGCAACATCTCGGTCATCGTGGCCCGCGAGCAGGCGCACGCGGCCGTGCGGGCCCTGCATCGCCGGTTCGTGACCGAGGGTTAGACCAGCCCCTCGAGCGCCCGCCCGATCGCCTCGAGCGTCCCGTCGACGACCACCTGCCCGCGCTCGCGGTGGACCTCGATCGTCGTCTCGGGGTCCTTCAGCAGGTGCCCGGTGAGGACCGCGACCACGCGCGCGTCGCGCGCCACGCGCCCCTCGGCCACCAGCCGCCTCAGCCCCGCGACCGACGCGGCGGAGGCGGGCTCGCAGCCGACGCCGGCCCGGTCGATCTCCGCCTTCGCCGCCAGGAGCTCCGCGTCGCTCACGGCCAGCGCCGCCCCGTCGAGCGCCTGCACCTCGCGCCGCGCCTTCTCCCACGAGCGCGGCGCGCCGATGCGGATCGCCGTGGCGACCGTCTCCGGCCTGGGCTCCGGGACAAGCTCGCCCCGCGGGTCGCGCATGTGGCGCGCGAACGGCGCCGCCCCCTCGGCCTGGACGCCCGCGATCCGCGGCAGGCGGTCGATCAGCCCCGCCCTGCGCGCCTCGCGCAGCCCCTTGCCGAGCGCCGAGATGTTGCCCAGGTTCCCCGACGGCAGCACGACCCAGTCCGGCGGCGACCAGCCCAGGTCGTCGAGCACCTCGAGGGCGATCGCCTTCTGCCCCTCGATCCGCCACGGGTTGATCGAGTTGAGGAGCCCGAGGCCGAACGCCCGCGCCGCCTCGTCGACGAGCGTCATCGCCGCGTCGAAGCTGCCGCGCACGGCCAGCACCCGCGCCCCGTGCGCCACGGTCTGCGCCAGCTTGCCGAGCGCCACCTTGCCCTCGGGCACGAACACCACGCACGGCGCGCCGGCCAGCGCCGCGTAGGAGGCGAGCGAGGCCGACGTGTTGCCGGTCGACGCGCAGGCGAGCACGCGCGCGCCCTCGCGCAGGGCGGCGGTGACGCCGACGCACATCCCGCGGTCCTTGAACGACCCCGTGGGGTTCTCGCCCTCGTGCTTGAGCCACAGGGCGCCCCGGTCGAGCCCGACCCAGGCGGCGAGCCTCGGCGCGGGGTAGAGCCCGGTGTTGCCCTCGCCGCGGGCGACGATCGCCTCGACCGGCAGGCCAGGCGCGACCAGCTCGCGGTAGCGCCAGACGCCGCTCCGGTCCTCGGGCGCCCGCGACGCCCGCCGCGCGGCGAAGAGCGCCTTCAGCGCCTCGCCCTCGAGCGCCGGCGCCGCCGGGCGCACCTCGAGCAGGCCGCCGCAGGGGCACGCGAGCGCCCCGGGCGCGGCGGCGGCGTCGCAGCGCACGCAGGCGAGCGGCGCCATCAGCCCCGCCCCCACGCCAGGACCTCGATCAGGTGGTTGAGGTTGCCGAGGACGCGGCTGGCCGTCTCGTCGGCGCCGGCGCCGGGGCCGCGCAGGAACAGCTCCATGCGCGTGTCGTTCATCAGCCCCTCGAGCTTCACCGCGTTCTGAAAGCCGTCGACCTGCGCGAACGGGTCGGTCGCCGCGAGCACCCGCGGGCCGACGCGCGCGCGGCCGCCGTCGCCGTCGCGCACGACCTCGCCCACGAGCTTGAGCTTCTGCCCGCGCGCCGCGAGGTCGGCGACGAGCCCGGGCGTGACGCCGACGATCCCCTTCGAGAGGCCGAGGTCGGGCGCCCCGACGAGCTCCGCGTCCGTCGCGCCGATCAGCTCGCCCGTGAGGTGCCGCGTCAGGCCGACCAGCTTCACCGCCACGTCGAGCCCCTCGAGGTCGTAGCGCCAGTTGCGCTCGGCGAAGCCGCGGGCGATCGCCTCCTGCAGGGCCGGCTCGAACTCGACCCCCTCGGAGAGGCGCTGGAGCATGAAGTTGGTCGTGCCGTTGAGCACGCCCTCGATGCGCGTGACCTTCATCCCCAGCCCCGTGACCATCTCCGTGGCCGGGATCCCGGCGAGCGTCGCCGCGTGGTCGAGGAAGGGCGTGCGGCGCGCCCGGGCGAGGGTCTCCCGCAGGACCTCCCGCGAGCGCTGGTGGCTCTTGGCCGCCGTGACCACGGGGATCCGGCGGTTCAGCGCGGCGACCACGTCGGGCACGGCCGGCGCCCCGTGCTCCAGGTCGGTGGGCGTCAGCTCGACGTGAACGTCGGGCTGGGCCTGGTCGAGGAGCCGCCCGACGTCGTCCTCCTGCCTCGGGGCGTCGTAGTCGCGCGCCGCCTTGCGCCGCAGGACGTCGCCGGGGTCGAGACCCTCCCCGGTGAACACCCCCTGGCCGTCGGCCACCAGGACCAGCCGCGGGGCGCCCCGGACCCGGTCGAACGACCGGAGGAGCGCCCGCCCAACGTGACCGAGCCCGAACACCGCGATCCGCGTCATGGGGGGCCACTCTACCGCAACCCTGCGGCCCGACCCACGTTGCGTCGACCTGCGGGACCGCCCCCGCGACCCGGGTGAATTCCCCGTCAACCTGCGTCGCGTCCCGACCGAAGAGTGTCAGGGGCGTGACTGCTCCGATGAATGATCGCGACGCCGGTGCCGTTCTCCATGGTGCGAGGAGCGACACGGGGCGGCGCGGGCAGCGTCCCGTCCTGGACCGACCGCGTCACACGGGGTGCACCAGGTCGGACAGGTGACGGCTCCATAACCCTCGTGCGCTCGTTGCGGCGGCGCTGGTCTCGCGTTTGCGAAGTTCCGGGGAGAGAGGCCCGACGTCATGCGGTTCGAAGTCCAGAACGCGCTCCGTGGACTCGACGAGAAGACCCCCGGGTACTTCCTCCAGGAGATCTTCCACCACGGGGACCTGAAGGTCCGGACCGAGGCGCGCAAGACCTTGACCGACCTCGACTCCCGGCGGAAGACGGCCCGGATCCTGCGGGAGATGCTCCGGATCACCCCCTGACCTTCGCGAGCGCATCAATCAGCGTCCCGGACTGGCACGCCTGGCCCGTCCCACACGCTGCGCTCTTGGCAGGTTGAACACGCAGCTCGGCGGGTGATCGTCGGCCCCTCGCCTGCCTGCCGGATCGCCGGCATCATGTGCCGGTGGTCTATCTGCTCCTGCGCGCCCTGCTCCGGCACGCCCTGCGCGTCTTCTTCCGCGACGTCACCGTCGAGGGTCGCAGCGACGTCCCCGCGGACGGGCCGCTCCTGCTGGCGGCCAACCACCCCAACACCCTCATGGACGTCCTGCTCGTGGCCACGGCGCTCGACCGGCGGGTCGGGTTCGTCGCCAAGGCGCCGCTGTTCAGGAACCCCCTCCTGGGGCCGATCCTGCGCTTCTTCGGCGCCGTCCCGGTCGAGCGCCGCCAGGAGGGGCCGCTCGACGAGGCCGCCCGCGCGCGCAACGAGGCCGCCCTGCGGGCGTGCGAGGACGCGGTCGCCGGCGGCGGCGCCGTCCTGATCTTCCCCGAGGGGGTCAGCCAGGACGAGCCGCGCCTCATGCCCCTCAAGACGGGGCTGGCCCGGATCGCCCTGGCGGCGGAGGCCCGCGCGCCGGGCCAGGTGCAGGTCGTCCCGGTGGCGCTCGTCTACGACGACCCGGGGACCTTCCGCAGCCGCGCCCGCGTCCGCTTCGGCCAGCCGCTCCCGGTGGCCCCGTTCGCGCGCCTCTCCGACCAGGAGCCCGAGCCCTTCCAGGCGGCGCGCGCGCTCACGGGCGCGGTGCGCGACGCGCTCCTGCCGGACGTGGTCCACGTCGAGCACACCGAGCACGACCCCCTCGTGCGGGACCTCGCGCGCGTGTATGGGCGCGCCGTGGCCGCCGACGCGGGCGGGCCGCTGGCGGCCGTGGCCGCGATCTCGCGCGCCGTGAACGCCTTCGCCGTGAGCGACCCGCCCCGCGTCGAGCGCGTGAAGGGGCTCCTCGCCGACTACTGCGCGGCGCTCGAGCGGGCCGGCGTCGACGACCGCGTCGTGCGCGCCCACCAGGCGCGGCCGCCCACCGTCGTCGAGGACCTCGGCTTCGCGCTCGGCGCGCCCCTGGCGCTCTGGGGGATCGTCAACCACCTCCTCCTCTACAACGTGCCGCGGCTCGTCGTGGCGCTGGTCAACCCGGAGAGCGTCTTCGCCTCGACGGTCAAGCTGACGAGCGGCCTCCTCGCGTTCGTCGCCTGCTACGCCGTCCAGACCTGGCTCGTGGCCCGCCACCTCGGCGGCGCCGCCGCCACGATCTACCTGGGCACGCTCCCGCTCGCGGGCCTCATCGCGCTGCTCTGGCTCGAGGGGCTCTCGGGGCGCCGGCGCGCGCGCCGCGCGCGCAAGGAGCAGGCGCGCCTCGACCCGGCGACCCGGGCCGACCTGCAGACGCGGCGCGCGGCCGTGCTCCGGGAGCTCGACGCCGCGCGCGCCGACTTCCTGGCGATCGCCGGTCCGTTGGAGTAGCCTCCCGACCCGGAGGCCCCCCCATGACCGGCCGCGTCGCCCCCCTCGCCGCCCTGCTCCTCCTCCTCGCGGCGGCGGCGCCCGCGCAGGACGCGCCCGCCCTCGCCGCCACCGAGGAGGCGCTCGCCCGGCGCTTCGCCGCCCTGCGCGAGGCGCTCGAGGCGGAGCTGGGCGGCCCGTTCGACCCGCCGCCGCGCTTCGTGCCGGCGCGACGCGCCGAGGTCGCCCGGCTGATCGCCGCCGAGAACGAGGAGGTCCTCGGCGGGCTCGAGGGCGCGCCCGCGGGCGAGGAGCTGCGCCGCCTGTGCGAGCAGCAGGGGCGCGCGCTGAGCGACGCGTGCTTCGGCAAGCTCCACCTCGCCGAGGGCCACGTGCTGATCGCGGGCGAGACGTTCGCGCGGCTGGCGGCCCTCGCGCCGGAGCTCGCCGGCCTGCGCGAGGCCGCCTTCCTGGACGTGATCCTCGTCCACGAGGCCGTCCACGTGTGGCAGGACCGGCGCTTCGGCGTGCGCGCCTTCGTGGGCCAGCCGCGCGACGAGGAGGAGCTCCGCGCGCGCTTCTGCGTGCTCGAGGGCCACGCGCAGGTGGTCACCCGGCGCGTGGCCGAGCGGCTCGGCCTCGCCGACGCGTTCGCGCTGCTCGTGCGCGCCAACAGCGAGGTGCCCTCGTCGGTCACCGACCCTGTCATGCGCCACGTCCTCGACATGCTCACGCAGGCCACCGGCTTCCAGTACGTCGAGGGCGAGAAGCTCGTCGCCGCCACGCTCGAGCGGCTCGGGCGGGACGCCGGCCTCGAGCGGCTGTTCACGGCGCCGCCGCGCACGCTCCGGGCCGTGAGCCATCCCGAGCACTACCTCGCCCCGCCGTCCGACGACCTCGACCTGCGCGCCCTCGCGCGGGCGGCGGCGGCCCTCCTGCCGGCCGGCTGGCCCAGCCAGGTCGCGCCGGTGCCGGAGCCGGCCCTGCGCTCGGGCCTGGCCCTGGGCGGGGAGGACGCGCTCGCCTGGCTCCGCGACGGGCACCGCGAGAGCTACGCCGCCACCGCGAGCGACCCGCGCGGCGCCGGGCGTCAGGTCACGATCGTGCTGCTGGGATGCACGTCGCCGGAGGCGGCCGCCCGCATGATCGACATCGAGGAGCGGGTCTCTCGCGCCAAGGACGAGGACTTCGCCCAGCCCGGCGGGGCCTTCGTGATCACCTCCGCCGAGTACGCGCACCCGGAGGTGGGCGACCGCCCGGGGCTCTGGGCCGACAAGCGCCTGCGCACGCCCATGGGCGAGGTCTCGGTGCGCACGCTGGTCGCCGTCCGCGGCGCGGTGGTGGTCGAGGCCATGAGCGTCCACCACCCGGACCTCGACCGCGCCGCCCTGGAGGACCTCGTCGGCAAGGTCCTCGACCTCCTCCCCCCCGCACGGGACTGACCTCCTGGTAGCCTCTCCGGCCCGGCCGAGCGCCGGAGCACGGGAGGGACCATGCGCGAGCTCTGCGCCCGGGACGTGATGACCACCGAGGTCACGACCGTCTCGCAGGAGGTGCCGGTCGAGGAGCTCATCGGGCTGCTCCGGGCCAGCCACTTCAGCGGGATCCCCGTGGTCGACGCGGACGGGCGCGCCGTCGGCGTCGTCTCGGAGACGGACATCCTCCGCGCGCTGGCCTACACCATCGGGCCGCCAGGCTCCGGCGAGTTCGCGCCCACGTTCCAGGCGGGCAAGAAGCGCGTCAGCTCCGTGCTCCTCGACGCCGTGAGCCACGACGACCTGCACGCGGCCGCGGCCCTGCGCGGCCTGGTGGACCGGCCGGTCAAGGAGCTCATGACGCCCTACGTCCACCACTGCGCCGCCGACGCCCCGGTCGTCGAGGTGTGCGAGATGATGGTCTGGAAGGAGATCCGCCGCGTCGTCGTCCTCGACGCCGAGCGGCGCCCGGTCGGCATGATCTCGTCGATCGACCTGATCCGGCGGCTCGGAGAGTGGCTGCACCGCTCGGACGAGGCGCACCGGCGGTGACCGACCAGGTGACGGTCCGGCGGGCGCTCCTGAGCGTCGCTGACAAGCAGGGCCTCCTGGAGCTGGCCCGCGAGCTCGCGGCGCGCGGCGTGGCCCTCGTCTCGACCGGCGGCACGGCCGCGGCCCTGCGCGCCGGGGGCCTCGAGGTCGAGGACGTCTCGGCGGTGACCGGCCACCCCGAGGTCCTCGGCGGGCGGGTCAAGACGCTCCACCCGAAGGTCCACGGGGGGATCCTCGCCAGGGAGGTCGCCGACCTCGACGGCCTCGGGATCGCGCCGTTCGACCTCGTGGTCGTGAACCTCTACCGCTTCGAGGAGGCCGCCGCGCGCGGCCTCGACCTCGACGGGCTGGTCGAGGAGGTCGACATCGGCGGCCCGGCGATGACCCGCGCCGCGGCCAAGAACTTCCACCGCGTGGCCGTGCTCAGCGACCCCGCGCAGTACGGCCCGCTCCTCGACGAGCTCGCGCGGACGGGCGGCGTCTCTCGCGCCACCCGCGAGGCCCTGGCCCTGGCCGCCTTCGCCCGGACCGCCGCCTACGACGCCACGATCGAGGCGACGCTCCGGGCGCGGCTGCGGCCGGACGAGCGGCTGCCCGACCGGCTCGCCCTCGCGGCCGTGCGCGTGGGCGAGCCCTTGCGCTACGGCGAGAACCCGCACCAGCGGGGCGCCCTCTACCGGCCGACGACCGCTCGCGGCGGGCTGGGCAGCCTGCGCGTGCTCGGCGAGGGCAAGGAGCTCTCCTACAACAACCTCCTCGACGTCGACGCGGCGATGACCATGGCGCACGCGCTCGGCGGCGCGTCCGCCTGCGTGATCAAGCACGCCGGCCCCTGCGGGGCGGCGAGCGCCGACGACCTCGCCCTCGCGATCGACGCCGCCTGGGAGGGCGACCCGGTCTCGGCCTTCGGGTCCGTCGTGGGCCTGAGCCGCCCGCTCGACCGCGCCGGGGCCGAGGCGCTGGCGAAGAAGGGCTTCGTCGAGGTGGTCGTGGCCCCGGGCTACGACGACGCCGCCCTCGAGGTCCTGCGGGGGCGCAAGGGCTGGGGGCAGACGCTGCGCGTCGTCGAGGCCAGCCCGGCCGAGGACGACCTCCTCGAGGTGCGCGGCCTCTCGGGCGCGCTGCTCGTGCAGGACCGCGACCGCGCGCCGCCGGCCCGCTGGGAGGTCGTCACGCGCCGCGCGCCCACGCCCGAGGAGGACGCGGCCCTGCGCTTCGCCTGGACCTGCGTGCGGTTCGTGCGCAGCAACGCGATCGCCGTCGCCCGCGGGCGGGCGCTGGTGGGCGTCGGCGGCGGGCTGCCGTCGCGCGTCGACGCGGTGCACCTCGCCGCGCGCAAGGCGGGCGAGCGCGCGCGCGGCGCCTCGCTCGCGTCCGACGCCTTCTTCCCCTTCCCCGATGGCGTCGAGGCGGCCGCCGAGGCGGGCGTGACCGCGTTCGTCCAGCCGGGCGGGTCGAAGAAGGACACCGACGTGATCGCCCGCGCCGACGCGCTCGGCCTGGCGATGGTCGTCACGGGCACCCGCCACTTCAGGCATTAGACGTGCGCGCCTGGCACTACGTCCTCTACGCCTGCGGCCAGGTCGGCATGATGTGCCTGGCCCGGTTCTTCTTCCAGTGGAACATGGAGTACGCCCGCGAGCCCGTGGGCGATGGCTTCCTCCTCGCGCCGGCGCTCCTCGGCCTCCTCCTGTTCGGCTTCCGCATCTTCGACGGGGTCACCGACCCGGTGGCCGGGATCATCAGCGATCGATGGGTCCGCCGCGGGCGCCAGCGCCGCCACCTGCTCCTGTTCGCCTTCGCCCTGCCGGTGGTCGGCCTGGCGCTGATCTTCCGCCCGGACCGCGAGATGGCCGAGCCCCTGCGCTGGGCGCTCGCCACCGGCGGCATGTTCGTGTTCTTCGTCGGCTACACCGTCTACGCGATCCCCTACTGGAGCCTCGTCGCCGACTACTCCGGCGACGACCACGACGTGCGGCGCCGGCTCTCGAACAGCCTCGGCACGGGCATGCTCGTGGCGACGGCGATCATCGCCGTCGCCAGCCCGGCGGTCGTCGTGGCCCGCGGCTACTTCGAGGCGGCGCTGTGGGTCGGCATCCCGGCCACGCTCCTCATGGTCCTGCCCTTCTTCGCCCAGCCCGGGCCGCAGCCGGCCGCCGCCGCGCCCGCCGGGCCCGAGCCGACGCTCGGGGAGATGCTCGGCACGGCCTTCAAGGACCGGCGCTTCCTCGCCGTGCTCGTGCTCTTCTCCGGCTCGCAGATGTCGTTCACGGTCATGACGGCCGGCGCGCCCGCGATCGCCTCCGAGGTCCTCGGCGGCACGGCCGGCGACGTCCCGCGCCTCCTCGGCCCCTTCCTCCTCGGCGCGTTCCCCTTCTTCGTCCTCGTGCCGACGCTCTCGCGCCGGCTCGGGTGGGAGCGGGCGGTCGTGGTCGCGTCGCTGGCGCTCGGGGTCGTCTACGCCGGGACGCGCTTCCTGGACGGCGAGGCGCCCAGCCCGTTCCTCACGGCCGGGCTGCTCTTCGCCTGCGCCGGTCCCATGGCCGCCGTGCTCCTCGGCCTCGAGGGCGAGGCCGTGACCACCTGCGCCCGCGAGTCGAAGGGGGAGCTGACGGCGATCTACTTCGGCATGCTCAACCTCGTGGTCAAGGCCATGAACGGCCTGGCCGTGTTCCTCACCGGCGTCGTCCTCGAGCAGCAGCGCTTCGGCCTGATCGGCCCGCTCGCCGGGGCGCTCCTGTGGGCGGGCGTCGCCGGCTACTTCGTCCTGCGCCCGCGCGGCGGGCGGGCCGCGCCGGCGGCGTGACCCCGACGCTCAGCGTCGTCGTCCCCGCCCTCGACGAGGCCGCCGCGGTCGGCCCGCTCCTGCGCGCCCTCGACGCCGACCTGGGCCCCGGCGACGAGGTGCTCCTCGTCGACGGCGGCAGCGCCGACGGCACGGCCGACCTCGCCCGCGCGCTCGGCCTCCCGCGCGTCCACGTCCTCGCGGCGCCGCGCGGGCGGGCGCGGCAGATGAACGCCGGCGCCGCGCGGGCGGTCGGCGACTGGCTCGTGTTCCTGCACGCCGACGGGCGCCTCCCCCGGCCGGCGATCGAGGCCGTGCGCGCGGCGACGGGCGAGTGGGGCTACTTCGGCGTCCGGCTCGACGCGCCCGGCCTGGCCTTCCGGGCGGTCGAGGCGGGGATCAACCTGCGCAGCCGCGCCTTCGACACGCCCTCGGGCGACCAGGCGCTCTTCGTCCGGCGCGCGACGTTCGAGGCGCTCGGCGGCTACCGCGACGTGCCGCTCATGGAGGACCTGCTCCTCGCCGACGCCCTGCGCGCGCGCGGGGCGCCCGGCCGCCCGGGCGTCAGGGTCACGACCAGCGCGCGCCGCTGGCGCGCCCGCGGGCTCGCGCGCACGGTCGCCGGCATGTGGGCGCTCCGGGCGGCGTTCCGGCTGGGCGTGCCGCCGGAGCGCCTGGCCCCGCGCTACCCGGCGTCACGGTAGGTCGATCCACAGCGACGCGAACAGGACGTGGTTGAGCTGGTCGTCGGCGCGGACCCGGTGGAAGTACTGGTTCAGGTACCCCACCTCGAAGCGGGCCCAGCGCGCGACCTGGAGGCCCGGCCCCACGAACACGCGGTTCTGGTCGAAGCCGCGCCGAGGCCCGCGGTCGACCGTGTTGAGGTTGAAGAAGAACTCGTTCCAGGCGATCGCCAGGAGGCGGCCCTCGAAGGCCAGGGGGAGGCTCCCGCGCAGGAGCCACCTGAGGCGATGCGCCACGGGGTCGCGGTCCTGCAGGAACCGCTGCTCGGCCCGGAGGCGGTGGATGAAGCGGAGCCGGCCCAGGTCCTCGAGCGTGTGGTCGTACTGCACCTGCTGCCATGCGCGGTGCTCGCGCGAGTAGCGCCGGTCGACGCGCTCGACGAAGGCGTAGCCGCCCCAGAGCGAGAGGCCCTCGACCGGCGTGAGCCAGGCCAGCGCCGGGCGGTAGATCATGAAGCCGAGCCGCCCGGCGTCCTCGATCAGCCGCGGCTGCACCTCGACCCACAGGCGCACGGGCCGGTAGGTCGCCTGGAGGATCACCGGCGCCCACACCTGGAAGTCCTCGTCGACCCCGCGCGCGCGCGCCCGGGGGGCGAGGGCGAGGAGGAGGAGGAGGACGGTGAGGACGACGCGGCGCATGGAGCACCTCGCAGGCGTGGAGCGGGTCGGGGGTGGTGGGGACGAAGGACGTGGTCGGCGCGGAGACGGGGACCTCAGATGCCCTTGAGGAGGTGCCCCATCTTGTCGCGTTTCGTCCGCAGGTACTCGCGGTTCGCCGAGTGCGGCTCGATCTCCAGCGCGATCCGCTCGACGATCTCCAGGCCGAAGCCCGAGAGGCCCACGACCTTCATCGGGTTGTTCGTGAGCAGGCGGATCCGCGTGAGGCCGAGGTCGGCGAGGATCTGCGCGCCGACGCCGTAGTCGCGCATGTCGGCGCCGAAGCCCAGGACCTCGTTCGCCTCGACGGTGTCGAGCCCCTTGTCCTGCAGGGCGTAGGCGCGCAGCTTGTTCTTGAGGCCGATCCCGCGCCCCTCCTGGCGCATGTAGAGGATCACGCCCTCGCCCTCCGCGGCGATCCGCTCCATGGCGCGATGGAGCTGGCCGCCGCAGTCGCAGCGGAGCGACCCGAGGACGTCGCCCGTCAGGCACTCGCTGTGGACGCGCACGAGGGCGGCCCGGTCGATGGGCGCCTGGGCGCCGTCGGCCCCGCGCCGCCCGACCTCGCCCATGCACAGCGCGAGGTGCGGGCGGTCGTCGTAGTCGTCGACGTAGACGTGCAGGTCGAACTCGCCGTAGGCCGTGGGCAGCTTGACGCTGACGGAGCGGTGGACGTGGCGCTCGTGCTCGCGCCGGTAGCGGATGATGTCGGCGACGCAGCCCATCTTCAGGCCGTGCTGGCGGCAGAACTCGACCAGCTCCGGGACGCGCGACATCGTCCCGTCCTCGTTCATGATCTCGCAGATGATCCCGGCCGGCCGCAGCCCGGCGAGGCGGCACAGGTCGACCGAGCCCTCCGTCTGGCCGGCGCGGACGAGGACGCCGCCGTCCTGGGCCCTGAGCGGGAAGATGTGCCCCGGCCGGACCAGCTCCTCGGGCTTCGTCTTCGGGTCGACGAGGAGCTCGATCGTCCTCGTGCGGTCGGCGGCCGAGATGCCGGTGGTGACGCCGTCGCGGGCGTCGACCGAGACGGTGAACGCCGTGCCGTGGAGCGACGTGTTGTTGTCCGCCTGCGGGTAGAGGTCGAGCTCCTGGCAGCGCTGGGCCGTGAGCGAGACGCAGATCAGGCCGCGCCCGAACTTCGCCATGAAGTTCACGGCCTCGGGGGTGACCTTCTCCGCGGCGAGGACGAGGTCCCCCTCGTTCTCGCGGTTCTCGTCGTCGACGAGGACCACCATGCGCCCGGCGCGGATCTCCTCGATCAGCTCCTCGACGGGCGCGAAGGTGCGGGTCGTGTCCTGCTGCCGGACGGCGGCCCCGTTCTGCATGGCTCGCTCCTCCGCGGCGGCCGACGGTCGTCGTGCCGGCAAGAGCCTAGCACGCCGGCCCGGCGCCCCGAGGCGTGACGGTGGCGACTCGCCCGGGCCCTGGGTACAGTCTCCCGCGTGAAGGTCCCCCGGAACCTGATCGTCGTCGGCGACCGCGTGCTCATCGTCCCGGACGAGGACACGCGCACCCACTCCGGCCTCTACCTGCCCCAGGGTGTCCACGAGTCGGACGGCGTCCGCGCCGGGCGGGTGATCGCCACCGGGCCGGGCGTGCCCCTGCCGTCGCTCCACGAGCCCGACGACGAGCCGTGGAAGGAGGCGCAGCGGCAGGACCGCTACCTCCCCATGCAGGTGAAGGTCGGCGACTACGCGCTGTTCTTCAAGAAGGCGGCCGTCGAGGTGCGCTACGACGCGGCGAACTACCTGGTCGTCCCGCAGTCGGCGATCCTCATCATCGTCCGCGAGGAGGCGGGGCCCCCGCCGCTGCCGTGACGTTGACGTCCTCCCCCACCCCGGGCATGATCCGGCGCCCGGTGGGGAGAGGAGCTCGTCCTGATGAACCGCGTCCTCGTCGCCTCGATCGTCGCCTTGACCCTGGTCGCCGCGCCCGCGGCCCCCGTCGCCCTCGCCCAGGAGGAGGAGGCCGAGCGCATCGAGGCCCTCATGGGCCAGGCGATCGACCACATGACCGCCGGCGCCGGCCTGATCGAGCGCGCCCGCAAGCTCCAGGGCGAGGAGGCCGAGCGGGCCCGCGCCCAGGGCGTCGCCGCCTACGACGAGGCCCTGGCGAAGTACGGGCAGATCCTCGAGCTCCTGGCCGGCCTGCCCTTCCCGGAGGACGCCAAGGACGGCGTCCGGCAGCTCGTCTACTACAACACCGCCTGCGCCCGCTCCATGCAGGGCCGCGCCGACGAGGCGCTCACCGCGCTCGGCCAGGCGCTCGAGGCCGGCTTCGACGACTTCGACCACATCGCCAAGGACACCGACCTCGACCCGATCCGCCGCGAGCCGCGGTTCGCGCAGCTGATCGAGCGCGCCCGCGGCGGCGCCGCCGGGCCGGACGCGGGGCTCTTCCCCTACGACTTCACCGTGACGACCCTCGACGGCAAGCGCCTCGCGCTGGCCGACCTGCGCGGCAAGGTGGTGATCGTCGACTTCTGGGGCACGTGGTGCCCGCCCTGCCGGGCCGAGATCCCGCACTTCGTCCAGCTCAAGAAGGAGCTGGGCGACCGGCTCGAGATCGTGGGGATGACGTGGGAGCACGGCCAGGGCGGCGCCGAGGTCGAGGCCAAGGTGCGCAAGTTCGCCGAGGAGCAGGGGGTCAACTATCCGCTCACCCTCGTCACCGACCGGGCCGAGCTGCAGAAGGTGCCCGACCTGCGCGCGTTCCCCACGACGCTGTTCATCGACAAGCAGGGCCGCGTGCGCAACAAGGTCGTCGGCTACCACGACCTCGACGCGCTCCGGCGCATGATCGAGCCCCTCCTCGCCGAGCAGGGGCCGGCCCCGGCGCCGGCGCAGGGTGGGCAGGGCGGCGTCGGCCCGTTCTGAGGCGAGATTGAACGCGGGCGGGCGGTCGTTCGGCGCCTACGTGCTGCTGGGTGAGCTCGCCCGCGGCGGCCAGGGCGCCGTCTACCGGGCCCGCCACGCGGCCCTGGGGACCGACGTCGCGCTGAAGGTCCTGCTCGAGCCCGGCGACCCCGGGCTCGCGCAGCGCTTCCGCCAGGAGGCGCAGGTGCTCGCGCGCCTGCGCCACCCGAACCTGCCGCTCGTCACCGACCTGGGCGTCGAGGGCGGGCGGCCCTACCTGGCCATGGAGCTGATCCAGGGCGACGACCTCGCGGCGCTCGTGCGCACGGGGGGGGTGCCGCCCTTCGAGTGGTCGGCGGGCATCCTGGCGACGATCGCCCGCACGCTGGCGCACTGCCACGCGCACGGCGTGGTCCACCGCGACCTCAAGCCGCAGAACGTGGTGATCGAGCGCGCGACCGGCCGGCCGGTGCTCCTCGACTTCGGCCTCGTGCGCGTGGACCCGCGGGCCGGGCTCGCGAGCACGCAGGCGGCGTCGGTCGCCGGCGAGCTCAAGGGGACGCCGGCGTTCATGGCGCCCGAGCAGGTCGACGGCGAGGCGGGCCCGGCGTCCGACGTCTACGCCCTGGGGGCCACGCTCTACTTCCTGCTCACCGGGCGCGCCCCCGTCGAGGGGGCGAGCCTCTACAGCATCATCCACAAGGTCGTCACCGAGCCGCCGCCCGACCCGCGCGTGTGGAACCCCGCCGCGCCCGCCGCCCTCGCGGCCCACGGGGCGCCCCACCGGGCCCTCGACCCGGCGGGCCCGCTCGACGCGGCGGGCGCCGCGGCCGTCGGGCCGCGGTGAACGGCGGCGCCGCGGCCAGCGCCCGCCGCGAGCGGCTCGCGGCGGCTGCGCGCGGCGCGCGGAGGCCGCGCCCGGCGCGCCGCGCCCGCTGGCTCCCTGGGCCGCAGGGGCGGCGCTGGCCGTCGCGGCCGCCGGGCTCGCCGTCGTGCCTGGGCTGACGCGGCGCCCGCGCCGGCCCCGGGGCCGCCTCCGCCGGCGCCGGCCCCGGCGCCCGCGCCGGTGACCCTCACCCTGCGCCCGGGCCCCCTCGCGGGCCAGGACGCCGCCGTCCTCCTCCGCGGGCTGGACGCGAAGACCAACTTCGGCCCCGACGAGTGGCTCTCGGTCGGGGAGCATCGCCGCGCGCTCCTGCGCTTCGACCTGTCCCGCATCCCGGCCGGCGCGGACCTGCGCCGGGCGACCCTGCGCCTGATGCTCTTCCCTGGCCCGGCGTCGTCGGCGGAGGAGGTCGAGGCCTTCGCGGTCCAGGGCGCGTGGGAGGAGGGGACCGGGGACGAGCCGCCGGACGGCGTCGTCGCCGCGACGCTCCCCCCGACCGGCGCCGCGCCGGTCGCGGCGGGCCGGGTCGACCTCGGCGCCGGGCGCCTCGACCTGGACCTTACGGACCTGGCCCGCGGCTGGCTCGCGGCGCCGCACGCCAACTTCGGGGTCATGCTGGCGTCGCGGGCGGAGCCCCTCGTCTGGTTCGCGTCGTCGGATGCGGCGAGCCCGGACCTGCGCCCCCGGCTGGTCCTCGAGTACCAGGGGCCGCCGGCGGCCCCGTGCGACGAGGAGGAGCGGGAGGCCGCCGCGGTGGCCGCGGCCCGGGCGCGGCTCGCGCCGCTGTTCGAGGTCGCGGCGCCCGACCCCCACGCGGTCCTCGAGGCGGCCCGAGGCGTCGCGCGGGAGGCGCCCACGCTGGGCGAGGCATACTTCTACCGGGCGTGGGCGAAGTCCGCCCTGGGCACCCCGTCCGCCCTCCCCCCCGGCCGGATCCTCATCGTCGACCTCGAGCGCGCCAGGGCCGCGGCGATCCGCTGCGAGAACCCGCTCATGGACGACCTCCAGGCCCGGATCCACCTCGCGTCGACGGGCGACCTCGAGGCGGCCCGGCGGCTCCTCGGGCCGAGGCTCCTCCCCATGCTCCGGGACTTCCTCCAGAGCAACCAGCAGAGCGTCCCGCTGCGCCTGATGCTCGCCGAGGAGCTCCTTGTCCTCGGCGACCTGGACGGCGCGCGGCGCGCCGTCCACGAAGCCCTCGCGCTGCCCGCGCGCCCCGGCGGCCCGGCGCGGCAACAGGTCCAGGCCGCGGCCGACGCGCTCGACCGCGGCGACGGTCGGGCGGCGCAGGAGCGCCTGCGGGCCGTGCGCCCCGGCGGCTGACGCCCGCCCGGGCGCTGGCGTAGAGTGCCGGCCATGCTCCTCCGCGCCTCCGTCGAGCGTCCGCTCGCCACCGTGCTCCTCCTGGGCGTCGTGACGGCCGCGCTCGGCGCGGCGGCGACGCGCCTCGTCCCCGACGACACGCCGGCCGCCTGGCTGCCGGAGGTCGACCCGGAGCTCGACGCCTACCGCGCGTTCCGCGACCGCTTCGGCGAGGACGCCTTCCTGCTCGCCGTCACGGCCCCGGGGGACCTGGGCGACCCGGCCCGCCTCGAGGCGCTCGCCGACCTGGCCGACCGGCTGCGCGCGGTCGAGGGCGCGGGGACGGTCGTGGCCCCGGTGGCGCGCGGGTCGAAGGTGGAGGCGCTGCGCGCGGCGCTGCCCGGGCGCCTGGCCACGCTGAGCCGCGCGGTGGACCTCGCGCGCGCCGAGGGCTCGACGTGGGCCGACGCCGCCCCCGACGCGCTGGCCCTGCAGGCCGAGGCGAACGCGTCGCTCGGGCTGCTGCTCCTCCACGACGTCGACCGCGACGCCGCCCGCGCCTGCTACCGGACGGCGCAGCAGGCGGCCGTGCGGCTGCTCATGCGCGCGGCGCCGTCGCTCGGGCACGCGCTCGTGTCGAACGAGCCGCTCGAGCGGCTCCTGCCCCAGCTCGAGGCGGCGCCGCCGGCGGCGCTGGCGGGCGCCTTCTGGTGGGCGTTCGCCCGCGGCGCCGAGGTCGACTCCGACCCGAACGACGTGGGCGCCCTGGCCGACCTCCCGCGGGTCGACGCGGTGATGGCCCTCCTGCTCGAGCGCGACGAGGAGCTGTTCGGCGGCGGGCCGCACCTCTACTTCGCCCTGCGCCTCGCGGCCCCGCCCTCGCTCGGCGGCGACCCCGAGCAGAGCGCCGAGCACTTCGACGAGGCGCGGCGGCTCTCGCACGGGCAGGACCTGCTGCCCTGGGTGCTCGAGGCGGAGCGCCTGGCGCCGCTGCTCGCCGCCACCCCGGCCGGGGCGCCCGTCGAGGAGGTGCTCGAGGCGCGCCGGCGCGCCTGGGACCGCTTCGAGGGGCACCTGCGCCAGGTGCTCCTCGCCCCGCCCGACTACGACGAGGTCCACCCGGCGGCGAACGCCGTGGCGCGCGCCCGCGCGCGGGCGCTCCTCGCCGACCCGGCCGCGCACGGGGTGATCCCGCCCGACGACCACGTGGTCGAGGCGCTGCCCCCGGAGCGCGCGCACCTCGTCGACGGGCCGCTCGAGCGCCTGCTCCTCTCGGACGACCGGCGCAGGGCCGCGGTCCTGGTCGCCCCGCGGCCGGAGCTCCAGGGGACCTGTCGGTGTGGCCCGCCTCCGCAAGCTCCGTCCCGCGACTGCGGTGCCGCAGCCCATGAGAACCCTACCGCTCGCGACGGTCCGCAGCCGCGGGCCTCCCGCTTGCTCCGGCGGCCCACCGGGCGGGCGGCCCTCGTCGGCCGCGTCGAGGCCGCGCTCGCCGGCTCGCCGCTCGGGCCGTTCGACGTCGCCGGGCCGGAGGTGATGACCCACGACCTCGACCGGGCCGCCATGACCTCGTTCCGCACGCTCTTCCCGCTCACCTTCGGGCTCATGGTGGTGGTGCTGGGCGTGGCCCTGCGCTCCGTGCGGGCCGTGCTGGCGGTGCAGGCGGGCGTCGGCGCCGCGGTGCTCTGGACGCTCGGCCTGATGTCGCTGGCGGGGCGCACGCTCAACATGGTCCTCGTGGTGCTGCCCGCCGTGCTGGCGGTCGTCGGCACGGCCTACGCGCTTCACCTCGTGAGCCGCTACCTGGACCGCGACCCCGATGCGCCCGAGGCGCCCGGCCCGGCGTGGCAGCACGCGGGTCGGGCCACGGCGCTGCCGTGCCTGCTCGCGGCGCTGACGACCGCCGGGGGCTTCCTGTCGCTGGCGGCGTCCGAGGTCCCGCCGGTGCGCGACCTGGGGCTGTTCGCGGCCGTCGGCGCGCTCGTGGCGTTCCTCCTCGCGTTCACGCTCGTGCCCGCGCTCCTGTCGCTCGGCGCGGGGCGCCTGCGCCCGGGCGCGCGCCCGTCGCGCGCCTGGTCGCCCGAGGCCGCGGCCGCCCACGTTCGGCGCCTCGACCGCCTCGCCCTCCCCGCGCTCGTCCTCGCGGCGGTCGCCGTGGCCGTGGGCGTCCACGGGGCGTCCACGCTGCGCGTCGAGTCCGACGTCCTGCGCTTCTTCCCGGCGGACCACCGCCTGCCCGCGGGCGCGGCCGCGGTCGAGGCCGCCGGGATCGGCCTCACGCCGTTCGAGCTGTGGCTCGAGGGGCCGACCGACCTCGTGCTCGCGCCGGGCACGCTCGCCGGGCTGCGCGTGTTCCTGGCCGAGGCGGCGCTCGACCCCCTCGTGGTGCGCACGACCTCGCCGCTCGAGGCCCCCGGCCTCGACGACGCGCCGCCGGCGCTCGCGGGCGCGCTCCTGGCCGCGGCGCTCGAGGCCGGGGCGGCCGGGCCCGGCCTCGTGCGGGCGGGCGACGCCGTGGCGCTGCGGGCGACCCTGGCCTGCCGCACGACCCTCTCGTCCGACGCGTGCCACGCCCTGGCGGCCCGCCTGCGGGAGGCCCTGCCGCGGGCCGGCCTGGCGCCGGGGCTGCGCGTGCGGCTGACCGGGGTCGTGCCGCTCCTCGTCCGCGTGCAGGTGCTGCTCGTCGAGACGCTCACGCGGTCCTTCTGCCTCTCGCTCGCGGCGGTGACCCTCCTCCTGCTCGTGGTCCTGCGCTCGCCCGGCCTGGCGCTGCTCTCGGTGGTGCCCAACGCCGTCCCCGTGCTGCTGACCCTCGGCGCCATGGGGCTCGCCGGCCTCCCGCTCGACACGGCCACGGTGACGGTCGCCGCGATCGCCCTCGGGCTCCTCGTCGACGACACGATCCACGTGCTGCACCACCTGCGCGCGCGCCCCGCGGGGGCGACGGCGTCGGCGGCCCTCGCCCGGACGCTCGGCCTCACGGGCCGGCCGATCGTCGCCACGACGGCGGCGGTGGCGCTGGGCTTCGGCGCCTTCGCGCTGTCACCGTTCCGCCCTACCCGCGACTTCGGCGTGCTCATCGCCGTCACGAGCGTCACCGCGCTCCTCTGCGCGCTCGTGCTCGTCCCGGCGCTCGTGCTGCTCGTCGAGCGCCTGCGCGGGCGTGGTGGGCTCCCCCCCGGGGGCGGTTCGACCTAAGATCGTCGGCGGAGGCGCCATGTCCGACGAGCTCACCGAGGGGGTCCGCGTCACGGTGCGCGCCTTCTACGTGCCCGAGCGCTCCTCGCCCGACCAGGACCACTACTTCTTCGCCTACACGGTGCGGATCGCCAACGAGGGCGACGAGCCGGCGCAGCTCCTCTCCCGCCACTGGGTGATCACCGACGCCACCGGCCGCGTCGAGCACGTGCGCGGGCCGGGGGTCGTGGGCGAGACGCCGCGCCTCGAGCCGGGTGAGGCGTTCGAGTACACGAGCTACTGCCCCCTGCCGACGCCGAGCGGGGCCATGCGCGGCACCTACCAGATGGTCCGCGACGACGGCCGCGCGTTCGACGCGCGGATCGGCGTGTTCACGCTCATGGCGACGCACATGCTCAACTGAGCGCGTCGGGGTCCAATGGGGAGGACGTGACCGAGCGCCGCCGCCCCGAGATCAAGGATCCCGAGCTCCCGCCGCCGGCGGGGCCCGCCGCCAGCCCGGCCGACGCGGCGCGCGCGCTGGCGCGCGCCGCGCGGTGGCTCGGGTTCACCGCGTTCGGCGTCGCGCCCGCCCGGCTGCCCGACGAGGAGCGGGCGCGGCTGCGCGCCTGGCTCGCCGCGGGGCACCACGGTGGGATGGCCTACATGGCGGACGCGCCCGACGCGCGGACCGACGCCGCGTCGATCCTCCCCGGGGCGCGCGCGGTCCTCATGGCGGCGCTCCCCTACGCGCCCCCGCGCGACGCCCCGCCGGGGCACGTCGACGAGGCGTGGGTGGCGACCTACGCCCAGGGCCCGCTCGACTACCACAAGGTGATCGCGCCGCACCTCGAGGCCCTGCGCCTGCACGCGCTGGCCCTCCTCCCCGGCGCCAGCGCGCGCCGCTTCGCCGACACCACGCCGCTGCTCGAGCGCGCCTACGCGCGGGCGGCCGGCCTGGGGTTCGTGGGCAAGAACACGCTCCTGATCGACCCGCGGCGCGGGTCGAGCTTCGTCCTCGGCGGCGTCGCGCTCGACCGCGACCTGCCGGCGGTCGACGAGCACGGCGAGCCCCTGCTCGGGCCGGCGCCGGAGGCGCCGGGCTCGTGCGGCACCTGCACGCGCTGCCTGGAGGCCTGCCCGACCGGCGCCTTCCCCGCCCCCTGGGTGCTCGACGCGCGGCGGTGCATCTCCTACCTGACGATCGAGCACCGCGGCGCCTACGACCCCGCGCTCCGCCCGCTCGTCGGCAACCACGTGTTCGGCTGCGACCTGTGCCAGGCGGTCTGCCCCTGGAACGAGAAGTTCGCGCCCCCCGCCGACCGCGAGCTGGCGCCCGACCCGGGCCGGGCGCAGCCGCCGCTCCTGGCCCTCGCCCGCCGCGCGCTCGAGGGCTTCAAGGGGATCGCGCGTGCGACGCCGTTCGATCGGGCCGGCAAGCGCGGCTTCCTGCGCAACGTGGCCACGGCGCTCGGCAACGCCGGCGACCCGGCCGCGCGGCCGCTGCTGGAGGAGCTCGCCCGCTACGAGGACGACGCGGTGGCCGAGCACGCCCGGTGGGCGCTCGGTCGGCTGGCCGAGCGGGGCGGGCTCGACGTCCGCTCGCGCGGGGAGTGACGTCGCGCCCGCGGACGGGTCACGGCGCGTCTCCGTCGAGGACGAAGACCAGGTGGAACGGCTTGCCCTCGGCGGCCCAGCCCTCCGCCGCGCCCAGCCAGGCCTCGACGACCCTCCCGGCCGCCCGCGGCGACGCGCTCCAGAGGCGGCCCGCCGCGCGGACGACCAGCACGATGCCCTCCCAGGCGCCCAGCCAGGCGAGGTCCTGGAGGCAGTCGTCGACGGCGTCCCAGTTCCAGCCGAAGTAGGCGGGGAACTCGAGGCCTGCTGCGAGGGCGGTCAGCGCCGCGCGCTCGGCCGACCCGGCCTCCAGCTCGGCGAGCGCGACCGTCGCGACGTGGAGGCCCGCGCGACGAGCGTGGGCCTCCTCCTCGGGCGGCAGCGCCTGGACGAAGTGGACGCACTCCCAGGTCGTCTCGTCGAGCCGGAGCACGGCGGCCTCCCTCCGTGAACCCGCCAGCATGGCACAATGACCCCGTGGCCGACCGCTTCCGCAAGAAGGTGAGCAGGGCGGACCTCCCCCGCGAGCTGCTGCCGGGCCAGTCGACGGAGCTCCTCAAGACGCTGCACCTCGTCGACGCGCGCGGGAACCTCCAGGCCGACTCGCGCCGGAAGCTGAAGCAGGTCAACCACCTCGTGCGCCTGCTCACGCCGGCGCTCGACGACGTGCTCGCGCGCCACGGCGCGCCGGTGATCGTCGATGCGGCGGCCGGCAACGCGTACCTGGGCTTCGTGCTGTACGAGCTGTTCCTCGGCCCGGCGGGCAGGGGCGAGCTGGTCGCCGTGGAGCCGCGGCCGGACCTGGCGGCGCGCGTGCGCGAGCGGGCGGCGGCCCTGGGCTACGAGCGGCTGCGCGTCCTCGAGGGGCCGGTGCAGGAGGTCGAGCTGCCCGAGCGGGTCCACGCGCTCGTGGCCCTGCACGCCTGCGACACGGCGACCGACGACGCGCTGCTGGCGGCGCTCGCCCGGCAGGCCGACCACGTCGCCGTCGTCCCCTGCTGCCAGGCCGAGGTGGCCAGGCAGCTGAAGGAGCTCGCCCCCGACGCCGTGGACGACCCGGGCGTGCGGGCGCTGTGGAAGCACCCCTGGCACCGGCGCGAGCTGGGCTCGCACCTGACGAACGTGCTCCGCGCGCTGGCGCTCGAGGCGCGCGGCCACCAGGTCACGGTCACCGAGCTCGCCGGCTGGGAGCACGCGGTGAAGAACGAGCTGATCCTCGCCCGGCGCGTCGGCCGCGAGCACGCAGGCGCGCGGCGCGAGCTCGAGGCGCTGCTCGCCCGCATCCCGGTGCGGCCGACCCTCGCGCGGGGCCTCGGGCTCGGCGCGTAGCAGCTCACAGGGGCCCGACGCGCGGCCCCCGCCGCGGCTCCGGGACCGGCACCCACAGGAGCTGGTCGAACGGGTCGAGCACGAGCCGGTGGAGGCGCGAGAGCAGCGTCGCGCCGGCCAGCGCCAGCGGGTAGCCGCGGCCGGCCAGGGTGCCCGAGCCGTGGACCACGAGCTCCACGCCCTCGATCCGCGCCGGGCCGAGCTCGAGCACGAGCCCCTCGGGGCCCTCGCCGCGGAGGACCTCCCGCCGCTCCGGGCCGGCGACGCCCCGCACCGTGATCGCGCCGGCCGCGACGAGCGCCACGCCGCGCGCGCGCAGGGCGTCGACCGCGGCCTGGTTCACGTCGAGGCGCGGCGCGGCCGTCAGGTAGGTCGCGCCCGTGTCGAGGCGGCAGGGCAGCCCGAGGCCGCCCACGCGGACGCCGACCGTGGGCAGGTTGATCGGCCAGGCGCAGGCCACCGCCTCGTGGCCCGGCGGCGGCGCCTGGCGCTCGGCCGGGAGGCGCAGCTCGAGGCGGGCGTTCGGCCAGTCGAACCAGACCTGGTAGCGCGCCAGGAGGTCGGTGCCCAGGAGCCCCGCCTGCGGCCGACCCGGCGCCGGGGGCGCGAAGCCGTCGTAGCGCTGCAGCGTGAGCACGGCGTCGCGGAAGAACCCGCGGCCGAGGTCGAGCCGGTCGAGGACGCAGGTGTCGACGCTCAGGGCGCCCGTCGTCCCGGTGATCGTCGTCCCCTTGCCGGGGCGCCAGCGCGCGCCGCTCCGCTCGAGCCAGCCGCGGTCGACCCCCGAGGTGTTGGCGCCGGTGTCGACGAGGAACAGCCCGCGCGCCCCGCCCACGTCGAGCTCGACGTAGGGCGCGCCGTCCTTGAGCACGAGCGCGTAGGCGCCGGACGCGACCGGCGCCGCGTCCTGCGCGCGGGCGCTCGCGCCGAGCAGCGCGAGCAGGAGGAGCCCCGCCAGGGCCCTCACCCCGCCGCCACCGGGAGCTTCCGCGGCTCGAGCAGCGGCGCGTAGAAGTCGTTGCCCTTGTCGTCGACGACGATGAACGCCGGGAAGTCCTCGACGCGGATGCGCCAGATCGCCTCCATGCCGAGCTCCGGATACTCGAGCACCTCCACGTGCTTGATGCAGTCCTGCGCCAGCCGCGCCGCGGGCCCGCCGATCGAGCCCAGGTAGAAGCCCCCGTGCGCCTTGCAGGCGTCCGTGACCCCCTTGCTCCGGTTGCCCTTGGCGAGCGTCACCAGCGACGCGCCGACCGCCTGGAAGCGCGGCACGTAGCTGTCCATGCGCCCGGCGGTCGTCGGCCCGAACGAGCCCGACGCCATGCCCTGCGGCGTCTTGGCCGGCCCGGCGTAGTAGATCATCTTCTCGCGCACGTACTCCGGCAGCGCCTCGCCGCGGTCGAGCCGCTCGGCGAGCTTGGCGTGGGCGATGTCGCGGGCCACGACCATGTGCCCGGTCAGCGAGAGCCGCGCCCCGACCGGGTGCCTCGTCAGCTCGGCCAGGACCTCCTTCATCGGCCGGTCGACGTCCAGCCGCACGACGTCGCCCTCGGCCTCGCCGCCCTCGAGCAGGAAGCGCTCCGGGTGCCGGTCGAGCCGCTCGAGCCACACCCCCTGCCGGTCGATCCGCCCGCGCACGTTGCGGTCGGCGCTGCAGGAGACGCCCAGGGCCACCGGGCACGACGCGCCGTGGCGCGGCAGGCGGATCACCCGCACGTCGTGGCAGAAGTACTTCCCGCCGAACTGGGCCCCGATCCCCGTCTGCCGCGTCAGCTCGAAGACCTTCTCCTCCCACTCGAGGTCGCGGAACGCCCGTCCGCCCGCGCTGCCGGTCGTCGGCAGGTCGTCGAGCTCGCCGGCCGTCGCCAGCTTGAGCGTCTTCATCGTCAGCTCGGCCGAGGTCCCGCCGATCACCAGCGCCAGGTGGTAGGGCGGGCAGGCGGACGTGCCCAGCTTGCGCACGGCCGCGTCCACCCAGGCGGTCAGGGCACCCTCGTTCAGGAGCGCCTTCGTCTCCTGGAAGAGCATCATCTTGTTCGCCGACCCGCCGCCCTTGGCCACGAACAGGAGCTCGTAGGCGTCACCTGGCACGCCGTAGATGTCGACCTGCGCCGGCAGGTTCGTGCCGGTGTTCTTCTCGTCGAACATGGTCAGCGGCGCGAGCTGCGAGTAGCGCAGGTTGTTCTCCGTGTAGCACTCGAAGACGCCCCGCGAGAGCGCCTCGGCGTCGTCGCCGGGCGTCCACACCTGCTGGCCCTTCTTGCCCACGATCGTGGCCGTGCCCGTGTCCTGGCAGCCGGGGAGGACGCCGTGCGCGGCGATCGCGGCGTTGCGCAGGAGGTCGCGCGCCACGAAGCGGTCGTTCGGCGACGCCTCGGGGTCCTCGAGGATCCGCGCCAGCTTCTCGAGGTGCCGCGTGCGCAGGAGGTGCGAGACGTCGGTGAACGCCCGCCGCGCGAGCAGCGTCAGGGCGGACGGGTCGACCTCGAGCACCTCGCGGTCGCCGAGGCGCGTGACCTTCACGCCCTCGGTCGAGATGAGGTCGTAGGTGGTCTCGTCGTGGCCGACGTGCTGGAACATGGGCTCGTAGGCGAACTCGGGCATGACGGGCCTCCCTCCGCGACGGGCGGGGATTCTAAACGGCCTTGCGCGCCCGGGCCGGCCCGACGACGCTCACCCCATGCACCGGCGCCTCCTCCTCGTCGCGCTGACCTTCGCCGCCGCGCTCTCCGGCTGCCCCGACGCGGGCCCGCGCTACGCCAGCCCCGACGAGGCCCGCGCCGCCGCCGCCGCCGCGCGCGACGAGGCCCTCGCCGCGCGCGACGCCCGCGATCCGGCGCGGGCCCAGGAGGCCGCCGACCGCGCCCAGGACGCGCTCAGGCAGGCCGAGGCGCTCGCGGGGGCGGCGCCCGTCGACACCACCACCTCGCCGCTCGGCGAGGTCCGGCGCGCGGCCCGCGAGGCCCGCGACCTCGCCCAGGAGGCCGACGAGCGGGCCCGCCTCGAGGCGCAGCGCGCCGGCCTCGTCGCCCGCGCCTACCGCGCGGGCCGCGCCGCGGCGCTCGCCGGCAGCTTCACCGCCCTGGGCCGCGCGGCGCGGCAGGCCGACGCGCGCGGCCTCGACGCCCTCCCCGAGCAGATCCGCGACGCGGCGCTCGCCGCGGGCCGCTGGGCGGAGGCGACCACGGGCCGCGCCCCGCGGCCCGACGGCGCGCCGGACTGGGCCGGGGTCGCGGCCGACATGGACGCGCTCGCCGCCGCGCCGCCCCGCGGGGTCGGGGTCTCCCTCACCCTGGGCTTCCTCGCGCTCGGCCGACCGAGGCTCGCCCTGCTCGAGGCGGACGCCCTCGACCCGGCGGCGGCCGCCGACCCGACCGAGCGGCTGGCCCTGCACCTCCTCCGGGGGCTGGCCCTCAACGGCGCCGGCTACCGCCGCCTGGCGCTCCTCGAGGTCGAGGCCGGCCTCGACGGCTCGGGGCTGCGGGGCGTCGAGGTCGGGGGGCTGACGGTGAGCGCGGCCCAGCTCCTCGGCGGCGCTCACCTCGTCCTCGCCGCGCTCCACCTGCGCGAGGAGGACCACGCCGCGGCCGACCGCGAGCTGGCGCTCGCCCTGCGCGCCTGGCCGGAGAGCCCGGTGGCCACGTACCTCACCGGCGAGCGCCTCCTCGCCTCGGGCGAGCGCGAGCGCGCCGCCGCCTCGCTGGAGGCCGCGGTCGAGGGCGAGGGCGAGGACGCCGAGTGGCTGGCCGCCCAGCTCGCCGCGCGCGCCCGGGGGATCCGTGACGGGACGGTCGACGCCGACGACGGCCTCCTCGGCGACCCGGCCTTCCTCGCCCGCCTGGCCCTCCACGCCCTGTGGAAGGCCGCCGAGCGCTCGCCGCAGGCCGCGCGCGCGAGGGCCGAGGCCGACCGCGCGCGCGCGCTCTGCGCGGACCTGCTCGGCCGTCTGCCGCGGCTCGAGTGAGCAGCCCGCGCTACTTCTTCGGCTTGCCCAGGAACTTCCCCAGGAAGCTCTTCGCCTTGAGCATCATCTGCCCGCTCTTCAGCGTGCTCTCGAGGTCCGCCTCGAGCTGCTTGGCGCCGTGGTAGCGGTCGCGCTGCTTCTTCTCCAGGCACTTGAGGACGATCGCCGCCACCCCCTTCGGGATGTTCGGGTTCAGCTCGCAGGGGTCGCGCGGCTTCTCGCTGACCACCTGCTTGATGATCTGCCGCGGGTCCTTGCCCCCGAACGGCGGCTGCCCGGTGAGGAGGAAGTAGAGGCTCGCCCCGAGCGAGTAGATGTCGCTCGTGACGTTGACCTCGCCGTGCCCGCCGCGCGGCTGCGCCTGCTCGGGCGGCATGTACGACGGCGTGCCGAGGATCAGCCCCTTGTCGGCGCCCGACAGGTGCTCCGTGACCAGGCCGAAGTCGATCAGCAGCGCCTTGTAGGGCTGCGTCCGCTGGTCGAGCATGACGTTCTGCGGCTTGAGGTCGCGGTGGTAGGTCCGCTGCGAGTGCACGTAGGCCAGCGCCGACGCGATCTCCTTCCCCACGCGCACGGCCAGGAGCGGCGGCATGGGGCCGTGCTTGAGCACGTGGGTGCGCGTCTCCGTGCCCTTGATCAGCTCCATCGAGTAGTACGTCAGCCCCTGCTCCACACCGGCGTCGAACATGCGCACGATGTGGGGGTGGTCGAACCGGATGAGGACCTTGACCTCGTCGAGGAACCGCTGCGTCTCGCGCGGGTCGGCCTTGTTCTCGAGCATGACCTTGAGGGCCAGGTTCCCCTCGTAGCCGCGCTCGCGCGCCAGCGACTTGATCACCCCGCCCGGCTCGACCTCGAGCACCACGCCGAAGGCGCCGCGCGCGATCTCGGTGACGACCTTGTAGTCGCCGATCGAGAAGCCGTCGAAGCCCTGGCGCATCTTCAGCCGGCGCTGGAACTCGTCGCGCGTGAGCGGCCCCCCGCCCTTCTTCGACTTGACGCCCGGCATCAGCCGGTTGCTCTTCTGCTGCTCGGTGGGGCTCACGTCGCGCCCGAGGCGCAGGTCGAGCTCGATCGGCCCGGTGTCGGACTTCTTCGGCTCGTCCTTCAGGACCAGCGTGGGCTCGGCGTAGATGTCGTCGCCCGAGGCGTCCTTCAGCACCAGCGTCGACTGGCTCAGGATCGCGTCCTCGTCCTCCGGCGGCGGCTCGGCCAGGACGAGCGTCGGCTCGGCGAAGATCGCCTCCTCGTCGTCGCCCGCCGCCGCGTCCTCCTTCAGGACGATCGTCGGCTCGGCGAAGATCGCCTCCTCCTCCGAGGACTCCGTGAGGACGACCGGCGGCGGGTCCTCGTCGCGCAGGACCATCGTCGGCTGCGCCAGCAGGCGCGCCTCGTCGTCGGGCTCGTCGCGCAGGCGGAGCGTCGGCTCCTCGTACGGGTCGGTCGTGTCGTCGGAGGCGGTGGGGTCGAAGCCGTCGTCCGGGACGCGGAGCACGTCGGTGCTCGCCCCCATGACCTCCTCGTCGTCACCAGGCACGGCGAGGGCCTCGTCATCGTCGGCCGGCAGCGGGAGCAGGTCCGAGTCGGAGAGGTCGCGGCCCGCCCGGCTGGCCCGCGCCGCCCCGGGGACGGGCAGCGGCTCGAGCCGCGGCGCCCCGGGCTGCCGGAGCCGCTGGTTGAACTCGGTCACCAGCCGGAGCCGGGCGGCGGCGTCGATCAGCCCGCCCTCCTCGAGGACGCGGTCGAGCGACCGGCCGGGGTGGAGCATCGCGAGCTTGAGCGCCCGGTTCAACCCGCCGGCGTCGACCAGGCGCAGGGCGAGCGCCAGCTTGGCCAGGACCTCGTCGCGGCGGTCCACGTCAGCGGACCTCTTCGTCGGCCAGGGTCGCGTGCGGCGCCGGCCCGCCGGCGGTCGGCGCGGGCTCCGGCTCGAGCGGGGCGAAGATCGCGCCCGGGACGACGTCGCCGAAGAACGGCGTGAGGATGATCAGCGGGCTGAGGAAGATCAGGCTCGAGAGCAGGTTCCAGGTCGTGCCCGGCCCCCACTCGGTCTCGACCGTCTCGACGTAGGGCCGGTAACCAGGCAGCTTCACCTCGACCACGTACTCGCAGCCGATCACCGTCGAGGCCTTGAACTTGCACGGGGTCCGCCCGACGCGCTCGCCGTCGACGAACACCTCGGCGCCATACGGCGCCGAGTGGACCGTGACGCTCTGGCAGCCCACGAGCAAGGCGAGCAGGACCACCCACAACCGGCGCATGGGAGGAGGGTAGCGCAACGGCGGGGCGTTGGCGAGGCCGCCGGCGCGAGCGGTGGTCCGGCGCTCCCGCCCCTGGTACACTCGCCGCCGGGCCACGACCCCCGGGGTGGAATGTCCGAGCTGAGCCCGCCGTGCGCGTGCGGCTCGACCGTGGAGGTGACCACGGTCGAGGTGGTCCAGACCACCCGCTGCCCCCGCTGCGCCGCCGAGGGGGTCGCCCGGCGCGCCTACGCCCTCGGCAAGGGCGAGCTCCCGCCCGACCTGACGCCGCTGCGCAACCTGGCGCGGCGCCAGCTCTCGACCAACGACACCGTGGACCTCGGCCCCCTGGGGGCGCCCGCCGCGGTCACCCGCCCGCCCCCCCTCGCGGCCGAGGAGAGCGAGCCCTTCATCCACTTCGAGGACTCCGGCTCGATCGGCCTCCCCCGGCGCGCGCCCGACGCCACCGCGCGCGTCGAGGAGCCGTCGGCGCCGATCCTCCCCGTCAACACCCCCCTGGGCGTCTACCGGATCCTCGCCGTCCTCGGCCAGGGCGGCATGGGCGTGGTCTACAAGGCGCACGACACCTCGCTCGACCGCTTCGTGGCGCTCAAGGTCCTCAATCCGGACCTGTGCAAGAACCAGCAGTTCATCGAGCGCTTCGAGCGCGAGGCGAAGGCCTGCGCGGCCCTGTCGCACCCGAACATCACGCACATCTACGCGATCGACCGCCAGCGCCACTACTTCGTCATGGAGCTCGTCGAGGGCGAGAACCTGGCCGACCTCGTCAAGCGCGTGGGCCCGCTCCCCGTGACGAGGGCGATCGACTGCACGCGCCAGGCGGCGCGCGGCCTGCGCGCCGGCGCGGCGCTGGGGATCATCCATCGCGACATCAAGCCCTCGAACCTGCTCGTCAGCGCCGAGGGCCAGGTGAAGATCACCGACTTCGGCCTGGCGAAGGCGTTCATCGACCGCAACCCCGGCCTGACCTCGACGGGCGTGGTCATGGGGACGCCGCTGTTCATGTCGCCCGAGCAGGGCCGCGGCAGCCCGATCGATGCCCGCTCCGACATCTACTCGCTCGGGGCGACCCTCTTCTTCATGCTCTACGGCTGCCCGCCCCACGAGGCCGACTCGCCGATCGCCATCATCCTCAAGCACCTGAGCGACCCGGTGACCTTCCCCGAGCGGGCCGACGTGCCGGAGGGCGTCAAGGCGCTCGTGGCCCGCATGATGGAGAAGGACGTCGGCCGCCGTGTCGCCGACTACGACGCGCTCCTCGCCGACCTCGACCGCCTCGACCGCGGCGAGGCGCTGGCGGCGGAGACCCCGCGACGGGTCGTGGTCCTCCAGCCGCGGCCGACGACGCGCACGCGCAGCATGTTCAAGGCCGGCAAGCTGTCGGTCGCGCGCACGAACCTCAAGCTGGGGCGGAAGGACAAGGCCGTGTCGCTCCTCGAGGAGGCGCTGGCCGACGGCGACCCGGCGCTGCGCACCGAGGCGGCCACGCTGCTCATCGAGATCTACGAGGAGCAGCAGGACGTCGACGGCGTGCGCCGCATGGCCGAGGCGATCCTGCAGGACCCGAAGGACCCGGCGCTGGGCGCGTTCGCCTCCTGGAAGCTGGCGGCCCTCGAGGAGCGCGCCGCCCTCGCCGCGGTCAAGCGGGCGCTGGCCCGCTACGAGGCGATCCTCAAGGAGCCGCCCGACGACCTGCCCCGCGCGGTGATCGAGCAGCAGGTCAAGCGCCTGCGCGCGAACCTGGTCCAGACCGAGCGCGAGGCCGGGGCCACGCAGGTGCTGCTGGGGACCAAGACGCCGGTGTGATCGTGGCTGCGGCCGAGGATGGCGGGCGCTGCGGTGCGTCGGGGGGGGGGGGGGGGGCCCCCCCCCCCCCCCCCCCGCGGGGGGGGGGCGGGGGGCGCCCTCGCCTTCGCGCCGCATCGCCCGCCCTCCTCCGCCTCGCCTGAGGCTCTGGCTGCGCAAGCGCGGTGAGGTGTGCGCGGAGGCGGTCCGGCCGTCTGCCAGGACGGCCGGTCGCGTCGCAACACGCCAGGTGGACCATCAACGGTCCGTCGAGGACCGGGGGGCTTGACACCGGGTGTCTCGGTCGGCGGCCAGGAGGCCGCCCTCCCTCGCCTTCGGCCGACACGCCCTGCCCTCCTCGGCCTCGCCTGACGCTCCTGCCGGTCGCGCGGGGAGGGACGATCGGGAGCGTCGTGGGGCCTCGGGAGGCGGCCTCGCCTGACGCTCCTGCTCCGGGTCGCGCGGGGAGGGACGATCGGGAGCGTCGTGGGGCCGAGGGGCGGCTCGCCGCGTCGCGCGCGCGCGGACTGCCCGTCGACACGGGCCCCTCCTCCGCCGAGAATCGGGAGACAGGCAGGCCGGGGCGGCGCGTCCCGGGTGCCATGCCCACCACCAGAGCCGAAAGCCCCCGCTTGAGCGACCACCCCGACGACCTCTACGACGCCGACGACGCCCCCGCGCCGAAGGCCCCGCCCCGCGACCGCCACACGCCCCAGCCGACCGCGCCGAAGGTCGAGCGCGCCGTCCTGGCCGCCGTCCTCGACAAGGACAAGCGCACCGACGACCCGCGGGCGAAGAAGGACGACCCCCTCGAGGAGCTCGCCTCGCTGGCCAAGACCGCCGGCGTCCAGGTGGCGCCCGAGCGCGTCATCCAGCGCCGCGAGCGGCCCGACGTGGCCACCTACCTGGGCAAGGGCAGCGTCGAGCGCCTGGGCGAGGTCGTCGCGCAGGAGGGCGCCAACGTCGTCATCTTCGACAACGACCTGACCCCGGGCCAGCGGCGCAACCTCGAGAAGGTCATCAAGGTCAAGATCATCGACCGGACCGAGCTGATCCTCGACATCTTCGCCCAGCACGCGCGCAGCACGCAGGCGCGGCTGCAGGTGGAGCTGGCGCAGCTCGAGTACTCGCTCCCGCGCCTGCGGGGCCTGTGGACCCACCTCGACACCGGCGTCGGCCGCCGCGCCGCGGGCGAGAAGCAGCTCGAGGTCGACAAGCGCCTGCTCAGGATCCGCATCCAGGAGATCAAGCGCGAGCTGGAGCAGATCCGCCGGCGCAAGGAGCGGCAGGTCAAGGCGCGCGAGCTGTTCACGGTGGCCATCGTCGGCTACACGAACGCCGGCAAGTCGACGCTCATGAACCGGCTCACCCGCGCCGAGGTCTACGTGGCCGACAAGCTGTTCGCCACGCTCGACACGCGCACCAAGCCCTGGGAGGTCGGCCCGAACCGCGTCGTGCTCCTCTCGGACACGGTCGGGTTCATCCGCCAGCTCCCGCACCACCTCGTCGAGTCGTTCCACGCGACCCTCGAGGAGGTGATCACCGCCGACCTGCTCCTGCACGTGGTCGACGCCAGCGACCCGGGCGCCCTCGACCAGGTCAAGGCCGTGCGCGACGTGCTCGAGAGCCTGGGCGCGGGCGACAAGCCCGAGCTCATGGTCCTCAACAAGGTCGACCGCGTCGAGCAGCCCGAGCTGCTGCCCTACCTCGAGCGCCGCTTCGCCCGCTCGGTGCGCGTCTCGGCGATCACGGGGCAGGGGAGCGACGCGCTGCGCGGGCTCGTCAACGAGGCCGCCGCCGCGCGCGAGGGGCGCTGGCGCCTCGAGGTCGACGTGCGCGAGGGGGCGGCGCTCGCCTGGCTCGAGGGCCAGGCAGAGATCATCTCGCGCGAGCTGATCGACGAGACCCTGCGCTTCGAGGTGCGCTGCGGCGACTGGGTGATCGCCGCCGTCCGCTCGAAGGCGCGAGAGCGCGACGGGCTGCGGATCGAGCGCCTCGACGCGCCCGCGGCGGTCGGCCTGGCGACCGACGGCCCGCGCCGCGACGTCGACGACGACGGCCTGCCGGTGACGCCGGCGGTCGTCGCGGCGCCGCTCGACGACCTCGACGCGCTCGACGACGAGCCGGCGGCCGCCGACGAGGTCGCCGACGACGAGGACGACGAGGCGCCGCGGTCGGCCGCCGCCGGCGGGGTCACGGCGCCCCTGCGCAGCCTGCACCGGCACCGCAAGCGCCGGCGGCAGTAGCGCGCGGGCGCGGCGCGTGGGGCGCGACTGGACCTGGCGGGTGCGCGACCCCGGGGCGAACGCCCGCCTGCACCTGCGCTACGAGCCGGGCGGCTGGGGCGACGTCCTCAAGGGCGTGTGGGCGGTGACCGCGGCCGACGCGCTCGCGCGCGGGCGGGCGGTCGTCCGCGCGCTCGACCCGTTCGCCGGCGCGCCCGACTACCCGCGCGTCGAGGCGACCGCCGCCCGCCTCTCGGCCATCGGCGCGCTGACCGACCCCGGGGTGCGCGCCCTCCTCGACCTCGTCGGCCCGGGCGCGCTGCCCTCGACGGCGTCGCTCGCCCGCGCCGCCGTCGAGGCCGCCGGCGGCCGCGCCGCGCTCGAGGTGTTCGACCTCGACCCCACCCGCCGCGGCGCCTGGGCCGGGAGGGCCGACGTGCTCGAGGTGGCCTCGGGCGAGGAGGCGCTCGGCCGCGCGGCCGACCTCGTCGTCGTCGATCCGTACGACCTCGTGGCTGACTGGCCGCGCGTGGGCCCGCGCCTCGCGGCGCGCCCGGCCGACGACCCGGCGCTCCTCCTCCTCTACGCGTTCAACCGCGCCCCCCGCGGGGCCGCGGCGCTCCGCGACTACCGCGCGTGGCGCGAGGACCTCGCGCGGGCCCTCGGCGCGCGCGCCCTGCTCGTCGGCCGCATCCCCTCGGACCCCGCGCTGCCCCGCGCCTGGCACGAGGCGCTCCTGGCCGGTCCGCCGGCGGCCGTCGAGCCGCTCGCGCCGGCGCTGCGGGCGTCGACGACCGCCCTGGCGCGGCACCTCTCGGACGCGGGCTGCTTCGAGCCCTGAGGCGAGCCGGGCGCCCGCCGGCGCCGGCTACACTGAGGCGGTGCAGACCCCCTTCACCCGCCACGTCGGCATCGAGGTCCCGCTCATCTGCGGGGCGATGTACCCCTGCTCCAACCCCGAGCTCGTCGCCGCCGTGTCGGCCGCGGGGGGGATCGGCGTGGTCCAGCCGATCTCGCTCTCCTACGTCCACGGCCACGACCTGCGGGAGGGGCTGCGGCTGATCGCCCGCCTCAGCGGAGGCCGGCCGTTCGGCTTCAACGCGATCGTCGAGAAGAGCTCGCGCATCTACGAGGACCGCATGCGCCGCTGGATCGACGTGGCGCTCGAGGAGGGGGTGCGCTTCTTCGTCACCGCGCTGGGGAACCCGCGCTGGGTCGTCGAGCGCGTCCACGCGGTCGGCGGCGTCGTCTACCACGACGTGACCGAGCGGCGCTGGGCGGAGAAGGCGCTCGAGGGCGGCGTCGACGGGCTGATCTGCGTCAACGCCCGCGCCGGCGGCCACGCGGGCGCGCGCACGGCCGAGGCGCTCTTCGAGGAGCTGCGCGACCTCGGCGTCCCGCTCGTGTGCGCGGGCGGGGTGGGCGACCCGGCGGCGTTCAAGGCGGCGCTCGACCTCGGCTACGCCGCCTGCCAGCTCGGGACCCGGTTCATCGCCACCGACGAGTGCCGCGCCCACGACGACTACAAGGCCGCGATCGTGCGCGCGCGCCCCGACGACATCGTCCTCACGGAGCGGATCTCGGGCGTCCCCGTGGCGGTGATCAACACGCCCTACGTGCAGGCCGTCGGCACCCGCGCCGGCCGCGTCGGCCGGCTGCTCCTGCGCGGGCGGCGGACGAAGCACTGGATGCGGCTCTTCTACAGCCTGCGCTCGGTCTGGCAGCTCAAGCGCGCCTCGCTCCAGGGGGCGCGCTACCAGGACTACTTCCAGGCCGGCAAGAGCGTGGGCGGGGTCGACCGGGTCGAGCCGGCGGGCGAGGTCGTGCGCCGCTTCGCCGCGGCGCTCGCCGCGCCCGGCGGCGCCGCGGCCTGACCGCGGCTCGTCAGGAGGCCGACTCCTCGGCCGCGAGGTCGCGCCCGGTGATCAGCCGGCCCGCGGCGATCAGCGCCGCCAGGTCGCGCGCCATGCGCTCGGCCTCCGGGCCGCGGAACCGGGCCAGGACCGTCCAGCGCTGCCGCTTCACCAGCACCCCCGCGAGCCCGCCCTCCGCGAACACCCGCACCCGGTCCTTCATGGCCCCCCCTCTCCGCGCGCGCCCCGCGCGCCCCGCTCCTATCGGCAGGCGGGCGCCGGTCCTTGCGCGCGTGGTCGGGACTACCGAACGATCGGCAGGGGCTCGCCGCCCTTGCCGGGCGCGGGCGCGGCGGTCGGCACGAGGTCGCACGCGACCCCGCGCAGCTCGAGGATGCGGGTCACGACCTCGCCCACGGTGCGGTTCGGGGTCGACGCGCCGGCGGTGAGGCCGATCGTCACCGGCCCGGGCGGCAGCCAGCCCTCCGACGTCACCCGCGCCTTGCTCCCGTACGGCTGGTGCGTGATGCGCTCCAGGCTGACGATCTGGTCCGGCCCGTCGATGTGATAGGCCGGCGCGAAGCGCCCCGACATGGCCGCCAGGTGCGTCGTGTTCGACGAGTTGTAGCCGCCGATCACGATGATCAGGTCCAGGTCGCCCTGCGTGCCCAGCTCTAGGATGGCGTCCTGCCGGTCCTGCGTGGCGCTGCAGATCGTGTCGAACGAGCGGAAGCGGCGCGGGAGCTCGTCCGCGCCCCAGCGGTCCGTGATCGCCTTGCCCAGCATGTCGGCGATCTCGAGCGACTCCGTCGAGAGCATGGTCGTCTGGTTCGCCACGCCGACGCGCTCGAGGTGCTGCGCCGGGTCGAACCCGGGCGAGCTGCCGCGCTCGAACTTCGCCGCGAACGCCTCGCGCCCGAGCGCCATCGGCCCGCCGGTGATCGTGTCGCACACGACCTGCGCCTCGTCCTTGTCGCGGACGACCAGGTAGTGCCCGCCCAGCTCGAGGGCCTGCGACGCCGTCGCCTTGGTCTCCTCGTGGGCGTACTTGCCGTGGATCACCGAGGTCAGCCCGTCGCGCGCGTACTGCTTCACGCGCCGCCACACGTTCATCACGCTGCCGCAGGTCGTGTCGACGAGCACGCAGCCCTTCGTGCGCAGGGCCGCGAGCTGCGTCGTCGTCACGCCGAATGCGGGGAGGATCACCACGTCGTCGGCCGTGACGTCGTCGATCGTGTAGCCGTCCTCGCCGTCGAGGAAGCGCACGCCCAGCTCGACCAGCCGCTTGTTCACGTACGGGTTGTGGATGATCTCGTTCGTGATGTAGAGCGTCTTGCCGGGGAAGTGCCGCCGCGTCTCGTAGGCCAGGTCGACGGCGCGGTCCACCCCGTAGCAGAAGCCGAACTCGCGGGCGAGCCGGAACTCGATGTCGCCCAGCCGCAGGCGGAAGCCGCGCTCCCGCAGGACGTCCACGATCTGGCTGTGGTAGTCGTCCTGCAGCAGCTCGCGGATCTGGGCCTTGAGGCCGAAGCCCTTCTGCACGTAGAGCGGGTCGCCCATCAGGTCGGTCGTCCTTCGCCAGGGTCTCCCGCTCGATCGTAACACCCCCGCCGCGGCTGGAGGCGGCGTCCTCGACCCGCGTGTCGGGTACGGCGCCGCTCGCACGCGAGCCGTGCGCCGCCGCCGCCGGGGGCCTCCCGCTTGCTCCGGCGTCCCGCGCCTACCTGGACGGCGGCCGCGTCGGTTAAGATCCGCCCCCCCGAGGGGTGATCGTGGCGGAACTGTCCCAGGTCGAGGTCGGGGGCGGCGGCGAGGCCGGCACCCCCGAGGGCCGCCCCAAGGTGGTGGTCATCGTCGCCCCGCGCGAGGGGGCGCCCGCCGCGGCGGCGGCCGGGCCCGCGGTCGCCGAGCCGAGCCCGTTCGACCGCGCCGGCGACGAGCCGACGGACGTCAGCGCGCCCCGCCCGGTCCTCCCGCCCGCCGAGGCGGAGCGCCCCACCGAGCGCATCCGCAAGGCCCCGCCGCGCCCGCGGACGCCGGCCGACGACCGCATCGTCGCGGCCGTGGTCACGGTCGACCTCCACGCCGCCCCCGGGCCGCTGACGGACCTGTTCGGGCGGTCGCTCCTCTTCCGCGCCGCGCGCGCGGCCCTCGCCGCGGGCGCGCCGCGGCTCATCCTCCTCGGGCAGGTGCCCGACGCGCGCCACCGCGAGCTGTACGAGGAGGCCTACAACGGCTTCGGCTGCGGCCCCGTCGAGGTGCGCTCGGGCGACCCGGGCCTGGCCGACTTCGGCCCCGGTCGGGTGCTGATCCTCGACGGCGCCGCCCTCCATGACCCGGACGCGGTCCGCCGGCTGACGTCGGTCACCGGGCCGGCGGCGGCGCTCCTCCTCACGCGCGACGGCGACGGCGTGCGCGTCCGCACCGAGGACGGCCGCGTGCGGGAGGTCGGCGTGGACCCGTCGAGCGCCGACGGCATCACCGCCGGCGCGGCGTCGGTCCCGGTCGAGCACTTCGAGCGCATCACGCAGGTCGGCGAGCGCGCCGCGCTCGAGGAGCTGTGCGCGCTGGACCAGCTCGTCGGCGTCACCGCGCGCCGCAGCTACGCCCGGCAGCTGCACTCCGGGCAGGCGCTCGAGCAGGCGCGCGCGCGGGCCTACGAGCCGATCGCCAGCGGCGGCGGGACCAGCGGGCTGTTCGAGGACGTGATCGGCCGCCCGGTCTCCCGCGCGATCACGGCGCTGATCCTGCGCCGCGCCTTCGTCACGCCCTCGCTCGTCTCGGTCGTCGCCGGGATCCTCGCGCTCGTCGGCGCGTTCCTCATCGTCTTCTCCGGCGAGCTGCCCCACGCGCACGCCGGGCTGGCCATGGTCCTCGCGGGCCTCTTCCTCGTCGGCTCGGCGATCCTCGACCGCACCGACGGCGAGCTGGCCCGGCTCCGCATGGAGGAGGACGAGGCGTCGCGCTCGCTCGACTTCGGCCTCGACCACGTCGCCCACATGGTGGTCTTCGCGGCGCTCGCCTGGGCCGTCGACCCGCCGGACCTCCCGCGCCGCGCCACGGCGTGGGGGCGCTTCCTCGACGCGGCGCCGGCGTGGCTGCTCGACCCGCTGCGGCGCTGGGAGCTCGACGACCCCATGCGCGTCGGCGTCGTCGCGGTCTTCGGCGTCCTCGTCCTCATGGCGGTGCTGCTCTGGCGCGGCGCCCCGCGCGCCGACTCGAGCGGCCTCCGCCGCGTGGCCGACGGCCTGGCGAGCGCCTTCAACAGCCGCGACTACTTCTACCTGCTCACGGCGGCCGCGCTGTTCAACCTCGTCCCGCTGCTGGCGCTCAAGGGCCTCATGGCCTGGTTCCTCGTGGCCACCGCGGCGCTCGTGCACCTGACCTGGCTGGCGATCCTCGTGCTCAGCCTGGCGTCGCCCGCGCCGCCGGAGGACTGACGTGAGCGAGCGGCTCGACGCGCTCCGGGCCATGCTCGACGACGACCCGGAGGACGCCTTCACGCGCTACGCCTACGCCATGGAGCTGCGCTCCGTCGGGAGGGCGGACGAGGCGCTCGCCGAGTTCGAGCGGCTGGTCGCGGGCAGCGCCGACTACCTGGCGACCTACTACCAGTACGCCCGCGCGCTCCAGTCGCGCGGCCGGACCGCCGAGGCGGTCGGCATCGCGCGCCGCGGCGTCGAGGTGGCCGCCGCGCAGGGCGACGCCCACACGCAGGGCGAGCTCGAGGACCTCCTGGGAGAGCTCGAGGCCTGAGGCGCAGCTCCTGCGCTCGAGGGCGGCGCGCGGCCCGCGCGGCGACGGGCCGCGCCACGACCGTCCGAGCTTCCGGGCGTGTCCCCGGCCCGGCGCGAATGCGCGCGGGGTCACGGGCGTCGGACGGGGCGCGGCACACGGGCCCGGGGGGTATGCTTCGCACATGGGTGACCCGCTGAAGGGCCCTCTCGCCACCGACCGCGCGGTCGCCATCGTGGCGCAAGTCGCAGCCGCACTGCGAGATAGGCACCAGGGCGGCGCGGCGCACCTGGGCGTGCGACCCGCCGCCGTGCGTGTGTCGGCGGGGTCGACGGGCCCGCTCGCGACCCTCTCCGAGCCCGACGGCGCCCCGGAGGCGCCCTTCGTCGCGCCCGAGCAGTGGGGGGGCGGCGCGGTCGGCCCGGCGGCCGACATCTACGCCCTCGGCGCGCTCCTGTGGACCCTCCTGCGTGGCGCTCCGCCGCCCCCGGCCCGCGGCGGCCCGCCGGCGCTCCCGCCCGACCTCCCCCGCCCGATCGCCGACGTGCTGGGCCGGGCCATGGCGGCCGACCCCGCCGCGCGCCCTGACGCGGCGGGGCTCCTGGCGGCCCTGCTCGAGGTCCACGCGCAGGTGACCGCGCCTGCACCCGGCAGCGGCCGCCCGCGCGGGCGCCTCGTGGCCGCGGCCACCGCCGGGCTCCTGCTCGTGGGCAGCGGGGCGGCGGTGCTCGTCCTGCGAGGCGGCCCGGAGCGCCTCGGTGCGTCGAGCACGCTCGCCCTCGGCCCCGACGAGCGCCCCGCAGGCGAGCCCGAGCCCGCGCGCGTCCGCCTCACCGGCGCCGCGGGGCCGGGCCCCTCGGGCCCGGCGCCCGCCGTCGACTCGCAGGCGCCGGCGGCGACGGGCCGCGCGCCGGACCCCAAGGACCCGGTCGGAGACACCGGCCGCGCGCCGGCGCCTGCGCGGGTCGACGAGGCCGTCGACACGGGCCGTGCGGTCGCGCCGACCGGCGCGCACGACCCTGGCCGCGCCGCCGCGCCGACCGGCACGCACGACCCTGGCCGCGCCGCCGCGCCGACCGGCGCGCACGACCCTGGCCGCGCCGACGCGCCGACGGGCGCGCACGACACCGGTCGCGCCGACGCGCCGACGGGCGCGCACGACACCGGTCGCGCCGACGCGCCGACGGGCGCGCACGACACCGGTCGCGCCGACGCGCCGACGGGCGCGCACGACACCGGTCGCGCCGACGCGCCGGCGGGCGCGCACGACACCGGTCGCGCCGACGCGCCGGCGGGCGCGCACGACACCGGTCGCGCCGACGCGCCGACGGGCGCGCACGACACCGGTCGCGCCGACGCGCCGGCGGGCGCGCACGACACGGGGCGGGCCGACGCGCCGGCGGGCGCGCACGACACGGGGCGGGCCGACGCGCCGACCGGCGCGCACGACACGGGCGGACCGACGCGCCGACCGGCGCGCACGACACGGGGCGGGCCGACGCGCCGACCGGCGCGCACGACACGGGGCGGGCCGACGCGCCGACCGGCGCGCACGACACGGGCGGGCCGACGCGCCGGCGGGCGCGCACGACACGGGGCGCGCGCCCGGACCGACCCACGTCGGAGACACGGGCCGCGCGCCGGCACCGACCGAGGTCCGCGACACCGGCCGCGCGGCCAGCCCCGGCGAGCCCCATGAGACGGGCCGCACGGACGCTCCCGCCGGTCGCGGCGACGACCGCGGCACCGGCCGGAGCGACGCCCCCTCGCGCGTGAGCGAGACGGGGCGGACGTCCGACCACGGCCCGTTCTTCACCGGCCGCCGCCCGGCGCCGCCAGGGACGGTGTGGCACGTCCGCCCCGACGGCCGCGAGGTGCTCCTGGTCCGCGTGCCCGGCGGGCCGGTGCTCGACGAGGGCGCCCGCCGGCGCTGCGACACGTTCTGGATCGAGGCGGTCCCCGCGACGCTCGGCTGCTACGCGCCGCTGCTCGTCGCCCTCCACGCCCGGGGCGAGGCGCTCGCGCCGTACCTGCCGCCGGAGCCCGCCGGCTCCGCCCTGCGGGCCCACGCCACCTCCGGCGCGCCGCTGCCGCTCGACCTCGCCGCGCAGCGGGTCGGCCACCTGCCACCCGGCGCGGCCGAGGCCTGGGTGACGTGGGCCGGCCTGCGCCCGCTCACCCACCTCGAGCGCCGGCGCGCTGCGGCCGCCCTGGGCGTGCCCGAGGACGACCTCCGCGGTGGCACCAGCGCCCCTTAGTGTGATCGACGGCTACGGCCGCGGATGCCGGGCGAGGGGGGGCGCGCGCGGGTCGTAGGATCCGGCGATCGATACGACCCGCGCGCGCACCCCCTCGCCTCGGCCTCCGCGCCCTCGCCTCGCTTGTGGTTCCATTCCACCCGTGGGTTCGAGCGTGTCGATGACAAGTTTGCGCGTTTGAGGACAGGCCCTGGTGGCCGCTGTAGGGCAGTCCCGTCTTCTCGCGCCAGCTCCGCTGAGACGTCGTGCTCCGTGTGAGGCGTCCGGGCGTCGTACCCTGCGGCGCGTGCTATGCTCGGACACGACAGCGATGAACGCCCCGCTGCTGCACATCGCGCTCTTCCGCCCGCTGATCCCGCAGAACACCGGGACGATCGGCCGCCTGGCGCTGGCCCTCGGCGTGCGGCTGCACCTCGTGCACCCGCTGGGCTTCCGCACCGACGAGAAGGCCTGCCGGCGGGCGGGGCTCGACTACTGGCGCGAGGTCGACTGCCTCGAGCACGCCGACCACGCGGCCCTGCTCGCCGCGCTCCCCGACCCCGAGCGCGTGTTCATGTTCAGCGCGCGGGCGGAGCGGCTCTACACCGAGGTCGACTACCGCCCCGGCGACTGCCTGCTGTTCGGCGACGAGGAGCGGGGCCTCCCGCAGGACCTGCTCGACGCCGCGCCGGCGCGCGCGGTGCGCATCCCGGTGCGCGACCCGCGCGTGCGCAGCCTGAACCTGGCGAACGCCGCGTCGATCGCCGTCTACGAGGCGCTGCGCCAGCTGGGCTTCCCCGACGTGGCGCCGCCGCGGCCACGCCTCCAGCGCGCGGCCGGCGAGACGACGCATGCACGCTGAGCTCACGGTCGAGGCCGGCCGCGACGTCGGGCGCCTGTTCGTCGTCCGCCTGGGGCAGAGCTTCACGATCGGCCGCGGCTCCGACGTGGCGATCACGATCGACGACGAGCGCGTCTCGCGCCGCCACGCGGCGGTCGAGCTCCGCCCGGAGGGGCTCTTCGTCACCGACCTGGGCAGCCGCAACGGCACGTTCATCCTCGGCCGCCCGGTCGGGGCTCACCAGCCGGTGCTCACCGCCCCCGGGGACGTGCTCGAACTCGGGGCCCATCGCCTCCGCCTCGACATCCAGGGGCTCGACGAGCGCAGCCGGCGCGAGCGGCAGCGCACGCAGCGCCTCGACGAGCCGCTCCTGCCCAAGGACGAGTTCGAGCTCCTGGGCGAGATCGGCCGCGGCGCCACCGGGCGGGTCTACGCGGCCCGCCAGCGCCTCCTCGACCGCCTGGTCGCGATCAAGGTGCTGCGCAGCGACCTCGGCGACGACGAGGAGGGCCACAAGCGCTTCCTGCGCGAGGCGCGCGTGTGCGTGAAGATCGACAGCCCGTTCGTCGTGGAGGTCCACGACGTGCGCATGGTCTACGGGCGCGCCTGCCTGATCATGGAGCTGATCAACGGGCCGTCGGCGAAGGACCGCCTCTCGGCGGGCGCCCTGCCGATCCCGCAGGTCGTGCGCATCGGCCTCGACGTGGCCAAGGCGCTCGACGCCGCGCACCGCAAGGGCGTCGTCCACCGCGACATCAAGCCGGCGAACATCCTCCTCGTGCCGGACGGCCCGGCCAAGCTGAGCGACTTCGGGATCGCCAAGGAGCTCGACTCGGTCGAGTCGCTGACGGGCACCGGCGAGGGGCTGGGGACGCTCGCCTACGTCTCTCCCGAGCAGGCCACCGAGGCGCGCAGCGTGACGCCCAAGACGGACCTCTACGGCCTCGGCGCGACCCTCTACCACCTCGCCGCCGGGCGGCCGCCGTTCCTGCCCACGAGCGCCAAGGTCCTGCTCGAGATCATGGACCGGCCGCCGCCCCCGCTCTCGCTCTTCCGCCCCGACTGCCCGGCCGACCTCGCGGCGCTGATCCACCACATGCTCGAGAAGGACCCCGCGCGCCGCCCGGCCTCGGCCGCGGCCGTGGGCGAGCGCCTCCTCGACCTGCACCTGCGCTTCGCCCACCACCGCCAGAGCCCGACCGACCTCGGGCGGACGAGCGACCTCTCGGGCGTCAGCGGAGAGTGACCGCGCTCCCCTCGAGGAAGGGGACGCCGTCGCCGAAGCCCACCTGTTCGTAGGCGCGCAGGGCCGCGGCGTTGCTCCGGGCCACGTTCAGGACGACCAGGTCGACGCGCGCGAGCAGACGCCGGCACAGGGCCGCCGTGAGCCAGGTCCCGACGCCCTCCCCGCGCCGGTCCGGGTGGACGACGACGTCGCCGATCGCCGCGGCGCGCGTGCGGTCGGAGGCGACGTGCGTGCCCGCGGCGCCGACGAGGCGCGCGCCGTCCCAGGCGCCCAGGTAGGTCCCGCCGGCGAGGCGCGCGGGGTCGAACACGTTGGCCGGGTAGTGCGCGTAGAGCGCGCGCGCGGCGTCGGCGTCGCCGGGGGCGAGCGCGCGGAGCGCGAGGCCGGCGTCGGCGACGTCGCGGAGGGCGCCGCGGGCGAGGCCCAGGCGGACGGACGGGGTCAGCCGGCCCTCGACGAGCGGCGCGACGCCCGCCGCGTCGACCTCGCGCGCGTGCAGGTCGAAGCGCGCCGGCAGGCCGGCCGCGAGGAGGAGGTCGGCGCAGCCCGGGCCGAAGGTCATCGCCGTCGCCGCCCCCTCGCCCCAGGCGAACACGAGGAGGAGCGAGGCCTCGTCGTCGGAGACCAGCCAGCGCGTGCGGGGGAACCAGGCGTCGTCGAGGTCGCCCAGCGCGTAGCCGGCCCACACCGGCCCGCCGAGGGCCGGGTCTCTCAGGAGGCGCTCGAGGAGGTCGCGGTCGCGCGTCGCTCTCACCGCGGCGACCGCATGAGTCGATCGATGACTTCCACGGTATGCCTCCTCATGGGACACGAAGGCAACGGAGGACGAACGGAGGCACGGAGAGGATGTAAGGACAAGGCCTCCGTGATCTTCGTGGAGCTTCGTTGCCTCCGTGTCCCATGTGAGCCCACACGCTGGACGATCCCATCCGTTCAGGTCACGAACGCGGTCACTCCGGCAGCCGCCCCTGGTCTCGCATGAGGTCGCCCCAGCCGAGCCGCCCCGGGACGAGCGGCGGCACCGGCAGCCCGAAGAGCGGGGCAGCCACCTCGAGCAGCTCGAGGTACGCGTGGGCCGTGGCCCCGTAGAGGACGTGGCCGCCCGGGTAGAACACGGGCGACAGCGCCTCGCGCCCCTCGAGCGTGTAGGGCACGGCATCGATCGCCGGGCGCGAGAGCTCCTCGCGCAAGCTCACGTAGAGCACCTCCTCGACCTCGCCCGGCGAGGGCGCGAGCGCCTGCTCCGGCGCGGCCGCCACCCAGGGCTCGAGGCGGAAGTCCGACGTGAACAGCGGGATCGACGACAGGCGCCCCAGGACGGCCGCCCCCGTGAGGCCGAGCTCCTCCCGCGCCTCGCGCAGGGCCGTGTCGACGAGGTCGAGGTCCTGCGGCTCGGGCTTGCCGCCGGGGAACGACACCTCGCCGCCGTGCCGCAGGTGCCGGGGCCGCAGGGTCAGGATCGCCGCCGGCTCGGGCCGCCACACCAGCGGCACCAGGACCCCCGCGCGCAGGTGGTTCGTGCGGCCGGGCAATGCCGGGTACTCGATCGGCCGGTGCGCGGCGAGCGCCGCCCGCAGGGCCTCGGGGCCGAAGCTCACGGCGGCGCTCCTGCGCCCCTGACGACGGCGTCGAGCGCCTGGCGCAGGGCGCGCACCCGCGCCGGGTCGACGGGCCGCCGCCAGTCGCCCTCCTCCTTGAGCCACGTGCCGACGATCACGCCCTGCGCGCGCGGCGCGAGCGCGGGCGCGTCGTCGTCGGTCACGCCCGAGCCGACGACGACCGGCAGGCCGGCCAGCTTCGCCGCCTCGAGGTCGGCCGGCGCCGTGGCGGCGCCCGTGCGCGCGCCCGTGACGACCAGCGCGTCGGCGCCGCAGAAGGCTGCCCCTCTCGCGGCCTCGCCCAGGTCGAGGTCGGCCGTGACGGCGTGCGCGGCGTGCTTCTTCTTCACGTCGGCCCACACCTGCACGTCGGCGCCGAGCGCCCGCCGCGCGCGCAGGAGGTCGCCCGCGCAGGCGTCGAGCCAGCCCTCGTCGGCCACGTGCGCGTAGGCGAACGCCTCGACGCGGACGAACGACGCGCCCGCGGCGACGGCCACCCCCAGCGCCTCGCGGTTGGCGGCGGCGAGGAGCTGCACGCCCACCGGCCGGCCAAGCTCGGCCACGGCGCTCACGCACAGGGCCGCCGCGGCGACGGTCTCGGGCTCGACGCGCCCGCGCAGGAACGGCAGGTCGCCCATGTTCTCGACGAGCAGCGCGTCGCAGCCGCCCTCGACGAGCGCCCGCGCGTCCCTCCGGGCGGCCTCGAGCACCGGGCCCATGGCCCCGCCCCAGCCCGGGCTGCCGGGGAGCGGCGGCAGGTGGACCATGCCGATCAGCGCGCAGCGGTCGGGGGCGAGGCGCATGGGGGAGCACGATACCTGCCGGCGGGCTACGCTCCGGGTCATGAGCGACGACGCGCTCCGGCAGGCCGAGCGGGCCGTGGCCCGATCGCCGGACGACCCGGCGCTGCGGGCGGCGCTCGGCCGCGCGCTCCTGCGCGCCGGCGAGCGGCGGCGGGCGTTCTTCTCCCTGGCCCGCGCCGCGCGCGAGGGCGACGCGGACGCGCGGGCGGAGGTCGCGGGGTGGTCGCCGTGGGACGGCGCGACGGGGCGGGCCCCGCGCGGGGTGCCGCGCACGCTGGCGGGTCCGCCACGCCGACTCGACCTGGTCCTCTCGTCAGGCGCTCAGGTCCATCCGAGGCTCGTCTGCGTCACCGACACGCGTGTGGTCCTCGGCACGACCGAGGGGCTCGCCGCCGTGGACCTCGGGCGGCTCGAGCCCGCCTGGCGTCGTGCCGGGTTCGGCGCGTGGGCCCAGCAGGTGGGGGAGGACGTGCTCCTGGAGGAGGGCGGCGCGCTGGTCCTGCTGGAGCCGGCCGCGGGGGAGGTGGTCGCGCGTTCGGAGGCCTCCGTCGGCAGGTCCGTCCCCCTCATCGCCCGCGGCGACCGGGCCCTCCGGCTCCCATTGGACACGGGCACCGGCCCGACGAGGCTGCTGGTCGACCTGGGCCCGGCGTGCTTCGGGCGGCCGGTCGGCGCCTGGGACACCGTTGCCGTGCGCGAGCGAGCGCGCCCCCCGAGCTGGCTCTCGACATGGGACCTGCTGGTCGAGCTGGACGGGCCGGACCTGCGCCTCCTCTCCATGCACGACGCCGCGCCCGCGTCCAGCCGGACGCTCGACCCGCGCCACCAGTGGAGGCTCGTGGCCGCTGACGACCGCGGCGTGGTCCTCTCCAGCGAGACCCGCCTCGGCGGCCACCAGGAGCTCCACGAGGTCTCGCTGCCGGACCTCGCTCCGCGCTGGTCCACGTCCTTCTGCGCCTTCCTTCCCGGCGCGGCGCTCACCGCCGACGCCCTGGCGCTCTTCGGCAAGGTCACCGACAAGCAGAAGACCCGCCTCGCCGTGTTCGAGCGCACCGACGGAGCGCCGAGGTGGCATCGGCTCGGCCTGGCGACGCCGTATCCGACCGCGTCGCTCGTCGCCGACGAGCGGACGCTCGTGACCGCCGTGCTCGACCCGGCGATGGCCCTGCAGGTGACGGCCTTCGGTCTCGCCAGGAAGGCGAAGCCCCTCTACCACCACCAGGTCGACCTCAAGGACCTCGAGGCGCCGGGCGCGCTCACGCTCCGCGTCGCGGCGGTCGCCCTCGGCGAGCGCCTGCTCGTCGTCGTCTCCGCCAACCACCGCGCCACGTTGCTCCTGTTCGACTGACCCGGGAGGCCTGCCGTGGGCTCGATCACCGACGACCTCTGCCAGGCGTTCCTCGACGACGGCCACGCGCTCTTCCGCGGCGCCTGCGCCCGCTTCGCCCGCGAGGAGATCGCGCCGCACGCGCTCGCGTGGGAGGAGGCCGAGGCCTTCGACCCGGCGCTCTACCGCAAGGCGGGCGAGGCCGGGCTCCTCGGGCCGGCCTTGCCGGCCGAGGTCGGCGGCGGCGGCGGCGACGTGTTCCACGTCCTCGTCTCGACCGAGGCGCTCATGCGCTCGGGCTGCACGGGGGCCGTCGTCGGCCTGGGCTCGCTCGAGATCGCCGTGCCGCCGATCCTGGTCCTCGGGACCGACGAGCAGCGCCGCCGGCTCGTGCCGCCCGTGCTCCGCGGCGAGCGGGTCGCCGCGCTCGCGATCACCGAGCCCGGCGCCGGCAGCGACGTGGCCGGCGTGCGGCTCACGGCCGAGCGGCGCGGCGACCACTACGTGCTCAACGGCGAGAAGCGCTTCGTCACCAGCGGCGTGCGCGCCGACCTCGTCGTGACGCTCGCCCGCACCGGCCCCGACCCGCACGGCGGGCTGACCTTCTTCGCCGTCGAGCGGCCGCTCGACGGCCTCACGGTCTCGCGCGCGCTCAAGAAGACGGGCTGGCGGGCGTCGGACACGGCCGAGCTGCGCTTCGAGGACGTGCGGGTGCCGGTCGAGGCGCGCCTGGGCGACGAGGGCAGCGGGTTCGTGTGCCTGATGAAGACCTTCCAGCACGAGCGGCTGTACCTCGCCGCGCAGGGCTACGCGATCGCCGAGGTGTGCCTGGAGGAGGCGGTCGCCTACGCCCGGCAGCGCGAGGCCTTCGGCCGGCCGATCGCGCGCATGCAGGCCGTGCGCCACAAGCTGGCCGACATGGCGGCGAAGGTCCTCGCCGCCAAGGCGCTCACCTACCAGGTGGCCGCGCGCCTGCGCGCGGGGACGAGCCGCCCGGCCGAGGTGGCCGCCGCCAAGAACGTCGCCGCCGACGCCGCGCGCGACGTGAGCTGGGAGGCCGTGCAGGTCTTCGGCGGCATGGGCTACATGCGCGAGACGCTCGTCGAGCGGCTGTCGCGCGACGCGCGCCTGCTGGCGATCGGCGGCGGGACGAGCGAGGTCATGCGCGAGCTCGTCGCCCGCGAGCTGCTCGCCGACTAAGATCTCCGCGCAGGAAGGAGGACCCATGCTGAAGCCAGGCGACCCGGCCCCGCCGTTCCGCGTCAAGGACCACACCGGCCGCGAGGTCTCGCTCGACGAGCACCGCGGCAAGCGCGTCGTGCTCTGGTTCTATCCCAAGGCCGACACCCCCGGGTGAACGCGGGAGGGTTGCGGGTTCCGCGACCTCCAGGCCGAGTTCGAGCAGAAGAACGCCGCGATCCTGGGCGTCTCCTACGACACGCCCGAGGAGAACGCCGCGTTCGCGCAGAAGTACCGCATCACGTACCCGCTCCTGTGCGACACCGACAAGGCGGTCGCCCAGGCCTACGGCGCCTTCGACCCGGCCGAGCCGGGCTACCCCCGCCGCAACACCTACGTGATCGGCCCGGACGGGAAGGTCGAGCGGGCGCTCGAGGGGGTGAACCCCAAGACCCACCCCCGCGACCTCCTGGACGCGCTGACCTGAACGAACGCCGGACGCTACCGGTACCCGTCGTCGGGCCGCCGCGGCGGCCGCTGCGGCTTGGGCGGCGGCCCCTTGCGCGGGGGCGGCTGGCGCGGCGGCCCTCCGCGGCCGGAGCCGGGCGGCGGGCCGGGCCGACGGGCGGGCGCCGCCGGCGCGCCCCCGCCGACCTCGGCGAGGAGGTCCCCGAGCGACTGCGTGATCGCCTGCGGCGTCGCGTCCGCCCGCGGGTAGAAGACGAAGCGCCCCTCCTGCAGGCGCAGGACGGCGCGGATCGCGTCCGCGCCGGTCTGCTCGTCGTTCCACCCGGCGGCGATCGCCACGCCGGAGATCAACGACACGTAGCCGCGGTCCTCGCCGCGCTGCACCGAGAGCGTCCCCGACTCGCGCAGGCGCTCGAGCTGACCCAGCAGCCACGGCGGCGGGACGAGCTTCACCTCGCCCGCCAGCCGCCGCGTCGAGATCATCGTCGCGCCCAGCCGGTCGACGTGGATCTGCTTGCGCAGCTCGTCGTTGGCGCTGAGCACGCGCAGCGTGGCCGTGAACGGCCCGATCGCCACCTCGTCGCCGTCCTCGAGGACCTTGCGCACGACGGGAACGCCGTTGACGGTGATCCCGTTCTTCGACTCGAGGTCGACGAGCTCCGGCGTCGGCGGGTCGACGCCGGCCCAGTGGACGCGCGCGTGGCGGCGCGAGACGGTCTTCGAGTCGATCTTGAGGTCGCAGTTGTCGCCCCGGCCGAAGGTGAACACCTCGCCGGGCTGGAGCACGATCAGGCTGCCGTTCACCGGCACGAAGGCGTAGACGATCGCGAAGTCGCCGGCGTAGACGATCTGGTCCTGCCGCGGCCGCCCCTCCTCCTTCGTCTCGACCTGCTTCGCCGCCCCGCGCTGGCGCAGGTCGCCCACGTGCACGGCCGGGTCGTCGCCGCCGAGCAGCGCGCCGCACAGGGCGCAGTGCGTCGCGCCCGGGGGGTTCTTGTGGTAACCGCAGCCCTTGCACTTCATGAGTTCACCGCGCCGAGCCCGCAGGCCCACGCGCGGCCGCATCTTACGCGCCGGGTCCGACGAGGTCGACCCCGGCGCACTGCGCGAGCCCGTGTCATCCTCTCCCCGAAGGAGGACCGGGTCCCGTGTGGGGAGACGGCGTCCGCGACGGTGACACCACCGCGTCGGGGTCCCGCGTCGGCCGGCGCGGGCCGGCGCACGTGGACCGCTTCCAGCTCCTGCAGGAGCTGGGGCGGGGCGCCATGGGCGCGGTCTACCGGGCGCTCGACGGGCAGAGCGGGCAGGAGGTCGCCCTCAAGCTGGCGCTGGAGCGGCCCGACTTCGTGCGGCTGCAGCGCTTCCAGCGCGAGGGCGAGGTGACGGCGTCGCTCCGCCACCCGAACATCGTCCGCGTCCACGCCATGGGGGTCGCCGACGGGCGGCCGTTCCTCGCCTACGAGCTGGTGGAGGGGGCCCGCGGGCTCGACGAGGCCGCGCGCGACGCGCCGCTGGGCCGGCGCGTCGAGCTCGTGCGCGACGTCGCCCGCGCGCTCGGCCACGCCCACCAGCGCGGCATCGTGCACCGCGACGTCAAGCCGCAGAACGTGCTCGTCGACGCCCTGGGCCGGGTGCGCGTGGCCGACTTCGGCCTGGCGCAGGCGCTCGACCACGAGCGCCTCACCCAGACGGGGGCGCTCCTCGGCACGCCGCGCTACATGGCGCCCGAGCAGCTCCAGGCGCAGCGCGGCGAGGTCGGCCCGCAGACCGACGTCTGGGCGCTCGGGGTCATGCTCCACGAGGCGCTCACCGGCGGCGACACGCCCTTCCCGCACGCGTCGCTGCAGGAGCTGCTCCACCGGGTGCTCGAGGCCCCGCCCGTCCGCCCGCGCCAGGTGGACCCGTCGATCCCCCTGCCCCTCGAGGCCGTGGTGCTCCGCGCGCTCGAGAAGGACCCGGGCGCGCGCTACGTCGACGGCGAGGAGCTCGCGCGCGACCTCGACCGCTTCCTCGAGGGGAGCGCCGTCTCGGCCCGCCTGCGGCGCAGGTCGGTCCTCCGGCCGCCCGGGCGACGCCCGCTCGGCCTGGCGGCGGCCGTCCTCGTCGGGGCGGGCGCCCTGGCCGCGGCGGCGCTCTGGCCCACGCCCCCGCCCGCCGCGGCGCCCGGGCTACCATCGCGCCCGGACCCGCGGCCGCGGCGCCTCGAGTCGGGCCGGCGCCGCCGGCGCCGTGGAAACCCACCCGCCGCCCGCGGCGCGCCGCAGGTCCACGCGCGCAGCCGGGCGCCGCGCGCGCCGCGCGTGCGCGGCGAGGAGGCGCTCAACGCCGGCCGCCTCGACGAGGCGCTCGTCGAGTTCGGGCGGGCGATCGAGCTCGACCCGGGCGAGGCGGGGGGCCACGCCGACCGCGCGCGGGTCCACCTCCTGCGGGGCGAGCCCGCGCTGGCCCGCCGCGACGCCGACCGGGCGCTCGAGCTCGACGCGACCCTGGCCCGGGCGTGGCAGCACCGGGCCGCGGCCGCGCTCGAGGAGGGCCGCGTCGACGAGGCCATCGCCGGCGCGACCCGCGCGATCGACCTCGCCCCGCGCATGGAGGAGGCGTGGCTCACCCGCGCGGACGCCCGCCTGAAGGCGGGCGACGCGCCGGGCGCCCGCGCCGACCTCGACGCGCTCCTGGCCATGTACCCCTACAGCAGCGACGCGCTCACCCGCCGCGCCCGCGCGCGGGCCGAGCAGGGCGACGTCGCGCGCGCGCTGGGCGACGTGGAGCGGGCGATCGAGCTCGGCGGCGCCACCGGCGAGCGGCGTCACCTGCGCGGCGCCTGCCTGGCCTACCTGGGCGACCTGGCGAACGCCCTCGAGGAGTTCACGCGGGCGATCGAGGGCGGGCACGACGTCGGCGTCGTCCGCCTGAACCGCTCGATCCTCCACGCGCGGACGGGGCGCCTGCGCGAGGCCCTCGCCGACGCCGACCGGGCGATCGAGCTCGAGCCGCGCAACCCCGTCCACTGGGCCAACCGCGCCCACGTCCGCATGCGCATGGGCCTCCTCACCGAGGCCGTGGACGACGCGCGCTGGGCGATCGAGCTCGACCCGGGGGCGGAGCGGGCGCACGCCAACCGGGGCTTCGCGCTCTCGGCGCTGCGCCGCGACGCCGAGGCGCTCGCGGCGCTCGACCGTGCCATCGAGCTCGACCCCCGCGACGACGGCTCGCTCCTCGAGCGGGCCTACGTCCGCGCCCGCGCGGGCGACGAGGAGGGCGCCCTCGCGGACCTGGACCGGGCGCTCGAGCTCGAGCCCTCCTACGCCATGGGGCACACCGAGCGGGGCCGCCTCCGCGCCGGGCGCGGCGACCTCGAGGGCGGGCTCGCCGACCTCGACCGGGCGCTCGAGCTCGTCCCCGACCTCGCCCCCGCCCTCCACCAGCGCGGCCTCGTGCACGAGCGGCGCGGCGACGTGGAGCGCGCCCGCGCCGACTGGCGCCGCGCGCTCGGCCTCCTCGACCCGCGCGACCCGCTGGCGCGCGAGGTGCGCGGGCGGCTGGACGCGATCGAGGCGCCGCGATGAGCGCGCGTGAGGGGGCCCCGGCGCCGGTGATCGACGACCGCTTCCTGCTCCTGGGCGAGCTGGGGCGCGGCGCGACCGGCGCCGTGTACCGGGCGCGCGACCTGGAGCGCGGCGGTGAGGTGGCGCTCAAGGTCGCGCTCGCCCGCCCCGAGTGGGTGCGGCTGCAGCGCTTCCTGCGCGAGGGGGAGGTGACGGCGGCGCTCCGGCACCCGAACATCGTCGGGATCCACTCCATGGGGGTGGCGGACGGGCGCCCCTACCTCGCCTACGAGCTGGTCGAGGGGGCGCGGCAGCTCGACGAGGCCGCGCGCGGCGCGCCGCTCGGGCGCCGCGTCGAGCTGGTGCGCGACGCGGCCCGGGCGCTCGGGCACGCGCACGCCCGCGGCGTCGTCCACCGCGACGTCAAGCCCGCCAACGTGCTGGTCGACGGGGCCGGCCGCGTGCGCGTGGCCGACTTCGGGCTGGCGCAGGCGCTCGACCACGAGCGCCTCACCGTCACGGGCGCGCTCCTCGGCACCCCCGCCTACATGGCGCCGGAGCAGCTCCGGGCCCGGCGGGGCGACGTCGGCCCGCCGACCGACGTGTGGGCCTCGGCGTCGTGCTCGCCGAGGTCCTCACCGGCGAGCCGCCGTTCCCCGCCGCCTCGTTGCCCGAGCTCATCGAGCGCGTGACCGAGGTCGCCCCCGTCCGGCCGCGCGCCGTCGACCCGTCGCTCCCCGCGGCGCTCGAGGCGGTCGTCCTCCGGGCGCTCGAGAGACCCCGGCGCCTTGTCGACGGCGAGGAGCTGGCGCAGGGCCTCGACCGCTTCCTCGCCGGCGAGGCGGTCGTCGCCGCCCCGCGCGGTGGCCCGCGGGCGAGGGCGGGTCCTCGCCGCCCTGGGGTGCGCCGCACGTCCACGCCGCCCGTCGCGGCGGCCGTCGCCACCGCCGGTCCGGCAGGCGGCCTGGACGGCCCCTTCCACGGCGTCCGCCCGCGCGGACCCGGCCGCGCTCCTGCGCGCGGCGGAGGACGCCTGGCGGCCGGTCGCGACGACGAGGGCGCTCGCCGGCCTCGACCGCGCGCTCGAGCCGACCCGGCGGCGGCGCGGGCGTTCGCGTCTTGCCCGCTCCACCTGCGCCGCGGCGGCGCCGAGGCCGCCGCGCGCGACGCCGACCGTGCCCTGGCGCTCGACCCGTCGCCCGCCGACGTGTGGGCCCTCCGGGCGGCGGCGCGCGTCGAGCAGGGGCGCCACGACGAGGCGGCCGTCGACGCGACCGAGGCGCTCGCCCGGGACCCGCGGCTCGTCCGCGCCCTGCGGGCGCGGGCGGGCGCGCGCGCCGGGCGCGACGACGCGGGCGCGCGCGAGGACCTCGACGCGCTCCTGGCCCTCGCGCCGCACGACCTCGACGCGCTGCGGCGGCGCGCCCTCCTCCACGTGCGGCGGGGCGACCCGGCCGCCGCGCTCGCCGACCTCGAGCGGGCCATCGCCGCCGCCGGGAGCGACCGCGCGAGTCTGCTGGCCCTGCGCGGGGGGGTGCTCGCCGCGACGGGCGACCCGGCCCGCGGCCTGGCCGACCTCGACGTGGCCCTCGAGGCCGGCCACGACACGGCCGACCTGCGCCTCGACCGCTCGCTGGCCCTCATGGCCCTCGGCCGCCAGGAGGAGGCCCGCGCCGACGCCGACCGGGGCGTGGCGCTCGACCCGCGGCACGCGCAGCTCCGCACGCACCGCGCCCACCTGCGCATGCGGGACCGCCGGCTCGCCGAGGCGATCGAGGACGCCTCGCTCGCGGTGGCGCTCGACCCCACGGTCGACCGGGCCCACGCCAACCTGGGCTTCGCGCTCTCCCGCGCCGGGCGCGACGTCGAGGCGCGCGACGCCCTCGACGAGGCGATCGCGCGGGAGCCCGGCTCCGACCCCCTCCACATGGAGCGCGCGCTCGTCCGCGCGCGCCTGGGCGACCGCGCCGGCGCCGAGGAGGACCTCGACCGCGCCCTCGAGGCGAACCGGGGCTTCGCGGAGGCCTACCTGGAGCGCGGGGGCCTCCGCGCCCAGCGCGACGACCTCGCGGGCGCGCTCGCCGACCTCACGGCCGCGCTCGCGCTGCGTCCGGAGTACCCGCTCGCGCTGTACCGCCGCGGGCTCGTCCACGAGCGCCTGGGCGACCTCGACGCGGCGCGCGCCGACCTGCGGCGCGCGCTCGGGCTGCTCGACCCGCGCAGCCCCTACGCCGAGGAGGTCCGCCGCAAGCTGGATGGGCTCTGATGCGCCTGTGGCTCGACGACCTGCGCCCGCCGCCGCCGGGCTGGACCTGGGTGACGACCGCCTGGGACGCCATCACGGGGTTGCAGGCGGGCGGCGTGATCGAGATCTCGCTCGACCACGACCTCGGCCCGCCCGAGGCTGGCACCGGCTACGACGTGGCGCGCTGGATCGAGGCCGAGGCCTTTCACGGCCGGCTCCCGCGCCTGCGCTGGGGCATCCACTCCGCCAACCCGATCGGGGTGGCGCGGATGACCGTCGCGCGCGGCGCCGCCTCGCGCCGCGACCTCCTCGTCGACCTGGCGCTCGAGCCGCCGACGCTCGCCGGCGACCTGGCCGGCCCGCCGACCCTCGACGACGACTGGCTGGTGCTCTCGACGATCCACTCGGCCAAGGGGCTCGAGTGGGATGCCGTGACGGTCATCCACGCCGCGGACGGCTGCATCCCCAGCGACCTCGCCACGGGCGACCCGGAGCAGGTCGAGGAGGAGCGCCGGCTCCTCTACGTGGCCCTGACGCGCGCGCGCCGCCACCTGGTCGTGACCGCGCCGCTCCGCTTCCACGTCCGCGAGCGCCAGCCCCACGACGATCACGTGCACGCGCCGCTGACCCGGTTCCTGCCGCCGTCGGCGCTCGCGCGCTTCGACGAGCGCGTCGAGGCGCCCTGGGGCGCGGCGCCGGGCGCCGCGCCGGGGCGGGCCTCGTCGCCGGGGCTCGCCGACGCCGTGCGCGCCCGCGCCCGCACCCGTTGGATGTAGCGGCTGCGGGCGAGGATGGGAGGCGGGTCAGGGGGCGCGGGCGGGGCGGGTCAGGGCCGATCAGGGGGCGGCTGCTCCGACCTGAGGAGCGCCCCGCTCTTGCCGCCGGTCTTCTCGACCAGCTCGACGCGCTCGATCGTCATCCAGCGGTCGACGGCCTTGACCATGTCGTAGACGGTCAGCGCGGCGACCGACGCCGCCGTGAGCGCCTCCATCTCCACGCCGGTGCGGTCATGGGCGCGCACGGTGGCCTCGATGTGGACGAGCGCCTCGTCCGGGCGGTCGCCGTCGGCGGTCGACAGGGCCACGTCGACCGACGTGAGGCGCAGGGGGTGGCAGAGCGGGATCAGCTCGTGCGTGCGCTTCGCGGCCATGATCCCGGCCAGGCGCGCCACGCCGAGGACGTCGCCCTTCTCGACGCGGCCCTGGTCGATCAGGCGCCGCGTGTCGGCCCGCAGGCGCAGCCGCGCCCGCGCGCGCGCCAGGCGCGCCGTCTCCGGCTTCGGGGTGACGTCGACCATGCGCGGCGCGCCGGCCGCGTCGAAGTGCGTGAGGCCGCCCTCGCCGGTCACGCGCCCAGCTCCGCCAGGAGCTCGCGGGCGCGGTTGCCCGACTCCGTGTCGGGGAACTCGTCGGCGAGCCGGCGCAGCTCCCGCACGGCCTCGTCGCGGCGCGTGGCGAGCGCCGCCTGCGCCTCCTCGAGCGTGTCGCGGGCGATCGCCTCGCGCGCCCCGCCGAGCGAGATCTCGTGCTCGGTCGAGAGCTCGTCGCGCGCCGGCCGGCGCGGCGGCGGCCGCCCCTCGCCCCGCTCCACGGCGCCGCGCAGCGCCGCGACGAGCGCCTGCGGCACGAGGCCGCGCGCGACCAGGAGCGCGCCCAGGTCGGGGCCGTCGGGGTCCTGGTTCCTGGCGCGCAGCGCCGTGAGCACCTGCTCCTCGGTCACGAGCCCGCGCGCGACCGCGAGCCGCCCGAGCTCGATCTCCTGCTGGCTGGCCATCGCTGCCCCTCCCTACACGAGCCCGCGCCGCAGCCCCGCCGCGAACGCCGCCGTCCCGGCGCGGTCGAGCGCCCAGCTCCGCTCGAACGCGGCCAGGATCCGCTCGGGCTCGGGCGTGAACCAGACGAGGCACTCGGGCCCCGCCCGCACGGCGAGGAGCTTCAGGCCGTCGGGGCTCGCCGGCCCGGGCTGCGCCTCGCGCCGGCGCTGGGCGAAGGCCAGGAGCTCGTCCTGGGCCCAGCGCTTGGCGTGGACGACGTGCTCGAGCCGGTCGAGCGGCGGGGCCAGCGGCAGCGTGCGGAAGAACGGCACCTCGCAGGCGAACACCTCGAGCACCATGGCGGGCGCGTCGGGGTGCGCGGGCGCCGGCGCCGGCCCCTCGAGCACGGCGCCGAGGGCGCGGAGCGTGTCGTTCCAGACCGCCTCCTTGCTCGGCGCCTCGAGGAACCCGGGCGGGCGCGCCGCGACCATCGCGTCGAACAGCCGGCGCGGCGTCCACCCGAGCAGCTCGAGCGCCCCGCGGAGCGCCTGCGGGCAGGCCTTGAGCAGCGTGCGCACGAAGTTGCGGCGGATCAGGTTGGTCCGCGTCTCGTCGGGCGGGGTGTGGATCGCGTGCAGCGGGAACAGGCGCGTCAGCGGGCGCCACTCGGGGCGCAGGGCGTAGCCCGGCAGGGCCGCGGCATCGGTCGAGGCCGCCTCGTCGTAGCGCAGGCGCTCGGAGAGCGCGAACAGGTCGGCGCCCGGGTAGAGGCGCAGGGCCGCCGTCGACACCTCGGCCTTGACCTGCGGGTCGCTCGTCCAGCGGGCCGCCGCGCCGACGGTGGCGTCGAGCTCCGCCTCGCTCTCGTCGGGGAAGCCGACGATGATCCCCACCGACGGCGTGATGTGCTGGCGCGCCGTGACCGCCACCGCCTGCTCGATCAGCGGCGGCTTGCAGCGCTTCCCCGTCCACTGCTGCCGCTCGGCCGAGAGCGTCTCCACGCCGAAGAACACCGAGCAGCAGCCGGCGAGGAACATCTCCTCGGCGACCTCCTCGGTCATGTTGTCGGGGCGCGACGTGCACGACCACTCGACGTCGAGGTTGCGCCGGCGGACCTCCCGGCAGAGCTCCTTCACGTAGGCCTTGTTCGCGACCAGGTTGTCGTGGAGGAGCTCGAAGCGGTTGCGCCCTGAGCGCTGCATCAGCCACTCGACCTCGTCGACCAGCCGCCCGGGCGCCTTCACCCGGTACTTGCGCTGGAACATGTTCGTCGTCGAGCAGAAGTTGCAGTTGTAGGGGCAGCCGCGGCCGGCCTCGATCACGAGCGTCGGCTGGCGGGAGACGTACTCCCGCAGGTCGAGCAGGTGGTAGGCCGGGTAGGGTAGGGCGTCGAGGTCCTCGACGACGGGCCCCGACGGGTTGCGCACGACCTGCCCGCCGCGGCGCCAGGTGAGGCCGGGGAGCGCCTCGAGGTCCGACGGGGCGCCGCCCTGCTCGAGCGCCCGCACGAGGCGCGGGAGCGTGAGGTCGCCCTCGTCGCGGAGGGCGAGGTCGACCTCGGGGAAGCGCGCGAGTACGTCCTGGTCGACGAAGGTCACGTGCGGCCCGCCGATGACGACCGGCACGCGCGGGTGCTTCTTCTTGATCGCCTCGACGAACTCCATCACGAGCGCGAAGTTGTAGGACCACGCGCTGACCCCGATCAGCCCGATCTGGCTGGAGCGCTTGGGGAGCGCCTGGACGAACTGCGTGCGCAGGCTCTTCTTCGCGTCGAGCCGCCCGGCCTTGGCCTCGAGGTTGAGGTCGACGACGTGGGCGCGATGTCCGTCACGTTCGAGCCCCGCCGCGAGCATGAGGAGGCCCAGCGGCGGCGTGAGGTCGGCCGGCCCCCCCCCGATCGGCGGCTGGACGAGGAACACGTCCATGACGCGGATGGTAGAGGGGGCGGCGGCGGCGTGCCAGCGCCCGCGCCAGGGCCCGCCTTGCCCGCCCTCCGCCCACCCGGCTATCTTCGACCCCGGAGCCGCCGCCCATGCTCGACAAGCTCGTGCTCGCCGCGTTCGGCCGGACCTCGCTCGAGCGCGTCGTGCGCCAGGAGCTCGAGCGGCTGGAGAAGGGGGGCTTCCTCCCGCGCGAGGAGCTGGAGCGCCTGTCGGCCGAGTGCACCGCCGCGCTCGCCGGGCAGGTCGAGCGGGCGCGCGGGCTCGTCGAGCCGGCGCTCGGCCCCGTGCTCGGCGACCTGGCCGCGCGGGTGCGCGAGGCGCTCGACGTCCCCAGCCGCGCGGAGGTCGTCGCGCTGACGGAGGCCCTCCGCCGGGCCGAACGGCCGGGGGCGCCGGACGCTGACGGCGGCCGCGCAGCGGCGCCTGACGACGACGGCCGGCGCGCAGCGCCGGCCGGGGGCCCGTGACCGACGGCCCCGGGGCCGCCGACGACCGCCTGCTCGAGCTCCTGACCGCCCTGGGCAGCGTCGAGCCGGCGCGGCTGCGCGAGGCGGTCGAGGCCCTGCGCGCGGCGCGGGCCCGCGGCGAGCCGGTCGACGCTGCCGCGTTCCTCGCCGAGCGCGGCGTCGTCCCGCGCGCCGTGCTCGCCGACCTCCTCGGCGGCGACGAGGAGCGCGCCCGCCAGGGCGCGACGGAGGCGCCCGACGAGGGCCCGCCGCGGCGCAGCCGCAAGGCGCGCCGGGTCGCCGAGCCCCCGGCGCCCGACCCGGCGCCTGACCGGGCCCGGAGCTCGCGCCGGGCGGCGCCCGTGGCCGAGCCCGAGCGCTCCCCCGACCCCGAGGCGGCCCCCGAGGCGGGGGAGGCGCCCGGGCCGCGCAGCCGCAAGGCGCGGCGGATGAGCAGCGACCATCACCGGCCGGCGCGCCGGCCGAGCGCCCGCGCCGACCGGCCGCCCGAGCCGGTGGTGCTCGTGCCCCCGCCGGCGTCGGCCGGGGCGGACGACGCCACCACCGACGCCTCGACGGGCTCGTTCGAGCTGGAGACCCGACGCTTCGACCCCGCCGCCCTCGCCGCCGCGTCGGCCGCGCGCGGGCGGCGCGGGCTGTCGATCTGGCAGCTCAAGCTGGCCTTCGCGCTCGCGCTGACGGGCGCGGCGCTGACCCTGGCCGCCGTCGTCCGCCGCGTGCGGCCCGAGCCGCCCCCGCCCATCGTCGACCTCCCGGCGCCCATCGACGAGCCGCTCCTGCCCGAGCCCGAGCCCGAGCCGGAGCCGGAGCCCGAGCCCGAGCCCGACCCGTGGCCCGACCTGGTCGAGCGCGTGCGCGCGCTGAGCGACGTCGAGCGCTACGCCGAGGCGCGCGCGCTCCTCGACGCGGCGCCGCCCGACGTGCGCGCCGCCCGCGACGAGGCGATCGCGCAGGCGCGCGAGCGCCTGGCCGCGCTCGACGCCTTCCGCCTGGTCGCCGACGCCGCCCTGCGCGAGGCCGACGAGCTGCGCAGGCGCGGCGAGCCCGGGGCGGCGGCGCAGCGCATCCAGGCCGCGCTCGACGCCCACCCCGCGCTCGCGGGCTCCCCCACGGCCCGCCGCGTCGAGGCCGCCCGCGTCGAGGCCCTCGAGACCCGGCCCGAGACCGCCCCGGCAGCGGCCGCGGCCCGCCCGGAGCCGCCGGAGCGGGCGGGCAGGTTCGAGGTCGACGCGGCCCGCGGCCGCGAGCTCGTCGCCGCGATCCAGGCCCGCGTGCGCCGCGACCAGGCGCGCCTGGGCGAGGTGCAGCGGGCGGAGGCGGCGCGCGCGCGCGCCGCCTCCGAGCGCGCGCCGCTCGACCTCGAGCTCGCGCCGGGCTACGTCCTCAAGGCCGCGGTGATCGACCAGCTCGACGAGCGGGGGTTCACGGCCCGCCCCGCCGGCTCGAGCGACGCGATCTCGCGCACCTGGACCGCGGTGCCGGCCGAGCTGGCGCTCCGCGTGCGCCGCCTGGCCGTCCGCGACGACGTGGCGGAGGACCAGCTGCGGCTCGGGCGCTGGTGCCTCGCGAACTACCACTTCGACGAGGCCCGCCAGGCCTTCGCCCGCGCGGTGAGCCTCGACCCCAAGCTCATGGGGCAGGTGCCCGACGTGGCCGAGGTCGTGCGCGCCGGCCGCCTCTTCGCGGGCCGCCTCCAGCGCACGGGCTCGAGCCTCGAGCTGGCCTACGGCTTCGGGCGCCCCGCCGAGGCGTCCGACTTCCAGGACGAGCCGGGCGCGCGGGGCGTGCTGCGCGAGGGGCGCCTCGAGGTGCGCGGGAAGGGCTCGTTCTTCACGGCGCTCACGGAGATCGGCTTCGAGGGGCGCGTCGAGGTCAAGGCCACGCTGGGGCCCTCCTCGCGCGACGCGCTCTCCGTCGCGGGCGTCGCCTTCGCCGCCGGCACCCGCCGCGAGGTGGTGTGGCTCGTCGCCGTCGCGCGCGCCTCGGGGGACCTCCTGCTCCTGCGCCGCCACGAGGGGCGCGTGCGCACGGTCGACCGCAAGGCGGGGCTCCTCAAGGGCGACCCTTCGGCCGAGGTCACGCTCGAGGTCGCCGACGACGGCGTCCGCGTCAAGGCGCTCCGGCGCACCCAGCTCCGCGTGCCGCTCACGACGACCTGGGAGGGGGTGCGCGTCGTCGTGGGCGGCGTCGCCCCGGGCGAGGGCGCCGGGTCGGTCGACGCGCTGACGGTGCGCGGGAGCGTGCGCCCCGACTGGCTGCGCAAGGCCGTGGGCGAGGTCGACGCCAAGCTGCGCGCCATGCTCGCCCGCACCGAGGAGCTGCCGGTGTTCGTGGCGCCCTCCGTCCGCCCCACGGCCCCGGCCCTCTCGGCCGAGGACGACTTCGGCCTCGACGGCGTCCCGCCGGAGGCGCTCGACGCCTACCGCGAGGGGCGCCTCAAGGCGGCCAGCGGCGGCCCGCTCGACCGCCTCGCCGCGGCGAGCGCCTTCGAGCGGGCGCTCGACGCGGCGCCCCGCTTCGCGGCCGCGGCCTACCGGCGGGCGCTCGTCCTCGAGGCGCTCGGGCGCCCGCACCTGGCCGTGGCCGACCTGGAGCAGGCCGCCGCCCACTGCCCGCGCTTCTACGAGGCCCACGCCGAGCGGGCGCGCGTGCTCGCCGGCCTCGGGCGGCTCGACGAGGCGCGGGCCGCGGCCGACGAGGCGCTCGCGCTCCGCCCCGACCACGCGCCCGCGTGGGCGGCGCGTGGGCTCGCGGCCTTCCTCCGCGGCGACCTCGAGCCGGCCCTGGCCGACCTCGACGTCGCGCTCGGCCTCGACCCCTGGAACGACGAGGTGCGCGCCCGGCGCAAGAACGTCGTGCACGTGCTCGCCGGGCCGCCCTGGGAGCGGCCCTTCCGCCGCGAGACGTCCCACTACGTGGTCGAGACCGACATCTCGCAGCGCCGCTGCGACGAGTACGCCCGCGACCTCGAGGCCGTGCGCCGCTTCTACGCGGCCCGCTTCGGCCTCGACGACGACCCGCCCGCCCCGCAGGGCCGCAAGGCGCGCGTGCTGATCTTCGACACGCGCGAGGGCTTCCACGCCTACGCCGAGCTGACGACCGACGACCGCGTCGAGTCGCTCCTCGGCTGCTACCTGCCGCGCTACCGCCAGCTCCTCCTCTACGAGGACAAGGACGACGCCACGCTCGAGGAGACGCGGCGCGTGCTCTTCCACGAGGCCTTCCACCAGTTCATCCACGGCCTCGTGGGCGACCTGCCCTACTGGCTCAACGAGGGGCTCGCCGAGTACTTCTCGTCGTGCCGCGTCGAGCCCGACGGCCGCGTCACCCCGCCCGACGCGTCGTCGCGCCTCGAGAAGCGGGTGCTGGAGCTGCGCCGCTACCTGGCCCGCGATGAGCCTCCGGTCCCCTTCCCGCGGCTCATGAACGAGTCGCCCGCCGAGTTCTACTCCGGGCCGGTCGCGGCCAAGTACGCGCAGGCCTGGGCGATGGTCCACTACTTCGAGCACGGCGGCGTCCCGGAGCTCCGGGAGCGCTTCCGCCGCTACGTCAACGCCCTGCGCGAGGGCTGGGCGCCGCGGCGCGCGTTCCAGGCGGCGTGGTCGGGCGTGGACTGGGCGGAGGTGCAGCGCGGGTGGCTGGAGTACGCGCGGCGGCTGTGATGCCTGCATGACGTCATGCGCCCGCAGCTCGTCGGCGTCGGCGCCCCCCGCGCGCACGTGCGCGACCCGGATCCGCAGCGTGTGCGACGGGCGGCGCGGGGCGTAGGTTCTCGACCTCTCTCCTCCCTCGCCTCGCGGACGCTTCCGCCTCCCAACCCTGCACGGCACCCCGCGGCGACTACTCCTCCTGCTGCAGGCGGACCCCTGCCCACCAGAAGAGCCTGCTGCCCCTGAAGCCCGTGGCCACGCACGCCTGGTATGCGGCCCGCGCCGTCTCGCGGTCGCCTTCCCGCTCGGCGAGGAGCCCCAGGTAGTCGTGCGCCTCGCACAGGCGCTCCTGGGCCGCTCGCTCCGAGACGAGAGGCGCCCCAGATGGCAGCGGACGACGCCCGCGACCCAACCCGCCCCGCGCGCCAGATCCTCGAGGTCGGAGCGGTCGCCGCCCAGCGCGATCACCCACAGGGCGTGAGCCGCCTCGTGAGGCTCGAGCGCCGCGACCCGCGCGAAGTCGGCCCTCGCGCCCGCGAGGTCCCCGGAGAGCCCCAGGGCGTGCGCCCGCGCCTGGTACGCCGGAGCCATGTCGGGATGCACACGCAGGGCCTCACCGAACTCGGCGAGCGCCCCGGGCAGGTCGTCCTGGAACGCCCGGGCTTCGCCTCGCACGACGTGGGCCTCGGCCGTGCCCGGCCGCTGGTCCAGGGCGGCGTCACCGTCGCGGAGGGCTCCGTCCAGGTCGCCCATGACCAGTCGCAACCTACCGCGAATGACGCCTCCTCTCCTCCTCGTGAGCCGCCCGAGGTGCTGGCGTGCCTCTCGGCACGGCGCGCCCCCACCCGTGCTCGCCGGGGCCGGGCGCGTTAAAGTGAGGCGTCTCCGGACCCTCCGGAGGCGCCGGGGGCGGGGCGAGCGTTGGCGTCGAACTACGACATCGCGTTCCTGCGCGTGCTCATGCAGCAGTCGCTGGCCGAGAAGGCCCAGGCGCTGCGCTGCATCCAGGTGATCGACGAGCAGGCGCAGCGGGGGCAGGCGGTCACGGCGCAGCAGGTGGTCGTGCGCCTGGGCCTCGTCGACGCCCGGCAGGCGGAGCGGGTCGACGCCCTGACGCGCGAGGAGCTCTCGCGCGGGGGGACGGGCAGCGGCGTCAACAGCTCGTTCCGCGGGGTGCTCCTGCAGAGCGGGTCGGGGTCGGCCGTCCAGAGCGGCGCCTACGCCCCGCCGCCCTCGGGACCGCCCGGGCCGCCGCCGCCGCTGCCAGGACAGACCGGGGCGTGGGGGCGCGCCTCGGCCTCGGTCTCGCAGACGCTCCCGCCGGGGTACTACGCGGGGGGCGGCCAGGCCCTCGCCCGCCCCCCGAGCGGGGTCGTCGCGCCGACGACGTCGTCGGGCGCCCAGGCGGCGCCGCCCCCGCGGCCGGCGCCGCTCCCGTCGCTGCCCGCCACGCCGCCCCCGCCGCCGCGCCCGGCGAGCCTGCCACCCGGCGCGTCGAAGGCGCCGCTCCCGAGCGTGCTCGCGGGCGAGATGACGATGGCCGGGGCGGACCTGACCTTCAACCCGGCCGCCCATCGGCCGCCGGCGGACGGGGGCGAGGGGGGCGACGAGGACCTCTACGACCTGGCGGAGAACGGGGAGGGGCTCGACGACTTCCTCTCCGGCGCGAAGGTCGGCCGCGGCCCCGTCGGCACGAGCTACACCGGCCGCCGCAAGTCCGACGGCGCCCTGGTGGTCGTGAAGGTGCTCTCGCGCCGGTTCGCGCAGCACCCCGACCTCCTCGCGCAGGTGCTCGACGACGTGGGCGCGTGGCAGGGCGTCCACCACCCGCGGCTCGCGGGCGCGCTCGCCACGGGCGTGTCGAACGAGCGCCAGGTGATCATCTACGAGGAGGCGCCCGGCGGGCCGCTCAGCGACCGCGCCGGGCCGGCGCGGCTCGAGCCCCGGGCGGCCCTGCGCGTCGTCTACGACGTGGCGCAGGGGCTCGTCGCCGGCCTCGAGCGCGGGCTGCCGCACGGCGACGTGCGCCCCGGGAAGGTCTTCTACGACGGCCAGCACGCCGTGCTCGTCGACCCGGGCCTGGCGCGCGCGTCCTGCCTCGCGGCCGGGTACGGGCAGCACGGCCTCTCGTTCGGCCACCCGACCTACCTGGCGCCCGAGGTGCTCCAGGAGCACCTCGACCGCCCGACGCCGGCGACCGACGTCTACGCGCTGGGGGTCCTCTTCTACGAGCTCGTGTGCGGCGTCCCGCCGTTCCAGGGCGAGGTGGTCGAGGTCCTGGGCAAGCACTTCGACGCCCCGCTCCCGCCGCCGCCGCAGGGGGTCACGTTCAGCGCCGCGATCGCCGGGCTCATGCTGCGCATGACGGCCAAGAGCCCGTCGCAGCGGCTGCCCGACGCCCGGGCGGTGGTGACGGCGATCACGAACCTGCTCGAGGGCAAGCCGATCGGCCCGGTGGGCGGCCAGGCGGCCGCCGCGCGGCAGGCGCGGTCGCCCGCCGCGGCGATCTCCGCCGACGACTGGGGCCGCGCCTCGCAGCGCGAGGACCACAAGGGGATCTCGAACCAGGCCTGGACCGTCTCGAAGATCGAGCAGGCCCCGGCCGTCGGCCCGACCGACCTGGGCGAGCCGCTGACGTCGGACATCTCGGGGAGCGGCGCGCGCTCCGCGAGCACGACGGGCCGGCTCCCGCGCGAGGTCATGGACGAGGTCGCGCTCCTGACGCAGGCGCCGGGCGCGGCCAGGGTGGGCGAGAAGCTGGGCCGCGGCCCGGTCGGGACGACCTACGAGGGCGCGCTGCCGAACAACCCGGCCCCGGTGGTGGTCAAGGTCCTGTCGAAGAAGTTCAGCAAGCACCCGGACCTGCTGCGCCGCATCCTCGAGGGGGTGCGGGACGCCGCGGGCTTCAACCACCCCGGCGTCGTCCGCCCCCTCAAGGCGGTGCAGGTCGGCGGGCGCGACATGGTCGTGTTCGAGCGGGCGGCGGGCGGGCGCACCCTGCGCGAGGCGCTCGGCCGGGGCCCGCTGCCCTGGCGGCAGGCGACCGCCCTGGTCCTGGGCCTGGCGCGGACGCTCGAGGCCGCCGCGCGCCACGGCCTGTCGCACGGCGACGTCCGCCCGGAGAAGGTCTTCGTCGACGACGCGGGGCGCCCGCGCCTGGCCGACCTGGGGCTCGCCGAGGCCGCGTGCCTCGGCGCCGGGTTCGGCGCGGCCGGCATGAGCTTCGGGCACCCCGCCTACCTGGCGCCCGAGGTGGTCCAGGAGCGGCGGCGCGCGCCCGACGAGCGCAGCGACGTCTACGCGCTGGGGATCGTCTACTACGAGCTCCTCTGCGGGCGGCCCCCGTTCCAGGGGGGCGAGCCCAAGCGGCTCCTCGTCCAGCACCTCGAGGCGGCGCTGCCGCCGCCGCCCGACGGGGTGACCGTCCCCGGCGCCGTGGCCGAGCTGATCCTGCGGATGACGGCCAAGGACCCGGCGCGCCGCGTGGCCTCGATGGCGGAGCTGGTCCGCCGCCTCGAGCAGACCGAGGGCGCGGCCTCGCAGGACGGCGTGCCCAGCCTCCCGTCGGGCGAGGGGGACCTGGGGCGCTCGTCGGGGGCGCTGCCGTCGGGGGTCGGCCCGCTCGACTTCGACCCCTCCGAGGACGAGATGGTCTCGCCCGACGCCTGGGGCGAGCAGTCGCTCGACCTCTCGCGGCCGTCGGGCGAGTGGGCGAAGGAGAAGATCGCGGAGGCCCCCAAGGTCGGCCCGGAGGAGTGGACGCCGGAGCAGTCGGACATCGACGAGCAGAGCGAGCCCGCGCCGCGCCCGGTCAAGGGCGGGGCGCCGGCCGCCAGCCCGCCGGCGGCGGCGAAGGACGCCCTCTCCGCCGCGATCGCGGCCGCGGCCGTGACGCGCCCCTCCGAGCCGGAGGGCCCCTCGGCCGCGGACTCGTCGCGGACGACGAAGAAGCGGCAGGCGGGGGCCGCGGCCGCCCCTCCGCGCGGCGGCAAGCCCGCGGCCGCGGGGGAGGGGAACAAGAAGCAGCTGCTCGTGGCCGTGGGCGGGATCGCCCTCACGCTGGTGGTGATGCTCGTCCTCGTGCTCCGGAGCGGCGACCAGCGGCAGACCGGCGAGGGCAACGGCCAGGTGACCGAGGCCCCGCCCCCGCCGGTCCAGCCGCCCGGGCCGGACCCGCTCAAGGAGCGGCAGGCGCTCCGCGCGCGCCTCGAGCGGGCCCTCCGCGAGGCCGAGACGGACGTCGAGGACCTCGCGCGCTCGCAGCGGCTGCGCGAGGCCGCCGAGCGGCTGAAGAGGGTCCCCGACGAGGTCCGGTCGGAGCCCGACCTCGCGACGCGGCTGGACGGCCTCGAGGGCAGGATCCGCCAGGTCGCCAGCGAGCGGTTCGCCCGCGAGGAGGGCGAGATCGCCGCGCTCGTGAACCGGCGCGAGTTCGCCCGCGCGCAGAGCGTCGCCAACGGGGTGGCGCAGTGGGCGCCCGACCCGGCCATGGCCCAGCGCGCCCGGCAGGCGCTCGAGGAGCGCCTCAGGGCCTACGACCAGCCCGTGGCGGAGCTCGAGCTCGACGAGGCGTTCGACGGGCAGGCGCTCGAGGCGCAGCTCGGGGCGGCGGTGCGCGGCTGGAGCGACGGCGGCCGCCTGTTCTCGAAGGGCGGGGTCGCGGTGGTGTGGAACGACCCCGCGGTCCTGTTCGAGGACGTGCAGGTCCTCCAGGGCAAGGCGGCGGTCGATGCCCTGCCCGACGGGCGCAGCGCCCTGCGCGTCACGGGGACCGAGGCCGCCCCCGCGCTGGTGGTGCTCAAGCTCCCGCTCAAGCGCCTGGTGGACGCCACGCTCGACATGGTCCTCGCCGCGGAGCCCGCCCGGGGCGCCCACGCGGCGCTGGTCATGGGCGTGCGGCCGCCGGCGCAGGTGCGCGGCTTCGGCACCTGGTGGGGCACCGCGCCGGTGGAGCTCGTGTCGCTGCAGGAGCGGCTCCGGCTGCGGGCGACGGTGCCCCGGCCGGCGCTCCCCCTCGACGCGCCGCTCTCCATGCGCCTGAGGATGTCCGGCGACCGGCAGCTCTCCTACCAGGGGGCGCTCGCCGTGAACGGCGCGGTGAAGGAGGGCTCCGCGGCGAGCGTCGATGCGGGGCGCTCGGCGGGGCGCCTCGCCCTGTGGGTCGAGGGCGCCGAGCTGTGGCTCACGGGCCTCGAGGTGCGCGGCCTCCCGGACCCGGCCGGGCTGCGGTAGCGCGGCGGATGGCGGCGACGAGGCCACGGAACTGGGTCGCGCTGCTCCTGAGCGTGGTCACCGGGCTCGGCCACTTCTACCTCGACCGCTACATCACGGGCGCGGTGCTCTTCGGGCTGTTCGTCACCACGGCCAACGGCGTGTTCCTCGGCTTCACCCTGCAGGCCACGTCGTCGCCCGAGGTGCTGCGCGTCGTCTCGACCTTCGGCCTCGCCGCCGTGTGGACGTTCGGCATGTGGCACGCCTACCGGCTGTCGTTCGGCACGGACCGCGTCGCGCTGGCGCGGGCCAAGGACCAGCTCCTCCGCGAGGGGCTGATCGACTACCTGCGCGACGACCTCGAGGACGCGGCCCGCAAGCTCGAGCGGGCCGTGGCGCTCGACGTGGACTGGGTCGACCCGGACCCGCTCTTCCACCTGGGCGTGGCCTCGTCGCGCCTCGCGGCGCGCCGGGCCGAGCGCGGCGACGCGGTCGGGGCGCGGCGGGCGCGGCGCCGCGCGCTGGCGGCCTTCAAGGGCTGCCTCGCGCGCGACCCGGCGCGCAAGTGGCGGGCGGAGGTCGAGCAGGAGCTGCAGCTCATGGGCCGGGGGAGCCTGACCGGCCGCATGCGCAAGGTGGGCGGGAGCCTGCGCGACCTGGTGTCCAGCGCCAGCGGCCTGTTCCGCGCCGCGCCCTCCGCCCCGCAGGGCGGGAGCGCGCCGTCCTCCCCCCTGCCCGAGCACGTGCGCCAGGCGATCACCCAGACGCGGAAGAAGCGGCGCTTCTCGGCCAAGTACCCGGCCATTCCCCCGCAGGAGGCCGGGGCGCGCACCCACGCCGACCTGCGCCTCGCCGCGCCGTCCGCGCCGTCCGGGGACGGCGAGACCCGCCCCGACCTCGGGACCCGGGCGAGCGCCGAGCCCGCGCCGGCCTCGACGACGGAGGAGGCGCCCGCGCCGGACGAGGAGCCCTCGCCCGTGGAGCGGGGCGGGGTGCGCCGGTTCGAGCGCCAGACGATCTCGCAGCGCCTCTCCGCCGAGGCGGTGAGGCAGGCGGAGGACCCGCCGCCGCCGGGCGGGGAGGCGGGGGCGGCGTCGTAGGGCCTCCGCCAGGTCATCGAGGACGAGCGGCGGAACGAGGAGTCCTCGAGCTCTCTCCGCCCCGTCGCCTGCCCCGCGCCGCCGGGGGCGCGTAAGCTGGAGCCTGGCACGAGGGCGAAGAAGCGATGGATCAGGAGCAGCCGGCGCGCGAGGCCTGCGGCGTCTTCGGGGTGTGGGACGACCCCGAGGCGGCGGCCAAGACCTACTTCGGGATCTTCGCCCTGCAGCACCGCGGGCAGGAGAGCGCCGGGATCGCCTGCACCGACGGCAAGGAGATCCGGCGTCACCGGGGCATGGGGACCGTGGGCGCGATCTTCGCCGACGAGCAGGTGCTCGCGAAGCTGACCGGGCGCGGCGCGATCGGCCACGTGCGCTACTCGACCATGGGCGCGAGCCTCCTGCAGAACGCCCAGCCGCTGGTGGCCAACACGCAGTGGGGCACCTTCGCCGTGGCCCACAACGGCAACTTCACCAACGGCCCCAGCCTGCGCGCGCGCTTCGAGGCGGCCGGGGCGATCTTCCAGACGACCACCGACAGCGAGGTGTTCCTGCACCTCCTCGCGCGGGCGGGCGGGTCCGACGACCCGGCGGAGCGGATCGCCGCCGCCTGCCGGGAGGTGCGGGGCGCCTACTCGCTCCTGGTCATGACGCCGGGGCTGCTCGTCGCGGCGCGCGACCCGCAGGGGTTCCGCCCGCTGTGGGTCGGCCGGACGGCCGAGGGCAAGTTCGCCTTCTCCTCCGAGACGCCCTCGTTCGACCTGACCCGGATCCAGCCGCTCTACGAGGTCCCGCCGGGGACGCTCGTGGTCGTCGACGCCGCCGGCGCGCGGCAGGTGCAGTTCGCCGAGCCGCGCCCGGCGCACTGCGTCTTCGAGCACGTCTACTTCTCGCGCCCCGACGGGGTGATCTACGGCGACGCGGTGCAGGAGGTCCGCAAGGCCCTCGGCCGCCAGCTCGCGCGCGAGCATCCGGCCGACGCCGACATCGTCATCGCGATCCCCGACTCGGGCAACGCGGCGGCCATGGGCTACAGCCAGGAGAGCGGGATCCCGCTCGAGCAGGGGTTCATCCGCAACCACTACGTCGGCCGCACCTTCATCCAGCCGTCGGCCGCCTCGCGCACCCTCTCGGCCGACCTCAAGCTCAACGTCGTGCGCTCGGCGGTCGAGGGCAAGCGCGTGCTCGTCGTCGACGACTCGGTCGTCCGCGGCACGACCGCCCGCCGGCGCTGCCACTACCTGCGCGAGGCCGGCGCGCGCGAGGTCCACCTGCGCGTCTCCTGCCCGCCGATCAAGTCGCCCTGCTTCTACGGCGTCGACTTCCAGAGCAAGGGCGAGCTCATGGCCGCCGTGCACACGATCGAGGAGATGGCCCGGATCATGGAGGTCGACTCGCTCGGCTACCTCTCGGTCGAGGGCATGCTGGCGGTGCTGAGCAACCCCGCCTCCTCCTACTGCACGGCCTGCTGGACCGGCGACTACCCCGTCCCGATCGAGGAGGGGATGAGCAAGCGGAGCTGCGGCGAATAGTCGAGCACCCCGCTGAGCCGGGAGCTGCGGCGACGGTCAGAACAGGTTCATCTGCGGCGCCTCGCCCTTGGCCGTGCGGCGCCGGCCGGCGTCGAACCCCTCGCGCCGCCGGCGCGGCAGGAGGCGCAGGCACGCGGCGCAGAGGGCCACGAGGTTGCCCGGGCGGTCGGAGCCGCCGCGCCCCACGGGCACGACGTGGCCGATCCGCGTCGGACCGGCGAGGTCGCAGTTGCCGCAGCGCGCGGCGTCGCGGCCGGCGCCGAGGAGGATCGCGCGCAGGCGGGCCTGGCGCTTCTTCGACGACTCCGGGCGCAGGCAGGCGCTCGAGGCGTCCGGGGGCATGGAGGCGGCGTTCTCGCGCGTGATCTTGCGCCGCCGCTCCTGGCTCGACTGGGCCGACGTGCGCTTCTGCGGCCAGAGCGCCCGGCTCACGCCGTCGCTGAGGGCGTCGGGCCGCGTGGCCTCGGGCAGGTCGGCCCGCCGCAGCCGGTCGGTGATCGCGTCCTTCTCGGTGCTGCCGACGATCGCCGCCACGGCGCGCGCGGCCGTGCGCGAGAGCGGGTAGACCTCGCGCCCGGCGAGGACCGCGAGGGCCGGGAGGGCGCCCGTGACCTTCTTGTCGGCCAGCAGGCGGATCATGGCCCGCTCGACCGGGTAGCCGCGCTCGGGATGGATCGGCGAGCGGGCGAGGAGCTCGACCACCTCCACGTAGGTGGCGATCGCCCGCGCCGGGTCGGCCCGCTCGAGGAGCTCGAGCGAGAAGTACTTCATGACGTCCGACGGGCTGCCGATCGCCAGCAGGTGCGCCCGCAGGACCTCGATGACGTCGGGGTCGTGCGGGTCGATGTCGCGGATCCGCGCGCGCAGGGCGCCCACCGCCTCCTCGATGACGGCGAACGCGTGGCCGGACTCGTCGATGAGCCGGCGGAGGGCCTTGGGGCTGGAGAGGTCGGTCATCGCTCGCGCTCGTCTCGAGGGCGCAGCAGGCTGCGCCCGGCTCGCTGTCCTGGCCCACGGCGCGGCGGCTGCGCCACGACGTCCGCGAACCCCGACGGAGGGGCCGCTCCGCGGAGTGACCGGGTCGCCCCGGCGACCGCTACCAGTCGTCGGTCGTGGCCTGCTCCTGGAACAGGTCCATGAGGTGGGCGATGCGCGACGGCGGCGGCGGCTCCTGTTCGGTGGTCGCGTCGTCCGTCCGCGTCGTCTCGGGCTCCGTCACGTGCACCTCCTCCTGCTGCACCGTCGTGGTCTCCTGCGCCGTCGTGACCCGGGGCGGCTCGCCCCCGCTCACGACGCAGTCCTCGTCCTCGTCCGCGCCCATCGGCACCTCGGCCTCGGCCTCGGCCTCGTCCGTGCCCATCGGCGCCTCGGCCTCGGGCACGGGCTCCGGCTCCGGCTCCGGCTCCGGCGGCACGCACGCCAGCGCCTCGGCGACGAGCGCCTCCGGCGAGCCCTCACCCTCGCCCAGGTGCACCCGCGGGCTGCCGACCACCTCGGGCGTGCGCTCGACGCCGGCCGCCCGGGCCAGCGCGCGGCGGATGAGCTCGGGGTCGTTGTCGAGCCCGAACTCGGCCGCGAACGCGTCGGTCGTGCGCAGGTAGTAGTTGCGGCCCTTCCGCTGGCGCGCGATGAGCCCGCGCCCCATGAGCTCCTTGACGTGCTCGTAGACCGTCGAGCCGCGCTCGCGCACGAGCCGCGCCTGCGAGAGCGGCTGGTTGATCGCGACGAGCGCCAGCGTCTCCGTCACCGCCTGCTTGAGCATGGGCGGCGCCACGGCGGCCGCGTCCTTGCGGTAGGCCGCCTTCAGGTCGAGGATGTAGGCCTTGTCGGCGGCCTTCTCGCGCACGAACAGCGCCACGGCCGTCGGCCGCTCGGCGAGCGCGCGCTCGAGCCGCGCCAGCCCGGCCTCGACCTCCTGCAGCGACCGGCCCAGCGCCTTGCCGATCTCGGCCGCCGTGAGCGGCACGTGGGTGGAGAAGAGCAGCGCCTCGAGCTGCTGCTCGCGCTCGCGCGCGTCGCCTCTCAGGTCGGTGAGCACCGCGTCCAGGGCCGCGCCGGCGTCCAGCCGGCTCGGGCCCAGCACCGGCTCCCCGGGGCTGAGCGCCTCCGCCAGCGCCTCGAGCGTGACCTGGGCCTGGCCGTCGACCACCGACTCACGCTCGCTCATCGCGCGCCTCCTCGAGCTCCGACTCCACCTCGGCCTCGCCCTCCTCGGCCGCGCCCGCCCCGGCCTCGCCGGTGCCCTCGTCGTCGCGGGCCTCGTCGCCGCCTGCCGCGGGCGCCTCGTCGTCGTCGTCGTGGCGCACGCCGGCGCGGACCTCCCCGAAGTGGGGGCCGCGCCGCACGCGCAGCTCGCCGTAGCAGGCCTCCTGGTCGAGGACGACCTCGCCGTCCTGGGCGAGGAACAGGAGCGCCAGGTAGGCGCCGGCGCGCGTCCGCCCGCCCGGGCCCGTCAGCTCCTCGAAGCGGGCGACCGCGTCCTCGCGCTCCAGGCGCCGCCACAGGGCGTGGCGGACCTCGACGATGTCCTGGTCGAGGTCGTCCTGGTGCGACGAGCCGACGCACTCGTCGGCGAGGAGCGCCTCGTCGTAGACCGGCTGGTTGGCCAGCTCCAGCTCGCGCTGGGCGAGCCGCTCGTCGTAGGCGCGGAGCGCCGCGATCAGGTCGACGAGCGTCAGCCCGCGCTCGCGCGGCCGCCGCTCGCGCGGCATGAGGCCCGCCACCCCGCCGCGCTCCCCGCCCTCGCCCAGGAAGTCGGGGTAGACCAGCGGCACGTCGCCCGGCAGCAGCCCCTGCCGCCCGCGCAGGGCGTCGGCCAGCTCCTCCATCTGCGCGTCGAGCGCGGCGTCGAAGGCCTCCTGCTGGCGCAGGCGCGCCTCGCGCTCGGCCAGCGCCTGCGCCTTGAGGTGCACGAGCGCCGCCGCGTAGAAGATCAGCCGCGCCACGTGGCCCAGGTCGCGCGCGTCGAGCCGCTCGTCGAGCGCGCGCAGGTAGCGGTCGGTGAGCGCGACGATGTCGATGTCCCAGGGGTCGTACTCGCCGCGCCGCGCCATCTCGAGCAGGAGCCCGAGGCCCGGGTCGCGCGTGCCGCCCGGCAGGTCGAACGGCTGGCCGACGTCGTCGTCCGTGCCGGCGAAGGCGACCTCGTGGTCGCGGCCGGAGTCGGTGTCGAAGCTCACGAGCTCGCCCCCACCTCCGGCGCCGCCTGCGCCGGCTCGGCCGCGTCCTCCATGGGCACGCCGGTGACCACCGTGCCCCACCCCTTGCGCATGGTCACGCCGATCGTCTGGCGCGACTTCTCCAGCATGACGCGGTGGTGCGAGATCACGAGGTACTGCCGGCTGTCGGCGCGGCTCTTGATCGCCGAGGCCAGCGTCTCCGTGTTCACGCCGTCGAGGCTCTGGTCCACCTCGTCGAAGACGAAGAAGGGCGCCGGGTTCACCTCCTGCAGGGCGAAGATGAACGCGAGCGCCGTGAGCGACTTCTCGCCGCCGCTCATGGCCTCGAGGCGCGCCAGCTTCTTGCCGCGCGGTCGGGCCTCGATGATCAGGCCGCCCGCGAAGGGGTCGTCCGGGTTCTCGAGGCGGAGCCGCCCCTCGCCGCGCGCCAGCTCGGCGAACGAGCCGGCGAAGGCCTTCGACACGCGGGCGAACGCGTCGAGGAAGGCCGTGCGCTTGCGGCCGTCGAGGTCGACGATCCGCGCCCGGAGCTGCGCCTTCTCCTCCTCGAGCGTGCCGACCTTCTGCGTCAGCTCCTCCTGGCGGGCGAGCACCTGCTCGTACTGCTCGATCGCCAGCTGGTTGACCGGGCCGAGCGCGGCGATCTCCGCCTCGAGCCTGGCCAGGAGCTGCTCGACGCGCCGCCGGGCCCGCGGCAGGTCGTCCGGGGCCTCCTCGGGGCCGGGGACCTCGACGCCGCGCTCGGCCGCCGCCGCGCGCAGGGCCGCCGCCGCCTCCCTCAGGCGGCCGAGCTCCTCGCCGAGCGCCGCGAGCCGCTCGCCGATCGCCTGCAGCTCGCGCGCCGCCTCGCGGGCCGCGTCGCGCGCCTGCTCGGCCACGCCGCGCGCCTCGTCGCGCCGGCGGGCCAGCGCCGTCAGCTCGCTCGCCAGGACCTCGAGGGCCGCCGCCTTCTCGTCGAGCTCGACCGCCAGCGCGTCGGCCTCGACCCGGGCGGCCTTCGCGGCCGCGCTCGTGGTCTCGAGCGCCTGGCGCGCCTCGGCCAGCGCGGCCCGCGCCGCCTCGAGCTTCTCCTGCGCCGAGCGCCGCTCGAGCTGCGCCTCGGAGTGCTCCTGGCGCAGCCCGTTGAGGACGACCTCGAGGTCGCGCATGGCGGCCTCGGTCTCCTGGGCCTCGCGGTTGGCGCCCTCGAACTCGCCCGACGCCTCGGGGCGGTCGATCGCCTGGAGCCGCTGCTGCGCCGCCGCGAGGTCCCCGCGCACGCGGTCGAGCCCGGCCGCGACCTCGGCCTGCTCGGCCTTCAGCGCCTCGAGCTCGCGCTCGAGGCCGCCCAGCCGCTGCGCCTGCGGCCCGAGCGCCTGGTCGAGCCGGTTCAGCTCGCCCTGGCAGCGGGCGACCAGCCCCTCGACCTCGGCCAGCGCCGCCTGCTCGCGCGCCAGCGCCTCGCTCGCCTGGCCCCACTCCTGCTCGGCCTTCTGCAGGGCCGCGCGGGCGGCGCTGCGCTGCTTGTCGAGCTCCGAGAGGAGCTTCTTCTTCTCCTCGACCTCGGCCGCGGCCTGGGCGGCGGCGAGGAGGAGCTGGCTGCCGCGCGTGGCCGTGCCGCCCGTCATGAGGCCGTGGCGCTCGAGGACGTCGCCCTCGAGCGTGACCATGCGGTAGCGGCCGATCAGCGGCAGGGCGTCGGGCAGGCGCTCGACGACCAGGGTGTCCGTGAACACGGCCCGCATGAGCTCGTCGTAGCGGCGGTCGGCCGAGACGAGGTCGATCGCGTAGCCGAGCATCCCCCTGCCGCGCGGCGCGTCCTTGTCCGGGCGCGGCCCGCGCATCTTCGTCAGCGGCGCGAAGGAGAGGCGCCCCGCGCGCGTGCGCTTGAGCAGCTCGATCGCCTCGCGCGCCACCTGCTCGTCGTCGACGACGACCCAGTGCAGGCGCCCGCCGGCCGCCGCCTCGAGCGCCTGGGCGAAGCGCGGCTCGAAGTCGAGCAGGTTGGCGACCGTCCCGTGCAGCCCGGCGAAGCGCGCGTCCTCGAGCGCCGCCAGCGCCTGCCCGCCGCCGAGCGCGTGCGCCTGCGCGCGGCGCGCCTCAGCCGAGGCCACCTCCTGCTCGGCGCGCGACACGCGCGCCTGCACGGCCTCGAGCCCGCTGCGCAGGCCGTGGACCTGCGCCGCCGCCTGGCGGCGCCGCTCGTCGGCCTTGCCGACGGCCGCCCGCCGCTCCTTCAGCCGCTCGGCCGCCTCGGCCACCTCGCGCGCCACCTCGGCGCGCCGACCCGCCGCCTCGCCGCCGGTCTCGCCGAGGAGCGACCGCTCGGTCTCCTTGCGGCTGACCTGCTCGGCGAGCGCCCGGTCGCGCGTCGCGAGGTCGCCCTCCTCCCGGCGCAGCTTCTCCAGCTGCTGGTTGATCCCGCGGGCCTCCTCGGCCGCGCGCACCTGGTCGGCGCCCTGGCGCCGCAGCGTCGCGGCCGCCGCCTCGAAGCGCCGCGAGAGCGTCTGGTGCTGCTCGTCGGTCTCCTCGAGCTCGCGGCCGAGGTCGGTCGCCTGCTTGTCGAGCGCGGCGAAGCGGTCCTCGCCCTCGCGCACGGCCCGCTCGAGCTGCGGCGCCTTGGCCTTGAGGCCGGCCTCCTGCTCGGCGGTCTCGACCGCGCGGCGCCGCGCGCCGTCGAGGCGCGCGCGTAGCCCCTCGACCTCGCGCACGGCGGCGAGGCGCTCGCCGTCGCCCTTCTCGGCCAGCTCGCGCTCGAGCGCCTGCAGGGCCTCGTTCTTCTCGCGCGCCTCGCGCTCGAGCTTCTCGTGCTTCCTGCCCTGGGCCTTCTGGTCCTTCTCGCCCTGGGCGATCGCGGCCTCCTGGGCCACGACCTTGACCTCGGCCTCCTGCACGTCGAGGACGACGAGGTCCTCCTCGAGCCCCTTCTTGCGCCCGGCGAGGGTCTGGAAGGCGATCGCCTGGTCGCGCTCGACCTTGAGCTGGCCGAGGCGCCCGGTGAGCTCGTCGAGGATCAGCCGCGTCTCGTCGGTGCGGCGGTCGGCCGCCTCGAGCTCCTCGTTCGCGGCGGCGATGCGCAGGTCGAACTCGCGCGCGCCGGCCAGCTCGTCGAGCACCTGCCGCCGCGCCACGCCGCCCATGGACGTCAGGCGGATCACGTCGCCCTGCAGGACGATGTTCTGCCCGCTCGTGGGGAAGCCCAGGTCGCGCATGAGGTCGTGGAGGTCGGTCAGGCGCACCGGCGTGCCGTCGACCTCGTAGTGCGCCTGCGCGCCCGTCTTCTGGCGGCGCACGACGCGCGTGACCTCGACCTTCTTGTGGGTGCGGCGCCCGGCCGCGTCCTCGAAGGTGCCGGCGAGCTCGAGCGAGACCCGCGCCGAGGGCTTCGTGCCCTCGATGCAGATCAGGTCGGTCAGGCGCTCGGCGCGCATGCCCTTCGAGGTGGCGATCCCGAGCACGAACTGGATCGCGTCGATGATGTTCGACTTGCCCGAGCCGTTCGGCCCCGAGACGGTCGTGAAGCCGTCGCGGAGCGGGATCCGCGTCTTCTTGGCGAACGACTTGAAGTTGTCCAGCGTGAGGGCCTCGACGCGCACGTCGACCGGGCGGCCGAGGGCCGCGACCGCCTGGATCCCCTCCAGGTCGTTCGCGGCCGCGTCGGGCCCGCCGGTCGCCGGGCTGGCCGGGCTGGCGTCGCTGACCGGAGCGTCGTCCTTCATCCGCTCTCCCCCGGGGTTCGGCTCCTGCGTCATGCCGGATGGCCCTCCCCCTGGGGGCTCTTCGGCACTTTTGCACGAGATCTTGTGTACGTCACGAACCTCATCGGGCTGTCACGGGCCTGTGGAGCGGGTCTGGAGAGTCCGTGGACAACGTAACCCCCGGCACCGACAGGCCCGGGCGGCCCCCGGCGGCGTTCGGAGTCGGCGCGCATAAACTGCTGTGCAGCAATGCCTTGCACGTCGCCGCCCCCGGCTGCCAGCATGGGCCCCGGAGGGGTCATGTCCGGTGGCGTCCTCAATGCCCTTTACGTCCGGGGCGACCTCGACCGGGTGGCCGAGCGGGGGGGCCTCGACCCGGCGGACCTCGTCGGCCGGACCGGCGAGGCCTTCGTGGCCCTGGAGGTCGACGCCTCGAGCGACTTCGAGGACGACCCCGACCTCTCGGAGGCGTCGACCACGTTCGGCGAGGCGATCCGCCTGCAGCTGACCGCGTTCGGGACGGACGACGTCCTCCGCTACGACCACTGGCGGGCGGGGCGCCTCGCCCGGCGCCTCCACCTCGCGCCGAACGTGTGGACGGCCGTGGAGGGCGTGCCGGAGCCGTGGGAGGAGCGCGCGCTCCTCGGCTCGCCACAGCGAGGGGCGTCGGCGACGCTCGACACCCGGGGCGTCCTGGCCGCGCTGATCAAGCACGTCGGGCTGCCGGCGATCTGGCCCAGGTGACGCTCTGACAGCGGCGCCCGCATGATGTGATCGATGACTGCCACGGATCGGCTCTTCATTGGACACGGAGGCAACGGAGAGAGCTTGAGAGCTCTTCTCTGCGCTGCCCGTGCTCGAGCGATGGGGAGGCGCGGAACGGGCCGAGCGCCATGGTCCGGGCGCTTACGCCGATCGCGCCCCCCTCGCGAGCGCATCACGCATCGCAGGCCAGCGCCTCCCGCAGGACGGCCACGAAGGCGTCGCGCTCCGCCGCGAGCGACGGGGCGGCCGCGCGCGCCGCGGCGCCGATCCGCGCCGCCGCCGGCGTGCGCGCCAGGGCCAGCGCCTCGCGCCAGGCCGCCGGGTCGGCGCACAGGAGCCCGGTCTGGCCGTGCCGCACGACGTCGAGGATCCCGCCCACCGGGGCGGCGGCGACCAGGCGGCCGCAGGCCATCGCCTCGAGCACGACGTTGGGCGTCCCGTCGTGGACCGAGGGCTGCGCGACGAGGTCGCACGCGCCGTAGGCCGCCCGCAGGGCCTCGTCGTCGTCCAGCCAGCCGACCACGCGCGCCCCCGGGGGGAGGTCGGCCCGCGCCTCGGGGCGGACCTCGCCCACGACGACCACCTGCCAGCCGTCGAGCGCGCGCCCCAGCGCGGCCAGGCGCTCGAGGCCGCGCTTGCGCTTCACCTCGCCGAACACGCCGAGCACGGGCCGGGCAGGGTCCAGCCCCCAGCGAGCGCGCAGGCCGTCGGCGCCGGCGTCGTCGGGTCGGAAGGCGTCCGTGTCCACCCCGTTGGGCGTGAGCGCCGCCGTGACCCCGAGCCACGCGGCCGCCTTGGCCTGCATCTCCCGCGACACGGCGGCCACGCGCGTGGCCCGGTCGACCGCCCAGCGCAGGACGGCGTTGCGCCCGCCGTCGAAGACGTCGCGGTCCAGGTCGTTGCCGCGCAACGCCAGCACGGCGGGCACCCCGCGCAGGCGCGCGGCGGCCACCGCGCAGGGGCCGGCCGTCGTGCCGTAGTAGCCGAGCACGACCATGGGCCCGCGGGCGTCGATCGCCTCGAGCAGGCGGTCGGTCCAGGCCTGCAGGTCCGGGGCGTCGGCCTGGGCGAAGCGCACGCCCCGCTCGTCGTGGCGCACGTCGCCCGGGAAGAGCGCGTCGTCGGGCCGGGCGAGCAGGGCCTCGTGGCCGGCGGCCCGGAGCGAGGCGACCAGGCGCGCGCTGCTCCGCGCCACCCCCCCGCGGGGGGTCGGGGGGACGCACACGAGGACCCTGATCGTCTCATCGCTCACGGAGACCACCCTACTGCGCGTCAACGCCGTTCGCAGCCCAGGCGACAACGGCGTTGGCGGCGGCGCCGCGCCCGTCAGGAGCGAGTCGCGGTGGAACGCGGCTCGGCCGACGGCGCGCGAGCGGCATGGGACGTGCGCACGCGACCGTCATGCGACCCCGAAGGAACCCTGGCGTGGTGTGGGCGTTGACGGCCCTCCTGGTCCTCGCGGCGGTGGCGCCGCTGATCCGCCGCGGGATCGGCAAGGCGCAGGGCGGCGCGCTCATGCTCGTCGCGGTGGTCGCCACCTTCGCCCTGTTCCAGGCCGACCAGCACGCCGCCGCCGGCGAGCGCCTTCGCACCCGGCTCCGCCGGCGGCCGCCGCTGGCCCCCGGTCGCCGCGCTCGGCCCTCTGCGTGAGCGACGAGGCTCACAGCCCGAGCGCCCAGGGCACGACGGCATCGCGGATCCCGACCCGGACCTGGCGCTCGCTCGTCGCCTCGCCCGCCAGGCGCACGGCGCGCGTCAGGGCCTCGACGCACACGTAGGGCCGGGGGGCGCCCACCGCCAGGAGGGCGCTCCTGGCGACCTCGATGCACGGGTGCCCCCCGGCATCGGCAGGCGGCCGAGCCGCCGCCCGGAGGCGCCCCGTGAGCCCCTCGCGCGCCGCGTCCTCCAGCCAGGCCGCGAGCAGGGCGCGGGCCTCGAGCACGAAGCCGCGCGCCGCGGGGACGAAGCAGCAGAACGACGTCTCGCGCCAGGCGACCTCGAGGGCGGCCGCCGCCATGCGCGCCGTGACCTCCGGCCCCTGGCTGGCCGTCCACGACACCCAGCGCATGGCCTGCGGCTCGCACGCCTCGTCGTAGGGGACGCCCTCGACCCGGCGCGCCGCCTCGTCCCCCAGCGCCGCGGCGATCCACACGCGCTCCCGGGTGAGCGTGCCGGCGCGGCGCCGCTCGGCGATCAGGCGCACGGCGGCGTCGACGTCGCCCTGGCGGGCGCGGCGGGCCAGGTCGCGCGCCTGGGCGTCGCTCACGTCAGCCCGTAGCCGCCATCGACCGCCAGCTCGGCGCCCGTGACGAAGCCGGCCTGGTCGCCCGCGAGCGCGAGGACCGCCGCGGCGACCTCCTCGGGCCGGCAGAACCGGCCGAGGGGGGTCTCGCTCGCGAGCGCGGCGTAGGCCGCGGCCGGGCTGCCCTTCTCCGCCACGAGGTCGGCGAAGAACGGCTGGCGCGCCCACATGGGCGTCTCGACGCCCCCGGGCACGACGCAGTTCACGCGCACCCCGTGCGGCGCGAACTCGAGGGCGGCCACGCGCGACAGCATGAGCAGGGCGGCCTTGCTCACGCAGTAGGCCGCGGCGCCGGCCTGGGCCTTGCGACCGGACGCCGAGGCCACGTTGACGACGTTGCCGCGCGCTCGACGCAGGGGCGGGGTCGCGGCGCGGAGCCCGAGCATCACGCCGTCGAGGTTCACCGCCATGAGCCGGCGCCAGGCGGCCAGGTCCTGCTCGGCGAGCGGGGCCCCCGCGGCGACGCCCGCGTTGTTGACCAGGACGTCCAGCCGCTCGCCGGCCGCCTCCGTCGCCTCGGCCCAGGCGCGCTCGCTCGTCACGTCGAGCGCCAGGCCGACGGCCCCGGGCAGGTCGGCCGCGGCGCGCGCGGCCGCGTCGCCGTCGAGGTCGGTGACGAGGACCCGCGCGCCCGCCGCGGCGAAGGCGCGCGCCGTCGCCAGGCCGATCCCGGAGGCGGCGCCCGTCACGAGGACGACCTTGTCCTTGAACCCGCTCACTCCCGTCGCGCCCCCGCCCCGCGCGCGTCGAAGCGGCGCAGGAAGCCGACCCTCGGCCACGTCGTCGCCCGGTCGTAGGTGGCCTCGGTCAGGACGACCCCCGCCAGCGTGGCGTCCTCCAGCGCCGCCCCGTGCAGGCGCGCGCGCGTGAGGTCGGCCTGCGTCAGCTGGGCCGCGCCGAGCCGCGCCCGCTCGAGGACCGCGCCCCGCAGCCGGGCGCCGCTCAGGTCGGCGTGCCGCAGGTCGGCGTCGCGCAGGTCGGCCTCGTCGAGCTGCGCCTGCCGCAGGTTGGCCCCGCGAAGGTCCGCCCCGCGCAGGTTCGCCCCGCGCAGGTCGGCCTGGCGCAGGTCGGCGCCGCTCAGGTCGGCCTGGGCGAGGACGGCGCGGGTCAGCGCCACCCGCTCCGCGCTGACCCGCGCGAGCCCCGCGCCGCCCGCGTTGACGCCCACGAGGCTGGCGCCGGTGAGCGTGGCGCAGCCCAGGCGCGCCCGCGCGAGGCGCGCCAGGTCGAGCCGCGCCTGGGCCAGGACGGCCCGCTCGAGCTCGGCCTCGTGGAGGTCCGCGCAGCGGAGGTCGGCGCGCGTCAGGTCGGCCTCGGTCAGGCCGGCCCGGGCGAGCGCCGCCGACGTGAGCTGGGCGTCCTGCAGGTCGACGTAGCGGAGGTCCACGCCCTCCGCCGCCACCTCCCGGAGGTCGGCGCGGCGGAGCGAGCAGCGCTGGAGGTCGGCGCGCACGAGGTCGGCGCCGGCCAGGCGCGCGTCGTCGAGCTCCTGCTCCCGCAGCGACACCCCGCTCAGGTCCGCGCCGGCGAGGTCCAGCGGCCGCGCGGCCAGGAGCGCCCCGAGCGTCTTGCCCGTGTCGCCGCCCCCGCGCAGGCGGACCGTGGGGAAGCGCACCAGCGCGCGCGCCGCGCCGGGCACGGGCTCCCCGCCCGGGAGCGACGGCGCCCCCGGGGCGGGCGCCCCGGGCCCCGGGCCGAACTCGGCCGTGCAGCCGATCGTCGGGCAGCGCCGCAGCTGGCCGGCGCACTCCCCGTGCAGGCGCGTCTCGCACAGGGGGCAGAAGGCGGCCACGGCCGCGCCGATCGGGTCGTGGCAATAGGCGCAGCGCTGCTCCGCGGGCGACCGCCGGCCTCCGACCGACACCGTGACCGGTCCGTCCACGCGCGCTCCGCCGCCCCGGCGGCCCCATTCTACGGGGCGGGGGCGCCCCGGCCCAACGGGCTTCGACCCGCCCCGGGGGCGGCCGTCACGGCCGCTGGAGCTCGAGGACGGGCTGCCCGGCGGCCACCTCGGCCCCGTCGGCCACGAGGTAGCGGCCGGCGACCGCCCGCTCGGGCAGCCCCTCGTCCGCGCCGCGGTCGCCGTAGCGCACCTGGTAGAAGGTCTTCATCACCTCGATCAGCCCGAGCGTCTGCCCGCGCTCGAGCGCGTCGCCCTCGCGCACGTAGAGCGGCCGGTCCGGCGCGGGCCGGTGGTAGAAGCGCCCCGCCTGCGGGGCGCGGACGACGAGGTCGTGGCCCGCGGCGCTGGCCGCGAGCGCCCGGTCGAGCGCCGGGACGCCCGCCTCGGCCCGGCGCAGGCGGACGAGCGGCGCGCCGTAGGCCACCTCGAGCCGCAGCGCCTGCTCGCCCTCGACGGGCTGGACGAAGCCCGCCACGCCCTCGGGGACCGTGAGCCGCGCCGCGAGGCCCGGGCGGCTCAGGCGCCCGAGCGGCATCCCGGGCGCGAGGAACGCGCCCGCCGGCGGCGCCCCCTCCCAGGCGCCGACCCCGGGCGACAGGAGCAGGGTCTCCTCACCCTCCTCGCGCGCGAGGCAGGCGAGCGGCTCGTCGGGCACGACCGCCGGCTCGGCGAGCACGTCGAGGTCGTGCAGGCTCCAGATGCGCGGCGTCTTCACCGTCCGGTGGCCGATCGCCTGGTAGGCCATCTCCGCCAGCCCCTCGAGCCAGGCGCGGAGCTCGGGCAGGGTCACGACCTCGTCGGTGTCGAGCTGGCGCGCGGCGACGTAGGGGTCCATGTCGGCCTCGATCCGGGCCTCGACATCCTTCATCCCGGCCTCGAGCTTCGCCCGCTCCTCGGGGTCGGTCGTCCTGATCTCGAAGTCGTCGTCGAGCTTCGTCCGGAAGGTCGCGATCGCCAGCGTCCGCCCCTCCATGACCGACAGGCGCGAGACCGGCGTCGAGAGCTGCACGATCGGGGCGTAGGGGCGCCCGCTCATGGCGTAGTAGCCGGCGCCCGACGCGCGGCGGAGGAGGACGGTGAACACCGGCGCCGTCTGCGTCGTGTTGGCGTAGATGAGCGACGAGCCCCAGCCGAGGAGCCCCAGGCGCTCGGCCTCCTCGCCGATGTCGAAGCCCGAGACGTCCTGGAGCCAGAAGAGCGGCACGCCGTCGGCCGCGCAGGCGCGCGCGAACTGCGCCAGCTTGGCGATCCCGTGCCGGTAGAGGATCCCGCCCGGCCGCTCGCGGTGCGGGCGGTCGGGGTCGGGGACGAGGCCCGGCTGGTTCATGGCGAACGCGCAGTAGAGGCCGTTGACGCGGCCGACGCCCGTGATCACCTCGGCGCCGAGGCGGGGCCACAGCTCCCAGAAGAGCGAGCCGTCGACGAGGCGCGCGAGCACCTGCCGGGCGTCGTAAGCCTCGCGGTGGTTCGCCGGGACGATCGCGGCCAGCTCCGCGGGCGAGAAGCGCGGCGGGGCCGGCGCGGCGCCGGCGCGGTAGTAGTCGGCGGCCGAGCCCGGCAGGCGCGACACCTCGCGGCGCAGCCAGGCGATCGCGGCCGGGTCGTCGGGGACGCGCACGTCGGCGCAGCCGCTCTGGTGGACGTGGACCTCGGGGCCGCCGATGTCGAGCGAGGTGATCGTCTCGCTCTTCGCGCCCTTGATGAGCGCCGCGCCGGCGATGACCATGTAGGCCTGCTCGGTCATGATCACGCGGTCGCTGATGATCGGCATGTAGCCGCCGCCCGCGATGCAGTCGCCGAACACGCCGGCCACCTGCGGGACGCCGGCCGCGGAGAGCTGGGCGTTCTTGGTGAAGATGTGCCCGGCCCCGGTCGCGCCCGGGAAGCTCCGCGACTGCTCGGGCAGGAACAGCCCCGAGCAGTCGACGAGGTAGACGACCGGCACCCTGAGGCGCAGGGCCATCTCCTGGGCGCGCTCGATCTTCTCGGGCGTGCGCGGCCACCAGGAGCCCGAGGCGACGGTGTTGTCGTTGGCGATGACCATCGCCCAGCGGCCCTCGACGCGGGTGAAGCAGGTGACCACGCCGGCGCCGGGGCTCTTCAGCTTGCCGCCGAACGTCTCGCCCCAGTTGACGAACGTGCCCACCTCGAGGCGCGGCGCGCCCGGGTCGGCGAGCAGGTCGAGGCGCTCGCGCGCCGTGAGCTTGCCCTTGGCGCGGACGCGCTCGGCGTAGACCGGCCCCCAGCCGGCGGCGACCTCGGCGCGGCGCTGGCGCAGCGTCTCCTCGCGCGGGGTCATGCGCTCGAGGTGCTGCTGGCGCTCGTCCTCGCGCATGAAGGACGCGAGCGGGGCGCCGATGGGCACGAGCGGCACGTGGGCCATCGCTAGCTCCTCCAGCCGGGGATCGCGCGCGTGTCGTAGCGGCCGTCGCGGAAGGCGGGGCTCTCGAGCACGGCCTGGAACAGCGGCCGCGTCGTGGGCACGCCCTCGACCTCGAGCGCCGCGAGCGCGGCCTGCAGGCGCGCGATGCACGCCGGCCGGTCGGGCGCGTGGGCGATCACCTTGGCGAGGAGCGAGTCGTAGAACGGCGGCACGGCGTAGCCGGCGCGCACGTGCGTGTCGACGCGCACGCCGTCGGGCGGGTGCCAGCGCGTGAGCGTCCCGGGCGCCGGGCGGAAGCCGTCGGCCGGGTCCTCGGCGTTCAGGCGCACCTCGATCGCGTGGCCCTGCGGGCGGAGGTCCTGCTGGGCGAACGGCAGGGGCTCGTTGGCGGCGACGCGCAGCTGGAGCTCGACGAGGTCGAGGCCGAAGCGCGCCTCGGTGATCGTGTGCTCGACCTGCAGGCGGCAGTTCATCTCCATGAAGCGGAGCGTCCCGCCCTCGTCGAGGAGCATCTCGACCGTGCCGGCGCCCTGGTAGCCGATCTGCGCCGCGAGCCGCGCGCAGCGCTCGCCCGCCGCCGCGCGGACCTCGTCGGTCAGCGCGGGCGAGGGCGACTCCTCGAGGAGCTTCTGGTGCTTGCGCTGGACCGAGCACTCGCGCTCGCCGAGGTGCACGGCGCGGCCGTAGGCGTCGGCGAGCACCTGGACCTCGATGTGGCGCCCGCCCTCGACGTAGCGCTCGAGGTAGAGCGCCGCCTCGCCGAACGCCGCCTGCGCCTCGGCCGAGGCCAGGGCGAACGCCTCGTCGACCTCGCCCGGGGCGCGGACGACGCGCATGCCGCGCCCGCCGCCGCCGGCGTTCGCCTTGAGGATCACCGGATACCCGGTGCGGTCGGCGACCTCCCTCGCGTGCGCCGCCGACTCGAGGGTCCCCTCGGAGCCCGGGATCACCTCGAGCCCGGCGGTCCGCGCCGCGGCCTTGGCGGAGAGCTTGCGGCCCATGACCCGCATGGCCCCGGGCGGCGGGCCGACGAAGGTCAGCCCGTGCTGGCGGCAGAGCTCGGCGAACAGCGCGTCCTCGGAGAGGAAGCCCCACCCCGGGTGGACCGCGCTGCAGCCGGCGCGGCGGGCGGTGTGGATGAGCGCGAGGCGGTCGAGGTAGCTCCTCGCGGCCGGCGCCGGGCCGATGCAGACGGCCTCGTCGGCCTCCTGCACGTAGGGGGCGTCGCGGTCGGCCTCGGAGTGGACGACGACGACCTCGACGCCGAGGCGCCGGCACGTGCGCAGGACGCGCGCGACGACCTCGCCCCGGTTGGCGATCAGGATGCGGCGGAACATGGGGCGAGAGTCTACCCGAGGGGCCGGCGGGCCCCGACCCCGTCAGCGCGCGTCCGGGAGCGGGCGGTCGTTCAAGGCGATCGGGATCGGCCGGGCGAGGACGGCCTGGAAGGCCTCGAGCGTGGCCACGCGGTTCTGGCTGAAGCGAGGCCGCGCCTCCTCCCAGCCCGGCCCCTCGGCGCGCGTGGCGAAGGCGACGAGCGCGTAGCGGTCGTCGCCGCGGGCGTAGAAGAGCGCGTCGTGCTGGTTGCCGACCTCGGCGAACCAGACCTTCAGCGACAGCGCCACGAACCCCGCGTGGCCGGGCGCGAGGTCGACGCGCACGGGGGGCAGGGCGAAGCGGTTGCGGCCGACGCGCTCGAGCTCGAGCAGGGTCCACCTCTCCCGCGGGGCGTCGCCGTCGATGCGCACCTCGTCGGGGCGCGAGGCGAAGACGCTGAGCACGGCCGTCGCCACGGTGAGGTCGTCGCGCGACGGGACGAGCTCCAGGAGGCGCGGCTCGAGCGCCAGCGACTCGACGGGCGCGCTCGGGGGCGGCGCGCCCTCCACGGGCACGACGGGCTGACACGCCACCGCCAGGCAGCCTGCGGCGACCGCGAGGCCGGCGAGAGCGACTCGCGTCGGCCCGGCAGAGCCGGCCCCGATCACCTCGCGATCTACCACTCCCCGGGCCGGCCGTGGAGCGCCTCCTGGCACTGCTGCAGCCGGCGCCGCGCGAGCGCGATCCCGGGGTCGCCGGCGGGGGCGAGCTCGAGGAAGCGCTGGTAGGCCGTCGACGCCTCCTGCCAGGCCCTGCGCTGGAACTGGCACTGGGCGCGCAGGTAGTAGAGCTCGTGGCGGCCGTAGGTGGTCGCGGGGAGCTGCTCGGCCCGGGCGAGGTCCTCGAGGCAGGGGGCGAGCGCCTCGAGGGTGAAGTGGGCCTCGGCGCGGTGGAAGCTGGCGTCGCCCAGGCGCGGCGCGAGCGTCAGCGCGCGCGACAGGTCCTCGATCGCGGCCTGCGCGTAGCGGACGAGGCCGGGGTTGGCGCGGAGGGTCGCCACGCCGCGGTAGAGGTAGGCCTCCGGGACCTCGCGCCGCGCGAGCACGCGGTCGAGGTCGGCGCGCGCGTGGTCGTAGCGCCGCTCGCGCAGGAGCGCCCCGGCGCGGCGCGTGAGCGCCTCGAGGTCGCTCGGGTCCAGCCGCAGGGCGGCCGAGAAGTCCTCGAGCGCCGCGGCCTGCTCGCCCCGCCGCGAGCGCAGCTTGCCGCGCAGGACGTGCGCCCGCGCCTGCCCGGGCGAGGCCTCGAGCGCCCGGGTGGCGTGGCCGATCGCCGCCTCGAGCTGCCCCCGGGCGGCGGCGACCTCGGCGCGGACGAGGTGGGCGCGCCCGAGCGCGGGGTCGAGCCGCAGCGCGGCCTCGACGTCGCGCAGGGCGAGGTCGAGCTCGGCGGGCAGCGCCTCGAGCTCCCCCGTCGCGCCGCGCCCCAGGCGCAGCTCGGCCCGCAGCGTCAGGGCGCGGGGGAGCTGCGGGTCGAGCCCCAGCGCCTCCTCGAGGTCGCGCCGCGCGCCGGTCAGGTCCCCCTGCCCGGCCCAGCGCGCCTCGGCCCTGAGCGTCAGCGCCAGGCCCGAGCCCGGGTCGAGGCGCGCGGCGGCCGACGCGTCGCGCAGGGCCGCCGCCGCGTCGCCGAGCGCCAGCCACACGTCGGCGCGCAGGAGCAGCGGCTCGGGGTCGTCGGGGAGGCGCTCGACGGCCGCGTCGAGCGACCGCCGCGCGGCCTCGCGGTTGCCCGCCAGGAGCTCGAGGCGGCCGCGCGCCAGGCTGCCGAGGCCGCCGAGCGGGTCGAGGCCCGCGACCTGCTCGAGCTCGCGGCGCGCGTCCTCGCGCTCCGCCGCGCTCCCGCCGAGGTGCATGCACGCGCGCGCATAGCGCGCCAGCGCCGACTCCGGCTCGCGCTCCACGGCGAGGTTGAGGTCGAGCAGCGCCGCCCGGCGCGCCTGGTCGGGCTCGGTCGTCGGCGCGCGCAGGCGCAGCCGCGCCCGCTCCACGTAGGCGGGCGCGAAGGTGTCGTCGGTGACGATCGCCCGGTCGCACACGGCGATGCGCTCCTGCACCGTCTTCGCCGCGGCGAGCCCGGCGAGGACCTCCTCCGCCCGCGCCCGCGCGTGCGCCCGGCGCACCCGCTCGCGCAGCCGGGCCACGGCCTCGTCCACGCGCGGGTCCTGCCGCGCGCCCGCGGGCAGCGCGTCGGCCAGCTCCAGGGCGGCCTGCGGCGCCAGCCCGTCGTAGGCGGCCAGGAAGTCGCGGCGGGCGCGGTCGTCGTGGCGGCGGCCCAGCTCGAGCCACACGACGAGCGGCACGGCGAGCAGGAGGCTCGCCGAGACGACGACCACCAGCGGCACGACCGCCCGGCGACGCGGCGGCAGCGGCGGGCCGACGCGCGAGCCGGCCGACGAGGCCGACTCCGAGTCGTCGCGCAGCACGCGGGGCGGCGGGAGGAGCGGCCGCCCCGCGTCCGCCGTGGCCGGGGCGGCGGGCTGGCCGTCGCTCGACGGGCGGCGCTCCTTGCGCTTCCTCGCCGGCCGCGGCCCGGGCGCTCGCGCCGGGCCATGGGCGGGCGGCGCGACCGGGTCGCCGGCGAACGGGTCGCCGGCGAACGGGTCGGGGGGCGCCGCGCCGGCGAACGGGTCGGGGGCGCCGCGCCGGCGAACGGGTCGGGGGCGCCGCGCCGGCGAACGGGTCGGGGGCGCCGCGCCGGCGAACGGGTCGGGGGCGCCGCGCCGGCGAACGGGTCGGGCGCGAACGGGTCGGGCGCGAACGGGTCGGGCGCGGCGCGGGGCGCGCTGACCGGCGCGGAGCGGGGCGCGCTGGCCGGCGGCGGCGGGCCCGCGCGCGCGGCGGTCGGCGCCTTCCGCGCGCCGGGGTCGCTCTCCTCGTCGTCGCCGACGGGCCGGATGAGGTCGTCGTCCGCCGGGACGTTCCACTCTCCCGACGGCGGCGGAGGGCCGCGGCGCCGGCGCTGGCTCGGCTCGGGGGCAGGCTCGGCGGACACTGCTACCGCCCCGGCATCCCGCCGAAGTCGTCCTCGTCGACCTCGACCCCCTCGCCCGCCAGCGCCGCCCGGATCGTCTCGAGCCGCTGCAGGACCTTCTTCAACACCTCCTGGCCGGGCGGGGCGACCTTCTGGAACTCCTGGTAAGCGGTCTGCGCCTCGCGCCACTCCCGCTTCTGGAAGTGGCAGTGCCCTCGCAGCAGGTAGATGTCGCGGATGTGGAACCCGCGCGTGTCGTCGCGCCGCTGCGCCTCGGCCTTCTTCAGGTCGTCGATGCAGTCTTCCCACTTGTTCTGGTAGCTGAACGCGACGGCGCGGTAGAAGTACGCGGCCGCGAACTGCGCCTTGAGCTCGATCGCCCGCGACAGGTCGTCGATCGCCGGCTGGAACTGCCGCGGCCGCGACTTGAGGTGGATCAGCCCGCGCTGGAAGTACGCCTCCGAGAGCTCCGGGTCGGCCGAGATCGCGTTGTCGAGGTAAGCGCGCGCGTTGTCGAACTCCTGCCGCGCGATGAGCACCGCGGCCTTGTTGGTGAGGGCGCGCGGGTTGCCCGGGTCGAGGCGGAGCACCTCGTCGAAGTCCTGCACGGCCTGCTCGTCGCCCTCGTGCGCGCGGAGCCGCCCCCGCACGAGGTAGACGAGGGGCATGTGCCGGCCGCGCTCGACGCCCTTCGCCGCGTGGACCAGCGCCTCGGCCGAGCTGCGCCGCGCCGAGGCGATCTCGGCCAGCGCCACGTAGGCCAGCGGCTGCTCGGGGTCGGCGAGGACGGCGCGGCTGGCGTCGCGCCGGGCCTGCTCGACCTCGTCGTCGGTCGAGAGGATGTCGCCGACGCGGTCCCGCTCCAGCCGGGCGTAGGCCCGCATGGCCAGCGCCCGCCCGTTGCTCGAGTCGAGCTGCAGGGCGCGGTCGAGGTCGGCGAGGGCGCCCGTGCGGTCGCCCGAGCGGTTGGTGGCGTCGCGGGTGGCGAAGTAGCGCGCCTCCGCCTGCAGGGTCAGCGCGTCGGACGAGCTCGGGTCCATGCGCACCGCGGTGGACGCGTCGGTGAGCGCGGCGGGGTACTCGCGGCGGCGCAGGCGCGCCTCGGCCCGCGCCAGGTAGCCGTCGACGAGCTTGGGGTCGGCGGTGATCGCGCGGTTGAAGTGCTCGATCGCCTTCTCCAGGTCGCGCCGGAGCTGCTCGAGCAGCCCCTGCGCGAGCGCGCCCAGGGGGCCGGCCGGGTCCTGCGAGGTCACGTTCTGCAGGCTGCTCTGCGCCCGCTGCCGCGCGTCCGGGTCGTTCGCCTGGAGCATGTAGAGCTGCGCCTTGGCCAGGTAGGCGGCGGCCGACGTCGGCTCGACCAGGATCGCCTGGTCGACGTCGTGCATGCCCTCGGCGATCAGGTCCGGCGTCTTGACCTGCTCCCCCTTGTCGAGCGCGGCCTTGCGGGCCAGCGTCACCCGCACACGCCCGCGCGCCACGAGCGCCAGCGCGTAGGTCTCGTCCGCCGCGACCGCGCGGTTGCAGATCGCCAGCCGCTCCTCGGGCGAGGTGGCGCTCGGCAGGCGGGCCAGCTCCTTCTCCGCCGCCGCGCGCGCCTCGAGCCGGTCGACCGCCGCCTGCAGCTTCTTCAGCTCGGCCGCGACCTCGGGGTCCTCGAGCAGCCGGGCCGGCAGCGTCTCGCGCCGCTTGAGGCTCTCCGCCGCGGGCTCGGTCCCCACCGCCGCCAGGAACCCGCGCTTGGCGTTCCGCAGCTCCATGCGCTGCGCGAACATCCACATGCCGAAGGTGAGCCCGACGACGACCACGCCCGCCACCCCGGCGATCACGGGCACCGGCGGGCCGGAGCGCGCCCGCGCGGGCGCGGGGCGGCGGGTCCGCTTCGCCTTGGCCGCGCCGAAGGTCGAGCTCTGGATGTCGGTGTCGCCGACCCCCGCCGCGGCGCCGTCGTCGAGCGAGGCGCCGTCGTCCTCGTCCTCCTCGCCGTCGAGGTCCGGCTTGAGCTGGAGCGGCGGCGGGAGCTGCACCGGCTGCGCCGCCGGGAGCAGGGCCGACCCGGCGTCGGTCCCGAACGCGCGCTGGCGATGCGTGCCGCCGGGGCCGGCGTGCGTGCCGCCGGGGCCGGCGTGCGTGCCGCCGGGGCCGGCGTGCGTGCCCCGCGGGCCCGACTCGCCGGTCCACCGCGACTCGCCCTGCGTGGCGCCCGGCCCGACGCGGGCGGGGCCCTGGTACGCGCCGGTGGGGCGGGGGCGGTCGATCAGCGTCGCGTTCTCGACGACGTGCGCCTGGGGCGACGAGTCGATCGGGAGGAAGTCGTCGAGCGCGCCGGGGTCGACCGGCGGCCCGGCCGCGCCGGCGAACGGGCTGAACATGGCCGAGCCCGGCGGCGGCTTGGCCGGGAAGTCGGGGCGCTCCTGCGGGTCGAGCTCGACGGTCTTGAAGCCGAACCGGTCGCCCTTCGCCGCCGGCTGGCCCCAGCCCGGCGCCCCGCCGTCGAGCGTCACGGCCTCCGAGTCGTGGCGCCGCGGGTGGGCGCCGCTCGGGGGCCCCACCTGGGAGCCCCTCACGGGCCCGCCGACCTGCGCGCCGGGCGGGGGGCCGGTCGGCGGGGCAGGCGGGGCCTCGGCGCCGCTCTCCATGAACCGGGCGTAGGCGGCGCGCAGGGCCTCCTTGTCGCACATGCCGTGCTTCGCGAGCACCTGCGAGAGGTTCACCTGCGGGAACTGCTCGCGGTAGCCGGTGAGCAGCCGGTAGGCCTCGCGCGCCTGCTCGGACGTGAGCGCGCCCTCGCCCATGAGGAAGCGGGCGAAGGCGACCTCGCGGTCGTCGGCGGCGGCGGGGAACGTGCCGGTCTGGCGGCGGAGCGCGCCGGTCGCCGGCGGCGGGTGGCCCCCGGCGAGCGCCGACGCCTGGGAGGACGACGCGTGCGTCTGCCCTGGCCCGAGCGCGAGCGCCCGCAGGGCGTCCGGGGTGGCGTAGCGCCGCGACACGATCACCTGCGCGAGCGTGCAGGGCGTGGGGCTCTGGCTCTGCAGCTGCTGGCACTCCGACACCTGCGCGGGCGTCAGCAAGCGTCGCTGCAGCACGAGCTCGGCGATGCGCTCGTCCTGTACCGTGGGCATGGCCCTGAGTATTGCTCCGCCGCCTGGCCATCGCAACAACGGGGCCCCGGCGCACACCCGGGTGGGTAGGATCGACGGCATGCCGCTCGTCCGCCCCGCCTTGCGCGGCGTGCTCGCGCTGCGCGCGCGGGTCCTGCGCCGGCGCTTCGGCTCGCCGCTCGAGGTCGTCGCCCTGCTCCTCGCCTGCGCCGTCGCCTGGCGCGCCGCCGCCCACGCCGGCCCGCGGAGCGCCGCCTGGCTCGACCCGCTCCTGGGCGGGCTGCTCGTCCTCGGCGCGGCGGCGGCGCGGGGGCTCCTCTACGCGGCCCGCGAGCTGGCCCTGCTCGTGCCCGCCGGCCTCACGCCCCGCGAGCTGGCCGCCGGCCGCGGGGCCGAGCTGGCGGTCGGCCTGGGCGCGGCCGCGCTGCCGGCGCGGGCCCTGGCGGCCGGCGCCGCCGGCGCGGCCTCGCCCTGGCTGGTGGTCGCGGCGCCCGCGCTCGCGGCCGGGCTCGCCGGCCTGGCCCTGGCCCTCGGGTGGGCGGCGGGGCGCCTCGGCCCCACGGCGCGCGGCCTCGCCCTGGTCGCCGGCCTGGCTGGCCTGGTCGCCTGGGCGGCGCGCGCCGCCCTCGCCCCTCGCCGCCGGCCTGGTGGCCCTGGCGGGGGCGACCCGCGCCCGCTCGGGCCCCTGCTCGGGCCGCGGCGCTCGCCGCCGCGCTCGGCCTCGCCCTGGCGGGGACCGGGCAGGAGGCGGGCCTCACGCGCGCCGCCCTGCGCGACCCGCGCCGGCGCGCCCCGGTGTGGCGGGTCGTGGCGGCGGCGGCCGGCGCCCTCCTCGGGCGCGCCGCCGGCGCCCTCGCCGCGCGCGACCTCGTGCTGCTCGGGCGCGGCGCCCTCCCGCGCGGCCTCGTCGTCCTCGCGGCCCTGCCGCTCCTCGCGGCGGCGATCGTCGTCGGCGCGCGCGGCGACCGGACGCTCGCCCCCTGGCTGCTCGAGCTCGTGGCGCTCCTCGTCACGGGCGTGCTCGCCGCGGCCGCCGGCTTCCTCTTCGGCGTGGACCTGCCGCGGGCGCGGCGCGTGCAGCTCGTGCTCGAGCGCACGAGCCCGCTGCCCGGGGCGCGCGTGCTCCGCGCCCGGGCGGCGGCGGCGGTCCTGGGCGCGCTCCCGGCGCTGCTCGCCGCCGTCGCCGCGGTGGCGCTCGACCCTGACCCCGCCCGCGCCGAGCTGGCGCCGTGGGTCGCGCTGAAGGGGCTCGCGCTCGTCGTGTGCGTCGCCCACGACGCCGCGGGCTACGGCCTGCGGGGCGAGTGCGCCGGCGACCCGGCGCTGGCCACCGGCTACCCGCTGCGCGTCGCGCCGCTGGTCGCCGTCCTGGCCGTGGCGCTCCTCATCCATCTCGCCCTCGGCGTCCTCTACCTGCTGTTCGGCTGGTACGGCGAGGCGGCGCGGTCGGCGCGCCGGTGGGAGCTCGACGAGGTCCAGCCCGAGCGGGCGCAGGCGGCGTGAGGCGCGCGTGATCGAGGTCGAGGGCGTGGAGAAGGCCTACGGCGCCGTGCGCGCGCTCCAGGGCGTGAGCTTCAGCGTCGCCCGGGGCGAGGTGTTCGGGCTCCTCGGCCACAACGGGGCCGGCAAGTCGACGCTGGCCAAGGTGCTCTGCGGGCTCGTGCGGCCGGACGCCGGCGCGGCGCGGATCGCCGGCAAGGACGTGGCCCGGGAGCCGCTCGAGGCGCGCGCCCGCTTCGGCTACCTGCCCGAGGAGACGATCCTCTACGACGAGCTGACCGCCCGCGAGCACGTCGAGCTGTTCGCCGCCGTGCGCGGCCTCGCGCCCGACGCGGCCCGGACGCGCGCCGCGCGCCTGCTCGAGTTCCTCGACCTCGCCCACGCCGCCGACCGCGGGGCCGCCACCTACTCGCGCGGCATGCGGCGCAAGACGGCCATCGCGATGACGGTCGTCGGCGACCCCGAGGCCCTGCTCTTCGACGAGCCCACCGACGGCCTCGACCCCGACGGCGCCCTGCGCTTCGCCGAGCTCCTGGCCGAGCTGAAGCGCCGGGAGCGGACGGTGATCGTCAACACGCACATCCTCGGCCTCGTCGAGAAGCGCTGCGACCGCATCGGCGTCCTCGACAAGGGGCGCCTCGTCGCCTGCGGCACGCTGGCGGAGCTCCGCGCGCAGGCCGGCGCCCCGGACGCGGACCTCGAGGACGTGTTCCTGGCGCTGACCGGGCGGGCCGCCAGGGGGGCGGAGGGGCTCCTGGATTGATGCCCCTGGCAGCGCCCGGGGATCGTGCTAGAACCACTTACGTCGATCCGTACCCGATCCCGCCGCGACCGGCCGGTAGGGGATGGAACCTCACGGAGGGAGCACGACCGTGTACGCCATCGTCTCCGACGTCCACTCGAACATCGAAGCCCTCTCCGTGGTGCTGAAGGACATCGAGTCCCTCGGGATCACCGACATCGTCTGTCTCGGCGACGTCGTGGGCTACGGCCCCAACCCGCTCGAGTGCGTCGACCTCATCATGCAGCGCTGCCGGGTGACCCTGAAGGGCAACCACGACGAGGCCCTCGTCCACGGCGCCTACGCCTTCAACCTGCGCGCGCAGAAGGCGATCGAGTGGACGCGCGACCAGCTCAAGCCCGGCTTCTTCTCGGGCTCGGCGGTCCGGCGCCGCTGGGAGTTCCTCACGAACCTCCCGCTGCGCCAGGAGGAGGGCTCGGACCTCCTCATCCACGGCTCGCCCCGCGACCCGACCAACGAGTACATCCTCGCCACCGAGATCGGCTTCGGGCCGACCGAGAAGTTCGAGGAGATCTTCGCCAGCTTCGAGAAGCGCCTGTTCGTCGGCCACACGCACATGCCCTGCGTGATCACCGACCGCTACGAGACCAAGACCTCGGCCGAGCTGGGCAACAAGTACACCTACCCCGAGCACTGCGACCAGAAGGTCATCATCAACGTCGGCTCGGTCGGGCAGCCGCGCGATCGCGACAACCGCGCCTGCTACGTGGTCGTCGACGGCGACAGCGTCAGCTGGCGGCGCCTGGAGTACGACTTCGAGAAGACCGCCGCCAAGATCGACGCGATCGCCCAGCTCGACTCGGCCCTCGCCGCCCGCCTCAAGGAAGGCATCTAAACCCCGGTCGCTGCGTCACCCGCTCGTCATCCCCCGCGCCGCCCGGCGGCTTGCCCTGCCCCCGGCCGGGCGGTAGCATCGCGACCCGCGCGGAGCGCACATCCAGCCGCTCGGCCGGGAGTCGGACCGTCGCGTGGGAAGCCCGTCGGCAGGGACACCGCTGGTGAGCGAAGGGCTGAGCGAACCGAACCTGCGCCTCGGCCTCCTGGCGATCCGCAACGAGTTCGTCAACCTCTCCGAGCTCAAGCACTGCATCGACGTCCGCAAGAAGCTCTACGCCAAGAACCAGCAGGAGCTGGACATCGGCGACGTGCTCGTGCAGCAGCGCTACCTGACGCCGCAGGACCTCGAGTACCTCCACATGCAGCTGGCCGCCGCCGACGGCGGCGCGATCGACCTCGCCGCGATCGAGGCCGAGTTCGACAAGCACGTGGCCGAGCTCAAGCCCGGGTGCGAGTTCGGCGCCTACAAGATCGAGGAGGAGATCGGCCGCGGCGGCATGGGCATCGTCTTCCGTGCCAGCAAGCTCGACGACCCCGGCGAGGCGTGCGCGCTCAAGATCCTCATCGGCGGCAAGGACGCCACCGTCCGCGACATCGAGCGGTTCAAGAAGGAGGCCACGGTGATGGCCCCGCTGCTCCACAACGGGATCGTCAAGATCCACGAGGTCGGGCGGCACAAGGGGCTGGACTTCATCTCGATGGAGTTCATCGAGGGCGTGTCGCTCAAGGAGCTCGTCGGCGACAAGCCCCTGCCCGACGAGATGGCGCTGATGGTCATCCGCTCCGCCGGCGAGGCCGTGAGCTTCATGCACAGCCACGGGATCATCCACCGCGACATCAAGCCCGAGAACATCATGGTCCGGCCGGACGGCAGCGCCGTCCTCATGGACTTCGGCCTGGCCGGCTGGGACAAGATCGAGGTGCTCGCCGGCCGCGGGTCGATCGGGACCCCGATGTACCAGCCGCCGGAGCAAGCCGACGTCGGCGGCCCGTTCGGGAAGATCAGCGAGGCCTCGGACGTCTACGGCCTCGGCGCGACCCTCTACTACCTCCTGACGGCGCGGCACCCCTTCCTGGGCAAGAGCGTGCAGGAGGTGCGCCAGAAGATCAAGACGACGCCGCCCGACCCGATCGGGCAGAGCAACGGGAAGGTCCACGCCGCCGCCGAGGCGCTCTGCCTGCGCTGCCTGAAGAAGCGCCAGGGCGAGCGCTTCTCCACGCCGCGCGAGCTGATCGAGAACATCGACAAGGTCCTCGGCCTCCTCCTCGCCGGCGACCCCGGCGGGCGCGAGGCGCGCAAGCAGGCCCTGCGGCGGATCGCCGCCGCGACGCGCCGGCGCAGCGAGTCGGGCCCGGTGGCCCGCCGCAGCGACGCCGGCAAGAAGGTCGAGCCGCGCGCGGCGGCGACCCGCCCGGCGACGAAGAGCACGGCCAAGGGCAAGGTGCTCCCCTCGCAGAAGCGCGCGCGCCCCGGCCGGCCGGTCGGCGGCGAGGTCGGCGCGAGGGGCGGCGTCCCCCCCGCGCTGATCATCGCGGGCGTGGCGGTGCTGGTCGTGCTGATCCTCGGAGGCGTGCTGGTCTTTAGCGGCTAGCCGGGATTACTCACGAGCACCGCAAAGCTCTGGCAGAAGAAGAAAGAATTGAACCGCCAAGACGCCACGCGCGCACGCGGGGACCCGCTTCGCGGGTCCCCGCGTGCGCGCGCCAAGGGAGAAAGTAGGTAAGAACGAAGAGCTTGTGGCGGAGCATCTCTCACCCCCTTGGCGCTCGGTCGCTTGCCCGGGACCCGCGAAGCGGGTCCCGGGCAAGCGACCGAGTGGCGTCTTGGCGGTTCAATTCTTCGCCTTGGCGGTGTCGCGGCGCGAACATTCGTGAAAACGAAGGCCTGTCGACGATCCTGGCCTGTTTACCGGTCGTTCTTGGCGGTTGCATGGCCTCGCTCATGCATAATCCAGGCTAGCTGTCAGCTGTCAGCTGTGAGGGCGGCAGCTGGCGGTCAGCAGTTCGCTGGTCGGGACGACAGATGTACCGGACGCCCACTCCCCGAGGGACGAGCAGGCTCGCAGCTAGAAAGCTAAACGCTAAAGGCTAAAAGCTAATAGCTACTCCACCGCGCTCTCGGGCAGCTCCGCGAACGCCTCCCGCAGGTCGCGCGCGGCGGGGTAGCGCTCGGCGGGGTCGGACCGCAGGCAGCGCTCCACGAGCTTGATCAGCGCCTTGCTCGGACCGCGCCCGAGCTTGCGCAGGTCGCCGTGCTGGCCCTTCTGCATGCGCTGCGCGACGTCGATCAGGTTGCCCTCGTAGGGGGGGCGGCCGGAGAGGGCGAAGAAGAGGGTCGCGCCGACGCCGTAGACGTCGGCGCGGTGGTCGACGTTCTGGACGTCGAACAGGAGCTCCGGCGCGGCGAACGGCGACTGGCTGAGGACCTGCCCGCTCTGGGTGATCGCCAGCCCCTTCTCCGCGGTCGCCCGCTTGGCGAGCGCGAGGTCCACGAGCTTGACCGTGCGGCCGGCGTCGCCGACGAGGACGTTGCGCGGGGAGACGTTGCGGTGCAGGACGTCGCGCGCGTGCGCGTAGACCAGCGCGTCGGTGACGCGGCCGAGGATCGCGACCGCCTGGCGCGGGGGCAGGTGGCCGCCGGCGGCGCTGACGTGGGCGCCGAGGTCGAGCCCCTCGACGTACTCCATGCTCACGTAGATGCGCCCGCCCGTGTGGCCGGCGCCGTAGATCGCGCAGACGTTCGGGTGGGCCAGCCGCGCGCCGGCCTGCGCCCCGCGGAGGAAGCGGCCCACGGCCTGGGCGTCCTTCGCCAGGTCCGGGGAGAGGATCTTCACGGCGACGACGCGCTTGCGCCGCCGGTCGTAGGCCTTGTAGACCCGCCCCAGCGAGCCGCTGCCCAGCTCCTTGAGGATGTCGTAGTCGCCCAGCGCGGCGTGCGGCGAGAGCCCGCCGTCGTCGTCGTCGCGCCGCGTGCGCAGCTCGACGGTGTCGGCGAGGTCTCGCACGGGGCGCGCGTCGGAGTCGTCGGCGGGCGACGGCGCCTCGATCGGGAGGATGTCCGTCTTGGCCTCGAGCCGCCGGCGCCGCTTCCCCGCCTCGTCGAGGCGCCCCGGCCGCGCGCCGGGCGGGGGCGTCGAGGGCCCGGGGGGCGGCGCCCAGCCGCGGGCCTGCGCCGCGGCGGCGTCGACGGCGCGGACGCCCTCCTGCACGGCGGGGCTGGGCGGCGGCGGCGGCGGCGCCGCCGCCTGCTGCTCGGGGAGCAGGAGCGCGACGAACGTCTCGCCGATGCGGAAGCTGCGCCCGGGCTCGAGCGGCCGCGCGCCCTCGACGCGCTCGTCCCCCAGCCACGTGCCGCCCGGCGTGGCGAAGTCCTGCAGGTACCACCGCCCGCCGGCCTGGAACACCTGGCAGTGGACGTCCGACAGCGCCGCGTCGGGCAGGCTCACGCCCGCCCGGCGCCCGAACACGACGGGCAGCGGGTCGTCGAGGACGATGACGTCCCCCTTGTGCGGCCCGCTGAGCACGACGAGCTGAGGGCGCGAGGCGGCGGGCACGGCTCAGCCTCCGAAGGTGGGGAGCGCGCCGGGCCCGGAGCCGTTGCTGCGCGTCGAAGGCCCCGGGGGGGGCGGCGGCGGGTGGGCGTGCTCGAGGGTCGGGATCGCCGGCGGGTCGGGGTCGGGGATCCCCAGGTCGGTCTCGAAGGCGTAGGGGTTCTCCATGTAGCTGGTCACGACCTTGATGAACTTGCCGATCTTGTTCCCGTCGATGACCCGGTGGTCGAACGTCGCCGAGAGGGTGATCACCGGGCGCACGACGACCTGGTCGCCGACGACCCAGGGCGCCGGCTTGACCTGCCCGACGAGGCAGATGAACGGCACGCGCGAGACGGCGATCAGCGGCGCGTAGGCGACGTCGATGCCGAACCTGCTCACGTTCGTGACCATGAGCGTCCCGAACGGCTCGGGCCGCGCGCCGAGGAAGGTCGGCGTGATGCCGAGGTTGTACTCGAGGAACGTGAGCGCCCCGAGCAGCCCGCGCAGGAGCCACACGGGCATGCCGCCGAGGCAGCCCTTCTGGGTCTTCTCGTACTGCTGGTCCTTGCCGCCGCGGAGCCGCTGCGCGCGGTCGCGCAGGGTCTGCGCCACCTCGACGATCGACTTGCGGCCGGTGTCGGGCACGGTCACGCCCGAGAGGTCCTTGCCGTCCTCGACGTCCACCTGGAAGTAGACGTCGACGGTGTCCTTCGTGTAGGGCCGCCCCCAGATGATCTTCGAGTTCATGTCCGGGACCTTGGTCCCGGCGCAGGCGACGGCGCGGCCGACGAGCTGCCCCATGCTCGGGGCGATGCCGTACTTCGCCTTCACGTCCTCGACGAAGCGCTGCGCCTTGCTGACCTCGAGCTGCAGGTGCCCGTAGATCGTGCCGTCGCGCGGCGCGTCCCAGAACGCCATGGCGATGCGGCGGAAGCCGCGGAGCTCGGTGCGGTGGTACGATCCCACGCTGCCCCTCCTCCCGGGGGGGCGCGGATTCTACCGGCTGCCGCGGGGCGCGGGGGGCTTGCGAGGGCGGGCTTTGCGCGCCGGGGGCGGGGCGGTCGGTCCGCGCCGTAGACTGGCCGCTGGCCGGGGCGCGGCCTGCGAGGCGGGCCCCGGGCCGGGGTGGCCATGCGCACGCGCCTGTCGATCACGCTCGAGCCCTCGCTGGGGCTCGACCCGCCGCCGGTCGTCGAGCTGCAGGACTGGTTCGACCGCCCCTACGACAACGCCGTGGCCACGGCGCGCACCTGCTACTCGTCGAAGGTCGTCTACCCCGAGGACGTGTCGAAGAGCGAGAAGTCGCGCGAGCTGCGCGACCGGATCGCCGGCTCGACCTACCAGGCCGGGCACCACACGACGATCCAGCACCCGACCTTCCAGTTCGTGCTCCGGCGCGTGTCGCGCCAGCTGATCTGGTCGTTCCTGCACCAGCACCCGTTCTACAACTCGGAGCAGGTGTCGCAGCGCTACGTCAAGGTGAAGGAGGGCCACTACACCGTCCCCCCGCTCCCGTCGGCGGAGGCGCGGGCGGTGTTCGACGACGCGGCGCGGGCGCAGATGGCGGCCTACGAGCGGCTGATCGAGCTCCTGCGGCCGACGGTCGAGCGCGAGTACTTCCAGGTGTTCCCCGCGCGCCGCCGCCGGGCCGAGCGCTGGGCCGGCGCGGTCGAGAAGCGCCTCTACGAGGCGGCGCGCTACGTCCTGCCCGTCGCCACGCACGCCCACCTCTACCACACGGTCTCGGGGCTGACGCTCCACCGCTACCGCCGGCTCGTCGACCTCTACGACTGCCCGGCCGAGCAGCGCGCCGTCGTGGGCGCCATGGCGCGCCTGGTCGAGCAGGTCGACCCCGACTTCTGGAAGCACGCCGAGGACCCGCTCCCGCTCGAGGAGACGCTCGAGCACGCGCTGTTCACCCGGTTCCACGGCGCGCAGGGCGACGCGGCCACCACGCGGACGTTCGTGGCCGAGTTCGACGCGCGCCTCGACGGCCGGCGCTCGCGCCTCCTCGACTGGAAGGTCAACGGCGAGGCGTCGCTGGCGCAGTCGGTGCGGACGGTCCTCGGCCTGCCGCGAGAGCGCCTGCCCGACGACGAGGCCCTGCGCCTCGTGCTCGACCCCGCCGCGCACCGGGCGCTCGCCGGGGGCGCGCTGAACCTCTCGACCCACCTGAAGCTGACGCGGGCGCTGCACCACCCGCACTTCACCTTCGCCAAGAAGCTCTCCCACACGGCCGACAGCCAGGACCAGCGGCACCGCATGACGCCGGGCGCGCGGCCGATCCTCGCCGCGCACGTGCTCCTCGACGACGAGCCCGACGTGGTCCTGCCGGAGGCGATCGTGCGCACGCCGGCCGCCCACGAGGCCTTCCTCGAGGCGGCGCGTGACACGCTCGCCGCCATGCGCTGCCTGCGCGACCTGGGGGCGACGTCCGAGGCGTGGCAGTACCTGCTGCCGAACGCCGCCGCCGTGCGCTTCGAGGAGTCGGGCGACCTCCTGAACTTCCACCACAAGTGGTCGCTCAGGCTCTGCTTCCTGGCGCAGGAGGAGATCTGGCGCGCGTCGCAGGAGGAGGTCCTGCAGGTGCGCGAGGTCCACCCCGCCATCGGCGCGCTGATCGGCCCCCCCTGCTGGACGCGCCGCCGGGCCGGCGTCACCCCCTTCTGCCCGGAGGGCGACCGTTACTGCGGGGTGCCGGCCTGGAGCCAGGACGTGGCCGACTACGCCCGCCTGATCTGACGAGGAATCGGCTAACTACGTCCAAATCGTCCAATTCGGTCGCGTTTTACCCCGCCCCGGACCGTGTGTAGAGTCGGTAACGGTCGGACGGTGCCTGTTCCCGTGCAAAACCCTCACGTCCCGCCCGGGCGCGTCGCGCGCCGCCGGGTGGTCCTCGTCGACGCGCTCCCCGTCGCCCGCTACGGCCTCGCGCAGGCCCTGGCGGCCGAACCCGACCTCGAGGTCGTCGGCACCACCGGCGATCCCGTCGAGGCCGCGCTCATGGCGGGGGCCCTGCGCCCGGACGCGATCGTCCTCGACACGGCCTTCCTCGACCGGGGCGGCCTGGAGCTCATCCGCGAGCTGCGGGCGGTCTGCCCGGGCGCCGCCCTGGTGGTCTTCTCCGGTCAGGACCAGGAGGTCCACGCCGCGCGCGCCCTGCGCGCCGGCGCCAGCGGCTACGTCTCGAAGCGCGAGGAGCTGGCGGAGGTCGTCCGCGCGCTCCGCACGGTCCTCGCCGGCGGGGTGCACGTCGTCGCGGAGCCAGCCGCGGGTGACGGCGGCGGCCCCAAGCTGACCCAGCGGGAGCAGCAGGTGCTCGAGCACCTCGGCCGCGGCCTGCGCAGCCGCGAGATCGCCGCGGCGATGGGCCTGAGCGAGAAGACGATCGAGGGCTACCGGGCGCAGCTGCGCGCCAAGCTCGGCCTGCCCGATGCGGCGACGCTCCTGCAGCACGCGATCCGCTGGGTCCGTCAGCACGAAGGGTGATGACGCGCGGCCGGCGACCGCGGCCGCGCCCGTCGATCTCGACGCGACAGCGCGTGAGGCGGGTCGTGTCGCCCTGGCGACGCCCGAGCACGCGCTCGGCGAGGTCCGGGGGGCGGCGTCGCGCAGGACGCCCTCGGCCGGCGCGAGCGCCGGGAGGGCCCGGCGGGCGGCGGCGTCGTCGGCGTCGAGGAGCACGACCGCCCGCAGCGCCCGGTCGAACTGCCGCACCTCGGCCAGCGCGTCGAGGCCGTCCATGCGCGGGAGCCGGGCGTCGAGCGCGACGACCTCGGGGTAACCAGCCGTCGGGCTGCAGCACCTGCGCGGACTGTCCCGCGGGCGCGCGCGGTTCAGCGCGGGGACGTCCCCTCGCGGGGAACGAGGCGCCACCGCACGGACACGCGCGCGCCGACGGCGAGCAGGCCGGGCTCGACGGGCGGCCCGGCGTCCGCGGCGAGCGCGCGCATCTCGGCGAAGGGCCGCGGCCCGTGCGCGTCGTCGAGCGCCTGGACCTCGAGCACCTCGCCGAGCGCGAGGTCGAGCGCCTCCGCCAGCGCGGCGGCGCGGGCGCGGGCGTCGGCGATGGCGCGCCGCAGGGCCTCCTCGCGCGCGTGGGCGGCGTCGCGCAGCTCGAGCCGGACGGACGCCACCTCGTTCAGGCCGGCCGCGACCGCCGCGTCGACGAGCGGCCCGACGCGCGCCGGGTCGTCGAGGCGCACCTCGAGCGTCTGCCGCGCGCGGTAGCCGGTGACCTGCGGGCGGTCGCCGCGGCCGTGGTGCCCGTGGTCGTAGACGGGCGACAGGTCGATCGAGCCGGTGCGCACCTGCTCGCGCTCGACCCCCAGGGCCAGCACCCGCTCCAGCGCCGCGCGCATGCGGCCGTCGGCGTCCCGCTGGGCGGCGGCCGCCTCGCGCGCCTCGCTCACGACGCCGAGCACGACGACGGCCTGGTCGGGGGCGGCGCGGGCCTCCCCCTCGCCCGTGACCTCGAGGGTCGAGGGCGCCCGGTCGGGAGCGGCGAGCGCCGGCCCGACGGCCAGGAGGGCGGCCACCAGGGCGAGCAGGGGGGCCGCGAGCAGCCCGCGCAGCGGGGACGTCATGAGGTCCTCTCCCTCCCTCCTCACGCAACGGCGCGGCCAGGCGCCGCTCGCGCCCGCCTCGGGCCGGGCGGGACCTGGCCGTCCCCCGCCCCCGGGCCATTGCGTCCCGCGGCGGCCTCGGCGAAACCTGGCGGCCCAGGAGACGCGATGATGCACCACGAGGGCCTCTGCTGCGGACGTCGCCAGGCGGTCGGCCGGGGCGACCGCGCGCGCCCCTTCCGCCTGCCCGGCGCGCGCCCCCGGTTCCTCCCCGACCGCCCGGCCCGGGTCGCGCACTACCGCCTCGAGGTCGCGCTCGACCTCCCGGAGCAGCGGCTCGAGGGGACGGCCACGCTGTCGCTCCGCTTCCAGCGCGGCGCGGACCGCGTGCGGCTCGATGCGGCGGAGCTGGACGTCGCGGCGGTCCACTGGGCCGACGCGCCCGAGCGGGCCCTGCCGTTCGAGGTGGGCGACGAGGCGCTCGTCGTGCGCCTGGACGCGCCGGCGGCTGCGGGCGCCGCGCGCGACCTCGTCGTGCGCTACGCCACGCGCCCGCGCCGCGGGCTCCACTTCGTCCTCCCCGACCGCGAGCACCGCCAGCGGCAGCCCATGGCCTGGACGCAGGGGCAGGACGAGCACGCGCGCGCCTGGTTCCCGTGCCTCGACACGCCGCGCGACCGCGCGACGACCGAGGTGATCGCCGAGGTCCCCGAGCCCATGGAGGCGCTGAGCAACGGCGTCCTCGTCGGCCAGGGGCCCGGGGCGCGGCCGCGGACGCGCCGCTTCCACTGGCGCCTCGACCAGCCGCACCCGCCCTACCTCGTGACGCTCGTCGCCGGGACGTTCCAGGCCGTGGACGACCGCTGGGAGGCGCCGGACGGCAAGGTCGTGCCGCTGCGCCTGCTGGTCCCGTCGCGCCTGGCGCCGCTGGCGGCGCGGACCTTCGCCCCGACGCGCGCGATGATGGACCACCTCTCGGCGTGGACGGGGGTGCCCTTCCCCTGGCCGCGCTACGACCAGGTCGTCGTCGAGGAGTTCACCTTCGGCGGCATGGAGAACACGACCCAGACCACGCTCACCGCGCGCACCCTCCACGACGAGACCGTCGCGCAGGACTTCACGTCCGACCACCTCGTCGTCCACGAGCTCGCCCACCAGTGGTTCGGGGACCTCGTCACCTGCCGCGACTGGTCGCACGCCTGGCTCAACGAGGGGTTCGCCACCTTCTGCGAGGCGCTGTGGGAGGAGCGCGCCCGCGGGCGCGACGCCTACGACGCGGCGATCCTCGACATGCGCGAGCAGTACCTCGAGGAGGTGGACGGGCGCTACGCGCGGCCGATCGTCACCCGCGACTTCCACGCGCCGATCGACCTGTTCGACCGCCACCTCTACGAGAAGGGCGCGCTCGTCCTGCACCACCTGCGCGGGCTGCTCGGTGACGAGGACCTGCGCGCCGGCGTCCGCCGCTACCTCGAGGCGCACCGGGACGGGGGCGCGGTCGAGACGGTGGACCTCGAGCGGGCGCTGTTCGAGGAGACGGGCCGCGACCTGGGGGCGTTCTTCAGCCAGTGGGTGCACCGCGAGGGGCACCCGGCGCTGAAGGTCACGTTCGAGCACGACGCGGGCGCGGGGCTCGGGCGGTTCACGGTCGAGCAGACGCAGGCCGGCGCGCCCTTCGAGCTGGAGCTGGACCTCGTGCTCGTCCGCGGCGAGGCGCGCGAGGCGCACCGGCTGCGCCTGGCGGGCAAGCGCGAGGTCGCGTCGATCCCGATGACCGCGCCGCCCGACCGCGTCGTCGTCGACCCCGATGGCTGGCCGTGCGCCACGCTCGAGCTCGACCTGCCGGCGGCGTGGCTGCGCCGGGTGCTGCTCGAGGAGGCCCGCCTGATCCCCCGGGCCCGGGCGGCCGCCGCCCTGGCGAAGAAGGGCGGCCGCGACGACGTCGACGCCCTGCGGCGCGTCCTCGCCCAGGACGGGCACCACGGCCTCCGGGGACGGGTGGCGCGGGCGCTCGGCGAGGTGGGGACGACCGAGGCGCGCCGCGCGCTCGAGGCGGGGCTGGAGACGGTGGCCGACCCGCGCGTCCGGGCCCGGATCGCCGAGGCGCTGGGGGGCTTCCCGGGCGACCCGGCGGCGGGCGACGCGCTGGCCGAGATGCTCCGCGGCGACCGCTCGCCGCTCGTCGAGGCGGCCGCGGCGCGGGCGCTCGGCAAGGTCCGCGCGCCGGGCGCGCGCGAGGCCCTGACCGCCGGCCTCGCGCGGGAGAGCTGGAACGACGTGGTCCGGCGCGGGTGCCTCGACGGCCTCGGCGCCCTGTTCGACCCCGCCGCCCTCGACGCCTGCGCCCCGTGGCTCGCCTACGGCCGGGGCGAGTGGACCCGCTACGCGGCCGCCCTGGCGGTCGGCGCCCTCGCCGACGCGGGCGGCATGACCACCCGCACGCGCGCGCTCGAGGCCCTCGTCCCGCTCCTGCGCGATCCGGAGCTCCACGCGCGGATCGGCGCGATCGAGGGGCTCCAGGCGGCCGGCGACCCCCGCGCGCTCCGCCCCCTCGACCGCGCCGGCGACGACGACGTCGACGGCCGGGTCCGGCGCATGGCCCGCGAGGCCATGCGCGCCATCCGCGAGGGCCAGGACCGGGCCACGCGCGACGAGCGCCTGCGCCGCGACCTCGACGCCCTGCGCGAGACGTCGCGCAAGCTGCGCGACCGCCTCGAGCGCCTGGAGGCGATCGTCGACGACCGCCTCCCCGGCCCCGGCCCGCACGAGGGGCTGCCCGGGCGGCGCGGGCGGGGGCCGGGCGGCGGCGGGCGCGAGGAGCGGGACGTGCTGCGGGGGACGGAGGGCCTGCAGGAGGGGTGAGGGGGGGACAGGGAGCTGCGGCGCCGACGACGTCATGCCGCCCGTCCCCGCTACAATCCCGCCGTGACCCGCCCCCTGCGCGTGTTCATCTCCGCCGGCGAGCACTCGGGCGACTCGCACGGGGCGGCGCTCGCCAAGCGGCTGCGGCAGCGCGCGCCCGACGTCGTCATCGAGGGCCTCGGCGGGCCGCTCATGCGCGAGGCGGGGGTCGCGCTGCGGCAGGACTTCGTGCAGCACGCCGCCATGGGCCTCCTGCCCGTCCTGAAGAAGCTCCCGCTGTTCCGCGCCGCCCTCCGCGAGACGGCCGAGCACCTGCGGGCGAACCCGCCTGACGTCCTCGTGCCGATCGACTACCCCGGCTTCAACCTGCGGCTCGCCGGGCGCGCGAAGGCGGCCGGGGTGCCCGTCTGCTACTACGTGAGCCCGCAGGTGTGGGCCTGGCGGCCCGGACGGATCCACCGCATCGCGCGCCTCGTCGACCACATGATGGCACTCTTCCCCTTCGAGGTCCCGCTCTACGAGGCGGTCGGCGTCCCCTGCACGTTCGTCGGCCACCCGCTGTTCGACGAGCTGCGCACGCGGCGCCCGTCCCCCGCCTTCCGCGCCGGCCTGGGCCTCGCCCCCGACGTGCCGCTCCTCGGGCTCCTCCCCGGCTCGCGCCGGCAGGAGGTCGAGCGCAACCTCCCGCTCGAGCTGCGCGCCGCGGCCCTGGTCGCGAAGGAGGACCCCCGGGTGCGCTTCGCCGTCCCGGTGGCGCAGCCGTCGCTGCGGCCGCTCGTCGAGGGGCTCGTGGCCGAGCACGCCCCCGGCGTGCCGATCGCCGTGCTCGACGGCAAGGCCAGCGACATCGCCCGCGTGGCGCGCGCGGCGATCTGCGCCAGCGGCACGGCCACGCTCGAGCTCCTGCACTACGAGTGCCCCATGGTGATCGTCTACCAGGGGACGTGGGCGCAGGAGCTCCTCGTGCGCCCCCTCCTGATCACGAAGTGGATCGGCCTGGTGAACATCCTCGCCCAGAAGGAGGTCTGCCCCGAGTTCGCCGGCGCCCGCGACGCCACGGGCGACATCGCGAGGGCGGCGCTGGGCCTCCTGGGCAACGGCCGGGCGCGCAAGCGCTGCCTGTCGGCCATGCGGGCGCTCCGGCGCGACGTCGACCGCAAGGGGATCCACGGGCGCGCGGCCGACACGGTGCTCGAGGTCGCGAGGGCCGCCTTGGTGTGATCGACGGCCGTGCCGCGGCTCTCCCGCGGCGCCCCCCCGGGGCGCGCCTGACCCCGACCGCGGGGAGCTTGCCGCCGGCCGCCTCGCTACACTGGCCCGTGTCGGACGCGGACGGGGGGGAGCGCGGTCGGCCGATGTCGGACGACTACCTCAGGCAGCTCGAGGCCCGCTGGCGCGAGACGGGCGACGCGCCGGACCAGGCGCGCCTGCTCCTCGAGCGCATGCGCGCGGGCCTCCTCGGCCGGCCGCGGCTCGAGCTGGCCGCCTTCCTCGGGCACGAGGCGGCGCGCCTCGCCCTGCCGGCGAGCCCGGCCCTCGACGGCGCCGAGCCGACCCGGCTGCAGGACGACCTGTGGCCCTGGGGCAAGGAGGCGGCGGTGGCCGGCGCGGTCGCGGCCACCCACGCCGTCCTCCTCGCCGCCGCCCGCGACCCGCGCCCGCGGCGCGCCGTCGAGGCCGCGGCGGCGTGGGTCCACTGCCCGTGCGAGGCGCACGTGGCCCAGGCGCGCCGGGCCGGCGACGCGGCCCTCGAGGCGGCCGGGATCTCGCACCCCTCCGGCCAGCCGAGCTCGGCCCGCCCGGTGGCCCTCGCCGCGCACCACACGGCCATGGCCGCCGCCGCCTGGCCCGCGCCGGTGGCCCTGAAGCACGCCTTCCGCGCCGTGAAGTACGCCGAGGAGGCGGTGGTCGCCGCCGGCCGGCTGCGCCGCGAGGACCTGACGGCGATCATGTGCCAGGCGCTGACCCTCTGGGCCCTCGGCCCCGAGCACGTCAGCGCCGAGGAGCCCCCCGGTTGAGCGACGCCCCAGCCACGCCGCCGTCGCGGCGCATCACCGGTCGCTTCACGGCCGAGCACGTCTCGGCCACGCTCGAGGAGTTCCTCCTGCGCGCCTCCACGCGGGGCGAGGCCGCCGTGGCCGCCGCCCGCGGCGTCCTCTGCGCGCTCCTGCTCCTGCGCATCCTCCTCGCCTACGGGGACGAGCTCTTCGCGCTGGAGGTCAAGCCCTGGTTCGCGGCCGCGGGCCTCTCCTTCGGCCTGGCGTTCTCGCTCCACACGCTGCGGCGCCTGCGGGCGCCCGGGGAGGTGCGGCTGCGGCTGACCCTGTCGGTGCTCGTCGACACGCTCGTGGTGATCGTGGCCCTCTCGCCGATCGTCGTCTGGCCCCACGGCGACTACCGCGGCGTCCTGCGCGAGTTCGACGCGGCCGGGATCCTCCTCGTCGTCGTCGCCACGGGCGCGCGCCTCTACCCGCGCGTCGCCGTCGTCGGCGCCGCCTCGAACGCGCTCGCGCTCACGGGCTTCCTCCTCCTCGACCACGTGCGCCATCGAGAGCTTGTCGGCTACCCCGCCGGCGACGTGATCCTGGCCTACGCGCTGCTCGTCGGGGCCGCCACGCTGGCCTTCGCGGTCGCCAAGGGCACGCGCCTGCTCGTCGCCGAGGGCGCCGAGGCAGTGCTCAAGGCCGAGCGGGCGCGCCAGCGCCTCGGCGTCTACGTGTCGGAGGAGGTGGCCGCGGCGCTCGACACGTCCGACGACGACCCCGCGCTCGGCGGCGCGCGGCGCGAGGTGGCCGTCCTCTTCTCCGACCTGCGCGGCTTCACCCGCTTCGCCGAGAAGCTCGAGCCCGAGGCGCTCGTGGGCGAGCTCAACGCCTACCTCGACGCCATGGTCACGGCCGTCCGCGCCGAGGGCGGCGTGATCGACAAGTTCATCGGCGACGCCGTCATGGCCCTGTTCGGCGTCCCCCAGGCGCGGCCCGACGCGGCCGCCGCGGCCGTCCGCGCCGCCGCCGGAATGCAGCGCGCGCTCCGCGCGCACAACGAGGCCCGCGCCCGCGCCGGGCGCCCGCCGCTGGCCCACGGGATCGGCGTGCACTTCGGCCCCTGCGTGTGGGGGAACATAGGCACCCAGGAGCGCATGCAGTACACGGTGATCGGCGACGCCGTGAACCTCGCCAGCCGCCTCGAGTCGGCCAGCAAGGAGCTGGGCGTGCCGGTCGTGATCTCTGCCGACGCGGCGGCGCAGCTCGGCTACGAGGACCGAACGCCGGTCCTGGCGCCGCGCGGCACGCTCCAGGTGCGCGGGCGCGAGCAGGCGCTCGAGGTGTTCACGTTCGTCGACCCCGAGCTGAGCTGAGCGCCCAGGGCACGTCGCAGCGCCGGGACGAGGCCGTCGAGCCGGCGGCGGGCCCAGGCGACGTGCCCGTCGGGCCGCACGAGCACGAGGGCGTCCGCGCCGCCGAGCAGGCGGCGCAAGGCGCCGGACGGGTCGACGTGGGCCCCGGGGCCGATCCGGACCGCGGGCAGCGGCAGGTCGGGCACGAAGGGGCGGCGCGCGGCGACGTCGAGCAGCGCCGGCCCGAGCGGGAGGAGGGCGTGGAGGCGGACCTGCCGCCCGTCGGGCGCGCGTAAGAGGATGTCGGGGAGGCGCACGCCGGCGGCCAGGTCGTGCGCGTCGACGAGCGGCGAGGCGGGGAGCGCGAGGTCGAGCATCGCCAGGCGCCGGGCGGCCTGACGGCCGAGCGGCGGCAGGGCCAGCGCGCCGCCGAGGAGGCAGAACGCGGCCGCGCGCACGGGTGCGGGCGTCTGGAGGAGGGCCCGGGTCAGCACGTCGGTGAACCGGGACACGCGGCCGACGACGACGGCGCGGCGCTCGACGTCATAGGCGTCGAGGAGGCGGTCGACGTCGCCGCCCGCGAGGGCGGCGGCGAGCTTCCAGGCCAGGTCGGCCGCGTCCTGCACGCCCGCGTTCATCCCGAGCCCGCCGACCGGGCTGTGGACGTGCGCCGCGTCGCCCGCCAGGAGCACGCGCCCGACGCGGAAGCGCGGCGCCGCCCGGCGGTGGATCCGGAAGCGGCTGGCCCACACCACCTCGACGCGCCCGGGGCCGAGGAGGGCCCGGGCGCGCCCCTGGACCTCGTCGTCGGGGACCTCCTCCTTCGTGGGCGCCCGGCGCTCGAGGTGCACGAGGCGCCACAGGCCGGGCCGCAGCCGGAGGGCGAACGAGAGCCCGTCGCCGGCGTTGCGCAGGCGCGGCCAGGGGAGGTCGTCGCGCGCGTCGTCGACGACGACGTCGGCGAGCATCGGCCTGAGCCCGTAGGTGATCCCCTCGAAGGGCAGGCCCAGGCCCTCGCGCACGAGGCTGCCTGCCCCGTCGCAGCCGACCACGAAGGCCGCCCCGAGCGCCGTCGTCCTTCCGCCCTCGCGCACGACGAGGCGCGCGCTCGCCGGCCGCCGGAGCAGCCCCGTCACCTCGGCGCCGAAGCGCAGGTCGCAGCGCCCCGTGGCCGCGACGGCCTCCTTCAGGACGCGCTCCGTCCGGCTCTGCTCGAGGAGGAGGAGCCCGGGGCGGTCGGCCTCGTCGTCCAGCAGACCGAGATCGACTGTGAACAGCGGGCGCCCGGTCGTGACGTCGCGCGGGGAGATCGCCGGGACCAGCGCGCCCTCGGCCAGGAGGCGCTCCTCGACGCCCCAGCGGCGCAGGACCTCCCGCGTGCGCACGTGCACGCCGGCCGCCTTCGAGTGCGCGCTCGTGGTCGGGCTGCGCTCGAGCACGACCGAGCGCACGCCGTGGCGCGCGAGGCCGAGCGCGAGGGACAGGCCGACCGGACCGGCGCCGACGATCGCCACGGGCACGTCCACGACCGCGCTCCGCCCTCCCCCGCTTCATTGGAACCACGGCCCATCGTCCGCCCAGCCTCACGGGTCCGGGAGGTCGCCTCGTGCGCGCAGGCCACGGGCTCGGCTCCGAAGCTCACCGCCGGTGGGGGCGGGCGACGGTGTGCGGAGGCGCGGCACGCGGGTCAGAGCGCCAGACGGACCCGGCCTGTCGCTGAGTTCGTGTAGTGTTCGGGCTCATGGCATACGACCCCGACATGCACGAGCTGGCGACCCGATATCCGGATGCCGTCCTGGCGCTGCTCGGCTGCCGAGCGCGGGGGGCCTACGTGGTCGAAGCGATCGACGTCAAGCGCTCCGAGCACCGGATCGACCTCGTGTTCCTCCCGGGCGACGCGCGCGACCCCACGATCTACGTGGAGTGGCAGATGTACGCCTCGGAGGAGGCGGAGCGGGGCCTCCTGGCCGAGGTCGTCGAGCACTGCGATCAGACCGGCCGGTTTGAGCCCGTGGACGTGGCGATCGTCTACCCCGACCGCGCGACGCGCGACCGGGCGCTGCCGGCCGATGTCGGGCATGCGGGTCGGCGCGCCGTCTCCTTCACGCCGCTCCGGGTGGTCCTCACGGAGGTCGAGCCCGAGCTGCTCCTGGCCGCGGGCGGCCCGGCGCTGGTCGCCTTGCCGCTCGTCGGGCCGGAGGAGCAGGTCCGGTGGCACGCGCGCGAGTGGCTCGCGCTGGCGTGCGCCCAGGCCGATGACCGCGAGGGGGCCGCGCGGGCGAAGGACCTGTTCCTGAAGCTCCTGGCGTGGCGCCTGGGTACAATCTCGATCGAGGAGCTCGAAGGGCTGGAGGGCGTCATGGAAGAGACCGCGACCGGGCAGGCGCTCCTGCGGAGAGGCGAGGAGCGAGGCGAGGCGCGCGGCCGCGCCGAGGGCGAGGCGAAGGGCCGCGCCGAGGAGTGTCGCCGCGCGATCGCCCTTGTGATCTCGACCCGCTTCGGCGCGGTGCCCGACTGGCTGTCGGAGCGGCTCGCCGGCGAGGTCGACCTGGCGCGGCTCGAAGACCTCCTCCGCGCGGCGGTCGTGGCCGAGCAGGTGACCGCGCTGCGCGACGCGCCCTGAGCGCCGGTCACCCGCGTGGGGGGAGCAGGTCGTCGTCGGTGACCGACGCGAAGGCGAGGGCCAGCGCCCCGAGGCGCACCTCGACGCCGTCCTCGAGCGCGACCTGCACGCCCGCGCCGGCGGGGCCGAAGCCCTGGACCTCGACCTGCGCGTCCTCGCGCGTGGGCGTGAGGAAGAAGCGGCCGTCGCGGGCGACCAGGCGCGCGTGGCCGGGCAGGAGGCCCGTCTCGGCCGGGAGGCAGATCGCGTCGTCGGGGCCGGACCCGACCGACACCTCGCGCACGACCCAGACGTAGGTGTGGTGCTCGCCGTCGCGCGTGCGCTCGAGGCGCACCGCGGCGACCGGGTGGTCGTCGAGGTCGACGTCGGCGCGGTAGACGCGCCCGCGGAGGCCCACGGCGTCGGCCACCTCGAGCACGAACGCCTCGGGCAGCGGCGTCACCTCGCCCTTCGTCAGGCGCCGTCCGTCGAGCGTGGTGCCGAGCGTCGAGGCGTCGCGCACGGCCACGCCGTCGCGCGTGAGGATCAGCGCCCCGTGGTGACCGCTGACGTTGCGCGTGCGCCCCTGCACCAGGCTCGCGGCCTCGCGCGCATGGCGGGGGAAGGCCCGCAGGAGCAGGTCGTTCTCCCGCGCGGCGCCGTCGCGGGCGCGGTTGCGGCCGAAGCGCAGGCGCGGGCCGGCGAACAAAAACAGCCGGCCGCTCTGGCCGCCGAGCGTCACGTCGAGGCGCGCGCGCACGGCGTCGCCCGGGTCCGCGGCGACGAGCGGGTCGCGCGAGGCGCCGAGGAGCGCCGCCGTCCGCGGCCGGCGCGCCGCCTCGACCGTCAGGCGCGCGACCCCGGGGCGGCCGGCGTCCTTCCCTCCCAGGCTCAGCGTCGCCCCCGGGCGCAGGACGGCCGCGTGGACCGGGCGGCCGTCGAGCCAGGTGCCGTTGGCGCTGCCGAGGTCCTCGACGACGACCTGGTTCAGGCGCGGGGCCACCCGGCAGTGGAGGCCCGACGCCCGCTCGTCGCGCAACGGGTCGAGGAGCGGCGTGGCCTGCGGGCCGCGGCCGAGCACGCGAGGGACGTCGAGGCGCAAGCGCGGCCCGCGGTCGTCGGCGCGCAGGAGCAGGTCGGGCGGCGGGCCCGCGAGGCGCGCCGGGTCGTCGACGACGAGCAGCACGCCCTCACATCGGGCCGGGAGGGGGTAGGCGCGCGCCACGCGCCCGAGCCTGACGCTCCCGTCCGGAGGCCGCCCCCGTGCACGTCGCCACCGTCACCTGCCGCTTCGACCCCGCCCTGGGCGCGATCGACGACGGCCCCCTGCGCCTGTTCGGCCGCGACAAGGTCGTGCTCTCCGTGCGCGACCACTTCTTCGTCCACGGCGAGGTCCCGCACCTCGTGTTCGTGGTCGTCTACCGGCTCGTCGCCCCCAGCCGCCCCGACGGCTCGAGCGGGCGCCTCGACGCGAGGGCCCACGAGGCCGGTGCTCGGTCCCCGGAGTCCGGCCGCTCGGCGCCCTCGACCGACGATCTGCGCGCGGGCCTGCCGCCCGACGTGCGCGCCCGCTTCGACCTCCTGCGCGACTGGCGCAACCGCATGGCCCAGGACGAGGCCGTCCCGGCCTACGCCGTGCTCACGAACAAGCAGCTCCTGCAGCTCGCCCGCGAGGCGCCGACGACGCGCGCCGGCGTCGAGCGCGTGCAGGGCCTCGGGCGCAAGAAGGCCGACCGCTATGCCCCTGCGATCCTGGCGATCACGGCCGGCCAGGCCGGCCCGGCGACGAACGGCCCGGCGACGAACGGCCCGGCGACGAGCGGCCTGATCGACGGCCGTCTCGGCGCACCTGCGACCCCGGGTCCGGGTCCTGCAGGCCCGGCGCCGAAGCCATCATCGGCGGCCGGGCCAGCCCCCGCGCCGGCGGGGACCAACCCGGCGCCTGACGACCTGCCCTGGGCCCCGGTCGCGCCGCCGGCCGCTGCTCCGGTCGTTACCCCGCCCGCTGGTCCGGCCGGAGCTCCGGCGTCACCGGCTGAGGAGAGCGCGTCATGAGCCGCCACCAGAGACCCGGTGCCGGGGCCGCCGCGCCGGCCGAGCTGCCGGTGTTCACGCGCGACTACGACCTGTTCCTGTGGTCGTTCGAGCGCGCCGAGGGCTTCCCCAAGGTGCTCCGCCCCACGCTGACCCAGCGCTGGCAGGCCCTGCTCCTCGAGGGGCTCGAGCTCCTGCTCGAGCTGCGCTACACGCGCGAGCGCGAGGCGCTGTTCCGCCGCACCAACCTGGCCTTCGAGAAGCTGCGCGTGCTCGCCCGCGCCCTCGAGGCGCGCCGGGCGCTCTCGCCCACGCAGTACGAGCACTTCCAGCGCAGGTTGGACGAGGTCGGCCGCCAGCTCGGCGGCTGGCGCAGGGCTCAGGCGGCGCGGCCGGCCGCCGAGGAGCGGAGCCGCAGCGCGACGTTCGCCGACGCCAGCGCCGCCCCCGCGGTGGGAGCCGACGCGTGAAGCGCGTCGGACACCTGTTCGAGCACGTGGCCAGCTTCCAGGCGCTCCTCGCCGCCTACCGCCGGGCGCGCCAGGTCAAGGCCGGCCGGCCCAGCGTCGAGCGCTTCGCGCGCCGCCTCGAGCCGGAGCTGCTCCTGCTCGAAGACGAGCTCCTCGCGGACACCTGGCGGCCCGGACCGACGGTGACCTTCGAGGTGTGGACCCCAAGCGCCGCACGATCACGGTCGCGCCCTTCCGCGACCGCGTGGTCCACCACGCCCTGATCGCCGCGATCGCGCCCACGCTCGAGCGCGGCATGGACCCCGACTCCTTCGGCTGCCGGGCGGGCAAGGGCACCGACGGCGCGCTGGCCCGGGCGCAGGCCCTCGCCCGCCGACACCCCTGGGTCCTGCGCGCCGACGTGGCCGCGTTCTTCGCCTCGGTGCCGCACGACGTGCTCCTCGGGCAGGTCGCGCGGCTGTTCAAGGACGGGCGCCTGCTGTGCCTGCTCGACCGGATCGTGCGCGCGGGCGGGGAGAGCGGCCGTGGGCTGCCGATCGGGCACCTGACGAGCCAGTGGCTCGCCAACCTGTACCTGACGCCGCTCGACCGCCACCTGCGCCGGCGGCCCGAGGTCCTGGGCTACGCGCGCTACATGGACGACCTCGTGATCTTCGGCCCGTCGGCGGCCGCCCTGCGCGGGACGCGCGCGGCGCTGGCCGCGTTCCTGGCCGAACCGCTGGGCCTGGCCCTCAACCCGCGCGCCACGCAATCGCACCGGGTCCGTGACGGCTTCCCTTTCCTCGGCTTCCGCGTGCGCCGGGGCGGCCTCGGCCTGCGGGCGTCCACCTGGCGCCGCCTGCGGTCGGGGGTGGCCGAGCGCGAGCGGACGTTCCGACGGGGCGACCTCGACGAAGCCGGGCTCGCGGCCTCGGTCCAGAGCACGCTGGCACACGTCGCCCGCGTCGACGCGCGCGGCCTGCGCCGGGCCTGGCTGGCGCGCCAACCGCCGGTCGTGTGGTGACCGTGTGGTGAGCTCACGGGGGCGCGGGCGCCACCGGCTCGGCTCAACGGGTCAACCGCGGCGGGAGCTGGAACAACGAGGCCAGGAACTGCCGCGCGGCCAACCGCAACAGGAACGAGCCGTCGAACCGGAACACGAACCTGGGCTTCCGCCCCGCCAGCGCGGGTCACCTCGGCAGCCGCCGGGCGCTCACGGGTGCTCGGCCCGTCCTCGACCCGACCCGCCCGCGCTCCCGGCCGCCGGCTCCGCGCCGGCGCGGCCGAACCGACCCAGCCTCCGGCGGCGCGGTAGGACCGCTCGAAGCGCCGCCGGAGGCGCCCTCCGTCACTCGCCCGGGTCGCCCGCCGCCTCCTCCGCCAGCCGCGAGACCTCGGCGAGGACCTCGTCGAGCGTGCCCGCGACCGCCGACTGGCGAGCCAGACGCTCGAGCCGCTCGTCGCCCACGACGGCCTCGAGCCGAGCGGCGAGGTCGGCGGGGAGCGACGGGCCGAAGCGCGCCTCGAGCACGGCCTGGATCGTGGCCCGTCGGCCCTTCTCGAGCCCCTCCTCGCGGCCCTCCTCGCGGCCCTCCTCGCGGCCCTTCTCGAGGCCCTTCTCGAGGCCCCGCTGCTCGGCCTCGATCTCGAAGCTCATCCTGTACGGCATGTTCGTCTCCTGCTCGAGCCGTGCGTGGAAGTCGTGAAACCTCGCGGCCTGTGGCCCCCTGAGGGCCAGGAGCCAGTCCAGGAACCTGAGCAGCTCGAGCACCTCCTCGCGCCCGTATCCTCGCCGGTAGAGGGCGAGGAGGAGCGCCTTCTTCGAGTCTAACCGGCGCTCGGGGTCGCCTCTCGTCGCGAGCGAGTCCAGGTGCGCCAGGACGACCAGCGCGAAGGGGTTCGGATCGCCCAGGAGCTCGTCGCGACGCGCCTCGAAGTCCAGCAGCTTGACCGTCGGGAACTCGAGGCGCTCCCGGCAGCCGAGCACCTCCTCCTCGAACGGCCCCGGCCGCCAGTCGGGCCGGTCGTCGGCGAGGACGACCAGGCTGGCCACCGGCTTTCCGTAGCGGTCGTCGATCCGGTAGCGGTAAACGCGGATGCGACGGGGCAGGTCCGGGTCGACCTGGCCCTGAACCTCGACGTGGAGCCCCACCCAGGCCTCACCACCAGCCAGCAGGTGGACCCGGAAGAGCTTGTCCACCACCCGGCGGCCCAACTCCGCGTCGGGGAAGAGCCGCTGCAGCTCGCCGTCGAGCGCCTGCCAGCCCCGGCGCCAGTCGATCCGCGCGTGGACCGCGGGGAAGAGGAGCAGGAGCGCCCGGTCGAGGTAGCCGTCGAGCGCCTCCTTCCACGGGCTGTCACGATCGTCGGGCTCGTCGGTCATGGCGGCTCCCGCTCCGCCCTCCGCGATCAGGCGCCGCGCAGGATCGGGCTCTGTTCGGGAGTCTACGGCGTGGGTCCGACACGCCCGGGCCGCGACATCCGGTGCCCGGCTCAGGGCGCGAACAGCCGGAGCACCTTGACGCTCTCCAGCGGCACCGACACCAGGGCTCCCTCTGCGACCCGCTGCTCGAGGTTCATCAGCAGCGTTCGCTCGTCACCACCCACCACTCGACCCGTCAGGATGCGACCGCTCACGGAGACGAGCTGGAGCGGGACCCGGGCGGACTCGAGCGCCAGGCGCGGGACGACCAGGTGTCTGACCGACACCGGTTCCCGCCCCCGGAGCTGGTCCGTCGCCGTCTGCCGGACGGCGAACTCCTCGCTCCTCAACCGCAGCACCAGGTCGTCGATGACCGTGGCCTCCTCGGCCAGCGACGAGCGACACCCCCCGAGGGGAACCAGCGCCAGGACGAGCGCGAAGAGCAGGCGCGGTGTCATCTCAGCGCTGACCTCCAGTCACTCGCGTCAGGACACACTCGTTGAGGAACCACGCTCGCCGGCGCAGGAGCTCCACCATGTCCGGCGGAACGTCTTCTCCGTCCAGTTGACGGTTGTGCGCCATCTCCGTGCCGAACGTCTTGTCGAACACTCCCGTGACCTGGAGGTGAATGTGGTTCCCCTTGACCGGGAGCCGCGGTCGAAGGACGACCACCGGTCGTCGCCATCGAGCGTGCCCAAGGGCGCTGCCGGCGTCGGACTCCAGCTTCCGCCGAGCGAGGGAGCAGGGGCGACGTGTCCGTACGTGATCTCGAGGACCAGGCGATACTCCTGGTGCTCGCAGAGTATGCGTTGCTTGATCAGCCCCGCATCCACCCTCACGTAGCCGCCTGAGTGGACCGGCGACACGGCTGCACGACCAAGCGTGTCGATCGTCGCGCCGCCGTCCGCCGAGACCCGCGAGCCAATGTCCAGGCCGCAGTGGCTCATCTGAGCTCCTGGCACCGGCACCTCACCCGACGGGCCATGAACGAACCGGGGAGCTCCGGGCTCGCGCGTGCGCTCACGCGTGAGATCCTTGTCGTCCTCACCAGGAATGATCCGCGTCCCGAGGGGCAAGTCGAACGGGACCTGGAAGCGCTCGCAGCAGTGCTCGAGCATGGCGTCCAGCGCGGTGGCGTGGTCCCGCCAATCGACAAGCCTCCAGCCGCCGGCGCCATCGGGGGCGAAGAGACCCGTCTCGCCGGTGACCCAGGGAGGGACCTGAGCGTGCGACGCGAAGGGAAGACCGAGCGTCAGCAGCAGGACTCGTCCGACGACGCGAGGCACGACATCCCTACATCGCACGAGAGCACCGATACGCAGGGAAGCATACCAGCGCGGGAGGTCGGTTACCACCACAGGTCAAGACGACCGGTGGGCGACCGCCCATCGGCGCTCGATGGCGTCGCGGCGAGAGAGCGCGCGTTCCGGCGGGGCGTCCTGGACGAGGACGGGCTCGTGGCGACCGTGCAGAGCACGCTGGCCCACGTGGCCCGCGCCGACGCGCGCGGCCTGTGCCGCGCCTGGCTGGCGCGGCAGCCCCCGCTCGTGTGGGTGACAGCGCGAGAGTGACGAGTCCTCGTCGTCGGAGGCGCCAACCGAACCTCGTCAAGCAAGGGTCCATGGCTCTCCTTTCGGCTTCGAGGCTCTCGGGCCTGGAGGTTGTACCGACGGGCGCTCGGCTCAGCGCCGCGGCGGAGCGCCGGGCCGGGGGCGGGGACGCGGCGGCTCCGGTGGCGGCGGCGTCTCGGCGGGCGGCGGCGTCTCGGCGGGCGGCGGCGTCTCGGCGGGCGGCGGCGTCTCGGCCGGCGGCGGCGTGTCGGCCGGCGGCGGCGTCTCGGCCGGCGCAGGCGCCTCGGCCGGCGGCGGGTCCTCGGCCTTCGGCGCCGGCGCCGGGCGCGGGGGCGTCCTGCCCGGGCGCGGCGGCGCGCCCGGACGCAGGCCGGCGGCCGGCGGCGTCTCGACGGGCGCCGCCTCCGCCGGCGGCGACGGGGTCTCGGCCGGCGGCGGGGTCTCGGCCGGCGGCGCGCTCTCGCCCCCCGTCGGACGCGGCGGCGGCGGCCGACTGCCGGGGCGCCCGCCCGGGCGACCACCGGGCCGCGCGCCGGGCTGAGCCGGCGGCTGGTCGGTGTCGGTCGCGCTCGGGGCGGGCGGCTGGTCCGTGTCAGGCTGGCGCGGCGGGCCCGGGGGGCCGTCGGTCACCTCGAGGAGCTTGCCGTCGGGCGTGGTGAGCAGCCGGCGCATCTCGTCGCGCGTGAGCGGGCGCGAGCCGATGCGGCCGAACACGGCCGTCTGGTGCCCGTGCTCGTCGACGGCGCGGTCGCGGTCGACGCCCTCGGAGATCGCCAGCGTCGGGGACGACGTCGCGTAGGTCGCGATCAGCCGCGGCGACGGGACCGGGCTCCAGCCCTGCGCCCGCGGGTCGTCGGCCGAGGTGAGCTGCACCACCGCCAGGCCCTTCGCGGCGGCCACGTAGGCGTAGAGGCTGGCGTTCGTGGCGCCGACCTTCACGTCGCGCGCGCCCGCGAGCCACCCGCCGCCGTCGAAGCGCGTGAGGACCTGCGGGGCGGCCGGGCGCTCGAGGTCGAGGATGACCAGGCCGTCCTTGCCCGCGGCCACGTAGCCGAACGAGCGGCTGACGTAGATCGACTGCGCGTCGGTCAGGGGCACGCGCGCGACCCGCGCGATCGTCCGCGGCGTCGGCGTCGGCGCCGGCTCGAGGAGCAGGTCCGTCACGTCGAGGACCGCCACGCCGTCGTCGTCGCACACGAACGCGTACCTGAGCTGCACCTCGACGCTCCGCGGCCGGCGCAGGTCGCGCGCCACCGCGACCACCTGCGGGCGGAGCGGCTCGGCCACGCTGACGACGACGAGCCCCGCGTCGCAGACGACGTAGACGTGCTCGCCCACGACCGCGCACGACTCGGCGCCCTCGAGCAGGCCGCCCGCGTCGTAGGTCACGGCCCGCTCGAGGAAGTTGTTCGTCGGGTCGCCGTCGAGCAGCGTCGCCGCGGAGACGAGGATCAGCCCCTCCTCGCGGTCGGTCACGTAGAGGTAGGCGTAGAGCGGGTGGACCTTCTGCTCGCGGTTCTCGGGCCGCTGCGTCCGCGTCGGGTCGACCGCCTGCGTCGACGGCGCGCGCACGCTGGTCGCGTCCTTCGACTTCACCTGCAGCCGCTGGCCGAGGGGCGACGTCGGCGCGTAGGTGATCCTTTGCGAGAAGCCCTTGTGGTCGATCTGGGCCACGTCGTAGACCTTGAGCCCGCCCGAGCCGTTCGCCGTGTAGAGGTACTCCCCGCGCAGCTGCAGCGAGCGCACCTCCTCGCCGCCGAACGGCAGCGAGAGGCCCAGCGTCGTGTTGGCCGCGTGGTGGTAGGCCTCGGTCAGCGCGCGCCCGCGCTTGAGGTGCCCGCCGTAGTCGTCGGGGTAGGCCAGCTCGTGCAGCCGGCTGCCGATCACCGCCTGCGGCTCCGTGCGCTCGGTCACGGCCACGGCGTCGAAGCCGCCCGCGCCGCTGGCCACGTAGACGTAGCGGCCGAGGAAGTTGACGGCGTTGGTGCCCACCATCAGCGCCTGGGCCATCTGCGCGTTGTTGTCGCCCTCCTTCGACACGTGGCAGCTGGTGCAGGAGCGGGTCTCCTTCGTGCGCACCGTGTGCGGGACGTGCGGGCTGAAGGCCGTGCCGCTGAAGCCCTCGGCCGAGACCGTCTGCTGCTGCGAGTAGACGAACTCGCGGTCCTGGGTCTGCGAGCCGACGGTCACGGCGCAGGCCGAGCGCACGGGGACCACCTTGCCGCCCGAGACGTCGCCGTCGCGGCCGAGCATGAAGATGTCCTCGCGCAGCGTCTGGAAGCTGTACGACGTCCAGTTGCGCTGGAGCGACCCCTCGTAGTGCAGGGCCTCGCGCCGCTGGTTGGACTTCATGTCCAGGTGGCAGCCGAAGCAGCTCGCCACCCAGGCCGTGTGGCAGGTGTAGCACTCCATCTTCTGCGACGCGTGCGCCAGCAAGGTCGCGTCGGCCGGCACGTCGCCCCAGGTGTGGTCGGTCCGCATGGTCTTGGCCACGCGCGCCTTCTCGCTGTACTTGCCGTGCGCCGGGTCGATCGAGTCCTTGACCTGCGGCACCTCCCACTCGACGTCGGGGACCACCGACGAGCGCTGGAACAGCGTCGCGCCTCGCCGCCCCGGCACCCCGTCCCAGCGGAACCGGGCGCCGAAGGGCGTGTTCGAGCGGCGCAGGTCCTGCCCGCCGGCGTTGCCGGTGGTCATCAGGTTCGTCACGGCGTTGACCGTGCCGTGGCAGTCCTCGCAGCGGATCGCCGTCGCCGCCCGCAGCTCGCCGTAGAGCTTGCCGTCGCCGTGCGAGTCGACGGTGAAGTGGCAGTCGGCGCAGTGCATGCCGCGCTCGAGGTGGATGTCCTTCAGGTGGACCGAGCGCTTCCAGCGCTCCGGGTCGTCGGGCGCGACGACGTTGCCGTCCTCGTCGAGCAGGTTGCCGCGCGCGTCGCGCTTCCACACCGCCCGGTAGAGGAAGCCGTGGCCGTGGAAGTCGCCGAGCTGCATGTTGTCGAGCTTGGCGTTGAACTCGCTCGAGCCGGTCTCGGCCAGGAACTCGCGGTCGCGCCACAGGCCCTTGGGCGTCGAGCCCTCGGGGTTGTGCTTGAGCGCGGCCAGCTCGTCCGCGGCCGACGGGTAGACCTGCTCCTTCGGCCACAGGTGCTGCCCGTCGGTCTCGAGGTCCCACCACGTGTAGCCCAGGTAGGTGTTCGACACCGCCGTGCCCGGGTGCATGTGGCAGACGATGCACTGGCTGGACGGGATCTGCCGCGTGAGCAGGTGCGCGATCGGGTGCCCCGACCGGTCCTTCGGGATCGTCGGGTCGGGCTGGGCGCTCTTGCCGCGGTTGCCGTGCACCGACCAGGGGCCCGAGTGGTTGGCCTCGGGGCGGCCGCCGCGCAGCGTGTTCAGCGGGTCGCGGTCGTTGGCGTAGACGACGTGGCAGGCCGAGCAGCCCGACGAGCGGTAGTCGCCCGGGTGGTCGTTCGTGCCCAGCATGTTCAGCGTGGGGTCGAGGAGGCGCGTGCGCTGGAGGTTCAGCCACACCGGGTCGACGCGGTTGAGCGTGCCCAGGCCCCGGTCAGAGAGGCGGTTCTGCGGCCGCCCCGGCTCCTCGTCGAGGCCGCCGCCCGGCAGCCCGGCCAGCGGCAGGGCCAGCGGGCGGGGCTTCCGCTGCCCGCGCTCGAAGATGCGCAGGATGTTCGACGGCTGGCCGACCTCGAAGCGCGGCAGCGGGTCGAGGAACGGCAGGACGCCCTTCGTGGCCACCTCCTCGGGGGTCGGCGGCGGGTCGGTGAGCAGCCGCTGCGGCTCGCCGTGCGGGCCATAGCTCTCGCCGAAGCGGGCCTGCTTGAAGGGCACGGCGCCGTTGTTGTAGAGCGCCGCGTTCCAGAGCATGCCGCCGTGGGCCATCATGCTCTTCTGCGTGCGCCGCACGTGGTCCTCGGCGTCCTGCCCGTGGCAGCCGCTCGAGCCGCACGAGAGCGCTGCCACGCGCAGGTCGCCCGGGTTGACGAAGCGCACGAACTCCCACGACTCGTCGAGCCAGGCGGTGTAGCTGAGCTCCGGGTTGGCCGAGGTCGGCCAGCGCTCGGGGTGCTTCGGCAGGACGTGCGCCTTCTCCCGCGCCGCGAGGTAGGCCGGGTTGCCCGGCGCCGCGCCGGCGGGCGCCATGACCTTGGCGTCGCCGCCGTGGCAGTCGGTGCAGCCGATCAGGTCGGCGAAGCGCCCGGGCTGGCTCGGGTCGAGCGGGTCGGGGTGCGGCTCGGTCTGGCCCGTGTGGCACGACACGCACCCCTTCGTGCGCGCCTCCACGCCCTCGCGCATGTGCGACGCGCGCAGGTCGAGCTTCGACGGGTCGGGCATGGGCCGCCCGGTGCGCCCGGCCGTGCAGGCGGCCACGAGGCCGGCGGCGAGCAGCGCGAACGTGAGCGCCCAGCGGCGGTGGGTCGGCGTCCGGGTCATCGCATCACCAGGTGAGCGTCATGGCGAGGAACCCCGAGTACAGGGTCTCGTTCTGGTAGAGCTGCTTGAGCCCGGCGCCCGGCAGGAGGCAGCCGGCGCCGGCGGTGAAGATCACGTTGTCCGTGAGCAGCGGGCGCCACTGCACGCCCACGCTCAGGTCGACGCCGATCGTGCGGCTGATCCGCCGCTGCACGAGCACCCGCTCGAGCACCTCGGTGCGGTCGAACTGGAGCAGGTTCGCGTTGAAGTCGACGAAGACCTTCGGGGTCACCTTGGCGCTCGCGCCCAGGCCGTAGAGCCACAGGCCCGGGTTGACGAAGTTCGCCGTCCCCTGCGTCTTGCTCGAGCGCAGGCTCGGCAGGAGGTCGAGGCGGTTGACGAGCTGCACCGCCGTCTGCGCCAGCGGGATGTTCTGCCGGTTGTAGTAGCTGAAGCCGGCGCCGGCGAAGAACGGGTTGCCGAGGATCGAGTCGAAGCCGCCCGCCGTCCCGTTGTCGGGGTTGCGGTCGCCCGAGGCCCACATGAACGAGGCCTTGAGCCGCAGCCAGTCGATGTCGGTCGAGGCCTCGAGGGCCACGAAGTGCGCCTGGATGTCCTGCTTGCGCCCGGCGATCTCGTTGAACGACTCCTCGCCGAAGACGAAGTAGTACATGTGCGACAGGTTCAGCCGCCCGATGTGCCCCTCGCCGCCCCAGCCCAGGTAGTGGGCGCGCACGTCCTTCGAGGCCAGCCGCCCCCGCTCGTCGGCGGCCTGCCCGATCCGCGCCGGCCGCACGACGAAGCCGTTGCGATCGTAGTGCTCGGGCGAGTCGTCGAAGTTGCCGTGGTAGCTGAGGAGCAGCGTGTAGCCCTTGAACAGCCCGCTCAGCTCCGAGAGGAAGTCCTGGCAGTAGAAGTTGGCGATCACCACGTTCTGCTGCCGGAAGCGGTAGTCGTTGAGCCCGCTGTTGGTGTCCTTCTCCAGCTGGTGGAACCACGCCACGTTCCACTGGAGGCGGTTCGCCAGGTAGTTGCCCTGCAGGCGCACGCCCAGGTTGTTGTCGCTGTAGAGGAAGCCGCGGAAGTCGCTCTGGAAGCCCTGGACCCCGCCGATCAGCGTGAGGAAGTCGTAGTTCGGGCCGAGGTCGAGCAGGTGGTAGTCGATCAGGGCCTCCTGGAGGCCCACGTGCCAGTCGGTGCGGTCCTTGCCCTCGCGCACGTCGATGTTCACGAGGTTGTTCTCGCGCGCCCAGAGCTGGTTCACGTTGATGACCGGCGTGATCTTCACGGCCAGGTCCTTGGGCTTGAAGGCCGTGTCGCCCTTGAACAGCTCGGCCGAGAGGACGATGTTCTGGTTGACGAGGAGCTGGTCGAACTTGCCGAAGAACTGCTCGCTCCGCGGGCGCGCCGTGCTCACGCCCGCGGCGATCGGGAACGAGCGGCCCTCGACGAGCGTGTCGCTCTGGAAGGTCAGCACCAGGAACCCGTCGTCGCCCAGGATCGGGTAGTCGCCCTTGAGCACGTTCTGGTGGTACGGGTCGAGGATGCTCCCCTTGCTGTAGGGCGCGTCGGTCTCGTCGGCGCCCGCGAAGCGCTCCCAGTCGGGGAACTGCACCCTCCAGCGGTCGGGCACGGGGACGAAGTCGCGGGGGAGGACCGGCGCCGGCGGCGCCCCGTGGCTCGACGGGCCGGCCGCGCCCAGGGGCGCGCCGTCGGGCACGGGCACGGGCGGGCGGGCCGGCGCGGGCGCCGGCGTCGGGGTGGGCGCCGGCGCGGGCGCGCCGCCCGGCGCCGGGGCCGGGGCGCGTCGCCCGCCGGCGCCGGCTCGCCCGCAGGCGCCGCGTCGCCAGGCGGAGGCGGCGGCGGAGCGCCGGGGCGGCCGCCGGGCCGCCCGCCTGGGCGTCCGCCGGGCCGGGTCGGGGACGCGGACCGGTCGCGGGCGCGGCGTCACCCGGCGGCGCGGCGTCGGCCTCACCCTGTGGCGCGGCGTCGGGGGCGGGCGGCGCCGCCTCGTCGGCCCCCTCGGCGGGCGCCGGCTCCGGCCGCGGCGGTGGGGCGCCGGGCCGCGGCGGCGCGCCCGGGCGAGGCGGCGCGCCCGGCCGGGGCCGGGGCGGCTCCTGCGCGATCACGACGAGCCCCGCGCAGAGGACGAGGCCCAGCGCGGCGACGACGGGCAGCGTCCTCACGGGCTACTCGAGCGCCCGGGCGACGGCCCGTAGCCCCTCGGTGAACGCGGGCGTCCCCGCCTCCAGCTCGTACAGCGCGTAGACCGCGAGGAGCCCCTCGTCCGCCGGCGGGTCGGCCGACAGGGCGTCGGGGTCCTTCGCCACCAGCCGCGCGTAGTTGAGCGCGTAGAGCCCCATGCGCGTCTGGTCGGCCGCCTCCTGCGTCGCGCCCGACGCCGGGTCCTGCGCGATCGCCTTCATCAGCGCGACGACGTCCGCGGCAGAGAGCGCCGCGTCCGCCATGGGCCGGGCCAGGCCGGCCGCGGCCGCGCGGGCCGCCTGGGCCGCCGTGGCCACGCCGGGCAGGTCGACCTCGCCCTCGGCCGGGACCGCCGCGCGCAGGGCCTCGAGGTGGCCGGCGAGGGCCCTGGCCGCCTCCGGCGCCGCGCGCTCGACGGCGTGCCGCGCGACGACCCAGTGACCGGTGGCCCGGGCCATGGCCGCCCGCACGTGGCCCCCGTCCGGCTTGTCGTGCGCGCCGCCCTTCGCGCGCACCACGAGCTGGTCGAACGCCTCGCGCAGGGCGACCGCCTGGCCCACCCGCCACACCCGCGCCGCGTGCTCGGGCCCGGCGCCGGGCAGCTCGGGCGCCGGCGCCTCGAACGAGTAGTCGCGCCAGTGAGGGACCTGCTGGTTGTGCGAGAAGAGCTCGAACGGCACCAGGTCCGGGTGGCCGGCCTCGAGCATGTTCGTGTCGATCTTGAGGTGGCAGCGCACGCACTGGTCCGCCCACAGCACGAGGTCCTTGCTGTAGTAGATCCCGTGCTGGTCGTAGAGCTTCTGGCTCCCGCCCTGCGGCCCGCCGAGCTTCTTCCACTCGGCGATCGTCCAGTCCTCCTTCTCGTGCGGCTTGATCCACTTCTCGGCCGGGCCGTGGCAGCCGTCGCAGTTGACGCCCTCCTCCGGGCGGAACCGCGCCCCCTGGAGCGCCTTGTGCAGCCCCACCGCGGCGCCGGGGTTCTTCGCCCCCACGCCGTAGTCGTGCACCGAGACGCCGTGGCACGAGAGGCAGCGCTGGCTCTGCTCGGCCAGGCCCTTCGTCCCCTCGAGGGCGTTCAGCTTCGTCATCATCTCGGGCGACCGGTCGTCGCCGCCCTTGTCGGCCCCCCGCAGGCGCCGCCACGCGTAGCTGTGGCGGTCGTAGGGCACGTCGCCGTCCATCGCCGACCACGACGTGTACTCCGTCAGGTACGGCGGCTTCTCCCGCGGCTCGGGCTTGCTGTGGCAGGCCGCGCTGTCGCACGTCTGCGCGCCCAGGTACTTGCCCGGCGCCGCGGGCACCGCCGCCCCCGGCCCGTCCTGCGCGCAGACCACCCGCCGCGAGCCGCCCGTCGTCGAGACGAACGCCCCCGCCCCGGCGAGGAGCATGGAGACCCACACGACCCGCAGGGCGGGCCGATCCGGACGCACCGAGCTCACGCTGTTTCCCCCCGTGGCCGAGAACTATAGAGAATTCGCTCGGATGTGGCCAGGACCCGGGAGGCCATGGTACAAACCCCGACCGGGGGGGAAGCGGGCGTGCTCATCGACCGTACGCACCGGGGCTGGATCTGGGCGACCATCGTCCTGACCCTCGTCGCCTGCGGCGCCTACGTGCCCTACCACCTGCACGGCCCGCTCTCCGGGCCGCGCGGCAGCACCTGGCAGGGGCTCGTCTACGGCGGCGTCGCGACCGCCATCATCATCTTCGCCGGCGCGATCGGCCTGCGCCGCAAGGTGCGGGCGCGCGGCCTCGGCCGCGCCGAGACCTGGCTCAATGGGCACATCTGGCTGGGCCTCCTCGCCTACGTGCTCGTGTTCCTGCACGCGGGCTTCCGCCTGGGCGGCGCGCTGACGATCGTCCTCATGGTCCTGTTCACGGTCGTCGTGATCAGCGGCATCTACGGCCTCGTCGTCCAGCACGTCGTGCCGCGGCTCATGACGGCGCAGCTGCCGCACGAGACCCTGCACGAGCAGGCGCCCGTCTACGCCGCGCGCCTCCGCGACGAGGCCGCGCGCGCCGCGACCGAGGTGTGCGGCCCGCTCCGCCCCGAGCCGGAGGCCGCGCCCGCCGCGGGCGCCGGCCCGGCCCGGCGGGCGGCCCGCGTCGTCGAGGCCGCCGAGGGGAGCGAGCCGCTCAAGGAGTTCTTCCTCCAGGAGGTCGAGGGCTACCTCGAGTCGGGCCTCGGCCGGCTGGCGGCCCAGGGGGCGCGGCGGGCCGTGTTCGCGCACGTGCGCGCGCTCTCCGGGCCGGCCGTCCACCCGACGCTCGACGCGCTCGAGGGGCTGTGCGAGGAGCGGCGGCGCCTCGCCGAGCAGGTGCGCCTGCACGGCTGGCTCCACGGCTGGCTCCTCGTCCACCTGCCGCTGGCGGCGGCGCTCATCCTGCTCACGGTCGTGCACGCCGTGGCGTCGCTCTACTACTGACGAGGCGGGCGTGGACGAGCTGCACGTGTTCCGCGACGGTCAGATGCTGGGGCGCTTCGAGCTCCACGCGACCGAGCTCATCATCGGCCGCGGCGGGCACGTCGTCCTCGACGGCCCCGGCGTGTCGCGCCTCCACGCGCTCCTCAGCCACCACGAGGGGCGCGGCTACGTGCTCACGGACCTCGGCAGCCGCAACGGCACGTGGGTCAACGGCGCGTCGGTCACCGAGGCCGAGCTGAAGACGGGCGACGAGGTGCGGCTGGGCGAGTACGCCCTGCGCTGCGAGTTCAGCGGCCCGAGCCCGGCGCTGCGGGCCCCGCCGATCGCGGCGCGCGAGGGCCTCGACGAGACGCAGGAGGTCCGCGCCGACGTCGCCCCCGCCCGCGCCCCGGCGGGCCGGGCCGCGGGGGGGACCTCGACGAGCGCGCGCGTCGCCGCGGCGCCGGTCGAGGTGTCCAGGGCCGAGCCGCCGAAGGCGGAGGAGAAGGCGGCCCCGGCGAAGGCCGAGCGGCCGGCGAAGGCCGAGAAGCCCGCGGCGAAGGCCGGCGCCGCCAAGCGCGAGGCCGTGGGCGAGGACGTCCGCCGCGCCTACGAGGGCTACTTCGTGCGCCTGCGGCGCCTCGTGCGCGCCGACGCGGACCCGGCGAAGGAGCAGAAGCCGACGCAGGTCGACCTGACCTACCCGCGGCGGGCGAGCCCCTTCAAGCGGCGCCTGCGGCGGGCGTGGGTCGCCGCGACCCTGCTGGCCGCCGCGTGGATCGGCGTGGCGCTCGGCGTGGGCGACCGGACGATCTTCACCAGCGCGGCCGTGTCGCAGGGCCACCGCGTGTTCGGCGACGACTGCGCGCGCTGCCACGTGCAGCCCTTCACCCTGCACGTGCCCGACGCGGCCTGCCTCTCCTGCCACCAGGGCCTCCTCGACCGGGGCGAGCGGGCGACGCTGGCGGCGGTGACCTCGTCACGCCACACCGACCCGCTGGCCTTCCGCCACGCCTCGTGGCCGACGCACCACCCGGCGCAGGCGCGCACGCTCGACTGCGCGACGTGCCACACCGAGCACGGCGGGACGCCGCTGCTCACGGCGGCGATGACCGACCGGCACTGCACCACCTGCCACACGGACCTCGCGCGCGAGGTGGCGGCGCCCGCGAGCGCGTCGTTCGTCGGCCCGGCCGGCTGGAGGGTGCCGAGCTTCGCCGAGCACCCCGAGTTCGCGCCGCTCCTGCCGAAGGACCTGCTGGCGAAGCTCCCCGCCGGCTCGTCGGGCGCGCGCAAGGTCGGCCCCGACGGCGGCGACAAGGCGGCGCTGTTCCTCGACCACGGCCGCCACATGGAGCCCCGGCTCTCGTCCATGGAGAGCCCGGCGCGCCAGGCCTGGATCGCGGCGAAGGGCCGCGAGCGCATGGAGTGCGGCGACTGCCACGTGCCCGACGCGTCGCGGGAGCACTTCCAGCCGATCGCCTACGCGCAGCACTGCGCCGCCTGCCACCCGCTCTCCATGCGCACGATCACGCTGGCCGAGGCGGACGCGGCCTTCACGGCCGACCACCCGGCGGCGCGGCCCCTGCCGGTGCCGCACGGCCTCGACGCCGACGCGCTCGCCCGCTGGGTGCGGGGCGCCGACCTCGAGGGGCGCGCGCGGACCTTCTACGAGGACTACGCCCGCGCCCACCCCGAGGAGCGCGAGGCCGGGGCGGCGCCGCGCCGCCCGGGGCCGCCGCGGCCCGGGCAGCGGCCGCCGGCCGCCGCCGCGCCGCCGACCGCGGAGGAGTGGGTCGCGCGGCGCCTGGCCCGCTGGGAGGAGCGCGGCCCGGGTGGCGCGCTCGAGGAGGTCCTCTTCTCCGAGACGACCGACGGCTGCGTGAAGTGCCACCGCATGTCGTCGTCGGCGCTGGGCCTCGACGCGGCGGAGGCGGACGCGCTGCCGACCGCGGCGGCGTTCCGGGCCGCGCTCCTCGAGCGCCTCCCGGCGGGCCACGGCGCGGCGGTCATCGCGCGCCCCGACGAGGCGCCGCGCCTCTCGCCGACGGCCGTCCCGACGCGCTGGCTCGACCGCGCCCGGTTCAGCCACGCGCGCCACGAGACGCTCGCCTGCGCCGACTGCCACGGCGGGGCGACGAAGAGCCGCGAGACGCGGGACGTCCTCATCCCGGGCGTCGCCTCGTGCGTCGCCTGCCACCACGACGGCGGCGCCCCGGCGCGCTGCACGACCTGTCACGACTACCACGACCTGTCGCGCGGGAGCATGGACGGCCCGCTCACGCGCGACGCCCTCCTGGGGGGGCGCCGCCCATGACCGCCAGGCCCTCGCCCGCGCCCGCGCTCGTCGCCGCCATCGGGGCGGCCACGTCGCTCCTCGTCCTCGGCTGCCCGGAGCACCGCTCCGCCGGCAACCCGGTCAACGTCGCCACCCCCGGCGAGGCGCTCACGGCGCTCGACGTCGAGCAGGTGCTCCTGCGCGCGATCGCCGAGGCCGAGCGCGCCGGCGTCGCCGCGGCGATCGCCGTCACCGACCGCGAGGGCGAGGTCCTGGGCGCGTTCCTCACCGCCGCCCGCGACCGCGACGGCGACGGCGTCCTCGAGACCCCCGGCGCCGCCAACGTCCAGGCCGCCATCGCCAAGGCCGCCACGGCCGGCGCCTTCCAGAGCGAGGGCGAGGCCTTCACCACGCGCACGGCCTTCTTCATCGTCCAGGGCCACTTCCCGCCGGGCGTGCGCAGCACCCCGGGCGGGCCGCTGTTCGGCGTGCAGGACTCGAGCCAGCCGTCGTCCGACGTGCGCTCGCTCGCCTGGGACCAGGCCGGCAACATGGTCGGGACGGGGCTCTCGGGCGTGCTGGGCGGCGTCCCGCTCTACAAGCGCGGGTCGCCCGTGGGCGGCGTCGGCGTGGACGTCGTCGGCTCGCTCCAGACCCTCGGCGGGGCCGCGACGCTCGTGACCCCGGTGCAGGACGAGCTGCACGAGCGGGTGGCGCGCGCCGGCGCGGCGGGGCTCGACGCGCCCCCGTCGATCCACGCGACCAACGTGTTCGTCGACGGCATCGCCTTCCCGTTCCTCGGCGCCGCGTCGCCCGCGGGCGTGGCGCCGGCCGCCCCGTCGCTCGCCGCCCTCCCGCCCGGCGCCGGCGCGCTCGACCCGGCCTTCCCCGTGCGCCCGAGCCCGCTCGCGGCCGAGGGGCTCGACGGCGCCGGCAAGTACGGCCAGCGCAACAGCCACCGCCGCGTCGGCCGCGTCGTGGCGCGGAGCGCCGCCGGCTTCACCGGCCCGTTCACGAACGTCGACCGCCCGGCGGCCGTCGGGTTCGACCCCGCCACGCTCCGCTTCACGACGGTGCCGATCGACGCCCACCCGGCGCGCCCGTCGTCGGGCGGCTTCGGCGAGGTGCGGGCGACGTCGATCGCGAGCGTCGAGCCGCCGCCGGCCGAGGGCGGCCTGACGGCGCTCGAGGTCGACCAGATCATCGACCGCGCCGTGTTCGACGCCCGCCGCTCGGTGGCCGGGATCCGCCTCCCGCGCGGCCTCCACGTCGTCGTCCACGTCGCGGTCGTCGACGTCCGCGGCAACCTGCTCGGCCTCCTGCGCATGACGGACGGCACGCTCTTCTCGGCCGACGTCGCGGTGCAGAAGGCGCGCACGGCGGCGTTCTTCAGCGGCGACGGGCGCGACGGCCAGCCGGCCGTGGCCGTGAGCGCCCGCGCGGTCGGCTTCCTCGCCCAGCCCTTCTTTCCGCCGGGGATCGCCGGCACGCCGCCCGGGCCGCTCGTGCGCCTCCGCGACCTCGTCAACCGGGGCAAGCTGATCGTCGAGGACCCGCCGTCGTTCACGCTCATCTCGCCGCCGCCGCGGCCGCCGAGCGACGGGACGACCGACGAGGACCCGCTCACCCCGGGCGCGCAGGGGTTCGACGACTACGGCGGCGCCGCGCCGGCGGCCGAGCTGGCGGCCGTGCGCGCCATCATCGCCGCGACGGGCGGCGTGGCCGTGCTCGCCGACCGCCCGGACACCGCCCCGGGGTTCATCTCGCCGGGCCTCCAGTCGGGCCTGCAGACCTTCCCGGGCGGCGTGCCCCTCTACCGCGGGACGCAGCTCGTGGGCGCGATCGGCGTCTCGGGCGACGGCGTGGATGAGGACGACGCGGCGTCCGTCGCCGGCGCCCTGGGCTTCGAGCCGCCGCCCGGGATCCGGTGCGACGAGGTGGGCGAGGGGACGCTCGCGACGCTCCTGATCGCCCGCATGGACCGCCTCGTCGCGGCCGTGCAGGCGCACCCGGACGCGCGCATCCGGCTCGTCTACGGCCCGCTCTTCCAGGCCGAGCGCGCCCGCGTGGCGGCCCGGCTGAGCCTGGGGCTCTCGGGCGTGCGGATCCCGTGGGTCAAGCTGCCGCGCAACCCGACCAACCCGTGAGGAGGCCAGCGTGTTCCGACTTCGCGTGAGCGGCGGCCCGCGGGCGGGCGAGCAGGCGGTCCTGGACGCCGCGCGTCCCTGCCTCATCGGCCGCGGGTCGGACGCCACCATGCGCTTCGCCGAGGACCCCTACATGTCGCGGGCCCACGCGCAGCTGTCGCTCGGGCCCGAGGGCACGTGGGTGGTGAAGAACCTCTCGCCCAACGGGCTCCTCGTCTCGGGGCAGCAGGTGAAGGCCGAGCGGCCCCTGCGCCCGAGCGACGTGCTCCTGATCGGGCGCACGCTCCTGATCTTCGAGCTCGTCGACCCGGGCGTCCGTCGCCCGGCGGCCTTCCCGCCGACGCCCGGCGCGGCCGCCCCGCCGGTCGCGGCCGCGCCCGCCGCGACGCTGGCCGAGCCGCCCGTGGCGAAGTCGGCCGAGCTGCCCGCGCCGGCGCCGGCCGAGCCGACCGCGGCGAAGCCGGCCGAGCCGGCCGCGCCGGCGCCGGCCGAGCCGGCCGCGGCGAAGCCGGCCGAGCCGGCCACGCCGAAGCCGTCCGAGCCGGCCACGCCGAAGCCGGCCGCGACCCCGAAGGCGACGGCGCCGTCGGACGTCGATGGCGACGACACGACCAGCTTCCGGCCCGTCGTGTTCCTCCCGGGCGACAGCCGCGAGCTGACGGGCGCCGAGCTGGCCTCCTTCGAGCTCTTCAAGGGGATCCCCGAGAAGACGATCGAGGGCTCGATCATCAAGCGCCACAAGATCAACGACCAGCCGCCCATCTGGCTGCGGACCTACCGGCCGGGCGAGGTCATCTGCCGCGAGGGCGAGTACGGCTCGACCGCGTTCTTCATCACGAAGGGCACCGTGCTGATCGGCATCGACGCGCAGCGCCCCGAGCGCGAGGGGCGGCGCGGGCTCCTGTCGCGCGTGATCGCCCGCATCACCGGCGGCGGCGCGGACGACGACGACGGCGACGACGCGAACCCGAGCGGCGAGGGCCCGCGCCGCGGCCCGAAGGACAGCCGGCTGATCCCCCTCGACGCCCCGGTGCACCTGCACTACGACAAGCCGGTGGGCGAGCTGAAGGAGGGCGACCTCTTCGGCGAGATGTCCTGCATGAGCTTCTACCCGCGCGCCGCCACCTGCGTCGCGGGCCCGGAGGGGGTCGAGTGCCTCGAGCTCCTGCGCTCGGTGCTCGACTTCATCCGCTCGAACGCCAAGGCCGGCTACAAGGACCGGATCGAGAAGAACTACCGCGAGCGGACGCTGGCGCTGGCGCTGCAGAACGTGCCGATCTTCGCCGACCTGCCGCCCGAGGGCGCCGACCTCCTGCGCCCCAAGGTCGAGCTGGCCAGCTTCGCGCCCGACCAGGCGATCTTCGAGGAGGGGGCGCCGGCCGACGCCTTCTACCTGATCCGCCTCGGCTTCGTGAAGCTCTCGCGCAAGCGGCCAGGCGGCGAGGTCGTGCTCCAGTACCTCGGCCCCGGGCAACACTTCGGCGAGGTGGGCCTGGTCACGGGCGGCGAGCGGCGGTCCACGGCGACGGCGCTCGACAACGTGGAGCTGATCAAGATCACGCGCGAGCACTGGGCGGAGCTGGCCGAGCGCTTCCCGTCCATGAGCCGCGCCGCCGAGCGGAGCGCCGAGGCGGCCGCGACCGCGGCCGGGCCGCGCTCGGCCCGGCAGGAGCTGCCCCTGCAGATCCTCCTCGAGAAGGGGGTGATGAACGCGCAGAACCTGCTCGTCATCGACCTCGAGAAGTGCACCCGCTGCGACGAGTGCGTGAAGGCCTGCGCCGACTCGCACGGCGGCGTGACGCGCCTCATCCGCGACGGCCTGCGCATCGACAAGTTCCTCGTCGCGACCGCCTGCCGCGCCTGCACCGACCCGGTGTGCATGATCGGCTGCCCGGTCGGCTCGATCCGGCGGCGGAACTCGCTCGAGATCACGATCGAGGACTGGTGCATCGGCTGCGGCAAGTGCGCGCAGCAGTGCCCCTACGGCAACATCTCCATGCACCCCTTCCAGCGCTCCGTGAAGGTGGTCGAGGTCAAGGACGGCAAGGAGGTCAAGCGCCGCGAGCTCGCCGTCGTCAACCAGGGCAAGGGGCGCGCCGTGAGCTGCGACCTGTGCGGCAGCGACAAGGAGCCGCGCTGCGTCTACGCCTGCCCCCACGGCGCGGCGCGTCGTGGGTCGCCCATGGAGCTCCTCGCTGATGTGTGATCGCGGCTGCGGCGGAGGATGGCGGGCGCTGCCGTTCGCCGGGGTGGGGGGGGGGGGGCGCCCCCCCCGGGCCCCCCCCCCCCGGGGGGGGGGCCGCCATCGGTCGCCTTCGCGCGGCATCGCTCCGCCCTCCTCCGCCTCGCCTGAGGCTCTCGCTGCGGAAGCGCGGCGAGGTGTGCTCGGGGGCGGTCCGACGTGCTTCGATGAGGTGGTGTGCCGTGGGACGGAGGGAGAGAAGAAGGGCGCACAGCGGGACGGAGGAGTGAAGAAGGGGCGGTCACAGCGGAGCGGTGGGAGGGGGGCATGCCCGGGTCATCGATGCCTTCAAGAGCGCAGAGTACTGGCACGGTAGAGCTCGAGCCGCTGGTCCCCCGCCCGCGGGAGTGGGACCTCCACCACGCCGGCGCGCCCCGGCAGCCACGGCTCAGGTAGAACAGGGCGTGGAAGAGCTGGGGTCGGACGCGGTCTCCCAGTTCATGCTCGGCCTCGCCCACCGGCCGCTGAGCGTCTACGCGGCCGTGGTCATCATGTTGACCCTCTCCAGCTTCGGCCCCGCGCCCGGGAGGAGGTCACGCCCTCGCCAGCGCCGGGTTCATCGCCCACGTCGGCCGCAACCCCGGCTCTACCCGCCGCCCACGCCTCGACGCCCTTGTCGTGCAGCCGCATGTCCTCGCCGTCAGTGCACGCTGGCGGTGTTCTGGAGCGACGTCCTCGGCCTACTGGCTGGGGCGCCGCTTCGCATCCCGATCCGACGCAGCCGCTTCGTGCGGCGCTTCGTGTCGAAGAAGGCTTCGACCAAGGCCGAGGCCTGGGTCGAGCGCTACGGCGTGCGCGTCTGCTGGTCTTCCGCTTCATGCCAGGCGTCAGGTTCCTCGGGCACCTCAATTTGCGGCCTGGTCCGCGTCCCCTTCTGGCAGTTCTGCCTGGCCGACGGACCGCGACCCTCGTGAGCGTGCCCACGCAGGTGCTGCTCATCGCCTTCTACGGCGAGGAGATCCCTGTTCCTCAAGGAGTTCAAGCTCGTCGTCGCCGTGGTCATCGGCATCGCCATCATCGGCTTCGTCGTCTGGCGCTTCTTCCTCCGCCGCCCCGAAGCCCCGACGGCCCAGCCGGACCAGGTCGCCTGCTCGACCACCCATGAGGAGTGATGCGCTCGCGAGGGGCGGCGATCGGAGCGGAGTCCCGGACCGGCACGAACTGTCCCCTTCCGCCCGCCCCTATCGCTCGCTCTGGCGGGTCCGCGCCGGGGCGCGGTCGGGGTCGGGCGGTGCCCGCCGGCGGCGGCCCAGCGGTCCTGGAACAGGCCGCGACCGACGGCCGGCCCTGCACGCGCACCTGCGCGTCGTGCCAGTCCCCTTGCTCGTAGAGCGCGGGCGATGTTCTGCCCGGCCGATGAACCCGTGACCCGGGTCGATCACCGTGATCTTGCGGCGGTCGCGCCTTCCAGCCGCGGCTCGCGCGGCGCCGGCGGGCGGCCGACCAGGCCCGAAGCCGCCCGTGACCGCGCGCCTCCAGGTTCGCGAGCGAGCTGCGGAGCCCTCGGCGGCCTCGTGCTGCACGACGACCCGCGCCGGCGCGGCGCAGGTCCCCGTCGAGGTCGTGGGTGAAGTCGCGCGCCTGCCGCCCGTAGACCAGCCGCGTGGATCGTCTTGCTGCGCGCGTCGACGAGGCAGCGGACGTCGACTTCGCCCCGGCCCGCCGAGGAGCCTGGCCAGCGAGCGGCCGGTGGCGTCGTCGACCCAGTTGAACACCTGCAGGTCGACTGACCTGCTGCGCCCGCGCCAGGTCGTCGCGGAGGGCGGCGAAGGCCTGCCCGTCGATCAAAGCAGCCGCACCTCGGGTTGCTGGCCGTGGCCGGGTCGATGCGCACCAGCCGCTCGGGCAGGCGCCGCGCGCCGAGCGTCCGGGCGCCCTCGACCGTCGCGCCTGCCGAGCGCGGCCGGCAGGCGGTAGCGGCTGCTCCACGGGCGCGGACCCTGGCCGGGCGGCGGGGGCGGCCAGCGCGCCGACGAGGCCTCGGCGTGGCGCTGGCCTCCGTCAGGCTCGCCGCCGGCCACGCGCGCCGCGCCGCGCTCGACGGCGACCGGTCCGCCGAGGTCGGCGCGCTGTAGTGGCGCTCGCATATTCGGCCGGCGCTCGCGCCGGTCAGGCGCAGGAGCCCGGCCGTCGGGCGCCCCTGGTCGTCGGTGGCCTCGAGGCGCCAGACGCCCTCGACGCGCCCTGCGCCCGCGCGGCCCCCGCCGACGCCACGAACCCGGCGATCGCCAGGGCGATGCCGGGGAGGGTGACCTCTACGTCTCTTCATGCCGACCCCGTCCGGTGGTTGCAACCCGCGGGCCGAGGCGCAACCGCCGACCGCCGAGGCGCGGTGTGACCTGTTCGTCTCGTCGTCGGCCCTGGCGGATCGCCTCACGCGCCGGGCTGCGAGAACCCGAGCCGGTGCCCGTAGCCTCGACGCGGTCCCCGTCGGCGAGGACCACCCGCCCGGAGACCGGGCGGTCGTTCACCAGCACGCGCGGCGAGTCGCTCAGGTTGACGAGCAGGTAGCGGTCGGAGCCGCGCACGAACATGGCCACCTTCTTCGGGACGAGCCAGCCGTTGAGCGACAGGTCGCACCCGGCCCCTTGCCCACGAGGAAGGTCTCCGACACGAACAGCCGCAGGTCGGCGCTCTTCTTCGGGACGACCACGTGCCCTCACGCGGCCCGCCTCCTCGGCGGCGCGCCGGGCCACCTCGGGGAGAGCTGCAGGGTCATCCCGCCGAGTCGGTCGTCGCCCTCGTCGCCCACCGGCGTCTCGCAGCCTGGCGAACTCTGGCGGTCGCCCGCACCTTCACCTGGAACTTGCCGAGGACGATCACGTCGCCGTCGTTGAGGAGGGTGAGGCCTCCCACGCGCTTGCCGTTGAGGAACGTGCCGTTCGCCGTCCCGAGGTCGACCACCGCCAGGAACGCGTCGTTGCGGCGCACCTCGGCGTGGCGGCGCGACACGAGCATGCTGTCGAGGACGAGCGCGCAGCCGGGGTCGCGGCCGATCGTCACCACGTCCTGGTCGAAGTCGTGCACCGACGACTCGCCCTCGGGCGAGGTGACCGCGAGCTGGAAGCTGGCCGCGTCGTCGCGCGCCGCGGGCGCGGCCTCGTCGCCCGCCTCGAGCTCGCCGAAGGCCGCGTCGAGGTCGCCGTCCGACCCCGCCGGCGTCGGGGCGGGCGTCGGCGCGGCCGCCGGCGGCTCGCCGGCGCGGGCCAGGCTCGCCGCCTTCGGCCCGAGCGCCTCGGCCGCGGCGCGCGCGCCTGACGCGCGCTCGATCAGCGCGGTCGCCGCCGCCTCCTGGGCGCTCGCCGCCTCCGCCCTGGCGACCTCTCAGGCCCGGCGCGCCGCCGCCGCCGCTGCCGCCTCGCGGGCGGCCGCCGCCTCCGCCTGCGCCGCCTCGAGGCGCCCCGCGAGCCGGGCTGCCTCCGTCGCCCGGGTCTCGGCGCGGGCGAGCGTCGTCGCGCGCCTCCGCCGCCGCCGTCCACGCGGCGGTCGCCTCCTCGGCCGCCGCGGCCGCCGCCGACCGCCGCCTGCCGCCGCGCGCCGCCTCGGCTGCTGCAGTCGACCGGGCGCGCCGCGCCGCCTCCTCGGCCGCGGCGTGCGCCGCTCGCGCCTCCTCGACCGACCGGGCGACGGCCTCGCGGCCGAGGCCGAGCTGGGTCACCTCGACCTCGTGGGCGCGGAGCCTCGCCTCGGCGGTCGCCAGCGCGGCGGCCGCCCCGTCGCGGGCGCCCTCGGCGACCGACCTCGCCGCGGCCGCCTCCCCGGCGCGCGTCTGCCGCTCCTCGGCCGCGCGCCCGAGGTCCTTGGCCTCCTGCATGGCCGCCATGGCGGCGTCCATCGCGCCGTCGTCCTCGGCCATCTGGGCGGCGACCTCGCGCGCCCGGGGCCTTGGCCGCCCGCGCCGCCTCCGCGGCGGCCTCCGCGTCGCGCCTGGCCTGCGCGCACGCCTCGCCGGCGCCGCGGACGGCCGTTCGGCGGCGCCGAGGCGCTCCCGCCTCGCCTCGACCTCGCCCCGGCGGCGGCTCGCGCGCGCGCCTCGTCGACCAGTCGCGGCCGCCGCGGCCAGCGCCGCCTCCTCGGTGGCGAGGCGGCGCGCCGCCTGCGGCGGCCGCCTGCTCTGCGGCCGTCGCCGGCGCGCTCTCCAGGTCCTGACCCGGCCGCCGCGCGCTCGGCGGCGCGGGCGGCCTCCTCGGCGGCCGCCCGCGCCGCGTCCACGCGCGTCCGGGCGCCGCCGCCTGCGCCCGCCGCTGGCCTCCGCTCTCGCGGCGCGCCCCGCTCCGCCCCGGCGCGGGCGTCGGCCACGAGCGCCTCCAGCTCGGCCTGGGCGGCCTCGGCCGCGGTGGCCAGCGCCTGCGCCGACTCCGCCTCCCGCCGGGCCGCGGCCGCGGCCTGGTCGGCGGCCCGCCGCGCCGCGATCAGCGCGTCGCGGGCCCCCCGCGCGGCGCTGAGCGCCTCGTCCCAGCCCGCCAGCGCCCCCTCGATCGACGCCGCGGCCGCGTCGCGCGCCTCGAGCGCGGCCCGCGCCTCGGCGTCCGCCGCGCTCACGCGCTCGGCCGCCGCGTCCGCCGTCGCCGTGGCGGCGCGGAGGCGCTCCAGGGCGGCGTCCAGCGACGAGCCGTCACCCTCCGTCGTGTCCGTCGCGTCGAGCGCGACGTCGGCTTGCTCCACGACACCCCCTCTCTCCGGGGGCATTCTGGCTCGACCTCCGGGGCCGAGCACGCGCGAGCGGATCCGTGCGTCTGCCTCACGGCGGAGGAGTGGCGGCGCCGGCCTCTGCCCCTGCCGCGCCCGCCCCGCGGACCGGCCCGAGCGCCGCGATCACCCCCGCCAGGAGGGCCAGGCCGACCGTCGGCGCGCCCCAGCGGGTCGCCGCGTCGGCGAGGTCGCGCCCGACCACCTCGCGCCCCGCGAGGAGGCAGGCGGCGCTCAGCGCCAGGAGCGCCGCCGGACCGGCGCGCCGGGCCTCGACCGCGAGGCGGGCCGCGACGAGCGCCGGCAGGAGGACGACGACGAGGTGCGGCTTCCAGGCGATCGGCGAGATGAGCGGGATCGCCGCCAGGAGGAGCGCCGGCCGGGCCGGTCCGTCGAGCCGGCGCGCGAGGGCGAGCGCCGCCCCGAGCGCCACGACCGAGGCCGCGAGCGCCGCGGCGCGCCCGGTCGCCGGGTCCAGGGCGAGGAGCATGGGCGCGGGCGCCTGGCCGGCGTCGGCCTCGCCCACGAGGAGGCGGTGGAGGAGGCCGGTGAGCGAGGCGTTGTTGCCGACCCAGGCGTGGAAGCGGGCGTTCCACGGCGTCACCTCGGTCACGAAGCGCCAGGTGGCGTCGAGCGTCGCGCGCGGGCCGAGGACCAGCGCCGGCGCCGCCGCGAGCGCCGCGCCGACGCCGGCCGCGGCCGCGGCCAGTCGGCGCCGGCCGGCGGCCCACTCGCCCGCCACGAGGAGCCCCGGCGTCAGCTTCACGAGGGCGGCCGCGGCCAGCCACGCGCCGGCGGCCCGGTCGCGCCCGCCGGCGGCCGCGGCGACCCCCTCGAGCGACAGCCACAGGACGAGCACGTTGACCTGCCCGTGCTGCAGGTCCGACAGCACGAAGCGCAGCGACGCCGCGACGGCCACCGCCAGCGCCGCCCACCGGAGCCGCGACCGCCCCGCCCACGGGAGCGCGCCGTCCGGGAAGGTCAGGCGCAGGGCCACGACGTAGCAGCGCACCGCCAGGAGGCCCATGAGGAGGGCCCAGGCGACGCGGACGATCGGGAAGGGCAGCGCCGTGAGCGGCGCGTAGACGAGCGCGAACGGCAGCGGGTAGATGAACCCCGTCGGCCGCGTCGGGTCGGGGCCCTCGAGCGTCTGGTAGAGGTCGAGCCCCGCGACGAGGCGGCCGACGGTGTCGTGGTAGACGCGGAGGTCGCCCTCGTTGCGCCTGAAGCCGACGAGGACCGCGTGGGCGATGGCGGCGGCGACCGCCACGGCGAGGAGCAGCCGCGGGGCGCGGGGCGCCGGGGACGGGGCGTTCACCGCGGTTCGACCCGCCTCGTCAGAAGCGCCGCTTGCGCTTCTGCGCCATGCGCTTCAGCCGCTCGCCGACGTCCTTGTCCTTGCTCGCCGCCCGCGGGCCGCCCTCCCGCGAGGCGCCGAGCTTCTTGTCCGGCCCGCGCTTCCCCGGGGCGGGCGCGGGCGCCTTCTTCTGGGGCGCGCCGGCGCCCGCCGGCGCCTTCTTCGCCACGCCCGAGCCGGCCAGCGGCGCCTGCTCCGCCGACGAGGTGGCCGGGGCCGCGGCCGGCGTGGCCCACGTCACGGGCGGCACCTCGCCGCGGGCCAGCGCCTCCTCGATCGCGCGCGTGGCCGCCTCCGCCTCCACCGCCGTCTGGAAGCGGCCCTCGGGGCGCTTCGCCATCATCTTGAAGATCAGCTGCCGCGTGGCCTCCGCCACCTGCGGGACGTGCTTCTTCGCGTCGGGCAGCGGGTCGTTCATGTGCTTGAGCATCACGTGCAGCGGCGTCTCCCCGTCGTAGGGGACCTTGCCCGTGAGCATGTGGAACAGCGCCGCGCCGAGCGAGTAGATGTCCGAGCGCGAGTCGAGGTTCTTCTCGCCCGTGGCCTGCTCCGGCGAGATGTAGGCCGGGCTGCCCATGACGACGCCGGTGATCGTCAGCGTCGACTCCTGCTTGGCGGTGCGCGCCAGGCCGAGGTCGGTGAGCTTCACCCCCCCGTCCTTGGTGACCATGATGTTGTCGGGCTTGATGTCGCGGTGGATGATCTGGTGCTGCCACGCGTGCGCGAGCGCCGACGCGATGCACCGCGTGACCATGAGCGCGAACCGCTCGGGCAGCTTGCCCTTGGCCTTGATCAGGTCGGAGACCGTCTGCCCCTCGATGAACTCCATGGCGAAGAAGTAGTACTCGCCCGACTTGCCCGTCTGGATCGCGCGGATGATGTTCGGATGGTTGAGGCGGGCGACCGCCTTGGCCTCGCGCAGGAAGCGCTCCACGTACTCGCGGTCGCCGGCCAGCTCGGGCTTGAGGATCTTCAGCGCGACGACCTCGCCCGTGTCGCGCTTGCGGGCCTTGAGCACGGCGCCCATGGCGCCGGCGCCGAGCTTGAGCAGGAGCTCGTAGCCCTTGATCGGGTCCTGCGACGGGTCGTCGCCCGGCGCGGCCGGCGCGGGCATGGGCGCGGCCGGCGCGTGCAGCTCCACCGCCGGGCGCGGCGGCGGCGCCGCCGGGGCGGGCGCCTCGGCCGGGAGGCCGCGCGCGACGCGCTCCTGCGCCTCGACCCCGGCGTCGAGGTCCTGCCGCGAGAGGAACGAGACCTTCGCCGCCACCTCGCCCAGGAGCATGGCGAGCTTCAGGTCGGCCGTCTCCGGCGCGTCGCGCGCGAGGTCGATCGTGGCCGCGAGCGCCCGCTCCTTGGCCAGGAGCTCGGGCAGCACCTCCTCCTGGCGGCCGCGGACCGCCTGGTCGTGGGTGGCGGTGAGCACGCCGCGCTCGAGGAGCACCTGCGAGAGCGTCTTCTGATGCCCCGCGCGGCGCGCCTCCTCCATGCAGGCGTTGAGCATCTGGCCGCCGACGAGCTTGTTGCGCATGGCGATCATGCCGTAGACGGCGTCGGCGCGCAGGAGGCGCGCCAGCCGCGCGGCGGCGCGCACCTTCTCGGCCCGGCGCGCCGACAGCACCCCCTGCTCGGCCAGCGTCTGCACGAGGGCGCCGCCATCGCGCGCCTCCGCCCGGAGCTCGGCCCGGGCGTACGCGCGGCGCAGGGCCGGCACGTCGGCATACTTGTAGGCGAGGACCAGCGCCCCGGCCAGCAGGTCCTCGTCCGCGGCTCGCATGTCACAACCTTCTGCTGGTCAATGCGTTGGGGCATGGTAGACGCCGCCGCACCCGGGGTCAACCCGCGCGGACGTGGTCCTTTCCTGGCACGAACCGTTCGGCTTCACTACCCTTCCTTCGAGGCGGGGGCGCCTCGAGGTCGGGGTGGAGGACCTGCGCGAGCTCGAGCGCCGCGTGCGGGCGTCGTACGACGCGGTCCGCGCCGGGCGACCCCGTACCGAGCGGCGGGCGACGCCGGCCGCGGCGCTCGACGCGCTCCTGCGCGCGCCCGATCACGACGACGGGCGCGACGCCGACGCCCTGCGCGCCACGGGCCTCTGCGGCGCCTTCACGCCGGTCGCGGCGCGGCGCGCGCTCACGCTCGCGGGGCGCCCCTTCGCCTGCGGCACGCTCGTCGTCACCAGCGGGACGGTCGACCTCGCGCTCCTGTTCACCACGAGCGGCGCGAAGGCCCTCCTCCTCGGGCGCGCCTTCCCGCCGCTCGGCCGCCGCCTGGTCGAGAAGGACCGGCTGAAGAGCGCCGAGCTGGGCCGCCTCGAGGCCGCGCTGCGCGGGCGCAAGAGCGAGCAGGACGCGCTCCTGGCGCTCGGGGTGGCGCCCGACCTCGTGACCGAGGCGGCCGCGGAGGTCGTGGGCCAGGTGCTCCTCGACGCGGTGTTCTGGACGGACCCGACGTTCGAGGCGGGGGCCGGCGAGGCCGAGCCGGAGCTGCGCGAGCGCCGCGACGTCGACGTGCTCACGCTCAACGCGCGCGCGGCGAAGACGCTCGTGCAGCAGGTGGGCGAGAAGCTGAACGAGCTCGCCCCGGTGCACCGCGGCCTGCCCGGGCTGCGGGTGACGCTCGCCGAGGGCCCCCGGGCGAACGAGCGCAGCGCCTCGCTCTCGGCCCGCGCCGTCGAGGTCCTGTCGCTCCTCCAGGCGCAGCCCGGGCTGCTCGCGGCCGACCTGGCCGACCGCCTGGCCGAGGCGGGGCACGCGCGGCCCCCGCTGCACGCCCTGGCGCGCGACCTGCAGGGGCTCGTCGCCCGCGGGCTCGTCGTCGCCACCCCGCTGCGCCCGGCCGCGCCGCCGGCGTTCGAGGAGGGGCTGGCGGCCCTGCCGCGGCGGCTGTGGTCCGCGCGTCAGCACTTCGAGGCGGGCGACCGGCGGGCCGCCGCGCGGCACCTGTCGCGGGCCGGGACCGACCTCCTGGCGCGCGGCCGCGCCGCCGACGCCTCGCGCTGCCTCGCGGCCGCGCACGGCCTGCAGGGCGACGACCTCGAGGCGCACGACGGGCTGGTGAAGGCGCTCGTCGCCTGCGGTGAGCGCGACGAGGCGCGCCTGGCCGCGGAGGCGCTCGCGCGCCGCTACCTCGACGCGCGCCTCCCGGCGCGCGCCCGGCGCGTCCTTCAGCCCCACGCCCAGGGCCGCGAGGAGCCGACGCTCGGCCTGCTGCTGCTCGAGGCGGCCCTGGCCGCGGGCGAGGTCCGCGCGGTGCCCGAGATGGCCGAGCGCGGCATCGCCGCCCTGCGCCAGGAGGGGCGGCGCGCCGACGCGCAGGCCATCGCCCTCGCGCTGGCCGACCACGTCCCCGACGCCGCCGGCCGCGAGCGCGTCCTGCGCGCCGGGGGCGTGCGCGCCGCCAGCCCGGCCGCGGGCCGCGCCGGCCTCGCGGCCGTGGTCCTGCTCGCGGCGGCGCTCGTCCCCGCCGTCCAGGCCCTGCAGGCGCGGCAGGCCTACGCGCGGACGGTGGCCGACGCGCAGGCCGCCCTGGCGCGGCACGACCTCGACGCGGTCGCCGCCCTGCTCGAGGCGCCCGCGGCGGCGGGCGGCGACGTCGGCCAGGCGGCGCGGGGGGCGCTGGCGCGCGCCCGCGAGCACGAGCAGGACGCGGCGACGCTGCGCCGGCTGCGGGCGGCGTCGGCCCTGGGGGACGTCGACGAGGTCCTGCGCGTGTGCGAGGGCGCGACGCCGCGCACGGAGAGCCTGGCGGCGCTGCTCGACCGGGCGGCCGCGCGCGCCCGGGCGCGCCGCCAGGACGCGCTCCTCGCCGTCGAGGGGCTCACCCAGCTCGTCGCCCGCGGCGACCTGCCCGCCGCCTACGCGCGGGCGCGGCGCCTGCGCGAGGAGCTGCGCGACGTCCCGGGCGTCCTGCGCGGGCTCGCGCTCGACGTCCGCATCACGTCGAACCCGGGCGCGCAGCTGCGCTGGAACCGCGCGGTGTTCGCCCAGCCGACGCCCTTCACGGCGAAGCTGCCCCTCCTCGAGGAGCGGGACGTCGAGGTGTCGCTCGCGGGCCACGAGACGGTCAGGCGGGTCATCAGCGTGATGACCGACGGCCCCGTGGTGCACATCCCGCTGCGCACGACGGCCGAGGCCGCCGCCGACTGGACGGGCGCGACCCTGCGCGAGGTCGTGCGCGGCGAGGCCGCGGGGGTCCGCCTCGCGAGCGCGCCGCGCGCCCTCGACGGCGTGGGGCTGCCCGCCGGGTGGCGCGCCCGGGTCGACGCGGTCCACGAGCCGCGCCAGGGGCAGCTCGTGCTCGTGGCGCTCGTCGTGACCCTCGAGGAGCGCCAGGCCGGCGGCTGGGCGGCGGAGCGGCCGGTGAGCGTGGCGCTGCCGACCCCCTTCACGCGCACGGCGGTCGCCCAGGCCGACGGGGCGCGCGTCGTCGCCCCCCTCGAGCGCGCCCCCGGCGCCGACCTGGCCTGGGTCCGCGAGCAGGTGCAGCGCGCCCTGGCGCACGTGCTCGAGCGCCGCGAGGGTGGCCGATGAGCGCGCCTCGTGACGCAGGCGGGCCGCCGCCGCGCCGCCCGGGGGAGTCGTCGGGGCGGCTCCCACGCCCGGCCGGCGGGGGCGAGCGGCCCGCGGGCGGGGGAGGCCCGCCCGGCGAGTCCGGCGGCCCGCGGCCGCGGGCCGCCGGCGAGTCGTCGGGGCGCCTCCCGCGGCCGACGACGGGCGGTCGCGCCGGGTCGAGCGCGGGGGAGTCGACCTCGGGGCGGTTGAAGCGGAGCGACCTCGAGGCGCTGCTCGGCCGCGCGCCGGAGGCGCGCCAGGCCGGCGCGGCGCGCGACACGCGCGGCGAGGAGCCCGCGCGGCCGATCGACCCGAGCCAGCTCAGCGACTCGAGCCAGCTCATCGGCCGCACGCTCGGGCCCTGCAGGATCCTCGAGCTGATCGGCGAGGGGGGGCTGGGGCGCGTCTACCGGGCGCGGCACCTGCGGCTCGAGCACGACGTGGCGGTGAAGGTCGTGGGCGGCGCGCGCGGCCGGCCCGAGGCGCTGGCCCGCTTCAAGCGGGAGGCCACCGTCGCGGCGCGGCTCAACCATCCGCACGTCGCCCGCGTGCTCGACTCCGACGAGCAGGACGGGGTCCACTACATCATCCAGGAGCTCATCCCCGGGACGAGCCTCGAGGACAAGGTGCGAGCGGACGGCCCGCTGCGGGTCGAGCAGGTCCTGGTCGTCGGGCGCGGGCTGGCCTCGGGGCTCGAGTCGATCCACCGCGCGGGCGTCGTCCACCGCGACCTCAAGCCGGCCAACGTCCTCATCCTGCCGGACGGCCAGCCCAAGCTCCTGGACTTCGGGATCGCCAAGGACCTCGAGCGCGAGGCGGGCTTCACCGACGACAAGGCCATGCTCGGCACGCCGACCTTCCTCGCGCCCGAGCAGGTGAGCGGGCAGGACCGGGTCGGCCCGCCGGCGGACCTGTACGGCCTCGGCGGCACCCTGTTCTTCGCCCTCACGGGGCGCGCGCCGCACGAGCCCCACGAGGACGACACGCTGCTGCGCTTCCTCAACCGCCGCACGAAGGAGCCCGCCCCCGACGTGCGCGACCTGCGCCCCGACGCGCCGTCGGCGCTGGCCGCCCTCGTCGGGCGCCTCCTGGCGATCGACCCCGGCGACCGCCCGGACGCCGCCGAGGCGCACCAGGCCCTGGGGAGGATCGACCCGCGCCGCCGCGACCCCAGCTCCGAGCGGCACCGCCTGCCCGCGCGGCGGCCGCCGCCGGCGCCGCCGCGGCGCGAGGGGAGCTCGGACCGCCTCCCGTCGCTGCGGGCTACGCCGCCGCCCCCGCCGCCGCGCGGCGGCGGGATCCAGGGGTCGCTCGAGGACATGCCCCTCGTCGAGATCCTCCAGGGCGTCGAGTTCAACGCCAAGACCGGGCTGGTCGAGGTGAGCGGCGACCGCGTGCAGGGGGTGATCGAGTTCCAGGAGGGCAGCCCGTGGGACGCGCGGGCGTCGGACGGCAGCGCCGGCGAGGCGGCGGTCCGCGCGCTCCTGGCCGTGAGCCAGGGGACGTTCGCCCTGCGCAGCGAGCCGCCGCGCGAGGGGACGCGGCGCGTGAAGGTGAGCTTCACGCGCCTGATGCTCGACGCCAGCCGCGTCAGCGACGAGTCGGGGCGCCACGACGCGATCCCCGACGACGACCACTTCGGGCCGGGGCCGCCGCCGGCGGCCGCCGACGACCCGGACACGTCCGAGCTCCCGATCGCGCCCAGGAAGGCGCACTCGACCGACGAGGTGAAGGACGCCGTCGCGGCCCTCGAGGCCATGGCGCTGCCGGACCCGGTGGGCGACCCGTTCCTCGGCTGCACGGTCGGGGGCTTCGAGGTCGAGCGGCTGATCGGGCTCCACCGGGGCGAGCGCCGCTACCTGGCCAGGGCGGCGGACGACCCCGAGCTGCGCTGCGTCCTCAGGATCTTCCCCCTCTTCGGCTCGCACGAGGCGGAGTTCCGCCGCCTGGCGAAGCGGGCGGAGGCGGCGCTGCGCGTCGAGCACCCCGGCCTCGAGCGCTGCCTCGCGTCGGGGCGCACCCGCGACGCCTTCTTCGCTGCCTTCGCGCCGCCGGTGGGCCTCACGGCGGCGGACGTCCTCGAGCGCGACGGCCCCTTGCCGGTCGAGCGGGTCCTCGAGGTCGTCGAGGCCCTGGCCCAGGCCCTCAAGGGGCTGCACCGGCGCGACCAGGCGCACGGCGCGCTCTCGCCCGGCTGCGTGCGCCTCGAGCCGGACGGCGGCGTCGTCCTCTGCGACGCCGGGCTGGCGCGGCCGCACCCGACGTTCGCGTTCCTGGGCGAGGGCGAGCGGGTGGGCGTGCCCAGCTTCGCCGCGCCGGAGGCGCTCGACCGGGGGCTCGTCGGTCCGCAGGCCGACCTCTATGCCCTGGGCTGCCTGGCCTGGACGCTCCTCTCCGGGGCCCCGCCCGTCGACCCGCAGGCGGACCCGCGCGAGCTCATCGAGCGCGCGTTCGCCCCGCTCCCGCCGCTCCGCGTGGCCGCGAAGGACCGGCTGCCGCCCGGCCTCGTCCCCCTCCTCGACAACATGGCCGCCGCCGACCCGCGGCGGCGCTACGCGGCCGTGAACGACCTCCTGGCCGACCTGCGCGCCGTGCGGCAGGGCGAGGCCGTGCGGCCGATCCCGCCGCCGCCGCGCGTCCGCGCCGCGCACCGGGGGCTGCTCCTGCGCCGCCCGCGCCTGGTCGGCATCGCCCTCGGGAGCCTGGCGCTCGCCCTCGCCGCCGCGCTCGCGGCGGTCGTGGTCCTCACGCGCGGGGTCGCGCTCGAGGACCCGTTCGAGGGCTACCGGTTCGAGCTCGAGGAGCGCTGACCGCGCCGCGGCGGAGCGCCGAGATGGCACCATGGGACCATGCCCGAGCTTCCGGACGTGGTCGTCTACGTCGAGCGCCTCGAGCGCCGCGTCGTCGGGCGGGCGCTAGAGCGCGCGCGGCTCGCGAGCCCCTTCGTCCTCCGCACGGCCGACCCGCCGATCGGCGCGGCCGAGGGGAGGGTCGTCCGCGAGGTCCGCCGGCTCGGGAAGCGGATCGTGCTCGCGCTCGAGGGCGACCTGTTCCTCGTCCTCCACCTGATGATCGCGGGGCGCCTCGCGTGGGCCGACCGCGGGGCGAGGATCCCGGGGCGGATCGGCCTCGCGGCCCTCGACTTCCCCACCGGGACGCTGCTCCTCCGCGAGGCCAGCACGAAGAAGCGCGCGTCGATGCACCTCGTCCGCGGGGAGGACGCGCTGCGGCAGTTCGACCGCGGGGGGCTCGAGGTGCTCGAGGCGACGCTGGCCGACTTCCGGGCGGTCCTCGCCCGCGAGAACCACACCGTGAAGCGCGCGCCCGGAAACCCCTACCGGGTAGGGGTTCCCTGGCAGACGCACAAGCGGATGCGAGGGAGCCGATACCCAGCTCGTCCTTCAGGGCGATCGTGCCCTTCTCGAGGACGTACGCCGGGTCGGACTGCCGCCGCCATGCCGCGTTCTTCTCGAACCGCAGCGTGATCCCGCCGACCACGGCGCGGATCGCGGCCTTCCGCTGGGAGGGGTCCTCCGAACCGAGCCACTCGCGGACCTCGCGGATCCGCTGCAGATAGGCCTCGGCCGTGCGGGCGACGGCCTTCGGGTTCGGCTTCGCCGACTCGGCCGCGGAGAGCTGCGCCTCGAGCGCGCCCTTCTGCTCCTTTGCCGCTATGAGCTGCCGCTGGACGTCGTCGAGGAGCTCGCGGCGCATCTTCGGCGACTCGAAGCGCGACCAGAGCGTCTTGATCCTCGCGTCCACCGCGGCGATCGCCGCGCGGAGCTTCGGCGTCGGGTCCTCGGGCATCTTGCCCTCCCGCTCGGCCAGGACCTGCTCGATCGCCTTGCGGAGCTTCTTGACCGGCTGATCGAGGATCACGGACTCGAGGAGGTCCAGGACGTAGGCGTCGAGCTTGGGCGCCTGGATCGACTTCCAGGGGCACTTGTCGGGCTCCTGCTTGTTCGTCGCGCACGTGAACAGGAGCGGCTTGTTGCCCGCCCGCTTCATGACCTGCATCTTCCGTCCGCAGTGCTCGCAGGTGACGAGGCCGCCCAGGAGGTGCGGCGAGGTGCGCACGCGGTCGGTGTAGGTGCCGCCGCGGTTGATCGGGCGGCGCGAGGCGATGATCGCGTTGGCGCGGTCCCAGACCTTCTTCGTCACGAAGGCCAGCGCGGGGTCGAGCTCCTTCACGACCCAGTGCTCCTGCGGCACGGACCTCCCGGCCTTGCTCGGCACCCGTGTCGGATCGTCGGCCGCCACGCGGTGCAGGACCCCGTCGTCGCCGCGGCGCACGCCCGAGAAGGCGCTCCGCGAGCGCCGGTTGTAGTAGTCCTGCCCGTAGTAGATCGAGTTCTTGACGAGGCGCACGACCGTGTCGCCGCGCCAGCCCTTGCCGCCGGGGCTCGGGATCCCGCGCGCGATCAGGTCGCGCGCGATCGCCATCGGGACCTTGCCGTCGATCACGCCCTCGTAGCAGAGCTTGATCGCCTGCGTGCGGCTCTCCACGATCGTCTTCGCGAGCACGATGTACTGGCCGAGCGACTTGCCGATGCCCGCCGGCCCGAGCGGGCCGCCGGCCTTCTTCACGCGCGGCGGGAGCGGCTCGTCGAGCTCCTCCGTGCCGTCGACCGTGTAGCAGTGCAGGAAGAGGTCGTCGGTCACGACGTACCGGCGCAGCGGCGTCCCGTCCGCATCGCACACGATCCGGTCGTAGCCGTAGTCCGGCTTGCCGCCGACGTGCGCGCGCTTCTGCTGCGCGGCCCGGAGCTGGCCCTCGAAGACCTTGCCGCTGAGGTCGGCGCTGAAGTCCGCGGCCCTGCGCCGGTGCAGGCTGAAGATGACCTCGAACATGGGGTCCGTGGACCACAACCGGTCGCGCCTGAAGTAGACCGCGATGTTCTTGTCGAAGCACGGCGCCAGGAAGCCGGCGACCGTGTACGGGTTCCTCTCGCGGCTCAGGCGCGACACGTCGTCGATCACGATCACCTGCTCGACGTCGGCGCGAGGCTCGTAGGCCTTCACGGCAGCGAGGAGCTTCGCGCCACCCTTCCGCTGCTCGAGGGCCAGCGTGCCCGAGACCGCGTCGTCGACGAAGAAGGGCCGCACGACCTCGTCCGCGGTCCGGACCACCTCGTCCGCGGTGATCTCGTCCTCCTGCCGGCCGAGGCTCTCGTGCTGCTTGTCCCCGCTGCGCCTCATGTAGATCCAGACCGCGCGGCGCTTCGTCTTGGTCTTCATGACGGCGTGTCCTTCCGATCCAGGTAGTCCATGAACATCTTCATCAGCAGCTTCAACGTGTCCGGGGAGAGCTCCCGCGACCCCATGACCCGCATCCGGCTGGCGATCCACGCCGGGTCGGAGGTGTCCTTCGAGCGGTCGCGGGCGTTCGGGCGCGCCTTGCGCTTCCGGCCGCCGCTCACGACGGCACTCTCCCGGAAGAGCCGCCTGCTTCTCCGGGCGGGTCGTCCCCTCCTGGACCTGGTGGGTCGCCACCGCCCCTCGAAGCCGTTCCCGAGCGAGCGCGACGCCGCGATCGCGCGCGTGTCCGCGGCCGGATCCGGCACGACCGGGCGCGCTCGATCCGCATCGAGCGCCGGATCGCGAACGTGATGGTGCCGCCCGACGCCGGCCGCCGCGGCGGCCGCAGGTCGACGACGTCCGACGCGGGCCGCGGCGGCGGCGACGGAGGGGCGGCGACGCGCAGGTCGACCACGTCGGCCCGCGAGGCCGGGATCCGGACCGCGGGCGGCGCCGGCCCCCGGAGGTCGACGATCGAAGCCGACACTAGAGCACTCCCTTCTTGACGAGGAACTGCTTGACCGCGGCCTCGATCGCGCTCGTCCGCGTCATGCGCTCGCCCTCCTCGACGCACTTGTCGACGTAGCTGTCGAGCGCCACGACCAGGTCGAGGTTCAGGCGCAGGGCCACCCGGGCGCGCGGCTTCTTCTTTCGCCGCTTGGCCTTCTTGCCGAGGAGCCGGCGAGGTGAAGCGTCTTCCAGCCGAACGAGGTCGTAGCCCACGGTCCCTCCGAGCCTTGATGTGCCAATTGTACGCCCAAGAGGCACCCCCCAGCCAGCCCGCGATGAACTACTGGAGAATCCGCTGCGCCCGATCAATTCAGCGGAGTAGAGATGGAGCTGGAGGTGAAGCCATGGCCAGAAGCAAGAACGCCGCGCTCGAGACCGCGCTCTTGAACCTGCTCGCGCCCGGTCCGCGCACCATCAAGCGGCTCCGGCGCAGGTTGAACCGCACGCAGTCGAAGCCGACGTCGGTCCGAACCTGCTACCGCTACGTCGCCGCCCTCGAGGCGTCGGGCTGGGTCATGAAGATCGAGCAGACCGCGGCGGCGGGCGCGGCCTCGTGGATCGTCCTTACGCCCGCCGGGGCGGCCGAGCTGCGCCGCCGGACGCAGCGCACCTCCATGCCCGAGCCGAACATCCCGGCGCTCTACCTGCTGCCGACGCGGATCCACCGGCTCGCCGGCGGGCTGATGATCCTCTCGGCGATCGCCCGGCAGGAGGGCACGCCCTTCCTCGCGAACCACCTCTCTTACGTCCTGGTCGGCGGCTCGCAGAAGTTCAAGACGACGACGGCGATCGTCGTCAGCATCATCCTGGGCGGCGACCCGGCCCGAGATCTGGTCCTCGTCGGCGACTGCACCGAGAGCAACCTGCTCTACGTGTCGGACAAGGGGAAGCGCGCCCCGCGCGCGCTGCTCTCGGCGCCGATCGGGATCTTCGACGAGTACCTCGACGCCGAGAGCGGCGTCATCAAGCGGCTCCTGAGCCTGCTCCAGGGGCGGCCGGAGCTCTCGCTCTCCGGCAACGTCGAGAGCGACCGCCTGCGCATCGGCTGCGTCCCCGTGCTCGCCTGCAACCCGCGCAAGGGGACCCAGCTCTCGGAGCGGACCGGCATCCGGGACCCGATCCTCTCGCGCTGCGTCGCCATCGACCTCACGAACGTCGCCCTCCCGAAGGACCTGCGCGGGAAGTCGAACGAGCTCATCGCGCGCGCCATGGCCATGGGTCCGATGGCGCTGCCGGCGCTCCGCACCTTGGACGAGCCGAAGCTCCTCGACCTCGTCCCGGACGCGGTCGACGCCGTCCTCGACCCGGGCGCCGAGGGCGCGGCGTCGAAGCTCGTGAACAGCGAGACGGTCAGTCAGCTCGTGCAGGCCGCGCGCTCCCTCCTCGCGTCCGACCGCGACGCCCTCGCCTACGTCCTGTTCGCGCTGGGCGAGCTCTGGGAGCTCCTCGCGTGGACGAAGCCAGCGTGGCGGGACGAGCTCGCGAGGGTGATCGGGGTCGAGATCGGAGCGCCGGAGCCGGAGTCGGGCACGCACGACGGGACCGAGGACACCGACGAGGCCGAGGAGAGCTCGGGCGCGATCCCCTTCACCATGTCGTCCAAGGAGTCGGCCCTCCTCGCCGAGTGGACGCAGGCCACGCGCGTGGCCACCCGCCTCGGGCTCACCCCGGCCGACCTCGAGAAGCTCGCCCTCCTCGAGGCCGAGCGCCGGGACAAGGGGAGCTCGCTCGCCAAGGCCGCCTCGTTCGAGGACGCGCGGCTGGCCATGGGCCTCTCCGCGGCCGACGGCCGAGCGGCCATGAAGCTCGCTCGCGACATGGCCGAGCTCCAGGTGCCGCTCTCCGAGCTCGCCGCCGTCGGCCGCGAGGTGGCGAAGTCCGCGACCGGCGAAGGGCTCGGCCGGATCCAGGCCCTCGTCGAGGCGTACGGTTCCCTCGAGGAGTCCCTGGCGGCGGCCGAGGAGAGCACCGCGCGGGTGAAGGCGCGCATGAACGAGGCGGTCAAGGACCACAAGCGGCTGACCGAGTTCTTCGCCGAGCTCCGGCTCGCGAAGGAGTGGCTCTGCCGCGACGCCACGATGCGCCCGCTCTACAACCGCCTCGAGCGCCACCTCAGCGACAAGGTGCGGACTTTCGCCGACAGGCACAGCGCCTGGGAGGCCCAGGACGAGGCGACCCGCCTCTTCCACTGGCTCGTCACGCTCCGGGCCGTGGTCGACCAGCTCAGGGGCGACCCGCTGTGTGCCGGCGTGGTCAACGAGGTGAACGGCATCATCAACGCGCAGAACTTCGAGAAGCTGCGGGAAATGGGCTACCTCCCCGCCTGACGCAGTGGCAACGCGGTTCCGACGCAGGGACGAACCCGGCGCTCCACCTCGCGTCGGGCCAACGAGTTACGGGCCGAGTCGACGCCCGGATCCGTTGCCAGAATGCGTTGTCAGAATGGGCCCGCGCAGCGTGTTCGGGCCGGATCTCGCCTGGTTCCACAGCGGGCAACACGTTGGAGCTCCGCTGCTTACGGTCGACCGCCCGAGCCGAAGTGGCAGCATTCTGGCAACGGACACGGGACGCCAGAGGACATCGGGCCGGGGAGCACCGGGACGCCGGGCATCACGACGTTGACGACGACCATCCCCGACTCGCCGGGCACGAACCTCGCGGCCGCCCGTCGACTCCGGTGACCGCGGCAGGCTGACGTCGCGCGCCAAGGACGAGGCCTCAGCGGCGGCCGCGCAGGGAGGCCATGGCGGCGAGGACGTGCTCCAGCGCCTCGATCGCTTCGTCACCCAGCTCACGCGCTCGTTGCGCCAGGCGATCGGCGCGGTCCGGCCCCGGGTTCGAGGCCTTCCCGGTCGCCAGGAGGTCGGAGACGGTGGTGCCCAGCGCATGGGCCACCGTCTCGATGGTGTCGATCTTGGGGGTGTGCGCGGCGCGCTCGAGCTTGAGCACGTGACTCGGCGTCAAGCCCGCGGCTCGCGCGAGGTCGGCCTGGGTCATCCCCTGGCCTTCTCGGAGCTCGCGAACTCGCTCGGCGAGCGTCTGCACGATGGTCCGCTTACGAGCCATCGATAGGCCCCTCAAGGATCTATCGGCCGGCCTGCGCCTCGGCTGAAGCCCCCCTCTTGCGGTGTCATGTCTGAACGATGTAGATATCACGCAGGAAACACGGAGGCCGCATGGATCATCAGAGCTTCGACATCACCCCGACCGGACCGCCGCGCAGCGAGTCGCGTCGCGCCTCGATCGTCATGGCGTTCGTGCTGGCGATCTATCAGGCCTGGATCCTCGGACGCATCCGGCGCTCCCGCGACGTGTGCATCGAGGCGCCCACCGGCTCGGGCAAGACGCTCATGATCCGGACGCTCGTGGCCTTGGACCAGGGCATGCCGGGCGGCTTCTCGCACGTGATCGTGGCCGCCCCGCAGGAGCAGATCGAGCAGGCGTTCCTGGGCGCGAGCGACGCCCTCGTCTCCTGGCCGCACGGGGTCGCCGCCCAGCCGACCCTGCGGATCCCGGACCGCCTCTTCAGGGCGGCGCGTCGCGACGGCTGCGGGACGCGCCGGTCGATCCAGCGTTACCTGGCCGTGGCCGAGCGCGCCTACGCGCTCGTCTGCACGCACTCGGCCCTGTGCACGTTGAGGGAGGGGGACCTCCCGGCCGACCTCACCGGCCGCCTCCTCATCTGCGACGAGGCCCATCACGTGCCGGCGCGCGGCCTCTCGAGGGTCGCCCGCCTCTGGCGAGAGCGGGGCGGGCGTCTCCTGTTCCTGACGGCCACGCCCTACCGGACGGACGGGCAGGCGGTCGTGCTGGACGGCATGAAGCTCATCCGGCGCTCGACGGCCGAGCACATGCAGGAGGGCTACGCGCCGCGGAGGCTCACGAGCGAGATCGTGGCCATCGGCGGCAGGTCCGAGCGCGTCTTGGCGGCGCAATTCACCGGCGACAGGGCGCCTCCCGACTGCTTCACGGCGGCCACGACGAGGACGGTGGTTAAGAAGTGGCTGACGGACGGGAAGCCCAAGACGATCGTCAGGGTCCCGCCGGGCCGCGGCCCGCTCGTGGGCCGGCTGGTGGCCGCCTTCGGTCGGGCCGGGGCCCGGGTCCTCGACGCTTCGGGCATGGCCAAGGAGCGCAAGTACACCTTCCTGCAGGCGCTCGAGCGGGAGCGTGGGAGGACGTTCTCCACCTCGAAGATCGACGTGATCATCGGCATCGCGCGGGTGTGCGAGGGCACGGATTGGCCCCACTGCGCCGCGGTCTATTCGATCGGCATTCCGGCCTCGTTGCAGCTGGTCGCCCAGCTCGCGGGGCGCGCGCTCCGGCGAAAGCCCGACGGCTACCCGGCCGCCTACCGCGACCTCGCGCGCATGGTCTTCTTCGTCCCGGGCGCGAACAGCGACTCGCTGGCCGAGCTCGGCATCGACCACAGCCGGCACGCGCTCCTCGTCGCGACGTACCTGGCGGACCACGAGATCGGCGCGGCCTGGATCGCGACGGCCGCCGTCCAGCGCGGCGTGCGCAGCGCGCTCACGGGCAAGCCGGAGGAGGAGTTGGACGAGGCGATCGACGTCACCAACGACACCGGCGACCTCGTCACGCGCGCCGAGGCTCGGCTCGCCCTTGCCGCCGCGCACGAGCAGCTCGCCGAGGCCGAGCAGCCGGTGAACGTCGAGACGCTCATCGAGCAGACGCTCGCGGAGCGGCCCGACCTCCCGCTCGACGTCGTCGAGCAGGCGGTGGTCGAGCTCCTCGCCTCGTTGCCCGACGCGGGCGCGAAGGTCGCGGCCCGCGTCGAGCACGAGATCGCCACCCACCTGAGGATCGATCCCCAGGTGCGCGAGGCCATGCGCCAGGCGTTCGGCATCGTCCTGTCCGACTTCAGGGAGCAGACGCTCGAAGGCTCGCCCTTCCTGGCCAAGCTCCGCCAGCAGGTGCACGTGCTGAGCGGCGGCGACATGCGCGCCTTCGCCGACCGGCTCAAGGCTGCCGTCCCGGTCCCGCTCACGATCGGGCGCCTCCTGTCCTGGGCCGACGCCGAGCACGCGGCGAGTGGCGCCTGGCCGAGCGCGATCAGCGGCGACGTCCGCGGTGCGCCGGGCGAGACGTGGGGCGCGATCGACCGGGCCCTCCGCATGGGCGCCCGCAGCCTGCCGCCGGGCGGGTCGCTCGCGCAGCTCCTCGAGCTGCACCGCGGCGCGCCGAACCACCTCGCCCCGCGTCGCGTGACGCGGACCATGATCGCCACGTGGGCCCGCGCGCACTTCAAGGCCCACGACAGGTGGCCGAGCCGCGCATCGGGCCCGATCCCCGGGACGCCGTTCACGTGGTGCGCCATGGACGTCGCGCTGCAGCGCGGTCTCCATGGGCTGCGGGGCTCGATCACGCTGGCGCGCTTCCTGGAGTCGCTCGGCGCCAGGAACATCTCCCGCCTCATCCGCCTCAGCGACGAGCTCGTCGCCGGCTGGGCCCACGCCTTCCGCGCGCGGCACGGCCGCTGGCCGACCAAGAAGGACGGCCAGATCGACGGCGCGCCGCCCGGCGAGACCTGGACCCGCATCGGCGCCGCGATCGTGAACGGCCTGCGCGACATCAGGCGGCGCACCTCCCTGGCCCAGTTCCTTTTCGAGTCGTGCGGCGCCCCACCGCCCGGGTCGGTGCGGCGCGAGCTGACCCTCGAGTTCGTGACGACCATGGCCGTCGCCTACCTCCAGCGCGAGGGGACCTGGCCGCACGCGGCCACGTGCGACCCCGAGCTTGAGAAGGCCGGCGAGACCTGGCACCGCATCGATCGCGCCCTGCGCACCGCCGGCCGCGGCCTGCCGCGGACCACCCTGCTCCGCCTCCACGCCGAGTACCAGGCGAAGACCGGCGGGAAGAAGACCGCGTGATCGAGGTTTCGAACCGGGCGAGCGACGCGTTCGAGAACGAGGGGAAGCGCGCCTACCGGGCCCGCCACCTCGAGGTCCTGCGCGACCAGGCGCCCGAGCTCTGGACCGACGACCCGCCCGGCCGACTCCGCGGCGCCTGGCTCGAGCTCATGGGCAGCACCGGCTGGCGCACCCTCAAGCTGCTCACCGGCGCGAACGTGCTCTCGCCGTCGAGCTTCGTCGGCGCCGATCTTGACCACGACCGCATCGACGACTACCGCCGACGGTACCCCGACGCCCGCTGGCTGACCGGGGACGTCCTCGACCACGTGGAGAGCCCCGAGCTCCACGACGTGTCCGTGATCCACTTCGACGGCTACGAGGCCGCGGGCTCGACGAAGTTCGACCACGTCGGCGAGCAGCTCGGCGTCATCCTCCGGCGCGCCGTCGCGCGCCATGGCGCCGCGGCGCTGCTCGTCAACAGCGACCTCGACGCGACCCGCCTCCACGGCCAGCAGCCGCCGGCCGCGCTGCGCCGGCAGGCGATGACGCTGGCCGCCGTCCTCGCCGGCGCCAGCACCGCGCGGCGCGAGGTCACGCCCGAGACGCTCCTGCCGGCGGGCGCCGAGACGGCCGTCGGCAGCCGCGGATTCGTCGGACTGCTCGGCGCCTTCGAGGTCTACCGCGGGAAGAACACGGGCCACCGCATGGCGTGCTGCCGCGTAGTCCTGCGTTGACCGCGCCGTCTTCCGGCGGATGCCAGGGGTCGACGCCAGTGGACGAGCCTTGGCGCCTTCCCTTCAGACAAACCACCTGTCGGAATCGAGTGCTAACCTAGTCGTACCATTGGCTTGGAGCCCCGCACGTGAGCAGGCCGCCGGCAATCAACGAGTGCTCTGAGTGCGCGCCCGATCGGCGCGTCCTTCGTTCGGCCGAGTGGCCGAGTTTCGAGGCGTCCTGGTCCACCTTCAGAGTCGTCGATCTATTCGCCGGATGCGGCGGGATGACCCTCGGCTTGGCGCTCGCAGCTGCAGAGCGTAAGCGGAGGCTCGATGTGCGTCTTGCCGTTGACTTCAGCACCGACGCGACCGCAGCCTTTCGGCGCAATTTCGCCCAATTCGTCGACTCCGCCGCTCCTGGAATCATGGAGTCCCCGGTGGAACGACTGTTCGACGGCGTTTTGGGCCAAGAGCCAACGAGGGCCGAAAGAACCCTCGCCACCAAGACCGGCCTGGTGCACATGCTCGTGGGAGGCCCGCCTTGTCAGGGGCACTCGGACCTCAACAACCGGACGAGACGCAAGGACCCTCGCAATCGCTTCTACATCCGAATGGCCAGAGCGGCCGAGGTCCTCCGGCCCGACGCGATACTCATCGAGAACGTCGCGGCAGTAACACGCGACAAGTATGGCGTCGTGGACACGACGCGCACCCATCTTGAGAAGCTGGACTATGCCGTCCATGCCGGTGTCGTGGACCTAAGCACGCTTGGAGTGCCCCAAGTTCGGAAGCGACACGTCCTTTTTGCGGTGTCCGACCGTTTTGGGCCGGAGAAGGCGGCAGCGGTAGTCGAGACGCTCGCGGCTGGTCGATCCGCCTGCGGTTGTCGGGACACCGCCTGGGCGATCGCGGACTTGCTTCCCCAGGAAGGGCTAACTGATTTCGACGGCCCAGCTCGCGCGAGCCGAGAGAATCGACGGCGCATCGACTGGCTGTTCGATCGAGGTGAGTACGACCTCCCGGATTCCGAGAGGCCGCGGTGCCATCGAGAGAAGGCCCACACCTATCGTTCTGTGTACGGTCGCTTGAGGTGGCACCTGCCGGCCCAAACAATCACGACCGGCTTCACCTCGATGGGCCAGGGACGCTTCGTGCATCCCGGCCGACGGCGGACAATCACCGCGCACGAAGCGGCTAGGCTTCAGGGTTTCCCAGACTTTTTCGACTTCCACGCCGCCGAGCCGGCAAAACGGACGGCATGGTCGATGCTCATTGGCAACGCCGTGCCGCCGCAACTCACGCAGTTCGGAGCGAATGTCATTCTCGACGCGATCGAGGCGAGTGATAGGCAACGCGTTCTCCGCGCAGCAAGCTGCTGATCCGGGTAATCAGCCCTCGTGTCTTCGTCGTAATCTAGGCTTCGGCCCGCCACGGCCGTAGCGAGTACCCTCGATCATCCGGATCGCATCGGGATCGCGAAGGTCCACGAGGCACCGACGTTCCAGGTCCCGCACATTGTCGACGACTTCGACCCGCATGACGCGCCACGCGGGAGATCGACGACCCTCTCTTCCTTGTATCGTCGCCTCTATCGTGTCGACCACGGCCTCTACGTCCGAGAGTTCGTGCTCCCAGAATCGGAGCACCGTCCAGTCCTCTTCTTCTAGGCATGCCGTATGGCGCCGGTCGCGATCGACGTTGGCGGCGAGCTTCTCCGCCCAGAACACGCCCCCAGATCGGGGACGAACGTAATGCGTCGGACAACCGTGCCAGAAACACCCGTCGACGAACACGACGAGCCGGCGCCCGGGGATGATCAGGTCCGGACGCCCCACTGGCACTTTGTAGTGAAGACGGTAATAGATGCCGCGAGCCCGCAGCGCTCGGCGAAGAAGGAGCTCGGGCGCAGTGTCATAGCCCCGGATGCGCGCCATCTGGTCGGAACGGGACATGCCCATGCGTGTCTCCGACGAGGCATCATGCCCAATGGACTGGGACTCGCCAACCGCCGGAGGGTGGAGTCTTCCGAGTAGTGCGGGCCTGCCATGAAGGCTTTGCCGAACCCAGCCGCTGGGTTATCGTCGCGGCAGGGCAGGGGTTTGGCGACTGCAGACTGGCATACCTGGTCATACGCTGCTTGGAACATCCTGTTGTTCCAGCGCACGTTTCTCTGTCGTGAGGCGGAGAACGTCGATGACCCTGTAGTGTCGATCGCTGTCCATGATGGGGAGTTGGCTGAAGCCTGCGGCAGCGCACCAAACCCCGACCAGGCGCAGCGGCTGCTCGACGTCGTCCGGGACGAGGTCTTCCGCGCCCGGCTCTGGCAAAGGCAGCCGCTTAGCGATTACATCGAGGCGAAGCTCCAAGAGATCCCGAGCTCTTGCCCCTCGTACTACGCATTCCTGTGGGTCACGTGCCGACTCGCGAGTCGCGCCGAGGGCAACTTTTACCAGGTGCTGACTAGGTGGATTCGCGACAAGCGCGAATGCAAGGAGGATGTCGCCTCAGGGGACCTGAAGAATCTCCCGAAGCTCTGGACTGCCCTGGTACATTGCCTGGACCGGCTTCGGCGTGCTCCCGATCGTCAACATCGGCCGCTCGTCCTGCCCAATGTCCAGCTCTATCGCAGTCACTACAGCCACTCGTTCTGGCTAGCCTTTCCTGACGACGCAGAGCGGAGGGCAATCGACAGCGAGGTCGAGCGACTCTTGGATCGCTCTGACACGGGCGACGACCTTCCGGATGGACTGCTCGAACGGTTACAGCGAGTTCCAGCGCTTGCCCGCATCCGAGAGGACTTCACTCGAGACGGCTCCACTCTTCAACAGGCAATCGCCGGTTGCTATCGGTCGGCACGGCGTCAATGGCTCGCGAATCGTGCGCAGTCGAATCGTCTAGTCATTCAGCGTGTCGTTGACGCTCTGCTGAGGGGAGGGGTCGACGATCCTTCCCTTCCCATCGAACCCGCGATTGCGGTGCTCGAGCGTGAGCGTGATGCCCTACCCAAGGAGTTCAGAGATGACCTGGACCATCTCCTCACAATAGGGACGCGGCGTGAGCGCGAGAGGCTTCCCGTCTGGCGGATGCTTGAGGAGGAGTTCCAACGAAGGCTGAAGCCAGAGCAGTCCTCTGCTCCTTCACGGGCCGCGCTCGGCCTCATCCTGCTGGATGACGAGGACTGCCCGCCGAGGCTCATGATTGCCACCGAGTCGTTGGACGTAGGGTCAGAGCTCACGGGCTACTCCGCCCGAAACCTCGAGCCGCCGATTGGTGCACTTCGGCATCGTTGGTCTCCCACGTCCAATGGAGGGCGAGACATCGTTCGCGAGGCATTTGGAGACTCTCGATCCACGCGGGCCAGACTCGCAAATCGGAGGTCGATCGAGCGAGGCGTCCTCCTCTTCGGCTCTGAGTGGGGGGACGATCGCTTCACCGTTCTGGAGGGATCAGACGTCGAGGAGGCGGACCGAGCCGTCGTACGAGCCGATCTGCTCGCGGCGTTCCATTCGCAGTTCGGAGGCAGCGAGGTTGCCATCGATCTTCCCGGGTGGGCATACATTGTCGGCTGCGGCATTGCCGTGGGAACGAGTCTGCCTGGCGCGCTCGACGGGGTCCACCATCTCAAGCGTTCGGCGGCACCTCGAGTGCTCGGGGTCTCGGGTGGCATCCGGCTGGGTCATGGAGACTACGTTCCGTATCGAGGGTTTCTACCAGTCGTCAGCGCTTCTGGGGCTAATGAGGTTCGCCTCATCCCACTCGGAGTATCCGCTGGAACTCCAGAACTCCAGCTCCGGTCACGGGACGACGGCCGGTGGGAGATTCCAGGCGAGTCGATCGATCAATTGCTCAAGGCTGACTCGTGGCAAGTCGAGTGTGCGCCGGCGGATGAGTTTCTTGTTCGCGAGCTCCGGTTTCGTTCCTGCGCTGTCTCGTGCGAGTACTGGAGCCCGACAGGGAACTTCTACGTCGAGCATGACGCGCTCCAGTGGTTCGGCATGCAACGCGGGACCCCGTTAACACGAGAGAGCGGGGTCCCATTCTTGCAGCTCGTTTGCATGCCAGGCGCTCCGAATCTCCAGGACATCTTCGCCCCGAGCGTGTTTCTCGGACCTGCAGTTGGCGAGGTCTCCGAGGTTGCTCGCCCTGGTTTCGACTGGCGCATTGGCGGCTCTCGGCGGAATCCGACAAGTCTCCACTTCGAGGGCGCCGCGGCATGCCCAACTCGCCCTCGGGAAGAGGTCAGCAGCGCCGCAAAGGGTGAGCGTCGGCCGGCAGGCTTCTTGTCGGCGTCGAGCGAACGTGACATCTGGATGAACGCGTTCAGGAGGGGCCTTCCCGCGTTTCACCAAGGCCGTCGAATCGACGAGGGCGCATCAGAGGATCGCGTCGCCGACGCCCTTGAGGCGTATCGGACTGTGAGAGCGCGTGCGGTCAACAGGCATCTGCGTGCGACATGGCCCGCCAGCGCGACGACGACGGAGGGCCTACGAATCCTCACGCCGAGCCAGTGCAGCGCCATCGGCCAGAGTGCGGTGGCTGCACAGCCTCTGAACGAGGTGTTGGAAGGGCTCGCAGCACTCTTCGCGACAAGGGCGGAACGTCGCCTCGCTGAGGTCAAGGCGCTTCTCCGTGGAGCGTTCGAGCGCCAGTGGCTGGACGCGAAGGGATCACCGGACAGGGTGAACTGGGAGGACGACGTCATCCGGTCCTGGTGCGAGGCGGGCCTACTCGACTTGCTAATCGAGTCCGGCCGGGGATCTGTGCACGTCGTGGCTCGTCGAGCCCGCTTCGTAGTCCACCGTCGCGGTGAGAGGAGCTGGGAAGCCACGCTGCTTGGTCTCACTGGACCCGACCTGCTCCTTCGCATCGCCTCTGCTATTGAGGACGTACAGGAGGTCAACTCGGAACTGTGTGCAGGACCCGCCACGGCGTGGGGACCGACGACGCTCCGCGTGCAGTCAGATGTCGATCCGTCTCCACTCCTCGAGGAGGTTGCTCAGAGGCTCCGGTGTGGTCTTGGTCCTAGCGAGTACTTGCCGATTCCTCAGAGTCTCGAGATTGCCCCGGCATGGGACTGTCCTGGCATTCTCAAGGCGATGGGAACCAAGTCCTGCAGCGAGCCGCGGCACGGCTCGCGCCTTGAGCGGATCTGGTCTCCGGACGAGGGCAGATTCGTTCGGGGACGAGATACACCCGATGGCATCCGGATCGAACACCACTACGACGAGGACATTGGCGCCACGTTCGTGGTTCGTGATCGAAGCGGGAGAAACTTGGGCTCGACCCCACTCCGCAATTGGGCGTTGATCCGCGCGGCGTCTCTCCAGCGCGAGTCAGTGTTCCGACCCAACATGGGCTTCGAACTTCGGCCGGGAAGTGTCGTGCGGCAAGGTCCCACTCCCGTCTACATGCCCATTGCCATTGGACGAATCTGTGTGGCCCTCGGTCGCTTCGCCGCTGGACCTGTGGCTCTTCAGCCCTATTCTCGCGTTAGCTCATACGAGTACCCCCTTGGTGATCGAGTCATTCGCTGGCTCTCACCGGCATTGCCACCAGTTTTCGGGGCATCAGGCGCCGGACGGAGTGACCGATGAAGGACCCACTAGGTAGCTTTCTCCGCATTCGTAACTTCTATCTCAGCTACCTCGACACGGCATTCCGTATCCGTGATGAGTCGGTGGCGAGTGAGCGGCGGGAGCTCCTTAAGGCACCCAATAAGCTGTGCACACACCCTATCATCGAGCCCATTCCGCGCTATCAGGCGTCGCGCATCACCTTCGCGGACCTCGCGTCTGCGTTGCCTCCTGAGGTCGACCCGCTCACAGGGTTCACACCAGAAGCGCGGCGTTCCTTTGTGCGGCTCGCGCTCTCGGGGCTGTTTCCTTCCCGCAGGGTGGAGGGAGACGGTCTTCCGGCTCCGCTGTTCCAGCCGTACGCACACCAGCTGACGATGCTGCAACGGGGCCTTGGTCGCGGTACCCCTGGGATCATCACTTCGGGTACTGGTTCGGGTAAGACCGAGGCGTTTCTGCTTCCGATATTCGCGCAGTTGGCGAAGGAGGCAACGGAGGTCTGGCGCAAGAAGTGCCGGCCGCCGAGGTATAGCACCTTGCCATGGTGGCATGACGAGCGGACCGGGGCACCCTTCGTCAACCGCAAGGGATTGCCGGGCTATACAGGAATTCCTCCTCTCGAACGACCTCTGGAAGGGTCGTTCAAGAAGACTCAGAACGCGCACCTAAGCGCGTTCAGGTCGCACCGCGATGGGGAGGAGGGCGATCCAGCGGATCCGCGACCGGCGCGTCCGGCTGCGGTCCGCGCCCTCGTGCTTTATCCCATGAATGCGCTCGTCGAGGATCAGCTCGTGCGTCTCCGCAAAGCGCTCGACAGTGCCGAAGCACGAAGTTGCATGGCCGAAGAATTCGGAGGCCATCGGATCTTCTTCGGGCGTTACACGAGCAAAACCCCCGTGACGGGGCCGCGATTTCACGACTTCTTGGATGCACTGTCAGGCAACTCCGAATGGATGAAACAGGAGCTAAAGCGGCGCCACGACTGCGAGAGTGAGCTCTTCGACGACCGTGTACTCATGGAGGACCGTCAGCGGGCGGCCCGGCTGCAGGCGGCCGGCGCACGGTCGTACAGCGAGGCGGATGCTAAGCGAGTCGCTTCTCTTCCCGTCTCTGCAATGGGGGAGGAAGAGGCCCCATTCTTGTTCCCGACGACGGACGGAAACGAGCTGACATCGCGCTGGGACATGCACGAGCATCCACCAGACATCCTCATCACGAACGTGAGCATGCTGAGCGTCATGCTGTCCCGGACGGTGGACGACCCGATCTTCGACAAGACGCGGGCCTGGCTACACGCGCATGACGACGCCTACTTCTACCTCGTTCTCGACGAGCTTCATCTGCAGCGGGGCTCGGCAGGAACAGAGGTGTCTTACCTGCTCGGTGTGTTCCTTGATCGTTTGGGGCTCCTCGCGCCGGAGCACCGCCACAAGCTAAGAGTCCTGTGTTCGAGTGCCTCGCTTCCAAAGGGCGCGGGTGATGATCGTCGGAGCGAGATCTACCTGTGGGACATGTTCGGCGCGAACGGCCTGCTCGGCAGTTCACAGGCCGCTGCTCCGCCCCGCGGCCAGGCCCTGGACAGGTGGCGCGACGCGATCGTCGAAGGAGCCCAGCCAAACGCAAGGGCACTCACAAAGGGAATCGCGGACTCTTCTCCATTCCTGGATCTACTTCGCGAGTTCTCTAGCATTTCCGATCGTCTGGGCGAACGGGACTTCGATGGCTATGAGAACCTTCAGGCTCTGCTCGACCCAAGTGGCGCATGGAGTGATCTCTGGTCGAGAATCGAAGCCCAGCTCACGCCAGCGGCCGGCGATCGTCTGACGCTGATCGCGCGGTGCTCACTCGAGATGGGCGAGCGGGTTCTTTCAGCCTGCCAGCGCTCTCCAATGAACGTCGAGCAGCTCTACGGCGCACTGTTCGCCAACGTCGGCGAATCGCCCGAGGTCATGGAGTCCGCTGTTCGGGGGGCACTCCTCGTTCGGGGGCTTGGCGACGCACTACAGGAAGCCGCGAGCAAGACGATCTTGGAGGGTGCGCCTCGATTTCGTGTCCATACCTTCTTTCGGAGTCCGGAGGGCCTACTGGCCCCGGTCGACACTAGAGTGGCGCCCCTCGGCTATCGCGAGGGCCGACAGGCGATAATCGGGCGCCTCGACCTCGAACGCACCGTGCGCGCCGACTACGAGGTCGAAGGGCAGAGGGTGAGTCTCAGGCACTTCGAGCTGAGCTACTGTGAGGCGTGCGGTGAGCTCTTCGTTGGTGGCCCCAAGCAGACAGGCTCCAAACCTACCGAGATCGAGCTGCTGACACACGAGGCGCATCTCGACGGCCTCCCCGACGACGCAACGTCGCAACGCTTCGAGGATCAAACCTACGACGGGTACGGTCTGTTTTGGCCAACCGAGGCCAAATCATGCTTACCTCAAAGCACCGACAGTCCGTCGCCTGGTGGAAACGGCGGCGATCTCGCTGGCACGGATCCATGCATGACCTGGAGACCGGCATGGCTCGATCCCCGCACCGGTGTCGTGAATGTGCAGGGCGAAGATGCAGAGCCTGCACCAGGGCAGGTGAAGGGCTGGCTCTTCTGGCGGAAGCCCGGCCAGCCAGACCGAAGGGGACACCTCCGCGAAGGCGAGGGACGTACTACGAAGCACGCAGGGACCCACGCCCCATATGCATGCCCTGCTTGCGGAACGAACTATTACCACCGCACGAAAGGATTTCGCCTCACAACGATTCGTAGTTTTCGCGCCGGCTTCAACAAGACGACCCAGCTTCTCGCGTCCGAACTGTTCGCTGTCCTCAAGGCAGAGGACCTTTGGCGTCACCCGAGTCGCAGGAGTGAGAAGAGTGCGAAGCTCGTCTGCTTCTCGGACAGCCGGCAAGGTGCGGCTCGGACCTCCTCGGCGCTAGAGAAGAACCACTACGAAGACACTCTGCGGGAACTACTTGTCGAACTCATTCAAGCGCGTGTCGAGGCGCAGGTTGGCGCCCTTGGAACTCAGCAGCAGAGAGACGTTCGACTCGTCGAACTGCGCGCCAACAAAACAGAGGCAATTCAACGCGACGACTTCGACTCCGCCAAGAAGCTTCAGGCGCAGATCGCCACGCTTGAGAACTTCGACCCCCGAGCGATCGCATTCAGGGAGGCGGTCCTTGATTTCGACGATTGCCAAGGCAAGAAGCGGAGCCTCCCGCCGCTCGTAGAGCGCCTCGTCCGACTGGGCATGTCGCCATACAGTCCAGTCACCGCGAAAAGGGTCCCGCTAGCCGTCACGGAGGGACTCGACGGTGAAGCCAATCCAAAGCCACAATTCGTCGCGTGGGACGAGTTCCTCGATCGAAGTGCCTGGTGCTGGCGCGATGAGGACCTTGGAGAGCCAGAACCCGGCGAGAAGCGGAAGCCTCGACCTCAAGCGAAGTGGGAGGAGGGCCGGAAGACCATCCTGATGGAGCTTTGCAGGCACCTGAGCGGAACGATCTTCAGCAAGACGTATTTCGGCTTGGAACAGGCCGGGCTGGCGTTCGTCAGTCCTCGGCCTGGTGCGGAGAAGGCGGGCTCTCTGTCCCGAGAGGCTCTCGCTGCGTACATGCGAGTCCTCGCGGACAACTACCGGTTCACTCCGACGCCGTTTGACGAACCAAAGGGCTGGAATGTCGATCAGGCGTGGAAGAACCCACGCCTTCGCGAGTTCGCGCGCGCCTCGAATGGTTTGGACGATCAGAAAGCAAAGGCTGCCATCGAGAACCTGCGAGTTGTGCTCGAAGGGAGTGGGCACGCCGATCTGCTGCTCCGATTCAACGCACTTTGGTTGACGGTGGTCGATCAACAGAGTGCGAGCACGGTGTTCCGATGCCCCAAGTGCGAACGAGTGCATCTCCACCGGGGAACCGGTGCGTGCACGCGCTGCACGGGGCCACTTCCCGACGAGGGCGCACCGCTCAGTGGTGTCGAGAGCCATCTCCGACGACGGTCGCTTCGAGTCACGGCACCGTTCCGCCTCCATTGCGAGGAGTTGACGGGCCAAACTCAGTACCCGGAGGACCGTCAGCGTCTCTTCAAGGGGATCCACCTTGCTCAGTGGCAGCCGCGCGAGAGCGAGGACGAGCCGGCAGGAGCACCTGGCGGCGAGGAAGAGGTCACGCTCGAGGCGGTCGAGGGCTTCCGTGAGCGCGACGAGATCGACCTCTTGAGCGTCACGACGACAATGGAGGTGGGCATCGATATCGGCTCCCTCCAAGCAGTCTTGCAGGCCAACATGCCCCCACAGCGATTCAACTACCAGCAACGTGTGGGTCGTGCTGGCCGCCGCGGGCAGGCGTTTTGCCTTGCACTCACCATCTGCCGGTCGAAGAGTCATGACCTGTACTACTTCGCTAACGCCGGGAAAATTACTGGCGATCCGCCGCCAGTTCCGTTCCTAGCAAAGGACAGAACCAGCATCGCTCGGCGGTTCGCAATCAAGTTCTGGTTGCAGACGGCCTTCCGCGCACTTCGTCAGGAGTGCCGGGAGGCTCCCAAGGTGCTGCCCGAGACCTCTCCTCCCGATGTGCACGGCGAGTACCTGCCAGTCGCGGACTACCGCGAGGCGGAATGGTCGGACCGTGTGGAGGAGCACATCGCGAACGCGGAGCCTGCGGCCCGTGCCTTCGCTCAGCGGCTGACTTCCGAGGTAGAGGGCTTCGAGATTCCGCTGAATCGACCCGATCTTCTCAAGGCGATCAAGAAGGCGGCAGAGACCACGCAATGCGAGGGGCTCGCGCACGCCCTGGCCGAGGATGGGCTCCTGCCAATGTACGGCATGCCCACGCGCGTTCGGGAGCTCTACCTCCGTCCCAACCGCATGAGAACTCGCCGAGAGCCATGGCAGACAATCGATCGCGATCTGGAGCTTGCGATCTATGAATTCGCGCCAAGGTCAAAGCTAGTCGTGGACAAGTGGGAGTATGAGTGTCTCGGATTCACTCCGATTCTGGGCGGTCCAGCGCCGGTGAAGACGGTCCCTCGCGAGTATCTGACGATGAGCGCGACTCCGTATGGCGAGGAATACAGCCTCGTGGAGTGCACCTGCGGGGCCTGGAAGCGAGTGCGCAACGAACCCGAGCCTGGCATCCCTCCTGACGATCCGACTTGTGCGAGCTGCGGACTCCTTCTCGATGCGACTGCCAAGCCCTGTGTCGTTCCCCGCGCATTCCGAACGAATTTCACGCCACACCCGAAGGACGACGACGAGCCGGGCGGGCATCGGTACCGGGCGGTCTACGCCGAGGGACGTCAGCTGGACATGCGCGACGTCACGATCGGCGGCGCGCCGGTCGAGTATCAGCTGTCATTGACCTGCGAGTCCCAGACAAAGACGTTCAGGCTCAATCGAGGCCCACGCGAGCAAGACGGCGAGCAGGGCTTTCATGTCAGCCTCGGGACGACGAAGCTCTCGTCGGGACGTTACGTCATCAAGCACCAGGCGGTCGACAAGAAGATTGAGATCACCGACCCGGAGGCCACGGCCCGAAGCGTGTGGCTGGTAGCGCCGAAGGTGACGGATGGACTGTACCTCGCACCGACGACCATGAATCCCGATCTCGCGTTGCCAAGGCTGCCGACGGTTCAGACGAGTGCGACACAACCGACTCGGGAGCAGAAGCGCTGGCTCGGCGTTCGAGCGGCCGCCATCTCGGCCACCTACTTGATCGTGAATCGAGCGGCTCTTGAGCTCGACATCGACCCGGAGGAGTTCGACGTTCTCGAGCCGCGCCGGTTTGGGAGTGCCGACCTTGGAACGCTCAGGCCGGTTCTGCAGTTTACGGATCGCTTGGTCAACGGGGCCGGCTTTTGCCTTGAGCTCTCTCGGCCACTAGACGATCCAGCGATTCTCTCACTAATCAGGACGATGCTCGATGACCCATTGGCCGAGCCCGGTCGCACGCTCCGCACCCCTGCGCATCGGGAGGCCTGTACCACGACGTGCTACACGTGCCTCAGCAGATACGGAAACCAGCACTATCACGGGCTGCTTGACTGGAGACTCGGGCTTGCCTACCTCCGAGCGTTGGTTGACCCAAGCTATGTCTGTGGTCTCGATGGGGTATTCGCGGACGATCCTGCGCTCGTGGATTGGGTCGCGCACTCTCGCCGGCTCAGTAATCAGATTGCCTCTGCGTTCCCGACCTCCGGTGGAGTGGTCGCTCGCTCGTTCTGTGAAGACCGTATCCACGGCTTCCGCCTTGGCCTGAAGCGCGGCAAGACATCTTCGTGGGTCTTGATCGGACACCCGTTGTGGAACTGGCCGACCGAGGGCGACTACTCGCCGCAAGCGGAGAACATCCTCACGCAGGCGCTGGGCGAGCTCCGTGCTAGCGAGGGAGCCGCGGCCGCTAGGTTGGCCGACGTGTGGGACACGTTCAACCTAGAGCGGCGCCAACTCGACGTTCGCAAGAGCCTGAGCGAGTCCTAGAGTGGAGTCAACCCTTCCTCGCCGACTTCCCAGCGCACTGACGAATCTGCATGTTCGCGAGCGCTACTCGCCGTCCAGACTGGCGCATCAGCGCGTCTGTGCCCTGAACGTCTACCACGCACTTGCTCCGGACGAACAGCTCCCTCCAGGCGCGCCTGCCTTTCTCGGAACCTTGCTCCACCGCGTCGTGCAGCAGCTCTGGAGTAAACCTCCACTTGAGGCGCGACTCGACGACCACGTTGCGCAGCTTTTCGACGACCTCCAAAAGTCTGCTGTCGAGTTGCTTTGTCGAAGGCACCCTGAATCAGGCCTGGGTTCCAAGAAAGTTGTTCCTGGCTCCAAGAGAAAGCTCGACATGCTGACGTCCTGGGCTGATACCCGCCGCCAGGATCTAGAGAGGGCCTGGGCTCGGCTCGCCAACCGCACCACCCCAACGGTTCCCGGCCCTGTCGAGTCCCGTTCTCCGCGGCGCTTCGGTCCCGAGGTGCCCCTGGTTGCGCCATTGGCAGGGCTGGAAGGAGAGGCCGATGAGATCCGACCATGCCCGGGCGACGTTGTAGAGATCGTCGACTTCAAGTCGGGCCGAGCAGGTGTCGCTGAGGAGGACGGTGAACCGAATGAGGAGCTCGATGCTGCGCGCCTTCAGCTCTGGGCGTACGCACTGGCGTTCGAGGAAATGTTTGGCCGATCGTCCCGATTGAGACTCGCGATTGAGGGAGCCGCACGCACATCTGTCCCTTGGGGCGACAAGGAGCGCGGCCACGTTCTGGATTATCTGGCAGCCGAGCGGAACCGTCTGCCCTTGGGAAGTTCATTGCCAGTGGAGGGGCGAACCGACATCACGGTCGGTGATCACTGCCATGGCTGCGGCGTTCGGCATCGCTGTGCAATGTACCGCGCGGCTGCACCGCATACATGGCCGTCAGCCTCGGAGATCGATCCAGCCCTGAAGGGTCTCGGACGCGTCTACAGAAGGCGGCGCTACGACGTTTGGGGAACGCTCGCGGCGCTGGTCGCCGGACCGGGCAACACACAAACGGTAACGATCACGCGTGGACCGGATCGGTTCAAGATCTTCGGTCTTTCGACGCGGCACGGCCTAGCGACTACGCACATTGGTGAGGCGGTATGGGTCTTCGGTCTCGTGAGTGCCGAGCGACATGGCTTGAATGGCCGGTTCTCATTCCCGAAGAACTTTCGAGAGGAACTACCTCCTGGGGCAGACGGCGAGGCTGCGTGGGCGCTGACCGTCTTCACCGGGCAAGGGTCGTCTGAACCCCAGAGCGATCGCCTCGATCGAACCTTGATACGCGTGCTGGAGGTGATACCGGCAGCCGGCGGCGATCCGGTACTCCGCGTCGAGATCGTGGGCTATGACAAGAGCGAGGTCACTGTTCGCCGGAGTCAACTTGGGCTCTCGCCTTCAGTCGTGATATCTCAAGGAGCGCGGCTGGTCGGGAAGGTCTCGCTGCTTGCGTCTCCCGGTGATCTTCGATTTCGCGAACTGGAGCTTCTGCGTACTCCTAGCGATGAAGTCATCCGATTGTTCAAGGAAGGGCGTTAGTGGCCCCTACAACTTCAACTCCCGTTGCTCCGTGCGAGGTGCTTGTTCTCGACGTGGGTCATGGCAACGCCGGCCTCGTACTCGGCGGTGGGCAAGTCTGCCTTGTCGACGCCGCGCCCGGAGTCGTGGTACTGGACACGCTTGCCGCTTACGGGATCAAGCAGATCGAGCATGTGATCGTGTCCCATGGCGATGCCGACCACCTGGACGGTGTCGTGCAGCTGCTCTTGAGCCCGCATTCCAGAGATCGTGTAGACAGTGCCGCCCATTTTCTTGTGGGCGAAGTTAGTCCGCGTCCCCCTTCGTCTTCGGCTTCCAGCGCCAGCCGCGACGGCGCGGCCTCGGCTCACGCAGCTTGCCCAGGTTCACACGCGGATCCTTGAGCAGCGAGTGGTCGAGGAGGACGAGGGCGTCACGCTGCGCCGTGGACATGTTGCTGATGATCACGCCGGCCTGCCCCTCGATCCGCATCGTGTCGATCCCCTCGAAGAGCCTGAACACGACCTCCGTCGTGGGTCGCGCGGTCAGCCCCTTGTTCCCGGGAAAGACCTCGTCCCGCGCGGCGAGGATCCGGCGGACTTCGCGCTGGATGAGCACATAGACCATGATCGCGAGGACGTAGACGAGGCCGAGCGCGGCGATCCGCTCCGGCGACTTCAGGAAGATCGGCGCGACGGCGAGAGGGTTCTTGAAGTGCCGCATGGCGACTTCGACCTGGTTCTGCTCCTGGTACGTGCGGAACAGCTCGTCGTCCGGCACCTCGTCGCGGGAGAGGGTCGTCACGATCACGAAGCAGCTCTCGCGGAGGATCGCCTCCTGGACGTCGTGATCGTCGTGCTCGACCTCGAGCACCGCGCGCCACACCGTGCGCGTGGGGCGCACCTCGTCCGCGCGCGGTCGCCCGGGCCCGGGGCGCTTCTCCGCGACCTCCTCCGAGACGACCTTCATGGTGAGGCGATGGAGCTCGGGCCCGTGGCGCTCGATCGCCGCGGCGGCGGCGCGCTGCGCGTCCGTCTCGCAGTCAAACTCGCGCGCTCGGAGGCGCGCGACGACCTTATCGAGCGCCTTGCGCTCCTTGTCCCGCCGGGCGTGCACGATGGGCGTCTTCTGATCGCGCAGCGTGGTCGACTCGACGACGAGCGCGCGAAGCGGGAGCTCGTGGACGACCTTGGTCTCGTCGTCCGTCCACGCGTGCTTGACGTCGAAGGACCTGCCGCGCCACTCCTTCTCTGGCTCGGGTCGCTCGTCGACTCCGGCCTCGTCGTCGAGGGAGTCGGGGTAGACGACCTTCAAGGAGGCAAGCGGCTCGCCGGCAGACAGAACTCGGCGGTAAGCGCTGTAAGCCTCACCCCAGACGCCGACGTTCCGCGGCAGCATGGTCACGACGTTGAAGCCGTGCTTCCGCGCGAGGAGCAGCGTCGCCCCGGAGAAGAACTTCGAGTCTCCGACGAGCGTCGAGCCGGTGGGGTTCGGCAGGGCCTCGGCCAAGCGTCCGAGCAGCCAGCGCATCTCCTCGACGTCGGCGCGGTTGCCCGAGGCCACTCGTCCGAAGATCGGGACACCGCCGTCCCCGGTCACGGTGACGCCAAACACGACCTGCTTCAGGTCGGCTCGATGGTCCTTGCTGTGCCCGCGCGTGACGTGTGGAGCGGCATGCTCGTCGTCGGGGTCGTCGGCCTCCTCGCTCGACTCGTACTCGCCGTAGACCGACACCGAGGTCGTGTCCGAGTGGAGGAGCTTCAGCTCGAGCTCAAAGGCTGCCACCGCGCGCAGGATCGCGGCCGAGTAGACCTTCGTGGGCCCGGCCTCGAAAAGCGCGTCGAGGGCGCGGCCGAGGCGATCGTCGTGGAACTGGGCGTCGGTGGCCGTCCAGCCGAACGCGAGCTCCAGGTCGAAGGGCGCGAAGAGGTCGTCGATGCGCGACAGCGTGTGCTTGCCGTGAAGGATCGCCACGATCAGCGCCTCGACGCACTCGCCCGTCGACGCGTGGCTCCGCGGATCTGGCGGCACGAGCGTGTCGATGATCTGCGCGGCCCCGAGCTTCTTCAGCGCGTGGCCGATGATCGGCAGGTAGTCGAGCCGCTTCGTCGTGATGTCCACGCGCACCTCGTCGCATGCCGCGGAGCACGCGGCAAGGGAGGAGCGTCGAGCACGGCGGTGGCCGCACGCAGGTCCTGCGCGGACGTCGTCTGCGTTCCGGAAGCGCATCGGCCGGGGCACAGATGCGTCTCCGGAGAGTCCGCGCGACGACACCCGCGCGTCGCAAGCACGGTCGCCTCGGCCTCAGCGTCGTGGACTCGCCGATGCTCGTCGGCCGCACGCGCTACGCCGCTCGCGCGCGCGTCGGCGCTCTCATGGGCACCCGGATCATTGACAACAGGAAATCGCCGCGCTGCGAACAAGATCTCTGGAATGCGGGCTTGAGCGGTCGCGTAGATATCAAAAATCTGTACGTAAACAGTGAGGCATTTCGAGAGACGTCTGTCTGGAAGGATTTCCTGGGCGCGCTGGAGGACTATCGTGAGAATCATGCACAGCTTCCCAAGGCCGATCGTCGCGTGTCTACTGATCTGCAACTGGCGCTCGGCTCCCTGACGGTCGAGGTCGTTCATCCGAGCGCGACGCTGGCAATTGCTGGGGCGTCAAATGCTCGCGAGTCGAATGCGCTCTCCGGGGTCATCAGAGTGTCGGCGGGTGCTGACCCTCTTGTCCTCTTCGGGGCAGACCTCAGCACTGCGGGGCTCGCAAGTATCAAGGATAGATCGAAGCTTCGCGCGAAACTTCTAGTGTTCCCCCACCACGGAGGTAACGCTGGTGGCCCCCTGGTGGCTTTCACGGAAGAACTCATGAACTGCGTGCTGCCAAGCGCGGTGTTCATCTCCATGGGCCGCAATCGGTTCATGAATCCTCAGCCGGAAGTGGTTCAGACGATTCGAAGGAAGCACGCTGGCGCGCACCTCGCATGTACACAGCTCTCGAAACATTGCTGTGACAGGGGCGCAGGAAGGCGCACGGGCCCCCTCCCAAGCGCCGGGACCACAAGTGGTGTTGCATGCGCAGGTTCGCTGAAGGTGCAGATTGACACAGCCACTGGTGCCACCAAGTTCCTGCCTCCGCTTTCTGATCATGCCAACTTCGTCCGAGGCGTGAAGAATCGCCTTTGCAAGTAGGGCCACGGATCCCGCGGGTTGAATTGAAGCGAGGGGGTGGAGTGGGTTTCACCGTCAGCGTCAGCGTCAGGACCGCGTATCTCCCTCCGCGACATCGCCAACCAACTCGGCCTCTCCCCGGGAGCGGGAGCGGTCGTCCGCGAGCTGGAGGCGCTCGGCGAGCTCGCGGTTCGCGCGGAGCCGATGCTCGTAGGGTAGGGTAGGGGGCCAGCGACCGGGGCCGTCGTGGTGCCACGGTGCGCGACGCGCTGGCCTCGGCGTCGACCCTCAGGATGAGGACCTGCGGCCGTGCAGGCCGGCAGCGCCGAACCGCGCGTCTTCCTACTCGGTGACCGGAACCTCGGGAAGTCGTTCGTCGCCTTCGTCTGTCCCTGTCCCTGGCGCTGGCGTCCTCACCTCACCTCACGCGCACGCGCTGCGCCTCATCGAGCGCCAGATCGACGCCGAGCCGAGAGCATCGACCCAGCGTCCCCGGATTTCGCCGAGATCGCGCAGGAGGCGCAGCAGCGACGCCGCTGTTCGAGTTCGCGAACCGCGCGGCCCGGAACGCTCCGATGGCCCACCTGCGCGTCGGTCAGCTCGCGCTGTTCACAGCCGAGGCCGTTCGCCACCGGCGGCTGGTTCATGGCAACCTGCCGCAATGCGCCGGCACGCCGGTACCGCGCGCTGCCAGCACGGCGGTGGGCCGCTGCACTTGAAGTTGAAGTGCTTCGCCGCGCGGCTACCGGAGTCTCATACTCTACCAATTGGAAACCTTGCCTTTACGGTCACACACAACCGCAGTAGTAATGATTGGATCCCGGGTTGTAGATCAAGCGGCAGAAGCGATCCAAGCAATGGCCTTCGCATGACCTTGGACCTGTTTGATGGCAGGCTACGGCAATCGTGACTTGGTCCGGGGTGATGCCAAGGCGCGCTGCCTCCGATGCGCGATAGTCCGTTTCGGTGGCTGCGACCCAAACAGGACGCGGCCCGGCGGAGTCAATCAAGAAGCCGAATCGCGACCGAACCGGTAGCTGATCTGTCAGTCCCGAAGGCAAGGGAGGGAGCTTGTCGTTAGGACCGAAAGACTGGATCGTCACGGAGCCTCCATTGACATTCGTCGATCCGAATTGGGTGCCTTGTTTCGGGAGCTACTTTGATCGCTAGAGCTCAAGGCTGCTGACGCACGCGCAATAGTAGTAGTTTGTTTCTGGAACGTAAAGAAGCCTACAGAACCGCTCCATGCAATGCCCATCGCACGAGCGCGGCCCCGTCTGATGGCATGCCGCACTGAGGACAACGCTCTCGGGCGCGACTCCCAATCGTTGCGCTTCTGCTTTTCGATAGTCGGTTTCAGTGGCGGCTAGCCACATCGGACGGGGGCCGCTCATATCCACGAAAAACCCGAATCGAGAACGTACCGGAATCTCATCTGTAAGGCCGTCAGGAAGAACAGGAAGTTCGTCGTTCGGTGCGAAAGACTGGATTCGACTCATGTGTTGCTCACCGCGTTTGTTCGAAGTCAATGGTAGCTTTCGAGCCCGAGCTGATTGTTCAACGATCTCGGCTGATCGCGTACACTTTTTGCCAACGACCTCGGTCACGAACGATTCTGCATACGTTCCTCGAGCTCCTCAAGCGTTTTCGGCCAGTCGGTCTTGAGGAGCTTCGAGAGGGCGCGGTCGGCCAGGAGCGTGGCGAGGGATGCCCCGATGAAGTCATGGCGCCGCGAGCCACTCAGTGAGGATTGCGCTGATGTGCCGAGCGGGAGCTCGGCGGCGCGAGCGGCGCAGGGTGGCCTTCTGCTCGGCCGCGCGGACCTCCTCGCGGGCGCGGTCATAGTCGGTGTTGGCGCGCGGAGCGAGCGACTGAAGGAGCTGCTCGCCCGGCAGGAGCCACGCGGTGGCGAAGCCCTCGACGTAGTCGGCGCCAAGATTCTTCGCGACGGATCCCGCAGTGCTCGCCGCGCCGAGAGCGTGGCGGAGCTGCGCCTTGGTGGCGCCGAAGTAGCGCTCGATGTCGTTCGTGTCCGGCGGGAGGAGGGGGTAGTCGAAGCAGGTGAAGAGGTAGGTCCCGTAGCGCCCGGACAAGGCGGCGATCTTGTCGACGAAGGTGGCCGTCGGAGCGCTGAGCCCGAAGCGTGGCGTTTCCTGCTGGAGTTGCTCGAGGAGCGCGTCCAGGCCAGCCTTGGCCTCGGCCGCGTCGGCGGGAGGATCGGCTCGGTCGGGACGGGAGGAGATCTCGTGCGCGACCTGACGGAGGATTTCGACGTGCCGGGCAACGCGCCCCGCGGCACGGTCTCCGTGCCAGTCGCGCGTCAGCGCCTCTTCGAGCTTGTCGAGGGTCGGGTATGGGCCCCCCTTTTTGCCGCGGCGGCCTGAACTGCCGCGCGGACCCGCTCAAGACCCTCGTCTCGCACCATGTCCGGCGGTCGGAGTGGAGCGCGACCCGAAGCTCGGGCCGCGTGCTTCGCCATGGCGGTGAACTCCGCCGCGACCTGAGCCTCAGTCAGTGGTTCGGCCTGCAGAACAGGGTCCGCGCCGACGCTCTCGGTCTCGGTGTCCTCGGCGGGGGACGGAGCCTCGACCTCCTCCTCCTCGTCCGTCACGATCTCGATCGGCGCTTCGTCGCACCTTGGCGATCCGAGCTCCCACTCCTCGCTGTTCACCCCGGCTTTGTGCAGGCGGCTTGCGATCCGCTGCACCTTCTCCGCGCGGTCCGAGACGCTCGCCTTCAGGTCCGCCAGGTCCCCAGACATGCACTCGGCGCAGTTCTTGAGGAAGTGGTTCTGGCAGACCTGGTACGGCACGTCCGGGAACACCTCGAGGACGGCAGGGAAGAGACCCTTCTCCTTGTCCGAGACGATCCCGAGCACCGGCACGTCGAGCGCCTTGACACGCTCGAACAGCGGCACCAGGTCGTCCTTCCCCTTGAACGTCTTCCGCTCGCCGAACAACGGCTGTCCGGACAGGACGTCCCAGACCAGGTAGAGCACGGGCGAGGTGTCGTCGTACTGGACCCCGTCTGCGCTCAGAATCACGCCGCCCTGCTCGAGGAGTCGCTTTCGAAGTGCGTGGTCGTCGCCGCGCGCGAGCTTCGTCAGCGCAAGGTAGGACCGGAAGAGCTCGCCGACGTGCGACTGCTCGACCGGCACCCCTCGCTCGTTGAGGTCGCGCCCGATCGCCCGGAGCGACGTCCCGCCACGCAGCTGGCGCTCCCCGACCTCGATCACCACGTCGGTCCCGTAGGTCAGCCGGGGGAGCACGAAGCGCACGTCCTCGTAGGGGCGATACTTCCGCTTGTTTCCACACCCCGCGGGGCACCCCTTGACCTGCCGGACCACCTGGTAGACCCCGTCAAGGCGCTGCACGAAGCGCGGCACGTGCCAGCGGATCCAGAGGTTCGCCCCGCAGGCCTCGCACACCCGCGCCGGCGCCTCGGCGTAGAGGAGCACCGCCTCGCTGACGTCAAAGCTTCGACGGACCATGCCGGCCTCCCGCGAGGTGCTGCTCGCGCGCGACATCATCTCCGCAGGGTCCGACAGGTGGCTTCAGGCGACTTGGATGCCGTCTCCCTCGCCACGGCCAGGAGCTTGCCGCCGGTCTGGCAGGTGGCGCAGTAGTTCGTCTCGTGGTCCCCGCGGACGATGCGCTGCACCGGCGCGGCGCACACGGGGCAGGGCTGCTTGTAGCGGCCGTGCACGGCCATGCCCTCGCGAAAGGCGGTCACGCCCTCGTTGGGAAAGCCCTCGCCCGCCTCAATGCGCAGCCGGTCGGTCCACTCGTTCAAGACATCCTTGATCGCCTTGAAGAGCGCCTTCGTCTCGTCGGCGGTGAGGCGCGAAGTGAGCTTCACGGGCGAGAGGCGGGCGCGGTGGAGGATCTCGTCCGAGTAGGCGTTGCCGATTCCGCTGACGAGCGTCGGATCGACGAGAGCGACCTTGATCGTATGGTTTTCGCGAGCGAGGACCGCCCGGAACTCGTCGAGCTTCGCGGTCAGGACCTCGAGGCCGCCGCGGTCGAACTGCCGGAGCGCGTCCTCGCCGCGGACCAGGTGCATGGAGGCGCGCTTCTTCGTGCTGGCCTCGCGGAAGATCAGCGTCCCGGTCGTGAAGTCGAGCGCGGCGAGGCCGATCTTGCCGGGGATCTTGGCGCCCTTGTCGGCCCACGCGAGACGGCCCGCGATCATGAGGTGGAGTACGAGGAACAGGTCGCCCTCGAGCGCGAAGACGATCCGCTTCCCGAGGCGCCGGATCTCGCGGACCGTCTTGCCCTCGGCGGAGCTGATCGGCGGGTCGGCTGAGCGCAGGACGAACGGGCTCGCGATCCGCACGCGCTCGAGCTTCTGCCCAACGATGCGCCGCTCGAGACACTCGATGTAGACGACGACGTCGGGGAGCTCGGGCATGACCTCGTCGATGGTGGCACGGCGCGCCTGGAGAACAAGCGCCCTGACCGCGGCTACGATGCCGGCCGGAGACCCCGCCGGCGCGCTGCGTCCTCGACGTCCTTGCGCGAGAAATGGAGGACTCCGGCCTGGGGTAGGGGTGTCCTGGCGCACGTTGAAGGTCGCGCTCGTCGACCCGAGGCTCTTCAGCGGGATCGGCAACGCCTACTCGGACGAGATCCTCCACCGCGCCCGGCTCTCCCCGGTGAAGCTCACGTCCCGGCTCACTCCGGAGGAGACGGAGGCGCTCCTCCAGGCGACGAAGGACGTCCTCACCGGGTGGACCGAGCGGCTCCGCGCCGAGGTCGGCGAGGGCTTCCCGAACGAGGGCGTGACCGCCTTCCGCGAGGGCATGGCGGTCCACGGGCGCTACAAGCAGCCGTGCCCGGACTGCGGGGCGCCGGTCCAGCGGATCGTCCGCGGCGACCATGAGACGAACTACTGCCCGAGGTGCCAGACGGGCGGCAAGGTCCTCGCGGACCGCGCGCTCTCGAAGCTCCTCAAGGCCGACTGGCCGCGGACGCTCGAGGAGCTCGAGGAGCGCGCGCCGCGACGCGGGCCGGAGCGCTGATGAGCCGGCGTCGACGCGCCGCTACACTGTCGGCCGTGACCCGCGCCCCCCGACCGCTCCTCGCCCTCGCGCTGCTGCTCGCCGCGGCGCCGGTTCCGGCCCAGGAGCCAGCGGCGCCCGGGGTGCTCGAGCGGCTCGCCGAGCTGCTGAGGCCCGGGCGGCCGATCGGGTTCCAGGTGGTCTTCGAGGCGCTCGAGACCGACGACGACGTGGACTTCAACACGACCGTCGCCGAGGCCCGCCGCATCGACGACGCCAAGGGGCGCCACCTCGTCGTCGCCACCGCGAGCTACGAGCACGACGGGCAGCCGCACCGCTTCGCGTTCCTGATCCGCGAGGGCGAGCTCGCGCTCGTCGAGCTCCAGCGGCGCCGCGGCGAGGCGTGGGAGCGCGTCGCGCCCGACGTCTTCTCGTTCGCGCCCGGCGACGACGGGACCACGCCCGACCTCCTCGGCCAGCATGAGGCCGTCCTGGTCGTTCGGGGGCACTGCACCCCGCGCCGGGGGGCCACGATGCGCAAGCGCGCCGTCGTGGCCCTGCGCACGTTCCACTCGGCGGAGGGACGACCGCTCGCTTACTGACCCTCGCGGCTGACCAGCTTGTTGAAGCTGCTCTGCTCGCCCTTCGCGGTCTGCTCCTGGTAGAGCAGCGCCAGGTTCGACTCCTCGAACTTCTTGAACCAGTCGTCCCAGGAGATGTGCTCGAGCGACTTCTCCCCGCTGTAGCCGGGGAAGTCGATGCGGATCATCCCGGGGTCGTCGGGCCCGCGCTCGGTGCCCTTCACGCGGGCGGGCTTGCCGCCGCGCGCCTCGGCCCACTTGCGGATGAAGTCGTGGTCGGTCGTGACGTTGGACGTGCGCGCGGTGCGCGCCATGGCTCTCCTCCGGGCCCCCCGCCTCCCCGGAAGATGGGCGCAAACGTCCTGCCGGCGGTCGCCCGCGAGCCACCGAGGGGTCGCGGGACAGCGGCGTCCCGCGGGAGCCACCGAGGCGCGGGACCTCGCGCGGAGCTGCTACGCGCCGATCCGGAGCGCGCCGGTGCTCTTCGAGACCGGCTTGCCGCCGCCCGCGACGCGCCGGCGCGCCAGGACCACGCAGGCGTTCTCGTACTCGGCCGCGCTGTCCGCCGTGACCGGCTGGCCGCGCTGGCTCACGCTCTCTGAGAGCTCCGCCTGCTCCTTGCGCACGGCCTCGACGCGGGCCACCGCCTCGTCGATCTTCTCGTAGGAGGGCTCCTTGACGGCGGGGAGCCCGCCGCGCGGGGTGCCCTGGGAGGCGGAGTCGTCGAGGAGGGTGGCCGCCGCCGACTGGCTGGCCGAGTCGCCCTGGGAGAGCCTGGCCACGCGGCTGCGGATGTGGCGGTCCTCGTCGGGGGTCACGTGCCCCTGCTTGATCAGGATGGCGCCGATCCGCAGGCAGTCGCGCCGCTCCTCGAAGCGGCGGCGCTGCTGGTCGAGCGCCGCCGAGACGGTGGCCTCGTCGACGATCCGCGCCTTGAGCGCCACCCGGGCGTAGGCCTTGTCGACCTTGCGCAGCCCCCGGTAACGGACGTGGAGGAGGAGGCGCTCGACGCGCCGCGCGCTGAGCAGGCCGCGCTCGACGAGGAGCGCCTCCGGCACCTTCTGGGTCCGACGGGCCTCGCGGGCGAGCGCCTCGGCCTCGGACTGGCCGAGGTAGCGGCGGTCGACCGCGACCGCGAGCACCGCTGGCAACGCCTCCTGCGCCATCTGCTGACCTCTCCTCGGCGAACGGATCGAGCAACGGGCGGTCCGGGGGGCGGAGGACGATCGGTGCTGAAGTTAAGACGTTCGGAGCGGGCGCCGCACCCATCCTGAGACGCAAATGCGGCTCAGTTTCGAGGCACCCCGGCCTGTCGGTGGTTGGAGCTAAGGTCTTGAGCCGTCGCATCCACCTCCCCCGGGCGGGACCCCCCCGTGACCGTCTCCCTCACCTTCGACCGCGGGAGCCTCCTCCTGCGCGGCCCCGTCGACGCGGGGGTCCGGGACCACGTGCCCGACGCGCGCGAGGACGGCCGGGTCGGCGCGCTGCGCGTGCCGGCGCACCGCTACCACCTCGTCGTCCGCGCGCTCACGGCGCGGGCGCAGCGCTACGACGACCAGGCGCGGGCCTATGGCGTGCTCGACCTCGCGACGCCCGGCGTCGAGGCGCGCGACTACCAGCGCCAGGCGGTCGACGCGTGGCGCGCGGCCGGGCGGCGCGGCGTGGTCGTCCTGCCGACCGGGACGGGCAAGACGCTCGTCGCCGCCCTGGCGATCGCCGACACGCGCCGCAGCACGCTCGTGGTCGTCCCCACGCTCGACCTCCTCCACCAGTGGTTCGACCTGCTCGCCGCCCACTTCGGCGCCGAGCGCGTGGGGGCCGTCGGCGGGGGCGAGCACCGGCCCGCCGACCTGACGGTGACCACCTACGACTCGGCCTACCTGCACCTCGACCGCCTCGGCGACCGGTTCGGCCTCGTCGTGTGGGACGAGGCGCACCACCTCGCGGCGCCGTCGGCGGTGCAGGCGGCGCGCATGGCGCTGGCCCCCTTCTCGCTCGGCCTCACGGCCACGCCGGTCGACCCGGGCGACGAGCGGGCGGGCGCGGTGGCCGACGTCGCCGGGCCCGTCGTGTTCCGGCGCGAGATCGGCGACCTCGCGGGCGACTTCCTCAGCCCCTACGAGGTCGTGCGCGAGAAGGTCCGCCTCGAGCCGGACGAGCGCGCGGCCTACGACGAGGCGAGCCGGCGCTTCCGCGACTTCGTGGCCGCGCGCGGGATCCGGCTCGGCGGCCCGCACGGGTGGGTCCGCTTCCTCGAGGCGGCCAGCCGCTCGGCCGAGGGGCGCGCGGCGTTCGCCGCCTGGCGCGAGCAGCGGCGCCTCGCGCTGGCGGCGCCGCGCAAGCTCGAGGTGCTCGCGCGCCTGCTCGAGCGCCACGCGGCCGACCGGGTGCTCGTGTTCACGAACGACAACGGCGCCGCCTACGAGGTGTCGCGCCGCTTCCTCGTCCCGGCGATCACGCACCAGACGCGCCCGAGCGAGCGGCGGGCGACGCTCCAGGGCCTGCGCGACGGGAGCCTGCCGGTGGTCGTCACCTCGCGCGTGCTCAACGAGGGCGTCGACGTGCCGAGCGTGGGCGTGGGCGTGGTCCTCTCGGGGACCGCGACGGTGCGCGAGCACGTGCAGCGGCTGGGGCGCCTCCTGCGCAAGGTCGAGGGCAAGCGCGCCGTGCTCTACGAGGTCGTCACCGAGGGCACGAGCGAGGAGGCCGTGAGCGCGCGGCGGCGGGACCACGATGCTTACCGCTGACCTCCTGCGCGCGACGGTCCGCGGCGGGCACGTGCGCCCGCGCTGGCTGCCGACGGCGGGCCCCGCGGGGGAGGCCGCGCGGGCGCGCGCGGCCGAGCTGATCGCGGCCTTCGAGGCGCACGTCGGGCGGCGGCGCGGCGCGCTCGACGAGGCGGTCGACCTGCTCGTCGCGGGGCGGCCCGACCCGAAGCTCGACCGCGGGCTGGTGAAGCTGCTCGAGGACCGCGCGACCTTCGTCGGGCTCGCGCCCGAGGAGGCGGGGGCGCGGCGGGCGGCGGTGTTCGCGGCGGCGGCCGCCGCCCGGCGCGCGGGCGCGTTCGACCGCGGCGCCGTCCTCGCGGACGTCGCCGCGCGCCTGGAGACGACGGCCGCCGCCCTCGACGACGCCCTCTACGGCGACCTGCGCGAGGCCGAGGCGCTCGAGGCGCTCGAGCCGGTGACCCCCGACGAGCTGGTCGAGCGCTACAACCTCTCGCTGGCCCAGGCGGTGCTCCTGCGGGCGCTCTCCTTGCGCGTGACCGTCGAGCGCGCCGACCCGCCGCGCCTGCGGCAGCTCCTGCGCCACGTGAAGTTCCACGGGCTCCTGCAGGCGGCGCGGCGCGAGGGCGACGCCGTGCACCTCGAGCTCGACGGGCCGCTCTCGATCTTCTCGGCGACGCCGCGCTACGGGGTGAAGATGGCCGGCTTCCTCCCGGCGCTGCTCCTGTGCGAGGCGTGGCGGCTGGAGGCGCAGGTGCAGCTCGGCCACGGGCGGCACCGGCGGCGCTTCGTCCTCGACCCGTCGGCGGGGCTGCGCACGCGGGCGCGCGACGCGGGCGCGTGGCTGCCGGAGCTGGTCGAGGCGTTCGAGCGGCGCTTCGCGGAGGTCGCGCCGGCGTGGGAGGTCGACCGGCAGGTGCCGCTCCTCAACCTCGGCGGCGAGGTCGTCGTGCCCGACTTCCGCTTCCGGCACCGCGCCTCGGGCTTCGAGGCCTGGCTGGAGGTGCTCGGCTACTGGCGCCGCGGCGCCGTCGACCGGCGGCTGGCGGCGCTGCGCGCCCACGGCGCGCCGCGGCTGGTCCTGGCCCTCGACCCCGGCCTGAAGGTCGGCCCCGAGCAGCTGCGCGGGCTGGAGGGACCGGTGGTCACCTTCCGCGAGGTCCCCGACGCGCGGAAGGTCAGGCGCCTGCTCGAGGCCATGCACGCTTCATGAGAGCGCTCTCATCTTGGCCTCGGGGCGACCCCGAGGCCCCTTGACCTGGCGCTCACGACTCGACGATCCTCCCTCCAGGTCGGGGGGGGAGCATGCGCACCGTCGAGGTCCTGCGCGTCGATGGCCTGACGGCCCTCGACGCGGCGCTCCTCCACGCCACGGGCGCGGACGAGGTCGCCCAGCGCGTCGCCGCCGAGGCGCGGGCGGCGCTCGCCGGGCACGCGGGGTTCGTGTGGCTGCTCGACGCCCGGCGGACGCACCTGGTGCTCGAGGGGCTGGCGCAGGCGCCGGAGACGCTGAGCGCGGACTACCTGCGCCGCTTCACGGCGATCCCGCTCGGGGCCGACCTGCCGGCGGCCTGGTCGGTGCGGACCGGCGAGGCGCTGTGGTTCGAGTCCCGCGCGGACGTGCTCGCGCGCTTCCCGGCCATGCTGGCGGCCCTCGGCGAGCGGGAGTTCTCCGGCGGGTGCGTGCCCCTGGGCGACCGGGACGCGCCCGTCGGGGCGGTCGCGGTGCGCCTCACCGCGCCGCAGCGCTTCGACCCGGCCGCGCGTGACCTGCTCGAGCGGCTGGCGCACGTCGCCGCGCGGGCGCTCGAGCGCGTCCGGCTGCGGCCCGCCCTCGGAGAGGGCGGGCTCTGGTGGGAGGAGGCCGAGGCCGACGGGTGCCGGGTGTGGTCCGGCGGACCGGTCCTCGGCCACCCCGCGCTCGTCGAGCCGGCGCCGCGCGCCTGGTGGCGCGAGCGGCTGCACCCCGACGACGCCGGCCCGACGCTCGCCAGCCTCGAGGCCTTCCGCGCCGCCGGCGAGGAGGAGTGGACGGCGAGGTACCGGCTGCGGCGCGCCGACGGCGACTTCGTCCTGGTGGAGGACCGCGCGCGGGCGCTCCGCCGCAACGGGGCGGCGCGGCGCATCGTCGGCGCCCTGATCGAGCGCCCGTCGCCGGGCGCGGCCGGCGACCTGCGCGCCCTCCTCGACGGCCTCCCCGGGGCGATCGCCTGGGAGCGCGACGCCGGGACCCTGCGGCTCACCTACGCCAGCCAGGCGGCGGCGGAGCTCCTCGGCCCGCGCGCCGAGGACGACCCGTGCTGGCTCGATCACGTCGACCCCGCCGACCGCGAGCGGGTGGCCGCCTCGCTCCGCGCGCACGGCGAGGGCGACCTCGAGCTCGAGTACCGCGCCCGCGGCGCGCGGGGGCGCGCCCTGTGGCTGCGCGACCGCGTCCAGCGTGTGAGCGAGGGGCCGGCGCGCTGGCTCCGCGGGCTCACCGTCGACGCCACCGCCTACAAGGCGCTGGAGGAGCAGCGGGCGCGCGCGGCGCGGCGCGTCGCGCTCCTGGCCGACGCGGGGCGCGCGCTCGGGGGCTCGCTCGACCGCGACGAGATGCTCGGCGCGCTGGCGCGGCTCCTCGTCCCCGGGCTGGCCGACGGCTGCGCCATCCACCTCGTCGAGCCGGCCGGGCCGCGCCTGCTCGTGGCGGCGGGCGCCGACGTCGCGGACGAGGACCGGGCGGCCGAGGCGCTGCGCGCCGGCCGCGCCCTCGTCTTCGAGGACCCGACCGGCGCCGCGCGGCTGTGGGCGCCGCTGGCGGCGCGCGGGCGGCCGCTGGGCGTGCTCGGCCTCCTCCGCGTGGCGGGGGGCTGGCCGGCCGAGGACGTGACCGTCGCCGAGGAGCTCGGGGCGCGCGCCGGGCTGGCGCTCGACCACGCCGCGCTGTTCCGCGCGCACGCCGAGGAGCGCGCGCGGCTCGAGGCCGTCCTGGCGCAGCTGCCCGCCGGCGTGGTGGTGGTCGACGCCCACGGGACGCTGCGGGCGTTCAACGCCGAGGCGGAGCGGATCGTGGGGCGCGAGCTGGCCGACGCGCGCACGCCCGACGACTACTACCAGGGGCTGCGCGGCTTCGCCCTCGACGGGCGCGAGCTCGCGCGAGACGAGTGGCCGCTGGCGCGCGCGGTCCGGGGTGAGGTGGTCCCCGACCACGAGCTGGACTTCGTGGCGGCCGACGGGGCGCGCCGGCCGCTCCGCGCGCGCGCCGCGCCCGTGACCGACCGCGAGGGGCGGCAGGTCGCCGCCGTGGTGGTGTTCACGGACGAGAGCGCGGCGGCGGCGGCGCGGCGGGCGCTCGAGGAGAGCAACCGCACGCTCGAGGCGCTGGTGGCCGCGTCGCCGCTGGCGACCGCGCTCCTCGACGCCGCCGGGCGCACCTGGCTGTGGAACCCGGCGGCCGAGCGCATGTTCGGCTGGGCCGCCGGGGAGGTGCTCGGCCGGACGCTGCCGATCGTGCGGCCGGACGACTGCGCGGCGATGCGGGACGCGCTCGGGCACGTGCTGGCGGGCACACCGCTCCTGGAGCTCCAGGCGCGCGGGCGCTGCCGCGGCGGGCCCGAGCTGGAGCTGTGCGCCTGGGCCGCGCCGGTCCCGGGGCCGGATGGCGCCCCGCGCTGCCTCGCGCTCTTCGCCGACGTCTCGCACGCCCGCGCGCTCGAGCGCGAGCTCCTCTCCAACGCCCACGAGCTCGACGACCGCGACCGGCGCAAGGACGAGTTCCTGGCCATGCTCGGCCACGAGCTGCGCAACCCGATCGCGGCGATCAGCGCCACCGTCGCCCTCCTGGGCCGGGTGGACCCGCTGGGGGAGCGGCAGGCCCGCGCGGTGCTCGGGCGGCAGGCGCGGCACATGGCGCGGCTCGTCGACGACCTCCTCGACGTGGCGCGGATCACCCGGGGGACGATCTCGCTCCGCCGGGAGGCGGTGGCCCTCGACGCCGCCGTGGACGGGGCGCTCGCCGGCGTCGCCGCGCTGGTGGCCGAGCGGGCGCACGAGGTCGTCGTCGAGGTGGAGGCGCCGGTCCCCGTGGTCCTGGCGGACCCCACGCGCCTGGAGCAGGTGCTGGTGAACCTGCTCACGAACGCCGCCCGCTACACGCCCGCGGGCGGGCGGATCGAGGTCGCGGCGCGGCGGCGCGGCGAGGAGGTCGAGGTCGTCGTGCGGGACACGGGCGTGGGGATCCCGGCCGACCTCCTGCCGCGGCTCTTCCAGCCGTTCACGCAGGGTCCGCGCGGGTCCGCCCCCCGTGGGCAGGAGGGGCTGGGGCTGGGCCTCTCCGTCGTGCGGCGGCTGGTCGAGCTGCACGGCGGCCGCGTCGAGGCGCGCAGCCCGGGGCCGGGGGGCGGGACCGAGCTCGTGTTCTGGCTGCCCCACGCCGAGGTCCGGGCGGCTTCCGCCGTCGCGCCGCCCCGGCGGGCGCCGCCCCGGCGCCGGCTCCTCCTCGTCGACGACAACCAGGACGTGGCCGCGGCGCTGGCGGTGATCCTCGCCGACGACGGCCACGAGGTGCGGGTGGTCCACGACGGCGAGGCCGCCCTGCGGGCGCTCGACGAGGCGCCGGCGGAGGTGGCCCTCCTCGACATCGGCCTGCCCGGCATGGACGGCCTCGAGCTCGCCCGGCGGATCCGGGCCCGGCCGGGCGGCGGGGCGGTGCTGCTCGTGGCGCTGACCGGCTACGGCGGGGCCGCGTCGCGCGCGCAGGCGCTGGCGGCCGGGTTCGACCACCACCTGCTCAAGCCGCTCGACGTGGCCGAGCTCGAGGCGCTCCTGGCCTGAGCTGTCCCATGCGCGGCGCCCTGAAGGGGAGGCCGGGACGGGCAGGTCCCCGGCGCCGCGGGCGCCGCGCGACCACGACCGGCACGGGGCTCGCGCCGGTCGAGGTGTGGGAGCGTCGGGCGACGGTCACGGGCCAGAGGAGGGTGCCGTGACGCGGGTCGTCGGAGGGGTCGGAGGGTTGGCCGCGCTGGTGGCCGTCGCGGCGTCCGCGGGCTGCGCGACGTCGCCGTACCAGGCGCAGATCGACATGGCCGAGCGCCGGCTCGACCGGGCGGAGGACGCGGGCGTGCCGGATAAGCGCCTGCAGCAGGTCGAGGACCACATGCGGATCGCGCGCCGCGCCGAGCGCCGGGCGGACGGGCAGCGACGGCAGGCGACCGAGGACGTGGCGCAGGCCCGCGAGCGCGAGCGCGAGGCCGCCGAGCGCCTCCAGGCCCGTCGAGGCCGGCTCGAGTCCACGCTGGCGGAGCTCTCGATGAGCCGCGACGAGCTCGAGCCCGCGGAGCAGGAGTTCCAGTCCTACCGTGAGCGGCAGCTGACGGCCGCCGAGGCCCGGCAGCTCGTCGGACCCCGGCTGGCCTACCTCCGCCAGCGCGTGAGCTCGCTCGAGCAGGCGCGGCAGGCGCAGGAGCTGCAGGTCGAGATGGCCGAGCACGAGCACCGGGCGGCCCGGGCCACGGCCGAGGCGGCCCGCGCGCGGCTCGACGCCGCGGAGCAGCAGATGGCGCTCGCGGGCGCCCTCTACGACCTCGCGGCCCAGGACGCGCGCACGCTCGAGCTCGAGCGGCTCACCGGCCAGCAGGAGGAGATCCGGGCCCGGCTGCGCGAGATGCAGCCCTAGGGGTGTGATCGCGGCTGCGGCGGAGGATGGCGGGCGCTGCCGTTCGCCAGGGTGTCGCGCTTCGCGCGGCCTCCTGGCCGCTCATGCTCGGTCGGCGGCCAGGAGGCCGCGGCGTCGCCTCGCCCTCCGCCGCCTCGCCTGGGGCTCTCGCTGCGAGAGCGCGGCGAGGTGTGCTCGGAGCCAGCCCGGCCGTCTGCTGTGAAGACGGCCGGACGTCAGGCCTACTGACGCTCCTGGAACTCGGCCAGCCCGGGGTGGTCGCCGAACCGCTGGCGGAACGCGTCCTTCATGTTCTTCGAGAGGACGATCTTCGGCTCCTTGGCCTTGCCGCGCCGCCAGTGGTCGAGCACGTCGTCGGCGGCGCTCGAGCGTCGGTGGAGGCTCACCCAGCCGTGCCACATGTCGAGCTCCCCGCGGCGGGGCTCGGCGGCCTTGGCGTCGTCGAGCCAGCGGTCGCAGCGATCGAACCAGCGCGAGCGCGGCCCGAGGAGCAGGGCGTTCTGCACGGCGACGAGGCGCGAGGTCGCGCCGCCGATCTCGAACAGCGCCTCGAGCCGCTCCATCCCGGCGTCGATCTCCGGGGTGCTCTCGCGCCCCCACCCGTGCGCCTGGATCGCCGGCTCGAGGTCGGAGTCGAGCTCGAACACCGCCGCGCGCCCGACGATCGCCCCCTCGAGCGCGAGGACCTGCCGGAACGCCGCGCGCCCCTCGGCGTGCCGCTGCTCCTGGCGGTGCGCCAGGCCGAGCACCAGCCAGGCCGAGGCGAGCTCCGGCCCGCGGCGCGTCGCCTCGGCGGCGACGGCCGCGGCGGCCTGGTAGTCCTGGCGGGCGAAGTGGGCCCACGCCGCGGCGCACTGGCCCACGGCGCTGGCGGGCTCGCGGTGGGCGAGGGCGTCCCACACCGGGACGGCCTCGTGGCCGAGGCCCTGGAACCAGAGCACCTCGCCGCGCAGGAGGTCGAGCGGCCCGGCGGGCGCGCCGAGCGCGCGAGCCTGCTCGAGCTCGGAGAGCGCCGCCTCGTAGGCGTCGCGCCCGGCGAGGAGGCGGGCCGAGAGCGAGGCCAGGCGCTCGGAGTCGCCGTCGAGCGCCCTGGCCGAGCGCAGGCGCGGCTCGATGTGCGACAGCGACCGCCCCTCGGCCGCCGCGAGCAGGGCGTGGAGCGCCAGCCGCCGCGCGCGCGGCTCGAGCGGCTGGACCCAGCGCTGCAGCCGGGCCCGGGTGGCCGCGTCGAGGGGCACCGGCGGGCGCTCGCGCGCGACGACCGCCGGGGGGACGCCCGCCGCCTCGCGGGCCGCCGCGCGCAGCGCCCCCGGCAGGTCCTCCACGGCGAGCAGGAAGTCGTCGGGCGCGAGGTCGTGGGCCTGCCGCCAGGCGTCCTCGGCCGCCCCCCGGCGCGCCGCCTGGTCCCCCGTGTCGGCGAGCTCGTGGAGGGCGACGCCGCGGAGGACGAGCGCTTCGACGAGGTCGGGCGACCGGGTGAGGACCCGCTCCACGTCCGCCAGGGCGTGGTCGAGCCGCCGCTCCTCGAGGTTCAGCCGCGCGCGGCCGAGCAGGGCGGCGGGCTCGGGCCCGGGCTCGCCGAGGCGGACCGCCTCGTCCAGGGCCGCCCGCGCCCCGCGTCGGTCTCCGGCCGTGAGCGACGTGTAGCCGAGGATCATGTGCGAGAGGGCGTCATCGGGCCACGCCTGGACCGCGGCCCGGGCGCAGGCCAGCGCGTCGGCCGCGCGCTGGTCCAGGGCCAGCGACACGGCGCGCTCGACGAGCGCCGGCGCGTAGTCCGGCGCCGCCTCCGCCGCGCGCTCGGCCAGCTCGCGCGCGCGCCCCCGCTCCCGGGCGAGGCGGGCCGCGGCCGCCGCGGCGGTCATGCCCTGCGGCGTCGACGGCGCCGCCTCGGCCAGCAGCGCCCACGCGGCGCGCGCCTCGTCGTCGCGCCGATCCCGCTCGTGGGCGAGCGCGACGATCCGCATGGCCTCCGCGCGCGCGTCCGCGCCGCCCGCCTCGAGCAGCGCCGCGGCCAGCGCCCGGGCGGCGGCGTGCTTGCCGCGGCGCGAGGAAGGCGGCCCGCTCGAGCCGGGCCGCGCCGCGCAGGACGGGGTCCTCGCCGGCCAGCGCGTCGGCCCGCTCGAGCTCGGCCAGCACGGGCTCCTCGGACGCGCCCTGTCGGGCCATGGCGCGCGCGCGCGTCAGGCTCGCCTCGACGCGGCCGGCGCGCTCGTGCGGCGCCAGCTCGGCCGCGGGGGCGTCGGCCGACGGCGGCGGCGGGTCCGCGCGGCGCGGGAGCCCGACGAGCGGCGGCGGCCGCGGCGAGCGCCAGCGCCGCGGCGCCGACGAGCGGCGCCGCCATCGCGCTGCGTGGGGCCGGCGCGGCCCCGCTCGACTCGCCGAGCGCGGGCGTGGGCGCGGCGGGCGGACCGGCCGCCTCGGCCAGCGCGTCCGCGAGGTGCCGGGCGGTCGGGTGGCGCGCCTCCGGGCGCTTGGCCATCGCCCTCAGGCAGACCGCCTCCAGCGCCTCCGGCACGTCGGGGCGGAGGGCCCGGGGCGCGGGCGGCTCCTCGCCGCGGATCTTCTGCGCCAGCTCCACCACGGTGGCCGCCTGGAACGGGCGGCGCGCCGTGAGGCACTCGAAGAGGATCACCCCGAGCGCGTAGACGTCGATCCGGTGGTCGATGTCCCGGTCGCCGCGGATCTGCTCGGGGGCCATGTAGTACGGCGTCCCGAGCACCTCGCCCGAGCGCGTGAGCGAGTCGAGGCGCGTGCGGTCGCGGGCCAGGCCGAAGTCGAGGATCTTCGGCCGCCCCGCCCCCTCCTCGAGGATCACGTTGGCCGGCTTGAGGTCGCGGTGGATCACCGCGTGGCCGTGGGCGGCGTGGACGGTGCGCGCCAGCTGCTCGACGAGGCGCGCCGCCTCCGCCGGCGGCAAGGGGCCGCGCCGCAGGCGCTGCTCGAGCGTCTCGCCCGGGCAGTACTCCATGGCGTAGAACGGGTGACCGCCGTGGCGGCCGACGTCGAACACGCCGATCACGCCCGGGTCGCCGATCTTGCTCGCGATCAGCGCCTCGCGCTCGAAGCGGGCGGCGGCATCCGGGTCGAGGTCGCCGTGGAGCAGCACCTTCACGGCGAAGGCCCGCTCGAGGCCGGGTCGCCGCGCGAGGTAGACGACCCCGTTGCTGCCGCGGCCGAGCTCACGCACGATCGTGTAGGGGCCGACCGCGCGCTCGGCCTCGGCGGCCGCCGGGAGCGCCGGGTGCGCGCCGCTCGGGAGCACGGGGTGCGCGCCGCTCGGGAGCACGGGGTGCGCGCCGCTCGGGAGCACGGGGTGCGCGCCGCCGGGGCGCGCCGGGGTGACGAAGCTCCCGCTGGGGCGCGCGGGGGTGACGAAGCTCCCGCTGGGGCGCGCCGGGCGGGCGAAGGACGGGGGGCCGACGGCCGTGTCGGCGAGGCCGACCATCGTGTGACCGAGGCGCGAGTCGCGGCCGACGGGGAGCACCGCCAGCGCGCCGCCGCACGAGGGGCAGCGCAGGGCCGCGAGCTGCGCGAGGGCGTCGTAGGAGCGCAGGTCGTGGCAGGGCTGGCAGACGTAGCTCGAGCGGGCCAGCTCGCGCAGCGTCTCGGCCACGAGCGCCGGGGGCAGGAGGCGCGCCTCGAGCAGCGCCTGGGCGAGCGTGTGCCCCGGGCGGTCCGTCAGGGCCGCCTGCGCGCGCGCGAGGGCGTCGGGGCTCACCGCGCCGCGCCGGGCGATCAGCAGCGCGAAGGCGTGGTCCTGGGCGCTGGGCAAGGCGGCTCCTCGCCGCTCAGGATAGCGCCTCGCCGGGGGGCGGCGAACGGCGGGGCGTGGACACGCCTTCGCCGAAGACCCCAGCAGCGCCACGCCTCGGCCGCTCATGGGACGCAGATCTGCGACCTCCGCGTCGAATCAAGGGTGCAGGTCGCCGTCACCGCCCGGGGAGCGCCGGCTCCTCCCCGAACCGCTCCCGGAACCGCCGCGCGTCGGCCGGCGGGAGCGGCTCGCCCGGCGACAGCTCGCGGGCCCGGGTCCAGGCGGCGACGACCTCCTCCCGCGGGCGCCCGGCGACCAGCGCGTGGCGGGCGAGCACGAGGTGCGTCCCCGGGCGCTCGGGGTCCTGGCGCCGGGCGCGGTCGAGCAGCTGGCGCGCCGCCTCGAGCGCGGGGCGGTCCGGCGCGCCGGCCAGCAGGCCCTCGGCCGCGTGGACCAGGGTGAAGGGCCGGTCGAACGCGCGGAGGGCGGGGTGGTCGGCGACCCGGGCGAGCCCGCCGCGGTCGCCGCGCGCGACCTGCAGGAGCGACAGCGCGGCCGTGCGCGAGTCGAGGGCCCCCTGGCGGGCGTAGACCGCCTCGAGCGCCTGCCCCGCCTCCTTCCACGCCCCCCGCCCCTGCAGCGCGGCGGCGCGCGTGAGGAGGCTCGGCGCGTGGCCCGGATCGACCTCGAGCGCGCGCGCGGCGGCCTCACCCGCCGCCTCGAGCTCGCCGCGGAGCAGGAGCGCCAGGGCGGCGCCGCAGCGCCCCTCGACCCCGTCCGGGTCGGCGGCGGCGAGCGCGTCGAGGCCCTCCAGCGCCTGCCCGTGCAGGCCGGCCCGCCACGCTCCCTCGGCCAGCAGGCGGTCGAGCTCGCGCGAGGAGGCGCCCGCCGCGCGCGCCTCCTCGAGCGCCGCGCGCGTGGCCCGGTCCCGACCGACGAGGAGGCGCGCCCGCTCGAGCAGCGCCGGGCCGGACCCGCCGGCGAACGCGACGGCGCGGACGAGCGGGCGCTCGACGTCGCTCCAGGGGCGCCCCTCGGCCGCGGCGACGAGCGCGGCCGCGAGGTCGTCGCGCGCGCCCGCGTCGACCGCGGCGGCGCGGGCCACGAGGGCGTCGCGCAGCGGAGGGGGGAGCGCCTCGGGGAACAGCGCGTCGCCCCGCGAGCGGCCGCCGCCGAACAGCGCCCCGAAGAGCTCCTGGGTGAAGGCCATGGCCTCCGACCACTCCGCGTCGGTGAGGGTCAGCGCGCCGGTCGGCCCGTCGCCGAGGCCGAGCACCCGGCGGAACTCCGCCTCCCGCTGGCCGAGCAGCTTGCCCAGGCGCTCGCACCGCCGCTCCCCCAGGGCGTGGGCGCGCCGCCAGTCGGCGGCGGCGGCCGCGGCGTCGCCGCGCGCGTGGTGCACCCCGCCCCGCACGACGAACCCCTCCTGGTGGTCCGGCGCGCGGCGCAGGGCCGCGGCCAGGTCGGCCTGCGCGGCGTCGAGGCGCCGCGCCGCGAGCGCCACCTGCGCGCGCAGGACGAGGGCGTCGGGGTCGGGGGGGTCAGCCGTGAGGGCCAGGGCGCGCTCGATCGCCGGCTCGGCCGAGCCGACCTTCCCCTCGCGCACCTTGAGGAGCGCGAAGAGGACGAGGAGCTCGGGGGCGTCACGGTCCACGAGGCGGGCGCGCTCGATCGGGTCGTCGGCGCCGACGAGGTCGCCGCGCTCGATCCGCACGCGCGCGAGCTCGAGGAGCGCGGGGAGGTGCTCGGGGTCGCGCTCGAGCGCGCCGCTCACGTCGACCTCGGCGCCGGGCAGGTCGCCGCGCAGGCGCTTCGCGGCCGCGGCCGCGACGAGGTCCCCGTCGGCGGACGCGTACGCGGCGCGCGCGTCCTCCGCCTGCGAGAGCTTCTCCAGCGCGAAGCCGAGCAGGCGGCGCGCCTCGCGGCCGACCGGCCCGTCGTCCTCGCGGGCGGCCTGGAGGGCGTCGCGGGCGTCCTCGTAGCGGCCCCGGCGCAGGCGGTCGCGCCCGAGGGCCAGCTCGACCTCGCGGACCAGCGGCCCGTCCTCGCCCGCGCGGGCGCGGGCGGTCGCGATCATGGCGGCCGCCTCGTGGGCGGGGAGGTCGCGCAGCCCCACGAGCAGCTCGCGCACCTCGGCGCGCCGCGCCTCGAGCTCGATCCGCCGGCGCAGCTCGCCCTCGGGCGCCGTCGGCAGCAGCCGCGCGAGCGCGGCGCGCACCTGCGCGGGCGTCCCGGCGCGCAGCGCCTCCTCCAGCTCGCGCCGCAGCGTGCGCTGGTCCTTCTCCGGCGCGAGGACGACCGGGGGCGGGGCCGGCGGCGGCGGCGGGTCGCGCCCCACCGGCGCCAGGAGGAGCGCGGCGCCGAGGCCGCCGGCCAGGAGCAGGAGCGCGGCGGCGGCCGCGACCTGCCGCCGGGCGGGGCCGCGCTCGCCGCCCCGCGGCAGCGGCGCCCGCGGCCGCTTGCCCTCCGCCACGCGCTCGAGGTCGAGGGCCAGCTCGCGGCACGTGCCGTAGCGGGCGCGCGGGTCGCGGGCCATGGCCTTCTGGACCACGGCGTCGAGCCCGCGCGGGACGTCGGGGACGACGCCGCTCGGGCGCGGCGGCGACGCCGCCTGCGTGACCATCTCCACCAGCTCGACGAAGGTCTCCGCCCGGTAGGGTCGCTCGCGGGTCAGGCACTCGTAGAGGACCACCCCGAGCGCGTAGATGTCGATCCGGTGGTCGAGCTGCTTCTCGCCCCGGAGCTGCTCCGGCGCCATGTAGAAGGGCGTGCCGATCACGTCGCCCGTGCGCGTCATCGACTCGAGGAGCGAGCGGTCGCGCGCCAGGCCGAAGTCGGTCACCCGGGGCCGCCCCGAGCCGTCGATGATGATGTTCGCCGGCTTGAGGTCGCGGTGGATGACCCCCGCCTCGTGCGCCACCGCCATCGTCCGCGCCAGCGCCAGCACGAGCGCCGCGGCCTCGGCGGGCGTCATCGCCCCCTTCTGCAGGCGCTCCTTGAGCGTCTCGCCGGGGCAGTACTCCATGACGAAGTAGCGGGTGTCGCCCTCCTGGCCGGCGTCGTGGACGGCGATGATCCCCGGGTCGCGCAGCTTCTGCGCCACGGCCGCCTCGAGCTGGAAGCGCTTGATCGCCTCGTCGTCCGCCAGCTCCGACGCCTTGAGCACCTTGAGGGCGACCGGGCGCTCGAGGCCGGGGCGCCGGGCGAGGTAGACGACGCCGTTGCTGCCGCGGCCGAGCTCGCGCTCGATCGTGTAGGCGCCCAGGCGGCGCCCCTCCGGGCCCGCGCTCCCCTGGTGCGTGTCGAAGATGCGGCCGCCGCTGGACGCTGGCGCCGCGCTGCCCCACGAGGACGACGACGGGCGCGGCGGCGGCGCGCCGCCGTCGTCCTCGACCAGGTCCTCCGACACGTAGCGGTCGAGGTCGTCGACGTCGCTCTGGAGCCCGCGCGGCGAGGACGGCGGCCGCTCGGCCGACGGGCGGGCGAACGACGAGCTGCCGTGGCCGCGCGGCGCGACCGCCAGCGGCCCGCCGCACGGGCAGAGGAGCCGCTCGCGCCCGGCCAGGTGCTCGAACGCGCACTCGCGCGCGCAGGCCTCGCACCGGAAGCGGGCGAGGGTCAGCTCCCGCACGAGCGCGGTCACGAGGTGCGTGGGGACCCGCTCGCGCACGAGGAGCTGCGGCATGCGCTCGCGCGTCGGGCGGGCGAGGACCGCGCGCAGGGCGGCCGGGGTCACCAGGCCGCGCTGGCAGGCGAGGAGCGCCAGGGCCCTGTCCTGTGCGTCCAACGCGCTCAGCCCCGGGCGTGGCGCTCGTCGCGCACGCGCATCGCCTCGAGGAGCACCTGCGAGATCTTCAGGTCGCACTCGCGGGGGGGCGGCTCCCCGGGCGTGAACTCGAAGTCGCCCTGAGGCAGGGTCAGGAGGCGGAACGCCGCCCGGGGCCCGCGGTCGGCGCCGACCTCCGCCCGGACGATCCGGCCCTCGGCGATGCCGAGCGCCCCGCGGACCCCGCCGCCGGCGACGGCCAGGACGCCCGACTTGCGGTTGACCTCCAGGAGCTGCATGAACTCCATCAGCTCGGCGTCGCGGAAGGCGCCCAGGAGCCCGGTCGAGCGCGGCGGGCGGGAGTGGCGCCACGTCTGGAGCAGGTGGTCCGACTCGTCGTCGCGGACCTTGAGCAGGAACTCGACGTTGCCCGAGTTGGCGGCGATCCCCGTCAGCTCCGTGACCAGCCCCTCGATCGCCGCGAGCACCTCGTGCGGGCTCTGGTAGCGGTCCTCCGGCCGGCGCTGGAGGAGCTTGATCACGAGCGTCACCGCGGAGAGCGGCACGCCCACGAGCAGCTCGAGCGGCGGCGCGGAGCGCTCCATCTCCTCCATGAGCTGCGCCTCGCTCCGGGCGATGAACGGCGGGCGGCCCGAGAGGCAGTGGAACAGCGTCGCCCCGAGCGCGTAGATGTCCGCCCGGTGGTCGGCCTGGCGCGCCGTGCGCACCTGCTCGGGCGCCATGTAGCCGACCGTCCCGAGCGTCTCGCCGTCGGACGTGATCCCGAGGCTCAGCTCGTGCATGTTCTTCGCCAGCCCGAAGTCGATGAGCTTGGCGTCCCCGTCCGCGCCGACCATGATGTTCGAGGGCTTCACGTCGCGGTGGACGATCCCCTTCTCGTGGGCGTGCGCGAGGGCGCGCCCGACCTGGTAGGTGATGCGCAGGGCGTCGCGGACCGCCAGCCGCGCGCCGGCGCGCTGGATCATCTGCAGGAGCGTCTCGCCCTCGATCAGCTCCATGACGATGTAGATCAGGTCGGGGAGGCTGCGGACGTCGTAGATGGCGACGACGTTGCGGTGGCGCAGCCGCGCCTGGGCCTTGGCCTCCTGCACGAAGCGGCTGACCTTCTTCTGGCTCACGGCGCCCGACAGCGGCAGCGCCTTGATCGCGACCAGCTGGTCGAGCGACCGCTTGCGCGCCTTGTAGATCGGCACGACGCCGGAGATCGACAGCTTCTCCAGGACCTCGAAGCCCTCCTGGTAGAGCCGCTGGACCACGTCCAGCTCGACCAGCGAGAACTCGGGGGTCGACTGCTTGTCGCGGCACTGGGGGCAGATGAACCGGTCGGCGAGCTGGATGACGTCGCCGTCGGCGAAGGTCATGAGCGAGATCGCCCGGCGGCACAGGTCGCAGGTGTAGGAGCGCTCGAGGTAGTCCTCGTCGCCGTACTGCACCGAGACGCGCAGGCTCGAGTTGCCGACCTGGAGCTGATCGCCCGGGCGCAGGAGCGCCTTCGTGACCCGCTGGCCGTTGACGTAGGTGCCGTTGGCCGAGCGCAGGTCGAGCGCCGTGACCCCCTTCTCGCCGTGCTCGATGCGGCAGTGCCGCCGGCTGACGCGCAGGTCGTCGACCGGGAGGTCCACCGTGAGCGAGCGGCCGATCACGACGCCCTCGCCGCGGGCGAGGACGAACGTGCCGCTCACGGGGCCCTCGAGGGTCACCACCGCGCTCATGGGGGCAGCCTAGAGGCCCGGCCGGAAATGCGCCAGGCAGGTGCCTCGGACGGGCCGGGCCGGGCCGACTCCGGCCGGGGGTCCCTGTGCTCGGCCGCCGATCCACCCGTAAGTCCTCGAAATGTGAGATTGCAGCGGCCGAGCACACGGATCCCCCGGCCCTCTAGCGCGTAACCCCCTGCCACGCCAATCGTGTGGCGCGTCGGGGCGCCCGGCCCGCCGCCCTACCGCTGGCGACCCGTGATGAGCGCGAACAGGTAGCCCAGCCCCGACACGTCGTCGCGGATGAACGCCGCGAGCCAGCGGAGGCCCTCCTCGAGCGCCGCGCGGTCGAGGGCGCCGCCGCTCCCGCCGCCGGCGGCCGAGACCTCCTGCACGACGTCGAGGAGGACGGCGGCCGGGGGGTCGACCTCGCCCGGGGCGGGGTTCAGCGCCGCGCGCACCAGGTTGAGCGTCGTCTGCCCCTGGTCGGCCGTGAGCAGGCGCTCGATCGCCCGCAGCGTGTCGGGCACGACGGGGTGCTGCGGGTCCACGACGCGGGCCAGGAACGGGGCAATGTCCTGGAAGGGGGCCAGGCTCATGGCGCCGCGGGGCAGCGAGCAGGCGATCACCGACAGGCGCACGACCGCCCCGAAGATGTCGTGCTGCACGGCGCGGTTCGGCGTGAGGAGGTTCACGATCGAGCGCCGGATCGTCTGCTTGTGCGGCGAGGCCTCGATCGTCCGCAGGAGCTGGAGCACGACCGCCAGGTCCTTGCTGGCGAGCGCGTCCTCGAGCTGCGCCCGCGCCAGGTCCACCTCGGCCCGGCGCGTGGCGGCGTCGGCCGGGAGCGCGGCCGCGAACGCGTCGAGCGCGCGGGCGGCGAGCGGGATCGTGCTGCCGTTGCGCAGGAGCTCCACGCCGTTCACGACCTCGCGGGCGAAGACGACCTCGAACAGCCCCTCGGCCACGGCGGTCAGGTCGGCCGCGCGGCCGGCCGCGACCACGCGGCGGTCGAGCTCCTGCAGGGGGCGCAGGAGCAGGTGGGCGCGGCTGGGGACGCGCTGGCCGCGCCGGTCGTGGACGACCCGGTCGACGTCGACGAGGTCGCCGAGCGCCCGCGCGATCGTCTCCGTGGCCGGCTCGTTGGTCAGCGGGTCGCGCACCTGCCGCGCCAGCTCCAGGGCCGCCTCGAGCTCCTCGAGGGCGCCGGCGTCGAGGATCGCCGCGACGTCGCGCTCGATCCCGCGCAGGGTCCCGTCGTAGCTCCGCTGGAGCCGCACGAGCAGCCGGACGAGCAGCTCCGTCTCGCCCTGGTCCTTGAACGCCTTGGCCAGGGGGAGGAAGCCGTCGAGCGCGCCCGAGCGGGCCAGGGCGTCGAGCGCCTGGATGTCCTGGCTGGTGCCCGGGCAGAAGAGGTTCGTCAGGAAGCCCGGCAGCGAGGTGACCAGGGTCGCCAGGGTGCCGACCGTCGCCGGGCTCAGGTCGGCCATCTGGTCGATGATCCAGACCGCCATGCTCCGGCCGAAAAGCTGGCAGCCGTCGTTGCGCGCCAGGAGGTCGAGGAGCTGGTGGACGGCGCTCCGGTTGTCCTGGCCGCCGATCCACGCCGGCTGCGCGTGGTCGACCGGGGTCGAGCGGGCCTCGTCGACGTCGTTGCGGTCCCCGTCGGGGACGGTCTCGCGCACCACCTGCCGGAAGAGGAACAGCGGCGCGAGCTGCGGGCCGAAGTCGGGCGCGCGCGTGCGCAGCTCGATCAGCGTGTCGACGAGCACCAGGCCCGTCGAGCGGCCGCCGTTGCTCGGCTGCTCGAGCACGTCGTCGATGATCGGCATCAGGTCGTCGACGAGCTGGACCATGCGCGGGTCGCTCAGGCGCGCCCCCAGGCCCGTCGACCCGCGGGTCGCGCTGCGCGCGGCCTCGTGCCCGCGGGCGAGCGTCACGATGAGGCGCTCGGCGGCGGCCGGGTCGCGCTGGAGCAGGTGCTGCGAGGCGCGCAGGAGCGCGGGCAGGGCGTCGTCGGCGAGGAGCTCGAGGCCGCCCCACGCCAGGTCGGCGACCGGGTGGTCGCGCCCGTAGGTCCCGTCGGCCTGGAGCGGGCCGAGCCCCGCCTCGAGGACCCGGCAGCCGCGCTCGTCGACCTCGCGCGCCAGCAGGTCGCCGGCGAGCTTGGCCGTCAGCGCCAGGATCGTGCGCTTCGCGTCGACGTACTCGTAGAGCAGCGCGCCGCCGCCCGTGACGGCGCGCCCCTCGGCGTCGAAGCCGGGGTCGCCCGGGCGCCCGAAGACGGGGCGGTCGATCAGCTGGCCGGCGGCGTCGACGAACGCCCCCGCGGCGTCGGCGTCCGCCAGGCCGTCGCCGTCCTGGTCGACGAACGGCGCGAACGGCCGCCCGGTCGCCGGGTCGGCGGCCACGCGCGGCAGCCCGCGCGCGTCCACCCGCGCGACCCACTCGGGGTGGCCGAAGTCGAACGTCCCGCGGACCTGCGCCTCCTCGGTCATCGCGCCCAGGACCTCGCCCACCGCCTGCAGGAGCTGGCCCTGGGTGGCCGTGGGCGACGCCGTCGCGGCGCGGTTCAGGGCGTCGCGCGCGAGCGCCAGGAGGTCCGGGACGAGGGTCGGCTCGCCGTTGGGGTTGCCCTGCGCGTCGCGCCCGTCGTTCTCGTCGATCAGCCGCGCGACCGCGGTCCACAGCGCCTCGCTGTCGGGGTAGTTCGCCACGCGCCCGAGGAGGCCGATGAGCTCGCGCGGCGGGATCGCCGCGTGCGACCCGCGCGGCTGCTGCCGGGCCAGGTCGACGAGGGCGTCGAGCGCCCGCGGGTCCTGCAGGAGCAGGTCGACGACGGCGGCGGCGTGGTCGGCGAGGGCGGGGAGCGTGCCGTCGTCGACGAGCGCGAACAGGGCGTCGGCGGTCTGCGCGACCCCCTGCACCGTGCGCACGTTGACGATGTCGTTGACGGCGCGGACGAAGTCGGCGCGCCGCCCGTCGAGCGCCGCCAGGCGCGCGTCGCGCCCGGGGCCTGCCGGCTCCCGCGTGACCTGCTCGCGCCAGAGCGCGAAGACCACCGCCCCGATGTCCTGGCTGGCCAGGACGCCGGCGACCGTGCTCGAGGCCCCGGCGCCGCTCCCGCTGATGCGGTCCTGGCAGCCCAGGCCCCAGAAGGCCTGGGACAGGGCGAGCGCGTAGCAGACCAGGGCCGGGGGGTGGCGGCGGACCCGCATCCTCTTCCTCCGTCGAGCCGCGGCCCGGAAACAAACGCTGCGCCACGCTCGTCTTCGCGATGGGCATTGCTCCGCAAGGCTTTAGGGCGTTCCCCGCCACACGCCCTTTCCAGATCCGGACGGTCTTCCAGAACCGGAAGTGCGTGCGCCGCACGGGCCTGCCGGCGACGCCCTGTCGGAGCCGGCGCGGCGGCGCTACGCTGCGGGGAGAGATGAGAACTTCCTTCGTGGCGTTCGGGCTCCTCTGTCTCCTCGCCGCGCCGGCGAGCGCGGACGTGGTCCACCTGACCAACGGCCGGCGGATCGAGGGGAAGGTGGTCGAGGAGCGCCGCGGCGCCGTCCACCTCGAGGTGCCGGGCGGCCGCGTCGTGCTCCCCGCCAACTCGGTGGCGCGGATCGAGCGCCGCGAGACCCCGCAGGAGGAGTACGGCGAGCGGGCGCGCGGCACCGACCTGAGCGACCCGGCCGCGGTCGAGGCGCTCGCCGCGTGGGCGAGCGGCCGCGGCCTGAGCGACCAGGCCGAGCACCTGCGCGCGCTGGCGCAGGGCCTCCGGCTCGAGCGCCGCGTGGCCGCGATCCGCGGCAGCCGCCTGGCCATGGACTGGGTCGAGGTCTACACGTGGAGCCGCGGGCAGGGCGCGTCGCTCGAGGTGCAGCGCTGGCTCGTCGCGCAGGCCGCCGCGCTCGACCCGGACCACCCGGCCGTGCGCGCCGCGCAGCGCGCGGTCGAGCGCGAGCACGAGGCCGTCGAGGCGAGCCACGCGCCGCAGCCGGCCCGGCCCCGGCCGAAGCGGGTCGACGGCGCCGCCGCCGCGCGCGCCAGCGCGCTCGAGGCCGAGCTCGCCCAGCGCGAGCTCGAGGAGCAGGCCCTGCGCGAGCGGGTCGAGCAGCTCGAGCAGGCGCAGCAGCTACAGCGGCGGCGCGTGCTGCGCCGCCGCGCCAACCCCGGCGCCCCGCTCGGCATGCCGCTCACCGGCCCGCCCGCGCCGCCGCCGCCCGCGCGCGAGGCGCCGCCCGCGCCGGCGCCGCGTCACGGGACGCCCTCCGCACCCCCGCCGCCCGTAAGCGCCGCCTGCGCTCTTTCTCGGTGTCTGCGGCTTCGCCTGCATGGCCACGGGTGGAGCGCAGCAGCGGGCGAGGCGAGGCCGCGGAGGCCGAGGCGAGGCGGCGCGCGCGCGGGTCGTATCGATCGCCGGGATCCTACGACCGCGCGCGCCGCCTCGCCCGGCATCCGCGGCCGCAGCCGTCGCTCACTCGAAAGAGAGGGCGCGGATCCCCCGCCGCTTGAGCCGTCGCTCGACGCCGAGCGGCGGGCCGCCGCCCACGTGCTCGGCGAACCGGAGCGGCGTGGCGCCGCGCGGGTGGTCGGGGTCGAGGTCGAGCACGCCCAGGGCGCGCAGGGCGCCGGCGACGTCGTCGTCGTCGGGCGGGGCGCCCTGCGCCGCCTCGAGCGAGGCCCGGTCGACGAGCGTTCGGGTGCCCTCGACGGCGAGCAGGTCGGGGCCGCCGGGCCCGAAGCGCGACCACGCCGCGCGCCGCACCCCCGCGACCCGCGCCAGGTGCGGGGCGAGGTCGCGCTCGAGCGCCTCGTCCTCCGCGAGCGCCGTCGTCCAGCCGCCCGTGCGCCGCAGGAGGAGGACGCGGCGCGCCGTCGACCCGGCGCGAGACCAGGGCACGGCCCGGCGCGGCCGCAGGGCCGCCTCGAGCGCGCGGACGGCCGCGTCGGGCTCGGCGTCGAGGTGCAGGCGCGCGCCGGGGGGCGGCGCGGGGAGCGGCGCGATCACGGCCTCCACGGCCTCGCGGGTGGTCGGCGCGACCGGCGCGGCGGCGAGGAGGGCGCGCGCCGCCCGCGCCGAGCGCGCCCGCGCCAGGAGGCGGCCGACCGCGCTGGCCTCCGGGCGCGGGAGCCCCGGCGCCTCGAGCGACGCGACGAGCGCCCCGAGCGTCGCGTCGCTCCGCAGGCGGAAGGCGACGTTCAGGGCGAAGAGCGAGAGCAGCGCCGGCGCCGCCGCGGCGTCGACCTCGGGCGCGAGCGCGCGCACCACGCGCGCGTCGGCCGCCGGCGCCTCGCGGGCGGCGAGCAGGGCCACCGCCATGGCCTCGAGCGCCGCGACGCCGACGGCGCGCACGAGCTCGCCCCAGTCGGGGTCGAGGTCGACGTCCCCGAGCGCGAGCGCGCCCGCTCGCGCCGCCTCCACCGGGCCGCGCCAGCGGTGCTTCAGGTAGCGCAGCGCCAGCTCGGCCGCGGGCTCGTCGAGGATGGACCGGGTCAGAAGTTGAACCCCATGCCGAACTGCACGAAGAGGATCGAGACCTCCTGCTTCGCGCCGCTGAGGGTGAAGTCGCCCTTGTGGGTGCCGGTCGAGATCTCGCGCGGCAGGGCGTACTCGGCGGCGACGCTGAACTCGACGAGCGGCCCCCAGTGGAAGCTGAAGCCGAAGCTCACGTGGTGCTCGTTGATCACGGGGAGCTGCGGCAGGGTCGTCCGGCGGGGGACGGGCGAGCGGCCGTAGTTGTAGCCGGTGCGCAGGACGAGCGACCACGCGGGGACGCCCTCGACGATGTCCTGGCCCTCGGCCACGAGCGCGCTCAGCCCGAGCGCGATGACGCTCTGGTCGCGGAACTTGAGCGGCACGCGCACCTTCACGCCCGGGCTGGTCATGATGTCGAGGTTCGGGTTGCTGCCGTTCGAGAGCCGCGCCTTGAACTCCTTGAAGCGCTCGCGCCAGCAGATGTACGTGTAGTCGAGGCCGAGCGAGAGGCGCCGGTGCGGCCGGAAGGCGAGCCCGAGGCCGAAGTGGCGCGGCTGGTCGTAGTCCTGCAGGCGCAGGTCATAGCGCGACTCGAAGCCCAGCGAGGGGTCGACGCGCGAGTCGACGATCTGCAGGAGCGACGGGTTGCCGTTGGTCAGCGAGCGCACCTCGTCCTCGCCGCTCACGGTGGCGCGCCCGAGGTAGTCGGCCGAGTAGCTGCGGTCCTGGTAGACGAACGCAGCCGTGAGCATCTCGTGCAGGTGGAACATGAACCCGATCCGCCACGAGAAGCCGTAGGTGAACGCGTCGTCGATGTCGGCCTTGGTGACGATCTGCGGGTTGTCGTTGAGGAGGACCGCCGCCGTGCGGAAGCTCTCGGCCAGCGTCGTGCGCGGCTGGGCGATCCCGCCGTCGAGCTCGAACTTGCTGTAGTGGAACTGCAGGTTCAGGCCGACCGAGAAGAAGTTCGTCACGCGGATCGCGAGCGAGGGCGTGACCGCCAACGCGAGCGTGTCGACCTCCCAGTCGAGGGGGTCGGCGAAGGCGCGCGTGCGCATCTTCTTGAGCTGGACCCGGCCGCCGGTGACCGGGAAGACGCCGAAGCCCACGCGCAGGCGGCTGCCGAGCGGGTCGGGGTCGATGTCGAGCGGGCCGCCGTCCTCGACCACCTCGCCGGGCTTCGGCTTCAGGCCCCAGCTGCCGATGTCGAAGAGCGGCGCGATCTCCCACGACTTGAACGGGTCGAAGAAGACGCCGAACGAGAAGGCCGGGACGGCGATGAACAGGTTGTCGCGGTCCTTGAAGCGGCCGAACTCGTTCGACCAGGACGCGCGGGGGTCGGCGATCGCCCAGTACTGGTCGAGGCGGTTGCCGTAGACCCAGGCCATGCCCGCCGGGTTGTTCGCCGGGCCGATGGCGTCGTCGGCGAAGGCGTAGTCGACGCCGCCGCGGCCGGCGGCGCGCGCGCCGCTCGAGGTGAGCTTGGGGCCGTTGGTCGCCGCGGCGGGCGAGGCCCCGAGCGCGATGGCGCCCGCGACGGCGGTCACGAGGCACGCGGAGCGCGCCGGCGACGGGCCGCGCGGCCGCTTGGTCCACCACCCCACGGTCGGTTCCCCCTGCGGACCGGGGCTCGCGCCGCCCGGTTCGGCGGGTCAATCTAACGTGAAGGCCGGGCCGGACTCCACAGGTTCCCGGAGGATGGGGCGCAACGCCGCGGCGACGCGGGCGGGGTCCAGGGCGTCGAGGTCGCCGCGGACGATCGCGACGGGGCCACGCCCGCGCGGCGCCCAGCGGGCGGGGTCGGTCGGGCCGAAGACGGCGACGGTCGGCGCGCCGAGCGCCGCGGCGAGGTGCGAGGGGCCGGCGTCGTTGCCGAGGTGGCCCGCGGCGCCGCCGAGGAGCGCGATCAGGTCGTCGATCGAGGGCGCCCGGACCACGCGGGCGCCGGCGAAGGCGGCCGCGTCCAGGCCGCGCTCGACCTCCGCCGGGCCCAGCACGACCACCTTCGCGAGGTCGTCGGGCAGGGCGGCGAGCGCGCGGGCGAACCCGTCCGGCGACCAGCACTTGGCGCGGCCCCCGCTGCCCGGGTGGCACACGACCCAGCGCCCGGCGCCGGCGAGGGCCCGACCGCGGGCGAGGTCCTCGCGGGTCGGCGCGAGGCGCGGGCGCGGGTCCACGTCCGACGAGAGCCCCGTCGCCGCCCGCACGCGCGCGAGGAGCACGTCCGTGGCGTGGCCAGGCAGGTCCTCGCCGGCGCGCGGGGCGGCGACGACCGCGCCGCCGAGCGCCTCGACCCTCGCGGCGAGCGGGCCCGGCCCGCACAGGGCCACGATGCGCTCGAAGGGCGCCACCGCCGCCCGGGCGGCCTCGGGCAGCGGCGCCGCCGGTTCGGACCACAGGGCGAGCGCCTCGGGCGGGAACGTGCGGATGGCGCGCGCTGGCCCGCGCGGGGCGAGGAGCGGCGTGAGCCGGTCCCGCGCGGGGCCCCACACCGTCAGCGGGCCCGCGCCGCCCGCGAGGACCTCGAGCGCCGGCAAGGCGAGGATCGTGTCCCCCAGGGCCCCGTGGACGATCGCCAGCACGCCCGCCATGACGCGTCGCTCCGCCTTGCCATCCCGCGCCGCGGTGCACTATAGTTCCCGCCGCTCCGGCCGGGCCCTTCGCCCGCCGGGCCTGGACTGGCGCGCGAGGCGCCGCTTTGAGGGGGAGGCTCGGCCATGGCCGCGCAGATGAGGTACGGGGACTACATCAAGGGCGGGCTCGACGTCTTCAAGGCGAACCTGGTGCCCAGCATCGTGGCCGTCGTGTGCACGATGATCCCCTTCGTGGGGCTCCTGGTGATGGTGAACTACATGGCCGGGGTCAAGGCGGCCAAGCACGACGGCAAGCCGATCCAGATCGGCGACCTGTTCAACTTCGAGAACGCGGTCGACAAGATCGTCGGCCCCTTCCTCGTCATGGTCCTGGTGCAGATCGGCGCCTCGATCTTCGTCATCCCGGGCCTGATCATCGGCGGCCTGTTCGTGTTCGTGTCGCCGATCCTGGCCGACCGGCCGGGGACGAACTTCCTCGACGCGATGAAGGCGTCGCTGCACTTCGCCAAGGGCAACCTGGTCCCGTGCATCCTGCTGCAGCTCGTGATGGGCATCGTCATGATGGTCGGCTTCATGTGCTGCGTGGGCGCCTTCGTGACCATGCCCATCGCGCTCGCGGGCACCTTCCTCGCCTACGAGGACCACAAGTCGGCGGTCCAGGCCGCCGCCGCCGAGGGCGGCGTCCAGCTGTAGTCGACGACGGTGTCGCACGACGCGACCCACGCGACCGGCCCCGATGGGGCGGACGGGGCGCCAGGGCAGAGGCCCTGGCGCCCCGCGCTCGTACCGTCGGACCGGCGCGCGGGGCGCTACGACCGCCTCGAGCTGCTCCTGTTCGCCGCGGTGCTGGCCCTCGCCGCGCTCACCCCGCCGCGCGACGCGCTCGGCCGCCCCAACGCACCGCTCAGGACCACGCTCGAGGAGTCGACGGGCGGCGGCCTGTGCGTGTGGAAGCGTGTGACCGACCGGCCGTGCGCCGGCTGCGGCCTCACGCGCGGGTTCGTCCAGCTCGCGCACGGCGAGGTGGTCGCCGCGCTGCGCCTGAACCCCCTCACCCCCGCCGTGTTCGCCTGGGTCGTCTGGAGGGCGCTCGAGCTCCTCGCGTTCGTCGCGCTCGGCCGGCGCCTGGTGCACGGGATCCCGCCGCGATGGGTGTGGCGCCTCTACGGCGCGTGCGGGATTGGTTTCGTGACGCTGGCCGCGGCGCGCTGGATCCTCGGCGTGGAAGGGCTTTGAGCGGCTCTCCCATTTCCCGGAGAATCCGACACGCAACCGAGACCCATGCTCGGGATGGCGGGTGGAAGCCGCCCACGACGCGGCGCGTAGCAATTGTGTAGTAACGACTTGCGGTTCGTCTCAGGGCTCCGTCTCAGGGACTCTCGTTTGCTGCGCGAGGCCCAACCTTGGCTGGAGACCCTCGATGACCTTCCTCAAGAAGCGTCGCGTCCAAGCGCTCGGGGCCTGGGCCCTGTGCCTCACCCAGGTCTTCTGGGTGGCGGGATGCCGGCAGCAGACCGGCGGCGGGTCGGGGGGGAGCGGCCGGGTGGCCGCCGGCGCGAGCGCCGGCGTCAACATGGGCCAGATCCTCTACGAGGTCCTCCACCACGCCTACGAGACCAAGGGCGAGACGGCCAAGGCGCAGGCGCTCGAGGGGCGGCAGAGCGACTTCGTCAGCGCCATCAACCGGATCATCCCCAACGACGTCAGCTCGAACCTGTTCCCGACGCTGAGCACGCTCCTGCCGATCGTCGACGACGGCACGGTCGAGCGCGCCGCGCGTGACGTCGACGCGATCATCGTCGACCTCCTCGGCGACCCGACGACCCTCGACGCCCTGGTGAAGGTGCTCGACGCGAGCAACGGCGGCGGGTCGAGCCACGGCGACCGGAGCCGCAACCAGCTGATCAGCCGGCTCCTCGCCTACCCCGAGCTCGAGACGGTCGCCCGGTCGATCTTCGAGCTCGTGCGCGACAACGACGGCGTCGACGAGCGGGGCCTGCCCAACGGCGAGAAGAACCTCCTGCGCGAGATCCAGGGGCTCCTCTCGCGGCAGCTCCTCGGCTTCCAGCCGGCGCCGGGCACGGGCAACGGCCTGGCGCAGACCCTCGAGAAGCTCTCGGAGGCGCTCCTCTCCGACCAGCCGCTGGCCGCCTTCCCCGACCTGGGCGCGCCGGCCTGGGCGGTGCGCCTCGACGTGCACGGCAACCCGAAGGTCGCGGCCGACCCGGCCACCGGCCGGCTGCCGGCGCCGTTCGTCGACCAGGACGGCGACGGCGCCGCCGACGTCGACGCGCAGGGCCGCCCGGTCGACGCGCAGGGCGCGCCGATCTCGATCCCTGCGTTCGGCAGCGCGGGCACGCGCGACAGCCACGGCCGCGCCCTGGCGCCGGGCGGCGCGCCTTACTACGTCTATTTCGACGCGAAGCGCACGCTCGTGTCGGAGCTCCTCCTGCTCACGGGCGAGCTCCTGCAGAAGGACGCCGCGGCGGACATCGTCGCCGTGCTCGACACCTGCGCCGACCGGGTGCTGCACGACAACGGCACGGCCGACCCGACCGACGACTACGAGACCCTGTCGCCCGACACGCCGCTCCTCGACCTGACGCACGCGCAGTTCGAGCTGATCAAGCGCACCTCGATGAGCGACCTGCTGCGCGGCCTGGGCGCCGTGGTCAAGCAGGACCGGGCGCGCTTCAGCGACATGGTCGACAACCTGGTCGTCGCCGTGAAGAAGGCCAGCGCGGCCGCGTCCGGCGTCCAGGCCCAGCCCGGCGCCAGCCAGGCGCTGCTCGACGACCTCCTGCCGCTCGTCGAGGACGCCCTGCGCCCGCGCGGCCGCTCGATCTCGGCGGTGCGCGCCCTCCTCCAGGCCTTCAACACCGAGCAGCGCCGCCTGCAGAACCTGCCGGCCGCGTTCGCGCGGATGATGAAGTACCACGACTACCGGAGCCGCACGCTCGCGGACGCCAACCGCAAGAGCATCATGCAGCGGGTCGTCGAGATGATGGAGCGGGCCAACACGTGCAACGTGCTGGCCGGCAGCCCGAGCAACATGGCCGACTTCTACCTCGCGGCCATGGCCGGCAACGCCCGGGTGCTGGGGATCAACATCAGCATCGGGACGATCAACAACCTCGTCGACATCTCGTTCATCCGCAGCATCCTCTGCTCGTCGATCCGCGACGACGACGTGCGGGCGCTCAAGGACTTCAACGACACCGGCGCCCTCGACGCGATGAAGCCGATCTGCAAGGTGTTCGACGACCGGGGCGAGATCACGCTCCTGAAGAACATCATGCTCGGCCTGGGCCGGCACTACGAGCGGGCCATGCGGCCGACCGAGCCGACCGCCGTGGCGGTCCTGGAGTCGGGCGCGGTCGAGAAGCTGTTCCTGTGCATCGACTCGATGACGCAGGTGCGCGTGCCCGGCTCGAACGAGGTCGTGGCCGACGTGCTGGCCGACACGCTGGCGCAGGTCGTCGACAGCAGCCAGCCGATCTACGACCGGCGCAACCGGCCGCACCGGACCCTCATCCACCTGCTGTCGAAGCCGATGGACGACCTGAAGGCCCGCTGCCAGGCGCGCGGCTCGAAGCCCCGGCTCGACGCCCTCATGGCGGCCGCCGAGGACGTGCTCCTGCAGACCTACGTCGACGCGCGCGGGGTCGAGCGCTGGAAGTGGGGCGCGCTGAACCACTCGCTCGGCCAGCTGGTCGAGACGCTGGGGGACATGATCCCGCAGGCCGCCGGCGCCCGGGCCACCTGGGCCTACGACCAGCAGCGGAGCATGGAGCAGCTGCTCACCGGGCGTGACGCGGTGACGGTCCTGGACGTGGCCAAGACCGTGGGCGCGTCGCCGCAGAAGGCGGCCATCAACCGGGCGATCGCCAACCTGTTCACGCCCAGCCCCACCGCGGCGCAGGACGCGTTCGGCGGCGTCGTGGCCCTCCTCGGCGACGTGCTGCAGAAGCGCCCGGGGCACGGCGGGCAGGCGGTCGACCGGCAGGCGCTCGCGACCGTCATGCACTTCTTCGGGCGGCAGCTCGACCCGGCGGTGGACCGGGCGAACGGGATCATCGAGCTGATCCGCAAGCTCCTCCTCGCGGACGACGGCATGCTCGTCCTGCGCCTGGCGCGCAACGCCTTCGACATGGGCCCCAACGGCACCGACGAGTCGGCCGTGGCGGTCCTGCAGTCGGTGTTCGAGGACATCAACGCCGCCGGCGGCCCGGGCGGCGGGCCCATGACGGTGGCCGACCTGCGGACCATGCTCGAGCAGACGCACGACTTCCTGAACGACCAGGTCGACGGCCTCCCGCGCTTCATCGCGAGGATCAAGTCGAGGTAGCGTAGAATCCTCCGCGTGCGCGGCCTGTTCGTCGTGTTCGAGGGCGTGGACGGCGCCGGCAAGTCGTCGCAGCTGGCGCGCCTGGCGGCGCGCGTCGAGGGGGCGGGCCGCGAGGTCGTCCGGCTGGTCGAGCCGACGCACGGGCCGATCGGCGGCGAGATCCGACGACGGGCCCGCGAGGGCCCGCCGCTCTCGGCGCGCGAGGAGCTCGACCTGTTCCTGGCCGACCGGCGGCAGAACGTCGCGGGCAACGTCCTGCCGGCGCTCGCGCGCGGCGCCGTGGTCCTGCAGGACCGCTACTACTTCTCGACCGCCGCCTACCAGGCCGCGCGCCCGGAGCTGGGCCTGAGCCCCGCCGACGTGGTCGGCCTGCACGACGGGTGGGCCCCGCGGCCAGATCTGGTGCTGCTGCTCGACCTGCCGGTGGCCCGCGGCCTCGAGCGCGTCGCCCGCCGCGGCCCCGGCGACGCGTTCGAGGAGGTCGGCCGGCAGGAGGCCGTGCGCCGGACGCTGCTGGACCTGGCCGGGGGCGACGCGCGCTTCGCGGTGGTCGACGCCGGCCTGGGCGAGGAGGCCGTGGCCGAGCAGGTGTGGGCGCGCGTGGCGCCGCTGCTGGCGGCGGCCGAGGGGCCGTAGGCGGGCGTGGTCGCGGACGACGACGCGCGGGAGCCGCAGCGGTCGGCGGCGCCGGGAGCGGGGGCGGAGGCGGGAGCGGAGGCGGGCGCGGGAGCGGGAGCGGGAGCGGAGGCGGGAGCGGGAGCGGAGGCGGGAGCGGGAGCGGAGGCGGGAGCGGGAGCGGAGGCGGGAGCGGGAGCGGAGGCGGGAGCGGGAGCGGGAGCGGGAGCGGGAGCGGAGGCGGGAGCGGGAGCGGACTCGGCCTCGGGAGCAGCCTCGGACTCGGCCTCGGACTCGGCTTCGGACTCGGACTCGGACTCGGCCTCGGCCTCGGCCTCGGCCTCGGCCTGGCGCGGATCGTCCTGGCCCCGGTGGCTGCTCCTGGCCCTCGGCGCCGCCCTGCTCCTCGGCTGGCGCCTCGCCGAGCCGACGGCGGACCTCGCGCCGCTGGGTCGGTCCCTCCAGATCGCCCTCGTCGCCGCCGCCTTCGCCTGGGCGCTGGGCCTCGCGGGGGGCTGGCTGCACGCGCATCGCCTCCCGGGCGGCGGCGCGCTCCTCCTCCTGGCCGTGGCGCCGCTGGTCGTGCCGCCGTTCCTCGTGGCGCTCGGCTGGCTCGACCTCGTCGGCCCGGGCGGGCGCGTGCTCCGGGCGCTGGGGGTCCGGCCGCCGGGCGGGCCGTCGCTCCTGGCGCAGAGCCCGCTCTACACGCCCTGGGCCTGCGGCCTGCTCCTCGGCGCGGCGCTCCACCCGATCCCGCTCCTGGCCGCGCGCGCGGCGCTCCGGCGCCTGGACCCCGCCTGCCTCGAGGCGGCGCGCCTGGCCCGCGGGACGCGCGGCGCGCGGCAGGTGGCGCTGGCCGTCGCCGCGCCGGCGGCGGGCGCGGGGGCGGCGCTCGTGCTGGTGCTGGCGCTGCTCGAGCGCGCCACGCCGCTCCTCGTCCTGCGCGGGATCCCGGTGCCCGGGCAGGTGGAGGAGGTCGCCCTGCGGTTCGCCGCCGAGCGCGACCCGTGGCTGGCCGCGAGGGCCGGCGTGCCGCTCGTCGGCGCGGCGCTCGTCGCGCTGGGGGCGCTCCTCCTCGCCTGGCGCCTGCCCGGCCGGGCGGCGCGGGGCGCGCCGCTGCCGGCCGGGCGCGGCGTGCGCGTCGTCGGCCCGCTCGTCGCCCTGCTCCTGGCCGCGCCGGGGCTCCTCGTGCCGCTGGCGTCGGTCGCCCTCCAGGTCGCCGACGTGGCCCGGAGCACCGGCGCGGACGCGTGGGCCGAGCTGGCGCTGGCCTTCCGCCTGGGCGCGCCGGACGCCGCGCGCAGCGCCCTCGTCGGCGTCGGGGCCGCGGCCGTGACGGTCGGCGTCGGCGCCGCCGTCGCCTGGGGCCTCCGGCCCTCGCGCGAGCGCGCGCTCGCCGCCCTGGCCGCGGTCGCCGTGGTCGCGGCCGCCCTGACGCCGCCGCCGGTCGTCGGCGCGGCGCTCGACGCGGCGGCGCGGGCAGCCCCGGCGCTCGACCCGCTCGCCGACGGGCCGGCGATCGTCGTCGTCGCCTGCGCCCTGCGCTTCTCGGCCGTGGCGCTGGCCTTCCTCGTCGTCGCCGTGCGCCGCGTCCCGCCGGAGGAGGTCGACGCGGCGCGGCTCGCGCGTCGCTGGCCCGTGCGCGTCGTCGTCCCGCAGGTCCTGCCCGCGGCGCTGGCGGCGGCGCTCGTCGTCCACGTGCTCACGGTCACCGAGTACGGGGCCAGCGCCGTGGTCGAGCCGCCGGGCGCCTCGCTCCTGGCCGTGTTCGTGGTCAACGAGGCGCACTACGGCGCCGGCCCCGCGCTGGCGGGCCTGCTCACCCTGCTCCTCGCCGTCGCGGCGGCGCCGGTCGCGGCGGGGCTGGTGGCGCGCGCCGCGGCGCGGCGCCTGCGGAGGGCGGCGTGACCCCACCCGTCGCGGAGGCCGTCGACCTCACCTGCCGGCTCGGCGGGCGCGCGGCGCTCGACGCCGTGTCGCTGGCGGTCGAGCCGCGGGGGCGCCTCGCCGTGCTCGGCCGCTCGGGCGCCGGCAAGACGACGCTCCTGCGCGCGTTCGCCGGCCTCGTCGCCCCCGCCGCCGGGCAGGTGCGCCTCGGCGGCGCGCTGGCGTCCGACGGCCCGCGCCTCCTCCTCCCGCCCGAGGCGCGCGGGGTGGGGCTCGTCTTCCAGCAGCTCGCGCTCTGGCCGCACCTGGGCGTCGAGGCCACGATCGCCTTCGCCGCGCGGGGGTCCCGCGCCGAGCGCCGCGCGCGCGCCCGCGCCCTGGCGGCGCGCGTGGGCCTGGGCGACCGGCTCGAGGCGCGGCCCGACGAGCTCTCGGGCGGCGAGCAGCAGCGGCTCGCGCTGGCGCGCGCCCTCGCCCCGGCGCCGTCGCTCCTGCTCCTCGACGAGCCCTTCGCCCACCTCGACCCGGCCCTGCGCGCGGACCTGGTCGCGCTCCTGCTCGACCTCCAGGCCGACGCGGGCGTCGCCCTGCTCCTCGTCAGCCACCAGCGCCGTGACGTGTTCGACCTCGCCCGCCGCGCCGTGGTCCTCGACGCCGGCCGCGCCGTCGAGGCGGGCGACGTCGCCGACCTCGTCCAGCGGCCGCGGCGCGCCGAGACGGTCGCCCTCCTCGACCTGGGCGCCGTGGTCCCTGGCCGCCTCGCGCCCGGGGGCCTCGAGACGCCGCTCGGCCTGCTCGAAGCCGCGCCGGGGACGACGGCGCAGGCCGCCCTCGTCCGCCCCGAGCAGGTGCGGCTCGACGCCTCGGGCGTCGACGGCGTCGCGGGCGTCGTGCGCCGCACCGTCGTCCTCGACGGCACGCGCCTCGCCGCGCTCGTGCGCGTCGGCGACCTCGACCTCCGGGCGGTCGTCCCGGCGCCGCTGCCCGAGGGCGCGCCGGTGCGGGTGAGCGTCGAGGGCCCCTGCGCCCTGCTCGAAGGCTGAGCGGCTCCGGAGGTGGCCTCGACACCCCTCCATCGGGGGCGCCGCGCCCCCTGCTCGCTGGTCACGCCACGACTTGCGCCTGGCGCGGCGTTGGCTGCGGCGGAGGCCATGGACCCGACGCCGCCCCGCCGCCGCCTGTTCACCCTGGTCGTGCCCTACCGCGCCGACGGTCGCAGGCAGGGCCTCCGCGTCGAGGTCGAGGCCGCGCATCCGTTCGAGGCGCTCGACGCCGCCCGCCGCGGCCTCCTCGCCCTCGCGCCGCTCCTCGGCGTCGCCGAGGCGGAGACCGACGAGGACGGGCCGATGCTGCTCCTCGCGCCGCTGGACGGACGCGCGGCCTGACGTCAGCGCGCCTGCCGCAAGGCCGCCGCCGGGTCCCTCGCCGACGCCCTGCCGGCCAGGATCCAGCCCCAGCGCAGCGCGAGGGAGCCGACGAGGAACGCGGCCGCCGCGGCCCGCGGGCGACCGAGGAGCGCGGCGCCGGCGGCGCCGGCCGAGAGCAGGCTGGCCGCGCGGTGGGCGAGGCCGCTCGCGCCCTCGCGCAGGGGCCGGTCGATCACCGGGTCGGCGCGCCGCTCCGCGTGGAGCGCGGTCGCCACCTCCGCGCCGGCCGACGCCACCAGCAGGCGGCGCAGGGGCGGCGCGTCGAGGCCGAGGAGGAGCGGCACGGCGGCCGCGGCGCCGAGGGCCGAGGCGCCGAACTGCGCCGGGAGGGCCGCGCTGTGCCGCGCCCACACGGGCACGGCCGTGGCCCCGATCAGGACGCCCGTGTAGGTGGCGGTGACCGCGCCGAGCGGCGCGGCGAGCGCCGCCGCGGCTACCTGCAGGCGGCGGGCGGCCGGGGCGGCCTCGACCGCGGGGACGAGCCCGGTCGCCGCGCCGCCGTAGGCCGTGAGCACCCACGAGCCGACCGACATGGGCGAGCGCGGCTTGAACACGCGCAGCATGTTGAGGAAGCGGCGCGGGCGGCCGAGGTCCCACGTGAGCAGCCCGGCGGACGCGAGCGCGCCGCCGGCCGCCGTCCACGCGGCGACGCGCGCCAGGTCGCGGCGCGCCGGCCGCGCGAGCAGCGCCCCGAGCGCCAGCGGCCCCGACATGCCGGCGACGCCGCCGACGAACAGGTAGGTCGGCACCTGCCACGTCCAGACCGGCGGCTTGACCACCGGCTGGCCCTGGTAGCCGGGCGCCGCCGGCAGGGCGCCGGTCGCCACGGGCGGGGGCGCGAGGTCGGCGCGCGGCAGCGGGGCGGGGGGGCGCGCGACCTTCACAGGCGGAACGCCCCCAGCGTGAGGACGACGGCGGCGGCGCCGGCGAGCGCGGCCGTGGTCCAGCTCGCGCGCTGCAGGACGAGCGGCACCTCGGGTCGGGCCGGCAGCCCGTAGGCCTCCGGCGCCCCGACGAGGAGCGAGATCGCGTGGACGCCGCCGACCGACGTGCCCCGCGGGTCGTAGACGGTCACGTCGTCGAGGCCGCGCGCGCGCAGGACCTCGGCCCGCTCGGCGGCGCGGGCGCGCAGGTCGTCGAGCGGGCCGAACTGGATCGACTCCGTGGGGCACGCCTTGGCGCACGCCGGCGTCAGGCCGTCCTTCTGCCGGTCGTAGCAGAAGGTGCACTTGTAGGCGCCGCCGGCGCCCGGCAGCGGGTCCTCGCGCCGGTCGATCACGCCGAACGGGCAGCCGACCACGCAGTAGCCGCACCCGTTGCAGACGTCGTCCTGCACGACGACGGCCCCGGTCTCGACGCGCACGATCGCGCCGGTGGGGCAGTACTCGAGGCAGCCGGCCACCTCGCAGTGCCGGCACACGTCCGAGTGGAACAGCCACGAGAACGGCGCCTCGCCGTCCGCGCCCGTCATGGGCCCCGCGACCTGCGCGCCCAGGCGCTGGTCGCGCTCGAGGAACTGGACGTGGCGCCACGTCGCCGCCCCCAGGGCGGCGGTGTTGTCGTAGCCGCGGAAGCAGCCCGGCTCGGCGGGGACCTGGTTCCACTCCTTGCAGGCGACCTCGCAGGCCTTGCAGCCGATGCACAGGCTCACGTCGGTGAGGAAGCCCACGGTCGTGCCGGTCTCGACGTGGTCGTGCCGCGCCTGGTTGCTGCTCACTCGACCTGGCCCTCCTCCGACTGCCCGCCCGGGTGCTGCTCGCGCGCCTCGGACTCGCGCGCCGGGCGGTCGGGGTGCGGGCGCGCGGGCGGCGCGCCGAGCCCCGGCCGCAGGGCGTCGAGGGCCTCCGCCATGGAGACCCCCTCGCGCAGGCGCCCGGCGAGCACCGCGCAGCGCAGCGCCTTGGCCTCGTGGATCGTCACGTTCGGGTCGCCCAGCAGCGGGACGAGGTCGTTCGCCACGTCGCCGCGCACCGGCCCGGCGAAGCCCCAGTGGAACGGGAGCGCCACCTGGTGCACGACCTGCCCGTCGAGGTGCAGCGGCCGCATGCGCCGCGTGACGAGCGCCTTGCACTCGACGCCGCCGCGCGGCGTGGCCAGGACGACCCAGTCGCCGGTCGTCACGCCGACCTCGCCCGCCAGCTCGGGCGAGAGCTCGCAGAAGAGCTCCGGCTGCAGCTCCGACAGGTGGCCGAGGAAGCGGCTCATGCCGCCCGCCGTGTGGTGCTCCGTGAGGCGGTAGGTCGTGAGGACGTGCGGGTAGCGCGGGTCCTCCGGCGGGGCGACCTGGTTGTCGGGGCGCGGGAACCAGTAGAGCCCCGGGTTCGTCTCGCGCGGGTAGAGCCGGTTCCTGACCGGCGACTCGACCGGCTCGTAGTGCGTCGGCAGCGGCCCGTCGTCGAGCCCGGACGGCGCGAAGAGCCAGCCCAGGCCGTCGTCGTGGAGCATGAACGGCGCGTCGCCGCGGAGCGCCTCCAGCCCCTCGGCGTCGTGGCCGGGGACGTGGTCGGGGCGCTTGTCCCCGGGGAAGTCCGGCACGTCGTCGCCGGTCCAGCGGCCCGCGTCGTCGTCCCACCAGACGAGGCGCTTGCGCTCGCTCCACGGCCGCCCGTCGGGCCGGGCGCTGGCGCGGTTGTAGAGGATCCGCCGGTCGCTCGGCCACGCGAAGCCCCAGCCGTGGCCGTAGCGCCCCGCCGGCTCGCGCCGGTCGGCGCGGTTCACGCCGTCGGGCCCGAGCACGCCCGAGTAGATCCAGCAGCCGCACGCGGTCGACCCGTCGGCCTGCAGCTCCTGGTAGGAGCTCACCTGCCCGCCGTGGTGCGGCCGCCCATCGCGCCCGGCCCCGTGCGACACGCCGTCCGGCCGCGCGGCCGGGTCCACGAACCAGCCGTTGATCTCGGCCAGGACCGCCTCGACCTCGGGCTCGCCGTGCTCGTCCTCGGGGTACCACCAGTCGAGCGCCCGCAGGGCCGCGTCGCGCGGGTCGTCGCTCCGCGCCGCCCTCGCCTGCAGCCGCAGGGCGAGCTGGTGGATGAACCACGCCTCGCTCCGGCAGTCGCCCGGCGGCTCGACGGCGGTCCGCCGCCACTGGAGCAGCCGCTGCGTGTTGGTGAACGTCCCCGACTTCTCGGCGTGGCCGGCCGCCGGGAGGAGGAAGACCTCGGTGCCGATCTCCTCGGGGCGCAGCTCGCCCCGGGCCACCTCGGGCGAGCCGTACCAGAAGGCGGCCGTCTCGCTCTCGACGAGGTCGCGCACGACCAGCCACCGCAGCCGGCCCAGCGCCCGGCGCTCGAGCCGCGCGTTCTGGCCGCCGACGGCGGGGTTCTGGCCGAGGACGAACAGCCCCTCGACGGCGCCTTCGGCCATCTCGACGAAGTAGGAGAAGTGCGAGTGGTCGCGCGTCACGCGCGGGAGGAGGTCGAAGCCCCACCCGACCTCCGGCCCGGCGCGGTACCAGGCGCGCAGGAGGCTCGTCATGTAGGCGCCGAGGTTCGCCCAGTGTCCGGTGCGCTTGCGGTGCCGCCCGACGTGCTCCTCGAGGGAGTCGCCCTCGGTCCGCGCCCGGGGCATGGGCATGTAGCCGGGGAGGATGTCGTACATGGTCGGCACGTCGGTCGACCCCTGGATCGACGCGTGCCCGCGCAGGGCCAGGATCCCGCCGCCTGGGCGGCCGATGTTCCCCAGGAGCAGCTGGAGCACCGACGCCGAGCGGATGAGCTGGACGCCCTTGGTGTGCTGCGTCCAGCCGACCGAGTAGCACAGCGCCGTCGTGCGCTCGGGGCCGGAGCCGTCGGTCAGCGCGTCCGCGACCTGCCCGAAGAGCTCGGGCGAGACGCCCGTGACCTCCGCCACCTCCTCGGGCGTGTAGCGCGCGTAGTGGCGCCGGAGCACCTGGAGCACGCAGCGCGGATGCTCGAGCGACAGGTCGCGGCGCGGGCGGCCCAGGTCGTCGCCCTCGTAGCGCCAGCTCGACGGGTCGTAGCGGCCCTCGTCGGGCTGCCAGCCGGAGAAGAAGCCGTCGAGCGCGTCGGGCCCCTGGTAGTCCTCCTTCAGGATGCAGGACGCGTTCGTGTAGTGGACGACGTACTCGCGGAAGAACCGCCCCGTCTCGAGGACGTGGCGGATCAGGCCGCCGAAGAGGGCGATGTCCGAGCCGGCGCGGACCGGCACCCACAGGTCGCTCAGCGCGCTCGTGCGGCTGAACCTCGGGTCGATGTGGATCACCTTCGCGCCCCGCTCGCGCGCGGCGACGACGAAGCGGAAGGCGACCGGGTGCGCCTCCGCCATGGAGGACCCGACGATCACGATGCAGTCGGCGTCACGCAGGTCCTGCTGCGCGGTCGTGGCCCCGCCGCGGCCGAAGGAGGCGCCCAGCCCGGGCACCGTGGAGCTGTGTCATATCCGCGCCTGGTTCGACACGGCGACCATGCCGAGGCCGCCCGTGAACAGCTTGCGGATCAGGTAGTTCTCCTCGTTGTCGAGGGTCGCCCCGCCCAGGTGGGCGATCGCCGTCGTGTGGTTCAGGCGCCGGCCCTCGTCGTCGCGCCGCACGAACGTGCGCGCGCGCGTCTCCCACACCCGGTCGGCGATCATGTCGAGCGCGCGGTCGAGGTCGAGGTCCTGCCAGCGGTCGCCGCCCGGCGGCCGGTAGCGGACGCGGGTCAGGCGCCGCTCGTGCGTGAGGAGCTGGTGCGACGCCGCCCCCTTGGGGCAGAGCGTCCCCGCGTTGATCGGGCTCCCGGGGTCGCCCTCGATCGCCAGGAGCCGGCCGTCGCGGTGGTGGACGAGCTGGCCGCAGCCGACGGCGCAGTAGGGGCAGATCGACCGCGTCACCTGGGCGCCCTTCGTGCGGGGGGCCAGCGCGCGCGTGCGCGCGCTCGCGGCCTCGAGCCCGTTGCCGTCCCTGCGCAGGCGGAGCTGCCGCAGGAGCGGCCACCGGTCGAAGAAGCCCATGGCGACCTCCGTCCCCGGCCCGTGAGCAACGGCGGGCCCCGGCGCGCCGGGCAGCCCCGCGACGCCGCGCGGGGACATGGCTGCGCCGGGCGGGACGCCGGCGCCTCGCCCGGCGCCTCGACCCCGCCGGCGAGCCCCCCTGCGCGGCCGGCACGCGGCTTGAAGATGACCCTCGCGCGCCGGCAGCCCGCCGGCGCGTGGAGGAGCGCGTCATGGCCGACACGGTGAGCGACTTCCTGATCGACCGGCTCCTCGAGTGGGGCGTGCGGCGGATCTACGGGTACCCGGGCGACGGGATCAACGGGATCATGGGGGCGCTCCAGCGCAAGCAGCGCCACATGGAGTTCATCCAGGTGCGCCACGAGGAGCTGGCCGCCTTCATGGCCTGCGGCCACGCGAAGTTCACCGACGAGGTCGGCGTGTGCCTGGCCACCTCCGGCCCCGGCGCGATCCACCTGCTGAACGGCCTCTACGACGCGAAGATGGACCACCAGCCCGTGGTCGCGATCGTCGGCCAGCAGCCGCGCTCGGCCATGGGCGGGCACCAGCAGCAGGAGGTCGACCTCAACACGCTCTTCAAGGACGTGGCCAGCGAGTTCGTCCAGACGGTCAACGTGCCGGCGCAGCTCCCGGCGCTGATCGACCGCGCGCTCAGGATCGCCGCCGCCCAGCGGACCGTGACCTGCCTGATCGTCCCGCACGACGTGCAGGAGATGAAGGCGGTGCGCGAGACGCCGCACGAGTTCAAGTACGTCCCCGGCACCGTCGGCTACTCGCCCCCGCGCGTGCTCCCGCGCGACGTCGACCTGCGGCGGGCGGCCGACGTCCTCAACGACGGCCAGCGCGTGGCCATGCTCGTCGGCCAGGGCGCCCGGGGGGCGGCAGAGGAGGTGATCGAGGTCGCCGACCGCCTCGGCGCCGGCGTGGCCAAGGCGCTGCTGGGCAAGGACGTCATCCCCGACGACCTCCCCTTCGTGACGGGCGCGATCGGGCTCCTGGGCACGCGGCCCTCCTACGAGCTGATGACGAGCTGCGACACGCTCCTCATGGTCGGCTCGAGCTTCCCCTACTCGCAGTTCCTGCCCCGCTGGGAGCAGGCGCGCGGCGTGCAGATCGACCTCTCCGGGAAGATGATCGGGATCCGCTTCCCCATGGAGGTCAACCTCGTCGGCGACGCCAGGGAGACCCTCCAGGCGCTGATCCCCCTCCTCGGGCGCAAGCGCGACCGGTCGTGGCGCCGTCGGATCGAGGCCGGCGTCTCGGACTGGTGGAAGGTGACCGAGGCGCGGGCCCTGCAGCCGGCCACGCCGATCAACCCGCAGCACGTGTTCTGGGAGCTGTCGCGGCGCCTGCCGGACCGCTGCATCGTCACCTGCGACTCGGGCTCGGCGGCGAACTGGTACGCGCGGGACCTGAAGCTGCGCCGCGGCATGCGCTGCTCGCTCTCCGGGACGCTCGCGACCATGGGCTCGGGCGTGCCCTACGCGATCGCGGCGAAGTTCGCCCACCCCGACCGACCGGTGATCGCGGCCGTGGGCGACGGCGCCATGCAGATGAACGGCATGAACGAGCTCCTCACGGTGTCGAAGTACTGGCGCCGCTGGAAGGACCCCACGTTCATCGTGCTCGTGCTCCACAACAACGACCTCAACCAGGTCACGTGGGAGCAGCGCGCCATGTCGGGCGACCCGAAGTTCGACGCCTCGCAGGTGCTGCCGGACTTCGACTACGCGGGCTACGCGGCCCTGTGCGGGCTGCGCGGGATCCGCCTGCGCGACCCGCAGGCGGTCGGGGGCGCCTGGGACGAGGCCCTGCGGGCGAAGGGCCCGATCGTGCTCGACGCCTACGTCGATCCGGAGGTGCCGCCGCTGCCGCCGCACATCAGCTTCGAGCACGCGTCCGCCATGCTCAGCTCGATGCTCAAGGGCGACCTGACGGTGGACATCGTGCAGCAGATGACGCGGCAGGTGCTGGCGGGGCGCTTCGGGCGCTGACGTCGCGCCAGGACCAACCACGGAGGAACGGAGGACACGGAGGGAGGACGAGCGCGGGACGCCCTCCGCCGTTCTTCCTCCGTGTCCTCCGTGTCCTCCGTGGTGAGTGAGTCGAAGGAGAGGGAGCTCGCATGGTCTCCCGCCTCGGGGACCCCAGGATCGACGTCGTCGAGGCGTGGGCCTTCGTCGTGCCCAACGAGGCGGGTCCGCAGTCCGACGGCACCTACGAGTGGACGAGCACCACGGCGGTCGTGGTCGAGGTCGCCGCCGGCGACGCGCGGGGGCTGGGCTACACGTACACGCACCTCGCCGCCCTGCCGCTGATCGCCGACCACCTGGCCCCCGCGCTCCTCGGGCGCGCGCCCCTGGCGCGGGGCGCGGCGTACGAGGCCATGCTGGCCGCCTGCCGCAACCTCGGCCGGCCCGGCCTGGCGCTCATGGCGGTCTCGGCCTGCGACGCGGCGCTGTGGGACCTGGCCGGCCGGCTGCTCGGGCGGCCGCTCGCGGACCTGCTCGGCCGGGTCCGCGACGAGGTGCCGGTCTACGGGAGCGGGGGCTTCTGCTCCATGGACCCGGGCGCCCTGCGCCGGCAGCTCGTCGGCTGGGTCCAGGAGGGGATCGGGCGGGTGAAGCTCAAGATCGGCCGCGAGCCCGCCCGCGACCTGCCGCGCGTGGCCGCGGCGCGCGAGGTGGTCGGGCCGGGCGTCGGGCTCATGGTCGACGCCAACGGCGCGCTCGAGCGCAAGCGCGCCCTGGCGCTCGCGGGCGACCTGCGCGGGCTGGGCGTCGACTGGCTCGAGGAGCCGGTCCCGTCGGACGACCTCGACGGCCTGCGCCTCCTGCGCGACCGGGCGCCCCCGGGGCTCGAGGTGGCGGCGGGCGAGTACGGCTGGGACCCGGCCTACTTCCGCCGCATGCTCGCGGCGGGCGCGGTCGACGTGCTGCAGCCCGACGCCACGCGCTGCGGCGGTCCGACCGGCTTCCTGCAGGCGGTCGCGGTGGCGCGCGCGTTCGGGGTGCCCTGCTCGACGCACACCGCGCCCACGCTGCACGCCCACCTCGCGGCCGCGAGCGCGCAGGTCCGGCACCTGGAGTACTTCTCCGACCACGTGCGGGTCGAGGGCCTCCTGTTCGACGGCGCCGTCCGCGCGCGCGGCGGGCGGGTGCGGCCCGACCCGTCGCGGCCGGGGCTGGGGATCGAGCTCAGGCGCGCCGACGCGGCGCGCCTCTGCGCGGCGCACGCCAGGCGGGGGGCGCGGCGCGTCGGCGCCGGAGGGACGCGACCATGATCGACCGCAGGCGCCGGGCGGACGGGGAGAGCTGGCGCTGGACGCGCGAGGCGCCGGGGCCCTGGGAGGGCGACGTCGAGGGGCTCGCGCGGGCCCTGCGCCGCGCCTGCCGGGGCGACGTGGGCTTCGGCCCCGAGCGGGCCATGTACGCGCACGACGGCTCGAACTACAGGCAGGTGCCGATCGGCTTCGTGCGCCCGGCCGACCGCGACGACGTCCTCGCGGCGCTGGCCGTGTGCCGCGAGCTCGGCGCCCCGGTCCTCCCGCGCGGCGACGGCACGAGCCTGGCCGGGCAGACGGTGAACGTGGCCGTCGTCCTCGACTGCTCGCGCCACATGACGGGGCTGCTCGAGCTCGACCCCGACCGGCGCCTGGCCCGGGTGCAGCCCGGGCTGGTCCTCGACGACCTGCGCGACGCGGCGGAGCGTCATCACCTGACCTTCGGCCCCGACCCGGCCACGCATGCGCACTGCACGCTCGGCGGGATGATCGGCAACAACGCCTGCGGGATCCACGCCCTGCAGACCGGGCGCACGGCCGACAACGTCGAGGCGCTCGAGGTCGTCACCTACGACGGCCTCGTCCTGCGCGTCGGCGCCACGCCCGAGGACGAGGTCGAGCGCTTCATCCAGCGCGGCGGCCGCGAGGGGCAGCTCTACCGGCGCCTGCGCGCGATCCGCGACGCCCACGGCGACGCGGTGCGGGCCCGCTACCCGCGGATCCCGCGGCGCGTGTCGGGGTACAACCTCGACGAGCTGCTCCCGGAGAGGGGCTTCCACGTCGCGCGCGCCCTCGTGGGCACCGAGGGCACCTGCGCGTTCGTCCTCGAGGCCACCGTGCGCCTCGCCCCGAGCCCCCGGGCGCGCGCGCTCCTGGTCGTCGGCTACGAGGACGTCTACCAGGCGGCCGACGACGTCCCCGTCGTGCTCGAGCACACCCCGTGGGCCCTCGAGGGGCTGGACCGGCGGCTCGTGCGCGCCAACCAGGCGAAGCGCCTCAACCCCGACGGCATCGCCAAGCTCCCGCCCGGCGACGGCTGGCTGCTCGTCGAGGTCGGCGACGACACCCCGCGGGCGGCGCGCCTGCGGGCGCGCGCCCTCGAGGCGCGGCTGCGCGGCCGCCACGTGAAGGGGTCCGTCGTCCTCGACGACCCGCACGACCAGGAGCTCGTGTGGGAGGTGCGCGAGTCCGGGCTCGGCGCGACGGCGCGGATCGGCGACCAGGACTTCTGGGAGGGCTGGGAGGACTCGGCCGTCCCGCCCGAGCGCATGGGCGACTACATGCGCGACCTGCGGGCGCTCCTCGACCGCCACGGCCTCGACGGGGCCTTCTACGGCCACTTCGGGCAGGGCTGCCTGCACACCCGGATCGACTTCGGCCTGCGCACGCCCGCGGGCGTGCGCAGGTTCCGGACCTTCCTCGACGAGGCCGCCGACCTGTGCATCGGCCACGGCGGCTCGCTCTCGGGCGAGCACGGCGACGGGCAGTCGCGGGCGGAGCTCCTGCCGCGCATGTTCGGCGAGGAGCTGTGCCGCGCCTTCCAGCAGTTCAAGGCCACCTGGGACCCCGACGACCGCATGAACCCGGGCAAGGTCGTGCGCCCCTACGGCGTGCTCGCGAACCTGGCCCTCGGCCCCGACCACCGCCCGTGGGAGCCCGACACGCACTTCACCTACCCCGAGGACGGCGGGCGCTTCTCGCGCGCGGCGATGCGCTGCGTCGGCGTGGGCAAGTGCAGGAAGACCGACAGCGGGGTCATGTGCCCCTCCTACATGGTCACGCGCGAGGAGAAGCACGCCACGCGGGGTCGGGCCCGGCTGCTCCTGGAGATGCTCGAGGGCGACCCGGTGCGCGGCGGGTGGGAGAGCGAGGCCGTCCGGGAGGCCCTGGACCTGTGCCTCTCCTGCAAGGCGTGCAAGAAGGAGTGCCCGGTCGGCGTGGACATGGCCACCTACAAGGCCGAGTTCATGGCGCACCACTACCAGCGCCGGCCGCGGCCGCGCGCGGCCTACAGCATGGGGCAGGTGTGGCGCTGGTGCCGCCTGGCCGCGCAGGCCCCGGGGCTGGCGAACGCCATGGCCAGCGCGCCGGGCCTCTCGCGGGCGCTCAAGGCGGCGGCCGGGATCGCGCAGGAGCGCGAGCTGCCGCGCTTCGCCCCGAGGACCTTCCGCGACTGGTTCCTCGCCCGCCGCGGGCCGCCGCCGACCGGGCCGCGGGTGATCCTCTGGCCGGACACGTTCACGAACTACTTCCACCCGGACATCGGCCGCTCGGCGGTCGAGGTGCTCGAGGCGGCGGGCTTCTCGGTGGTGATCCCGCGCCAGGAGCTGTGCTGCGGCCGGCCGCTCTACGAGTTCGGCTTCCTCGACCAGGCGCGGCGCCAGCTCCGGGACATCCTCGACGCCCTCTCGCGCGAGATCGCGCAGGGGGTGCCGGTCGTCGGCCTCGAGCCCTCGTGCGTGGCCACCTTCCGCGACGAGCTGCCGGACCTGCTCTCGCACGACGAGCACTCGCGCCGCCTCGCCGAGCAGACCTTCACCCTGGCCGAGCTGCTCGAGCGCCGCGGCTGGACCCCGCCGCCCCTGCCCGGGCGCGCGGGCCTCGTCCAGCCCCACTGCCACCACGCGTCGATCATGGGCTTCGACGCCGACCGGCGGCTGCTCGCGCGGCTGGGCGGCGGGCTCGACGTGCTCGACGCCGGCTGCTGCGGCATGGCGGGCGCGTTCGGGTTCGAGGCGGACAAGGTCGACGTCTCGATCGCCTGCGCCGAGCGGGCGCTCCTCCCGGCCGTCCGGGCGACCCCCGCCGACGCGCTGATCCTCGCCGACGGCTTCAGCTGCCGGACGCAGATCGTCCAGGGGACCGGCCGTCCGGCGCTGCATCTCGCCGAGGCGCTGCACCTCGCGCTCGCCGAGGAGGCGCGCCGCCGGCGCGAGGAGCGGCGGCTCGGCCGGGCGCTGCACGTGACGGCGCCCCCCGGGCGGGCGCCGGAGGAGGGGCGGTAGATCATGATGCTCTTCGACGTCCTCGTGGCGCTGATCGTGACCCTGCTGCTGGGCACGCTGCTCCTGGCGCTCGCCGCCTGGCGCCGTCCCGGCGAGGCCCCGGTGACCGTCGCCTGGGACACGGCCGCGCTCACGCTCCTGGGCATGTTCCTGCTCGTCTTCGCCCTGGGCCGCTGGCTGCGGCCGCTCGGCTTCCCGCCGGCCGGCGCGACGTGGACGCCGTTCCTGCTCGTCGCGCTGCTGGTCGTCCTGGCGCTGTTCGCGCTCGCCAGCGCCGGACCGCCCCGGCGCGGGCGCCCGGGCGTCCCTCCCGGGTGACCCTCGCGGAGCATTGCGACGTCTCGGTGAGCGCGGCCCCGCCGCCGCTGCGCTCGGGTACGCCTCTCCGCGTGACCCGGCCCACGCCGCAGCCCTAGAATGCCCGCGCCAGGCGTCCCCGGACGTGAGGAGCGAGCCGAACCATGGACGAACGGGACCTGTGCCGGCTCCTCGTGGCCCGCGGGATCGTCGCGCCCGATCACCTGACGTGGCTCCTGCGCGCCCGAGCGCCGGGGCGGGGGCTCGCGCAGGAGCTCGTGGCCCGGGGGCTCGTGCCGCCGGCGGTCCTGGCCGCGTTGCTCGCCGAGGCGCGCGGCGCGGCCCCCTCGCAGCCGCACGAGGACGCGCTGACGACGCGCCTCACCCCTCCGCCGAGCGTGCCCGTCCCGACGTCGACGCCCGCCGGGGCGCCGCGCGGCGCGCTCCTCCCGCAGCCGCACGAGGACGCGCTGACGACGCGCATCACCGCTCCGCCGGGCGCGCCCGTCCCGACGTCGACGCCCGCCGGGGAGCCGCGCGGCGCGCCCCTCCCGCAGGCGCACGAGGACGCGCTGACGACGCGCGCCGCGCCGGGGCCGGGCACGCCCGCCGCGACGCCCGCGGGCGCCCGCGGGCGCCTGGCCTCGCTCGAGCCGGGGGACGTGCTCGCCGGCCGCTTCGCCATCGACGCGAAGCTCGGGCAGGGCGGCATGGGGGTGGTGCTGCGCGGCCGCGACCTGGCCCTGGGCGGCGCGGCCGTGGCGATCAAGGTGCTCCTCCCCGACGTCGCCGACCATGCCGCCCTGGCGCGCTTCGAGCGCGAGGTGGAGCTCGCCGCGCGCGTGAGCGCGGAGGGGGTGGTCCGCATCCGCACCGCCGGCGTCGACGGCGGGCGGCCCTACTGCGTGATGGACCTGGTGGAGGGTGACGACCTGGGACGCGTCTTCGCTGCCGGCCCGCTGCAGCGCGACCGCCTGGCGCGCCTCATGGAGACGATCGCGCGCACGCTCGAGGCCTGCCACGGCGCGGGGGTGCTGCACCGCGACCTGAAGCCGGCGAACGTGCTCGTGCGCGCCCACGACGACCACCCGCTCGTCGCCGACTTCGGGCTGGCGCGCGCCGCGGACCTCGAGCGGCTCACCCGCACCGGGCAGATGCTCGGCACGCCGGCGTACATGGCGCCCGAGCAGGCCGACGGGCTCGCGGTCGACGCGCGCGCGGACGTCTACGGGCTGGGGGCGATCCTCTACCACGGGCTGAGCGGGCAGGCGCCCTTCCGCGGCTCGGCGATGGAGGTGCTCAAGGGCGTGCTCATGGACGAGCCGGTCTTACCGTCGCGGGTGCGGACGGGCGTCGACCGCGACCTGGAGGCGGTCTGCCGCGTGGCCATGGCCAAGGCGCCCGAGGACCGCTACCCGAGCGCCGGGGCGCTGGCCGACGACCTCGCCCGGGCCCGCGCCGGCGAACCGGTGCGCGCGCGGCCGCTCGGAGCGCTGGCCCGCTGGCGGCGCCGGCTGGCCCGCCGCGACCCGCGCGCGCTGGCGCTCGCGGCCGCGGCGCTCGTCGTCGTGGCGCTCGCGCTGCTCGGCGGTTCGCAGGTCCGGCGAGCCTGGATCGACGCCCGCGCGCGGACCGAGGCGTCGGCGGCGCTCGGGGCCGCCCGGGCGCTCGACCGCGAGCTGCTCGAGCCGCTGGCCTTCGGCGTCGACCCGGAGACGGGCCGGTCGTCCCTCCCCCCCCAGCCGCGGCGGGGGGACCTCGCCCGGGCGGCGCGCGCCGGGCGAGCCCGCCTCGCGGCCGCGGCACCTCACCTGCCGTCGCCCGCCGACCGGAGCGAGGCGGCGGCGCTCGTGGAGCGGCTCGCGGCGCACGCGCGCTGGCTCGACGCGGAGGCGGAGCCAGCGGCCCTGACGGGGGCCCATGGGCTGCTCCTCCGCGCGCTCGAGCTGGCCGAGGCGCAGCCGGAGCAGGCGCTGGGGCTCCTCGACGAGGCCCTGAGCGGCGGGGTGGCCCTGCCCGGCGCGGGCGCCCTGCGGGCGAGGCTCTGGGCGGGGCGCGTCGTCCAGGTCGTGGCGACGTCGCCGGTCGAGGCCTGGCGGGCGCTCGGGGACGAGCTCGAGGCGTGGCTGGGCGCCCTCGCGCCGTCCGACCGCCCCGCGCGGGCAGCCCCGGTCGCCGCCGCGCTGGCCGACGCCCACGAGCGGACGTTGCTCGAGGTGCTCGAGCGCGAGCCCTCCGACACCGAGGCGCGGCTCCGGACGCTGGCGGCGCTGCACACGCTCGTCGCCGCCGACGGCGCCACGACGCTCATGACGCGCAAGCGCGCGGCGTTGCCCCGCGCGGTGGCGGGGGTGGCGCAGGAGCTCGCCCGCGGACTCCAGCGTCCGGAGGCCGAGGAGATCGCGGCGGCGATCGATCGGGCGGGCGCCTGGCTGTCTGCCCTCGCCGACACCCCCCCGCGCCTCACCCGTCGCGAGGTCGAGGCGCTGCGCCAGCCGGCGGTCGCCGCGCTCCTGGGGGCCGCCGGCTGGACCCCGCAGGAGCTCCTCACGGGCGGCCTCATGGAGCTCGTCGGCCCCGGCGACGGCCCGAGCTCGCTGGTGCGCGAGGAGGTCGCGTTCGGGCTGCTCCGGCTGGGTCTCCCGCTGCACGACCAGCTCCTCGCGCGCGCGATCACCTCCGAGCGGCTGAAGGACCGCGGAGGGCGCGACGCCGCCGCCGCGGCCTTCGTGGGCCTCATCCGCGGCCGGGAGGGCCTCAAGGACGCCCACGGCGAGCTGTCCCGGGCGCCCAGGGACGAGCTCGAGCGGCTGGTGGGCCTGGCGCGCGAGGCGACGGCGGAGGGCGGTCGGCTGGGCCACGTGCACCGCTGCCGCGCCCTCCACGAGCGCGCCGACCTGCTCTGGCTCCTGCAGGGGCGGGCGGAAGGAGACGCGCGCGCGCGGCTCCTCGCGGAGACGCGCCGGGTGGCCGCCGCGCTGCGCGCCGCCGGGACCGACGACCCGGAGTGGCAGCGACACGGCCACGTCCGCGGCGCCCGGGCCGCCGCGGCGCTCGGCGCCGAGGACGATGCGCGGGCGCTGTGGGAGGACGGACGCGCGGCGCTCGAGGCGCTCGTCCCCGAGGGCGGCGCCGCCGCGCGCGAGGAGCTGGGGCGCTTCCTCCTGGCTCACGCCGGGGCGCTGGCCGCCGAGCCAGGCGGCGCCGTGCGCGCGCGCGAGCTCGCGGACGAGGCGGCGGAGCTCCTGCCGGGCCGACGCTCCCGCGGCGGCGCTCAGGCGCTCATCGTCGAGGCCCTGCTCGAGGCCGGAGAGCTCGACCAGGCCGCGGAGGCGTTCCTGGGCGCCCTGCCGGGCGCGCTGGCCCACGGCGGCTTCGTCGACGCCGGCGTGGCCCTCGTCGACCGCCTCGCCGCGGTCGACGCTCCCACGGCGGCGGCGCTGCTCGCCCGCGTGGCCCAGGCCCTGCGCGCCGTCGTGCCCCCGCGCAGCCGCGACCGGCGCGCGCTGCGCCGGCTGGAGGAGGCGCTGGAGCGGGCGGGTGTGTGACCGCGCTCACCGCTTGATCTGCGAGCGAAGCGAGCAGATCGAGCGGTGGCGCGCATCCCCGAGCGGAGGCCGCGAAGCGGCCGGAGCGAGGGCGACAGGTGCGTCACTGCGGATCGGAGCATCGGGCCGTGTGCCCGGACGTGGCCATCAAACAAGCGACGGCCGCTGTGACCCGCCCTGCCGACGAGGCCGCGAGCACGTCTGATCGGCGGCGAACGCCGCCCCCGTCACGAGCGAGCGCGCATGGTCTCCATGCCGCGAATCGCGGCCGGCGGACTCCGCGCCCCGGCCCCCGCCAGCGGCCCGGGGCGCGACTAAGGCAAGTCGCCGCCCATGACCCGCTTGGCGATCGTCTGCAGCTGCATGTTCGTCGTGCCCTCGTAGATCTGCCCGATCTTGGCGTCGCGGTAGTACTTCTCCACGGGGAACTCGTGGGTGAAGCCGTAGCCGCCGTAGAGGTTCACGGCCTCGGACGCGACGCGCTCGGCGGCGCGCGAGGCGAACAGCTTGGCGTAGCAGGCCTCGGTCACGAACGACTCGCCGCGGTCACGGCGGCGCGCGGCGTCGTAGACGAGGAGGCGCGCGGCGTGGATCTGCGTGGCCATCTCGGCCAGCTGGAACTGCACGGCCTGGTTGTCGGCGATCGGCTTGCCGAACTGCTGGCGCTCCTGCGTGTAGCGCATCGCGTGCTCGAAGGCGCCCATGGCCAGGCCGACCATCTGCGCGCCGATCCCGATCCGGCCCTCGTTCAGGGTCTCGATCGCGACCTTGTAGCCCTGGCCGACCTCGCCCAGGACCCGCGACTTGGGCACGCGCACGCCGTCGAGCAGGATCTCGCAGGTCGACGAGGCGCGGATCCCCAGCTTGTCCTCCTTCTTGCTCACGGAGAAGCCGGGCTGGTCGCGGTCGACCATGAAGCAGGTGATCCCCCGGTGCTTGAGCGCCTTGTCGACCGTGGCGAACACGGCGAACACCCCCGCCTCGCCCGCGTTGGTGATCCACAGCTTGTGGCCCGACAGCACGTAGGCGTCGCCGTCCTCGCGCGCCTCGCACGCGAGGCCGAAGGCGTCGCTGCCGGAGCCCGCCTCGCTCAGGCAGTAGGCCGCCACCGTGTCCTTGCACACGCGGGGCAGGATCGCCTGCTTGAGCTCCTCGCTGCCCCAGCGCAGGACCATGTTCTCGAACAGCGTCGTCTGCACGTCGACCATGACGGCGACCGACGGGTCGACGCGCGCCAGCTCCTCGACCGCCAGCACGGCCTGGAAGAAGGTCCCGCCCTGGCCGCCGTAGGCCTCGGGGACCTCGACCCCCATGAGCCCCATGGCGAAGCAGGCGTCGATGACCTCCTGGTCCATCTTCGCCGCCGTGTCCATGGCGGCGACGCGGGGGCGGACCGTGCCCTCCGCGAACTCCCGGACGGCGGCGCGGAAGGCCTGCTCCTCCTCGGTCAGCATGCTGCTCGCGCTCGGTCGCTCCGTCACGGCTCCTCCATCGCTGCTCGACGCTGCTGCGGGTGTGACCTCGACGCCCCCCACCCGCCACGCGCCGCGTCATTCTTGGCCGGTGGGCGGGGACGGTCAAGGTCGGAGGGCGCACACCCCGCCGACGTTCGAGCGGCGCCGCCGGTGTGGCTATAAAGGGAAGGAGCGCCTGGGGAGGCGCGGGGGGGGCCGATGCAGGGCCGAGCGGACGGACCGGAGCGGTATGCGCCCACGGGCGAGGTCGTGGGTCCGTTCGAGCTCCTGGGCGCGATCGGCCAGGGCGCCATGGGCCGGGTGACCCGGGCGCGTCAGGTCAACCTGAACCGGGTCGTCGCCCTCAAGCTGCTCGACGACCGCCTCGCCCGCGACCCGGGGCAGGTGGAGCGCTTCCTGCGCGAGGCCAAGGCGGCGGCCGCCTTGCGGCACCCCAACGTGGCGGCGCTCATCGACGTCGGCAGCTGCGCCGCGACCGGGAAGCACTACATCGCCTTCGAGCTGATCGACGGCCCGTCGGTCGAGGACCTGCTGCGCGAGCACGGCCGGCTCCCCGAGGCGGAGGCCCTGTCGGTGTGCCTCGGCATGGCCGAGGCGATCACCTGCCTCGAGCAGCACAACCTCGTCCACCGCGACCTGCAGCCCTCGAACATCCTGATCGGCGACGACGGGACGCCCAAGCTGATCGACCTCGGCCTCGCCAAGCGCCTGGACGAGACCGGCTCGATCACCGTCGGCGCGTTCCTGAGCACGCCCCACTACGTGGCCCCCGAGCAGGCCATGGCGCTCGAGCAGCTCGACGCGCGGGCCGACCTCTACGCGCTGGGGATCACGCTCTTCCGCTGCGTCACCGGCGCCCTCCCCTTCGACGGCGACGACTTCCTCTCGGTCGTCACGCGCCACGTCAACGAGGACGTCCCCGACCCCCGCACGTTCGCGCCCGACGTCTCGGAGGCCGCCGCCGCCGTGGTCGCCGGCCTGTGCGCCCGCAACCGCGAGCTGCGCTACACGGCGCGCGCGGCGGCGCTCGACATCCGCCGGGTCCTCGACGGTGAGCCGCCCCTCGGGCCCGCCGGCGCGGCCGCCGCCGCCGCGGCCGCCCCCGCCGCGCCGCCGCGCCCGGCGCGCGCGCCCGGCCCCGGGCTGCTCCGGCCCGAGCCGGAGTCCGCGCCGGCGACCGCCGCGGACTCGGCGGTGGGCGGCGGGAGCTCGAGCGACCTCCTCGGCGGGACGCCGTTCAAGCTGGTCGTGCGCGACGGCGAGGAGGTGACCGAGCGCACCTTCGACCAGCCGGTGGTCACGATCGGCCGCGACCCGAAGTGCGACCTGCACATCAACGACAAGACCGTGTCGCGCCGCCACGCCGAGCTCCTGCGCAACGGCCCCACCTTCGCGATCTCCGCCCACCAGACGGCGAACGGCACCTTCCTCAACGAGCGCCCCGTCAGCGAGCTGTCGATCGTCACGCCGAGCGACGAGGTGCGCATCGCCGAGCGCTTCCGGCTGCGGCTGGTGCCGCTGCCGCGCGGCGCGGCGGCGGCGCCCGCGGGGGCCGACGCGCCGCCTCCGGCGGCGGCGGCGCCCGAGCGGCACGAGGACACGAGCGAGATCGAGCGGCCGGCGCTGGCGTCGTTGGCGCCGCAGGGCGACGGGCTCGACGACTTCGACCCCTGCAGGGTCGACCCGCCGCGAGTCGAGACCGCCGCGCCCGGCGGCGCGCCCCTGAGCGGCCTCGGCGCGCCGGGCCTCCGGCGGTCCGGGCCGCGGCGGCCCCGCCGCCCCGGCCCACGCCCGCGGCGCCTGCTTGGCCCGCCCGGCGGCGGCGCCGCCGCCTCGCCGGAAGCCCCGGGACGGAGGCCCATCGCCGCCCGACCCCGCCGGCGGCGCCGCCCCGCGCCCGCGCGTCCGGCCAGGCGCCCGCGGCGCCGCCGCCCAGCCCGCGCGGCCGGCGGCGCGCCCGGCCACCGGCACGCTCGTGTTCTCGAAGGGGCCCGACGAGCAGCGCGTGACGGTCACCACCTCGTTCAAGCTGGGCAAGGGCCCCGAGTGCGACCTGCAGCTCAAGCACCCGCACGCACCCCGCAAGGCGGCGCTCGTCGTGCGCGGGGTCGACGGCTGCTCGCTCTACAACGTCGCCCCCTCGCCCAACACCGTCCTGGTCAACGGCAAGCCGGTCGCGGACGAGGTCCTGCTGCGCGACGGCGACCAGATCTCGGTCTACGGGACGACCCTGCGCTTCGAGGTGTGACGGGCGTCAGCGGCGCCGGCGGCGGGCCGGCTTCGGCGCGCCGCGCGCCGGCGCGGCCTTCTTCTTCAGCGGCGGCGGGCTGGGGGCGCCGGGGGTCGGCAGGCCGAGCGCGCGCGCCTCGAGCTCGAACACGCGGTCGCGCAGCGCCGCCGCCTTCTCGAAGTCGAGCGCCTCGGCGGCGGCGAGCATGTCGCGGCGCAGCTCGTCGACGTTCGTGCGCAGGTCCTCCTCGGCCAGCTTCGCGTCCTCGGCCTGCCGCACGAGGTCCTCGGGCTCGAGGTAGTCGCGGTCGACGATGTCGCCCAGCCCCTCGTGGAAGCCCTTCTCCACCGAGCGCGGCGTGATCCCGTGCTCCTGGTTGTAGGCCTCCTGCCGCTCTCGTCGCCGGCGCGTCTCGGCGATCGTCTCGCGGATCGAGTCGGTCTCCTTGTCGGCGTAGAAGATCACCCGGCCGTGGACGTTGCGGGCCGCGCGGCCGCACGTCTGGATGAGCGACGTCCGGTTGCGCAGGAAGCCCTCCTTGTCGGCGTCGAGGACGGCCACGAGCGACACCTCGGGGATGTCGAGCCCCTCGCGCAGGAGGTTGATGCCGACGAGCGCGTCGAACTCGCCCCGGCGCAGGGCGGCGATCATCTGCGAGCGCTCGATCGTGTCGATGTCCGAGTGCATGTACTTCGCCCGGAGCCCGGCGTCGAGGTAGTACTCGGTCAGGTCCTCGGCCATGCGCTTGGTGAGCGTCGTGACCAGCACGCGCTCGCCCCGCGCCGCCCGCGCCTCGACCTCGGCCTTGAGGTCGTGCACCTGGTCGAGCGTCGGGCGCACCTCGATCTCGGGGTCGAGGAGGCCGGTGGGCCGCACGATCTGCTCGCACACGCGCCCCTGCGAGCGCTCGAGCTCGTACGCCGCCGGGGTCGCGCTCACGTAGAGGCGCTGGAGGCCCAGGCCCTCGAACTCCTCGAAGCGCAGCGGGCGGTTGTCGAGCGCCGACGGGAGGCGGAAGCCGAACTCGACGAGCGTCTCCTTGCGCGAGCGGTCGCCGCGGTACATGCCGATCACCTGCGGGATCGACACGTGGCTCTCGTCGATCACGAGCAGGGCGTCGGGCGGCAGGTAGTCGAGGAGCGTCGGCGGCGGCTCGCCCGGCGCGCGCCCGGTCAGGTGTCGCGAGTAGTTCTCGATCCCGTTGCAGTGGCCGACCTCGCGCAGGAGCTCGAGGTCGTAGCGGGTGCGCTGCTCGAGGCGCTGCGCCTCGACGAGCTTGCCGTGGCCGCGCAGCCACCCGAGCCGCTCGCGCAGCTCCTCCTCGATCGTCTCCTGCGCCCGCTTCAGCATGTCCTCGGGCGTCACGTAGTGGCTCTTGGGGTAGATGTCCACCCGCTCGAGCTCGCCCTTGACCTCCCCCGTGAGCGGGTCGATCTCGGTCAGCCGCTCGAGCTCGTCGCCGAAGAGCTCGATGCGCACGGCGAGGGCGTCCTCGTGCGCCGGGACGATGTCGATCACGTCGCCGCGGGCGCGGAAGGTGCCGCGGCGGAAGTCAATGTCGTTGCGGCGGTACTGGATCGCCGTGAGCGCGCGGAGGATGTCGTCGCGGTCGCGGGACTCGCCCCGCTGGAGCGAGAGCTTCATCCCGTAGTAGGCCTCGGGCGAGCCGAGGCCGTAGATGCACGAGACCGAGGCCACGATCACCACGTCGCGGCGCGTGAGCAGGGCGCGCGTGGCGCGGTGGCGGAGCCGGTCGAGGCGCTCGTTGATCGTGGCGTCCTTCTCGATGTAGACGTCCGACGAGGGGATGTAGGCCTCGGGCTGGTAGTAGTCGTAGTAGGAGACGAAGTACTCGACGGCGTTGCGCGGGAAGAGCTGGCGCAGCTCCTGGAACAGCTGCGTGGCGAGCGTCTTGTTGTGGGCGAGGATGAGCGTCGGCCGGCCGAGCCGCGCGATCACGTTGGCGACGGTGAACGTCTTGCCCGAGCCCGTGACGCCGAGCAGCGTCGTCCCCGGCGCGCCGGCGCGCACGTGCTCGCACAGCCCGTCGATCGCCCGCGGCTGGTCGCCGGTCGGGGTGAAGGCGGTCTCGAGCTCGAACGGCCGGGCGTCGATCTCGGCGACGTTACCGATCGGGTCGGGGTCGCGCCGCTCGCGCATGGGCGCCCAGCGGTCCTTCGGCAGGTAGTCGAGCGAGCCGGCGCTCTGCGAGTCGTCCTTGACCTTCTTGCGGGGGGCTTTGCGGGCCATGGGGCGAGTATCGCCGGCCCGGCCGTCACGCCAAGGTAGCGGCCGCGGTGGCCCGCCCCCGCGCGCCTGGGTATAGGTGACAGCGCGTCGCAGTCGGCCAGGGGGCCTCCTCCTCGTGGGGGCGCCCGACCGGTTGCAGGGAGGGCCGTGACCACGACGCCCGCCGACTCCGGGAGCGCGCCCGCGCCGGACGGGCTGCCGCCTGACGGCGGCGCCGCCCCCGCGCCGCCGCGCGCGGGCGGGCCTGCGCCGGCCAGGAAGGGCCCGCCGCCCCCCGGGCCTCGCCCGTCGGGCGGCGCGCCGCCGCCTCGGCCCCGCGCAGGCTCCACGGGGAAGTTCCCCGCGGCGCCGCCGGCGCGGACGGGCGCCACCGGGAAGTTCCCCGCCGCGCCCGCGCCGCCGGCGCGGACGGGCGCCACCGGGAAGTTCCCCGCCGCGGGCCCGCCCGCGTCGCCCGCCGGGTCGCCCGAGCCGACCGCGGCCACCGAGACGCCCGAGCAGCGCACGGCGCGCCTGCGCCGGATGCGCGCCCTCGGCCTCATCTCCGCGACCGACTCGACGGTGGTCAGCCCGCCGGAGGGCGGACCCCCGCCCTCCGCCTCGCGGGTGATGCGGGTGTCCTCGCCCGCCCCTGCGCCGGCGCCGCCCCGTCCCCGGCGGGCACCTGCCGGCCCGCAGGTCCCGGGCGTGGTGCTGGAGGCGCTCCTGCAGCGGTTCGAGGACGGGAGCACGCTCCACGCGGGGCGCCAGGTCGAGCCCGAGCGGCCCGTCACGGTCCACCTCCTCCCGGCGCGGGCCCTGGGCGCGGGTCGCGCCGAGCGGATCACGCGGGCCGCGGGCCTCCTGGCCGACGTCGACCACCCTGGCGTCGTGCGGGTGTTCGCCTGCCCGCGCCTGGCGGACGGCGGCCTGGCCCTCGTCGTCGAGCGGCTCGAGGGGATGACGCTTCGCGACCTCGCCCCCGCCGGCGCCCCCCTGCCGCCCGACGCGGCCCTGGCGATCGTGCGGCAGGTCGCGGCCGGGCTGGCGGAGGCGCACCGGCGCGGCGTCGTCCACCTGGGCCTCACGCCGGAGGCCGTCGTCATGGCGCCGGGGCCGCGCCTCGCCGTGACCGGGTTCGGCGTCGCCCGCCCGCCCTCCCCGCTGGCGGCGCGGGACCCCGACCTCGCCGCGGCCCGCTACCAGGCGCCGGAGCAGGTCGACGGCGCCGCGGTGGACGCGCGGGCCGACGTCCACGCGCTCGGCGCGGTCGCCTACGAGCTCCTCACGGGGGCGCCGCCCTTCGCGGGGGGCACGGCGGCGCAGGCCCTCGCGGCCGTGGTGGGCGGGCAGGTCGCGGCGCCCCACGAGCGCGCGCCGGACGTGCCGCCCGCGGCCTCGAACACGGTCATGCGCATGCTCGCGGGCGACCCTGCCGCGCGGCCCGCGTCGCTCGACGACGTGCTCCGCGCCCTGGACGATCCGGGCGCGCCCGCGCCGCCGCCGCGCTCGCCGCCGCCCCCGCTCGAGCTCGGCGCCACGGCGCCGCTGCGGCCGTCGCGCCGCGGGCGCTCGGGCGCGCTCGCCAGGCGCTCGCCGTCGCCGCGGGGCTGGCGCTCGTCGCGGCGGGCGCCGCGCGCGACGCGTGGCCGCGCCCCCGCCGCGCCCGACCCCAGCCCTGAGGCGATGGCGGCCGAGCGTCCTGCACCGCCTCCGCGCGGACACGCCCGAGCGGAGCGCCGAGCGCGTCCAGGCGCTCGAGCGGCTCGCCGCCGAGCAGCCGGGCACGCCGGCCGCGGCCGCGGCGGCGCTCGAGCTGCGGCAGGCGGCGAAGGCCGTCGCCGACGAGCGGGCCAGCCGCCGGCGGGTGATCCTGGCCGAGGCCACGCGCCGGCGCGACCAGGGGCTGCTCGGGCCGGCGCTCGACTCGCTCGCCGAGCTGGCGGGCCTCGAGGGGGGTGACGACGACCGCGAGGCCGCCGGGCTGCGCGAGGCGCTCGCGGGCGAGCTCGCGGCGCGCGGGGTCGCCTGGGTCCCGGCCGGCAACGCGCGCCTGGGCGAGCGGACCGCGGCGCGGCCGGTGTGGGTGCGGGAGGTCTACCTCGACCTCCTCGAGGTGACGCACGCCGGCTACGCCCGGTTCGTGGCCGCGACCGGCGCCCCGCCCCTGCCCGCGTGGGGCGGCGCCGCCCCGCCGCCCGAGCTGGGGCCGCTGCCGGTCACGGGCGTGACGGCCCGCCAGGCGGGGGCGTTCGCCGCCTGGCGCGGCGGCCGACTCCCCACGCCGGCGGAGTGGGAGAAGGCCGCGCGCGGGCCCGGCGGCGCGGCCTGGCCCTGGGGCGACGAGCCCGACCCCGCGGCGTGCAACTGGGCCGGGGCGGGCCACGGGCGCCCGCTGCCGCCCGGCAGCGTCGCCCGCGACGTGAGCGCCCACGGGCTCGCCGACCTCGCCGGCAACGTGGCCGAGCTGGCGCTCGAGCCCGGCGCCGCCGCGGCGGAGGTGCGCGGCGGGAGCTTCCTCACGCGCGCGCTGCCCTGCACGCGCGCGGCGTTCGCGCAGGAGCTCGGGCTGGACCAGGGCCACGCGGCGGTCGGCTTCCGCTGCGCCTACGACGCCCCGCCGGAACGCCGCGATGGGCGGTGACGTGACGACCGAGCGCGGGACCCTCGGACCCACGACCTTCGTCGAGCTCCTGACCCGGGCCGCGGGGCTGACCCCCGGGGCCTTGCTGGTCGTCTCGGACGGCGCGAGCGAGCGCCGCGTGGCGCTGGGCGGCGGCGCGGTGCGCGTCACGACCCTGGGGGCGCGCGCCGGGCGCACCCTGCTCGAGGCGCTGCTCGAGCACCCGGAGCTCACCCCGGAGCAGGGCCAGCGCCTCGAGGCGGCGGCCCAGGCCTCATGGTCGGCCGGGCTCGACCCCTTGCAGCCCGTGCTCGCGCGGCCCGACGTCAAGCGGCTCGTGGACGCCTGCGCGGCCGGGCTCGTCGTCGACGAGCTCGTCGAGACGATCCTCTGGGAGGGCGCCGAGTACGAGCTGCGCGCGGCGCCGCCGCCCGCGGGCCCGCCGGACCGCGGCGCCCTGGACCTCGCCGCCGGGGCCGAGGACGTCCTGGCGCAGGTCCGCGCCAAGGGCGAGGTGTGGGCGGCGCTGCAGGCGCGGCTCGGCGACCCGTCGCGGACGGTGATCCGCCCCGGCCGCGCCCCCGACGAGGAGGAGTCCGACCCGCTCGAGGACGTGCTGCTCGCGGTGGTGCCCGAAGGCGGGCTCACCCTGGCCGAGGCCCTGCTGAACTTCCGCCTGGCGGGGCCGGACGTGCTCGTCGGCTGCCAGACCGCCGCCCGGCTCGCCGAGGAGGGGCGGCTCGTCGTCGAGCCCGAGCCGCCGCCGCCGTCGTCCGAGCGGCGGCAGGCGCTGGCGCGCGAGGACGTCGCGCGGATCGAGCCGCTGCTCCCCGCCCTGCACCTGCCGGCGCCGGCCCTCCGGCGGCTGGCGCGCGCCCACGAGGCGCTCGGCGACGGGCCCCGGGCGGTCGACGCCTGGGCGCGGGCGGCCGACGCGCTGGCCGCGCAGCCGCCGGAGGCGCTCGAGGCGCTGCGCGAGGCGGTCCGCCTCGCGCCCGGCTGCCCCTTCGCGCGCGAGCGCCTGGCCGAGGCCCTCGCGGCGGCAGGGCAGGCGGACGAGGCCGCCCGGGAGTGGGCCGAGGCCGCCCGGCGAGGCGCGGCGCTGGGGCTGCGCGCGCGCGTGGTCGCCGCCTTGCGTCGCGCGACGGCGCTCGCGCCCCACCGCCCCGAGCTCACCGGTTGGCTGGCCGACGCCCTCGTCAGCCAGGGGCGAGGCGACGAGGCCGCCGCCGCGTGGGAGGCGCTGGCCGGGCGCCTCGAGGGCGCGGGCGCCCACGGTCAGGCCACGGCCGCGTGGCAGGCGCTCGCCCGGCTGTCCCCGGGCCACCCCGACGCCGGGGTGCGGGCCCGGCGGGCCTATGTCCGGCAGGGCTGGGCGCGCGCCGTCGGCGTCGCGGCGGCGGTGGTCGTCGTCGCCGCCGCCGCGGGCGCGTTCACGCTGCGCGCCAGCGCCGCGGCCCGGCGCGACGACGACGCGACGGTCGCGGCGGCGGTCCCGCTGGCGATGGAGGGCCGCCACGACGAGGCGCGCGCCCGCGTCGAGGCGCGGCGGGCGAGCGGCCGCGGCGACCCCGCCCGCCTCGCGCGGCTGGCCGAGGCCGTCGAGGCGGCGCGCCACGACGACGCCGCCGACCGGCTGGCGCGGGCCGCGGCGGTCGAGGGGGCCGGCAAGGTGCTCGAGGCGAGCCAGGCCTACCGCCGGCTCGAGGAGGAGTTCCCGGGGTCGCCCGCGGCGAAGGAGGCGGCCGCGCGGCTGATCGCGCTCGACCTCGACGAGAAGCAGGCCGCGCGGGCGGCCGAGGGGGTGGCTGCCGCGGCGCGCGGCGGGCAGGTGGCGCAGGCGCTGACGCAGGCGCGCGAGCTCCTGCGCAGGCAGGGCCGGACCCAGGCCGCGAAGGCCCTGCAGCTCCCGCTGGAGGTGCGGAGCGCGCCGCCCGGCGCGGCGGTCCAGGTCAACGGTCAGCGCGCGGGGACGACCCCGTGCGTCGTTTGGCTCCCGCAGGGGCCGGTGGCGCTCGAGGTCGCCGGGCAGGGGACGCAGGTCCACCGGGCGACGATCGACGCGACGTCGCCCGAGGTCGCCTCGCCCCTGACGATCGAGCTGCAGCGCGCGGTCCGCTGGCGCGTCGACACGCTCGGGCCGCTCCTCGACGCGCCATGGGCCAGCGACGAGGGGATCGTGATCGGCGGGACCGACCAGCGCGTGCGCGGCGTGGCCTGGGACGGCCAGCCCCGTTGGACCGTGCGGCTGGCGCCGTTCGCCCACGCGGCGGGCCCGCCGGTGGGCGTGGGCGACGTCGTGGTCGTCGTCGAGGCGGGGCCGACCGGCGGCCGCGCCCTGGCGCTCGAGCCCCGCACCGGCGCCCTGCGCTGGGAGCGGCCGCTCGAGGGCGAGGACGTCCGCGCCGTCGGGCCGCTCGGCGACGGCGTGGTGACGAGCACCGCCGCCGGCCGCCTCGTCCTCCTCGGGCCCGACGGCGAGCCGCGCTGGAGGGCGGACCTGGGCGCGCCGCTGGCCCTGCCGGCCGCCGCGGGGCCGGAGCACGTCGCCGCGGTGACCGCCGACGGGCGGGCGCACCTCGTCGACGCGCGCGGCGCGGTCGCGCCGCTGCCGGCGCCTGGCCGGGTCGTCGCGCCGCCCGGCGCGACGCCGCAGGGCTGGCTCGTCGCGACCGACGCGGGCGAGCTGTGCCTGCTCGGGCGCCAGCAGCCGCAGCCGGTGTGGCGGCGGCGGCTCCCCGAGCCGCTCTCGGCCGCCGCGACGCTCGCCGACGGCCTCGTCCTCGCGCCGGCCGGCCGCCGCCTCCTCGCGCTCGACCCGGCGACCGGCGCCGTGCGCTGGGAGCGCGACCTCGGCGCCGCGCTCGGCCCGCCGGTCGCGCGGCAGGGGCGCGTCTTCGTGGCCGCGGCCGACGGCGCGCTCCACGCCCTCGGCGCGGCGCGGGGCGACGCCCTGTGGGTCGCGCGGAGCGGCGGCCCGATCCGCGGCGCCCCGGTCGCCCGGCGCGGGCTCGTCCTCGTCGCGGCCGAGGACGGCGCGCTGAGCGCGGTGGTCGAGTAGCGCCCGCGCGGTAGCATCGCGGCCATGGAGCGGTTCGCCGGGCTCCCGGGCCACGACCTCGTCCGCGACGGCCTGGCCGACCTCGCGCGCCGCGAGGAGACGGTCGCCGCGCTGCTCGTCTCGATCGGCGCGCCCCGCCTGCGGGGGGTCGGGATCGACGTGCCGGCGCCGCTCGCCGATCCGGAGCGGCGGCTCTACCTGCTCCTGGCGCGCGAGGACCAGGACCCGGCGCACGGCCGCTACAACGCCCTCGTGCGGCGACTGATCAGCTTCGAGCAGGCGGCCGAGTGCGCGAGCTGGAGGCCCGGCCGCAAAGGGCCTGGCGAGGCGCGAGGAGCGACGCGAACTGGGTCGTTCGCTAGCGACGAGCAACGAAGTCGCAGGAGGTTCCGAAGGAACCTCCTGCGAAACAAGGCAGGCAGCGAAGCTGCCTGCCGCAGTTCCAGGCCCTTTGCGGCCGGGCCTCTAGCCGACGCCGGGCGGGTGCGCGCGTTCCTGCGGGAGCTCGGCGCCGCGCAGGGCGAGCTGACGCGCGTCTACCTCACCGGCGGGGCGACGGCCGTGCTGGTCGGCTGGCGCGCGAGCACCGTCGACGTCGACCTCGTGTTCGCGCCCGACCGCGACGCGCTCCTGCGCGCCCTGCCGCGCCTCAAGGAGCGCCTGCAGCTCAACGTCGAGCTCGCCTCGCCCGCGCACTTCATTCCGGAGCTCCCGGGCTGGGAGGCGCGGAGCCTGTTCGTCGGCCGCGAGGGCGCGCTCGAGGTCTACCACTATGACCCCTACGCGCAGGCGCTGGCGAAGGTCGAGCGCGGCCACGCCAGGGACCACGACGACGTCCGCGAGCTCGTCGCGCGCGGCCTGGTCGACCCGGCGCGGGCGCGGGCGCTCTTCCTCCAGATCGAGCCGCAGCTCTACCGCTACCCCGCCCTCGACCCGCGGAGCTTCCGGGCGAAGGTCGAGGCGGCGTTCGGGCCGCTGGAGGCCGGGCCAGGGTGAGCGACGACGGGCTGCGCGCCGTCGAGGCCCGCTGGCGGCAGACGGGCGCGCCCGAGGACGAGGCGGCCTGGCTCGTCGCCCGCGTGCGCGCGGGTGCTCTGCCGCCGGAGCGCCTGCGGCTCGCGGCGCGGCTCGGCCACCGGGCCGCCGGGCTGGCGGTCGGCGCGGCGGCGGAGCCCCTGCCCACGTGCGAGGGAGAGATGGTGCCGTGGCTGCGGCGCGTGATCGCGCCGGTCGGCCTCGAGCCGCTCGTGCGCGTGGCCGTCGTGATGCTGCGTGCGCTCCTGGCGCGGCTGCCCGACGCGCCCTGGATCGAGGTCAACGCCCGGCCGGCGCTCGAGGCGGCCGAGGCGTGGTGCGCATGTCCGTGTCCCGACCACGCCGCGCGGGCGGCCGAGGAGGCTCGCCGGGCCCGCGTCCGGTGCGACGCGGCGGATGACGCGAGCGCGTGGACCGGCGAACAGGGGTGGTCAAGCGACGTCGTCGAGCACGCGCACGAGGTCGTGGCCTCGATCGCGATCGACGCCGGGCTGTTCGAGGGCCCTGGCGCCCGGTACGGCTGGCCGGCCGACGCGGAGGGGCGTCTCCTCGACGCGTCCGAGTTCATGGTCGGCCTGCCCGCGAACGACCCTCCGGCCGCGCGGGAGCTCTCCGCGGCGATCGCAAAGGCCCTGATCGCCTGGGCGCTCGACCGCTGAGGGATCCGGTTCAGCCCCTCGCCGCGGGACGTCCCGGCGGCCGGGGCCCGCGCGCACCCGCACTTCCTGGAGCGCGGCCACGCACCTGGTCCGGGCCGGCGTCGCGCTGTGGAGGTCCAGCGGCTCCTCGGCCACGCTGAGCTGACGACCACGCAGGTCTCCGTGGTGGTCGAGCGCAAGGACCTGCGGCGAGGGGTCGAGGTGCAGGATGAGTCTACGGGGGATCCGTGAGCCGCCCCTCCCAGTAGTCCGGGCGCCGGTGCTTGTGGGCCCCTCGACGTCGGAGACCTGCCGCACGCCTACCCCCGCGCCCGCGCGACCGCCCGCTTCCAGCCGGCCATGAGCTGCTGGCGCTCGCCCGGCGTCATCGCCGGCTCGAACGTGCGGTCGACCTCGAGCACGCGCTCGATCTCGGCGAAGGAGCCCCAGAAGCCGGAGCCCAGGCCGGCGAGGAAGGCGGCGCCCTGGGCGGTGGTCTCGACGTTCTTCGGGCGGACGACCGGCAGGCCCAGGACGTCGGCCTGGAACTGCATGAGGAAGTCGTTGCGCACCGCGCCGCCGTCGACCTTGAGCGCGTCGAGCGTGACCTTGCCCTGGAGGTCGGCCTGCAGGGCGTCGATCAGCTCGCGCGACTGGTAGGCGATGCTCTCCAGCGCCGCGCGGATCACGTGGTCGGCCGTGGCCCCGCGCGTCAGGCCGCACAGGAGGCCGCGCGCGTCCTGGTCCCAGTAGGGGGCGCCCAGGCCCACGAACGCGGGCACGAGGTAGACGCCGCCGTTGTCGGCGACGGCGCGGGCCCGGGCCTCGGTCTCGTCGGCGCTCTGGATGAGCTTCAAGCCGTCGCGCAGCCACTGGACGACCGCACCGGCGACGAACACCGAGCCCTCGAGGCAGTAGACCGGCTGGCCCTCGGCGTCGCAGGCGATCGTCGTCACGAGGCCGTGGCGCGAGCGCACCGGCTCCTGGCCGGCGTTGAGCAGGGCGAAGCAGCCCGTGCCGTAGGTGTTCTTGGCCTGCCCGGGCCGCACGCAGCCCTGGCCGAAGAGCGCGGCCTGCTGGTCGCCCGCGATCCCGGCGATCGGCACCTCGGCGCCGAAGACGCCGGCGTCGGTGAGGGCGAAGCGGCCGGCCGACGGCTTGACCTCGGGCAGGACCGAGCGCGGGACGCCGAAGACGGCGCACAGCTCGTCGTCCCAGGCGCGCTTGTGGATGTCGTAGACCAGCGTCCGCGACGCGTTGGTCGGGTCGGTCACGTGCGCCTTGCCGCCCGTGAGCCGGTCGACGATCCACGTGTCGATCGTGCCGAAGCGCGCCCGCCCGGCCGCGGCGCCGGCCTTCGCCTCCGGGACGTGCTCGAGGAGCCACGCGATCTTCGTGGCCGAGAAGTAGGCGTCGATCACGAGCCCGGTCCTCGACGCCACGAGCTCGCTGTGCGCGCCCTTGAGCTGCTGGCAGCGCTCGGCCGTGCGCCGGCACTGCCACACGATCGCGTGGTGGTAGGGCCGCCCCGTCTCGCGGTCCCACAGGACCGTCGTCTCGCGCTGGTTGGTGATCCCGATGGCCGCGACCGACGACGGCGGGTCGCCGCCGAGGACCTCCGTGATGAGCCGGCGCGTGACCGACCAGATCTCCTCGGCGTCGTGCTCGACCCAGCCCGGCCGCGGGTAGTGCTGCGTGAACTCGCTGTAGGCCTTCCGCGCCACGTGGGCGGCGCGGTCGAACAGGAGCACCGTGACGCCGGTGGTCCCGAGGTCGACGGACAGGACGTGGCGGGCATCGGCCATGGTTCACACTCCGCCGGGGATTATCACTTCCAGCCCTCGCCGTCGGGCGGCGGGTCGAACTCGCGCGGCGGGTCCCAGGTCGGCCCCTCGCCCGAGGGCGGCGGCTCGAACTCGCCGGGCGGCTCGAACTCGCCCGACGCGTCGGGCCCGGGCTCGACGCGCACGTCGACGATCCGCACCTCGGCCTCCGCGGCCCGCTGCTGCCCGCACCAGGGGCAGTAGCGGAACGCGAGCACCGGCTTGCCGTCGGGCGTCTGCAGGTCGAAGCGCAGGAAGTCGGCCAGCTCCGAGTCGGGGACGCCGCACTGCGCCTCGCCGAGCACGCCCAGGATCCCGACCACGACCTTGCGGCGCATGGCGCAGCAGGTGGTCCCCGGCGTCGGGGCCGGCGTGGCGTCGCCTCGCTCGTCGCTCATGGAGGGGATGCTACACGCTGCGCCGCGGCGCGCGGTAGGGCGGGCTACACCTCGTGGACGACCTGGGTGCCCGACACGAGGTCGTGCAGGGCCCGCTTCCCCGGCGAGAGGAGCGCCGGGAGGTAGCCCAGGCCCAGCAGGCCCACCGAGACGAGGCGCAGGGCCTGGCGCTGGAAGCGCTGCGCGGCGTCGGTCGGCCCGCCCTCGGCGCCGACCAGGCGCAGGCGGCACAGGCGGCGCCCCGGCGTGCGGCCGAAGACCGTGGTCGCGACGACGTCGGCGAGCACGAACGCGAGGACGAGGAGCACGAGCGCCCGCGGCGAGCGCAGGGCGGCGCCGAGCGCGACGAAGGGGAGGGCGTCGAGCGCGGCCGCCACGCCCCGCCACCACACCCCGGCGGGGATCTCGGTCGAGCGCGCCGCCCCGACCGCGACGGGGTCGGGCGGCGGCGGCGCGGGGTCCGCGAGGAGCGGCGCGAGGTCGTCCAGCAGGTGCTCGGCGCTCGGGCAGCGCGAGGCCTGGCGGGCGCACAGGTGGCGGTAGAGGCGGTCGAGGCGCCCGTCGAGGCCGGGGACGACGTCGGACGGCACCTCGGCCCCGCCGGGCGCCTCCCCGGTGAGCATCTCGAAGAGCACGACCCCGAGCGCCCACAGGTCGGCGCGCCCGTCGACCTCGCCCTCGGGGTCGCGCTGCTCGGGCGCCATGTAGCGGAGCGTGCCCACGAGCGCGTGGCCGGCCGCCGAGCGCAGGCTGCCGCTCTCGAGGAGCGCGCGCGCGTCGGCCGCCGACACGAGGCCCAGCCCCAGGTCGGCCACGTAGGCCCGGCCGGCCCCGTCGACGAGGATGTTCTCCGGCTTGAGGTCGCGGTGCACGACGCCGGCCGCGTGCGCGTCGCGCAGGCCCTCGGCCACGTCGCGCGTGATCCGCGCCGCCTCGCGCGGGTCGAGCGGCCCCGCCGCCAGCACCTCCCGCAAGGACCGCCCCTCGACCAGGTCCATGACCAGGTAGGGCGGGTCGTGCTCCGGGTCGAGGCCCTGCACGGCGACGACGTGGCGGCCCGAGACGCGCTGCAGGAGCGCCCCCTCGGCGTGCAGGCGCGCCGCCCACGCGGGGTCGTGCGGGACCTTCACGGCGGCCGCGCGGTCGGTCAGGGCGTTGTGCCGCGCGCGCCACACCTGCGCGTACGCCCCGCGGCCGAGGGGCGCCTCGAGGACCCACTCGCCGAGGCGCTGGCCCGGGGCGAGGGCGGGGGAGGAGTCGGTCAAGGGAGCACCACGCCGGGCCTGGGACGCAGACCTACAGCAACCGCCGGCCGATGTAGTCCATCGCGTCGTAGTTGTAGTAGCCCATGAGCCCGGCCGTCACCAGCAGGCCGAAGAGGCTCGCGCCCGTCGTCCCGAGCGCCAGGACCACCACCCAGAAGAGCAGCAGGTCGGCGGCGGTGAACCCGGCCAGCAGCAGGCCGTTCATCTCGTTCCTCCGCAGCTTCGCCACGCGCCGGACGACGCCGATCGCGGCCCAGGGCAGGCCCGCCGCCAGGACGAAGAAGAGGAGGAAGCGGCCGATCAGCGACTGCTGCGAGATCCGGTAGGAGACGTAGCGCGGGTCGAGGGCGCTCTCCACCCCCTCCGAGACCTTCGGCCCGTCGGCGACGACCTTCTTCTCCTTCAGGCTGTAGAGCTGCCCCTTGAGGGCGATCCGCGCCCCGAGGCCGTCCTTGTCGGGGCCCTCGGTGAACTCGGTCACGTCGACGAACAGGATCCCGTCGATGTTGACGTTCGCCGTCTCCAGGTGGGCGACGGCCTTGATCGCGCGCTCCAGGTCGTTCGGCGCCTGGCCCGGCGCCAGGCCGGTCTTCTTGAGGAACTCGCCGGGCAACGACCCGCCGAGCTGGCGGTAGACCTCGTCCCACGTCGTCAGGCGGTACTTCGCCGTCGCCTCGACGGCGTGCGTGAGCATCTCCTGGAACTGCTGCTCCTCGTCGCGCGGGCCGCGCCCGGCGACCAGGAACAGCGCCGTGTTCACGTCGCGCGAGCGCGGCAGCTCGCGGGCGAACTCCTGGGTCGCCTGGCGGGCGATCCCGTGCATGAGCGGGGTCATCGTGCGCCGCTTCTCGCGCGTCGCGAAGTACGCGACGAGCCCGATCAGGGCCGCCACGACCGCCACGGACACGACGATCTTCCAGAGCTTGTCGAAGATCATCCTCAGCCTCGCGGGCGCGGCCCGCAGTACCCCCGGTGCTCCCTCGGACTCACGCCGTCGCCGGCATCATCTTGGACACGAACAGGTCCTGGACCTTGTCGGCGACCCGGATCGTCAGCCGCGGCTCGGTCTGGTGGTGCGCGTCCCAGGCGAAGACCTTGTAGCCGCTGCGCGAGACCCCGACGACGTAGTCGGCCGCCGCGTCCACCCAGCGCACCTCCTCGCGCGCCTGGTACTCGCGGTAGACGTCGCGCCGCGGCTCGGCCGCGGTGATCGTGAAGTCCTTGCTCCCGATCACGTAGAAGCCGTGCCCCGCGATCTTCGCGTGGCGCAGCATGTAGATCGGGTTCTTCTTCAGCACGCTGAACGCCTGCGGCGACGTCGGGTCGTCGAGGTGCCAGCGGTAGATCTTGCCGGCGCGGTTGCCCGCCACGAGCTCGTCGCCCTGCACGACGAACGCGGTCACCGAGTCGTCGCTGCCCTTGTAGCGGGTGGGCTTGTCGCTCCCAGTCGCCAGGTCGACCGAGAAGACGTCGGCCCCGGCCGAGAAGTACAGCCGCCCGTCGACGACCAGCGCCCCCCGCGTGGCGCTGTGCCCGCGCGTGACCTCCTCGCAGATCGCCCGCCCCGGCCCCCCCTCGACGGGCCACTCGTAGAGGCCCATCTCCGAGTGCGTCGCGTAGACGCGCCCGTCGAAGTAGGCCACCGCGTTGGCGCCGCCCTTGCCCTCGGGCTCCTTCGGGAACGGGTACTCCACGCGCGCGTCGGCCGTGAGGCGGTAGACGCCGCGCTGGGCGCCGGCGAGCACGTAGTCGGTGCGGTCGATCCGGTCGGTCCTCACCGACCGCAGGTAGCCGAGCGCCCCGCCCTCGGTGTCGTAGACCTCCTTGGGCACCTCGGGGTGCAGGTTGGTCTTCGGGTCGAACGAGAGCACGCGCTTGCCCACGACGCAGAGGATCCGCCGCGTGATCGGGTCCTGCCCGGTCGCCTCGAGGCCGCCGCCGACGAGCTGGGCCATCCGCTGCTGGAGCTCGCGCAGCCGCCCCTCGACGCGCGACTCCATCTCGCCCAGCTGCACGTGGGCGCGCTGGTCGGGCGTGAGGTCCTTGTCGATCAGCTCCTTGATGAGCCGCGCGCGCTGCTGGTCGTCGTCCAGCATCATGACGAGCGCCTTGACGTCGTCGTCGCCCATGCGGGCGCGCAGGTCCTCGTACTGCCGCAGCCGGCGCTCCTTGCGGGCGCGGTCGGCCTCGTCGCGCAGCTCGATCCCGGCCAGCAGCGCCTGCCGGTCGAGCCCCTTCTGCAGCTCGAGCAGCTCGCCCTCGCGAGCGAGCGCCGCCGCCTTCGCCTCGGCCTCGGCGGCCGCCCGGCGGCGGGCCTCGTGCTCGCCCGAGGCGAACGCGGGGTGGACGACGTCGGTGAGGGTGCAGCCGAGCTCGAACAGCGGCTTCTTCAGCTCCTCCTGCAGGTGGACCTCGACCGCGGCGCGCAGGTCCTTCGTCGCCAGCTCGTCGGCCGCCCGCTGCGAGACGAAGAAGCGCAGGGCCTCGCGCACGTAGGGCTCGATGAACGCGCGGACGTCGGCCCGGCCGAGGCGCGGCCGGTCGCGCAGGAGCGCGCGCTCGAGCTGCTGCAGGTCGATCACGGCCGCCCGCGGGCGGAGCGTCAGCCCGAGCGACGCGGTGAAGGCCAGGTCGTCCTGGCTGCGCCCCGCCTCGAGGCCGTCGAGCTGCAGGCGGCACGACTCCTTGACGACGAAGCCCTCGCGGACGTCGTCGGTCCCGGCGCCCCCGGCCACGACGCTCGTGGCGCCGCCGTCGCCCCTGACGAGGGCCACGGTCCCCGGGGGCACGTCCAGCCGCTTGCGGATGAGCCCCGGCAGCTCCTCGCGCCGGAAGCGCAGGGCGAACTCCTCCTCGGCCGCCGCGAACCTCCCGAAGTCGACGCTCATGGTGCTGACTCTGCTCCTTCGCCGGCCGGCCGGGCGGCGCCGCCCTGCCCGTAGCGCTCGAACCGCACCAGGTCGGACCTGGAGACGGAGGGGCGGTTCTGCGCCAGCGCCGCGCGCAGGTCGCCGAGGGCGATCGGCAGGTGCTCGTCCGGCCCGCCGCCGTTCTTCACCGCCCGCAGGAACACGTCGGCGGCGGCCTGCTCGCAGATGTTCTTCAGGTCCGCGCCCGAGTAGCCCTCGGTCGCCTCGGCCAGCAGGTCGAGGTCGACGTCGGGCGCGAGCGGGCGCCCGGCGAGGTTCAGCTCGAGGATCTTGCGCCGCGCCGGCGGGTCGGGCAGGCCCACGTAGACCTTCTCGTCGAACCGCCCCGGCCGCAGGACGGCCGGGTCGAGCGACCAGGGCTCGTTGGTCGCGCCGATGAACAGGAGCGGGTTCTTGCTCGCCGTGTCGAAGCCCTCGAGCTCGGCCAGGATCTGCGGGACGAGCCGCGACATGACGGCCGACTGGTTGTCGCGCCGCGCCGGCACCATGGCCTCGATCTCGTCGATGAAGATGATCGAGCGCTCGTGCTCGCGGGCCGTCTTGAACAGCCGGTCGATGTTCTGCTCCGAGTCGCCGACCCACTTGGACATGATCTCGGACGGCTTCACCGTGAAGAACGCCGCCTCGATCTCCCCCGCCACGGCGCGGGCCAGCATGGTCTTGCCCGTCCCCGGCGGCCCCCAGAGGAGGATCCCGCCGCCCCGGCGGATGCGGTAGCGCGCCGCCGCCTCGGGGTGGGTGAACGGGTAGATCATCTTCAGCCGGATGCTCTCCTTCACGTCCTCGAGCCCGGCGAGGTCCTGGAAGCGGAGCGAGGGCTTCTCGACCGGGATGAACGCCTTCGCGTCGTCGTCCTGGTCGGCGGCCTTGCGCTTGCCCCCGGCCGGCGCGCGGCCGCCGCCGCCCTCGCCGCGCCGCTTGAGCCCGTCGGCGTCGGACGGCAGGTTCTCGTGCCAGTCGAGGAGCTTCTCCAGCGCCTCCTCGCGCGAGGCGCGGATCGCGGGCGAGGAGGCGCACTCGGCGTAGCGGATCCACGCCTCGATCGCGCTCTCGAGGTTGCGGCGCAGCGCCGGCAGGTCGCCGCGCGCCTCGGCCTGGTCGACGAGGTCGAGGTAGCGGTCGAAGCTCTGCTTGTACGACTCCGCGCGCGACTCGACCGTCTTGCGGCTCACTCGACCCCCTCGCTCCGTCTCCCCAGGGTAGCGGGCGCCCGCGCGCCCGTCCCGGCCCGCGCTACGCCTTCTGCCGGTTCTTCTCGAACCGCTCGCGCAGCGAGTCGAGCCTGCTCGAGACCTTGTCCTCCATCTCCTCCGTCTCCTCGGCGACCACGGCCTCGTCGATCAGGCGGTCGATCTCCTCGTCGGAGACGAGGTCGTCGGACTGCGCCCCCTCCATGTGCGAGACCGACTCGTTGGTCTGCTCGATCATGAGCTCCATCATCTGCTGCATGGACTCGGACTGCGACACGGCCCGCTCGCAGTTCTTGTGCACCTGCGCCAGGTTGACCGACCCGTAGGACTCGGCGATCGCCTCCGAGACCGTCTCCAGCGCCCGCGCGAAGTCGGCCTGCGCCTCGGCCTGGCCCTTGAGCTGCTTGAACACCTCGAGGTTGAGCAGCTGCCGCTCCATGAGGCGCCGCGTGTAGGCGGTGCGCTTCAGGTTGGCCTTGATCACCTTGAGCTGCGTGCCGTCACCCAGCTGCCTGGCGCGCTTCGCCTTCTTGATGAACTCGCGCTCCTCGCGCTCCTGGTCGCGGATCTGCTTCTTGATGCGCGAGAGGCCCTTGCGGATCTCCATCTCGCGCTCGAGGCGCCGCTCCTCGCTGGACTTGAACAGGGCCATGGGCTGTCTCTCCGGGGGTCATCCTAGCGGGTCGTCGACGTTTCGTCCGTCACGCCTCCGCCGCGTCGCGCCAGTCGACGTAGCGCTGCACCTGCTCGGGGGTGGTCACGGGGTGGACGAGCTTCCTGGCCCGCTCGAAGTCGGCGAGCCCCAGCGGCCGCACGGTGATCGCGTGCTCCTTGACCGCCTCGAGCCCGCGGTCGACGAGGTCCGGGATGGCCCGGTTCTCCTCGGCGACCATGCGGTTCGTGACCTCCTTGGCCAGGCTCTCGATCTCGCGCCCCGAGAGCCCCTCCGTCAGGTCGACCAGCTCGTCGAGCTCGCACGTGAGCGTGAAGCCCTTCTTGCTCAGGTGGATGTCGAGGATGGCGCGCCGCGTCTCGGGGTCGGGCAGCGGGATGAGGATCTTCTTGTCGAACCGCGAGAGGACCGCCGGGTCGAGGTCCCAGGGGCGGTTCGTGGCCGCGATCGTGAGCACGTAGATGTCCTCGCGCCCCTTCTCGGCCAGCCCGTCGAGCTCCGAGAGGATCGTCGAGAGGATGCGCCGCTCCGTGCCCGTGTCGCCCTCGTTGCGCGAGCCGCAGAGCGACTCGAACTCGTCGAGGAAGATCACCGCCGGCGACATGTCGCGCGCCGTCCCGTAGAGCTCCGAGATGATCTTCGTCGACTCGCCGAAGTACTTCGACATGATCGACGAGACCTTCACGTTGAAGAACACCGCCTGCTCGCGGTCGGTCGTCTTGAGCGCCCGCGACGTGGCCGCGGCCAGCAGCGTCTTGCCCGTCCCGGGCGGCCCGTAGAAGAGCACGTTGCGCCAGGTCGCCAGCTGCAGCCCCGGCGGCTTCTTCGCCAGCGACACCCCGAGCGCGTACTTGACCTCGCGCTTGGTCTCGTCGAGGCCGCCGATCTTGTCCCAGGTGATGCTCGAGTGGTGCAGGAGGCCGGTGACCGCCTGGTGGACCTCGTCCTCCGCCTTGCCGCCGGCCTTGCCGCGCCCGCGCGGGCCGCGGCCCTTGCCGTCCTCGAGGGCGCCCCCGGCCGTGGGCGTCGTCACCTCGCCGGTCGCCGTCGCCTCGGGCTTGGGGATGTCGCCCGACCGCAGCGCCGTGGCGTACTCGCGGAACTTGGCCGCGCGGGCCTTGCGCGCCGCCTCGATCTTGCGCCCGGCCGCCGCCTCGGCGTGCCGGAGCAGCAGCTGCGCCGCCCGCTCGTAGAGCTCGGCGGCCTCGGCGTCGTTGCCGGCGTCGTAGGCGGCCTTGGCCTTCGCCTCGAGGCTCCTGATGGCCTCGTCGCGCTGGCGGCTCAGGTTGACGGCCATGCGTCCTCGGCCCTCCTGCTCCCCCTGTGGTGGTTCACGACCCCTCCGCCTCGCCCGTGGCCTCGCGGTCGAGCTTCTCGCGCAGCGCGTGCTCGCGCTCCTCGGCCGTCTCGACGTCGCCGCCCTCCTCGGCCGCGATGATCTCGTCCAGCTCGGAGAGGAGCTTGTCCTTGTCGGGGTCCTTCTCGTCCGAGATCTCCGTGTCCTCGAGCTCGAGGTTGAGGTCCTCGAGCGTCGCGCCCAGCGCGTCGAGGTAGGCCTCCTCGTCGACCGCCGTGCCGCGGAGCTTCTCGTCGAGCCCGCTCATCTGGACCTTCTGCATGAGCTCGCGCACGCGCATCTTGTTCGAGGTCTTCTCCAGGCGCTCGAGCCCGCGCAGGTAGCGCTTGAGGCCGACCGTCTCGAGGTTCAGCACCTGGCTCTCCCGGCGGGCGAGCGCCTGGTCGAGCTTGATCTGCTGCAGGTCCTCGTAGAGGAAGTCGACCTCCTCCTTGTTGTTCTCCTTGCGCGCCCCCTTGAGGCGCGCGAGCGTCTCGTTGCGCTTCTGCACCAGGCGGCGGATCTCCATCTGCTTCTTGCGGCGCTCCCGCTCCACGCCCTTGAGCGCAATCTTGAGGTCGCGCGAGGTGACCTCGCGGTCCTCGCGGTTGAACAGCCTGTCGAAGATCCCCACCAGCGCCTCCTCGCGGCGCGGGCCGCGCCCGCGCCCGCCGCTCACGCGGCGCGTGTGTTACTCGACCGTGGCCTCGCGGCCCTCGTCCTCGTCGTCCTCGGGCTCCTGCGCGTCGAGCTCGGCCAGCTCCTCCTCGATCGAGCGCCGCCGCGGCCGCTCGGGCGCGGCCGGCTCCTTCGGCGCGGCCTCGACCTTCCGCGGCTCGGGCGCCTTGACCGGCTGCGCCCGCGCCGCTGCCCGCGCCGCCATGACCTCGCGCTCGATCGCCTCGAGCTCGCGGTCGACCTCCTCCTCGTCGGGCTCCTCGACGGGGGTGGTCTCGACCTCGTCGGCGCGCGCCTCGGCCAGGATCTCGCGCTCGAGGTCGGCCAGCGCCCGGCGCTCGGCGGAGTCCTCCATGACCGAGTCCATGCCGTGGGCCACCTTGGCCGCGTTCATGATGTCGCGGTGCTTCTCGAGCTTCTCCTCGTAGTCGACCGCGATCTCCTCGATCTGGCCCTGGTTGACCCGCTTGAGCTCCATGGCCTGCATCTCGGTGATGCGGTCGAAGAGCCCCAGGTGCAGGTCGATGTTGTCCTGGTGGATGCGGTGGCGCTTCTCCAGCGAGTCCATGCGCCGGCGCAGGCGCCGGATCTCGCGCAGGGCCGACATCTTCTCCCGCTCCGACAGGCCGCCGCCGAGCACGCGCTCCTTGTGGGCCGCCTCCATGCGGCCGAGCTTCTCGATGTCGCGCTCGATCTCGCGCGCCTCGACCTCGTTCTGCGTGGCGATCTGGTCGAGGCCGGCCCGCAGCTCCTCCACGTCCTTGACGTTGGTGAGCAGGAGCCGCGTCTCCTCGGGGAGCGACGCGCGGCTGAACAGCGCCTTGACCTTGTCGAACAGGCTCATCGCGCGCCCCCTACAGCCGCCGCCGCTTGACGATCTCGCGCCCGCCCGAGACCTGCACCTGCAGCTCCCCGTCCTCCGCCAGGAGCTCGTCGAGCGCGGCGCGGATGCACTCGGGGGGCAGGTCGAGGTCCTCGACCAGGTTGTTCAGGATCAGGAACTCGCCCTTGGGCTTGAGGTGCTCGCGCATGGCGTCCCGCGCGCGGTCGACCTTCTCGCGGTCGGTCTCGGGGTCGAACACCCGCTCGACGCCGCCCCAGCGCGGGTCCGCGACGAGGTGCCGCCGCCAGGCCGAGCTGCCCGCGCTCTCCACCAGGCAGACGAGCAGGTTGCGGCGGACCGGGACGCGCGCGCGCGCGTCCCGGCTCCAGCCCACCGTCGACAGCATGCCGACGTAGTGGAAGACGTCGTCGCGCAGCGGCAGGGCGTCGAGCGCCCGCTCCACCTCGAGGGGGCCGAGCGGGTCGTCGGCCCAGCGCTGCCTGACGAACGCCTCGAGCGGCGAGAGCGAGAGCGCCGAGACGACGACCTTCAGGTCGCCGCGCCCGAACAGCCCGCGCTGGAAGACCTGGAACTCGCGCGTCTCGTCGAGCGGGATCAGGTCGAGGAGCGCCCGGTCGAAGACGCGGTGCCGCTTCATGACGTCGACGATCTCGCCGGCGCGGTCGCGCTTGAGGAGCGACCGCTCGCGCGGCCCCGACTTGTAGCCCTTGCCGTCGAGCGGGCAGTGGACGCGGCCCAGCCGCTCGAAGCCCTGCTCGAAGCGGCCGATGAACATCTCCTCGAGGGCGCGGGCCCGCTCGACGCTGACCGCGCCCTCGGGCGCCGGCGGCGGGGCCTCGCGCGCGACGACCGGCCGGGCGACGATCACCGGCGCCTGGAGCGGCGGCTGGAGCGCGGTCGGGCGCGGCGGGGGGGCCGGGCTCGCCGGCTCGGGCCCTGGTGCGGAGACGCTCACCTGCTGCTCTCCTCCGTCCTGCGCCTGGCTGGCCAGGATCGCCGCGCGGGGCGGGGGCGACCAGGCCTCACCGTCCCAGCGCCCCTTGGTGCGGATCGCGTCGACCAGGTCGCACAGGCGCACCTGGCTCGGCTGCGGCGTGACCCCCAGCCGGCCGGTGAGCAGGTCGAAGAACGCGTCGATCAGCGCCTGGCGCTCGATCGGCTTGAGCGCCCCGTCCTTGCTGCACTCCTCGTAGAGGACGGAGAGCTTGTCGGCGAGGTGGGCGGGGTCCTCCTGGAGGAGGCCCAGCACCGCGCGGATGTCCGTGAGGGCGCGCGCGAAGCGCGTCTTCATCAGGTGGATCGCCAGGAGGACGTTGAGGATCCACTCCTCCTCGTAGACCGGGGTCTTGCCCACCTTCTTGGGCGGGGGCAGGATCCCCTCGTCGACGTAGAAGCGGAGGGTCCGCACCGTCATGCCGAAGCCGAGGTCCCGGCTCTTCTTCTCGATCTCGGGGTAGCCGATGAACCTGGCCTCCTCCTCCTTCAGGATGCGGCCGATCGTCCGCAACTTGTTCTGGGTCATGGACCGCGCCCCGCGCCCCGGCCGCTCGTGGCCGGCGCACTTAACAGTTCTGACAGTCCTGCCAGTGACGCCTCACGCTGGACAGTAGCGCCGGGAAGGTCGGGTGTCAATCCGAAGAAGACGTCGTCATCTGCTGCTGATTGGACACGAAGGCAACGAAGGTGCACGGAGGTCACGGAGGCCCCAGGAGAGAACCTCCGTGACCTCCGTGGACCTTCGTTGCCTCCGTGTCCCATTCCTCTGCCCGAGCGGCCGCCCATGTCCTCGGACGCCGGTTGCACGGACCGATGGCCCCGGGTACGCTGCGTTTTCCAAAATTGGGTACGCGGGCTCGCGCTGGTCTTACTCCCGGGCCCGTCGGTGCTCGCGGCTAAAGTGACGTCGGCACGTCGCGTCTCGGGGGGCGCTCTTCCGGATGCTGGATACCCGGACCAAGGTCGGGCCGTTCGCGCTGCTCAAGAAGCTGGGCGAGGGGCCGCATGGGACCACGTGGCTGGCCCGCCGCGACGGCGGCCGCGAGCCGCAGGCGCTCAAGGTCCTGGACCTGGGGCTCGAGGGGCCGGCGGGGCCGCTCCTCCGGGCGCTCGAGGCCGACGTGGCGCGGCTCGGCCCCGAGCACCCCAACGTGGTGGTGCCCGCGGAGGCGGGGGTCGAGGAGGACGACGGCCGGGCGCTGGCCTACCTCGCCTCGGAGTACGTCGAAGGGCCCGACCTGCTCAAGTTCACGGCGCGCGCCCCCTGGTCGACGATCCTCGAGGTCGTCGTCTCGGCCCTGCGCGGGCTCGAGGCGGTCCACGCGCGCGGGCTCGTCCACGGCCACGTGGCCGCGAACAACGTGGTCATCGCCGGGCAGGGGCCGCGCAAGACGGCGCGCCTGCTCGACCCGGGCCTCGCGCGCGAGGTCGCGCTCACGCGCGGCGTCGCCGCGACCTCGTGGGCGCCCGAGGCGCTGCGCGGCGAGCCGGTCGACCGCCGCGCCGACCTCTACGACCTGGGCGTCCTCCTCTTCGAGTGCGCGACGAGGGAGCCGGTCTTCGGGGCGCTCGAGGGCGCCGCGCTGGTCCGCGCGCACCTGACCGAGACGCCGCGGAAGGCGCGCGACCTGAAGCGCTCCGTCCCGGTCGCGGTCGAAGCGATCATCGACGCGCTCCTGCGGAAGGACCCGGCCGACCGGCCGGCGTCGGCCAACGCGGTCATCCGCGAGCTGAACCGCACGGCCAACAAGCGCTTCTCCACCGAGACGCGCGAGGCGGGCCTGCCCGGGCTCCTGCTCCCGCGGCTCGTCGGCCGCGCGGACGAGCTCGAGGAGCTGCGCGCGTGGGCCACCCGGGCGGGCGCCGCGGCGAGCGGGGCCGCCGGGGTCGGCGAGCCGACGATCGTGGCCCTGTCGGGCGAGCTCGGCGCCGGCCGCACGCGCCTCGTCCAGGAGCTGCGGCGCGCGGTCACCGCCGGCGACGACCCGCCGCTGTGGCTGCGCCCCGCCGCGCCGACGGCGCGCGAGGTCATCGCGGCGCTGGCCGAGGCGGCCGGCGGCGACGACGTCGCCGCGTCCGCCCGCGAGGCCGTCGCCCGCCTGGCCCCGTTCCTCGGCCCCCTGCACGCGCCGGGCGGCGCCGCGCCGCGCCGATCGCCGCCGCGGCTCCCGACGCTCGCGCGCGAGCGCCAGCGGCTCGTCGAGGCGGCGGCGGCGCTGCTCCTCGAGGTCGGGCGCGCGCGCCCCCTCGTGCTCGCGATCGACGACGCGCAGCGGGCGGACCCGCTCCTGGTCGACGTGCTGCGGGCGGCCGCGCGCGACCTGCAGCAGGCGCCGGCGCCCGAGGGCGACGACGCCGCGCCCGGCGAGGTCGAGGCCGCGCGCCCGGCGCCGCGCGTCCGGGTGCTGCTCACGCTGGCCCCCGAGGAGCTCTACGGCCGCGCGGCCGGCAAGGCGCTCGAGGCGCTCCTGGCCGAGGAGGGCGTGCGCGAGCTGTCGCTCGACCCGCTCGAGCCGCCGGCGCTCGCGGCCGCGCTCGCCTCGGCGCTCGGCCGAGACCTCACGGACGTCCGCGGCCTCGTGCAGCGCGTCCAGGAGGCGACGGGCGGCGGCGAGCCGAGCGCCCTCGCGCCCGCGCTCCACGCCCTGGCCGACCTCGCCGAGCGCCGCGCGCTCCCGCCGCCCGACGGGGCCTGGAGCGTCGACGAGGCGCGCGTGGCCGAGACGCTCGCGGACCCGTCGACGCCCGGCCTCGTGCGGCGGCGGCTCGAGAGCCTGCGCGCGCAGGCGCCGCAGGCGGCGCGTCTGCTCGCGCTGCTCGCGGCGCACGAGGGGCCGGCGGAGGCGCGCCTGCTGGCGCGCGCCCTCGACGCGACCCCGCTCGAGGTGTGGGCCGCCGGGCGCGAGCTGGAGCGGCGCGGCCTCGTCGCCCTGCCCGCGGCGGGGCCCGACGTCGACCCCGAGGCGGCGCGCCTCGCGCTGGCGCAGGCCCAGCTCGCCGACGCCGTGTGCCAGGCGCTCGATGCCGGCGCGCTGGACCTCGCGCACGAGGTGCTCGGCCAGGCGGCCGCGGAGCTGGCGGGCGGCGCGCCGCGCCCGCGGGCGGCGAGGTCGCGGCGAGCGACGCCGAGCTGGCGCTCGCGGCCGCCGCGGCGCGCCACCTCCTGCGCGCCCCCGCGGGCGCGGCGGCCGCCGCGCCCTGGCCCTGGCCGCCGCGCGCGGCGCCCTCCACCGCCACGACCCGGCGGCGGCGGCGGAGCTCCTCGAGCCGGTCGTGCGCGCGCTCGAGGCGGCCCCCCGCGCGGGCGAGGCGCCGCTCCTCGGCTGCGCGCTCGCGCTGGCCGAGGCGCTCCTCGCCACGGGCAAGGCGGGCCAGGCGCGCACCCTCGCGCACAAGGCCTCCGCGCTGGCGCACGAGGCGCGCGCGCCGCGGGAGATGGCCCAGGCGCTGCTCGTCGCGCAGGAGACGCACCGGGCCCTCCGCGACCCGGCGCAGGCCAAGGCGGCCTGCGACGAGGCGCTCCGGCTCGCCCGCGGGGTCGACTGGCGGCGCGGCGCGGTCCTGGCCCTGTGGGGCCGCGGGCTGGCGGAGGCGGCCACGGGCGACCGCGACGAGGCCCTCGCGAGCCTCGAGGAGGCGCGCAAGGCGTGCGCCGCGCTCGGCGACGGGGCGGAGCTGGCCGGGGTCCTGCGCGACGTGGCCCGCCTGCGCCTCCAGGGCGGCGACCTGGCCGCGGCGATCGAGGCCTGCGAGCGGGCGATCGAGCTCGACGAGGAGTCCGATCCGCCGGGCGACCTGGCCGCGTCGCTCCGCCTCCGCGCCGAGGTGGAGCGCGCGCGCGGCGACCTGGCGCGGGCGGACGACCTCGCCCGGCGGGCGGTCGCCGCGGCGGAGGAGGCGCTCGACCCGGCGGGCGTGGCGCTGGCGCAGGCGGGCTGGGCCGACGCGCTCGCCGCCCGCGGCGACCGCGCGCGGGCGCGGACGCAGCTCGTGGCGGCGCTGGCGCGGTGGGAGCGGATCGGGGACACGGAGGGCGCGGCCGAGGCGCGCCTGCGGCTGGGGCGCACGCTCCTGGCCGAGGGCCGGCTGGGCGAGGCCGAGGAACAGCTGCAGCGCGCAGCGCAGGCGTTCAAGACCATGAACCAACGCGTCCGCACCTCGGAGGCCACGACGAGCCTCGCCGAGGCCCACCTCCTGCGCGGCGACATCACGCGCGCCCGCGACTGGACCGACCGCGCGCTCGAGGAGGCGCGCGGGGCCGACCAGGCCAAGGTCCAGGTCGAGGTGCGCCGGCTGCGCGCCGAGATCGCCCTGGCCGTGGGCGACCTGGCGCAGGCGGAGGAGCAGGCGGGCCAGGCCGCCGAGGAGGCGGCCCGCGCCGCCCACCCGGCGGCGGAGTGCCAGGCGCGCATCGCCCTGGGCGCGGCGCGCCTGCGGCGCGGGCGGCTCGTCGACGCGGAGCGCGACCTGCGCGAGGCGCTCGAGCTGGCGCGCGAGCGCGGCGACCCGAGCCTCGGCGCGCAGGCCCGCCTGGCGATCGCGCACGTGCACCTCGTCCGCGGCGAGCCGGCGGGCACGCTCGCGGAGGTGGAGAAGGCGCGCGACGCGGCGCAGGACCACCGCGACGCCCACCTCGAGGTGCAGTCGCTGGTCGCGCTCGGGCGCGTGCACGTGTTCCTCGGCCAGACGCGCCGCGCGCGGCAGCTCCTCGACATGGCCCGCCAGCGCGCGCTCGAGCTCGACCTGGGGCTGGCCCTCGCCGAGGCCACGCTGCTCCTCGCCGAGGCGCACCTCGAGCAGGCGGCGCGCGGCGCCGGGCCGCAGGGCGACGGCGCCGACGACGACCCGCTCGGCCGGGCCGGCGCGCTCCTCGACGAGGCGGAGCGGCTGGCGACCTCGCGCCGCGGGCTCAGGGCCGAGGTCGACCTCGCCCGGGCCGAGCTGCACCTCCTGCGCGGCGACGCGCCCGGGGCCCCCGAGCGCGTGGCCGCGACCGACGCGCGCGAGCGCGCCGAGGCGGCGCTCGAGGCCTCGCGGATCACGGGCGACGCGCTCGCCGCCGTGCGGGCGGAGCAGCTCCTGGCCCGCGCCCGCCGCGAGCAGGGGCGCGGCGAGGAGGCGCTGGCGGCGGCCGAGCGCGCCGTGGCCGCGGCGGAGGCGATCCGCGACGGCGAGGCGCGCGCGGGGGCGCTGCTCGAGCGCGGCCGGGCGGCCCTGGCCCTCGGGCAGCCGCTCGCGGCGTCCCAGGACCTGCGCGACGCCGCCTCGCACATCCGCGGCATCTGGGCCGCGCTCCCCGAGGAGCTGCGCCGCGACTACCAGGACAAGGCGCTCGTCCAGGCGATCCTCCGCGGCGCGCAGGAGGCCGCGGCCGCGGCCGAGGCCGAGGTGCAGGCCCGCCCGCCGGCCGCCCCGGCCCCGGCATCGGCGCCCCCGGCGATCACCGCGCCGACCGCCCCGGTCGTCTCGGCCCTCGACGCCGCGGCGCTCGAGGCCTCCCCGGCGGCGCTCGCGGCCGGCGCCGACGGCGAGGCGCGCGGCGAGTCGCTCGACTCGCTGCGCGACCCGCTGACGAACCTGTTCAACCACACCTTCTTCACCGCCCAGCTCGAGACCGAGCTCAAGCGCGGCGTGCGCCACGCGCGGCCGCTGGCGCTGCTCAAGGTGAACATCGACCGCTTCAAGCTCGTGCGCGAGCTCTACGGGCCCAAGGTCGGCAAGCGCGTGATCCGCGACATCGCGCAGGTGCTCCTGCGCAACGTGCGCGACGTCGACTTCGTGGCCCGCTACTTCGGCGACGAGTTCGAGGTGCTCCTCCCCGACACCGACCAGCGCGGCGCCCTCCTCACGGCCGAGCGCATCCGGACCGCCGTCGAGGCCATGCGCTTCGAGCACGAGGACGAGAAGATCGAGCTCACGCTGACGATCGGTGTGGCCGTGTTCCCGCGCGACGCCAAGGACAAGGACGCGCTGATCTGCCGCGTCGACGAGGCGCTCTACAACGCGCGCAGCCGCGGCTCGAACACGGTCTTCAGCTTCGGCGGCCCGGAGGAGGTCAAGATCGAGACCAGCCCGGAGCTGCGCGAGGTCGACGCCCTCATGCTCAGCCGCGAGGGGCGCACGATCCTGTCGATGCTCCAGCGGCTCATGAACCAGGAGCTCGACATCGACCGCGTGATCGAGCTCGTCACGGGCATGGTCGTCGAGGCGACCCGCGGCGAGCGCGGGTTCATCATGCTCAAGGGGGCCGACGGCGAGTTCAGCTTCCGCCACGGGCGCGGGATCGACGACAAGGTGATCAACAGCCCCGAGCTGAAGATCAGCAACAGCATCGCAGAGGACGTCGCGCGCACCGGGCAGCCGGTGCACGTCTCCGAGGCGGTCGAGGACGACCGGTTCAAGGACTTCAAGTCCGTCATGGACCTGAAGCTCCGCTCGATCATCTGCGCGCCGATCAAGGACCGGGACGAGGTCCTCGGTGTGATCTACGTCGACCACAACCAGGTGGCGCGCAACTTCTCGCAGGAGGACCTCAACTTCCTGGCGGCGATCGCGCAGAAGGTGGCGATCCCGCTCAAGAACAGCAAGATGCTCAAGGAGACGGTCGACCGGCTCGAGGTGGCCGAGGCGCGGCTGCGCACGGCGTCGGCGCAGCTGCAGACCAAGTACCGCTACGACAGCATCATCGGCCGCACGGAGGCCATGCTCAAGGTCTTCAAGCTCCTCGACCGCATCGTCGAGACGTCCCACTCGGTCGTGATCCACGGCGAGTCGGGCACGGGCAAGGAGCTCATCGCCCGCGCGATCCACTACAACGGCGCGCGCAAGCAGAAGCCGTTCGTGGCCGAGAACTGCGCCGCGCTCTCGGACACGCTCCTCGAGGCCGAGCTGTTCGGGCACGTGAAGGGCGCGTTCACCGGCGCCGACCGCGACAGCAAGGGCCTGTTCGAGCTGGCCAACGGCGGCACGCTGTTCCTGGACGAGATCGGCGACATGTCGGAGCGCATGCAGAAGAAGCTCCTGCGCGTGCTCCAGGAGGGCGAGGTCCGCCCGGTCGGCGGCAAGCGGGTCTTCCACGTCGACGTGCGGATCATCTCGGCGAGCAACAAGGACCTGAAGGCGCTGGTCGCCGAGCGGAAGTTCCGCGAGGACCTCTACTACCGCCTGAACGTCATCACGGTGAACCTGCCGCCCCTGCGCGAGCGGCGCGACGACATCGTGCTCCTCGTGAACTTCTTCCTCCAGAAGCACGGCGAGGCCGACCAGCCGCGGACCATGGACCGCGAGACCCTGCGCCTGCTCGTCAACTACGACTGGCCGGGCAACGTGCGCGAGCTGGAGAACGAGATCAACCGCCTCGTGGCCATGTCGGACGACGCGATCACCCCCGACATGCTCTCGCCGAAGGTGCGCGAGGGCTCGGGCGGGTCGTCGAGCAAGCTGCCCCACGGCCTGGCGAAGTACTACGGCCGGGCGCTCAAGGACGTCGAGCACGAGTTCATGAAGGACATCATCGTCCACACGCTCGAGCAGACGAACTGGCACCGGACCAAGGCGGCGAAGATCCTCAAGGTGCCGACGTCGACCCTCTTCAACAAGATGAAGAAGTACGGCATCGGGTAAGCCTCGTCTTCCCTCCTCCCGCCGCGCTCCACGCGCTCGCGTGCGCGCCCGGGGCGCGGGCGCGTGGGACCAAGCGTCCGCAGCCCCTCAGACCCGGCGGGCCTGATCCTAAGTCATTTTGTGGTAGGTCACCAAGCTGGGCTTGACAGTGTCATGCGACAGTGTCATATTTAGCCTCGTGGTGATCGAGGCGACATGGACGCTGGAAGAGCTGGGCGCCCGCGTGAAGGACGCGCTGGCGACGGGCTACGTCCCGCCGGGCAGCGCGCGGGTGCGGGCGGTGCCCGACCCGCGCACGATCCGCTACTACACGACGCTGGGCCTGATCGACCGGCCGGCGCTGCAGGGGCGCACGGCGCTCTACGGCGAGCGGCACCTCCTGCAGCTCGTCGCGATCAAGCGCCTGCAGGCCGACGGCCTCTCGCTCACGCAGGTGCAGGAGCGCCTGGCCGGCCTGCCCGAGCACGAGCTGCGCGCGCTGGCGCGGGTGTCGGCCACCGCCCCGTCGCCCGCGCGCGCGGCGGCCCCCTCGCCGCAGCCGACCGCGCGCCGCGACTTCTGGCGCGACGTGCCCGAGGCGGCGCCCGAGCCGACCTCCGACCTCGCGCGCGAGCCGGCCGCCGACCACCCTGCGGGGTCGGCGCGGCGGCTCGTCGGGCTGGAGCTCGGACCGGGCGTGACGCTCCTGCTGACGGAGCGTCGCACGCCGGACGACGACGACGTGCAGGCGCTCCGCGCGGCCGCCGGGCCGCTGCTGCGGGCGCTCGAGGACCGCGGGCTCCTGCCGGGGCCGAACGACGAAGGAGTGGACGATGACGACGCTGACGCTGCTCGATGAGGCGGAGTGGAGGGGCTGCTGCCCCGTGGCCGACGAGCCCGGCGTGGGCGCGCTCTCCACGCCCCGGGGGAACCTGCCGCTCCGGCTGCTCGACGTGCACGCCCGGGTGACGGGCCTGTTCGCCGAGACGACCGTGCGGCAGACCTTCGTCAACACGCTCGGGGTGCCGCTCGAGGCGACCTACATCTTCCCGCTGCCCGACCGCGCCGCGGCCACGCGCTTCCGCCTCGAGGTGGGCGAGCGCGTCGTCGAGGGCGAGCTGCAGGAGCGCGGCAAGGCGCGCGCCACCTACGACCAGGCCCTCCGCACCGGCCACCGGGCGGCCATCGCCGAGGAGGAGCGGCCCGGCGTGTTCACGATGCGCGTCGGCAACCTGATGCCCGGCGACGAGGCCACGGTCTGGCTGACGCTCACGGGCCCCGTGCCGTTCGCGGACGGCGAGGCCACCTTCCAGTTCCCGCTCGTCGTCGCCCCGCGCTACATCCCCGGCGCCGCGCTCGGCGGCGAGCAGGCGGGCGACGGCGTGGCGCAGGACACCGACGCCGTCCCCGACGCCTCGCGGATCTCGCCGCCGGTCCTGCTCCCCGGCTTCCCGAACCCGGTGCGCCTCTCGATCACCGTCGACCTCGACCCGGCCGGGCAGGCGCTCGGCCGGGTGCGCTCGAGCCTGCACGCCGTGTCGACCGACCCGACGGGCGAGGGCCGGGTGCAGGTGCGGCTGGTCCCGGGCGAGCGCCTCGACCGCGACTTCGTCCTCCGCTACGCCCTCGTCGCCGACGACCTGCGACCGTCGCTCGTCCTGGCGCCGGACGAGGGTGATGCGGCGACCGGCACCTTCTGCCTGACGATCGTCCCGCCGGCCGAGGCGGCGCGCGAGCGCCGGCCGAAGGACGTGGTCCTCCTCCTCGACCGCTCGGGGAGCATGGAGGGCTGGAAGATGGTCGCCGCCCGCCGGGCGACGGCGCGGCTCGTCGACTCGCTCGGCCCGCAGGACCGCTTCGCCGTCTACGCCTTCGACGACCAGCTCGGGGCGCCGGCGACCCTCGGCGCCGACCTGGTGCTCGCCCAGGACCGCAATCGCTACCGCGCCGTCGAGTGGCTGGCGAAGCTCGAGGCGCGCGGCGGGACCGAGCTGGCGCACCCGCTCCGCAAGGCCGCCCGGACCCTGCTCTCGGCCACGAGCGTCGGCGAGGTGCGCGACCGCGTGGTCGTGCTCGTGACGGACGGGCAGGTGGGCAACGAGGACCAGATCCTGCGCACGCTGGGCGACGACCTGGGGCGCCTGCGCGTCTTCACGCTCGGGATCGACCAGGCGGTCAACGCCGCCTTCCTGCGCCGCCTGGCGGCGCTCGGCGGCGGCGCCTGCGAGCTGGTCGAGAGCGAGGACCGCCTCGACGAGGTTATGGACAAGGTCCACGCCCGCATCGACGCGCCCGTGCTCTCCGACCTGCGCCTCGAGGCCGCGGGCGGGCTCGAGCTCCTGGCCGACTCGGTCGTCCCCGCGCGCCTCCCGGACCTGTTCGCCGGCGCGCCGGTGACGGTCCTCGGCCGCTGCCGCGGTCGCGCCGGGACGCTCACGGTGCGCGGCGTCGACCAGGCCGGGCTGCGCTTCGAGCAGACGCTCGCGGCGGTCCCGGCCGCCCGGGCCGGCGCCCTCGCGGCCGCCTGGGCCCGCGGGCAGGTCCGCCAGCTCGAGGACCGCTACCTCGTGGCCCCTGGCCACGAGCGCGCGGCGCTCGAGCGACGGCTGGTCGAGGTGTCGCTGCGCTGGAGCGTCCTCTGCCGCTTCACCGCCTTCGTGGCCGTCGACCGCGCCGAGGTCGTCAACGAGGGCGGCGGCGTCCACCGCGTGACCCAGGCGGTCGAGCAGCCGGCGGGCTGGGGCGAGCAGGCCGACGGCCGCGCCCGCCACGCCAACAAGCACTTCGCGCCGCCGCGCCGCCCCGCCCCGCGGCCGGCCTTCGACGACGACGAGGGCGCGTTCGGCGGCGGCGCCTCGTTCTCGGTGGTCTCCTTCTCCGGCGCGCCGTCGGCCCCCGCGGCCGGGCGGGCCTTCGCGCCTCCGGGCGGGGCGGCGTTCGGCCCGGCGCAGTCGGCCGACCCCTTCGCCGCAGACGGCGACTCGCTCGAGCTGGAGGGCGAGACGTTCGAGTGCGCCATGCCCCCGTTCGGCGCGGACGTGGCGCGGGGCGAGGCGGCCATGGACCCGTTCGCCGCGCCCCCCGGCGACCCGTTCGCCGCGCCCCCGGGCGACCCCTTCGCGGGCGACCCGTTCGGTGACCCGGGCGCGCCGCCGGCGCCGCGCGCCCGGCTCGGGGCTCCCATCCCGCTCCGGTCCATGCGGCAGGCGGACTCGGCGCCGCCGGCCGAGGGCGCGGACCTGCCGCTCGACGGCTACCGCCGGCGGGCCGAGGACCTCGTGACGCTCCTGGCCGGGCGGATCTCGTCGAGCATCGAGCGCCAGCGCGAGCTGGGCCGGCTCGTCGTCCTGCTGCGCCGGCTGCTCGAGGACCTGCGCTCGGTCGGCGCGCCGGCGCACCTCGTGCGCCCGCTCGACGACCTCGCCCGGGAGCTCGAGGTGATCCAGCGCCACGCCGCCGGGCAGCTCGACGACCGCGAGCTCGAGCGCCTGTGGGAGCGGGCCGGCGAGGTGCTGCGCGCCTACGTGCGCGGCGGGGGCGGCGCGTCGCCGCCCCCGCCGCCGGCGACAGGCGGCGGCCGGCGCGCCTTCTGGAAGTGAGCCGGGCCGGGGGGGCAGGGTCGGCGGGCCGACGGGCGCAGGAGCCACGCGCGTGACGGACGAGCGAGACGACGACGACCTCCCGGCGACCGCGCGGGGCGACGACCTGCGGCGCCTGCTGCGCGACGGGGCGACCCCCCGGCCGCCCCGCCCCGACGAGCTGGCGCGCTTCCTCGCCACCGCCCTCGCGCCGTCGCCGGCGGCGGGCGAGGGCCCCGGGGAGGCGCGCCGGGGGGCCTGACCGTGAGGCGAGGGCGCGCGCGCGCCCCTGCACCCCTCGAGGGGCCCGCTGGGTGCGCGGGCCTCGCCGGGGCGCGCGCGCGCCCTCGCCCCCCCCGGGCCGGGGCGACTACGCCTCCTGCATGCGCTGGGCGCTCTTCGCCGCGGTCCTGCTCCTCTCGGTCGCCGGCTTCGCGCTGGGCGCGTGGCTGGGGGGCAAGAGCAAGCGGGTGGCCACGACGACCGTGGCGCTCGGGCTGCTCGCGCTCTTCGCGCGCACGGCGACCCGTTACCTGCCCCATCTCGAGTACCACCTCCTGCCCTTCGACTGGTACGCCGTCGTCCACCCGTGGTGGGTCATCCCGGCCGCCTTCCTCACGCTGGGCGTCGGGACGCGGCAGATGAGCACGCGCAACGGGCGCGTCCTGGTCGGCGTCTTCGCCGGCGCGCTGTTCCTCGTGTGCCTGCAGCGCCTCTGGATCACGGCGCGCTTCGACCCGGCGACCGTCCACGGGCGCCTGAACCGCGAGGGACTCTGCATCCAGTCGACGGACTACTCCTGCGGGGCCGCGTCGGCCGTCATGCTCCTGCACCAGGTGGGCGTCGCGTCGACCGAGCGCGAGATGGCCGAGCTGTGCTGGACCAACGGGCTCACCGGCACCGACGAGTTCGGCGTGTGCATGGGCCTGCGCCGCAAGCTCGCCGGCTCGGGTCAGCGGCCGGCGCTCGTCCGCTCGGACTGGGACGACCTCGTGCGCCGCGGCGGGCCGGCCATGGCGACGATCTACTACGCCTTCATGATCGACCACTGGGTGCTCGTGCTCGAGGCGCGCCCCGAGGAGGTCGTCCTGCTCGACCCGCTCGCCGGGCGGCGGGTGCTCCCGAAGGACGAGTTCCTGGCGATCTGGCGCCGAGGGCTCGTGGTCGTGGAGCGCCAGGGTTCGTAGCCCGCTTCCGCCCCGTTCGTAAAGCCCCGCTGCCTCGTCCGCCGCCGAACCGGGCGAATCGCCCGACCGGCGCGGCGCAAGTCGAGCCATCGCCGCTCCGGAACGGCGCCTGCTTCACTCCCCCACGAATGACCCTCCGCATCGACGTCTCGCTGCGTGACGCGCTCCTCTCGTCGCACACCTTCGCGGACCGGGAGCGGATCACGATCGGGCGCCACCCCTCGTGCGACGTGGTGATCGACAACCTGGCCCTCTCCCGCGAGCACGCCGCGATCACCTGGGACCACGGCGAGTGGGTCGTGCGCGACCTCGGGAGCCGCAACGGCGTCTACGTCAACGGGACGCGCAAGCCGGTGCACGCCCTTGCCTCGGGCGACGTGATCGGCCTGGGCAAGTACGCGCTCGCGGTCTCGCTCACCGGCGGCCACGCTCCGGAGCGCCGCGCGGCGTGGACGGACCCGGGCGCCGCCGCCGGCGCGCACCTCGTCGTCAAGGGCGGCGGGGCCGGCGGCGTCTTCTCGCTCGCGCGCGACGTGTTCAGCATCGGCGGCCACAAGAGCTGCGAGCTGCGCCTGCCGGGCGCGCTCGCGCCGCGCCGTCTGGCGCTGATCCTGCGCGGGCTGGGCGGCTACAGCCTGGTGAACGTCTCGGCGCGCGCCGAGGCGGTGTGGAAGAACGGCAAGCCGGTCGCCGACCGGTGCTGGCTCGAGGACGGCGACCGCCTCGAGCTCCTCGACGTGCTCTGCAGGTTCGCGACGGGCCCGGCCGGGCAGGCGGGGTGAGGTGATGATGCAGCCTCCCGGTGCCTCGAAGCTGTCCGGGCCCGCCCGCCGCCTCGCGCCCCCCGGCGGCGCCCGCGGGCGCCCCGCGCCCGCGAGCGCCCCGCGCCCGCTGGACGCCACGATCTCCGAGCGCCCGGCGGCGAGCGCCCTCCCGGGCTGGAGCGCCGCCTTCCAGCTCGTGCGCCTGGTCGACGGCTTCCCGCTGAGGCGTCACGTGTTCGGCCACGGGATCGTGCGCGTCGGCCGCGGCGAGGACTGCGACCTGCGCCTCGACGACCCGCTCGTGTCCCGCTACCACGCGCTGATCGAGCGGCAGCCGGGCGACCGCTTCGTGGTGCACGACCAGCTGAGCAGCAACGGCATCCAGGTCAACGGCGAGCGCATCGACCGCGCGCGCCCCCTGCGCGACGGCGATGTGCTGCTCCTCGGCAGCACGCGCCTCGTGTTCCAGGCGCCCCTGACCCCCCTCCCGCCGGCGGGCGACGACCCCGAGGCCACGGTCGGGGTCGAGGACGCCTCGCCCTTCCCCGCGCTCACCCCCCCGTCCGGCGCCGCCGGCCCCGCGCGGGCCGGGGGGGCGGTCGGCCCGGGGTCGGCTCCGGGGCGCGCGCCGGACGGACGACCGGCCGCGCCCCCCCCGGCCCCCGCCGCCACGCCCGCCCCCCGGCCCCCGGACCGCCGCCAGCGGGGCCCCCGCCGACCGCGCGGCAGCGCCGCGCGGCGGAGCTGTTCGCGCTCGTCACGGAGGAGGGGCCCTCGAGCGAGGACGGCGGCGACCCGCTCCCGCCCGCGGCGGAGGAGGAGGCCATCGACCCCGCGGCGCTCGGGCGCACGCTCGTGCTCGCCCCGCGGCGCGTGAAGGAGGACCAGCGCGAGGCCGGCGTCGCCGTGCGGGGCTGCCTGCGCGAGCGGGCCGAGACCGGGCGGTGGAGCGCCTCCCAGGCTGCCCCGGCCGGCGCCGAGCACGTGATCACCCGCGACGCCTTCGTCATCGGGGGCGGCGAGGACGTCGACCTGCGCCTGGAAGGGCGCCTCCTTCCCCGCGTGGTGGCCGTGATCGTGCGCGGGCTCGACGGGTTCTCGATCGCCCAGGTGGCGGGCTGGCCCTGGACCACCCGCGTCGAGGGCCGCGTCATCGCGGACCACGCCTGGCTCGAGGACGGCGACGTGGTGGTCGTCGCCGGGCGGCGGTTCACCTTCCACGTGAGTGCGGCGGGCGCACCGTCGAGGTGACGCGTCGCGTGCGCGGGACGACGGGTCGTCCCGGGGCGGGGGATCGTCCCTCCGACGGGACGGCATTCTCCTGTGCCACAACGACTTGACGCGCGGCACAACGGCTGCTTCGTCGACGGCCATGAACCCGTCCTCCGTCGTCTCCGTGGTGCTCGTCCTCGGCGCCGGCCTGGCGCTCGCCGGGTGCGGCCCGTCCTCTCGCGCCGCCGCCGCCGTCCCCGGGGGGCCGGGCGCCGCGGCCGCCGCCCTCGTCGGGCCCCACGTCCACCGCGCCCTGCGCGTGGAGGTCGACTACGTCGAGGGGCGCCGGCCCGGCGACGACGCCCTCGAGCGCCTCCGCCAGCGCCTGCTCGAGCGCACCGATCACCCGGGCGGCGTGGAGGTCGTCCTCGACGACGTCCTCGCGCCCACCGGCCGCGAGCGCCACACGCTCGACGACGTGCGCGCCCTCGCGCGCCTCCACCGCGACCCCGAGGCGGGCGACGCCGGCGTGATCCACGTGCTCGTCCTCGACGGCGAGGCCGACCCGGCGCTCGGCCACCACCTGCTCGGCGCCGCCTTCGGGCCGACGTCGGTCGTCGTCTTCCCGGACGCCGTCCTGCGCGCGGTCGGCGGGTCGACGACGCGCGCGGCCGACCTGCTCCGGTGGACGCTCATCCACGAGGCGGGTCACCTGCTGGGCCTCGTCAACCTCGGCGCCCCGCAGGCGGTCCCGCACGAGGACCTCGCCAAGCGCGGCCACTGCGACCAGCCCGGCTGCGTCATGCGCTGGAGCGGCGACGAGCGGGTCACCGACTTCTGCCCACGCTGCAAGGACGACCTGCGGGCGCTCGGCGGGCGCTGACCGCCGCGAGCCGCCGCGGGCCACGACGACGAGCGCGCGCCGCGAGGGGCTGCCATGCTCCGGGGCGGAGGCGGCCGTGACGGACGAGATCGAGCCGGGGCTGACGCTCGAGGCGTTCGCCGAGCGGGTCGCGGCGGCGGCGCGCGCGAGCCGTCCGGGCGTCGAGGTGAGCTTCGTGCCGGGCGACGCCCTCGCCCTGGCGATCACCGGGGCCGAGGGCGAGGTCCACCGGGCCAACCTCGACAACCTCTGGCGCAGCTACAAGCTGGCGTCCGCCCGCGGCGAGGGCTTCGACGCCCAGGTGCAGGCGTTCCTCCGCGCCCTCGACCCGGCCGAGGAGGAGCCCGGCGTCGAGCAGCTCGTGGTGACCGTGCGCAACGTCGGCCTCCTCGAGGAGCTGCGCGCCCTCACCGGCGACGAGGCGCCGCTCGACGCCCGCACGCCCGTGAGCTGGCCCTTCGTCGCCGACCTGGCGCTCGTGCTGGCGTTCGACCTGCCGCACGGGATCCAGCTGGCCATGCGCGCCGACCTCCCGCGCCTGGGCCTCTCGGCCGAGGCGGCGAGGGAGCGCGGGGTGAAGAACCTCCTCTCGACGCTCCAGGTCGAGCGGCGCGGCGACGGCCCCGTGTACATGCTCCTCGCCGGCGGCTGCTACGAGGCGAGCCTGCTCCTCGCCCGGGGCCTCTGGCGCGACCTCGCCGCCGCGGTCGCCGGACCGCTCGTCGCCAGCGTCCCCTGCCGCGACGTCGTCTACTACACGGGCGAGGACGAGCCCGGCGGCCTCGAGGCCCTGGCGCACCTCACGGCGCGCATGGTGCGCACGGGCGACCACCCCGTCTCCGCGGTGCTCCTGCGCTTCGCGGAGGACGGCTGGTCGCCCCTGGGGGTGGCTGAGGGGACCGATTAGTGTGATCGCGGCTGGTGCGCCAGGCGAAGCCTGGAGGGGGAGGACGCCATGACCGGGTAGGGTCACGCTGAAACCCCCTGTCGGAACCCAGTGGGCAGACCCCGAAGCTAGAAGGCCCGGGCGACCACCCGGCAAAGATGGCGACCGCCGGAACCGAGTCTTGCGCAGCTACCGGCGACGGGACGCTGCGAGGCGTAGACAGGGAGTGCGTAGGCCGCGTATTGAGCCCCGAAAGATCCAACCCGAGGCCGACGCTTTCAGCTGAGCGGAAGGCAGCACCCACGTGACGGATGCCAGGCACGTGGGCTCGGCGGGGTCGTAGACCGCGGCATGTGCACGAGGGTTCCCCAGGAACCTGGGAGGCTCTGCTCGTCTCCTGCCTCACGGACCGGTGGGGACCGGTCTATCAACACCCAGGCCCGCGGGGGTCCGCAGCCCGTGCCCGCGGGAGCGAACACAGGGCAGCAGGGCAAGTACCCCCCGAGCGAAGGCGACCGAGCGAGGGGGGAAGGAGAGCAGAGGTCAGAGCGCCCCATAGTAGCGAGGAGGCGGGGTAACCCTCCCCGAGGGGAGCCCGCGGAGCGAAGGGGGCGCCGGGAAGAAGCCGGCCGACTGGCCGGCCTCACGCACCGTCGGAAGGAAAGAAGGCAGGGGATGCAGGGCCCCGCAACCGTCTCCACGAAACTTCGACGGATCGCGGAACTGGCGAGGAACGCCCCGGACATGGCGTTCACCTCGCTCTCGCACCATATCGACTTCGACTTCCTCCACGAGGCCTATCGGCGCACTCGCAAGGACGGGGCTCCTGGGGTGGATGGCCAGACGGCGGCCCAGTATGCAAAGGGTCTGGAGGGCAACCTCCGGAACCTGCTGGAACGCTTCAAGGCTGGCACCTACAGGGCCCCTCCGGTGAGGCGTGTACACATTCCCAAAGGGGACGGCACAGAAACCCGACCCATAGGGATCCCGACCATCGAGGACAAGATCCTCCAGAGGGCGGTGACCATGGCGCTGGAGGCCGTCTACGAGCAGGACTTCCTGGACTGTTCGTACGGCTTTCGGCCCAAGCGGTCAGAACACCAGGCGCTCCAGACCCTCTGGAAAGGAGCGATGGACATGGACGGGGGCTGGGTGCTCGAGGTGGACATCAGGAAGTTCTTCGACTCCCTGGACCACGCCCATCTCCGAGCGATCCTCGACCAGCGGGTGCGTGACGGCGTGCTGCGCCGCACGATCGACAAGTGGCTCAAGGCAGGTGTGCTCGAAGAGGGGACGCTCGAGATCCCCGACGAAGGCACTCCTCAAGGTGGAGTGATCTCGCCTCTCCTCGCCAACGTCTACCTCCACACGGTCGTGGACACGTGGTTCGAGAGCGAGATCCGACCCAGTCTGGAAGGCAAGGCCTTCCTGGTCCGCTACGCGGACGACCTGGTGATCGTCTTCGCTTCGGTGAACGACGCGCGCCGGGTCAAGGCCGCCCTCCCCGAGCGATTCGGGGTGTACGGCCTCACGCTCCACCCCGAGAAGACCCGCCTGGTCCCATTCAGGCGGCCGACGTACCGGTCCACCGGAAAGGGCGAAGACCCCTTCGGCACTCAACCGCAGGACTTCGACTTCCTCGGCTTTCGCCACTTCTGGGCGCGGACGAGGAAGGGCGGGTGGGTCGTCAAGCAGAACACGGCCGCGAGCCGTTTCCGCCGTGCCTTGAAGGCCGTCGACGACTGGTGTCGCCGGCACCGCCACTGGTCGCTCAAGGAGCAGCAACAGGCCCTGGCGCAGAAGCTCCGGGGGCACTTCGCGTTCTACGGGATCACCGGGAACTCGACCGCCCTCTCCCGCTTCCGCTTCTGGGTTCTGGGCAGCTGGAGGCGGTGGCTGGACCGCCGCTCCCAGCGCGCTCGGATGGGGTGGGCCAAGTTCAACGCCATGCTGGAGCGCTATCCGCTCCCGCCAGCGAGAGCGACCCGCTCCGTCCTCCGCCACGCAGCGAAGGCGTGACCCGAGGAGCCGGATGCCCGAATCGGGCACGTCCGGATCTGTGGGGGGCCTGGGGGGGCAACCCCCCGGCCTACCCCGATCGGCCGAGGATGGCGGGCGCTGCGGTGCGTCGGGGCCGACTTCGGCGGCCCCGACCGCTCAGGCTCGGTCGGCGGCCAGCAGGCCGCCTTCCCTCGCCTTCGCGCCGCATCGCCTCGCCCTCCTCGCCCTCGCCTGAGGCTCCTGCTGCGAAGGCGCGGTGAGGTGTGCTCGGAGGCGGCTCGGCCGTCTGCCAAGACGGGTTCGAGGACAGGCCCTAGTCCTCGCGGTCCACGTCGACGACGACGCCGTCCTCGGTGACCTCCACCTCGTAGAGGGCGCCCTCGCTCTTGACCTTCACCTCGTAGAGCAGGCGGCCGTCGTCGTGCTCGCGCTCCGCCGCGAGCAGCTGGGCGCCCGGGAAGCGCTGCTCGATCGCCTCGACGACCGCCACCGGGAGCTCCTCGAGCGGGATCGGCTCCCCGGCGAAGACGGCGAGGCCCGAGCCGGCCCAGAGGGCCAGGGCCGCGCCGAGGAGCCGGACACCACGGACGCGACGTCGGGGGCGTGACGACATGACGTGCTCCTCCCCCCGGAGCTCGGTCGCCGCAAGGCGCGCTCCGCCGGGCGCCGCGTCGGCGTCACGGAGTCGCGTGGGACAGGCGGGTCGCCTCAGGGGTCGAGGAGGGCCCCCTGCTCCCGCGCCTGCTCGCGCAGGCCGGGCTCCAGGCGCGCGCCGCGCAGGTCGACGCGGAACAGGTTCGTGCTCCTGAACCGCGCCCCGCGCAGGTCGGCGTCGACGAAGCTCGCCTGCCGGAGCGCCTCCGGCGGGGTCCAGGCCTCGTCGGTCGTCCCCTCGGCGTAGTAGCCGGTCATGCTCCCCTCGAGCGCCGGCTTGCCCACGAGCAGCCCGGCGCGCGACGAGCCGGCCTGGAAGCTCACCTGGTCGAAGAGCGACCCCCGGAGGTCGGCGCCGTCGAAGCGCGCGCCGTGGGCGTGGCAGCGCTCGAAGCGGGCGTCGACGAGGGACGCGCCGGCGAGCGAGAGGTCCGTCAGGTCGCACCACAGCCATCGGGCGCGGAGCGCCTCGACGTCCGAGAGGTCCAGGCCCACGAGCAGGCAGCGCGTGAGGCGGGCATCGGCCAGGCTGACCGGGCGCAGGGCGAGGACGCGACCGAGGTCGAGGTCGGTGAGGGCGGCGAAGGCCAGGTCGACCGAGTCGAGGTCGGCGCCGGCGAGCGCCGCGTCCACGACCTCGGCCCGGCGCAGGGTGGCGCGCCGCAGGCTCGCGCCCTCGAGCCGGCAGGCGTCGATCGCCGCGCCCGAGAGGTCGGCCCCGTCGAGGGCGGCGCGGCGCAGGTCGCACTCGCCGAGGGTCACGAGGCCGGCGCGGACCCCCTGGAGGGTCGCGCCGACGAGCGACGAGCGCTTCAGCACGACGCGCGAGAGGTCGGCGCCGTCGAGCGCCGCGCCGTCGAGGTCCACGTCGACGAGGCACGCGCCCGGGAGGCGCGCCCCCGCGAGGCGCGCGCCCGCGAGCCGCGTGCGGGCGAGGTAGACGCCCCCGAGGTCGGCGCCCGGGAGGTCGACGCCCTCGAGCCAGGCGCCGTAGAGGGCCAGGCGCCGCCGCGTTGCGTCGAGCGGCGGCGTCTCCCCCGTCGCCCACAGGAGGGTCGCGGCCTGGGCGTCGCCGGTCCCCTCGAGCGCGGGGTCCGTGAGCCACGCGCGCAGCCGGGCGCGCAGCGGCTCGGTCATCAGCTCGCGCAGGAACGGGAACCACGCGGGCGCGATCGTCCGGGGCGGGTCGTCGCGCGCGACGCGCGCGAGGCAGTCGCCGGCCTGGAGGAGGTCGTGGAGGCCGGGGAGGGCCAGGCGGGCGGCCGGGCGCTCGGCGCTCGCCCACCCGGCGTGCGCCCGCACGACCGCGGCGCGCCCGAGCTCCCCCGAGTGGAGCACCTCGGCGAGGGCGGGCGTGAGCTCGAACAGCGCGCTCACCTCCTCCGCGTCGAGCGCCTGGCCGCGGAGAGCCTCGAGCGCGTCGGCCAGCGACGTCGCCGTCCAGGCGCCCGGCGGGTGTCGGCGCAGGAGGTCGAGCGTGGCCGGCCCGAGGCCGTCGAGGACGTTCGCGTAGAGCCGCCCCAGCGTGACCGGCTCCTCGGGGTCGAGCGCCAGCGCGGCGTCGACCAGCCACGCGGCCGTCCGGGGGCGGGCGATCAGGCCCGCCGCGCCGGGCAGGGCGCGCAGGGCGGCGAGGAGCTGGCCGCGGCGGCCGCCGTAGCGGGGCGCGGCCAGGAGCTCGACCACGTCGTCCCAGGTCCAGGGCGCCAGCCGCACCGACGGCGCCGGCCCGGCCAGGACGACGCTCGACGGGAGCGCGGCCACGGCGCGCCAGCGCCGCGCCGACGCGTCGGCGAGGAGGCGGCGCGCGTTCTCCCAGGCGTCCGGGTCGAGCCGCCCGGGCGAGAGGTCGAGCAGGAGCACGGCCTCGCCCCGGTCGAGGGCCAGGCAGGCCTGGAGGCCGGGGGCGTCGATCCTCCCCGGGCCGAAGACCCGGGCGTGGCCGCCGGCGGCGACCTGTTGGGCGAGCCAGCGCGCGGTCGTGGTGAGCCCGCTCCCTCTCGGCCCCTGGACGACGAGGCGGCCGCGGCGCCCGGGGTGCAGCACGCGCTCGAGGACGAGGTCGAGGAGCGGCAGGGGCTCCTCGAGCGTCCCGTCGTCGTAGCGCGGCCGAACGAAGCCGCCGGTGGCGAGCGCCTCGAGCATGCGAGCCCCTCCGGGGACGATGGCGCGCCTCCCGGGCGGCCTCAAGGTGACGACCCGGGTCGCGCGAGGGCGTCACGCGGTGCGCTACAACGTGAGGGTGGTCGCGGAGCGGGTCGTCGTGCAGGCGCGGGAGGGGAGGGGGGCGTGCCCCTACTGCCGCGGAGACCTCGGGCCCGACGAGCGCCTCCTCGTGTGCGAGGGGTGCCGCGCGACCTTCCACGCCGACTGCCTGCGCGGCCTGGGGCGGTGCGCGACCCTGGGCTGCGGCGGGACGCGCGCCGTGCCGGTGGCGAGCCGCGTGGGCCCGCTCGAGGCGGCCGTCCCACCGGTCGAGGCGACCGCCGCGCCGGCGGACGCGCCCGCGTCGCCCTGGGCGCGCCACCTGGTCCTGATGGAGGCCTCCGTCATCGCCGGGCTGGGGGTCGGCGTCGGCGCCCACGCGCTCGGCCTCCCGTCGCCCACGGCGGCGGCCCTGGGGGTCGTGGTCGCGTTCACCGCCCTCGTCCTCGCGTTCATCGTCGAGGTCCGGGCCGCGCCTCCCGCCCCGCCGCGCCCTCCCGACCGGCCCGCCTGCCCCGCCTGCGACCGCCCAACCGCGTCCGGGGAGCGGGTGCTGCGCTGCGAGGGCTGCGAGGCCGAGTACCACTCCGCCTGCCTGCGGGCGGCCGGGCGCTGCGGCCGCGAGGGGTGCGCCGGTCGCCGCGCCGTGCCGGTGCGGGCTCGCCGGGGCTGAGCGCTGGCGTATCCTCTGGGGTCCGCCCGCTGGAGGCCGCCCATGCGCCACGCCCGCCCTGCCCTCGCCGCCGCGGTCGCCGTGATCGCGGCGCTCGCCGCCCCCGCCCCGGCGAACGACCCGCCGGCCAGCGCCGCGCCCGAGGGCTCGCTGAACCCCTGGGTGCTCGAGGTCCTCCGCGAGTACCCGGTCGACGGGTCGTTCGGCTACCACTGGCCCAAGCAGGGCGGCTGGGAGGGGGCCACGCAGGACGTCGTGTGGGGCGGCCGCGTGCTCGCGAAGGGCGACGCGCAGCGCCGCTCCTACTGCTGCGGGCTGACGTTCGAGGTCTACGTGCGGGCGCTCCAGCGCGCGCAGGGGGGCGACGTCCCCGGCCTCGACGCCGACACGCTCCACGAGGCGCGCCTGCGCTTCTTCGGCGACTCCCGCCGCGAGCGCGAGCGCAAGCGCCTGGTGCAGTTCGCGCTCGAGTCGCTCCGGCTCGGCGAGAGCGTGCCGCACGCGCAGGCGCGCGCCGGCGACTTCGTGCAGCTGTGGCGCACGGACGAGTCGGGCCACCAGGCGGTGTTCATCAACTGGCTGTGGAAGAAGGACGAGATCGTCGGCCTGACCTACTGGTCGACGCAGCCGTCGACCCGCGGGATCGGCTACCGGAGCGAGCTCGTCGGCCAGAGCGGCGTGGACCTGACGCAGGTGCACGTCGGCCGCGCCGCCTGGCCGCTCCGCCGCTGACCGCCTACTCCACGCGCTTCGGCGCCGGTCCGGCGGGCGGCGCGTCGGCGGGCGGCGCGTCGGCGGGCGGCGCGTCGGCGGGCGGCGCGTCGGCGGGCGGCGCGTCCGGGGCCGGGGCGTCGTTCGCCGGCGGCTGAGCGGGCGCCGGGGCCTGCGGCGCCGGCTCGTCGGGCCCACGGACCGGCGTGGGCGCCGGGCGCGGCGCCGGGGTGGTGGATCCGCCGGGCGAGGTGGGTGACGACGGGGCGCCCGGGACGACGGGGCGCTCGGCGCGGACGGCCCGGACGGGGCGCTCGGCGCGGACGGCCCGGAAGGGGCGCTCGGCGCGGACGGCGCGGACGGCGTGGACGGCGCGCTCGGCCCGGACGGGGCGCTCGGCGCGCTCGGCCCGGACGGGGCGCTCGGCGCGGACGGCGCGGACGGCGTGGACGGCGCGCTCGGCCCGGACGGGGCGCTCGGCCCGGACGGCGCGCTCGGCGCGCTCGGCCCGGACGGGGCGCTCGGCGCGCTCGGCCCGGACGGGGCGCTCGGGGCGCTCGGCCCGGACGGCGCGCTCGGCGCGCTCGGCGCGCTCGGCGCCGAGCAGGCGGCCAGGACCAGGGCCAGCGACGCAGGACCGAGCAGCCAGCGCTTCATCACATCTCCTCGGGGGTCAGGCGTCGGCCGAGACCGACACGGCGACGGCCGCGCCGTCGCCTGGCGCGGGCGGGTCGACCCAGCGGCCGCGCTCGCGGATCAGGTCCACGAGCCGGTCGGGGGCCTCGTCGTCGTCCACGTCGCGGACGACGCACTCCTTGCCCACGTACAGGTTCACCTTGCCGGGCTTCCAGCCGACGTAGCCGAAGTCGGCGTCGGCCATCTCGCCGGGCCCGTTCACCACGCACCCCATGATGGCGATCTTCACGCCCTTGAGGTGGCCGGTGCGCGCCTTGATCTTCGCCGTGACCGGCTCGAGCTCGAAGAGCGTCCGCCCGCAGCCGGGGCAGGAGATGAACTCCGTCTTCGTCGTCCTGCGCCGCGCGCCCTGCAGGACCCCGTAGGCCAGCTCGAGCGCCTTGCGGGCGTCCGTCGGCCCCTCGACGCGCAGGGCGTCGCCGAGGCCGTCCACGAGGAGGCCGCCGGCGTCGGTCGCCGCGTCGAGCAGCCCCTGCGGCCCGCGCGCCTGCGCCGCGAGCACGACCGGGGCGTCGAGCCCGCGCGCGTCGAGCGCGGCCACGAGCGCGCGCGCGCGCGCCGTCATCGGGGCCGGCCGCTCCCCCGCCGGCGCGGGGCGCTGGCGGGCGACGACCGCCACGTGCGGCGCGCCGGCCGCGCGCGCGGCGGCGACGAGCTCCGCCGCCCCGTCGACGGAGGTCACGTCGGTCGTGGGCCCCAGCTCCACCTCGATCGCCAGCGTGCGCTCGTCCGCCTCGGGCGCCGCGGCCAGGTCGGCCGCGACCGCCGCGACGTCGGCCGCCGCGAGGTCGAGCGGCGTCAGCCGCTCGACCACGCGCACGAGCCGCGCCCGGAGGGCGGCGTCCCGCCAGACGGCCGGTCGGGCGCGCCCCACGACGGCCACCGGCGGCTCGAGCGCCTCGAGCCCGCCGCGCGCGGCCTCGAGCGCCGCGAGGTCGGCGGCGTCGCCCACCTCCAGCGACAGGACCTCGAGGCGACGGTCGCCGGCGCCGCCGAGCGCCCGGGCCACCTCCAGGAGGCGCGGCGCGCCGAGGAGGCCTGGCCGGCCGAGCGACAGCTCGACCCGCAGCGGCTGGTCGCCGCCCATGGCGCCGGCCGCGCCGCCCTGCTCCACGCGCCGCGCCGGGCGGCGCTGGAACGAGTAGGGGCTGGCGCCCGGCTCGGCGCGCGGGGCGTCGGCGGGCGCCGCGGCCGCGGGCAGCCCCGGGCCTGCGCGGCGGGCGAGGTCGAAGCCGACCGGGACCTCGTGGACCGGGTCCTCGGTGAGCGACACACGGATCGTGTCGCCGATCCCGTCCTGGAGGAGCCCGCCGATCCCCACGGCGCTCTTGATCCGCGCGTCCTCCCCGTCGCCGGCCTCGGTCACGCCGAGGTGGAACGGGTAGTCCATGCCGAGCTCGTCCATGCGCGCCGCGAGCAGGCGGTAGGCCTCGAGCATGACGCGCGTGTTGGACGCCTTCATCGAGATGATCAGGTCGCGGTAGTCGAGCCGCTCGGCGATCCGCACGAACTCGAGCGCGCTCTCGACCATCCCCTCGGGCGAGTCGCCGTAGCGGTTCACGATCCGGTCCGAGAGCGAGCCGTGGTTCGTGCCGATGCGCATGGCGATCCCGCGCTGCTTGCAGCGCTGGACCAGCGGCGTGAAGCGCTCCTCGATCCGCCGCAGCTCCTCGCGGTACTCCTCGTCCGAGTAGGACTGCACGGCGAAGAACTTCTGCCCGTCGACGAAGTTGCCCGGGTTGATGCGGACCTTGTCCACGACCTCGGCCGCGAGCATGGCCATCTTCGGAGAGAAGTGGATGTCGGCCACCAGCGGCATGCGGATGCCGCGGGCCTTCATCCCCGCCTTGATCCCGGGCAGGGCGTCGGCGTCGCGCTGCGACGGCACGGTCACGCGCACGATCTCGCAGCCGGCCGCCTGCAGGCGCTCCATCTGCGCGAGCGTCCCCTCGACGTCCCAGGTGGACGTCGTCGTCATCGACTGGACGCGGATCGGCTCGGCGCCGCCCACGGCCACGTCGCCCACGCGCACGACCCGGGTCGTGCGGCGGACGGGCCAGAGGCGGCTGGAGACGTAGAGCGGCGGCGGGGTCGGGGGCGTGATCACGGCGGTCGTCCTGGCGCAGGCGCCTGTAGGCACGACAGGTTACCGCGACGCGAGCCGGAATCGAGCCCCGCCCCGGCCGGCGGGGACTCCGGGGGACGCCCCCGCGTCACCCCCGCCGACGCTTCGCCTTCGCGGCGGGCTTCTTCTTCGCGGCCGACCTCTTCTTCGCCGCAATCGGCTTCTTCTTCGCGGCCGACTTCTTCTTCGCCGCGGCGGGCTTCCTCTTGGCCGCGGCGGGCCTCTTCTTCGCGGCGGGCTTCCTCTTGGCCGCGGCGGGCTTCTTCTTCGCGGCGGGCTTCTTCTTGGCCGCGGCGGGCTTCTTCTTGGCGGCGGGCTTCTTCTTCGCCGCGGCCGACCTCTCCTTCGCCGCGGCGGGCTTCTTCTTCGCGTCCGGCCTCTGCGCGGCCCGGGGCGCCGGCGCGTGCTCGGCCGTCCAGACCTGCAGCTGGAGCGCGCGCTCGACCCGGCGCAGCTCCGGGTGCTCGGACCCGGCCTCGCGGGCGTCCGCCGCCGCCTCTCGCGCCTCCTGGAGCCGCCCCAGGATCAGGAGCGCGCGGGCGCGTCCGACGAGGTAGTCGGGGTCGTACGGCTCGGCCTCGTGCCCCTGGTCGAAGTGCCAGAGCGCGGTCTCGGCCGCGCCGGAGGCGGTCTCCGGGTCGGCCCCACGCGCCTGCTCGAGGTACAGGAGCCCGAGGTTGTGGTGGGCCTGCGGCGAGGGCGGGAAGCGCTGCACGACCGCCTCGTACGCCGCGCGCGCGCCCTCGACGTCGCCGGCGAGATGCAGGAGGTTGCCCCGCAGGAGGTGGGCCTGCTCGCAGTCGCCGCCGGGCATCGCGAGCGCCCGGTCGAGGAGCGCCTGCGCCGCATCGAGCGCCGTCGCCCCCTCGAGCTCGGCCTCGACCGCGAGGAGCGCGAGCTCGACGCGCCACAGCGTCGGCAGCGGGTCGTCGGGGGCGCGGGAGACGAGGTCGTCGAGGAGCCGGTACGAGGCCTCGAGCCCGTCGGCGCCCTGCTCGACGAGGTTGGGCAGGAGCTGCAGCAGCGCGCGCTCGCGCGGCCAGCGGCGCAGGGCCGCGCCCAGCTCCGCCGCGAGGTCGCCGGGCCGCGTGCTCGCCATGACGCTGAGCGCGCGCGCGACCTCGACGCACAGGAGCGCGTCCACCTGCTCGGGGTCGAGCCGCGCCGGCTCCTCGCCGCGGGCGTCCCACCACAGCCGCTCGACCGCGTCGTCCGCCGCGCTCCAGCGCAGGACCAGGTCGCGCCCGGCCGTGGGGTGGAACGCGTGCACCCACACGCGCTCGAGCGCGGCCGGCGCCCGGCAGGTCGGGCACTCCGGGACGTGCGCCGCCTCGCGGGCGCGCGCCACGGAGCGCTCGAGGTCGTCGAGCCCCTGCGGCGGCTCGGTGTGGATCATGAGGACGCTCTGGTCGTCGACCTCGGCGCGGCACCCCGGGCACACGAAGTCGAAGAACGCCTCGTCGAACGCGGCGGCGCCCATCTCGGCCGTGATCCGCGCCCGGCCCTCGCGCAGCGTCCTGCTCACCGGCTCGTGCTCCCCCCGTGACCCGCCGAGGATCTTCCCGGCGCCGCCGACCCGTGTCAACGCGGATAGCATCTGGCCATGGCCGGCCTGCGCTTCGTCCCGCTGGGCGTCGGGGACGCCTTCTCCGCCCGCTGGTACTCGTCGTGCCTCGCGCTCGAGGCCGGGGGCGCCTGGCTCCTCGTCGACTGCCCGCACCCGATCCGCAAGATGATGCGCGAGGCGAGCGCGACGGCGGGCGTCGCGCTCGACGTCGATCGGCTGGCCGGCGTGGTCGTCACGCACCTGCACGCCGACCACGCCTCCGGCCTCGAGGGCCTGGGCTACTTCTCGCGCTTCGCCCTGCGCCGCCCGGCCGCGCTCCTCGCGCACCCCGAGGTCGTCCGGCGCCTGTGGGACGGGCACCTGGCCGCGGGGATGGAGCAGCTCCTCCCCGCCGTCGGCGCGCCGCCGCGCGCCATGCGCCTCGACGATTACTTCGCCTGGACGCCCCTCGACCAGGACCGCCCGGTCGACCTCGGGCCGTTCACGATCGAGTGCCGGCCGACGATCCACCACATCCCCACGACCGCCCTGCGCATCCGCGCCGGCGGGCGCTCCCTGGGCTACAGCGCCGACACGGCGTTCGACGCGGGCCTGATCGAGTGGCTCGCGGCGGCCGACCTCGTGGTCCACGAGACGAACCTGGGCGTCCACACGCCCTACGCCAGCCTGGCCGCCCTCCCGGCGCCGCTGCGCGCGAAGATGCGCCTGATCCACTTCCCCGACGACTTCGACCTGGCCGGGAGCGTCATCGAGCCGCTCGAGCAGGGGCGGCGCTACGAGGTGTGACAGCGAGTCACTCGCCGAGCGGGCGGAGCGTCCGGAGCAGGTTGGCGTAGTCGTCGGTCCAGGGGGTCACGCCCGCGCCGAGGCCGGCCGGGGCGGCGAGCCAGCCGCGGCGGACGAGCGGCTCGAGCCCCTCGGCGCTCGCCGCGAGCGCCACGTAGGTCGACGGGTCCTCGAGCATCCCCAGCGACAGCGCGTCGCCGCGCTCGCGCAGCGCGGCGGGGAGGCCGGCGGCCCTGGCCGTGGCCACGAGCGCGCCCTGGAGCTCGTAGTAGCGGTTGGAGACGTGGAACACGATGAGCCCGCCCGGCGCGAGCCGCCGCGTGAACACCTCGAGCGCCTCGCGGGTGAGCAGGTGCAGCGGGATCGCGTCGCTCGAGAACGCGTCGATCAGGAGCACCTCGTACCCGCCCGGCGGCGCGGCGTCGTCGTCGAGCGAGAGCCGCAGCCGCGCGTCGCCGACGATCATGCGAGGCGGGGCGCCGGTCAGCGCCTCGCACTCGTCGAGGTACCGGAAGTGATCTCGCGCGAGCGCGACCACGTCCGGGTCGAGCTCGTAGAAGGTCACCCGGTCGCCCGGGCGGTCGAAGTAGGCGGCGGTGGTGCCCGCCCCCAGCCCCACGACGCCGCCCACGAGCGGGCGGTCGCCCAGCCGCTCGCGCGTGGCCGCCATCGCGTCGCCGAGCGGCCCCTGGCGGTGGTAGTAGCTGATCGGCCAGCGTCCGGCCCGCGGATGGAGGACCTGCGACCCGTGGACGGTCGTCCCGTGCAGGAGCTTGCGCACGATCAGCCGCCCCTCGACGTGCCCGAGCTCGGCCGCGAGGCCCGGCAGGAAGTCGAGGTCCAGCGGGCGGTCGACGACGCGGTAGATCCCGTAGGCGTTGCGGCGCACGTGGACCGGCACCTCACGGGGCGTGAGGAGGAGGGTGTGGGCGGTGCGGCCGAGCACGATCAGGCAGAGCCCCGCCGAGCAGGCCAGCACGAGGCGCGACTCCGCCCGCACCCACCCCGGGAGCTGGCGGCGATGGCGCAGGAGGAAGGTCACGCCGAGGAGCGCGATGGCGATCAGGTACTCGGCGAGCGACGTGAACAGGCGCGGGGCGAGGAGCGTCGCGAACGCGCCGCCCAGCCAGCCCCCGAGCGCCAGCACCAGGTAGAAGGCGGTGAGGTGGCGCGGCGCCGGGCGGGCCCGGTGCAGCTCGCCGTGCCCCACGAGGCACACCACGAACAGGGACGCCAGGTGGATGCCCGCCATCCAGCGGCTGAGGCTCTGCTCGCCCTCGAGCACGAACATGAACGCGCCGACGAGGCAGATCTCCGGCCAGAAGCGGCGCAGGAGGTCCGGGTAGAAGGGGCGCCGCCCGAAGACCAGCACGAAGGAGAGGAGGTAGAGCGCGAGCGGCACGACCCACACGAGCGGCAAGGAGCCGATGTCGATCGAGATCACGTTCGTGACGGCGACGAGGAACATGGAGGGCGCGGCGCTCAGCCCGAGCCAGGTCGCCACGTCGGACCGGGTCGGCGGCGGCGCATCGTCGGGCGGCGGCGCGGGCGGCGCGTCCGCGGCGGGGCGCCGGGGGGCCGCGAGGGCCAGGACGGCGAGGTAGCCGAGGAACAGCGCGCTCCACGTCAGGCGCTGGGCGCGCAGGCTCACGAACGGCTCGACCAGGAGCGGGTAGCCCAGGAGCGCGACGAGCGAGCCGACGTTCGAGGCGGCGTAGAGCGGGTAGGGGTCGTCGCGGCCCGGGAGGTCCGAGCGGGCCAGCCAGGCCTGCGCGACGACCCCGGTGGTGGCGAGCGCGCCGAAGGGCAGGCCGACGCCGAGGGCGAGCGCGCGCAGGATCGACAGCACCGGGGCCTGCGAGTCCGGGTCGGCCAGCCCCAGGCCCGCCGCCGACAGGGCGCCCAGGAGCGGCGCCGCGGGGGTGTGCTCCGGCAGGACGGCGAGCGGGAGGACGAGGAGCGGGAGGCCGGCGACGAGCAGGTGCCAGCGGCCGAGGCGGGGGGCGAGCAGGTGGCAGTAGAGGTAGGCGAGGAGCAGCGTCCCCTGGAAGAACGTGAGGCAGGTGGCCCACACGTGGAAGCCGCCGCCGCAGGCCGGCAGGAGGAGGCGAGCGACGAGCGGCTCGACCCCGAAGAGCAGGAGCGCCCCGAGGAAGGTGAGCAGCGTGAGGAGTCGCAGCCGGGCGGCGGGGCCCATGGGGGCGCGATCGTACATGGCGTGGGGAGGGGCGCCATGGTGAGAGGACGTCGAACCTCTCCCGGGCGGTGCGAACGGACCGTCGTCCAGTCCCTGGTGGTCGTGGTCGTGCTCGGCGCGGCCCGGTCGCTCCACCGGGGTGCGTGGGCGCGGGGAGCTGGGAGGCGCGCGGACGAGGGCTGGGGCGGCGGGGCGGTGGCTGGAGGCGGGAGGCGCCTGCTACGATCCCGGGCGTGAAGCGGATCGACGACTACCTGCAGCGCCTCTCCGCGCGGGGCGAGGCGGAGTTCATGCGCGGCCTCCCCGACCTGCTCCTCGTCGAGATCGAGGGCACCGAGGGGGGCAAGGACAACGACCCGGTCGTCACGGCGCAGCTGAACACCAACGCGCTCCGGTCCCAGTCGCTCGCCACCCGCGAGGCGCGCGTGTTCCCGCTCGGCGGCGACGACGGTGTGGCCCTGCCGACGACGGTCGGGCGGGCCGCCCCCAGCGGGGTGCTGGTCGAGCACTCGAGCGTGTCGAAGCAGCACGCCCGGCTCGAGCGCGGCGGCGAGGGCGGGCTCGTGGTCGAGGACCTGGGCTCGACCAACGGCACGTTCGTCAACGGTCAGAAGGTGCCGGTCGGGGTGAAGCACCCCGTGCGGCCCGACGACGTGGTCCGCTTCGGGCGCGCGTCGATGTACCACCTCCTCGACCCGTCCGGCTTCCGCGCCTACCTCGACCTGCTGCAGCGCTTCGGGCTGTGACCGACCGGACCGCCGAGGCGCTGCGGGCCCTCGACGCGCTCCTGGCCGAGGACCCGGGCGCGCGGGGGATCGCCCGCTTCCGCCCGAGGGACGCCCTCGGCGGGGCGGCGCGCGCGCTGCTCGAGGCGGGCGGCGCGGCGATCACGACCGGCTTCCCGCGCGGCGACGTGGGCGAGACCGACGGGCCGCCGGGGGCCTTCGCGCTGGGGGCGGCGCTGGCGGCGCTCGGCGCGCGCGTCGTCCACCTGACCGACGCGCGCTGCGCGCCGCTGCTCGTGGCGCTCGGCGCCGCGCCGCTGGAGGTCGCCGACCCCGCGCCGGGCGACCGCGCGGCCGCCGAGGCGCTGCTCGCGCGGCTCGACGTCACCCACCTCGTCTCGATCGAGCGGCCGGGGCGCGCGGCCGACGGCACCTACCGCAACATGCGCGGGCTCGACATCTCGACGCGCACGGCGGCCCTCGACGAGGTGTTCCTCCTCGCGCTCGAGCCGGGGCCGTGGCGGCGCACGACGGTGTGCGTGGGCGACGGCGGCAACGAGGTCGGCATGGGCAACGTGCGCGCGGGCGTCATCGACGCCGTGGCGCACGGCGAGGCGATCGCGTCGGTCGTCGGGGCCGACCACCTGGTCGTGGCCGGGGTGTCCAACTGGGGCGCCTACGGGCTCGTCGCGGCGCTCTCGCTCCTCGCCGGGCGCGACCTCCTGCCCACCCCGGACGAGGCCCGCGCGCACGTGGGCGCGATCGTCGCCGCCGGGGCGGTCGACGGCGTGACCGGCCTCACGGCGCCGACGGTCGACGGCCTGCCGCTCGAGCGCACGCTCGACCTGCTCGCGGCCCTGCGGCGCGTCCTGCGGGCTACCAGCGGTGGTAGGCGGGGTGCCCGGGCTTGACGGCGACGAACGTCCCCCGGCACGTCGCGCACACCTTGCCGTCCGACTCGAGCGTGGCCTCGACGACGGCGCGGTCGTCGGTCGCCTCGACCACGCGCGCCCGGAGCCGCACCGGCCGCGTCGACGGCGTCGGCCTTCGCAGCTTGACCGCGTAGTCGGCCGTGACCGTGCAGGGGGGCGTCGGCGTCCCCTGCGCCTTCATCAGGTGCCACGTCGCCGCCCAGTTGCAGTGGCAGTCGAGCAGGGCGCCGATGATCCCGCCGTTGAGCATCCCGGGGAACGCCTCGTGGTGCGGCTCGGCCGTCCAGTCGCAGACGACCTCGTCGCCCTCGACGCGGCTCTTGATCCTGAGGCCCTTCGGGTTGGCCGGGCCGCAGCCGAAGCAGGCGTTGTGGGGGGCGAAGCGGTCCTGCAGGCTCTCGTCGCTCATGACCCGCATCTAACACCACGGGCCGGACGGCTGCGCACGCGGTGCGCAGGCCTCGTCACAACCCCAGGCGCCGCCGGATGGACCGGGAGTTGTTCTGTCCCCGGCGGAGGGCACGCCCATGTTCGGTCTCGGCACCTGGGAGCTCCTGGTCATCCTCGTCGTCGCGCTGCTCGTCTTCGGCAAGCGCCTGCCCGAGGTCATGCGCGGCCTCGGCCGCAGCCTGAACGAGTTCAAGCGCGGGATGCACGACGTCGGGGAGGCGGTGGTGGCGGAGGAGCGGGCGAAGAGCTGAAGACTCACCATGGAGTGCACGGAGGACACGGAGGGAGGAGGACACGAGCCTCGCTCGACCCTCGTCTTCCCTCCGTGTCCTCCGTGGTCGTCCTCAACGCCCCGCCGGCGCGGCCGCCGGGGCCTTGCGCTGCTGCTGGTCCAGCAGCGCCCCCGTCGGCGGCGTGAGCCCCGTCGACCGGTCGAGGTCGGTCCAGAACGTGCCCTGGCCGGTCTGGACGAGGCGCACCTGCAGGTCGTCGGCGAGGTCCTCGGCGAAGGTGTAGCGGGCGAACGCGTCGGCGTCGCCCTTGAACGCCCCGACCTTGAGCCGGAACAGCCCCGCGCGGGCCTCGCCGAGCAGGCGGGCCACGCCGGCCTGGGCCTCGCCCAGGAGCTTGGTCCGCTGCGCATCGAGGACGGCGATCTCCTGCTGCTTCTCGGCGACGAGGCGCCGCGTGGTCGCCTCGATCTCGGCCACCTGCCGGTTGGCCTCGGCGCGCAGGCGCTGCACGAGCGCCTCGGTCTCGGCGTGGACCTCCTGCTTGCGCTGCACGATCAGCGACCGCTCGCGCTGGAGCGCCGCCGCGCTCTTGCGGGTCTCCTCCTGCACCTTGGCCGTGCGCTCGATCTCCTGCGCCACGAACGACTCGCGGATCGGCGCCAGGAGGTTGTCGGGGATGCTGATGTGCCGGATGTAGGCCGAGTGCACGGTGACGTGCTTCTCGCGGCACTTCTCCCACAGCCGCGAGGTGAAGGCCTCCTGGATCTGGCGGCGGCCCTCGCCCAGGAGGAAGTCCTTGGCCCCGTACTTCGACCCCTCGAGGCGGCCGATCGAGCGCGACTGGGCGACGAGGACCTTGTCCTCGATCTCCTTGCGCGCGCCGAACTCGGCCATGACGAGGGCGACGTTGCGCGGGTGCAGCTCCCACTCGACCGTGGCGTCGAGGCGGATGTCGAACGCGTCGGACGAGGGGAAGGCGATCTGGTCGTGGCCGAGGAAGGAGATCTGGTTGATCCCCACCTCGACCTCGCGCACCGCCTGCGCGTAGGGGTTCAGGTAGTAGAGCCCGGGCTGGAGCACGTCGTGCCACACGCCCTTCTCGCCCGGACCGGCGAAGGGGCCGAGGAGGTCGGCCACGCCGGGCGTCTTGCGCAGGGCGTCGACCTGGCCGCGGTCGAGCGTCCCCCAGGCGCGCCCGTGCGCGGCGAGGTCGGCCTCGTCCAGGGCGCCCCCGGCCGCCGTCACCGCGGCGCGGGCGCGCGCGGCGACCTGCGGGTCGACCGTGGCCGAGCCCACGTGCGCCGTGCCCGCGTAGGCGCCCTCGAGGACGACGAGCCACCGCGTGGGCGGCGCGCCGACGAGCGAGGTGACGAAGCCCACGTAGCCGGGCCGGATGACCGTGGCCGGCTTGACCTCGACCTTGTAGCCGTAGGGGTTCAGGCGGTGCCGCCCCGGCGGGAGGACGGCGCGCTGGATGCCCTTCTGCCCGGGCGCGGCCAGGATCTCGCCCGGGGGCAGGTCCGTGCCCACGCGCGCGGTGACGACGCCCACCTGCCCGGGCGGGACGTCGACGACCGGATGGAGCTCGACCTCGTAGAACACCGGCACGACGAAGTGGCGCCCCTCGCCGAGGACCTGGCGCTGCGGGCCCTTCTGCCCGTCGCCGGCGAGGAGCTCGCCCGGCGGCAGGTCCTTGCCGCTCTTGCTCACGACGACGAGCATCTGCCCGGGGCCGACGTAGTGGAACACGCTGTTCCAGGCGCCGACGAGGAGGAACAGGGCGAAGGCGCCCAGGACGACGATGCCCGTGATCACGCGCTGGACGCGGGCCTTGAGCTCGGCGAGGTCGGTCACCGGCGCTCCTCCTTCTTCGTCGGCTGCAGGAGCTCCTTGAAGATCGCGCCGAACGGCCCATCGGGGTCGGCGAACACGGTGCGCACGCGGGGGGCGACCTTGCGGGCGAAGGTGTAGGCGGCGAAGCCCGACGGGGTCGCGAACGCCTCGACGCTCGCCCGGAGCGCCTCCGCCTCGGCGATGTTCTGCGCGGCGACGACGTCGGCCTCGGCCTTGCCGCGGGCGAGGATCGCCCCGGCCTGCAGCTCGGCCGCCGTCAGGTCGGCCTGCGCCACGGCCAGGAGCTGCTCCTGCTCGATCACCGCCACGCGCTGGGCGCCCGCGGCGGCGATGCGCCGCTTCTCCTTCTCGGTCTCCGACTCGACCTTCACCTGCTCCTGCTGCACGAGCTCGGTCTCGCGGGCGAGGCTCTGCTCGGCGCGGGCCTGCTGCAGCTGGACGTTGTTGCGCGCCAGCTCCTCGCGCGCGACCTCGCGGTCGCGGATCGGGCGGGCGATCTGCTGGGGCGGGACGATGTCGTTGACGAGCACGCTGCGGATGACGATCCCCTGGTCCTCGCAGGCGGCCTTGAGCGACTGGAAGATCGAGCTCTGGAAGACCGTGCGCGACTCGCCGGCGATGTAGTTCGCCGCCGGGTACTTCGACCCGCCGATGCGCGCGTTGCCGCGCAGGGCCGGGATGAGCGTCTTGTGGAGGATCTCGGCCATGGGGCTCTCGCCCTGGCCGACGCCGATGCGCACGAGGACCTCGGGGGCGCGCGCCTCGTCGATCGACCACTCGACGGTCAGCTTCACCTCGATCTCGAAGCCGTCGCTCGAGGGGAAGACGAGGGCGTTCCTCCGCTCGTCGTCGGCGGTCTGCGAGTCCTCGGGCTTGGCGTGCGGGTCGGCCGAGAGCTCGAGGCGCTGCGAGCGCACGTCGACCGGGTAGACCTGCACCGCGTAGGGGTTCAGGTAGTAGGTGCCCGGCTTGAGGACGTCGCGCTGCACGCCCCGCTCGCCCGGGGCGACGAGGTAGGCGTTCTTCTCCGTCGGCTCGGGGCCGACGAGGTTGCACACGACGCCGACGAAGCCGGCCTGGATCGTGACGGCGTCGTGGAGCTCGACCTGGTAGGCCCACGGGTTGATCCGGTCGTGGGAGCCGGGCGCCAGGATCTCGGCCACGATCCCCTTGCGCGGGGCGCCCTCGAGCGGGACGAGGAGCCCCTCGGTCGTCGTGGTGTCGGGGTCCTGGCCGAACAGGCGCGTGAGGACCCCGACCTTCCCCGGCGGGACCTCGACGATCGGCACGACCTCCGTCTCCCACAGGAGCGGGTTGAGGAAGTGGCGCCCGGGCCGGAGCGTCTCCAGCTGGATCCCCTTCTGCCCCTCGCGGGTCGCCATGATCTCGCCGTCGCTCAGGTCCTCGCCCGTCTTGGCGATCAGGACCGCGAGGTGCCCGGGCGGGACCTCGAGCCGGCAGAAGAACCACTGGAAGACCCCGTAGCCCGGGAGACCCAGGAGAAGCAGGGCGATCACCAGGGGCGCCCAGCTCCCCCCGCGCCCGCCGCCGCTCGGACCGGTCTCGGACATGACCCCTCCCTCCGCGAGTGGCGTGACGTTAAGGGCGCGGCGCGGCGAGCGCAACCGCGCGCGTGGCGCTCGCGTCAGGCCAGGCGGCACCCGCAGCCCTGGCGCTGCGCCGACGTGTCGCTACTTGCCCCGGAGCCGCCGCTGGAGCGCCCGGACCTCCTCGAGCCGGCGGCCGTGCAGGGGGCGCGCCTCGTCCTCGAAGAGCGCCCGGTAGAGGCGGCGCGCCTCGCGCAGGTCGCCGCGCGCCTCCTCGTCGTGGCCGCCGGCCGCCAGCCAGGCGCGCGCCCGCAGGAGCAGGGCCAGGGGGAGGTGCTGCTGGGCCTCGTAGCGGCCCTCGCCGCCGCCGTCGACGAGCTCGCGCGACAGGTCGACCGCCCGGGTGAACTCGTCGGCGGCGAGGAGCGGGTGGCCGATCTCCAGCAGGGCCTCGCCGCGGAGCCGGAAGAGCTGCGTGCGCACGACCGAGCTCGCGGCGACCTCCTCGTCGTCGGCCTCGTCGGCGCCGTCGTCGTCGTCGTCGTCGTCGTCCTGCGCGAGGAGGCCGTCGGCGCGCTGGATCTCGCCGAGCGCCTGGCGCGGCTCGCCCACCCGCGTGAGGCTGGCGGCCAGGTTCAGGAGCGCCTGGGCCAGCTCGCCCTGGTGGTCGTCCTCGTCGTCCTCGGCGTCCTCGGCGCCCCCGGCGCCCCCGGCGCCCTCGGTGCCCTGGGGGCCCTCGGCGTCCTCGCCATCCGTGGGCGCCGCGCCGTTCGTCGAGAAGAGCGCCACGCAGGTGCGCAGGAGGGGGAGCGACTCCGACGGCCGGCCGCGCTCCGTGAGCATCGCCGCCTTGGCGCCGAGGATCGACGCGCGCACGTGGGGGTTGTCGGGGAGCAGCTCGCACAGCCCGAGCGCCTGGTCGTAGCAGGTGGCGGCCTCGTCCACGTCGTCGAGGTGGTCGACCAGCACCTCGCCGGCGAGCACGCAGGCGTTCATCACCAGCTCGATGAGCGCGCGCCCCGCCTCGCTCTCGCGCTCCTCGCGCAGGGCCACCTCGAGCAGCCGGCTGACGTCGGCGCGCAGGCGCGCCACGCCGCCCTCGGGGTCGCCGGCGTTGACGTGGGCGATCGCCCGGAACAGGAACAGCTCGCCCGTGCGGGCCAGCGACGGCGCCGTGGGGTGGCGCAGGGCCGCCTCGACGGCCTCGTCGGCGCGGCGCCGCGAGGCCAGCCACAGGTCGCAGGCTGCCAGCGCGTGCGCGTGCGCGTTGAGCGCCAGCGGCAGGAGCCCGAGCACGGCCGGGTGGTCGGGGGCCTCGAGGCCCATGAGGTCGTCGACGGCGCAGGCGTAGGAGCGGCGGGCCACGTGCGGCTGGCCGAGCCGCAGGAGGACGTCCCCGTCCTGGAGGTAGGTGCGCACGAGCTCGACGCGGTCGACCTCGGCGCCGAGGTCGCGCGCGAGGTCCTCGAGGATGTGCGCGCGCCGGCGCAGGACCTCGTGGGCCTCCGGCGGCTCGAGGCAGCTCGCCTGGACCTCGAGCAGGTGGCAGAGGAGGCGGAGCGAGCGCGCCGGGAGGCGCGCGAACTCCTCGAGGAGGAGCACCCCGCGGGTCGCCAGCTGCCCCCGCTCCTCCTCGGAGTCGGCGCGGTGCGCCTGCGAGAGGAGCGCGTCGGCGAGGTCGTGGCACGCGTCCGGGTCGCGCGGGTCGAGCCGCTCCTGCAGCCGCTCGACCAGGCGCGCGCCGAGGTCGCTCGCCTCCTGCGCGCGGCCGGCCATCTCCAGCGTGGCGGCGCGCTGCATGAGCGCCCAGTCCTCGTCGGGCGGCCGCCCCTCGAGCAGCGCCAAGGCGTCCTCGAAGCGGCCCGCGTTGGCGAGCACCTCCGCCCGGGTGGAGACGAGCATCTGCACCTCGGTCGCGGGCAAGGCGTCCGCCGGCGCCTGGTCCTGGCCCAGCAGGGCCTCGGCGCGGTCGAGCTCGGCGAGCCCCTCCTCCGGCGAGGCCTGGGCGAGGGCCACGGCCAGCTCGCGTCGCGCGCGGACCTCGAACAGCCGCCGGGCGGCGGGGTCCGGGAGGGCCGCGGCGCGCGCCGCCGCGCGCGCGAGCGGCTCGCGCGCCCCTTCCGCCTCGCCGGCGAGGTTCATGAGCCGCCCGCGCAGGACGAGCAGCTCGACCTGCTGCTGCGCCAGGTCCGGGTCGAGCCCGGCCTCCCCCGCCGAGTCCTCGGCCTCGGCGAGGAGGGCGAGCGCGCGCCCCGCGTCCTCCTGCGCCGCCGGGTGCCGCTCCTCGTGCCGGAGCGCGAGGCGCGCGCGCCGGGCCAGCGCGCGCACGAGCGCGGCGCGCACGCTCGCCGGGTCCAGCGCGACCTCGTCGCCCTCGAGCAGGTCGACGAGCTCGTCGAGCTGCGCGAAGGCCTCGTCGTCCTCGGCGAGGTCCACCAGCGCCTCGGCCCGGGCCCCGTATGCCCGGACCAGCTCCGCGCCGGGCGGGCCCTGCCGCTCGAGGCGGGCGATCCTGCGCTCGATGCGCCGGAGGCGCTGGTCTGGCCGGAGGGGACGGCGGAGGGACACGCTCGAGGGGCTCGCCTTGCTGGGGGTCCGGAGGGCCAGCAAGGTCGCATATCGGCGGCCGAGGGCAACCCCCGCCGGGTCGGGGTCGCCGGGGTGGGTGGCGGGAGCGGGAGCGGGAGCGGGAGCGGGAGCGGGAGCGGGAGCGGGAGCGGGAGCGGGAGCGGCCGACGCGCTCAGCACCCCGACGCGGCCCGCCGGACTGCGCGCGAGCACACCGCACCGGGCGTTCGCAGCCAGAGCCTCAGCCGAGGCGAACGAGGCCGAGGCGATGCCGCGCGAAGGCGAGGGAAGGCGGCCTCCTGGCCGCCGACCGAGCCTGAGCGGTCAGGGTGTCGCGCGCAGCGCGACACCCTGACGGACGGCAGCGCCCGGCATCGTTCGCCGCAGGCGCGATCACACCGGCGCGATCACACCGGCGCCGCAGGCGCGATCACACCGTGGTGGCTTCGACGCGCTGCGCCACGAGCCTGCGCGCGGTGACCTCGGCGGCCAGGCGCGCGGCCTTCAGCACGTCCTCGAGCCGGGCGGCGGCGGGGACGTGCACGAAACCCGCGGGCGAGACGCGGCGGGCGGTCCAGTAGGCGACGGCGTTGCACAGGTACCGGCCGGCGTCCTCGGACAGCTCGACGGGAAGGCCGGCCTGCTCGAAGGCCTGCTTGATCGCCGCGACGGGGAGCGACGAGAAGACCATCGCGGGCGCGCCGTCCTCGACCGCAGCGTCCTGCACCAGCTGCCCGTCGACGTCGGGGAGCGCGTAGTGGCGCTCGTTCTTCGCCGAGAGCTCGAGCCTGAAGCCGGCCTCGTCGTGGATCCCGAGCGAGATCACCGCCAGCGGGCGCTCGGACTCGAGCGCCTCCTCGAGCGCCGCGACCGCGCGCTCGAACTGCACCGGCAGGCACAGCGCCCGGAGCGCGAAGCCCTCGACCTCCGCGCCGTCGAGGCGTCGAACGGCCTCCTCGGACACGTTGCGCTCATGGCGGCCGAACGGCCCGAACCCGGTGAGGAGGATGGTCTCGAGCATGGCTCCTCCGCTCGCTCTGGCGGGGGCGCGCGCCGGACCGGCGGTGCACCCCTCGGTCGCTGCCCGGCCGTTCGCGCGCGGCCGCGGCGCCCGCCAACACGTGGCCCCCTCGACGGGCAGCACATCATAACGCGACCCGGGTCCGCCCGCGAGAACCTCTCGCCGTGGTGGAGCCCGGGCCACGCCACCGGATGACGCGCCGCGTCCCACGGACGCGGCGCGCAGCCGCAAAAGCTTCTAGCGCTTCGAGTACTGGTAGGACCGGCGCGCGCCCGCCTGGCCGGGCTTCTTGCGCTCGACCTCGCGCGCGTCGCGCGTCAGGTAGCCGGCGTCCTTGAGCGCCTGGTAGTGCTGCGGCTCGGCCTTGGCCAGCGCGCGGGCCACGCCCAGGCGGATGGCGCCGGCCTGGCCGGCCTGGCCGCCGCCCGACACGTTCACCAGCAGGTCGTACTTCTGGCGGGTCCCGGTGAGGCGCAGGGGCGAGATCGAGTGGATCTGGTCCTGCTCACGGCCGAAGTGCTCCTCGAGCGAGCGCTTCTTGTTGATGATCACCTGGCCGTTGCCCGGCTTGAGGCGCACGCGGGCCACGGCGGCCTTGCGCCGGCCGGTGCCCCAGTGGGCGCCGTGGATCGGCTTCGCGGGGGCGGGCGCCTCGACGGCGGCGGGGGTCGGGGTCGTCTCGGGGGTCTCGGTCACGGCTCTCAGCCTCGGCTCTTCGCCAGCTCGACGGTCTTCGGCTGCTGGGCCTGGTGGGGGTGCTCCGCCCCCTTGTAGGCCTTCAGCTTGCCGATCAGCTGCTTGCCCAGGATCCCCTTGGGGAGCATGCGCTGGACGGCGAGCTTCACGATCCTGGCCGGGTCGCGCTGCACGAGCTCCCTGAACGTCAGGGTCTTCAGGCCGCTGCGATAGCCAGTGTAGTACTGGTAGTCCTTCTGCTCCGCCTTGCGCCCGGTGACCCGGATCTTGTCGGCGTTGAGGACGATGACGAAGTCGCCCGTGTCCAGGTGGGGCGTGTAGCCCGGCTTGTGCTTGCCCTGGATGATGCGGGCCACCTGGGCGGCGAGGCGGCCGAGCACCTGGTCGGTGGCGTCGACGACGACCCACTCACGACCCGCCTGGGCGTCGGCCTGCTTCGCCATGTAGGACTTCATGGCCTTCTTCATGTGATCGCGCTCGAACGTGTTGGTGGCGTCGCCGGGGCGACGAAGCGCCAGAATGTAATGTCGGTCGTGGATGGAGTCAAGCGATCCGTGCGCCGCGGGCGACGCGCCGGCCGGGTCGACGGCCGGCGCCCCGGGAGGCGCCGGCCTCCGGCGGGCGGCGAACCGCCCGCCGGCTCGAAGCCCTCCCGGGTTAGCTGGGGTCCTCGAGCAGCCCCGCGGCGAAGTCGTCGGGGATGGTCGGGGCGGGGGCGGCGCGGCGCGGGGCCGCCTCGCGCCGCTCGGCGCGCTCGGCGCGCTCGGCGCGCTCGGGCCGGCGCTCCCCGCGCGGGTGCGGCGCCGCCTCGGCGCGCGCGGCCTCGCGGGAGGGCGGCTCGTCCTCGTCGATGCCGGCGCCGAAGTCGTCGTCGCGCTCGTCACGCGCGGGCGGCGGCAGGTCCGGCTCCTCGCGCGCCTCGCGCTCGTCGTCGATGGGCCCGTCCTCGCCCTCGGCGCCCTCGGCGCCCTCGGCGCCCTCGGCGCCCTCGGCGCCCTCGGCGCCACGTCCGCGCCCGCCGCGACGGCGGCGGCGGCGGCGGCCGCGACGCTCGCCGGCCTCGGCATCGCTCGACGGCGGGCCGTCGAGCGCCGCGTCGGCCTCCTCCTCCGGATCGTGCTCGTCCCCGCCGTTCACCGGCGAGTCGAAGTACTGCAGCGGGTCGCCGCGCTCGGCGCGCGGGCCCTTGCCCCCGCGGCGGCGGCGCTGCCCGCCGCCCGAGACCACCTTGAGCGAGCCCTGGATGATCTCCGTCATGCTCTCGATGTCGCGGTGCTCGTCGGCGTTGAAGGCGTAGCTCTCGCCGCTCTCCTCCGCCTCGTCGACGGCGGCGGCGGCCCGCCGCGGCTCGCGGCGTTCGCCACGCTCCTCGCCGCGCTCGCCGCGCTCGCCGCGCTCGCGGCCACCGCTGCGACCGCGGCGGCGACGGCGCCCGCGCCGGCCGCGCCGGTCGTCGCCGTCGTCGCCCTCCTCGTCGTCGCGGCCCTCGTCCAGCTCGTCCTCGTCCCGACGGCGCCGGCCGTGCCGGTCGCCGCGCTCGCCTCGCTCGCCGCGGTCGCGCTCCCGGTCGCCGCGCTCGCCGCGCTCACCGCGCTCACCGCGCTCGCCGCGCTCACCGCGCTCACCGCGCTCGCCGCGCTCGCCGCGCTCGCCGCGCTCGCCGTCGCCGGCGCCGATCTTCCGCAGCTCGCCCATCTCCTCGGCGGCGTCGTCGATCAGCTTGGCGTTGACCTGCTCCTTCTTCTCGATCATGCCCATGAGCAGGGCCAGGTCGCACACCCGGTTCAGCAGGCGCGGGGTGCCCTCCGACAGCAGGGCGGCGCGGTCGATCGCGCCCTCGTCGAACAGGCTCTCGGGCGCGCCCGCGACGTGGAGCCGGTGGAGCATGTAGGCGCGGGCCTCCTCGGGCTCGAGCCGCACCAGGTCGTAGCCCACCTCGAGGCGCTGGACGAGGCTGTGGCGCCGCTTGAGCGTGCCGCGCACCCGCGGGTGACCGGACAGGACGATCGTCATGTGCGGCGCGCCATCGGGGCCCGCCGCCATGTCGAGCAGCGTGCGCAGCTCGTCGAAGCCGCGGCCCTCGCCCATGCACTCGACGTTGTCGACGATGAGGACGGTGTGCGCGCCCTTCTCGCTCCGCTGCCGGAGCGCGGCCGCGAGCTGGGCCAGCGCCTCGGCGCGGCCGGCGCCCACGTCCTTGATCCCGACCGCCACGGCGGCGGTGCGGACGAGGTCGGCCTGGTCCAGGCCCGCCGCGCTCACCCAGGCGACCGGGTAGTTTCGCTTCTCCAGCTGCGCCGCGGCCGAGCGGCAGACCATGGTCTTGCCGACGCCGCTCTCGCCGATGAGCAGCGCGAGCGGCTTCTTCTGCTCGGCTGCGTAGAGGATCCGGACCTGCGCCTCTCGGTGGTGCTTGCCCTCGTAGAAGAAGGCGACGTTCAGGTCGTTCTCGAACGGCTTCCTGTCGAGGTTCCAGTGGGACTCGTACATGCAAAGGCTCCCGGCGGCGCCGGCGCCTGGCCTCCCCGTGTCCCCGCGCGGGCCCGGGCGCGCGCGGTGGGCGATGAAGCCACGACGCGCGCGCGAGGCGCTGAGGGGGTTGTGGGACGCTCATCGAGGGCGAGAGAGGATGAGGATCGCTCGATCGCGCTGTCTGGGCTGAGGCTGGCGCTCGGTCGCCGCATTCGACGTGGTTTCTGGCCCGGCTGGGGGCCAACGTGGTTTCCTGTGGCCCGCCAGCGGGCCACGGGTCAGGACGGCGCTGCGAGTGCCACGCCAGGGGCAGGAGTTCTGCGCGGCACCTGGCGTTGTCGGAGGCTGGGGCCTTCCGGAGACACTAGCGGGGGCGATTGTACGGGAACCTGGCAGGACTCGTCAATGGATGATGCCCCCGGGGTCGCCGCCCCGGGGTCTTGCGCCGGAGGGCCCGTCCGATCCGGCCCGAGCGCCGGGGGCTGCCTACGCTGGAACCGCTGTCCCTGCAAGGGGCAGCGCCCGAGATTGCGGGGCGCCTCGCGCTTGACACGCGCGACCGGGCGGTGCTATGACGAGCCAGCGCGGAAGTTACGGCGGTAGCAGGGCCTGCAAGCGCCCTGAGAACGGTGTGCCGCGTGGGCGGCACACGCGGACAGGTGTGCCGCGTAGGCGGCACACACGACGATCGGTGGGCCGTCGCAGGGCGGGACGCACGATCGGCGTTGCCTCCTGGTGCGTTCGTTCGTCCCCGGTCCGGGACGGACCTGGAGAGGGGTCGAGCCCGTCTCATGGGCTGGTGGTCAGACTTCAAGACCGGGCGGGAGCTGGAGAGCGCGCGCCGCGACGTGGCGCGCGCCCGCTCTCCGTACTCGATCTCCCAGTTCATCGACCGCTGCATCGACCTGCAGAAGCTCGACGTGGCGCTCGAGGAGGCCGAGAAGGGGCTGCAGGAGTTCCCGCACTCCGAGTCGCTGACCGAGGCCTTCAAGAAGATGATCCGGGCGAAGTGCGCCGACGACCTCAAGGCGTTCCGCGACGAGGTGCGCAAGACGCCGGGGCCCAAGGCCTACTACAAGCTCGCCTGCCTCTACAAGGAGATGCGCGACCTCGACCAGGCGGTCGAGCTGGCGCGCAAGGGCGCGGAGCTCTACCCCACGTTCGAGGGCAACTACATCGTCCTGGCCGACATCCGCTACGAGCGGTTCCAGCGCGACCTGCGCGCCTCGGACGGCCTGCAGGCGGTGCAGCTGTTCGAGAAGGCGGTCGACCTCAACCGGGAGAACTACCGGCTGCTCTTCCAGCTGGCCGAGATCTACCAGGCGATCGGCGCGCGCGACCACGCGCTCGAGAAGGTGAAGATGATCCTCGCCTTCGCGCCCGACGACCGCCGCGCCCTCAAGCTGCTCGAGGAGCTCGAGGCCCAGAAGGCGGGCAAGGCGACCGACCTCAAGGAGATCCTGCAGGACTTCGAGCGGCGCGCCGCCGCGGGGACGGTGCGCAAGATGGGACCGCTGGTGCAGCGCTACCTGAAGGCGCCCGACCAGCTGGCGCGTAAGCTCGTCTTCCTGGAGAAGATCCCGGGGTTCCAGCGGTGCATCGTCCTCGGGCCGAGCGGCGAGCTGCTCGCCGGCTACCCGGGCGGCCCCGAAGAGAACCGCAGGGTCGGCGAGGTCCTCAAGCGGATCTTCGCCGCCGGCATCGAGTGCTCGCTCCGGATGGACATCTCGACCTTCGAGAAGGGTCTGTTCGAGGGGAAGGAGAGCTACACCTGCCTCGTCATGGCCGACCGGCTCCAGATCGCGGTGCTGTGCTCGGCCAAGGCGAAGCGGGAGAAGATCCTGGAAGAGGTGCACAGGTTCGTCGAGCACGAGCTCTACATCTGATTCGGGACGGTGGACGAGACACGTCGACCGGGTGAACGTCGCGCGAGCGCCAGGCCACGGTGATGGAAAAGATCCTCGAAGAGCTGAACCAGGTTGCCGGGGTCAAAGGCAGCATGGTCGTCACCAAGGACGGCGTCGTCGTGGCCGAGGCCCTCGGCCCCGACCTCCAGAAGGACGTCGTGGCGGCGGTCTCGTCGCACATGATCCAGATGTCCGAGCGCGGGCTCGAGGAGCTCGGCCGAGGTATGTTCGAGAGGTTCGTCCTCACCTCGGCGCATGGTCGGATGGTGTTCGTGAACTTGGACGTGGGCTACCTGGTCGTGATCATCAAGATGGAGATGAGGCTCGGCCAGGTCCTCATCGAGGTGGAGTCGGCGGCGCGTAAGATCCGGGGGCTCAACCGGAGGATCTGACGGGTCCGGGGTCCGGGGTGCCGCCGAAGCGGCGATGCGGGAGTGGAGCGTTCATGGTCCAGATCAACTTCGCCAAGCGAGAGATCAACTGCAAGCTGGTCTATTACGGACCGGGGCTCTCGGGCAAGACGACCAACCTCGAGGTGGTGCACAAGAAGGCCCCCGCGAGCAAGAAGGGCGAGCTCACCTCGATCGCGACCGAGGGCGACCGCACGCTGTTCTTCGACTACATGCCGCTCGAGCTGGGCAAGGTCGGCGGCATGAACACGAAGTTCCAGCTGTACACGGTCCCGGGCCAGGTCTACTACAACGCCACGCGCAAGCTGGTGCTCCAGGGCGCCGACGGCGTGGTGTTCGTGGCCGACTCGCAGCCCGACAAGATGGACGAGAACCTGGAGTCGTTCCAGAACCTGGAGGAGAACCTGCGCGAGCAGGGGCTCGACCCGAAGACCATCCCCATGGTCCTCCAGTGGAACAAGCGCGACCTCCCCAACGTCCTCAGCCCCGAAGAGCTCGACGCCAAGATGAACAAGTACGGCGCGCCCACCTTCGAGGCGGTGGCCGTGACCGGCGACGGCGTCTTCCCGACGCTGAAGAAGCTGGCCCAGATCGTCCTCGAGAAGCTCAACCGCGAGTACGGCCTGCAGAACGACGGGCCCGGCGGCGGCGGGGCCGCTGCGGCCAAGGAGCCGGCCAAGGAGCCCGCGAAGGCGGCGCCCGCCGCGGCGAGCGCGCCGCCCAAGAAGGACAAGCCCGTCGAGGCCCCCAAGCCGGCGCCCGAGCCGGCGCGGCCGAAGGCGGACGACCGGGCGGCGGAGCGGGAGAAGGAGCGGGAGCGCGCCGAGCGCGAGCGGGAGCGCGCCGAGCGCGATCGAGAGCGGGAGCGCGCGGAGAAGGAGCGCGAGTCGCGGCCGAAGCCGCGCGACTTCAACGTCTCGGCGCCCACGCCGGAGCCGGCGAAGTCGGGCGGCGGCAAGGGCTTCCTCGTGCTCGTGCTGCTGCTCGTGCTGATCGGCGGGGCGGTCGGCGCGGGCTACATGGGCAAGCTCGGGCCGCTCCAGATGCACTACGACCAGCACCTGCGGCAGCATCTGGGCGGCGGCACGCCGGCGGGCCAGTAGGAGACGCGCGCCATGGCCATGAAGCCGAGCGAGACCGACCAGAAGCTCCGCAAGCAGCGGCTGATCTTCTACGAGGACGACATCGGGCGCATCAACAAGGCGCTCGAGAACTACCAGAACCTCTCGAAGTCGCGCTGCAACATGCTGATCGACGTCGAGGGCCACCCCGTCACGCAGGTGGGCTCGACCGAGGGCATCAACCTCGAGACGATCGCCGCCCTCGTCGCGGCGTCGTTCGCGGCCACCAAGGAGGTGGCCAAGATCCTGGGCGAGACCGAGTTCTCGAGCCTCACGCACCAGGGCAAGAACGAGAGCATCCAGCTGTCGATCGTCGGCGACCGGACGATCCTGGCCACGATCTTCGACTCGCAGGACACGACCGTGGGCATGGTCATGTTCTACACGAAGGAGCTGGTCGAGAAGCTGAACGCGATCTTCAACGAGATCAAGGGCCGCAAGGACGCCGGGCCGAAGCTGTTCAACGACGACTTCAAGGACATGAGCGGCGTCCTCGACGACATGTTCGGCGACGTCTAGACGTGAGCCGACGCGCCTCTCACGACCGTCCGGGGCCCGCGGCGACCTTCGCCGCGGGCCTCGTCGCGTGTGCGGCCCTCGCCGGGTGCGGCGGCGGGCCGCCCCGTCGGCCCGAGCCGCCGCCGGAGCGCGGCGCCGTCTCGCCGCAGGACGGGGTCCCGCCCCGCGGCGACGCGGCGCGGGAGGTGTTCGCGGTGCGCGGCGCGCGCGACACGTGGGACGAGCCCCTGCCGATCCTGCACGCCCTGAAGCAGCTGGGCGGGGTCAAGGACGCCTGGGTCGACGAGGCCACGGGAAAGTACGTCGTCCTCTACGACCCGCGGCGGACGACCCGCGAGCAGCTCGACCGGTGCGTGCGCGAGACGGGGCGGGAGGTCGGGCGGGAGTACGAGCCGCTGTTCGACTCGCGGTGACGACGGTCAACCACGGAGGACACGGAGGGAAAGAGAGGCAGGGAAGCCGACTTCTTGCTCCGCCTCCGTCCGTGTCCTCCGTGCCTCCGTGGTGAACTCTCACTCCGCCCAGATCGGCGACGTGATCGCCCCCCGCGCGTAGCCCCAGTTCAGCCGGTCGAAGTTGAGGATCGTGTCGATCTCGTGCGGGAGGCGGATCGTCGGCAGGCGGGTGCCGATCGACACCTGGAAGCCTGCCGGCAGGCCGAGCGTCGCCAGGGCCTGGAGGCCGGTCTGGCCGAACACCTGCCCGCTGAGCGCGAGCACCTGCCAGCCGGTGTTCTGGAAGCTCGTGTCGACGCGCTCGAACACGTCGAGCCGCGTCCACGTGCGCGCGGTGGCCGTGTCGGTCCACTCGAACGTGTCGTCGTTCGAGATGAGCGCGAACTGGAGGTGCGTCTGCCCGTTGCGGATGACGTCCACGCGCCCGCCCTGGGCGTTCTGCACGCGGACGCGGTAGCGGACCTGCCGGTTGAGGGGCACCGAGTCGCCGATGATCGCCTCGAAGACGCCGTCGCCGTCGGCGTCGGCCGTGAACTCCACCTCGGGGCCGCCCCAGCTGCCGACCCAGGTGCGCGCCTCGCGGATCCCCTGCAGGATGTCGGCCCGCGCCTGCGTCGGCGCGAAGACGCGCGTCGTCGGCAGGCCGGGGAACACGAGCATGTGGCGGTCGCCGCCGCCGACCGCCGCCTTCTTGCGGCCGCGGTTGAGGTGCGCCTCCCAGAGCTTCAGCGCCTGGTAGTTGCCGCCGCCGCCGCGATGCCGGACGGCCTCGCGCAGCTCCGGCGTGCAGTCCTCGCCGAGCTGCGCCAGGCCCTCGGCGCGCAGCTTGTCGTCGACGTGCTGGTCGCTGGTGTCGAAGAAGCCGCGCGGCAGCGCCAGGCCCCAGTAGGAGTTCCACACCTCGACGGCGTCGAAGCTCCGCGACAGGTAGATGCTCTCGCTGCCCTGCTGGCAGGGGTGGTTGAGGATGACGATCCCCCCCTGGCGGTGGACCTCGTCGAACGCGGCCTGCACCTGCGCGTTGTAGGTCGAGGCGCCGCGCGAGCGGTCGACCTCGGGCACGACCCGCGTGAGGCCCACCATGCCGACGTGGACGCTGCCGCCCCACTCCTCGCCGTCGAGGATCGTGAGCGTGTTGGCGCGGTAGCTCGGGTCGTTGACCTGGTCGAGCGTGCGGTGGTCGGTCATCGCCAGGTAGTCGAGCCCGGCCATCTCGGCCAGGAGGAAGCACATCCCCGGCGGGTCACCTCCCTGGCGGTCGGCGTCCTGGGAGTAAGGCGCCGAGTGGCTGTGGAGGTCGCCCTTCCACCAGCGGCCCTGCGGGGGCCCCGGAGGGGTCGGGGCGGTGGTCCCGCCGCCGCCGCCGCCGGGCGGGGCCGACGTGATCGGAGCGGCGGTCGACGCGCTCCCGCCGCCGCCGCCGCCGCCGCCACAGCCGGCGGCGCCGAGGAACAGGCCGGAGGTCACGAGGAAGATGGCGATCCGGTGCTGCACGGGGGCGTCCCCTCTCGAGGGGGAGCGTGCGGGCAAAGCACGGGCCGTCGTAACTCGTTGTCTGGAGGAGGGCGCGGGCCGCACGCCCTTCCAGCTTCGGAAACGGGGAACCGCCGCGTTGCAGCCCCCGGATCAGACCAGGACGGTGCTGTCCATGATCTGGCGGACCCGGGCCAGCGCCTCGTCCAGCGAGCGATGGACGCGGAGCCCGCGCCGGCCGAGCGAGCGGGAGGCGAAGAACTCGTCGAAGGCGAACGCGGGCCGCACCACGAGGTGGATCCGGATCCCCCGGTCGAGCCCCTCCTCGAGCGCGAACGTGCCCAGGCTGTCGAGCGACGTCAGCGTCCTGAGGTCGAGCACCACGCGCGCGTAGCCCTCGTCCGCGAGGGCGGCGAGGCGCTCGCCGAGCTGCCGGGCGCGGCTGCCGCGGAGCTTGCCGGCCACGCTGAGGAGCACGGCCCGATCGGAGACCGTCGACACCGGGAAGTCGTCTTCCACGCCCGACACTGCCCACCCACCCTGCCGGCTCGCCTTCGCGCGCCCGGACCCTTCCCAGTCCGGACGCGACACCCCTCGAGCCTGCGCTCGCACCCTCTGCAACTGCGAGCCCAGCCGGCCTGTCCGCACAACCGGCGCGGCGACAAAGACTTGCCTGGCCAGTGCGGCAGTCGCCGCCGGGGATTTCCCGAAACTGGCCCTGTCGGTCACCGGAGTGTGCGGCGGGTGCTCAGGCGGCCGGGGGCTTGATCCGGCCGTCCGAAGCCACGGCGCCAGGCAGGGTCAGACCTCGGGCCAGCTCCTCGACGGCGTCGTGGAGCGTCGCGCGCTCCCGGCGCAGCCGCTCGACCGCCACGTCGCGCGAGCGCCGCGTGAGGCGCACGCGCAGGGCCCTGAGCGTCTCCCGGGACAGGCGCCGGTAGCGCACGGCCACGGCGCCGCCCGCCGCCGAGAGGGCGGCCACGAGCAGCCCCGCCAGGAGCGGGTGGTCGGGGACGTTGGGGAAGTGGGCGTGCACCGCCTGGTGGCCCAGGGCGCCGACGAGGCCGGCGGCCAGCCACGTGAGCGGGAAGAGGAGGGCGCCGACGAGGATCTTCACCGTCGCCTCGTCCTTGCGCTTCCGCGCCGCGAGGCGGGCGACCGCCCACAGGAGCGCCGCCGCGGGCAGGTTGACGGCGAAGCCGACGACGAGGATCGGCGGGAGGAGCAGGAACACGAGCAGGAACTGCAAGAGGATGATCGCGCCCAGCCAGCGCGAGAGGAGCCGCGGGTCGCGGTCGAGCTCGTGGTCCTCGAGCCCGAGCGAGCGCAGGTCCTCGTCGTACCACTCGACGCGGCGCCGCAGCTCGGCCGTGCGCTCGGGGTCGGTCCGGCGCCGCTCGAGGTAGGCCTGACGGGCGCGGGCGAAGCCGAGCGACAGCTCCACGATGTCGGCCGGCCCGGGCGCGCGCCCCGCGCGGGCGGCGCGCTCGGCGCGCATGAGCGCGCGTCCCCGGTGGAGCATGCGGTGGAGCGGCCAGTCCTCGGTGGCGAGGACGACGACGTGCAAGACGCGCTCGACCTCGGCCGTGAGGGCCCGCCCGCGCTCGCGCGCCGCCTCGGGCGCCTCGTCGGGCGCGGGCGGCGCGAGGAGCGCCGGCGGCAGCTCGAGGGGCGGATGGAAGGTCACCAGCGCGCTCGAGCGGAAGGCGTCCTTCGCGTCGTAGTGCAGCCCGACCGGCACGATCACGGGCGGCGGCGCGCCCGGGGGCAGGAGCTCGAGCGCGCGGTAGAACAGCCGCGCCGCCCCCGTCTTCAGCTCGACCGGATGCGGCGCGTCGTGGCTCTCACCCTCGGGGAAGAGCGACGAGAAGCTGCCCTGCGCCACGCGGCCCGCCAGGGCGTCGAGGCTGCGCGCGTTGGCCTCGCGGCGCGCCGCCTCGTCGGCGCCCTGGTCGACGGCCCGGTAGATCGGCACCGTGCCCACGCGGCGCAGGAGCCAGCCGAGCCCGGGCCACGCGAACAGCCCGTGCCGCGCGCCGAAGACCACCTGGCGCGGGCAGCGGCCGATGATGAGCGCCGGGTCGACCAGCCCGTTGGGGTGCCACGAGACGAGGATCCCCCCGCCGGTCGCCGGGACGTGCTCGAGGCCGGTCACCTCGATCCGCCGGAAGAAGAGGAGGAGCACGACCCGCAGGGCGCCGCGGATCAGGCGGTAGGCGAGCGGCAACTCCGGCGAAGACGGCACGGCTGGAGTGTAGCGGGACGTTCGGGGCGCGGGCAGCGAGGCGCTGGAGACCGAGGAGGGTCGAGTGGGCGCTCGAGGAGCTGGGAGCTGGGAGCTGCCCGACCGACACCGCCTCCTCGCCGTCGTAAACCATTCGCCCCGAACGCACGATTCTCCTCTGTCACCGCCGGCCGCCCTCCTCCGTTGACCCGGCGACCCCAGGAGGACGACCATGCCGACGCTCGCGATGACCGCTTCGCCCGCCGCCCATCCCCGCCCACCCCTCACCGGCGGCCGCCTCGTCGCGAGCGACGGGCGCGCCCTGCCGCTCGAGGGGGTGCACCTCGCCGCGGAGGCCGGCGGCGGGGTGGCGCGGGTGGTGCTGACCCAGCGCTTCAGGAACGACGCCGCGCACCCGCTGGAGGTGCGCTACCTCCTGCCGCTGCCCGCCGACGGCGCCGTGAGCGGGTTCTCGTTCGTGCTCGGCGACGAGCGCGTCGTGGGCGAGGTCGCCGGGCGCGAGGCGGCGCGCGAGCGCTACGAGCAGGCGCTGGTCGAGGGGCGCACGGCGGCCCTGCTCGACCAGGAGCGGTCGAGCACGTTCACGCAGCGTTTGGGCAACGTGCCGCCGGGCGCGACGATCGTGGCCGAGGTGACGATCGACCAGCCGCTCCGCTGGCTCGAGGAGGGCGCCTGGGAGTGGCGCTTCCCGACCGTCGTCTGCCCGCGCTACCACGGCGCGCCCGGCGTCGTGCCCGATGCCGCCGCGCTCGACGTCCCGGTAGCCGAGGGCGGCCTCGACGCGCGGGCCACGCTGACGCTCGCGATCGCGGACCGGCTCACGGGGCCCGTCGACTCGGTGACCCACCGGATCGTCGTCGACGACGGGCGCGTCCGCCTCGACCGCGGCGCGCGCCTCGACCGCGACGTCGTCGTCACCTGGCCGGTGGCCCTGCCCGACGTCAGCGCGGGCGTCCTCGCGGCGCGCCCCGCGACGGCGGCCCACGATGGCGACGCGTTCGCGCTCCTGACCGTGGCCCCGCCGACGGGCGGCTGGACGCCGGTGCCGCGCGACCTGACCTTCCTGCTCGACACGAGCGGCTCCATGAGCGGGCAGCCGCTCGAGCAGGCGCGGCGCGTGGCCGCGGCGATGATCGCGACGCTCGGCGTGAACGACCGCCTCGAGCTGATCGCCTTCGGCTCGCGGCCGACGCGCTGGAAGGACGACCCGACCCCGGCCACCGAGTCGAGCAGGCGCGCGGCGCTCGCCTGGCTCGACGGGCTCCGCGCCAGCGGCGGCACCGAGATGCACGGCGCCCTGCTCGAGGCCCTTCGCCCCTTGCGGCCCGGCTCGCAGCGGCAGGTCGTGCTCGTGACCGACGGCCAGATCGGCTTCGAGCAGGAGATCGTGCGCGCCTGCCTCGAGCGCCTGCCGGCGGGGGCGCGGCTGCACACGGTCGGCGTCGGCGGCGCCGTGAACCGCTCGCTGACCCGCGCCGCCGCCCGCGCCGGGCGCGGCGTCGAGCTGATCGTCGGCCTGGGCGAGGACGCCTCGAAGGTCGCCGAGCGCCTCGTGGCCCGCACGGCCGCGCCGCTGGTCACGGACCTCGAGGTCACGGGCGACGCCGTCGTGCAGGTCGCGCCCGCGACGCTCCCGGACCTGTTCGCCGAGGCCCCGGCGCTGATCGCGCTGCGCGTGCGCGGGGGCGGCGGCGAGGTGGTGCTGCGCGGGACGACCGCCGACGGGCCGATCGAGCGGCGGCTCGCCCTCCCGGCGCTGGCGCGCGGCGAGGGGCCGACCGGCGTGGCGGCGCTCTTCGCCCGCGAGCGCGTCGAGGACCTCGAGACGGCGCTCGCCGCCGGCGGCGACCCCGCCGAGCTCGACCGCGCGGTCGAGGCCACGGGGCTCGAGTTCCAGGTGGCCACGCGCCTGACCTCCTGGGTGGCCGTGAGCGCGCGGGTCACCGTCGAGCCCGGCGCGCCGCGGGTCACGGTCGAGCAGCCGCACGAGCTGCCCCACGGCGTCAGCGCGGAGGGGCTGGGGCTGCGCGGGGCGCTGCTCCGGGGCGCCTTCACGGGGAAGGTCCTGGACGGCTCGAGCGTCCTGCTGGCGGGGCTCGAGGCCGACTCGATCGTCCGGCGCATGACGACCAAGCGGCTGATCCCGCCGCCGGGGGAGGGGCCCTCGCTGACCAAGGCGGGCTTCTTCGACCCTGGCGCGATGAACCTGACCCGCGACGGCGCCATGATCGGGCCCGAGGCGCGCGCCGCGTGGGAGGCCGAGCGCGCGCAGCGCGAGCGCGAGGCCCCGCGCCACGGTCGCTCGCGCCGGGGCTGGCTCGGCCTCGTGGTGGCGCTCCTGGCGGTCCTCCTGGCCCTGCTCGCCCTGTGGCGCGCGGGGGCCTTCGCCGCGCCGACGAACCAGGCACCGGAGGGGGTTGGGCCCCGGTGACCGCGGACCTCGACGTCCACCTGTCCGGGGTCCAGGCCGGCGACGCGCAGGCGTTCGCCGCCTGGATGGTCGGCGCGGAGCCCTCGCTCCGGCGGGGGCTCCGCGCCTTCGCCCGGCAGGTGGACGTCGAGGCCGTCCTGCAGGAGGCGCTCCTGCGCGCCTGGCAGGTCGCGCCCCGGCTGGTGCCCGACGGGCGGCCGAACGCCTTCCTCCGCTTCACGCAGCGGATCGCCTGGAACCTCTCGGTCGACGAGGTGCGCCGCCAGGCCCGCAGCACCCCGGTCGACCCCGAGGTCCTCGCGGCCGGCGTCGACGAGGCCCAGCAGCTGGACGACCGCCCGCCCGACCCGCTCCTGCGCGAGGCGATCGGGCGCTGCCGCGAGAAGCTCCCGCCTCGCCCGGCGCAGGCGCTCGCGGCGCGCCTCGACGGCGGGCTGCCCGACGCCACGCTGGCGGAGCGGCTCGGCATGACGAAGAACACCTTCCTGCAGAACGTCACCCGCGCGCGCAAGCTGCTCCTCGAGTGCCTCGCGCGCGCCGGGATCGACCTGGCCTCGGAGCTGGGATGACCGCCCGCGACGACGAGGCCGAGCTGATCGAGGAGGCGGCCGGCGCCTACAGGCCGCCGCGCCTGGGGACGTCGCCCGCCTGGCACGACCTCTCGCCCGAGGGGCGCGAGGCGGCCTACCGCCTCTCGGTCCAGATGCGCGCGCTCGAGGCGGCGCTCGACCCGCGGGGGCGCTCGGGCACGGTGCAGGCCGTGCTGCGACGCCTGGGCGCGCGGTGAGCCCGCCGTCGAGGACCACGGTCAAGGCGCAACCCTCGTCGCCGACCCGCCCGGGCCACCGGCGGCATGGAGCAACGTCGATCACACCGGTGCGGAAACCGCTCGCCCTCCGGTGCCCCCCGCGGTAGGGTGTCTCCCCGGGTTGGACGAGGGAGGGTCCGTGGTCGAGCGGCGCGAGTTCCGCAGGCACCGGGTCGGCGGCAACGTCGAGTTCACCTCCGTGCACGGCTCGGGGTCGGTCCCGGGCGAGCGGGCGACGGTCCTCGACTGCAGCCTCGGCGGCGCGCGGCTTCGCGTGCGCAGCCCGCGGCGGCGCCTGTTCAAGGCGGTCCCCCCCTGCCTCGCGCCGCACGACTCGGTCACGTGCGTCCTGCGCCTGGCCCCGGACTACCAGGACATCGAGATCTTCGCCGAGGTGGTGCGCGTCGCGCGCCGCGAGGACGAGCCCGACGACCTCGACGTCGGCCTGCGCTTCTTCCACGACGTCGCCCGGCGCAGCCACGCCGAGCGGCCCATGGCCCGCCTGGCGCGGATCATCGAGCCCGACTGGTCGGCCGAGGAGCGCGCGGCGGCGCTCCTGGCCGCCGAGTCGCGGTCGAGCGGGCGCGCCACGGACGACGAGGCCGCGCCGGCGCCGGCCGAGCCCGCGCGGGCGAGCCGGCGCGCGCCGGTGGCTGACGCCGACGCGGCCGACGCGCCGCGCGCGCCCGAGCGCAGCGGCCGCCTCGGGCAGCGCCTCTCGCGCCAGGGCGAAGCGCTCCCGACCCCCGACCCGCGCAAGAGCCAGCGCGCCGCGCGCGCGGCCAGCCAGCGCCTCGAGCGCCCGGCGGCCGAGCCCCGCGCCACGAGCCAGCGCCTCGAGCGCCCGGCGGCCGCGAGCCAGCGCCTCGAGCGTCCGGCGGCGAGCCAGCGGGTTCGCCGCGCGGTCAGCGATCGCATCGACGCCACGCCCGCCGCGGCGCCAGGGTGCGAGGAGCGCGCCAGCCGGCGGCTCCGCCGCGAGCCCGAGGCGCCGGCCCGCGTCAGCGGCCGCCTCGTGGGCGTCCGGCACGAGGCGGCCGCGCCGCCGCGCCCGGTCGCCGAGAGCGACAGCGAGGTCGTGGCCTGGGCCTCCTCGCGCCTCACCGCGGCGGCGCCCGCGGCCGAGCGCGTGGCGACCGCCGACGACGAGGTCACCGTCCGCGGCAGCGCGCGCCTCACGGGCGGCGAGGCCGTGATCGAGCTGCCGGGCGCGTTCACGGCCCGCGCGCGCGAGGCCGGCCTCACCGCCCACGTCACGCCGACGGCCGACTGCGCCGGCCTCTACGTGGCCGAGCGCTCCCCCGCGCGGCTCGTCGTGCGCGAGCTCGGCGGCGGGCGGGGCGCGGCGACGTTCGACTACCTCGTCGTCGCCATTCGCCGCGCCTGACGCGGCGCGCGCGGCGGGGGCGCGGCCCGGTCGATCGCGCGCAGCGGCTCGCGCCGCGCGGTCGCCAGCCGCGCCAGGCTGAAGGCGGTAGCCGCCAGGGCGAGGTCGCGCACGGCGATGTCGTACCAGCCCCCGATCAGCAGGTTGCAGGCCGTCACCACGAACCACCCGCAGAGCACGTAGCCGAACACGCGCGTCGCGCCCGAGAGGAGCGCGATGCCGATCAGCAGCTCCACGACGCCGGCCGTGGCGACGACGCCCACGGCCCCCCCGCCGAGCAGGTCGCGCAGCTCGGGGGCCAGGTAGAGCCGCCAGTCGGCCAGCAGCCCGACGAACTTGTCGGCCCCGACGGCCACGGACATCACGCCCAGGGTCGCGCGGAGCAGCTGGTAGACGCTCTCGAGCTTCTGCGGGATCAGCACGTGACCTCCTCGTCCGGCGCGTCCGGTGAGCGAAGCGGGTGCCGCCGGAACGTTAGCTGTTAGCTGTTAGCTGTTAGCTGTTAGCTGTTAGCTGTTAGCTGTTAGCTGTTAGCTGTTAGCTGTTAGCTGTTAGCTGTTAGCTGTTAGCTGTTAGCTGTTAGCTGTTAGCTGTTAGCTGTTAGCCCTTGGTCGCGCGTCGCCAATGGCCAACGGCTAATGGCCAACGGCTAATGGCCAACGGCTATTGGCCAACGGCTAATGGCCAACGGCTAATCGCCAATAGCTAGCAGCTAATGGCTAATGGCTTCTGGCTACGCGTCCGGCCCGGCGAACGGCGTCGCCTTCGGGTCACGGCCCGGTCGGTGCCGCTCGCCGCGCTCCCCCGCCTCGCCCGGCATGGACCGCGCCTCGCGGCTCGTGCGCGCCCGGCGGGCGCCCGTGTCCCCGCCGCGCGCCACGAGCGGCCCGAGCTCGCCGCCCCCGAGCACGTGCACGTGCAGGTGCGGCACCTGCTGGCCCGCGTCCGCGCCGACGTTGACGAGCACGCGGTAGCCGGTCCGGTCCACCCCCAGGCGCGCCGCCGTCTCGTCGATCGCCCGGAAGAAGCCCGCGATCTGCTCCGGCGCCGCCTCGCGCGTGAACTGCTCCAGCGTCTCGTAGTGGCCCTTGGCGAGGACCAGCGCGTGGTAGGGCGCCTGCGGGTCCTGGTCGTTGATCGCCAGCGCGAACTCGTTCTCGAACACCCTCTCGCACGCGAGCTCGCCGCGGAGGATCCTGGCGAAGGGGTTGCCCTGGTCGTAGGCCACGGGAGTCTCCTCTCCTGGGCGCGCGCGTCCCCCCGCGGCCGCTCGCCGCGCCGCGCGCGCCGCCTCGCCCGGAGAGGGGCATCGGCCGTGCCAGCGCGGTCAGGAGTCACAGCTCCACGTCCTGGCTCCTCATGGGACACGAAGGCAACGGAGGAGGACGGAGGGCACGGAGGAGCGTGAGGACGAGACCCTCCTTGACCTTCGTGGACCTTCGTTGCCTCCGTGTCCCATGTGAGCCTAAACGCTCGACGAGTCACAGCGGCCGTCGCTTGTCTTGATGGCCACGTCCGGGCACACGGCCCGATGCTCCGATCCGCAGTGACGCACCTGTCGCCCTCGCTCCGGCCGCTTCGCGGCCTCCGCTCGGGGATGCGCGCCACCGCTCGATCTGCTCGCTTCGCTCGCAGATCAAGCGGTGAGCGCGGTCACTCGCCCGTCGCGACCTCGTCGTCGTCGGGCCAGACGTCCTGGCGGATTCCTTGATGCGCGCGCCCCCACAGCCGCGGCGCGCCCAGCACGCGCTCGCCCGTGCGCGCGTCCAGCACGAACACCTCGAGCGCCGCCCAGCCGTCCTTGATCTCGTAGCCGTAGGTCAGGTCGGGGGTGATCACGTGGGCGAAGGAGCCCGGCAGGACCGGGAGCGGCAGGGGGGGCAGGCCGATCTTGAACTCGGCCTCGTAGGGGCCGAGGGCGGCGACCCGCACCTCGACGAGCACGTCGGCCTCCTCGCGCGTGCGCGCCGGCGGGACGTCGTGCCAGGCCAGGTGGTCGCGCAGGGCCGAGCGCAGGGCGCTCCGCTCGACGTAGTCGGGGACGCCCGCGACCTCCACCCAGGCGCGGCGCCCGCGGAGCGGGCGCGGGTCGAGGCCCAGCGCGGCGCGCTCGGCGGCGAGGCTCAGGCGGAGCATGTCCTGCGGCGTGCGCGCCGTCGTCGTGTGGCGCACGCCGCCCGTGCAGCCGGCCGCGAGGGCGGCCGAGAGGCACAGCGCTCGCGCGAGCCCCGCCCTCACGGACCACCCCGGACGTTGGCGTTCGTCGCCGGCACCTCGGGCACCTCCTCGTCGACGAGCCGGACCTGCGGCGTCGCCACGACCACGCCCCCGTGGGGCGTCTCCTCGGAGGCGACGTAGCGGGCCGGCCCGAGCCGCACGCGCCGCGCGACCTCGGGGCCGCTCCGCTCGCAGAGCACCTCCCGCACGACCGCCAGCCGCGCCTCCGAGAGGGCCCGCGCCGCCGCCCGCGCGCGCCGGTCGGCGAGGCGGTCGGTGCGGCTGCCGAGGCGGTCCTCCGCCTCGAACAGCGCGCGCTCGAGCCGTCCGAGGTCGGCGTCGACCGTCTGGACGCGGGCGATCGCCCGCTGCGCCTCCATGCTCTGCCCGGCGGCGAACGCCGTGCGCGCGCGCGCGGCGAGGTCCTCGCGCTGCCAGAGGAGCGTCGCGCGCCGGCCCTGGAGCCGGGCCACCAGCGCCTCGTCCTGCGCCGGGTCGGGGCGGGTGATCTCCTGCAGCGGCTCCTCGTCGGCCATCCCGAGCTCGTGGCGCAGGAGGACCGAAAGGTCGCGGTGCCGCTCGAGGCGCCGTGACAGCCGCTGCAGGGCGCGCACGGAGGCGGGGTCCAGGTCGACCCGCCCCGGCTCGAAGCCCACGGCGACCGGCGCCAGGTCGCGGTCCCGCCAGCCGAAGAGCTCGAACGGGGTGATCAGGTCGAGGAGCCACCACACCGGCCGCAGCACGCGGAACGGGACCGACGCGCCGGCGCGGACCGACTGGCGGCCGATCGCCTCGACGACGCCGCGCGCGATCGCGCCCCGGCCGATCCCCTCGGCCGGGACCACGGTCTCGACGTCGAGCCGGATCCTCCCGCGCTCGTCGCGGAGCAGGAACAGGAACGTGTCCAGGGTGACGGGCACCTTGAGGAGGCGCGCGATCGGCCCGTCGTCGGGCTCGGTCAGGCTCAGGTCCTCGATCACGGCCCCGAGCCGCGCGTCGGCCGCGCCCCCCTCCTCGAAGTCGATCCGCAGGTCGAAGTCGACGACGCCGTCGCTCACGTCCACGCCCCCCGCCGCGGCGTACCCGATCAGCCCGCGCACGTCGAAGGTGCGCACGCTCGCGCTCATGCGCCCCGTCAGCGCGGGATAGGGGCTCAGGACCCCGCGCGCGCTCAGCTCGTCGAACAGCGGGCGGTGATCGATCTGCTGCCGCCGGCGCCCGCCCGCGATCAGCCGCACCGCGCTGCGCACCGCGCCCGTGATGCGCCCGAGCCCGCGCGGCGGCCGCGGCGGCAGGGCGACCGGCCCCGAGAAGGCGAGGAGGTTGAAGCTCAGCGGGCGCGGCGCCGGGGCGCGGCCCTGGAGCGCGAGCGTGTCGAGGCCGCCCACGTCGAGCTCGACCCCGCGCAGCGGGAGGACGAAGGGCGGCGTGACCGTCCGGTCGGTGAACGTGCCCGAGAGGTTGACGACCCCGAGCTGCCGCACGTGCAGGTCGAACCCCGGCTCCTCCACCTCCGGCGGCGGCTCCTCCGGCCCCGGCTTGAACACCACGTTGCCCACCTGCCAGCCCTCGGTGACGCGCGTGACGGTGAGGCGCGGGCGGTGGACCTCGAGCACGCGCACGTCGACGCGCTGCCCGCCGGGGTAGAGCCGGTCGATGTCGGCGAACACCTCGTCGATGAGGATGAGCGCCAGCCCGCGGGGTCCGCCCTCGCGCAGGGCGAGCCCGCTCACCTCGACGCGGGCCCCGAACCCCCGCTCGAGGAACGTGAAGTCGAGCGGGTCGGTGCGCCGGGTGCGCAGGCCCACGCGCGCGGTCAGGCGCAGGTGGCCGTCGCGCAGCTCGCGGCCGTCGAGGCGGTCGGCCAGCGCCGGCGACATCTCCACGAGCCCCTGGCCGCGCAGCCCCTCGGCCTCGAGCTCGAGCTCGAACTCCGGGTCGGCCGTCAGCGGGTCGCCCGCGAGCCGCACGCGCACCTCGCGCGCGAGCGGCGCGAGCGCGCCGCCGAGCTCGAGGCGCGGCAGCGGGCGCTCGCGCCCGGGCGGCCCGAGGAGCTCGAGCTCGTCGGGGGTGGCCAGGCGCAGGCCGGTGCCGCTGGCGACGACGCGGCCGTCCGCCTCGTCGACCACGCGCAGGCGCTCGACCTCGACGTCGACGGCGCCGAGCTGGATCAGCGGCCGCTGCGGCGGCGGCGTCCCCGGCGCGGGGCGCGGCGCGGGCGGGGGCGGGGGCGCGCCCGGGTCGCCCGGCGTGACGACGGGGACCCCGGCCACGCGGATGACGTCCCCGTCCAGCCCGACCTCGACGAACGCGACCCGGCCGCCCGCCCGCTCGATCCGCAGGCGCCGGACCGGGTCGAGGCGGGGGGCGTCGAGGACGACGGCCGGCGCGTCGAGGAGGAGCCGCTCGCCGTCGTGCACGGTCACCTCGTCGAGCTCGACCTTCAGGGCGGACGCGCGCTCGTCGAGCCGGCGCAGGTCGACCTCCAGGGCGCCGCGCACGCGCCCGTCCTCGAGCGCCAGCGCCGGGACGTAGGCCTGGAGGCCTGCGCCGCGCACCCCGCGCGCATCGAGCTCCAGCCGCGCCTGCGCCCGCTCCGGCCCGAGCGCGACCCGGCCGCCCAGGAGGACGCGGTCGACGGCCCCGGGGGCCTGGGCGACGAGCCGCACGTCGCCCGCCGGCCGATCGCCCCGGGTGGTGAGGTCGTGCGCCACGAGGTCGACGACGACCGGCTGCGCCTCGACGGGGGGCGTGGTGACGAGGTCCGTCCACTCGAGCTCGAGCCCGGTCACCCGCGCCCGCTCGACCGTGACCGGCGGCAGGTCCAGGAGCGCCTGCCCGGGCGGGCCGTCGGGCGCGTCGTCCGCGTCGGGCGCGTCGTCGTCCGCCTCGACCCACAGGCCCGCCACCCGGAGCGCCGCCGGTCCCAGGCGGACGACCCGCGCGCGCGGGCGGCGCACGTCGAGGTCGCCCACGTGGACGCCGTCGGGCCCGAGCGACAGCCCCTCGGCGCGGGCGAGGTCGAGCCCGAGGAGCTCGCCCGTGCGGTCGGCCAGGACCACCGGCCCCAGCGCCGCGTCGCCGACGAGCGCCTCGCCGTCGCGCGCGACGTCGAGGGCGGCCTCGAGCCGCAGGGTCCCCTGGTCGAGCCGCACGTCCTGCGTGTGCAGGCCCGGGATCGAGGCCACGAAGCGGTCCGTCAGCCCGGCCCCCGAGAGCGCGGCGCGGAGCCGCACCGCGTCGGGCGCCAGCTGCACCTCGCCCTCGAGGCGCACCTCGTCGGCGGCGCCGGGCGCGGTCAGGCGCGCGGCGAACGGGGTCGGCGGCGCGGGGGCGACCTGCCGCGGGTCGAAGCGCAGCTCGCCCACGGTCAGGGCGCCCTCGACCCGCAGGTCGTCGCCCGGGCGCCGCTCGTCGGCGATGCGCAGGGCGACCCGCGCGACGCGCGCGCCGCCGAGCTCGAGGCGCGGCAGGTCGATGAGCGGGGCCCCGAAGCGGAGCGCGTCGGCGCCGGGGCCGGGCTCGTCGTCGGCCTCCGGGACCAGGCGCAGGCCGAGCAGGGCCAGCCCGCCGTCGGCCTCGAGCCGCAGGGGCAGGGAGAGCGCCTCGAGCTCGAGGCGCTCGAGGGCGACCTCGCCCTCCGGCCCGTCGGGCTCGAGCGCCAGGCCGCGCGCCTCGAGCGAGGAGAGCGCCAGGAGCTCCTCGCCGCGGTCCGTGAGCCGCGCCCGCGTGATCGCGCCCGTGGCGCGGAGCCCGCCGCCGCGCTCGCGGGCCAGGTCGCCCGCGAAGGACGCGGTCAGGCGGCCGGCCTCCAGCTCGGGCTCGAGCCCCGCGGCGGCGAGGTACGGCGCGAGGTCCGCCAGGGTGATCCCCTCGGCCGTGACCTCGAGCGCGACGCTCAGCTGGCCGGCCGCGGCGTCGGCCGCGCCCTCCAGCTGCAGGCGGTCGACCACGCCCGGCGCCGAGAGCCAGAGCGCCAGCCGCGCGGGCGGCTCGCCGGCGGGGTCGGGGGACAGGTCCAGCCCCTCCATGAGCAGCCCGGCGTCGGCGAGGGTGATCGTCACCGGCCCCGCCCCCGGCGGCGCCTCGTCGACGAGGCGGGCGCTGACGCCGGCGACGTCGAGCCGCCCCACCTGCACGCGCCAGCGGAGCAGGCCGGCCGGGCTCGGGACGTCCTCCGCGACCGGCGTCGTCGCCTCGGCGGCCTCGCGCGGCGCCGTGATGGCGAACCCGCCCAGGTGGACGGCGCCCGACGCGTCGCGGCGCAGCTCCAGCCGCGGCCCGCGCAGGACCACCCGGTCGGCCCCCAGGCGCCCGGCGTCCGCGTCGACGTGCAGCGACGGCGCGTCGAGCCGCTCGAGGGAGACCAGGTCCCGCCCGCCGTCGCGGAGCCGCAGCCCCTCGACCCTCGCCGAGACCTGCGTCCCGACCGCCGTCCGGTCGACGACCAGGCGCAGGGCGCCGTCGAGCTGGCCGTCGCGCAGGACGGGGGTCAGCCCCGCGTCGGCCAGGGCGGGCCCGAGCGCCTCGAGGGTCAGGCCGCGCCCCTCGACCTCGACGGCGGCGCCCTGGTAGGGCGGGAACAGCCACACGTCGCCGCGCACGTCGAGCGCGGCGGCGACGCCCTCGCCCGACAGGGCCGCCCTGAGCCGGCCGGGCTGCCGCGGCAGGCGCGAGTCGACGCCCGTGAGCCGCGCCTCGGCGATGCGCACGGGCAGCGTCAGGCCGCCCGGGACCCCGAGGTCGTGGTACACGGCCTCGACGTCGCGCACGACGATGTCGCGCAGGACGACCGGTCCGACCTCGTCGTCCTCCTCCTCCGCCTCGTCGTCCGTGTCGAGGGGGAAGCTCAGCCCGGAGATCTCGAGCCGGCCCGCGGCGGGGTCGCGCGCCACGCTCCCGCGCACCCCGGCGAGCTCGAGACGGCGGGCGCGGAAGCCCGGCGCCCGCAGCGCCTCCAGCTCGAGCTGTCCGCGCTCGGCGGCGAGGACGACCCGCCCGTCGCCCGTGGCCGCCAGCCGGTCGAGCGTGACCGTGGCCGAGACCTCCTCGGGGTCGTCGAGGGCGGGGCGGAGCGTCAGGCCGGCGTCCACCTCGAGCGCCAGCTCCTCGTGGGAGATGGCCACGCCGAGGGCGTCCAGCCACCCGCGCAGGGGCGCCGGGCGAAGGCCGGTCGCCTCGACGCGCAGCGCCGCCTCGAGCCGCTGGGGCTCGAGGCGGGCGATCCCGCTCGCCGCCAGCCGCTCGACGAGCCCCGGCCCATGGACGGCGAGGGCGACGCGCAGCGGGGGCCTGGTGCCGACCTCGAGGCCGGCGAGGTCGCCGGTCACGTCGAGCGTCACGTCGACCGGCGGCACGACGAACGGGTCGATCACGCGCACCCGCAGGTGGCGCACGACGAGCCGCCGGACCTCCACCGGCAGGTCGAGGCGCAGGGGGCCCCCGGTCGTCTCCGGCCGCGACGCCGCCTCGACCGGGTCCTCGAGCTCGGCCTGGCGCCGGAGCAGGTCGCGCAGGACGCGGTCGAGCTCCGCCATGAGCTCGACGTGGTCGCGCAGGCCGAAGTCGATCACGGCGTCGACGCCGTCCACCTCGACGCGCGCCAGCACCACGTCGCCGCGGAGGAGCGGGAGCAGCGCGAGGTCGGCGCGCACGTGCTCGGCCGAGAGGACGCGCGGCGCGCCGTGGCGGGCCGTGGCGCGGACCCCGGAGAGCTGGACCTCGCCGCCGAGGATCGAGATCGAGACGTCCTCGGTGGTCAGGTCCAGCCCCTGCGTCCGCGCCACCCGCTCGAGGGCGACCGGGATCAGGATCCAGGCGGCGAGCCGCACGGCCGCGATGAGCAGGGTGAGCGCGCCGACGACCGCCAGGAGGCGCAGGGTCCAGACCCGGGCCGGGGTGCGCGGGCGCGCGCGGGCGGGCGGCGGGGGCGCGGCGGCGGGCTCGGGCGGGGGGACCCCGACGTCGGGCGAGGGCGGGACGTGCGCGCCGGGCATCATCGCCCCTCCTCCTCGGCGCCGGCGGCCTCGGGCTCGTCCTCGTCGGGGAAGGGGTCCCCGAGCCGCCGGAGGGCGGCGCGCCGCTGCCGGTCGGGCGCCAGCGGGTGATAGCCCGGCGGGAGGAGCTCCGGGCGGCGGCTCGCCAGCCACTCGGCGGCGCGGGCGCGGATCGCCGCCGACGAGTCGTCGAGGAGCGCCACGTTCTCGCGCGCGAGCAGCGCGTCGAGGTGCTCCGCGTCGCGCGCGGCGTCGAACAGCTCGATGAAGCTGGCCCGGTGCGCCGCGGCCCCGGCGAAGCGGCCGATGACCGAGGCGAGGGCCGGGGGCGGGGCGTCGAGCGGGAAGCCCTCGCGCAGGGCGCCGACGGTCGTCCGCTCGAGCAGCCAGCGGAGGGCCGGGCCGGCGGCCGGCGCGCCGGGCGCGCCCAGGCGGTCGGAGAGCGCCAGCGAGATGCGCTGGATGTCCGCCCGGTCGGCGGTGAGGGCGAGCATGCGCGTGAGGTCCGCGCCGGTGGCGTCGGCCAGCCCGAGGAGGATCCGGCGCTGCTGCGCGGGGTCCTTCAGCCCCACGCGGGCGGCCTCCTGCGGCAGGACCACCAGGACCCCCGGCCGGGAGAGCTCCCCCGGCGGCGGCTGCCAGAGCGCGCAGGTGCGCTCGATCTCGGCCAGGGCGGCCGCGTAGGCCTCGCGGTGGGCGGCGTGCTCCGGCTCGCCCGGGCGCGGAGCGGGCCGCACGCGCATCACCGCGAGCAGCCAGCCGCCGCCCGACCGCCGCGGGTGCGTGAAGGGCGAGGGCACGGCCACGACGAGCGCGCCCGGGCCCACGGGGAGGCGCTCGCCGACGAGCACGAGTTCGCGGCGCGGCGGGGCGGGGCGCCCGTGCGCCGCGGCGCCCGGGGCGCGGGCCTGGACGTCGAGCGCCACCTCGACGGCGAGGGGCCCCTGCGGGCGCCGCTCGGCGGGATGGGCGAGGCCCGCGAGCTCCCCCAGCGCCGCGCGGATGCCGGCCGGGCCCTGCGCGCGCGGCCGCGGGGCGCCGGCCTCGAGCGTGGTGGACCGGCGCCCCGGCGCCAGCGGCGGCGGCGCGGTGGGCCCAGGTCGATGCAGCAGCAGCGCCAGCCGGGCGGGTCGCTCCTCGTGCTCGTCGACGTCGGGGAGGCCGGCCGGCCAGGTGAGGCTGGCCTCGGTCAGCTCGAACGCGGTCGTCACGCCGGGCGGGAGGACGCCCTCCTGCACGGTCAGGGCGAGCACCTCCACGCGCCCCCGCAGCTCGTCGGCCGCCGCCGCGGCGTCGGGCTCGAGGCCGACGCGGCCCCCGCGCGTGAGGAGCGACGGGCCGAAGCGAGGCTCGAGGTCCGGCTCGACGACCACCAGGCGGGTCCACTCGACGAGCGGGGCGACGCCCAGGCCGGTCGGCACCTCCTGGGCGACGAACCAGGCGACCTCGACCCGCCAGGCGTCGCGCGGGTCGCACTCGTCGGGCATGAGCCACGGGGGGCGCGCCTGCGGCCCGCTCAGGGGCGAGCCGGCGAAGCTGCGCACGTGCGCCGCCGCCTTCGGAGCGATCGGCGGCGCCACCTCGACCCTGGGGCCGGCGCAGCCGCCGGCCGCGACGACGACGAGGGTCCACGCGGCCGCGTGCGCCGCGCGACCCCGCTTCTCGACGGGCACCCACGCCTCCCGCGAGCCCCCCTCGGCCTGGAGTGCTCATCATTTCACCACGTGGGCCCCGCGCGCGTCCGGGGCGCCCGGGCAAGCGGGCGGGGAGGACGGGGTTACGCGGGCTGGGGGAGGAGACGCGAGTGTCCCGCGCGCGTCCGCCCGCAGCTCAGCCGACCAGCGCGCCCAGCGCGCGCGCGAGGTCGGCGGCGGAGACGGGCTTCGTCAGGTGGACGTCGAAGCCCGCCGCGCGCGCGCGGGCGCGGTCGTCCTCCTGCGCGTAGCCGGAGAGCGCGACGAGGGGGAGCCCCGGCCCGCGCGCCTCCCGGAGGCGCACGGCGACCTCGAAGCCGTCCAGCCCTGGCAGGCCGAGGTCGCAGAGGACGACCTCGGGCTGGAAGCGCTCGGCGACCTCGAGCCCCTCGGGGCCGGACGCGGCGACCGCGACCTCGTGGCCCTCGTGCTCGAGCAGGGCCTGCAGCATCTCGGCGGCGTCCGCGTGGTCCTCGATCACGAGCACGCGCCGCGCGCGGGCGGCCGGCGCGCTCGCCGGCGCGTCGGCCGCGCCCGCGAGCGCGGCGGCGAGCGGCAGGCGGAAGCGCACCTCGGCGCCGCGCCCGGGCCCCGGGCTCTCGGCCTCGATGCGGCCCTGATGCATGGCGACGATCCCGCGGGCGACGGCGAGGCCGAGGCCGAGGCCGCCGCGAGAGCGGGCGAGCGAGCGGTCGGCCTGGACGAACGGCTCGAACAGGTCGACGACGAGCTCGGGGGCCATGCCGATCCCGGTGTCCCGGACCGCGACGACGGCCTCCCGCCCCTCCCGGGCGACGCGCACCGTGACCGCGCCGCCGCGGTCGGTGAACTTGAACGCGTTGGCCAGCAGGTTGCCGATGACCTGCGCCAGCCGGGTCGCGTCGCCGCGCGCCGGCAGCGGCGCGGGCTCGACCCGCACCTCCAGCGCGAGGCCGCGCGCCTCGGCGAGCGGGCGGTGGTCCTCGGCCGTCGCCCGCACGAGCGCGCCCAGGTCCAGCGGCTCGCGGCGGAGCTCGAACCGCCCGCGTGTGAGCCGTGACACGTCGAGGAGGTCGTCGACGATCCGGGTCATGTGCCCGACCTGCCGGTCGACCACCTCGAGCACGCGGCCGGCGGCCGGCTCGCCGCCCCGGAGGCGCAGGAGGTGGGTGGCCGTGACGATCGGCGCGAGCGGGTTGCGCAGCTCGTGCGCGAGCATGGCCAGGAACTCGCTCTTGCGCTCGTCGGCCCGCCGCACCTCGCCGTAGAGCCGCGCGTTGTCGATCGCCAGCGCCGCGCGCGACGCGAGGTCCTGGGCCATGACGAGGTCCGCCGGGCCGTAGCGGCGATGTGGCTGGCAGGAGATGAACGTGATCGCGCCCAGGGTCCGGCCGCGGGCGCGGAGGGGCACGACCATCGCCGAGCGCAGCTCGAGGGCGCGCAGGACCGCGAGGTGCTCGGCATCCTGGGCCGAGGCGGTGAGCAGCGGGTCGGGCACCTCCGGGTAGAGCTCGGGCTCGCCGCTCCGGATCACCTGGTGCACGCCGCGCGGCGCCGCGGGGTCGGGCGGGTAGCGGCGCCGGAGGGCCTGGGCCAGCTCGACCTTGCCGGCGTCGGCGTGCGCCACGGCGACCTGCTCCGTCGCCGGCCCGTCGCCGCGCACGAGCTCGATGGCGCACCAGTCGGCGACGCGCGGGACCGCCAGCCGGGCGACGCTCCGGAGCGTCGTCTCGTGGTCGAGCGACGCGGCGAGGACGGCGCTGGCGTCGGCCAGGAACAGGGCGGCCGCCTCGGCGCGCCGCTCCTCGGTGACGTCGCGGAACACGTTGACGGCGAAGCGGACCTTGCCGCCGGCGTCGCGCACCGGGGTCGCCTTCACCTGCGACCAGCGCTCCTCGCCCGTCGCGGCGAAGCGGAAGCGCACGAGCGCCTCCCCGGCGCGGCCCTCGACGAGCGCGACCCGCCCCGGCAGCCGCTCGGCGGGGAAGGGCCCGCCCTCCTCGTCCAGGAGCGTGTAGCGGCGCATCAGCTCGTCGAGCGGCGTCGCCAGCAGCTCGCCCGGCGAGTCGAACCCGAGCTGCCGCGCGCCCGCCTGGTTGGCGAAGACGAGGCGCCCGGCGGCGTCCTGGACGGTGATGGCGTCGGCGACCCCGTCGAGGATGGCGCCCAGGTCGTCGCGCGAGCGCCGCAGGTCCTCGGCCGAGCGCGCGCGGTCGGCGGCCACGGCGACGTGCCGGGCGACGGTCTGCGCGAAGGCGAGCTCGTCGGGCGCGACCTGCCGCGGGGCGTCGAAGTAGACCATGAACTTGCCGAGCAGCGCGCCGCCGAAGCAGATCGGGACGAACAGGAGCGCGGCGATCCCCTCCGCGGCGAACAGCGGCTGGTAGGCGGCGAGCGACGGGTCGCTGGCCGCGTCGGCGACGACCACCGGCGTCGGGTCGCACGCGCCGCGCTCCCACGGCGAGTGGCCCTCCACGGCCGCGCGGTAGACGTCGGAGAGGCCGTGCCAGGCGGCGAAGCGCATCACGCCGCCGTCGTCGAAGAGGAGGATCGCCGAGCGCCGCGCGTCGAGGAGGCGCTCGAGCGCGCAGAGCGCGACCTCCTGCACGGCGGCGGGCTCCTGGCCCGCGGCGACCGCCGCCGTCAGCTCGTAGAGCGCCCGGATCCGCGCCAGCTCGAGGCCGGGCTCGGCGTCGCTCGCAGGGGCGAGCGCGTCATCGGATCGAGCAGGCGACCGACCAGGCGCGCCGAGCCGAGCTGGCGTCATGTCCGCTCCGGGCCCCGCGCCCCCCCGACGCGAGAAGGGAAGTGTACCCCGGCCCGGCCGGGCATGTCACCCGGGCGCCGCTGATGTCCCGATTCAGGAACGGCCGGCGGGGGCCCTGCGCTCGAGGCCGCGGGCCCACAGGGGCGGCGCGGCGGCGCCCGCTCGCGGCGCCCCGGCGAGGCGGCGCGCGCGGGCGGCCTGGCGCGCGCCCCTGGCGTCCCCCCGCCCCCTCCGGCGGCCGGCGCGGCCGGCTGCTCCGCCTCGCGCTCCGGCAGGTCCGCCGGCGCCCGGCGCTCGGGGTCCCACAGCAGCGTCGGCGGGAGCTCGTAGATGAACGTCGACGGCCGCCGCCGCTCGTCGGCGGGGTTCCTGGCCTTGCGGAGGCCGGCGTAGGTGAGCACGAGCCGCTTGCGGGCCCGCGTGAAGGCCACGTAGGCCAGCCGGCGCTCCTCCTCGAGCTGCCCCTCGGCGAGCGCGCGCTCGTGGGGGAAGAGCCCCTGCTCGAGGCCGACGACGAACACGACGTCGAACTCGAGGCCCTTGGCCGCGTGCACGGTCGTGAGCGTGACCTTGTCCGGCGCCTCCTCGTCCTTGCGGTCCTGCCCGTCGAGGAGGGCCAGGCGGTCGAGGAACCCGCGCGCCCCGGCCTCGCCGCCTCTCGCCGCGCGCCGGTCGGCGTCGCGCGCGGCGTCGACGAGCACGCCCAGGTTGTCGGCGCGGGCCGCGCCGTCCTCGCCGCCCTGGCGCAGGGCGGCCTCGAGGCCGCTGCGCTCGAGGACCTTCTGCACCAGCGGCGCCGCCGGGCCGCTCGCCGCGCCGTTGACCTCGCGCACCAGCGCCGCGAAGCCCAGGAGCGCCTCGCGCGTGGCGCGCGTGACCGTGGGCAGCTCGCCCGCGCGCCCGCAGGCCTCGACGATCGACACCCCGTGGCGGCGCTGGAGCTCGTGCACCTTGTCGAGCGTGGCCTTGCCCACGCCCTTGCGCGTGCTGCGCAGGGCGCGCAGGGCGGCGAGGTCGTCCCTCGGATTCACGGCCAGCTTCACCAGGGCGAGCGCGTCCTTGATCTCGGCCCGGTCGAAGAACGAGACCGCCCCGGCCGTCGCGCAGGGGACGTTGCGCTTGAGCAGCGCCTCCTCGTAGCGCTCCGCCTGCTTGCCCGCGCGGTAGACCACCGCGACCTCGTGCGGCGAGGTGCCCATGGCGATCACCTCCTCGACGCGGCGGGCGACGTAGTCGGCCTCGAGGTCCTCGTCGAGGCAGCGGCGCACCTCGATCGGCAGCCCGTCCTCCTCGCGGCCCGGGCGCAGCTGCTTGTCCTTGCGCACGGCGTTGTGGCCGATGAGGTGGTTGGCGGCCTCGAGGATGGTCGGCGACGAGCGGTAGTTGCGCTCGAGGAGCACGACCTTGGCGCCGGGGAAGTCCTCCTCGAAGCGCAGGATGTTGCCCATGTCGGCGCCGCGCCAGCCGTAGATCGACTGGTCGGGGTCGCCGCACACGCAGATGTTCCGCCGCGGCCCGGCGAGGAGGCGCGCCAGGCGGTACTGGGCGTGGTTCGTGTCCTGGTACTCGTCGACGAGCACGAACTCGAGCCGCCCCTGCACGAGGGCCAGGGCGTCGGGGTCGCGCTCGAGGAGGAGGACGACCTGCGCCACGAGGTCCTCGAAGTCGAGGGCGTTGCGCGCGCGCTGCAGGTCGCGGTAGACGGGCAGCACGGCCGCGGCCGCCCGGTCGAGGTCGCTCGTCGCCTGCGCCGCGAACGCCGCGTCGTCGAGCTTCTCCTTGGCCCGGCCGATCGCGTGGGACAGCGCCGGCGCGCGGAAGCGCTCGACGTCGACGCGCGCGGCGACGGCCGCCTCGCGGACGAGGGCGAGCTGGTCGTCCTCGTCCAGGATCGAGAAGTCCTTGCGGATCCCGGCCCGCGGGCCCAGCTCGCGCAGGAGCCGCACGGCGAAGGCGTGGAACGTGGCCACGACCGGGCCGTCTCTCCCGGCGGCGGCGACGTCGGGCACGAGCGCGTGGATGCGCTCGCGCATCTCGCCCGCAGCCTTGTTCGTGAACGTGATCGCCACGATCGACCCCGGCCGGGCGCCGGTGCGGATCAGGTGGGCCACGCGGCGCGTGATCACCCGCGTCTTGCCCGACCCGGCGCCGGCCAGGATGAGGAGGGGGCCGTCGCGGTGGAGGACCGCGTCGCGCTGCTCGGGGGTGAGGTCGGCGTGGAGGGTCATGGGACCTGCGGCAGATGCGCTCGCGAGGGCGGGCGATCGGCGTGAGTCCCGGACTGCACCGCTCCGCCCGTCCCCATCGCTCGCTCTGGCGGGTGAATCTATGCGATGGGTCCGACAGTCACGGGCGGCGACGGGCGAAGAACAGCACGTCCTCCTCCTCGCGCCCCTCGTCGAACAGCTCGTCGCGCCAGGGGACGCGCTCGACGGCGACGTCGTCGAACACCTCGCCCAGGGCGCGGGCGAAGCGCGGGTCGTCGTCGCCGGCCGACCAGACGCCGAGGAGGCCGCCGGGCGCCAGGTGCGCGGCGACGCGCCGCAGGCCCTCGGCCGTGTAGAAGGCGCCGCTCGCGCGGTCGAGCGGCTCGTCGGGCGTGTGGTCGACGTCGATGAGCACGAGGTCCCAGCGCTCGTCGTCCGGCGGGCCGAGGAGGCCGGCGTAGGCGTCGCCCTCGACCACCTCGAGGCGCGGGTCGGCCTGGAGCTCGGCCGCGAGCGGCACGAGGCCGCGGCGGAGCCAGCCGATCACCGCCGGGAGGAGCTCGACCACGCGCACGGCCGCGACGCGCGGGCTCGCGAGCGCCGCCCGGGCCGTGAAGCCCAGGCCCAGGCCCCCCACGAGCACGCGCAGGCCCTCGCCGCCGTGGCGCGCGACCGCGCGGGCGGCCAGCGCCTCCTCGGAGGCGGTGTTGAGGCTGCTCATGAGCAGCTCGTGGTCGATCGTCACCTCGGTGACGACGACCCCCGGACGCCCGAGGAGCTCACGCCGGCGCAGGCACAGCCCGCCGATCGGCGTGTCGGCCCAGTCGAGGATCTCGAAGACCGGTCGGGTCACGTCAGTCCTCCGGCACGAGGTGGGCGCGGACCGCCTCGAAGCGGCGGGCGAGCGAGCCGCACACGAGCTCGCACAGCGCGTGGACCGACGGGTCGTCGATCCGGTAGCGGACGAACAGGCCGTCCTTGCGCCGGGCCAGCAGGCCCTGGTCGGTGAGCAGCGCCAGGTGCTTGCTGGCGTTCGCCTGGCTGGTCCCGGTCGCCTCGCACAGCTCCTGCACGGTCCGCTCGCCCTCGAAAAGGGCCTGGAGCAGCCCGAGCCGCGTGGGGTCGGCCAGCGCCTTGAAGCGCTGGGCCACGAGCTCGAGCGCCTCGCGCGAGAGCGGCGCCTTCTGCTTCCTCTTGCCCGCCATGGCCTTCCCTCCGGGCCGGTCGACCCATCCTACCCACCACTTGACTATATCACCGCATGCGAATATAGTCATGCATAAGGAGGACGTCATGAGCACGACGACGACGCGGCGGACGACGGTGGAGGCGCTCAAGCACGACCGCGAGGGGTGCGTGGCCTACATCATCATCGACGAGGGGAGCCGCGAGGCGCTGGTGATCGACCCGCGCCTCGATCAGGTCGACGCGCTGCAGGCGCGGCTGCGCGCCACGGGGGCGCGGCTCCGCTGGGTGGCGGACACCCACACGCACGCCGACCACCTGTCGGGCGCGCGCAAGCTGGCCGCCCGCGAGGGCGCCGAGCTGCTGGCCCACGCCCGGGCGAAGCTGAAGGCGCCGGCGCGCCGGGTGCAGGGCGGCGACGCCGTGCCGCTGGGCGGCCTCGAGGTGCGGGTGCTCGACGCCCCGGGCCACACGCCCGACTCGCTGGCCCTGCTGGTCGACGGGCACCTGTTCACGGGCGACGCCCTGTTCGTGGGCGGCGCCGGGCGCACCGACTTCATGGGCGGGAGCGCGGACGACCTGTTCGACACGTTCCGCCGCTTCGAGGCCCTGCCCGACGACACGGTCGTCCACCCGGGCCACGACTACGTGGGCACGCCCGAGAGCACCATCGGCGACGAGCGGCGCAAGAACCCGCTCCTGTCGGAGCACGACCGGGCGAAGCTCGTGGCGCGGCTCGACGTCAAGGGCGCGCCGCCCGCGAACATGGCGGAGATCCTCCGCTTCAACCTCGCGGAGGAGGCCGACTCGCCGACGATCTCGCCCAGGGACCTCGACGCCCTGCGCCGGGCGGGCGGGGGCCCCTTCCTGCTCGACGTCCGCTCGCCGCTCGAGTTCGAGGCCGAGCGGCTCGACGGGGCCCGGAACGTCCCGCTGGGCGAGCTGGCCGGGCGGCTCGACGAGGTCCCGGAGGGCGACGAGGTGGTCGTCGTGTGCCGCACCGGCGTGCGCGCGACCCTGGCCTCGCAGACGCTCCTGCGCCAGGGGCGCCAGGCCCGCGTGCTCGAGGGCGGCGTCGTCGGCTGGCGCAAGGCCGGGCTGCCCCTGAGGGAGGGGCGCCGCCATCTGGGCGTCGACCGGCAGGTGCAGCTGATCGTCGGCCTGGGCGTGCTCACGGGGACGCTCCTCGGGGCCTTCGTGAACCCCTGGTTCCTCGTCCTGGCCGGCTTCTTCGGCGCGGGGCTGACGTTCGCCGGGCTGACGGGCACCTGCGGCCTCGCGGTGGTGCTGATGAAGGCCCCCTGGAACCGGGCGCCGGCGGGCGAGGGCGGCGGCGCGGTGTGCGCGGTCGGCGGCGCCGGCGGCTCGACCTGCGCCGTGGGCGGGGCCAAGGACGACGCGGCGCCCTCGACCTGCGCCGTCGGCGGCGCCAGGTGAGGTGAGCCATGACCGCCGTCGCCCTGGCGCTCGGCGCGGTCGTCGGCCTGGTCCTCGGCCTCGTGGGCGGCGGCGGGAGCATGCTCGCGGTGCCGCTCCTCGGCCTCCTCGGCCTCGACCCGGCCGTCGCGAAGGCCGGCGCCCTGCTGATCGTCGCGGCGGCGGCGCTCGCGAGCCTCGGCCCGCACGTACGGGCCGGGGCGGTCGACGCGCGCGCCGCCCTGCTCACGGGCGGGGCCGGCGCGCCGGCGAGCCTGATCACGGCCCTGCTGGCCCGGCGCCTGCCGGGCGCGGCCCAGTCGGCGCTGTTCGCCCTCGTGGCCCTGGTCGCGGGCGCCCTGCTCGCCCGCGGCCCGAGGCGGGGTGACCCGGCGCCGTCGTCCGAGCGCGCGCGCGTCGGCCCGGTGCTCCTGGCCGGCGCCGGCGCGGGCGCCCTCACCGGGCTCGTCGGCGTCGGCGGCGGCTTCGCCGTGGTGCCCGCCCTGACGCTCGTCGCCGGGCTGGCCCCGCGCCGCGCCGTGGCCACGTCGCTCGTCGTCGTGGCCGTCAACGCGCTCGCCGGCCTGGGGGCGGTGGCCTCCCAGGTCGACCTGCTCGACCGGCGCCTCGTGCTCTTCGCGCTCGGCGCGGCCGCGGCCGGGGTCGGCGGCGGCGCGCTCGCCGGCCGCGTGCCGCAGGGGCGGCTGAGGCAGCTCCTGGGCGGGCTCCTCCTGGTCGTGGGGCTGGCGATGCTCGTGCTCGCGGGCGTCGAGCTCAGGGCCTGACGAACCACACCCGCGCGATCACGTCGCCGCGCCGCTCGTAGATCGCGACCGCGTCGACCTCGCCGCCGTCGTCGCGCAGGCCGGCGACGCGCTCGACGTCGAGGACGACGTCGTCGCCGAGCGTCGTGCGGCTGACGAGCGCGGCGTGCAGGGCGGGCCGCGCGAAGAGCGCCCCGTAACGCGCGTGCATGGCCTCGCGCCCCTGCATGATCACGGCGCCGGTGCGGACGTCGGCGACGACGACGTCCTCGGCGAAGCAGGCGACGAACGCGTCGATGTCGTGCGCGTTGTAGGCGTCGAGCTGACGCTGCGCGAGGTCGGCGGCGGACGTGGTCACCGGTTCACCCTCCTCCTCGCCCCTCGACCTCGGCCAGCAGCCGCCGGACCACGGCCTCGACCTCCGCGACGTAGCGCTGGGCGGGCAGGTCTCGGGAGCGCTCCCACGCGGCCACGATCCGCCCGTGCGCGTCGACCGTCACCAGGCGCGCGAAGGGGCCGCCCTGGAAGTCGACCCGCTCCATGCGCGAGATCGTGTTGGCGACCTTGTCCTCGAGCCGCACCCACAGGCCCTTGGCGTGGACGACCGGCGGGATGCTCGCCGTGGGCTCCGACCGCACCTGGATCACGACGCGGTAGCGGCCGCCGCCGCGGGCGCGCACCTGCTCGCGCAGGGGGTCGAACACGCGCGTGGCCTGGAAGCGGACCACGCCGCCGAAGGCGCGGCGGATGTTCACCTTGTCGGCCTCGACCACGACGAGGTGCGGGTCGGCGGGGAGCTCGGGCGCCGCGGCGGCGGCCCCCGCCTCGACGCCGCTCATGCGCAGGAGGAAGTCGGCCAGCTCGTAGCGCCCCTCCTCGCGGAGGATCGCCGAGACCTCGCGGGCGACCGCGGCCTTCTCGGCGCGCGCGCGCGCGTGGTCGGGGACGAACGACAGCGCGCGGTCGTAGGTCTCGAGGGCCAGGATGTAGCTCTCGCGCACGACCTCGACGTCCTCGCCGTCGCGGAACTGCCCGCGCCCGCGCTCGAGCGCCCCCCGGGCGAGCCGGGCCTGCTCCTCGGCCTGGGCGAGCCGCTCGGCGCGCGCCCGCCGCTCCTGCTCGGCCTGGCGCAGGCGCTCCACCTCGACCAGGCCGCGCTGGGCCGCCTCGCTGTTGCCGTCGAAGCCGAGCGCCTGGACGAACGCGCGCCGCGCGGCGTCGAGGTCGTCCCGGTCCATGGCCTCGAGCCCCTCCTTCGCCAGGCGCTCCGCCGACTCGGCCGCCTGCGCCCGGACGCGCTCCTGCACCTCCTGCATGCGCTCGGCGAGCAGGGCCTCCTCGACCTGCCGCAGCCGCGCTGGCGCGGCCTCGGACCCGAAGGCCATGGCCTGGAGGAACGCCGCCTGCGCCTCGCGCAGACGGCCCGCGGCCAGGTGCGCGTCGCCCTTCGCCTCGTGCTCGGCGGCCCGGCCGAGGTCGCGCCGCAGGAGCTCGTCGCGCCGGTCCTGCGCCTCGCGCACGGCAAGCGCCTCGGCCACCCGCAGGAGCCCCGTCTTCGCCGCGGGCGGCGGGTCCTCGAAGGCCATGGCCTTCTCGAAGGCCACGCGCGCGGCCTGCAGGTCGCCCTCCGCCTCCCGCGCGGCGGCCTCGCGGGCGAAGCCCTCGGCCAGCGCGCGGGCCTCCGCGCGCCGCGCCCGCGCCTCCGCCTCCTTGGCCTGGCCCATGGCGCGCTCCCGCCCGACCGAGGCGGCCACGTGGTCCGCCTCGAGCGCCAAGGCCTGCGCGTAGCGCTCGAGCGCCCGCTGCGTGTCGTCCTGGGCGAGCGCCGCGTCGCCCTCCTCGACCAGCCGCGCCACCTCGGCCGTGACGCGCGCCGCCTCGGCGGCGAGCTCGGCCCGGCGCCCGGCGACCAGCACGGCCGCCCCGCCCGTGACGACGCTCGCGACGGCGGCCGCGGCGACGACGGCGGGCCAGCGCCGGGCGAGCCACTTGCGCGCCTTGTAGCCGAGCGTGGCCTGCCGGGCGTGGATCGGCAGCCCGCCCAGGAAGCGCTGGATGTCCTCGGCCATCTCCGCCGCCGACTGGTAGCGCCGCTCGCGCTGCTTCTCGAGCGCCTTGAGGACGATCGCGTCCACCTCCCACGGCAGCCCGGGCGCCAGCGCGCCGGGGGCCGGCGCCTCCTCGAGGAGGATCCGCGTGAGGACGTCCGTGACCGTCTTGCCCTCGAACGGCCGGCGCCCGCGGGTCACGACCTCGAACAGGCTGGCGCCGAGGGCGTAGACGTCGCTCCGCGTGTCGATGTCGTTGCCCCGCCCCTCGGCCTGCTCGGGCGGCATGTAGGCCGGCGTGCCCACGAGCTCGCCCTGCACGGTGAGGAGGCCCCCGGCCTCGCCCACGCGCTTGGCGACGCCGAAGTCGAGGATGTGCGGCCTGCCGTCGGCGTCGACCAGGACGTTCTCGGGCTTGAGGTCACGGTGGACGATGCCGCGCGAGTGGGCGTAGTGGACGCCGCGCAGGACCTCCACGAAGAGCTGGAGCAGCGCCGGGAGCGTCCAGGCGGGGTCGCGGTAGAGCTCGGACAGGGGCGTGCCGGCCATCAGGTCCATGGCCATGTAGGCCCGACCCTCGACCACGCCGCAGTCGTGGACGCGCACGATCGCGGGGTGGTCGAGCCCCGCGGCGGCCTCCGCCTCGTGGAGGAAGCGGCGGCGCGCCGTGTCGTCGGCGAGCGCGCCGGCGAGCATGACCTTGAGCGCGAAGTAGCGCTCGAGCTCGGCGTGCCGCGCCTTGTAGACGACCCCCATGCCGCCGCGGCCCAGCTCCTCCTGGAGCACGTACCGGCCGAAGCGGCCGAGCGCCGGGGCGGCGGCGGCGTCGAGCGCGGGGACCGCCTGGCCCGACGCGACCTGCTCGATCAGCCCCACGAGCGACGGCGGGGCGCCCCCCTCGACCTCGGCCGCCTTCGCCAGCTGGGCGAACAGGCGCGCGACCTTCTCCGCCGGCGGCCGGCGCGCCGCGGGCCCGAGCAGGAGCTCGACGAGCCCGCTCAGGCGCGGGGAGGTCGCGGGCGGCAGGACGCGCGCCGCGGGGTCGCCGGTGCCGGCGAGGACGAGGAGGAGGCCGAGGGCGCGCAGGTCGTGCGCGACGCTCGGGGGCGGCGCGTCGCCCGCCTCCTGCTCGCCGGACGGCTCGCGCAGCCGGCAGGTCCAGGCCAGGTCGACGATCACCGGCCCGCGCGGCGTGACGAGCACCGTGTGGGGGGCGAGCGACCCGTGCGGGAGGCCCGCCGCGTGGAGCGCCGCCAGGCCGCCCGCCAGCCCGGCGCCGAGCCAGACGAGCTCGCGCTCGTCGAGCGGGCGGCCGCGGCGCACGAGGTCGGCCAGGCTCAGGTCGCCCGGGTCGGACAGCCCGTAGAAGACGTGGCCGCGCTCCTCGCCCAGCTCGAGCAGGCGCGCCACGCCCGGGTGCTCGACCCCCTGCAGGGTCGCGAGGTCGCGCCCGACGCGGGCGCGCAGGTCGGCGCGCGCGGTCACCTGGTCGGCGAGGACGCGCAGGAGGACGCGGGCGCCGTCCTGCGTGCGCTCGGCGGCGTGGAGCTCGCCGAGCGGCCCCTGCCCGAGCAGCCGGCGCAGGCGGAACTCGCCGAGGATGGCGCCGGGCGCGAGCGCGGGCTCGGACGCGGCCTGCGAGGCTGGGGTCACGCGGGCACTCTAGCGGCGGCGGCCGGCGCGGACCACCTGCGCCCAGCGGCCCCGGACGAGGCGCACGACGTCGTCGAGCGCCACGTAGGCGGCCGGCACGGCGTAGAGCGTGACGAGCGTGGCCGCGGCCACCCCCGACGCGATGGAGACCGCCATGGGGATGAGCAGCTGGGCGCTGATCGCCCGCTCGAGGAGCAGCGGGGCCAGCCCGGCGACCGTCGTGATGGTCGTCAGGGCCACGGCCTGGAAGCGTACGCGGCCGGCCACGCGGGCGGCCTCGAGCGCGCTCATGCCGGCGCGGCGCCGGCGGTTGACGAAGTCGATGAGCACGAGGCCGTCGTTCACGACGATCCCCGAGAGGCCGACCATGCCGAAGACGCTGAAGATCGTCAGCGGCCAGCCGACGACGACGTGGCCGAGGACGGCGCCGGCGAAGCCGACCGGGATCGCGGCCATGATGATCAGCGGCTGCAGGTAGCTCTCGAACAGGAGCCCGAGCAGGGCGTAGATCCCGAGGCACGCGAGGAGGAAGCCCACGACGATGCCGACGACGGTGTCGCGCTGCTCCTCCTGCGCGCCGCCGAACGTGGCCACGAGCCCCGGGTGCGCCGCGCGCAGGTCGGCGAGGACGCCCGCCTGGAGCGCGCGCACGACCTCGTTGGCGTTGGTGACCGCCTCGTCGACCTCGGCGAAGACCTGGGCCACGCGGCGCCCGTCGCGGCGCTCCACCTTGGCCAGCCCGCGCCCCGGCTCGACCTCGACGGCCCACGACAGCGGCAGGGCCGCGTCGCCCGCGCGCACCCACAGCCCCGGCAGCCGCGCCAGGGCGCCGCGCTCCTCCCGGGCGTAGCGCACCCGCACCTCGACCTCCTCGCGCCCGCGCTGGAGCGTCTGCACCTCGGCGCCGGTGAAGCCGGCCTGGAGCTGCCGGGCGAGGTCGCGCGTGAGGAGGCCCGCGGCGTCGCCGCCGGCGCCGGGGGCCAGGCGCAGCTCGCGCTTGCCGGGCTCGAGGTTGTCGTCGACGTTGATCACGCCGGGGAAGGCGCCCAGCGCCTCGCGGACGCGCGCCGCGGCGAGGGCCGCCGTCGCCGCGTCGGCGTCGGCGAGGCGCAGCTCGAGCGCCCGGCCGCCCGGGCGGTGCTGCTGCCCCTCGAAGAGGACCGCGCGGGCGAGCGGCACGCCGCCCGTGGCCTCGCGCCAGCGGCGCAGCACCTCCTCGCTCGTCGTGCGCCTGAGGCCGCTCCGCGCCAGCTCCAGGCTGACGACCGCGCGATGAGGGCCGCCCTCGCCCACGCGCGCCAGGACGCGGCGCGCGACCGGCCCGCCGTCGTCCGCCGGCGGGAAGGCGTCGCGGAGCGTCCGGGCCGCGGCCTCGACCCGGCGCGCGACCTCGTCGGTCACGTGGAAGGGCGTGCCCTGCGGCATGGTGACCGTCGCCTGGACGACCTCGGCGTCGAGGGCGGGGAAGAACACGAACCGGGGCCGTCCGCCGGCGACGAGCCCGCCGACGACGATGACGAAGGCGACCGACAGGGTGAGCGTGACGTACCGGTGTCGGAGGGCCAGGTCGACCGTGGGCCCGTAGCGGCGCTCGACGAAGCCGGCGATCGACCGGTCGAGCCGCTCGCGCAGGCCGCCCCGCCCGGGCGGGCGGCCGTGGGCGAGGTGCGCCGGCAGGATGAGCAGGGCCTCGACGAGCGAGGCGATCAGGCAGGCGACCACCGCGACCGGCATGATCCGCGTGAACTTGCCGATCGTCCCCTCGAGGAAGGCGAGCGGGAGGAAGGCGAGCGCCGTCGTCGTGACGGACGTGACGACGGGCCAGGCGACCTCCGACACGCCGGCCACGGCCGCCTCGAGCGACGAGGCGCCCGGCGCGCGCTCGCGCAGGTGCCGGGCGACGTTCTCGGCGACGACGATCGCGTCGTCGACGACGATCCCCAGGACCATGATCAGCCCGAAGGTGGAGATCATGTTCAGCGTCCCGCCGAAGGCCGCGAGCAGCGCCAGCCCGGCGAGGAACGCGACGGGCAGGCCGGCGGCGACCCAGAGCGACAGGCGGCCGCCGAGGAACAGGACGAGGCAGGCGAAGACGAGGCACAGCCCCTGGAGGCCGTTCGTCGTCATGAGGTCCAGTCGCTCGGCGACGGCGAGCGAGTGGTCCTGCCAGGGCTCGAGCGTCACCCCTTCGGGGAGCGCCGGCGCGCGCGCGGCCGCCCACTCGCGGAGCAGGCGCGCCAGCCGGATCGTGTCCTGGTCGGCGACGCGCTGGACGCCCAGGAACACGGCGCGGCGGCCGTCGACGCGCACCGCCAGCGGGTCCTCGACGAAGCCGTCGTCGACGCGGGCGACGTCGCCCAGGAGCACGCGCGCGCCGTCGGGGCGCGTCACGAGCGGCACCTGCGCCAGCTCGCGCCCGGTCCCCCGCTCGCGCTCGACGCGCAGCACCAGCTCCTCGCGCGCCCCGCGCAGGGGGCCGAGCGGCAGGTCGATGCTGGCGCCGCGCGCGGCGGCGACCACCTGGTCGAAGGTCAGCCCGTGGCGCAGCAGGTCCGCCTCGCGCAGCAGCACGGAGAGCTGCCGCGTCCTGAGGCCGCTCGCGCGCACCTCGCGGACCTCGGTCAGGCGCAGGAGGTCGTCCTCGAGCTCGCGGCCGAGCCGCGCGAGCGAGTCCTCGTCGACGTCGCCGTGCAGGACGAAGCTCAGCACCTCGCGCCGGTTGACGACGACCTGCACGACCGGGCGCTTGATGTCGTCGGGGAACGTGTCGATCCGGTCGACCTCGTTCTGGACGTCGATCATGACGTCCTGGGGCGTCCGCGCGCGGCGGTCGACCTCGAGCGTGACGAGCGCGCGCCCCTCGGTCGACTCGCTGCGGACGCGGCGCACGCCCTCGACGCCGCGCGTCGCCTCCTCGATCTTCAGCGTGACGCCCGCCTCCACCTCCTCGGGCGCGGCGCCCGGGTAGACGACGGTGACGGTGACCTCGTCGTTGGCGAACTCGGGGAAGAGCTCGCGGGTCATCCGGCGCAGCCCGACCAGGCCGGCGGCGACGAGGGCCACCATGAGCAGGTTTGCGAAGACGCGGCTGGTGACGGCGAAGCGCAGGAGCGCCGTCACGGCCCGTCCTCCTCGACGACGACGCTGAGCGCCGTGCCGGCGATGGCGCGCTCGAGCGGCGAGACGACGACGAGCGCCCCGGGCGCGAGCCCCGCCTCGACCACGCGCCAGCGGCCGAGCCGGCGGCCCGGGCGCACCTCGACGATGCGCAGGCGCTCGTCGTCGGCGACGAAGACGCGGTCCCGCTCCTGCAGCGCCTCGAGCGGGATCACCACGCCGGCCTCGACGGGCGGCGCCAGGAGCGCGACGCGGCAGAAGGCGCCCGGCGGGAGCGGCGGGCCGTCGGACGGGTTGTCGACGACGACGACCGCGCGGACCGTCTGCGTCGCCGGGTCGACGGGCTCGAGCCGGGCGAGCGTCCCCTCCCAGGCCGCGTCGCCGACGGTCACGCGCGCGGGCACGGGGCGCCCGGCGAGCGCCGGCGCGAGGAGCGCCGCCTCCTCGAGCGGCACCGGCGCCGGGACCTCCACGCGCGCGAGGTCGTGGAGCTCGAACAGGACCTGGCCCGCCGCGACGTGCTCCTGCGCCTGGACGGGCGCCGCCGCGACGACGCCCGCGAACGGCGCGCGCACGGTCGTCCGGGCCAGCGCCAGGCGCGCGCGCGCGAGGCTCGCCGCCGCCTCGCGGACGGCCGCGGCCGCCGCGTCGCGCTGGGCGGCGAGCTGGTCGCGCTGGGCGCGGAGCGCCTCGAGCCCGTCCTCCTGGCGCAGGAGCGCCAGGCGGGCCGCGTCGGGCTCGCGCTCGCGCACGAGCCCCTGCGCCTGGAGCGCCGCGAGGCGCTCGGTCTCCTGGCGCTCGAGCTCGAGCAGGCGCGCGGCGATCGCCACGCGGGCCTCGAGCGGCGCCGCGCTCGCCTCGAGGCGCGCCGCCTCGGCGCGGGCGGCGTCGAGGCGCGCCGCGGCCAGGGCCTCGTCGTTCTCGGCGTCCTCCGGGTCGAGGCGCACGGCGGCCTCGCCCGCGGCCAGGGCGCGCCCGCGCTCGAGGGCCGGGTGGAGCTCGACCACGAGCCCGCCGACGCGCGCCGGGACGCGGGCGGTCCGGACGGCCTGCGCCCGGCCGAAGCCGACCACCTCGACCGCGACCGGGCGCGCGGCGGCCGCCACCCCGCCCCCACGCGCCCCCCCACCGGCGCCCCCCGCGCCGCGCGGCGCGGCGCCTCGGCGCGGCTGGCGCGGAGCCCGGCCGCGACGAGGAGCGCGACGCCGATGATGGCGGCGCAGGCCGCCGCCGTGCGCAGGCGGCGCGGCGGCGGCTCAGCGGCGGCGGGCGGCGGCGCGGCGGGCTCGGGGGCGGTCACGGGGGGCTCCGGTCTGGAGGGGCGGGAGGGGGAGGAGGTCGTGGCGGCCGAGGCCGCCGAGGGCCTGGGCGGCGATGTGCCGCGCCAGGCGCGGGACGTCGGCGGCCCCGAGGGCCTCGGGGCCGTGCAGGACGTCGAGCGCCGGGCGGGCGTGCCGGTAGACGACGCACTGCCCGATCACGCTCATCGTGTGGAGGTCCGCGTCGGCGGGGCGCAGGTCGGGGCGCAGGGCGCGCACGAGGGCGCGGATCCGGTCGTGCAGCGGCCGGAAGGCGACCTCGACGACCTCGCGGAGGGCCGGCGTCGGCTCGACGAGCTCGCGCGCCATGACGCGCGCGTGCAGGTGCCGCTCGGGCGCGAGCAGCCGGCCGAGGAAGGCGGCCACCAGCGCGTGCAGCCGCTCGCGCGCGGGCCGGGCGGGGTCGTCGGCGGGCGGGAAGGCCTCGCGCTCGAAGCCGGCCAGGAGCACGGCCCGGTGGAGGCCGGCCTTGTCGCCGAAGTGGTAGCTGACGGCGGCGATGTTGCAGCCCGCCGCCGCGCAGATCTCGCGGACGCTGGCCCGCGCGAAGCCGCGGTCGGCGAACGCGCGCGTCGCGGCCGCGAGCAGGCGCGCCCGGGTGGCCGCGGCGCGCCCGCCGGCGGCCTGGCGCTCGCCGCGCGCTCCCGTCGCCTCGCCGCTCCCGGGCATCTCTCCCCCGCACTATCAAACGGTCGTTTGAAACGGGCGTCAGGTTAGCAGCCCGGCGACGACCCTCCAAGCCCCTCGCCGGAGGGGGCGCCGCGGGCGGGCGTGCGAAGCTGGGGGCGGATGAACTTCCTCGCTCACCACCACCTCGACCGCTCGCGGGGCGACCCCTGGTACGCGGCCGGCGTGGCCGTGCCGGACCTCTGGCCGCGCTTCCGCCGGAGGGGCCGCCCGGGCGCGCGGCTCGAGCCCCTGCGCGTGGCTCCGGGCGAGGGCGACGCCCCCGCGGCGGCGCGCCTGCGGGCGGGGCTCGCGCGGCACGAGGAGGTCGACCGCGCCTTCCACGGCTGCGCGGCCTTCCTCGCCTGGCGGCGCGCCGCGGCGGCCCGGGCCGAGCCGCTCGTCGGCCGGAGCGCGCGCGCCGGGCTCCTGGCCCACGTGGGCGTGGAGCTCGTCCTGGACCGCTGGCTGCTCCTGCGCGACCCCGCGCTCGGGCCCGGGCTCTACGCGCTCCTCGAGCAGGTGCCGCCGGCGGCGCTCGAGCGCGCGCTCGTGGACCTGGGCGTCGACGCGGCCGGCTTCGCGGCCGCCTTCGAGGGGTTCGTCGCCGCGCGGCACCTGCTGGCCTGGACCGACCCGGCGGCCGTGGCCGAGGCCCTCGCCCGCACCGTGGCCCTGCTCGGCCGCCCGGGCCCGCCCGCGGGCGACCTGCGTGGCTTCGTGGCCGATGTCGAGGCGGCCATCGCCCGCGGGCCGGCGCGGCCCGAGGCGGTCGCCGAATGGGTGTTCGTCCCGGCTTGACCGCGCGGCCGCCGGGAGGGTCCCATGGGGCGGTGATCGAGCCCCCCGACCCGCCCCCGACCGACGCGCCGACGCCGGACGCTCCGGCGACCGCGCCACGCCCGTCGCGCTGGCGGCTCGTGCTCCTCGCGGCCGTGATCGCGGCCACCTACGTGGTCGGCCGGGCCACCGGGGTCACGGAGTCGCTCACCCTCGAGGGGGTGCGCGACGCCGTGGCCGGCGCGGGCCTCCTCGGCGTCGTCGGCTTCGTGGCGCTGTTCGCCGCGGGCGAGCTCGTCCACGTGCCCGGGCTCGTGTTCGTCGGCGCGGCCGTCGCCGTGTGGGGGCCGGCCGAGGGCGGCCTCGTCGCCGCCGTCGGCGCGCTCGTCTCGCTCGTGACGAGCTTCGTCTTCGTGCGCGGGATCGGCGGCAAGGCGCTCGACGGGGTCCAGAACGGCCTCGCCCGGCGGATCCTCGGGCAGCTCGAGCGGCGGCCGGTGACCACGGTGGCGCTGGCCCGGGCGGTGTTCGTCCTCTCGCCGCCCGTGACCTACGCGCTGGCCCTCTCGTCGGTCCGCTTCCGCGACTACCTGGTCGGCTCGGCGATCGGGCTCGTGCCGCCGGTGACGATCGCCGTGTTCGTGTTCGACCGCGTGCTGAGCTAACCCTCGGACCCCAGCACCGACAGCGGGAACGGCGCCGCGCCGCGCTCGAGCGCGCGCAGGTCGCGCAGCCACTCCGTCCCCCGGAGCTCGTCGCGCATGCCCTCGAGCTGCTCGAGCGTGAGCCAGGCCGCGCGCTGCGAGTGTCGGTCGGGCAGCGCCTTGGGGGGCGTGTCGTCGGCCGGGTGCGCCGAGAAGATCACGCGCACCCGGCAGCCCTCGGGCCCCGGCGTGTGCTCGACGCGGATGACGCCGTCGATGACGACGGGCACCCCGGCCTCCTCGAGCGTCTCGCGGACCGCCGCCTCGACGAGCGTCTCGCCCGGCTCGACGCGGCCCGCGGGCAGGTACCAGCGCTGGCCGTGCTTCGCCTCGTGCACGACGAGGTAGCGCCGCCCCATGCGGCAGACGACCAGGGCGAAGAACCAGGTCGGGATCGGCTCGCGGGCCACGTCAGTCCCTGAGGAAGTGGCAGGTGTACCCCCTGGGGTTCTTCTCCAGGTACCGCTGATGGTACTCCTCGGCCGGCCAGAACGGCCCGGCCTCGACGATCTCCGTCACGATCGGCGCCGGCCACTTGCCCGACGCGTCGACGCGGGCCTTCACCGCCTCGGCGGTCGCGCGCTGCGCCTCGCTCGTGAAGAAGATCGCCGAGCGGTACTGCGTGCCGACGTCGTTGCCCTGGCGGTTCGGCGTGGTCGGGTCGTGCATGCGGAAGTACCAGCGCTCCAGCAGGTCCTCGTAGGTGAGGACCGTCGGGTCGAACACGACCTCGATCGCCTCGGCGTGGCCGGAGCGCCCGGTCTTCACCACCTCGTACGTGGCGTCGGGCACGCGCCCGCCGGTGTAGCCGACGGTCGTGCTCAGCACGCCCGGGATCTTGCGGATGATCTCCTCCATGCCCCAGAAGCAGCCGCCGGCGAGCACGGCCCGCTCGGTGGTCACGGGGGCGACGGACGGCGCCGCCGGCGGGTCGCCGGCGCCGGAGGTGCACGCGCAGAGGAGCAGGGCCGCCAGCGCGGCCCCGAGGCGGGCGGTGGTGGTCATGCCGCGATCCTACCCCGGGGGGCCTTGTTGCGCAGGGACTTGCGATTTCGTCTAGGTGACGGCGCGCGGACGGACAAGGAAGGGGTGGAGCCGTCGCGCGCGGCCGGAGGACCCCCGGCCGGGGGTCGCGCCGCGCGCGCAGGGGGCTCCGGAGGCGCGGATGAAGTGCAGGTGGCTCCTGGCGGCCGTGGCCGCGGTGGCGGTGGCGTCCGGATGCGGCGGAGGTGGTAGCAAGCCTGGAAAGCGCCAGCAAGCGACGACGGCGCCCGCGACCAGCGGGACCACGACGACGCCGGGCACGCCCGGCACGCCGGGCACGCCCGGCACGCCGACAGGGTCGGCCGACGTCGCCGCCGGCCCGGCCAACCCCGGCCCCGCCCAGGTGGCGGCCGCCGCGGAGGTGGTCGCCCTCCAGGCCCGCGTCACGGCGCACGCGGGGGCCCTCTCGATCGGCTCGGTCACCGTCGGGCTGCAGGGGACGGCCGCCGCCGACGTCGACCAGGTGCGCTTGATCCGCGACGTCGACTCGAACGGGCGGTTCGACGCGGCCGTCGACGCCCCGCTCGCGCAGGTGCAGTCCGCCCCCTGGCAGCTGGCCCTCGCGCCGGCCGTGAACGTCGCGGCGGGCGGGGTCGTCGACCTGCTCGTGCTCGTGCGCTTCCGGCCTGGCGTCCCCGCCGGGCGCGCCGTGATCGCCTCGATCGCGGGCGCCGACGTGAGCGCCGGCGGCATCGCCGTGACGGGCGCGGCGTCCGGCGCGCAGGTGAGCGTCGCCGCGGCGCCGCCGCGGCAGGCCTGGCGGACGCTGGCGGCGCTCCCCACCCCCCGCTCGGACGCGGCGGCGGCCGGGCTGGCGACCACGGGGCTCGTGCACGTCGTCGGCGGCGCGGCGGCCGGCGCGCCCACGGCGACGCACGAGGCCTACGACCCGGCCACCGACCGCTGGCGCGGGCGCGCGCCGCTCCTCGTCCCGAGGCGCGGGCACGCCGTGGCCGCGCTCGGCGGGCGGCTCTACGTCGTCGGCGGCCGCACGGCCGCGGGCAGCGCGCTCGACTCGGTCGAGGAGTACGACCCGGCGACCGACACCTGGCGCCTCCTGCCGGCCCTGCCGCTGGCGCTCCACGACTGCGGCGCCGTGGCCCTGGCCGGCGAGCTGTGGGTCGTCGCCGGCACCGAGGGCGTCACGCCGCACCGCGGCTCGTTCATCTGGAGCCCGGCGACCGGCACCTGGCGGCAGGGGCCCTACGTGGGCGTCACCGGCCGGGCGATCACCGCGGACGCGACCTACGTGGTCGCCTTCGAGACGCCGTCGCAGGTCTTCTGGGGCCCGGGCGGCCCGGGCTCGCAGATCCCCGTCCCCGGCGGCTTCGCCCAGGCGGCGACGGTCCTGTGGGACTTCCCGGCCGAGGGCCTCGCCGCGCACGTCGGCGCGCGGGCCTACCACGTGGGCGGCCGGCGCGCGGGGGCGCTCGTGGGCGAGCTGCGCTCGATCGAGGTCGCCGCGATCTCGGCCGGCGGCTACCCCGAGACCCACGCGGCGTTCAGCCAGCCGCGTGAGCGGCCGGCCGTCGCGGCCCACGGCGGGACGGTCTACGTGTTCGGCGGCGACGGCGCCGGCGGCGCGCCGGTCGGGCCGACCGAGGCCTTCACCCCCTGAGACCACCCCGGTCGCCCTGCCGGCGTTCTCGTCCGGCGCCGGCAGGGCTACCATCCCCTCCGTGAAGCTCGACGGCGCGGCCTTCCCCGAGACGACCTGGGGCGTCGTGTGCGCCTTCCGGCCGCGCGACGCGGCCGAGCGCCGCGCCGGCATGGAGACGCTCTGCCGGCGCTACTGGGCGCCGATCCACCGCTTCGTGCAGGCCGCCCTGGCCCTCCCCCCGGGCGACGACGCCGCCGACCTGACGCAGGACTTCTTCGTGTGGCTGCTCGAGGGCGACGCCCTCACGCGCTTCGCCCCCGAGCGGGGGAGCTTCCGCGGCTACCTGAAGGGCCTCCTGCGCAACTACGCGCGCAACTCGGCGCGCGCCGCGCGGCGCCAGAAGCGCGGCGGGGGGGCGAGGGCGGTGCCCCTCGACGACCTGCCCGAGGACCCGGCCGACCCGCGCTGGGCGGAGGCCGAGCGCGCGTTCGATCGCGCCTGGGTCGAGGAGGTCACGGCGCGGGCGCTCGAGCGCGTGCGCGGGGCCCTCGAGGGCGGCAAGCACGCCGTGCGCTGGGCCCTGTTCCAGGCCTACGACCTCGCCGACCCGGCGGCGCGCCCCTCCTACGCGGAGCTGGCCGCGCGCCACGGCCTCAAGGAGAAGGACGTGTCGAACCACCTGCAGGCGGCCCGGGAGCGGCTGCGCCGCGAGGCGCGGCTGGAGCTGGGGGACACGGTCGCCTCGCCCGAGGACCTCGAGGACGAGTGGCGTGCCCTCGTCGGTTGACCGGACCCTGGCCTCGCGCGCGCTCCTGGCGCTCGCGGCGCACGAGCGCGAGCGCGCGCCCGACGCCGACGAGCCCGCGGCCGAGCGCTACGAGCGGCTCGAGCTGCTCGGCGCGGGCGGCATGGCCGCCGTGTGGCGCGCGCGCGACCACCGGCTCGGGCGCGAGGTGGCGCTGAAGGTCCTGCGGCCGGAGGTGGCCGAGAGCCCGCTCGGGCGCGAGCGCTTCCGGCGCGAGGCGCTGGCGCTGGCGCGCCTCGAGCACCCGGACATCGTCGGGTGCCACGAGCTCGTCGACGACCTCGACGGCGCGCCGGCGCTCGTCCTCGAGCTGGTGCGCGGCGAGCCGCTCTCGGCCCTGCTCGCCGCGCGGCGCCTCGACGCGCGGGCGGGCGCGGCGCTGCTCGAGCGGGTCGCCCGCGCCGTCCACGCCGCGCACGCGCAGGGGATCGTTCACCGCGACCTCAAGCCCGCCAACGTCATCGTCAGCCCGGACGGCGCCCCGCGGGTCGCCGACTTCGGCGTGGCGCTCCTCCTCGGCGGCGAGACGCGCCTCACGCGCACGGGCGCCATGGTCGGCACGTGGACGTCGATGGCGCCCGAGCAGGTGCTCGGCCGCGCGGCGGAGGTCGGGCCGGCGACCGACGTCTACGCGCTGGGGGCGATCCTCTACGAGCTGCTCGACGGCGCCCCGCCGCTGCACGACGGGCCGCTCATCGACCTGCCGGGGCGGATCGTGCGCCAGCGGCCGCGGCCGCCGCGCGGCGATGGCGCGCCGCCGGGCCTGGCGCAGGTCGCCCTGCGCGCCCTGGCGAAGGCGCCCGCGGCGCGGCACCCGTCGGCGGCGGCGTTCGCCGACGACGTCGCCCGCTGCCTGCGCGGCGAGCCGCCCGCCCCGGCGCCGCGGCGGCGCGGGCCGCTCGTCGCGGCCGGCGTCGCCGCGCTCCTCGGGCTCGGGGCCGTCGCAGGTGGCCCGGCCCGCCGGCGGCCTCGCCGCGCCGACGGCGAGCCCCGGGGACGCGGCCGCGCGCGGGGTGACGCTCCTCGACGAGGGGCGCCGCGCGCTCGACGACGCCGAGCGGGCCGCCCGCGAGGCGCGGCGCGCGCGCGCCCGGGCCGCGCGCGACGGCGACGTCCGCGCCGCCGAGGCGCGGCGCGCGGACGCCCAGCGGGCGACGGCGTTCGCCCGCGCCGCGGCGGCCCTCTCCGGCGCCCTGGCCCTGGAGGCGCCCGGCGCCCGCGAGGCGCTCCTCCGCCTGCGCCGCGACGCGCTCGCCGCGGCCGAGGAGGCCGGCGACCCCGCGGAGGTCGCCGCCGCCCGCGCCCTCCTCCTCGAGCTGGCCCCCGACCTCGCGGCCGAGCTCGACCGGCCCGGCGAGGTGCGCCTGGCGACCGACCCGCCGGGCGCCGAGGTCGAGGTCCGCCGCCACGAGCTCGCCCCCGACGGCCGCCTGCGCGCCGCCCAGGTGGGGCCGCTGCCTGGCGTCGGGCTCACCCCCACGCGGCTCGTCCTCCCGGCCGGGTCCTACCAGCTCGTCGTGCGCCGCCCGGGCCTCCGCGAGCAGCGCCTCCCCCTCGTCGTCGCCCGTGGCGGCGCGCACGACCTCCTGGTGCGCCTCTACCCCGAGGCGGCGGTCGGCTCCGGCTTCGTCGTGATCAGCGGCGCCGGCGCCGACGTGCCCGACGTCCTGATGAGCCGGCACGAGGTGCGGCTCGACGAGTACTACGGCTTCCTGGTCGCGATCCGCGAGCGCAGCGGGGCGGCCGCGGCGCAGCTGCGGACCCCAGCCCGCGCGCCGGCGATCGCGCCGTTCATCCCCGCGGTGCCCCTGTGGACGTTCCCCGACGACCCCACCCTCGGCCCCGGCTGGCCGCACGGCTTCGACCCGAGCTGGCCGGTCTTCGGCGTCACCTGGTTCGACGCCACCCACTACTGCACCTGGCTCTCCGAGCGCGCGCGCGACGCCGGGGAGGACGTCACCTACCGCCTCCCCACCGCCGCCGAGTGGCGCCGCGCCGCCGCCGGCGCGGACGGGCGCCGCTACCCCTGGGGCGACCGCTTCGACCCCGCGTGGACCGTGAGCCTCCGCGCCGGCGACGCGCGCCCCGCGCGCGGGCTGCGCCTCGTGACCGCGGGGACCACCGACGCCGACGAGAGCCCCTGGGGCGTGCGCGACCTCGCCGGGAGCGTGGCCGAGTGGACGGCCGACTGGCTCGACGAGGCGCGCGAGCTGCGGCGCGTGTGCGGCGGCGCGTGGACCGACGTCGACCCGGAGCGCTTCCGCGTCGACGCGCCCGCCGGCCTCGACCCCAACACCTCGAGCCCGTCGGTCGGGTTCCGGGTGGTGAAGGAGCTCCGCGGGCGCTGACCGGCGCCGTCGATCACACCGTCTCGAGGAGGGCCCGGGCCAGCTCCGTCCGGTTGGTCGTCCCGGTCTTGCGGTAGACCTTGCCCAGGTAGACGCCCACCGTGACCTCGGAGATCCCCAGCTTGTAGCCGATGTGGCGGTTCCCCAGCCCCTCGGCGGCGAGCGCGGCCACGTCGCGCTCGCGGGGCGAGAGGCGGTGCCGCTCGGCGAAGGCCGCCACCCGCTCGGGGGAGACCCCGCGGTCGACCCGCAGGGCGCCGACCACGCGGAGCCCCGACGGGTGGGTGACCACGTCGAGCCGCAGGTGCGCGCGCCCGCCGCCGGCCAGCGGGATGGTCCGCTCCGAGCTCGCCCCGACGCCCGCCGCGGCGAGCTGGCGCACCTCGGCGACGAAGAGGTCGGTCGGGACGCGGCCCTGACCGCCGCCCAGGAGGACGCAGATCCCGAGGGCCCCGTCGTCGGCCTCGAGCACGTCGCCGCGCTCGTCGAACACGATCCCGCCCTCGGCGGCGCCCGGCGCGGCGGTCTGCGCCAGCCGGGCGATCTTCTCCTGCAGGAGCGCCGCGAACGCGGCCCGCGCCAGGTCGGGGTAGGCCAGACGGATGAGCTGCCGCTCCCTGGGGGTGAAGTCGCCGAGCGCGGCCTCCCGGTGGAGCGCGATCGACAGGAGGGCCCGGTCGGGCATGGAGGGCGACACGCCGAGCACGTGGCGCAGGCCCTGGCGCGGCAGGAACTCGCCGGTGAACGGGTCCTGGCCGAACTCGGACGGGCCGACGAAGTCGCTGAGCGTGACCACGCTGTTCGAGCCGAAGGGGCCGCGCAGGACCATCGGGTCGTGCCGCATGTACTCCGTCGCGTAGCGCTCGAGGTCCGCGCGCTCCCTGTTGCGGCAGATCATGTGCCCGGGCCCGTCGGGGCCGACGACCATCACGGTCAGGGACGTGTTCGGCACGAGGGTGGAGAGGTACTCGGTCACGGCGGTGAGCCGGTCGCCGAAGGTGTCGGCGAGGGTCGCGTCGCGCGCGATGTGGAGCAGGGTCTCGACCTCTTCGAACGAGAAGCTCGCCACCGACTCTCCCGTTTCTGTGTGGTAGCGCCGGCGCTCGGGGGACGCCAGGCCGCAGGGCGTCGCGCCTCCGGCCGGTCAGGGCGAACCCTACATCAAGGTTGATGATGAGCCGGGCGGCTGACGTTCGGTCACCTTGACCCCCGAACGAAGCCCCGTGACGCGCCCCCACCTCGACGACCTCCCGGGGGACGCGACGTACACCGCCGGGGCGTGAGGGACGTCATGCCCAGGATCGTGATGGAAGGCGCGGCCGCGCAGGTCGCGGCGCGGGAGGCCCGCGCCCGCCGCGCGCTCGCGGCGTTCGAGCGCGCGGTCGGCGCCGCGCACGTCGTCGTCGACGAGGCCGCGCTCGCGCGCTACGGCCGCAGCACCGGGCCCGCCGACTGCCGGCCGCTCGCGGTCGTCTGCCCGTCGACGACCGAGGAGGTGCAGGCCGTCGTGCGCGCGGCCGGCCGCGCCGGGCTGCCCCTCTACCCGATCGCCCGCGGGCGGAACTGGGGCTACGGCGACGCCTGCGCCCCGGCGCCCGGGCAGGTGATCGTCGACCTGCGGCGGATGGACCGGATCCTCGAGGTCGACCGCGACCTGGCCTATTGCGTGATCGAGCCCGGCGTCACGCAGGGGCAGCTGCGCGAGCGCCTGCAGGGGACCGGGCTGTGGATGGACGCGACCGGCGCCGGGCCCGGGGCGAGCCTCGTCGGCAACACCCTCGACCGCGGCTTCGGCCACACGCCCTACGGTGACCACGTCGCGAGCACGTGCGGCATGGAGGTCGTCCTCGCCGACGGGCGCCTCCTGCGCACCGGCTTCGGCCACTACGAGGGGGCGCGCGCCGCGAGCACCTACCGCTACGGCGTCGGCCCCTCGCTCGACGGGCTCTTCCAGCAGTCGGGCATGGGGATCGTCACGCGGATCGGCCTGTGGCTCATGCCCGCGCCCGAGGCCTGCCTCGGCTACTTCATCCGCTGCGACGCCGAGGACGACCTCGAGCCCATGATCGACGCGCTCCGCCGCCTGCGCCTCGACGAGGTGCTGCGCAGCGCGATCCACGTGGGCAACGACCTGCGCGTGCTCTCCGGGCGCACCCGCTACCCGTGGGAGCGCGCGGGGGGCCGCACGCCGCTGCCCGACGACCTGCGCGCCGCCCTGCGGCGCGAGCACGGGGTGGGCGCCTGGAACGTCGCCGGCGCGCTCTACGGGTCGCGCGAGTGCGTGGCCGCCGCGCGACGGGTCGTGCGACGCACCCTCGGGCGCCGCTGGCGCGTCGTCTTCGTCGACGAGCGGCGGCTGGCGCAGGCGGACCTGCTCGGCCGCCTGCTCGCGCGGGTGGGGCTGGGCGCGCGCCTGCGCCGGCAGGTGGACCTCGGGCGCGACGTCCTGAAGGTGCTCCAGGGCGTCCCCACCGACGGCGCCCTCCCGGGCGCCTGCTGGCGGGTGCGCGGGCCCCTGCCGCCGGGCCCCGTCGACCCGCTCGCCGCGAACGCCGGGCTCCTCTGGGTCTCGCCCGTCGCGCCGGCCTCCGGCGCCGCGGCGCGCGAGGTCATGGACATCGCGGGTCCGATCTACCTGGAGCACGGCTTCGAGCCCCTCGTCACGTTCACGCTCATCACGCCGCGGGCGCTCTGCTGCGTGACGAACGTCGCCTTCGACCGCCGCGAGCCCGAGGAGGCCGCCCGGGCCGCGGCCTGCTACGACGCGCTCGTCGAGGCGCTCATGGCGCGCGGGTTCATCCCCTACCGCACGGGGCCCCTGGGGTTCGGCAAGCTCGCGCGCGGCTCGAGCGTGTTCTGGGACGTCGCGCGCCAGCTGAAGGACGCGCTCGACCCGGCCGGGATCATGAGCCCGGGCCGCTACGACCCGCTGGCGAGCATGCATCAGACTCGATGATCCCGGCGCCGCGCACGGTGCGGTCTCCTCTCCGGCGGAGGAGAGGCCGACCATGGACCACGCAGAGGACCTGGAGGTCCGGCTCGCGACGCCGGACGACGCGCCGGAGATCGCGGCGCTGATGGAGGCGCAGTACGGCGGCGGCTACGCCGACCCGACCTACACCGACCCGGCGGCGCTGCGGGCGAAGCTCGCCGGGGGCGACGTGCGCTACGCCGTCGCGCGCGCGGGCGGGGTGCACGCCGGGCAGATGGCCGTCGAGCGCTGCTCGCGCCACCTGTGGGAGTTCGCGCGCGCCCTCGTGCGGCCCGAGGTGAGGAACCAGGGCGTCCTCCTGGCGCTCGACCAGGCCCTGCTCGAGCAGGCGCTGCGCCCCGACCGCGCCGCGCGCTTCTTCTTCGCCCGCTCGGTGACGCATCACCTCGTCTCGCAGCGGCACGCGCGCCGCGTCGGCGCGCGGGCGCTCGGGCTGCTGCTGGGGCTGTGGCCCGCGTCGGCCCTCGAGGGGGCCGCGGGCGCGGCGCCGGTCTCGGCGCTGCTCACCGGCCGGCCCCTCGCGCCCATGCGCGCGCGCCGCCTGGCCCTGGAGGGGCGCGTCCGGGCCCGGGCGGCGGCGGTCCTGGAGGGGCTCGGGGTGGACGCCTCGCGCGAGCGCCTGACGGCGGGGCCCGCCCTCGGCGTCGCGCGCGCGGACGTCCCCGCGCTGGGGCTCGTCCACGCCCGCGTCGGCGCGCGCGGGCGCGCGCCGCTCGTGGCGCTGCCGGACGACCTCGCGCGCGCGCGCGACGCCGGCGCGCGCGTGGCCTGGGTCGACGTGCCGAGCGAGCATCCTCGGGCGCCCGCGGTGGTCGGCGCGCTCGAGCGCGCGGGCTTCTCGTTCGGCGCCTACCTGCCGTTCGGCGGCCTCGCCGGCGAGGACGTCGTCCGCCTGCAGCGCCACGACGGGCCCGCGCTCGGGCCGGACACCATGCGCCTCCTGGACGACCACCTGCCGCTGCGCGACGCCGTGCTCGCGGACGCGGCCCTGGCCCGCGTGGAGCAGGCATGCGCGTGACCCTGGACCTCGTGCTGCCCCTGCGGCGGCTCCGGCTGGAGCTCGACCGGACGCTCCGCAGCCGCGCCTTCTTCGCCCGGGCGGCCGCCGGCCGCCTCGACCGGGCGGAGTACCTCGACCTCGTGGACCAGCTCGCCGCGCTCATCGCGGCCCTCGGCGCGGGGCGCCCGGCGGAGCTCCTGACGCTCGCCCGGGCCGACCTCGAGGCGCTGCAGGAGGCGGCGTCACGCCCCCGGCGGCCCTGCGCGTCGATCGACCTGGTGGCGGCCGCGCTCCGGGCCGAGGCCCCGCGCGACTGGGCCCCCGACGTGGCGCTCTCCGTGGTCGGCACCTCGTGGGCCGCCGACGCCGAGCCCCCGCTCGCCGAGCGCTTCCCGCGCGCGACGCGGCTGCTCGGGGACCTCGCCCGGCGCTCGCGCGGCAGCGTCGACCGGGTCGCGGCCTGGCTCGTCGGGGCGGAGCGGGACGAGCTGCTCCGCGTGTACGCCTTCTCCGAGCTCGCCCGGGGGGCGCTGCTGGGCCTGGCCACCCACCTCGACCTGTCCTGGCCGGCGCCGGTCGCCCGCCGGACATTCGACCCCGGCCCCTTCGACTGGGCCCCATGGCGCCCGGAGGAGTGACCTGACCGTGTGACGCTCGCCGGGGGCGGGGAGGGGCCACCGCGCCCGGAGGCGATCGCCTTGTGCGCGGGGCGGCCCCCCCGCTACCCTGCAGGTCACCTCGAACAAGGAGGGGAGGGGCGCCGTCCCGATCGCGTGCGCCCCGACGCACAGCACCGGGAGGGAAGCATGCACGCGGTCGCCCGTGTCCCCTGGGTCGCCTTGCTCGCCCTGCTGCTCGCGCTGTCCAGCGGCTGCGCCGCGCCCCGGCACGGCGGCGGCCCGGGGGCGGGCGCGGGCGGCGCCGGCCTGACGACGGCCGCCTCGAGCGCGTGCGCGCACTCGCACTCGCAGCTCGAGCCCACGCGCCGCCACCACGCCGTCCGGGCCGCGATCATCGCCGGCGTGGTGTTCATCATCGTCGGCGCGTTCCTCGTCGACCTGTTCCTCCTGCCCTTCTCCTACCGCCGCCGGCACATGTTCTTCCCCTGCTGCCGGACGGTCATCAGCTGGTGCGATTAGGCCTTGCGCCGGCGGCGAAGAGGCTGGGCCCCTCGCGCGTCGCTCCTCCTGCACCGGGAGGCCGTCATGTCGCTCGTCGCCCACCTCGTCCGCCACGCGCGCGCGCTGTTCGCCCTGCTCGTGATCGTCCTCGCGTCCACCGCCGGCTGCGTCGCGCACCCGCCGCCCGCCCGCGTGGCCGAGGCGCCCGCCCCGCTGCTCACGGCGCCCGGCGCGGAGCCGCAGCAGGCCGGCCTGACCCCCGTCGGCCGCAGGGAGGCGCGGGCCGTGCTCTACGCGGCCGTCGCCGTGGTCATCGTCGGGGCGTTCCTGGTCGACCTCGCGCTCCTGCCCTTCCGGCACCACCGCCCCTTCGCCTGCTGCGAGACGGTCATCTACTGGTGCCACTGACCAGGGCCGGCTCACGCCGGGGCGCGGGGCGGCCCGGCGGCGGCGCACGGCGGCGGGGGAGCCCGCCCGCGGCGGCGACGACGAGCGCGAGCGCCGCCGCCAGCCCGGCGGCCCGTCCGGCGCGCGGGGCGTCGGCCCACAGGAGCGCCGAGGTCGCCGCGGCGAGGCCCGTCGCCAGCGCCGTCGCCAGCGCGGCGCGGCGCAGGGCGACCCGGCGCGCATGGGCCCAGCCGACCGCGTCGTCGAGCAGGGCGTAGACCGAGGGCAGGACGAGCAGCGTCAGCGGCGTGGCGCTGAGCATGCCGGCGATCACGGCGACGCCCATCGACGCGCGCGTCTCGCCGCCGGCCGAGAAGGCGAGCGCCACCGGGAGCATCCCCGCCGCGGTGGTCACGGCCGTCATCACGATCGGCCGGAGGCGCACCGGCGCCGCGCGGAGGAGCGCCTCGTCGCGCGGCAGGCCCTGGGCGCGCAGGCGCTGCGTCAGGTCGACGAGGAGGATCCCGTTCTTGGCCACGATCCCCACGAGCATGATCACACCGATGAAGCTGAAGACGTCGAGCGAGAGCCGCGTGACGGCCAGGCCGGCGACGACCCCGGTCGCCGCGAGCGGCAGCCCGGCCAGGATCGTCAGCGGGTGGAGGAACGACTCGAACTGCGCGGCGAGGACCAGGTAGACGATCACGAGCGACAGGCCCAGCGCCGCGCCGAGCAGGCGGAACGCGTCGCGGAAGTTGCGCGCCTGCCCCGCCGGCACGCCCCCGTACTGTCCGTCGTCGGGCAGGACGGCCGCGATGTCCGCCTCGACCTCGGCCACCGCCTGGCCGAGCGGCTTGTCGACGAGGTTGGCGTAGAGGGTGGCCGAGCGCTGGCGGTCGTAGCGGGTGATGACGTTCGGGCCCACGTGCTCCTCGACGCGGACCACGTTGCCGAGCGCGACCACGGCCCCCGCCTGCGAGCGCACGGGCATGTTGAGCAGGTCGCGCGGGTGGACGTTGAGGTCGCGCCGGGCGCGCAGGCGGATGTCGTAGCGGTCCCCCTGCTCGCGCATGAACGCCACGTCCTGCCCGCCCATGAGCGCGTTGATCACGTCGGTGACGCGGCGCGCCGAGACGCCCAGGACCTCGGCCCGCTCGCGGTCGAGGTGCACCCGCGCCTCGGGGCGGACGAGGTCGAGGTCCACGTCCACCCCCACGTAGCCGCCGCGCGCGCGCAGGCGCTCCTCGAGCGCCTCGCCCGCCTGCGCCAGGCGAGAGAGGTCCGGGCCGCGGAGGACGTACTGCACGTCGGTGGTCCGCTGCCCGCCGGCGAAGGGAGAGATCACGTCCACGAACACGGCCAGCCCCGCGATCCGGTTGAGCGCGTCGCGCAGGGCGGCCATCACCTGCTGCTGCGTCCGCTCGCGCTCGGCCAGCGGGAGCATGTTGACGAAGGCCACCCCCGTGTTGGCCTGCGGCGCGGCGCCGACGCCGAAGCCGCTGGCGACGAAGCGGCTGGCGATCTCGGGCTGCGCGCCGAGGACCGCGTCGACCTCGCGCGCCAGCGCGTGGGTCGCCTCGAGGCTCGTCCCCAGCGGCGCCTCGAAGCGCACCAGGAAGCGCCCCTCGTCGGCCTGGCGGGCGAACTCCTTGCGGACGACCGGCGAGCCCGCGAGGACCATCGCGCCGGCGAAGACCGCGGCCGCGACCACGACCGTCACGCCGCGGCGGCGGAGCACGCGCGGCAGGGCCGCCCGGTAGCGGGCCTCGACCCGGGCGAAGACCTGCTCGAAGACCGGGCGCAGGGCGGCGAACGCGGCGAAGGCCAGCGCGACCAGGAGGGCGCCGCGCCACTCGCCCAGGAGGCGCCACACGAGCCCGCCGAGCACGAGCCCCAGGGCGACGGCCACGGCGCCCGTGATCGCGTGCCGCCCGCCGTCGGCGCCCGCGCGGCGGAGGAGGCGCGAGGCGAGCATGGGGGAGAGGGTCAGGGCGATCAGGGTCGAGACGACCAGCGCGAAGGAGACGGTCAGCCCGAACTGGAAGAAGAAGCGGCCGATGAGCCCGCGCATGTAGGCGATCGGCACGAACACGGCCACGAGGGAGATCGTCGTCACGACGACGGCGAAGCCGATCTCGCCCATGGCCGCGCGCGCCGCCTCGACCGGGCGCCGCCCCTCCTCGAGGTGGCGGTAGACGTTCTCGATCACCACGATCGCGTCGTCGATCACGAGCCCGACGGCGAGCGACAGGCCGAGCATGGTCACGTTGTTCATCGTGAACCCGGCCGCCTGCATGAGGGCGAAGGTCGAGATGATCGAGGTCGGGATGGCGACCGCCGTGATCAGCGTCGCCCGCCCCGAGCGGAGGAAGAGCGACACGACCAGCACGGTGAGCACCGCGCCGAAGACGAGGTCGAACTGGACGCCCGTGATCGAGGTGCGGATGAACCGAGAGGCGTCGAAGGCCAGGCCGACCTCGACGCCGGCCGGGGCGGAGGCCTGCAGCTCGGGCAGGAAGGCCTTCACCCGCTCGGCGACGGCGACCGTGTTGGCGCCCGACTGCTTGCGCACGCCCAGGCCGAGGGCGGGCCGGCCGTTGTACATGGCCAGGGAGGTCGCGTCCTCCAGCCCGGCCTCGACGGTCGCCACGTCGCGCAGGCGCACGGGCCGCGCCCCGCCGCGCAGGATCAGCCCGCCGAGCGCCTCGGCCGACTGGAACTCGCCCATGACCCGCAGGGTCACGTCGCGGCGCGGCCCCTCGGCGCGCCCCGCCGGCGCCTCGACGTGCTCGGCGCGGATCGCCTGGGCCACGTCGACGGGGTCGAGGCCGCGCGCGGCGAGCGCCAGCGGGTCGAGCCACACGCGGTAGGCGCGGTTGCGGAAGGCCCCCAGGACGACGGCGCCCACGCCCTCGAGCTGCGCCAGGCGGTCCTCCGCCACCTGGTCGGCCCAGCGCGCCATGGTCCAGTAGTCGCCCGTCGTGGACGCCGAGAGCCAGAGGATCGGCTGGTCGGCGATGTTGATCTTCTGGATCAGCGGCGCGTCCATGTCCTCGGGCAGGAGCCGCTGCGCGGCGGCGACCCGGTCGCGGACCTCCTGCACGGCGACGTCGATGTCGCGCTCGAGGGCGAACTCGACGATCACGGTCGAGGTGCCGAACGCCGACCGCGACGTGATCGACTCGATCCGGTCGAGCGTGGCCACCTCGTCCTCGATCACCTTGGTGACCGAGAGCTCGACGACCTCCGGGCTGGCGCCCTCGAGGGTCGACGTCACGGTCACGACCGGGAGCTCGATCTCGGGGTAGAGGTCGAGGCCCATGCCGGCGTAGCCGATCGCGCCGAAGAAGACCGTCGAGATCCCCAGGACGAGCGTGAGGACGGGGCGGTCGATGGCGATGCGAGAGAGCTTCACGGCCCCTCGTCGTCCCGGGCCACGTCGACGCGCGTGCCGTCGGCGACCGTCGCCGCCCCGAGGGTGATCACCCGATCGCCCTGCCGGAGGCCGCGGCGCACCTCGACCCAGCCGCCGGCCGAGATGCCGAGCTCGACCGGGCGGGCGCGGGCGACGGCGCCGTCGACGACGAGGACGGCGGCGCGCCCCTCGACGTCGCGGCGGACCGCGTGCTCCGGGACCGCCAGGGCGGCCGCGCGGCGCTCCAGGGCGAACGTGACCCGGGCGAACGTGCCCGGGCGCAGGCGGGCGTCGGGGTTCGGCACGTCGACCTCGACCTTCACGGTGCGCGTCTGGGGGTCCACGGCGGGCGACACGAGGCGCACCCGGCCGTCGAGCGCCTCGAGGTCCGTGCGGACGTCGACGGGGTCGCCGCGCGTGACCAGCCCGGCCAGGCGCTCGGGGAGGTGGACCTCGGCCCGCAGCGGGTCGGTGGGCTCGACGCGCACGACCGCCTGGCCCGCGGCGATCATCGCGCCCGGGTCGACGCCGCGCGCGACGACCACGCCCGCGAGCGGCGCCGTGACGGTGTGCCGCTCGAGCGCCGCCTCGACGACGGCCACGGCCGCGTCGGCGACGTCGACCGCGGCGCGCCGCCCGTGGACCATGGCGCGGGTGGACAGGAGGTCCGCCTCGGCCGCGGCGACGCGGGCCTCGGCCATGGCCAGCTGGTCGCGCGCCTCCTGGAACGCGGCCAGCGGCGTGGCCTGGCGCTCGAGGAGCTGCCGCCGCCGCTCGAAGGCGTCCTGCGCGGCGGAGCGCCCGGCCTCCGCCTCGCGCACGAACGCGTCGGCGGCCGCCACCCGCGCCTCCAGCTCGGTCAGCCCGGCGCGCGCCTGCGCGGCGCGCGCACGCGCCTCGCGCGCCTGGGCGGACACGAGCGTGGCGTCGAGCTCCAGGAGCACGTCGCCCGCCGCGACCCGGTCGCCCTCGTCGAAGGGGAGGGCCAGGGCGCGACCCGCGACCTCCGGGGCGACGTCCACGGAGGCCGGCGCGCGGAGGGTGGCCAGCTCCGTGTAGGTGCGCACCAGCTCGCGCGGCGCGACCTCGAGCGCCCGGACGGGCACGGCGGGCCGGGGCGGCGGCGGGCCGGCGGCCGCGTCGCAGGCGGCGAGCAGAAGGACGAGCGGGAGGAGCCGCGTCACCGCCGCCGCTCCAGCAGCCGCCGCGCCGGGGGCGAGCGCGAGAGCTCGCCCGTGACCAGCCAGATGCGCAGGGCGGCCAGCTTGCGGGCGAACTCGCCCCGGACCTGGTTGCGCTCGGCGTCCTGCCGCTCCGCCACGGCGACGAGGACGTCGAGGTTCGTCGCCTCGCCGGCCTGGAACTGGACGCTCGCGAGCTCCTGCGCCCCGCGCGCCGCCTGCCGCCGCGCCTCGAGGGCGTCCTGCGCCCGGTCGAGCGCGGCGAACGAGAGCGCGGCCTGGACCACCTGCAGGCGCACCTCGTCCTCGAGGTCCCGGGCCAGGAGGGCGCGCTCGCGCTCGATCGAGCGCGTGCGGGCCAGGCGCACCTCGCGCGAGCCGCCGTCGAACACCGTCCACAGGAGGTTGATCGACCCGGTCCAGTCGAGGAACTGGTTGAACCCGCCCACGGCGCGCGTGAAGTAGGTGAAGTCGAGCGTCACCCGCGGGAGGTACTCGGCGAGCACCAGGTTCCGGCGCTCGGCGGCGACGTCGACCTCGGCGCGGGCGGCCTCCAGCGCCGGCCGGGTCGCGAGCGCCCGGGCGACGAGCGCCTCGACCGAGCCCCGCGGGCGCTCCACCTCGAGCGTGTCCAGGAGCTCCTGCTGCGCGGACGTCCCCGTGAGCCGGGCGAGGCGCGCGCGGGCGCTGTCGCGGTCGAACTGCGCCTGGACGAGGTCCACCTCGACCTCGGCGCGGCGGGCGCGCGCCAGGAGCACCTCCTGCGGCTGGGCCTCGCCGACCTCCAGGCGGGCCTCGAGGACGCGCAGCTGCTCGTCGACCTGGTCGCGCGTCGAGCGCAGGAAGACGAGGTCGCGGTCGAACCCGAGCACCTCGTAGAAGGCGGCCGCGACCTGGAAGAGGACCTCGTCGCGCTCGTCGTCGAGGAGCAGCGCCTCCACCCGCCGCGTGGCGGCGCCGAGCCGGTAGCCGGGCAGCGCGCGGGCATCGAACAGGGGCTGCGTGACGAAGACGGAGTGCTCGAGGCGGGTCTGGGGGAGGAACACCTCGCCGCCGAACTCGACCGGGTTCGAGTCGCGCGTGTAGCGCAGGCTGAAGCCGGCGCGCGGCAGGAGCGTCGTGATCGCCTCGGCGCGGAGCGTGTCGGCCTGCAGGAGCCGCTCGCCCCGGGCCTCGAGGCGCTGGACGTTCACCAGCGCCAGGCGCATGCAGTCCGTGAGCGTGAGCTGGGTCGAGACGGCCGCCGCCTCGGCGAGCGCCCGCATCGCGCCGGCCGCCTCGACCTGGTCCTCCGGCTCGGCCGGCGCGCCGGGGAGGTCGTTCACGACCTCCTCCTGGTAGCTGCGCCGCGCGCGGTCGGCGCAGCCTCCGCCCAGGAGGGCCAGGAGGGCGCCGAGCGCGACGACGACCGCGGGGAGACCGCCCCCTCGAGACACGGGTCCTCCGCGTCTCCCCCCGGGGCCCAGGGCTCGGCCCCATGGATACTCTAGGGATGGCCGGCGCCCCCGCAAGGGCGCGGACGGGCGTCACCCACGCGCGACGACCGGCCCGGATCCGAAGGACTCTCCACGGAGGGCACGGAGGACGCGGAGAAGAGAGGGCCTCCCGTCTCCTCCGTGCCCTCCGTGGTTGGTCCCACGATCAGTGACGGTCGACCGTCACCGCGTCCAGCGCGACCTTCACGTCGGCGATCGTCCGGTCGGCGACCGCGAGGTTGACCGTCAGCACGAACAGCGACGGCCCCGCGAAGTCACGGCCCGGGACGCCCGGCCGCACGGCGACCTTGCTCGCCAGGCCCTCGAAGTTGCTCGGCTGGCCGGTGCGCGCGAAGCCGGTCACGCGGGCCCCGAGGCCGGGGACGGTGAGGTCGAGGACGTAGAGCTCGCTGGCGTTGAAGTTCACCGCGTAGAGGTGGTCGCCCGTGTGCGACAGCGCCAGGCCGGACACGTAGGCGAACGCGCCGCCGCCGGGGAGCACCCAGCCGCCGAGGAAGCGCGCGGGGCGGGCGGTCACCGTCTGGTTCTGCGCCTCGCCGCCGAGCCCCTCGAGGTCGAGGACGAACACCTCGGCGGCGCTCTGCGAGCCGAGGTAGCCGCGGCGCCCGTCGGGCGACACGACGACCGGCCCCGAGACGTTGCGCTGCCCGAGCGGGATCGTGGCCACGTGGCGCGCCCCCGTCGCGTCGAAGACGTCGACGCTCGACGTGCCGCTCCCGTAGACGCCGGCGTTCGTGACCAGGACCAGCGGGCCCTGCGGCGTGCTCACGCGGGTGACGGCGGTCGGGTTGAAGTCGGTGGTCCTGAACACGGCCCCGCCGGTGATCGCCCGCGTGTTGGGGTCGACGTCGTAGACGAGCACCGAGCCCGGGTCGAGGTCGAAGCTGGCGTCGAAGTTCGAGGACGCGATGAACAGCCGGTTCGCGGCGAGCGCCGCACCGGCGGTGAACGACAGCGGCCGCGCCTGGCCGCCGACGTCCACGCCCTGGCTGTTCAGCGTCCCCGCGGGCCAGGTGACCGTGATGGTGTGGAGCGGGACCTTCGTCACGTCGGCCGCGGTCTGCGCCGTCGACGGGTCGAACAGGTAGACCGCCTCGCCGCCGGCGCCCGACGCGGTGACGAGCGCCGTGCGCTCGTCGTGGATCACGAGCGCGCCCGTGGCCACACCGGCGGGCAGCGGCGCCGCCTCGAGCGGGATCGCCCGGTCGAGCGAGGGCGTCGCGCCGGCGAGCGACAGGACGCGCACGAACCCGCTCTCCTCGGCGGTGAAGGCGCGGTCGCGCAGCCCCGGCGCGTCGGGGATCACGAGGTCGGAGACCGACGTGTGCTCGCGGAAGGCCTCGTGGACGCCCAGGGCCACCTGCGCGTTGACGGGCGTCGCCTGGGTGCTCAGCGCGGCGACGGTCCCGCCGGGGTTCGGCGCGGCCGGCGCGCGCGCCGACGAGCGAGAGGAGCCGCCGCTGCTGCCGCTGTTGCAGCCGGTCGTCAGCAGGATGGGCAGGAGGACGGACAAGGACACGGACAGGACGGAGCGGTTCATGGTCTTCCCAGTCGGGGCCCGCGCGTGGGGTGACGCGCCGCTCGCGTGCTGCGGCCGAGCGGGTCCCTTCGTCGATCTCTTTCGCGAAGATCGTCCCGAAGCGGGGGCTGGGAGGTCTTCTGGCTCTCGGATCGTCCTCGGGCCACCCCCTTCCCGGACGCTCGCGCGCCCAGTGGGCGACCGACCGCTCACGCGGCCAGTCCTGGCAGCCTTCGTCCCCGATCACAGCGGCGGGACCGCGCCGGATTCGCACCGGCTTCCCTGTTCCAGCACCCGGATGGGTTGTTTCGTTACTGCGTCGGCCTCGTCACCTCCAGGGGCTCGTGCAGGCGCCCGCGTGGGCGTGGCAGGGAGAGAGCAACGGCCGGGCCGTGGGCAAGTCGTTGGGTGGCCGTGTGGGTGGGTGGCGCGGGTGAAACGCAAGCCGAAGGATGGGGGTCACGACTCGAAGCGAAGAGAGGCGGCCCGGTCCTGGCCAACCTGGGACACGGAGGCAACTGGTCTCCTCCGTGACCTCCGTTGAGCTTCGTTGCCTTCGTGTCCAATCAGCGGCCAGCCCGTGGTGCTGCTGGGACTCAACCGCGCGCGACGAACGGCCCCGCCTGGCTGTAGCGCCCCGGCAGGGGCCGCCCGAGCACCCCCGCGATCGCCTGCGCCGCGGCCCTCACCGCCTCGAGGTCCACGCCGGTCTCGATCCCCAGGCCGTGGAGCATGTAGAGCAGGTCGCACGTGTCGAGGTTGCCCGAGGCGCCGACCGCGTAGGGGCAGCCGCCGAGGCCGCCGGCGCTGGCGTCGAAGGTGGTGACGCCGGCGAGGAGCCCGGCCAGGACGTTCGCCAGGGCGGTGCCGCGCGTGTCGTGGAAGTGGAGCGCCAGGCGCTCGAGCGGCGCGGCCGCCGCGACGACCTCCACGACCCGCTCGACCTCGCCCGGCGTGGCCACGCCGATCGTGTCGCCGAGGCTCACCTCGTCGACGCCCATGGCCACGAGGTCACCGGCGAGCGTCCGGGCGCGCGCCGGGTCGACCGCGCCCTCGTAGGGGCAGCCCCACACCACCGACAGGTAGCCGCGCACCCACAGCCCGGCCGCGCGCGCGCGCTCGACCACGGGCCGCAGGCCGGCCAGCACCTCGGCCACCGACGCGTTCTGGTTCTTGCGCGAGAAGCCCTCGGTCACCGCGGCGAAGACGGCCACCGCGTCGCAGCCCCGCTCGAGCGCGCGGTCGAGGCCCTTCTCGTTGGGCACGAGCACCGGGTAGCGCGTCCCCGGGCGCCGCGCGAGGGCCTGCATCAGGTCGGCCGCATCGGCGAGCTGCGGGACCCACTTCGGGTGGACGAAGCTCGTCGCCTCCACCCAGCGCAGCCCCGCGGCCGCGAGCGCCTCGACGAAGGCGCGCTTCGCCGCGAGCGGCACGGCGGTGGGCTCGTTCTGCAGGCCGTCGCGAGGCCCGACCTCGTAGACGGTCACGGCGCGCGGCAGGCGCTCGGCCGTGAGCACCGCCATCAGTCCTCCTCCTCGCCCTCGTCCTCGGGCGTCGGGAAGTGGTCCTCGGAGGGGTCGTCGCGGCGCGCGACCCACGCCGGCGGCCGCTTCTCCAGGAACGCGGTCATCCCCTCGCGCGCCTCGGGCGTGGCCCGGCGGGCCGCGATCTGCTCCGCCGTCCAGGCGTCGACCTGGTCCTCGGACAGCGTCGGGACGACGCGCACCAGCTCCTTGGCCGCCCGCACCGCGTCGGGGCCGCTCGTGCGCACCTCGGCGATCACCTCCTCGATCGCGAGGTCGAGCGCCTCCGCGTCGGGGACGACGCGCGCGACGAGGCCGATGCGCTCGGCGAAGGCCGCGTCGAAGCGCTGGCCGGTGACGAACAGCGCCCGCGCCCGCCCGACGCCGACCTTCTCGATCACGTGCGGCGAGATCACGGCCGGGATCAGGCCGAGCTTCACCTCGGACAGGCCGAAGCGGGCCCGCTCCGAGGCGACCGCGATGTCGCACGCCGCCACGAGCCCCATGCCGCCGCCGACCGCGGCCCCGTGCACGCGCGCGACGGTCACCTTGGGCGAGTGGGCGAGCGCGCGCAGCATGCCGGCGAGGCGGGCCGCGTCCTGGCTGTTCTGCTCGGGCGTCCACGTGGCGGCGCGCCGCATCCAGTCCAGGTCCGCCCCCGCGGAGAAGCTGCGGCCCCGCCCGCCGAGGACGATCACCCGGACGCGGGGGTGCTGGTTTGCCTCGTCGACGGCCGCGGCCAGGGCGGCGATCACCTCGTCGTCGAACGCGTTGTGCACGTCCGGCCGGTCGAGCCAGATCCGCGCCACGTCCCGCGTCCGCTCGAGCTTGACCTTCTTGGTCGGCATGGGCGCTCCTCGCGAGGCGCATTCGACTCGCCCCCGCCCCCCGGCGCAACGGGCCTGCGCCGTTCGCGGACCCACCCCTTCAAGCTCCTGCGCCGCCCTGGTACCGTCCAGGGGCACGATGCCCGACCCCGTCGCCCCCCTCATCGTCCGCGGCCTCGTCCGGCGCGCCCTCCCCTGGGCCGCGGCCGCGGTCGTGGTCGGCGGCGGGGCCCGCCTGGCGCACGACCAGGTGCGGCTCGCGGGCGTGTCCCAGCAGGCGGCCAGCCTCGAGGGGCGGCTCTCGCAGCAGGCGGGCGAGGCCCAGCGGGCCGCCCGGCTCGAGCTCGACCTCGCCGTCCTGCGCGAGGACGCCCGCGCGCGGGAGGACCAGCTCGCGCGCGCCCGCGCGCGCGTGGGCGACCTCGAGGTCGCCGTCGAGGAGGCCGCGGCCGCCCTCGCGGCGCTCGAGGCCGCGCGCGACGAGGCCCGCGCGCGGGCCGAGGCGCACGGGGGGGCGCTCGGGGAGGCCCGGCGCGACCTCGCCGCGCGCGAGGCCGACCTCGGCCAGGCGCGGCGCGAGCTGGACGCGCGCACGCGGCTCCTCCGCGAGGTCGAGGCCGCCGCGGCCGAGCAGGCCCGCGAGCTCGGCCGCGTCCGCGGGGCGCTCATGTCCACCGAGGCGGCGCTCGAGGTCGCCACGCAGCGGGGCGCGGCGCTCGAGGCCGACCTGACCGCCGAGCGCCGGCTTGCGCGCGAGCGCGCCGAGGCGGTGGCGACCCTGCACGACAAGCTGGGCGAGGCCGAGGCCGCCCTGCGTGAGGTCGACGCGCGCGCCCGGCGGGACGCCGAGCGCCTGGCGCGGCTGGCCCGCGCCGGCGTCAACGTCGCGCGCCTCACCGGCGAGCGCCCCATGCCCGACGTCCGCGCCCTCGTCGTGCAGGTCGACCTCGACGTCGTGCCGCCCCTGGTCGTCTTCGACGCGGGCGACGGGGCCGGCGTCGAGCGCGGCGACGTCCTCGTCGTGCGCCGCGACGGCAACGAGGTCGCCCGCCTCGAGGTCGACGAGGTCCGGGGCCACTACTCCGCCGCGCGCGTCGTCCGCGCCCAGCGCGGGGTGCGCGTGCGGCCGGGCGACCAGGTTCGCACCCCTTGATCGACGGCTGCGGCCGGGATGCACGTCGGTCCCGAGATCTCGCGGCCGCCCCCTGAGACGTCGTGCTTCGCACGACGGGGCGATGCGGCGCGCGCGCGGGTCGTCGGTGTGGCCCGCCTCCGCAAGCTCCGTCCCGCGGCTGCGGTGCCGCAGGCCATGCGAAGCCCCTATCGCTCGCGGCCGTCCGCAGCCGCGGGCCTCCCGCTCGCTCCGGCGGCCCACCGGGGATCCGGCGATCGATACGACCCGCGCGCGCGCGCCGCCTCGCCTCGGCCTCCGCGGCCTCGCCCCGCTCGTTGCTCCGTTCCACCCGCGGCCACGCCGGCGGGACCGCGAGGTCGCAGAGAGCTCGAGCACATTTCCTCCCGCTGCATGTGCGCGATCCGCCAAAGCGAGCGATGGGGAGGCGCGGAACGGGCCAAACACCGTCGCCCGGGCACTCACGCCGATCGCGCCCCCCTCGCGAGCGCATCACTCATCGCAGGTCTGAGCTCGAGAGAGAAATCGCGCAGCGATTTCTTCTCGAGCTCAGAGCACGCGCACAGGCCCGGCGTGATCCGACGGCTGCGGCCGCGGCTGCACGTCAAATGGTCATCATGCTCAGGGCGGGCCGCGCGTTGCCGCCTCCCCCGCCCTCCCTTACGATCCCCGCCCCACAGGAGCGTCCCCATGGAGCTGACGGGCGTCATCGGCGGCAGCGGGCTCTACGAGCTGCCCGGGTTCACGGTCTCGGAGCGGCGGGCGGTCGACACGCCCTTCGGCCCGCCGTCGGACGAGCTCGTCGTGGGCGAGCTCGAGGGGCGCCCGGTGGCCTTCCTCCCCCGCCACGGCCGCGACCACCGCTTCAGCCCGAGCCAGGTGAACTACCGGGCGAACATCTTCGCCCTGAAGCTCCTCGGCGCGACGCGCGTGATCTCGGTCTCGGCGGTCGGCAGCATGAAGGAGGAGATCCACCCCGGCGACGTGGTCCTGATCGACCAGTTCATCGACCGGACCCTCGGGCGCCCGCGCACCTTCTTCGACGAGGGCGTCGCGGCGCACGTGGGCTTCGCCGACCCGATCTGCGAGGAGCTGCGCCAGACCCTCAAGGCGGCCGTGCAGAAGGTGGGGGTGCGCTGCCACGACGGCGGCACCTACGTGTGCATCGAGGGGCCGCAGTTCTCGACGCGCGCCGAGTCGCGCGTGTTCCGCTCCTGGGGCGCCTCCGTGATCGGCATGACCAACCTGCCGGAGGCGCGCCTCGCCCGGGAGGCGGAGCTGAGCTACGCCACGATCGCCCTCGCCACCGACTACGACTGCTGGCACGAGGAGGCCGAGGACGTGTCGGTCGAGGCCGTCGTGGCGACGCTCCACAAGAACGTCGACAACGCCCGGCGGATCATCCGCGAGGCGATCCTCTCCCTGCCGCCCGCGTGCACGAGCCCCGCCCGGCAGGCGCTCACGAACGCGATCATGACCCGGCGCGAGGCGATCTCGCCCGAGGCGATGACGCGGCTCGGGCCGCTGATCGGCCGCGCCCTGGAGCGGTGAGCGTGGCCCGCGAGCGCCACGCGCACTGCCACTTCTGCGGCGCCGCCTACGACCCCGGCCAGGCCTGGCCGCGCGAGTGCGCGGCCTGCGGCGGGACGACCTGGCGCAACCCGATCCCGGTCGCGGTGCTCCTCCTGCCGGTCGACGACGGGCTGCTCCTCATCCGCCGCGGCGTCGAGCCGTGCAAGGGGCAGCTCGCCCTGCCGGGCGGCTACGTCGACCTGGGCGAGAGCTGGCAGCAGGCCGCCGCGCGCGAGCTGCGCGAGGAGACCGGCGTCGTGGTCGCCGCGCACGAGGTGCGCCACGTCGCCACCCACAGCCCGCCCGACGGCCGCACGGTGCTGATCTTCGGCCGCGCGGCCCGCCGCGCCCGCGCGTCGCTCGGCCCGCTCCGCCCCGGCCCGGAGGCGCTCGAGCTCGTCGTGGGCACGAGCAGCGAGGACGTCGCCTTCCCGCTCCACGCGCAGGTGATCGACGCCTTCTTCGCCCGGCAGACGCACCCCGACGCCTGACCCCACCCGTCGACCGGCGAGCTATACACTGGGGCGGCCGTGCCTGACCCCGCCCGAGAGCCGGCCGACGACGCGACCCGCTGGGACACGCCGACGCGGGCCGGTGACTCCCCCGGGACGTCGCGCTGGGACGCCGCCCCTCCGCCGGCCGCCCCCGACGACGCGACCTGCTGGGACGGGGTCCCCGGCGCGCCCTCGCCGTCCGCGCCGCCCGCGTCCGCGGACGCCACGCACTGGACCCAGGCGCCCGGCGGCGGTCCGGGCGCCGCGCCGGCCGCGCCGGCGCCCGACGCCACCTGCTGGACGGGCGCCCCGGGGCCCGCGGCGACGCCGCCCGGCGCCGCCGAGGTCACGTTCTGGGGCCAGGGCGCCGCTGCGCCGGCGGCGCCGGCCCGGGCCGACGACGACCGCACGCGCTGGGAGCCCGACCGGCCCTCGCCCCCGGCGCGCGAGTCGGTGACGACCGACCGCTGGCCGGAGGTCATCCCCCTCCCGACGGCCGACGACGACGTGACGCGCATGTCCCTGGCGGGCGCGCGCCCGGCCGCGCCCATCCCGCCGCGGGCCGCGCGGGCGGCGCCGCCCGCCCACGCCGCCCCGCCCCCGGCGGAGCGCGCCACGGTCCAGGCGGCGCCGGCGGACGCCGGTCGTCGCGGCGGCGCTCGCGCTCGCCGGCCTCGGCGCCTGGGCGGCGGTGGCCGTCCAGGCGCGCCTCGCCACCGCCGAGCAGGTGGCCGCGGCGCGCGCGGCGCTGACGGCCGCGGGCCGCACGCCGGGCGCCGACCTCGAGGCCTGCTCGCGGCGGCCGCGGCCCACCGGGCGGCGGTCGCGGCCCTCGAGCGCCTCCCGCCGGACCAGGCCGAGGCCTTGCGCGGCGAGGCGGGCGCCGACGAGCGGCGGGTGCGCGTGCTGGCGCGGCTGGTGCCGGCCCTCCTCGCCGCCGGCCGGGCCGCCGAGGCGGCCCTGCCGGCGCGCGAGTGGCTGGCGCTCGCCCCGACCGGCCCCGCCCACGCCGGGCTCCTGGCGGCGCTCCGGGCGACGCCGGCGCATCGCGAAGAGGCCCATCGCCTGGCGACGACCGCCGCCGCGGCCGCGCGCGACCCCGACGTCCTCCGCGCCTGCGCCGAGGCGCTGCTGGCGCTGCACCGCCCGATCGACGCCGCCGACGCGCTGGCCGGGGCGGACCGGCCCGACCTCGTCTTGTTGCGCGCGCGGGCGCGCCTGGCCGCGGGCGCGGCCGCCGACGCCGCCGCGGACGCGCAGGCGGCGCCCGGGGCGGACGACGTCGGGCGGGCGGTCGTCCTCGCGCATGCGCGCCTCGCCGCCGACGACGCGGCCGGCGCGCTCGCCGCGCTCGACGACGTCGCGCGCGAGGGTCCGGCGCGCGCCGCCTGGCACGCCGCGCGCGGCGCCGCGCCTGGAGGCGGCCAGGCGCCCGCGGCCTCCGCCGCCGCCTTCGCCGCCGCCCACGACGCGGGCGACGACCCGGACGTCCTCGCCGAGCGCGGGCGCCTCCACCTCCGGCGCGGGCGCCAGGCCGAGGCGCTGGCCGACCTCGAGCGCGCCCCCGGCGCGGCCGCCCCCTCGACGCGGCCGTCGCGCGCTGGTGCGGCGGCGGCGAGGACGAGGCGCTCGCGGACGCCCTCGACGCCGTCGAGGCGGCCGCCCGCGCCTTCGAGGCCACGCCCGCCGTGGCCCGCGCGGCAGCGCGCCGCTGGCGCGCTGGCTCGCGCTCGCCCGCGGCGAGGACGCCCGCCCGCACACGTCGACCGCGCGCACCGCGACCCCGAGGGCTGTGGCTCGCGGCCGCGGCGACCGGCGGGCCGAGGGCCCGCGGCCGCGCTCGCGCTGCCCGAGGCCGACGACGCGGCCCGAGGGCGCGGCCGAGCGCGACCGGACCTCGCCGCCCTGCGCGCCGGCGCGCTCCTGGACCTCGGCCGCCGCGACGACGCGCGGGCCGCCCTGCCGCGCCTGGCGGTCGCCGCCGCGCCGACCTCGAGCGCCGCCTCCTCCCGCGCCACGCGCTCGAGGCCGAGGTCGCCGCCGCCGACGGACAGGCGGTCGTCGTGCGCGTCGCCGCGGCGCGCCGCGCGCTGCCCACGCCCTCGACGGCCCCCACGGGCGCGGCGGCGCTGGTGGCGGCCCTCTACCGGCAGGGCCGCCTCCTCGTGGCGGCCTGCGAGCGCGACGAGGCGGCCCGGCGGCGCGCCGCCCGGGCGCTGACGCGCGCCGCGGCCCTCGACCCCGACCACGCGCTGGCGCACGCCGTCGCCGCCCGCCTCCTGGACGACCGCCCGGCGGCCGCCCGGGCGATCGAGCGCTGGCCCGGGGTCACGGCCGTGCGCTGGCAGCGGTTCGCCGCGCGGTTCGCGCGCGGCGAGCACGAGGACCTGCTCGAGGACGCCGCCGCCCTCCACGCGGCCGACCCGGACCAGGAGCACCCGCGGGGGGTCCTGGCCGTGCTGCGCGCGGGGCAGGGCGACCTGGCCGGCGCCTGGGCGGTCGTCGCGCCCGTCGTCGACGCCGACTCGCCGCCCCCGCGGCTCCTCGACGTCGCCCTGCAGGTCGCGACGGGGCGCCGTGACGCCGTGGGCGCGGAGCAGGTGCGGCGGCGGATCGAGGCGATGGAGGCCGCGCGCGCGGTCGCCGCCGCCCTGCGGCACGAGGTCTGGGCGGCGGGCGACCTCGCGGGCCTCGAGCGCCGGTGGCGGGACCTGCCGCGGGACGGCGAGTACTGGGCGTTCCGGGCCGAGCTCGCGCTCCAGGCCAGCGTCCCCCGCGACGCGCTCGTGAGCTTCGGTCGGTACCTCCTGGTGGCGTCCCCGGACGCCCCGCCGCCGGCGCCGGCGCCGTTCCTCATGGTGGCGCACTCGTACGGGTTCAACCCGCTCCAGCGGCGCGAGGTCGTCGAGGAGGACCTCGCCGCCGCCGCCCGCGAGGCGCCGCTCGACCCGGCGCCGCGCCTGGCGCTGGCCGCCTACCTGTCGAGCGCGGCGCATCGCGCGGAGGTCGACGCCGACGAGCGCGCCGCCCTCGCCCAGGCCGCGGCCGCCCAGGCCGCCCACGCCGCCGCCCTGGACGCGGACGCCCGGCCCGGCCCCTCGCTCCTGCTCGCCTCCTGCCTGATCGACGCCGGCCACCTGGTCGAGGCGCGCGCCGCGCTCGATGTCGCCGAGGCCGCCGAGGGGCGGCGGACGGACCTGGTCGCCTTCCTGCGCGCGCGCCTCGCCGCGGCCCGGGGCGACGCGGCGGCGGCCGCCGCGGCGCTGCGCGAGCTGAACGCCGACCCCCGCACCCGCGACTCGGTCTACCGCTTCTCGGCCGACCCGGCCTTCACGCGCGTCCGCGACGACGCGCGCTTCGCGCTGCCGGCCGGCTGGCCCCCGGATTAGTGTGATCGCGGCTGCGGCCGAGGATGGCGGGCGCTGCGGTGCGTCGAGGCCGACTTCGTCGGCCCCGACCGCTCAGGCTCGGTCGGCGGCCAGGAGGCCGCCTTCCCTCGCCTTCGCGCCGCATCGCCTCGCCCTCCTCGGCCTCGCCTGAGGCTCCTGCTGCGAAGGCGCGGTGAGGTGTGTTCGGAGGCGGCTCGGCCGTCTGCCAGGACGGGTTCGAGGACAGGCCCTAGTCCTCCTCTGTCAGGCTCGATCCTATCGGCTCGAGCCCGACTGTCGACTCGGAGTCGGCGAGCTGGGAGGACCCGCTGCGCGGGTCCTCCCTCGCCTTCGCTTCGCGGTGCTCGGCGCGGCGAAGCCGCGCCTGCGCCCGCTCGCGCCGGGCCCTTCGGGCCCGGAGTGGTCCGTCAGAGGCGAGCCGATGGACTCGCCTCTGACGGACCACTAGTGTGATCGCGGCTGCGGCGGAAGATGGCGGGCGCTGCCGTCCGCCGGTGTGTCGCGCTTCGCGCGACACACCGGCCGCTCAGGCTCGCCCTCCTCGGCCTGCTTCGGAGATTGCGCGTAAGTCGTGCTGGCGGATGAGTCCCCCGGAAGAGACCCTCGCGACCGAATCTTCTTCCGTCCGTGGCCGCGGCAGCGCCGCGTGGGGTGGCTCGCCTGACGCTCTCGCTGCGAAGGCGCGGTGAGGTGTGCTCGGACGCGGCTCGGCCGCCTGCCAAGACGGGTTCGAGGACAGGCCCTAGTCGTCCAGCCACCCGGGCGGCAGCGCGAACTCGCGCGCCTGCCGGACGCGCGCGAACGCCGGGTCCGACTTGAACCGGTAGAGCGACTCGTAGGTCTGCGGGTCCTTGCCCACGCGCGCGAGGTGCGCGGCCGCGCCGGCGGCGTCGCCCGCGAGCGCGGCCAGGCGCGCGCGGAGGAACGCGGCCGTGTCGGACGGGCGGCGCTCGGCCGCCTCCGCGAGGGACAGCCGCTCCTCCGCCTCGACGAGGTCGCCCGCGTCCATGAGGCAGAAGGCCGCCAGGAGCAGCGGCCCGGCGCGGGTGGGGGCGCGGGCCGCCGCCTCGAGCGCGAGGTCCGCCGCCCGGTCGGAGAGCTCGTGGCGCACGTCCCACTCGGCCTCGCCGGGGCCGAGGCGGTAGCGCGCGCTGGCCAGGTGCGCGGCGAGCGCGAGCCAGGCGACGGGGCTCTCCGGGTCGGCCGCGAGCGCCTCGGCGAGGCCCGCGCGGACGACCGCGCTGCGCTCCTGCGGGTTCCAGCCGTAGGAGTGCGCCCGCGCCAGGAACACCGCCGGCGAGGTCGGCTCGCGCGCGAGGAGGAAGCGGCCGAAGCTGAGCAGCGACTCGACGGGGCGGTTGAGGTGGGTCGCGGTCTCCATGCGGAACTTGTGGAAGGTCGCGTCGCGCGGGACGTCGAAGAACGGCGCGCCGTCGATCGCCGGCAGGTCGCTCTGCTTCCAGGCCTGGTGCTGCAGCGTCGCGCGCCGGCGCAGGGCGTCCTCGACCGCGTCGCGCCGCGCGCCAGCGCGCGCGAAGCGCGCGGGGTCATCGAGCCCGCGCGCCACCTCGAGCGCGCGCCCGACCAGCGCCAGCCGCGTCCCGGGCGCGTCGAGCCAGGGCGCGAGGAGGTCCCAGGCGAGGGCGTGCTCACCGCGCCGGACGAGCGCGTCGACGAGCGGCGTGAGGAGGTCCGACTCGTCCAGCCCCGGGGCGTGGAGCCCGAGGGGCAGGTCGTCGGCGAGGGCGGCCGGCGCGTCGACCTCGAGGCGCAGCCGGAGCCGCGCCGCCCGGACCTCCGGCCGCCCGGGCCAGCGCGCGACGGCGCGGTCGGCCTGCCGGAGGTCGCCCGCGGCCCAGGCCAGGTCGGCCGCGGCGGCGGCGTGGTCGGGGTCGAGCGCGACGACGCGCCCGAGGAGCCGCGCGCACCGCTCGCGGGCGGCCGCGTCGGCGGCCGCCGCCGGGAGGAGCAGCCGCGCCTGACGGTGGAGCGCCGCGACCAGGGCCCCGGGGCGCGTGGGCTCGGTCGAGGGCGCCGGGAGCGCCGGCGGCGCCGGGCCATCGAGCGGGCCTGGCGACGCGACGAAGGGCGGGGCGGCCGCCTCCTCGCGCGTGCGCACCGCGCCGACCTCGTGCGGGCGCATCGCGCCCGGGCGCGCCGCGGCGAGCAGCCAGCGGCGCTCGGGGGCGTCGTCCTCCACCTCGGGGCGCTCCTCGAGCGCCGCCAGGGCCGCCGCGGCGTCGCCGGCGGCGAGGGCCACCCACGCGCGCCAGCGCCGGGCGGCGGCGGCGACGGCCGGGGGGGCCGCCAGCTCGAGGTCGGCCGCGCCCAGGGCCTCGAGCGCGGGTCGCACGGCCGCGTCCGGCGCGCCCGCGCACCAGCGGGTGACGGCCGCGTCGAGCCGCGCGGCGGGGTCCGCGAGCCCGTCGAGGGCGGCCAGCGCCTCGGCGGCGCGCCCGCGCCGCAGGTGGAGCCGCGCCAGGTCGACGCGCACGGCGGCGGCCGCATCGCGCTGCGCGGCCCGGCCGGCGATGGCCCGCGCGTCCTCGAGGTCGGCGCGGGCCTCCCGGGGCGGCCGGCCGCCGCGAGCGCCACGCCGCGGGCGGCGTGCCACTCCCAGCGGCCGCCCCGGCGCGCGCCGCCGCGGCGGCGCGGCGAGCGCCTCCTCGGCCCGGCCGGCGGCGGCGAGCGCCCGGCCGAGGCGCGGCGCGCTCGGCCGGGTCGGCGTCGTCGGCCGCGGCCGCGTCGGCCGCCGCGCCGTCGAGGTCGCCGGCCGCGAGGCGCGCGCGCGCACGAGCAGGCTCCGGCCGGAGGGCTCCCCGCCAGCGCACGCGCCGCCTCGGCCGGGCGCTGGAGGGCCAGGAGCGCCTCCGCCGCCTCCAGCCGCGCCTGCGGGTCGGCGCCCGCGCTCAGCTCGAGCGCCAGGCGGTGCGCCGCCGCCCGCTCCGCCGGCGCGGCGACGAGCGCGCGCAGGCCACCCCGCGCCTGCGGCGACGGCGCCACGCGCGCGAGCTCGCGCGCGTGGACGACGGCCTCGTCGTGCCGCCCGGCCGCCAGCAGCGCGGGCACGGCCAGCCCGAGCACGACCGGGCGGCGCTCGAGCGCGCCGGGCTCCTCGAGCAGCAGGGCCGCGCGCGCCGGCGGGAGGGCGTCGAGCGCGGCCTCCGCGGCGCGGTGGGCGCCGGCGGCGGCGAGCAGGTCGTCGAGGCCCGTGCCGCCGGCGCGCCGCGCGGCGCGCAGGGCCTGCCGCGCCTCGTCCACGGCGGCGGCCGCCGCGCCGCTCGCGCGCCCGGGCGTGGAGGTGCGCCGCGGCCGCGAGCGCGGCCAGGCACAGGAGCGCCAGGGCCGCGCGGCGCCACGCGCGGCGCGCGCCGGGCGGCGAGGGCCCGGGGCGGCGCCGCCCTCGAGGGCCCGGTCGAGGTCGCGCGCCAGCGCCTCGCCGTCGGGGTAGCGGTCGGCCGGGCGCGGCTCGAGCGCGCGCAGGCAGACCGCCTCGAGCGCCTCGGGCGCAGCGGGCGCGAGCCGCCGCGGCGGCGCCGGCCGGGTGTCGAGGATCGCGCGGCACAGGGCCGGGAAGCTGGGCGCCTTGAACGGCCGCTCGCCCGTGAGCGCCTCGTAGAGCACGACCCCGAGCGCCCACACGTCGGTCCAGGGGCCGACGTCCTCGCGCCGGGCGTCGACCTGCTCCGGCGCCATGTAGGAGGGCGTGCCCACCTGCAGGCCGCTGGCGGTCAGCCGCTCGAGCTCCACGCCGGCGGCGAGGCCGAAGTCGGCCACCTTGAGCTGGCCGGCGCCGTCGACGAGGAGGTTCGCCGGCTTGACGTCGCGGTGCACGAAGCCCTGCGCGTGCGCGTGGCCGAGCGCGCGCGCCGCGTCGCGCACGTGGCGCGCCCGGGCCGCGAGCGGCAGGCCCGGCAGGACCTCGTCCAGGGTGCGGCAGCCCTCGACCAGCTCGTAGACGAGGTAGGGGGCGCCGCCGAGCTCGCCCGCGCCGAGGACGCGCAGGATGTTCGGGTGGTTCAGCGCCGCGGTGACCTGCCCCTCGCGCAGGAGGCGCTCCCGCGCCACGCCGACGTCGACGGTCACGAGCTTCAGCGCGACCTCGCGCCCGGTCGCCGTCTCGCGCGCGCGGTGGACGACCCCCATGCCGCCGCGGCCGAGCTCGGCCAGCAGCTCGAAGGTCGGGGGCGACGGGGCCGGCGCCTCCGCCTCCCAGTAGGTGCGGTCCGGATCGCCCGCCGGCGGGGCGGGCGGGGGCGCCGCGCCCGCGCGGTCCCAGCGGGTCGTCTCGGGCGGCGGCCTGGGCGGGGACGGCTCGTCGGCGATGGTCCGAGGGAGGGGCGCGTCGAGGCGCGTCGTCTCGCCGGTCGCCTGGCCGACGCGCGAGGGGGCGGGCGGCGGGCTCGCGTCCCAGCGGGTCGCGTCGGCGAGGGCCGGGTCCTCCGTGGGCTCGGGCACCCACGGAGTGTAGCGGCGCTCATCCGGCCGCGCAGACGCCGAGCGCCGGCAGGAGGGTGGCGGCTCGTGGGGGACGTGCGCCGGCGGCGGGGCGGAGCGCGGCGAGCAGGGCCGCGGCGGCCTCGTCCGGCGTCGGGAGCGGCGCCCCGCGCAGGGCGCGGCCCACCTTCCCCTCGGCCCAGGGATACCAGGCCTGGTCGTGCGTGTGGTGCTCGGCGTCTTCCTCCTGGTCGCGCCCGTCCACGCACAGCCACGACGCGAGGTCGTTCTTGCGCCGCTGGAACTCGGCCGCGGGCAGGTCGAGCGCCGCCTTGAGCGCCTCCCCCGACGCGCCGGGGTGGGCCTCGATGGCCGCGAGCAGCTCGCGGCGGCCGGTCCGCGCCCGGCCGCCCAGGACGGCCACGCGGGCGGCCCGCGCGAGCGCCTCGAGCGCCGGCCAGTGGCGCGCATGGACGAGCGTGCTCCGTCCGCGCACGAGCTTGACCAGCGCGACGTCGTCCCGCGCGGCGAGCTCCTCGCGCAGGAGCCACGCGGGCACGTAGTCGTAGGCGTAGCCCCGGACGGTCACCGGCGCCCCGGCGTGCAGGTCGGCGACGCTCGGCGCCTCGGCCTGGCCCTGCACGAGCAGGAGGCCGTGACGCTCGAGGGCGGCCAGGACGCGCCGCCGGCCGGCCGCCGTCACCTTCGGCACCTCGCGTCGCGCCATGGGGCCGAGCATCGCCCTCTCGGGCGGCCGCGTCCAGCGCGGGTCAGCGGCGGGCGAGCGCGCGCCCGAGCCGGGCGCCGACGGCCTCGAGGTCGGCGGCCACGTCGTCGGCGAGGCGACGGACGTCCGCGGCGGTCGTGTCGTCGAACTGCCCATTGACCGCCCGGAGCCCCTCGAGCTGGTGCCGCAGCGCCGCCACGGCCCGCTCGCTCGGCGCCTCGCGCGCGACGGCGCGGAGGGCCTCGAGCAGCCGGCGCATGAGCTGCGGCGCGCCCGGCGCGACGATGCGCAGGGGCTCGAACACCGTGACGATCGCGCGCGGCAGCTCGAGCCACGGCATGACGAGGCGGAGCGCCCCGTCGCCGTCGTGGCGGGCCGCCGGCGGGGGGACCCGCCCGCACAGGCGGCGCAGGCCGGCCTCGAGGCGGTCGACGCAGCGCACGGCCGTGAAGGGGTCGTTGATCCCGGTGCTCATGGCGCGCAGCGCGATCTCGACCAGCTGCTGGAGCGCGAACTCGAGGTCCTGCTCGGCGGTGCGCGCCTCCCCGAGGTAGAAGCCGCGCCGCAGCCGCTCGACCGTCCCCTCGTCGACGCGGGCGGTCGGGCCCGCGCGGAGCAGGGCGTCGCCCGCGGTCACGAACCAGCCGGGGAGGCGGACGACCTCGAGCACCAGGTCGCGCTCGCGCGCGACGTGGACGAGGTGGTCGAGGTCGATCGAGGTCACGTAGCCGCCGGTCCGGGCGCGGACGGCGCGCGCGTCGTCCGCGAACCAGTCCGGCAGGCGGGCGAACGCCTCGCGCGGCCCCTCGCCCGCGGGGGCGTAGACGGCCTCGATCACCTCGTCGAGCTCGCGGGCGGCGACGTCCACGACCTCGTCGGCCTGGATCGACCGCGCCACGTGGTGCACGAAGAACACGAACACCATCACCGAGATGGCGGCCAGGCCGGCGCCCACGAGGATCGAGAGCCGGGGCAGCGGGTCCTCGTCGCCGTCGCCGATCGTGAGCGAGATGATCAGGCAGTAGAGGAAGGTGGAGAGGAACGCGCCGAGGACGGCCTGGTTGGCGCGGTCGGCGATGAACGCCCGCAGGAGCCGCGGTCCGAACTGCGACGTCGTCAGGGTGAGCACGGCGATCGTGACGCTGAAGATCACGCCGACGACCGTCATGATCGACGTGGCCACCGACGTGAGCATGGCGCGCGCCCCCTCGGCGCCGCCGAGCTGGATCCACGCGAAGGCGCTCCCCTTCACGTCGCCGACGTCGTAGTTCCAGTCGATCCAGAGGGTGAGGGCGGCCAGGGCGACGGTCGCCGCGAGCATGAGGCTGGGGACGAACCAGAAGCTCTGGCGGAGCCGCGTGCGCAGCTCGATGAGGGGGACGTGCTTCAGCCCGGCCGCCACCGGCGCCTCCGCGGCCCCCCGGGTCCTCGCCCTCCAGGATACCCGGGGGCGCCCCCTTGCTCGGCGCGGGCGCCGCGACCACCATGCGCGCCGTGGGTTCGACCGAGGGGACGGGGGGACTGTTCGGCCGGATCGCCCTGAAGAAGGGGCTGGTCAGCGAGGCCGACCTGCGGCGCGCCCTGCGCTTCCAGGAGGAGCTGCGGGCGCTCGGGCTCGACCGCCCGCTGGGGCGGATCCTCGTCGCCGAGGGGGTGCTCGCCGAGGGGCAGGTGGACCTGATCCTGCGCCTGCAGCAGGTCAACCTGCGGGCGCGGCAGTCGAAGGCGTTCGCCCGCGTCGCCGGCCGCAACGGCCTGGTCGAGCCGGCGGCGCTCGAGGACGCCATGCGGGTCGCGCGCGAGGAGGGCTTCACCCGGCCGGTCGAGGCGATCCTCGTCGAGCGGGAGGTCGTGGACACGCGCACCGTGCGCGCCGTGCACTCGGCCCTCCAGCGCGCGCGCGCGGCGCAGGCGGGGGGGCGAGAGGACGACGAGGAGGAGGACGGGGGCGAGCGCGTGGGGACCCCGACCGGGCGCCTCGCCCAGGCGCTCGACGTCCCTGAGGAGGACGAGGAGGAGGCGGCCCGCGCGCGTCGCCGCCACGACGTCCTGTTCGCGGCGGTGGCCCTGCGCGACGGCCTGGTGCTCGTGCCCGAGCTCGAGCGCGCCCTGGAGGAGCAGGAGCGGCGCCCGGAGGGGCCCTCGCTCGATCGGGTGCTGCGGGAGCGGGGCGTCCTGCAGCAGGCCGACGTCCGGGCCGGGCGCGCGCGCGTCGAGGAGGCGCGCCGAGAGCGGCTGACGATCCCCGGCTACGACGTCCTGGACGTGCTCGGCTACGGGGTGACGAGCATCGTCCTGCGCGCCCGGCACGCCATGATCGGGCGCGAGGTGGCGATCAAGCTCTTCCGCCCCGAGCACGTGGCCGCGCAGTCGCCGGACGGCCTGATCGAGGAGGCCCGCCAGCTCGCGCGCGTCCGCCACCCGAACGTGATCGAGCTGTTCGAGGTCGGGCGCGTCCACCGGCGGATCTTCTACGTCATGGAGCTGGTCCCGGGGCGCACGCTCGCCGAGCGCGTCCGCGACGAGGGCGCGCTGCCCGAGCGGGCGGCGCTCCGGGTGGCGCGCGACGTCGCCGCCGCCCTGTCGGCCCTGCACGCGGCCGGCCTCGTGCACCGCGACGTCAAGCCGCAGAACGTGCTCATGGCCGCCGACGGCGCGGCGAAGCTGACCGACCTCGGCCTCGCCTGCGAGACGAGCCGTCAGGCGCCGATCCCCGGCGCGATCTACGGCTCGCCGCAGACGATGGCGCCCGAGCAGGCGCAGGGCGACGCGGTCGACGCGCGCGCGGACCTCTACGGCCTCGGGGCGACGCTCTTCCAGGCGCTGACGGAGGGCCCGCCGTTCGACGGCCGCGACGCCCTCGCGCTGATGATGGCGCACGTCACCGAGCCGGTCCCCGACCCGCGGGCCCGCAACGCCGCGGTGAGCGAGCCGGTCGCCGCGCTGGTGATGGCGCTCCTGGCGAAGCGGCCGGAGGACCGCCCGGCGAGCGCCGACGAGGTCGTGCGGCGCCTGGACGCGCTGCTCGGGGCGGGGTGAGCCGCGGCGGGCTCACGGGGGCCGCTCGTCGACGTCCCCCGCGGCGACGAAGATGCTCACCGCGGCGAGGCCGACGGCGACCGTGGGGACCACGAGGTCGAACCACGCCTGGTGCCAGCCCCGCGCCGCGCGCGACGGCGTGAGCTCGAAGAGCGCGGTCGGCAGGAGGACGAGCCCGAGGAGCACGGCGAGGCCGCCCGCCGCGGTATAGCCGGCTGCCCGCAGCGCCGCGAGGGCGCCGAGCCACAGCCCGCGCGGACGGGTCCGCGCGAGCGTGAGGGGGCCGAGCGCGACGCTCGCGAGGCCGCCGGCGGCCAGCACGACGAGCTCCGCGTTCGGGCGCGAGACCAGGGTCCCGGCGAGCGCCGCCCAGAGCACGGCGGCTGCGTGCGCCGCGTGCCGCTCCGCTGGCGAGAGCGCGTCGTCCGTCCGGCGGAGGCGCCGCGCGAGCGCGAGGAGGGCGACCGGCGCGGCGAGCCCCGCGGCGAGGCGGAGCCCGGGCGGCACGAGGTGGGGGCCGGGGGAGAGGAGGTCCAGCGCGACCTGCGCCGAGGCCGCTCGGCATGCGGGGAGCGCGACGATCGTCACCAGGGCGGCGCACACCACGGCCACGAGCGCATCGCGCCAGGTCGGCGGCCGGACACGTCGCTCGGCGTCGTCGTTCGCGGGCGGAACCACGACGCGAGCATGGGACGGGGGCGATGGCGGGGCAAGCGCGGTCTCCGGTCGACCGTGAGTTGCCCGTGAGATGGCCTCGGGGTGGACGTCGGCGACGGGTCGTCGACCGGAGGCCGGGGCAGGGTCGTGCCCGCGAGCGCGGCCTCGTGGGTGGACGTCGCCCGGCGGTTCGTCGACGAAGGCGGGGGCAGGCTCGTGCCCGCGAGCAAGGTCGCGCGGGTGGCCGTTCGTCGACGAAGACTGGGGCGGCTCGTGCCCGTGAGCAGGGTCACGGGGGAGGAGCGCCGGCGGTTCTCGACGACGCCGGGGCTGGCGGGTGTTCGTGAGCACGAGGGCCCGTCCACCACGGCGGTCGCGGCCTCGACGGCCAGCTCCGAGGCCGAGCAGGGCGCAACGAGTCCGTGGCGCACGACCCGCGGCAACGAGCCACATAATGCACACATTTGAAACTCGCAACGCGACGCAGGCCGCGGTATTCTCGGGTGTTGGCGTGGCGCGCCAGGCCGATCGGCCGGACGCCGCCGCCCACTCCCTCGAACCACCCCAGCCAGCTCACAGGAGGCCCCGTGAAGACGACCTCGCGCCGAGGCTCCGCCTCGTCCCAGCCGCTCCCCGAGGCCGAGCTCCAGGCGCGGCTCGACGAGGCGCGGCGGATCGACGCCCAGCTCGACCTCGTGGCCCGCCGCGAGCGGAAGGCCACGGCCGAGCTGGCCTACCTGCTCTCGCACGCCGAGCGGTGCGAGGTGCACCGGTCGCTCGGCCACGCGCGGATCGGGCAGTACGCCGTCGCGCGCGGCTTCGTCTCGTCGGACCGCAAGGCCCGCGAGCTGATCGCGCTCGCGCGCGAGCTCGAGCGCCTGCCCCGGCTGCGCGTCGCCTTCCGCGAGGGCGAGGTCGCGTGGACGAAGGCGCGCACGGTCGCGCGGGTCGCGACGGCGGAGACCGAGGCGGTCTGGCTCGAGCGGGCGCAGACGCGCACGAGCCGCCAGCTCGAGGTGCTCGTCGCCGAGGCGAAGGGCGAGCCGGCGCCCGTGCGCCGGACGGTCAAGCAGACGAAGGAGCAGGCGGTCTGGCTCGAGGAGGCCCTGCGCCTGGCGCGCCAGAACAGCGACCGGCCGCTCACCGACGAGGAGGCGCTCGAGGTCGTGTGCCGGGGCTACGCCGAGGACGTGGCCCGGCGAGGAGGCCGCGCGGGGCCGGCCTACCGGATCGTGCTCCACAAGTGCGAGTGCGGCGCGCCGGCGACGCTCCAGGGGCGCGACGGGCCGGTGCCGCTGTCGCCGGCGTCCGAAGCGGCGGCGACGCGCGACGCCGAGGTGCACGACCTGCGCGCGGGGACGGGGGAGGTGACGAGGACGATCCCGCAGCGGATCCGGCGCCTCGTCTACGACCGCGACCGTGGCGTGTGCAAGGTCCCGGGCTGCGGCCGGCGGGGGAGCCTCCACGTGCACCACGAGCCCGGGCGCGCGGTCGTCGGCCACGATCCGGACCGAATGTGTCTCCTCTGCGATCGCCATCACCCCGACCGCCACGTGGGCTTCCTCGAGATCCGCGGCGACGCGCGCGTCGGCTTCCGCTTCTTCCTCGCCGACGGGACGGAGCTCACGGGCGGGCCCGCGCCGGCCGCGCCCGTGAGCACGCCGCCCGCGCGGGACGACGAGCCGGCGCGCGTGGCCGCGCTGGCGCTCGTCGGTCTCCAGTGCACGAAGACCGAGGCCCGCGAGCTCGTGCGCCGCGCCGGCGAGCGGCTCGCCGCGCGCGGCGACGAGCGCACGGTCGAGGCGCTCACGGCGGAGGCGTTGCGGATCGTCGGCGACGGGCTGATCGGACGTGGGGGCGAGCAGGCCGAGCCTGACGCCCGCTCGGCGTAGCCTCCGGGAGGACACCGAGGCCATGCCCGAACCGGCCCGCGCCGATCCCTGTGACGGTGATGCTGCTCACGGGGCCGGACCCTTCGACCTCCGCGTCGACGACCGCCGACCCGCTTCGACCCGCGCGACGCTGCCAAGGGAACCGGCCTTCGACCCTCGGCGGCGACGGCTCGCGACCGGCGGCGATCGGCGCGCGCTGTCACGGGATCCGCCCTTCGGCCTCCTCGTCGACGACCGCCGGCCCCCGCCCACGCGCGCGACGCTGCTCACGGGATCTCGCCTTCGACCTCCGCGCCGACGGCTCGCGACCGGCGGCGATCGATCGGCGCGCGCTGCTCACGGGATCCGCCCTTCGGCCTCCTCGTCGACGACCGCCGGCCCGCGCCGACCCGCACGACCCTGCTCACGGGATCCGGACCGCGCCCGCGTCGACGACCGCCGACACGCGCGATCCTGCTCACGTCATCCAGCGCCTCGGCGTCCTCGCCGACGACGGCGACCCGCCGGCGACGCTACGGTCGGCGACCCGCCGACCGGCCCCGGACGACGTCTGCGACGCGCGCCGACGCGAGCTCGGTCACGACCTCCTCGAGTTCGGACGTCGTCCCCTGGGCGATGCGCCAGAAGTGGAAGTCGAGCAGGTCCGCGAGCCGGAGGCGGTCCTCGCCGCGGAGCGGGAGCCGGAGGACGCGCTCGACGAGCTCGAGCTCGGCCGCGCCCGGCGGGTCGTGGACGGGGTCCGGGTGGCCCGACGCCGCCGACCAGAGCCGCTCGCGCCAGGCGTCGGCGAACGACTGGGCCCTCGGCTCCCGCGCGAACCGCAGACGCTGGCTCCGGGCGCGCGGCCGCACGACCTGCAGGTGCCCGAGCTCGTGCAGCAGGGTCGAGTAGAGCAGGTAGCGCCGGACGGCCAGGAGCGGCCACTGCGCCCCCCGCACCGCGCCGAAGCGCCGCGGCGACCCTCGTCGGTCGCGGTCGGCGAACTTCCGGGTCAGGCTCATGCGCGGCGGGAGGGCGCAGATGGCGATCTCCCTGCGCCCGCGGTTGACGTAGCCGAGTAAGCGCATGCCCCCGTCGTTGAAGTGGACCGCGCGCAGCCGCGCCGTGACCTCCTCGGGGAGCCGCGACAGGACGAAGCGGACGTCCTCCTCGGTGAGGTGGTGGCGTCGGTCGCCGACCGGGGGACTCCAGCTGAACCTGAGCCGCTCCATGGGCCGCTCACCAGCCCAGGGCCGCCTTGAGCCGGGCATAGCCGGGGTCGAAGGCGTCCCAGCAGACGCTCAGGCCGACGAGGGCGATCAGGCCCGCCGTGGCCACGGGCAGCCACAGGAAGACGCGCGAGCGGGCCAGCCGCGCCTCCTCGCCCCTGAGCAGGTAGCTCTTGCTCAGGACCATGAACGTGGCGATCGCGACCAGGACCGAGCCGAGGCCCAGGCTGAAGGAGCTCAGGTAGACGAAGGCCTTCTGGGTGTTGTCGCTCTTGAAGGTCAGCGAGTAGAGGACGAGCGTCACGCCGGCCGGGCAGGGGACGATCCCGCCCGTGACGCCGAGCACGAGCAGGTCGCGCCACGACGTGACCTGCGCCGCCTCGGCCGCGTGCAGGCGAGCGTGCTCCTCGTCGGTCAGAGCGCCGTGGTGATGGTGCCCGTGCCCATGGTCATGGGAGTGCTCGTGGCCATGGGAGTGCGCGTGGTCATGGGAGTGCGCGTGGTCATGGGAGTGCGCGTTGTCATGGGAGTGCGCGTGGTCATGCGAGTGCGCGTGGTCATGCGAGTGCGCGTGGTCGTGTGAGTGCGCGTGGTCGTGTCCGTGCGCGTGGTCGTGCCCGTGCGCGGCGTGATCGTGCGCATGGTCGTGCGGGTGCGCGTGGTCATGCGAGTGCCCGTGGGCGTGTACGTGCGCGGCGTGATCGTGCGCATGGTCGTGCGGGTGCGCATGGTCGTGCGGGTGCGCGTGGTCATGCGAGTGCGCGTGGTCATGCGGGTGCGCGTGGTCATGCGAGTGCGCGTGGTCATGCGAGTGCGCGTGGTCATGCGAGTGCGCGTGGTCGTGCCCGTGCGCGTGGTCATGCCCGTGCCCGTGGTCGTGCGAGTGCCCGTGGTCGTGCGAGTGCGCGTGGTCGTGCCCGTGCGCGTGGTCGTGCCCGTGCGCGTGACCACCCCCCTCCGCCCCGCGGATCGTCTGCGCCCTCGTCCACGCCAGGAACGCGCCGTAGGCGATCAGCCCCAGCCCCGACAGCAAGGAGACGTGCCGCACCAGCTTCTCGTGGAACGCCTGCCCCTGCGCGCTGCCGTAGCGCTCGACGACCCACACCAGCGCCAGCCCGGCGGTGTAGAGGGCGAACGTGTGCGTGAACGTCACGATCCCGCCCAGGCGCAGGGCGTCGAAGAGCCGCCCGCGCGTGCCGAGGAGGTAGGCGGCGACCATGGTCTTGCCGTGGCCGGGCAGGAGCGCGTGGGCGGCGCCCCAGCCGAAGAACAGGGCCAGGATCGCCCAGGAGAAGGGCCGGTTGAGCGCGTCGATCATGCGCGCCGCGTCGGGCGCGCTGGGCAGGGCGCTGCCGTCGCTGACCGTGCCCGTCCCCGCGGGCCCGTCGGGCCGGCGGACGGTCGCGCCCGAGTCGACGTCGACCACCCGGTCCTGGGCCATGCCGGCGACCATGGGCGCGACCGCGCCGAGGCCGCCCGACGACCGATCGCCCCGGCCGAACTGCACGCCCCGGAAGGCGAGCGCGTCGAGCTCGGCCTCGACCTCCTCGACGAGCCCGTCGCGCAGGGCGACGACGCTCCGCTCGAGGCCGTCGAGCCACGGCTCGATCGCGGCGGCCGCGCGGTCGCGCTCGAGCGCCGCCGGCGTGAACTCGAACTCGATCGTCAGGTCGCGGCCCAGGAGGCGCCGGGCGCCCTGCATGTCGAGCGACGGCCCGGGGGCGCTCGCCTGCGTCGTCTCGAGCCGCGCGAAGTCCTCGAGGCGGTCGAGCGGCAGCCACAGGAGCTGCTCCGCGGTCTGCCCCTCGTAGTTGCCCTCGCGGAAGACGAGCCGGTGCGGCCCGGGACCGAGGTCGCAGCGCACCTCCAGCTCGAACCAGGTGTCGAAGGCCACCTGCTCGATCGGGCCCAGGATCCCGAGCCCGCGCCGGGCGAGGAGCGCGAGCTCCTGCCGCTCGCCGTCGAGCGTCACGTGCAGGTTGGGGAGCAGCTCGGCCGCCAGCCGGTCGAGGTAGGCCTCCTGCTCGGCGCGGTCGATCGAGCCGCTCCGGTCGGTGTCCATGCGCCGGAGCTCGCCGAGCCCCAGGACGCTGGAGAAGCCCATGTTGTAGTGGAGGCGCAGGCGCCGCGGCGAGAGGCGGAACTCGGTCTGCGAGCCGACGCCGACGGCGACGATGTGCGCCCGCGCCGGCGGCGGCCCGGCGCAGAGCGCCAGGGCCAGGCCCAGGACGAGGAGGCAGGCGCGCGGGCTCACGGGTCGAGCTTACTCATGCGCGCGTACTGGAGCACGAGCTCCTTCACGCCCACGCCGGGGAACTCGACCTTGACCCGGGCCGCCGGCCCCGTGCCGCGGGCGCCGATCACCCGCCCGCGCCCGAAGTGCTCGTGGACGACCCTGTCGCCCTCGGCGAACTGCACGTCGGTCCCCGCGCGCGGCGGCGGCGCGGCCGGCACGCGCACGCCCAGCGGCCCCGTGCGGGCCGGCCCGACCCTCGCCGGGGCCGGCGCCGACGGCACGCCGACGAACCGGCGCGGCCGGGCCGCGGGCGGGTCGTCGCCCGTCGGGTCGTCCTCGTCGAAGCCCGCCGCGCGGGCCAGCCGCCGGCGCGCGTCGTCGTCGGCGCCCGCGCGCGGGCGTCGGCGCGCCTGCCCCGGCTCGTCGTCGCCGAGCCACGAGGGGTCGAAGTCAGGGTCGAGGTCGTCGTCGTCGTCCTGCGCCTGGCGCCGGCGCGCGCGGTCGAGGTCGCGCGCGTAGGGGCCGCGGCGGCCGGGGAGCGACGACGGGTCGACGGCGTCGTCGAGCTGGAACGAGAGCTCGAGGTCGCGCGGCGATTCGCCCGCCGGGAAGACCTCCTGCGGCAGCTCGAGCAGGAACAGGCTCGGCCGCTGCGGCACCGAGCGCCCCTGGCGCGTGCGCCAGTTGGCGCGCGTGAGCACGAGGCGCCGCCGCGCGCGGGTCACGGCCACGTAGGCCAGCCGCCGCTCCTCCTCGAGCCCGCTCGGGTCCTCGAGCGCCCGGCTGTTGGGGAACACACCCTCCTCGAGCCCGGTGACGAACACCGTGTCGAACTCGAGCCCCTTGGCCGCGTGCACGGTCATGAGCTGCACGCGCGGGCGGGCGTCGCCGGCGTCCTTCTCCTCGAGCGACGAGACGAGCGCCACGTGCTCGAGGAAGCCCGCCGGCCCGCGCGCCGGGGCGGGGTCGTCGTCGTCGTCGAGCGGATCGTGGGCGACCTCCTCGCTGACCGGCGCCGGCGGGCCCGGCTGGCCGACAGGGCGGCCGAAGAGCGGCAGGAGGTCGGCGTCGTCCTCCGCGAGCACCGGGACGTCCTGCGCCGGGAGCAGCGGCGGCGAGGACCCGGGCACGACGCCCGCCTGCAGGTCGAACTCGCGGGCCGCGCCGACGAGGCTCTCGAGGTTCATGAGCCGGTCGTCGCCGTCCTCGGGGTACTCGCGCACGAGGAAGTCGCGGTAGCGCGTCTCGGCGATGATCGTCGACAGCACCTCGGCGACCGACGCCTCCGTCGCCGCGTAGCCCGACAGGCGCCGCAAGGACGCCGTCAGCTCGCGCAGCGCGTCGCGCTGCCGCCCGCGCAGCTCGCCCGTCGCGGCCAGGCGCTCGGCGGCGTCCACGAGCGACGTGCCCTCGACGCGCGCGGCCGCCTTGACCCGCCCGAGCGTGGCCTTGCCCAGGCCCCGCGGCGGGACGTTGGCCACGCGCTGCAGCGCCAGGTCGTCGCGCGGGTTGAGCACCAGGCGCAGGTAGGCCAGGAGGTCCTTGATCTCCTTGCGCTGGAAGAAGGGCACCGCGCCCACCACCTCGAACGGCACGCCGCGCTCGAGGAGCGCCACCTCGACCGAGCGCGACAGGGCGTTGGCCCGGTAGAACACGGCCACCTCGTCGGCCGGCGTGCCCTCTGCGACGCGCAGCTGGACCCGCCGCGCGACGAACCGCGCCTCGTCCTGCTCGTCGTGGCAGACCTTCACCTCGAGCGGGGCGCCCGCGTCGTCGGTCTCGACGCCCGGGCGCAGGGTCGTGTCGCGGCGCTCGCGGTTGTAGGAGATCAGCCCGTTGGCCGCGTCGAGGATCATGCGCGTCGAGCGGAAGTTCTCCTCCAGCTTCACGACACGGGCGTCCGGGTAGTCCTCCTCGAAGCGCAGGATGTTGGTGATGTCCGCCCCGCGCCAGCCGTAGATCCCCTGGTTCGGGTCGCCCGTGGCGCAGATGTTCCGCCGCCCCTCGGCCAGCCGCTTCGCCACCAGGTACTGCGCGTGGTTCGTGTCCTGGTACTCGTCGATCAGCACGTGCTGGTGGCGCGCCTGCAGCGCCGCCCGCACGTCCTCGAGCTCGAGCAGCTCGACCGTGCGCGCCAGCAGGTCGCCGAAGTCGAGCGCGTTGTTCTGGCGCAGGAGCTCCTGGTAGTAGCCGTAGGCCTCGGCCACCGCCTTCTCGAAGGGCGAGCAGGCGGCCGCCAGCGCCGCCTCGGGGAGGACGACCTGGTCCTTGAGGCGCTCGATCGCGTGGAGCACCTTGGGCACGCCCCAGAGCTTGGGGTCGTTGGCCGTCTCGACCAGCGCCTCGCGCGCGGCCGCCTGCTGGTCGGCGTCGTCGAGGATCGTGAAGTCCGGGCGGTAGCCGACGCGCGGGGCGAAGCGGCGCAGCGTCCGCGCGCAGAAGGCGTGGAAGGTCGACACCTGCACGCGCGCGCCGCCCGTGAGGTCGGCGATCCGCTCGCCCATCTCGCCGGCGGCCTTGTTGGTGAACGTGATCGCCAGGATCCGCCGCGGCTCGACGCCCCGCGCCTCGATCAGGTGCGCCACGCGCCGCGTGATCACGCGCGTCTTGCCGGAGCCCGCGCCGGCCAGCACGAGGAGCGGCCCGTCGCCGTGGGTCACGGCGTCGCGCTGGGCGGGGGTCAGGTCGCGCAGGAGGTCGGTCACGGCACCTACATGATGACGTCGCCGCGCTGGAAGCGGCCCCCGGGGCGCGCTACAACGCGACCCGAGTGTAGCGCGTGCCTGTGACGACCTGCGATGAATGATGCGCTCGCGAGGGGGGGGCGATCGGCGCGAGTGCCCGGGCTGAGGCCCCCGGCCCGCTCCGCCCCTCCCCATCGCTCGCTCGGGCCACATGGCTCCGCTGCGTGGCGTGTGCTGTTCGGCCTCGTGTTCGCGGCCTTGGCCGGCTGCGCCGGTCCCGAGCCGGCACCGCTCGAGCCGCCCCTGCGGGACGCGAACCCCAGGCCGGCGTTGGCGATCGCGCCGCTCGTGAGGTTGGACCGGGCGAGCGCGGACCGCCCTCGGCTCCGCGCGGGGGACGCGGTGCCGCCCGAGGCAGGTCGCGTCTGCGGCCTCTCCTCCGTCGAGTGCGTCGCGTGCGAGGAGCGCACCGCCCTCCCGGCGGACCCGGTGCCTCCCTGCCGGGAGTGCGGCGCCGCCGACTTCCAGGCGCCCTTCACCCTGCCCTACCGCCCCGCGACCGACCTGGCCGCCGCGCGCGCCCGCGCCGCCACCCTCCTCGCCGAGCGCGGCGTCTTCGAGCGCGTGCACCTCCTGCCCGACGACGACCCGACGCTCGACCCCGACCTGGGCGTCACGCCCGAGGTCCGCCACGTCTGGCGCGAGACGGCGCGCGCCCGCGGGGCGCGCTGGCTGCTCGAGCCCGTGCTCGAGGAGGCGCGGGTCGAGCTGCTCGAGAAGAACGGCCTCCACGCGCTCAAGGTCGTGACCCTGATCGTGTCGTCGATCTTCATCTTCCCGGCCGTCGACCCGCTCAACTGGTTCATCCCGGGCGAAGACTACGGCGTCGTGCAGCGCCTCGCCTGGCGGGTGACCGACCTCGACGAAGGCCCCGGCGGCGAGGGCCAGCGCGAGCTCGTCACGCGGGCCTCGTTCGCGGACCTGGGCCCCGGACCGACGCGCGGCTTCTTCATCGTCGGCTTCCTGCGCGCGCCCGGCTGCCTCGACGAGGAGGACTGGGCGCACATCGCCGGTCAGCTGACCGAGGTGGCGGCCGAGGACCTCGCGCGCGGGCTCGTCCTCGCGGGCGAGGGCGCGGGGCGCTGATCAGGCGGCCCTGGGGCGCGTGACGCGGCGGGCGAGCGCGTCGACGCGCCGGGCCACCTCGGCCGCCGTCGACGGGCGCTCGGCCGGCTCGAGGGCGGTGAGCTGGTCGAGGAGCGCGCGCAGCTCCGGCGACGCGCCGGCGGGCACGGGGACCTGCTCGCGCGTCATGTGATAGAGCAGCGGCAGCCCGCGCATGGTCGGGAACGGCTCCTCGCCGAGCAGGGCGAAGCGGCACACGAGCCCGAGCGAGAACAGGTCGCCGCGATGGTCGTGGCCCAGGCCGAGGATCACCTCGGGCGGGATGTAGCCCGGGGTGCCGGTCCAGATGTCCGGGCCGGTGAGCCCGCGGTCGAACGGGCGCTTGGCCAGGCCGAAGTCGATCAGCACCGGCGCGTCCCAGCGGCCGCCGCGGAGGATCACGTTGCCCGGCTTGACGTCGCGGTGGACGAGGTCGCTCCTGCGCAGGGCCTCGAGCGCGCTCGCCAGCCCGGCGACGAGCGCCAGCGCCTGCGCCTCCGTCGCCCGCCCCTCGGCCATGACCTTGCGGAAGAGGGTCGGCCCCTCGATCCGCTCCATGGCGTAGTAGAGGCGCCCCTCGGACGCGCCGAAGTCGACGATCCCGGCCACGTGAGGATGGCGGACCGACGACAGCGCGTAGACCTCGCGCAGGAAGCGCAGGCGCGTCTCCGCCCGCAGGTCCTCGAACAGCGTGAGGACCTTGAGGGCCACCGGCCGCTCGCCCGGGTCGACCGCCGAGTAGACGATCCCGCCCGCGCCGCGCCCGAGCGGGGGGCCGAGGCGGTAGCGGCCGAACGCCAGCTGCGCCGTCGTCGGCAGCTCGAGCGGGCCGACCGTCGACACGCGGTCGCGCCGCGCGAGGTGGACGGTGGCCTTGGCGAGGAGCTCGTCGCACCCGTAGGGCTTGAGCAGGTAGTCGCAGGCGCCGGCGGCGTAGCCGCGGAGGATGTCCTGCTCGCCCCTGCGGCGCGAGGTCACGATCACGGGGAAGCTGCGGGCCGTCGCGTCGCGGAGGCGCGCGATCATGTCGAGGCCGCTGCCGTCGCGCAGGGCCGCCTCGGTGACCAGCAGGTCGGGCGGGTGGGCCTCGAGGTGCCCAACGGCCGCGCCCACGGCGCCGAAGCACTGCACCTGGAAGCCGCGCCCGCGCAGCGCCGACGCCGCCCGATCCCGCAGCTCCACCTCGTCGTCCACCAGGGCGATCCGCGCCACGTCGCGCGGTCCGCGCAAGGCGGACGCCAGGTGCTCGCTGCTCGGCTTGTCGCGCTCGCGGCGCGGAATCCGACCCCGACCATGAAGGACTCCGCGGGCGCCGCCCTCGATCCGGGGTGATCCCGGAATCGCCGCATGCGTCCCGGATCTGGACAGGAATCGTGTCCATAAACGGGACGGTCAGTCGCAAGTCATTTGTTTTATGCAGCTTGCAGGCTCTCGACCTGCGGCCCGGTGATCGCTAGACTGGCCGGCCTCTCCGGCTGGAGGTCCCATGCGCGCGCGTCCCCTGACGATCTGCCTCGCGTCCTTCACCGCCGCCCTCGTCGCGGCCACGTCCGGCTGCGGCGGCAGCGGCAGCAGCGGCGGCCCGAACCGCTCCACGGCGGCGGCCGTCAGCACGGCCACGCCGGGGAGCACGACCTCCGGGTCGACGGCGACCACCAGCAGCACCACCACCGCGGGCAGCACGACCACCGTCCCCGGCGGCGCGACCGGGCCGGCCTCGGGCCCGCCGCTGATCACGCTCACCTCGCCCGCGCGCGGCCTGCACACGACGCAGACGGGCGTCGTCGTCGAGGGCACCGTCCTCCACCAGGCCGGCGTCGCCTACTTCATCATCAACGGGCAGCCGGTCCTCCCCGGCGCCGGCGGCGCCTTCCAGCACCCGGTCACGCTCGCGCCCGGCCTGAACGTGATCGAGCTCGAGGCGGCCAGCACCCGCGGCGAGCGCGCGCGCACCGTGGTGCCCGTCGTCGCCGGCGCGTTCCTGCCCGAGGCGAGCCCCGTCACCGACGCCCTGGCCGTGCGCCTCAACCGCCCGGCCTTCGACGCGATCGAGCGGGTCGCCGCCCAGCAGCTCGGCGGCGTGAACCTCGCGCAGATGATCATGGCGCAGAACCCGCTCTTCTCGGCGAGCAACTTCTTCGGCAGCCTGGACGTCAACGCCACGAGCGCGACGTTCGGCACGCCGACGCTCGACCTCGACCCGCAGCAGGGCGGCCTCGGCGTGCGCTTCGAGCTGCCGTCGATCCGCGTGCGGGTCCGCTGCGAGGTGCGCGTCTTCGGGGCGATCCCGGTGAACACGAACATCGACGTGACCGCCGACCGCGCGGTCCTCACCGCGCGCGCCGTGGTCAACGTCGCGCCGGGCGGCGTGGTCACGACGACGCTCCAGAACGTGGTCGTCAGCCTGACGAACTTCCGCTTCGACGTGAGCCTGATCCCGGGCACCTTCCTGGAGGACCTCGCCCGCGACGCCGTGCGCCGCATGATCGAGGACCAGGTCCGCCGCCAGGTCGAGCAGGTCGTCCCGCAGGAGGTCAACCGCGCGATCGCCGGCGCCAACGGCCCGGTCACCCAGACGGTCATGGGCCGCCAGGTCACCGTGCACATGATCCCGAAGGCGGTCGTCTTCGACGCCCAGGGCTGCTCGGTCCTGTGCGACGGCGACACGCGCATGACGCCGTTCCCGGGCCTGCCGACCACGCCGGGCTCGCTCACGACGCCGGGCGCGCCGCCGACCCACCCGACGACCCAGGCCGTGCACCTGTCGGTCAACGACGACCTGCTGAACCGCGTCGGCCACGCGGTCTGGCGCGGCGGGCTCATGAACCTGCTGATCGACCAGGCGGCGGCGCAGCAGCTCGGCCTCCCGGCCTGGCTGCCGATGGACGCCTTCATGCTGCAGGTCTTCTTCCCGCAGCTGATCGGCCGCGTGAACCCGCTCGACCCGCTCGAGCTCGAGGTGACGTCGGCGACCCCGGCGCTGTTCAGGACGCTGCCCGCCGGGCAGGGCCTGCTCGAGGCCGGCGTCGGCGACCTGACCGTGTCGATCTACGTGGCCCCGGCCGGGCGCCCGCGCGAGCTCGTCCTGCGCGCCGGCACGCAGGTGCGCGTGGGCGTGGCGCCCAGCATGGTGGGCTCGACCCTTCGCGTCGACGTCGTCGGCCGCCCGACGATCCGCACCGACGTGTTCGAGACGCCGATCGCGGCGATCGACGAGATCGCCGTGGAGACGTTCTTCGACTTCATCCTCCCGCCCGTGATCCAGCTCCTGCCCATGGCGTTCAACGGCTTCCCGCTGCCGGTCTACCCGGGGATCAACCCGTCGAACGTCCAGGCCGTCCCCGACGGCCCGCAGGGCGACTTCGTCACGATCCGCGGCGACCTGTAGCGGTCAGCGTCCGAGCAGCGCCTGGCGCGCGGCGGCGCGCACGCCCGCGTCCGGGTCCTCCTCCGCGGCGAGCATGAGGGCCTCGAGCGCGCCCGGGGACGCGCGGAGCGTCGCCAGGAGGCGCGCCGCGCCGACCCGGCGCGCGGGCGGCGCCTCGTCGTGGGCCAGCAACGCCTCGCGAGCCCCCTGGACGGCCTCGTGGACGAGGTCGCCCTCGAGCGCCGCGACGGCCCGGGCGGCGCCGGCGCGGACCTCCGGGTCCTCGTCCCAGCCGGCGGCCGCGCCCAGCGCCCACGCCGCCCGGGTCGTCAGCCGGGCGGGCGCCGCGGCGAGGGCCTGGACGACGCGGCGCCGGACCTCGACCTCCTTGACCTCCGGCCAGCGCCCGCGGGGGGGCGGGCCGTCGCGGGCCTCGAGCACGAGGCGCCCCTCGACCGCGCGCGCGGCGAGGCCGTCGCAGAAGGCGAGGAGGAGGTCGAGCGCCGCCTGGCCGCTCACCTCGCGCAGGCGCAGCGTCACGGAGACGCCCTCCTCCTCGGCGCGCGTGCGCGCCGACGGGGCGACCTCGAGCGGCAGGTCGGCCCCCCGGGCGAGGGCGGCCGCGGCCTCCTCGAGCGTGGCGTCGTCGAGGGACAGATCCAGCCGGGCCGCCGCCCAGCGGGCGCGCACCGGGGCCTCCTCCGGCGGCGGCGGGGCGGGGCCGGGCGCGTACTCGAGCGCGTCGGCGAGCGCGTCGGCGGCCTCCTCGGCGGCGTCGCGGTCGTCGCCCCGGAGCCGCGCGGCCCACGCCTCCACGGGCCGCCCCGCGAGCAGGTCGGCGGGCACGGTGCGGTCCTGGCCCAGGACCCGGTTGAGCAGGGGCTCGGAGGCGGTGGCGATCGCCGCCCCCCGGATCCCCTGCGCGTCGCGCACCTGCACCCGGAAGCAGGTGTAGCAGATCACGACCTCGACCCGCGCCGCGCCCTCGCCGGCGACGATCGCGTGGTGCGGCTCGAAGCACATGGCGAGCATCGCCCCGGCGGCCACGTCGGCGTAGAGGGCCTCGAGCACCGCCCGCCGGACCTCGCCCTCGAGCGGCACGCGCCGCCGCACCGGGTAGGCCTCCTCCTCCTCCCCGTCGCCCAGGCGCTCCTCGTCCGGGTCGGGCTCGCGCTCGCAGACGATCGCCAGCAGGTCGCAGCGCGCCGCCTCCCGGAGCGTCGCCAGGCCAGCCGGCGAGAAGAGGCGGCGGACGGCCGGGTGCTCCTCGCCGGCGATCGGCGGGTCCGCGGCGGCGACCGGCGTGACGAGGGCGAGCGCGACGAGGAGCGGCGCGGGGCGGGGCATGGCACCTCCGTGACGGACGCACCACGCTCGCGGCCGCCGCCCGGTTCCGGTCAGACCCGGACCTTCTTCAGGAGCTTCACGAAGTCGCGCTTGAGCTGCGCGATCTTCTCGGCCGGGCCCTCGAGCGTGAACGTGAACACGTGGCCGTCCTCCGGGCGGTAGACCACCGCCCGGACGATCGCGATCGCCCCGGCGTTCTCGTCGCGGCCCCGCGGGCGGCCGTGGACCTCGAACATCCAGCCCTCGCGGGCGCCGACGCGGGTCGCCCCCTGCGCCTCGAGCTTGCCGCCCTCGAGGGCGCCGACGAGCCCCTCGGCCATGGGGCGGGCCAGCTCGGCCGCCGCGGGTGGGGAGGTCCGGCGCACGTTGTCGGGGGTCGCGTGGACGAAGATGTTCGAGCGCGTCGATCCGTGCCACAGGCGCGCGCGCAGCGTCCGGTAGCCGCTCACGTCCTGGCGGGCCTGCTCGGCGCGGCGCTGCATGACCTCGAGGTTGATGAACATCCAGGAGTCGCTGGGCCGCTCGACGCGGAGCGGCGGCTCCTGGCAGTCGACGCGGTCCTGCCCCTCGAGGAAGGGGGGCTCGTCGTCCTGGGCGCCGGCGGGGAGGCCCGCGGCGAGGGCGAGGGCGAGGGCGGCGACCAGGCCGCCGAGGGTCCGTGGCTGCAGCATGAGCCGGATGTTCCGCCTCCGGCCCCGCCATGCAAGGGGGCCACGTAACCGTTGGCGCCTCAAGGTGCCCCTGGCCCTTTACGGGGCGCGGGCCGGGCCTTCGAATCGAGCGCCCACCCGGGCGGTCCAGGGGGCCGGAGAGCAGGGGCAGTCGCGGTGCACGACGAGGACGCGCTCCTGGCGCGCGCGCGGGCGGGGGACCGGGAGGCGTTCGCGGCGCTGGCCGCGGCGCACCGGGAGGCCGTGTACCGCGCGGCGTGGTGGATCCTGAGGGACCAGGACGACGCGCTCGACGTGACCCAGGAGGCGCTCTTGCGGGCGTTCCGCTTCCTGCCCGGCTTCGACGGGCGGGCCTCGTTCCGCACCTGGGCGCGGCGGATCGCCACGAACGTGGCGCTCGACCGCCAGGCGCGGCGGCGGCGCGACCGCGCCGACGCCCTGCCGGAGGAGGACCTCGTGAGCGACCCGCGCGCCGAGGAGGTGGGCCACGACCTCGAGCGCGAGGAGCGGCGGCGCCTCGTGCGCGAGGCGATCGAGACCCTGCCGCCGGCGCAGCGGGCGGCGGTCGTCCTGCGCGACGTCGAGGGGCTGAGCTACGAGGAGATCGCGGGCGCGCTGGAGATCCCGCGCGGGACGGTCATGTCGCGCCTGTTCTACGGCCGGGCCACGCTGAAGAAGCGCCTCGCCTGGCTGTTCGGCGGCGAGCCCGCGCGCGCGGGCGAGCAGGAGGACGCGGCGTGACCCCGGCGTGCGAGCGGCTGCGCCCCGCGGTCGAGGCGCTCTCGGAGGGCGACGACCTGGGCGACCCGGCGCTCCTGGCCGAGGCGGGCGCGCACCTCGAGGCGTGCGCCGCCTGCCAGGAGGCGGCCGAGGCGACCGGCGCCCTGCGCCGGGCGCTCGACGACGTCGTGCCCCTCCCGCCGCCCGACGTGTGGCGCGTGTTCCAGGACGACCTCGCCCAGCGCCTCGCGGACGTCGCGCCGGAGCGGCGGGGCCTCCTCGTGCGCCTGCCGTGGGCGGCGCCGCTCCTGGCCCTGGCGGCCGGCCTCCTCGTGAGCCTGGGGGCCCTGGCGCTCCAGGCGGTCGAGCCGCGCGTGATCCTCGGCGCCCGCGGGCGCCTGCCCCTGCACTCGCTCGAGCACCGCGACCCGACCTGGGCCCCGGGGGGCCGGAGCCCCGCGGTCGACCTCGCGGCGGTGGACGGCGTCGACGCGGCGGCGCGGGCGCTGTCGCCCGACGCCCTGGCCGCGCTGCACGCCTTCGGCCTCGTGCAGGTGCCGTCGGGCAGCGACCGGCTGGCCGACCTCTACCCGCTCGAGCCGCGCCCGGGCGACCTGCCGCCGGTGGCCACGGCCGACGCCTCGCTCCTCCTCTCGGGCGCGGTCGCCGCGCGCGCGGCGCTGGCGCTCGAGGTCGAGGTGCTGGCGCCGGGGCTGCGCGACCTCCTGGCGCACGCGCTGGTCGAGCTGCGCAGCCTCGAGGTGGGGACGCGCGACGCCGCCGCGAAGCGGGCCGCGCGCCGGGCGCGCGAGCTCCTCGGCGTCGCGGCGGTCCTCGCCGGCGTCGACCCGCGCCTGCCGCCCGACGCGCGGGCGCGCGTCGACGCCGAGGTCGAGCGCCTGCTCGCGGGCGCGGCCTACGCGTCGCCGCTCCTCGGGCGCGAGGTCGACGGGCGCGCGCTCGCCCCGCGCGGGCTCTTCGCGCCGGCCCCGGAGCTGCACGGCCACGCCCGGGCGGTGGCCTGGCTGGGGCTGGCCTGGCTGCCGCTCGACGCGGCGCGCCCCGACGACGTGCGCGCGGCCGGCCTGGTCGCGCTGGCGCTGGCCGCAGGCCGCGGCGAGCGGCGCACCGCCCTCGACCTCCAGGCGCGCCTCGAGGCGGCGGTCGAGGTGCTCCACGGCCCGCCCGACGACCTCACGCCGCTCGACCTCGTCGAGGTCCTGCGGCAGGGGCTCGGCGCGAGCGAGGTGACGCCCGCGGCGCTGGCGGCGCCCGGCGCCGTCGAGCGCGTCGTCGAGCGCGCCGCGGTCGTGGCCGCCGCCCGGCAGGCCGGCCGCGTCGGCCCGGCCGGGGCGCCCGTCTTCCGCCTGCTCGGCGGCGCGCGCACCCTCGAGGGCGCGGCCCTCACGCGCCTCTCGGCCCCGGCCCTGCCGGCGCGGCCGGCGCCCACGTCGGTCGACCTGCTGGTGGTCCTCGGCGCGCCGCGCGCGCGGACCGTCGTCTCGGCCATGGGGCTCGACGCGCCCGGCTACGACGCGGCGGCCGACGCCCTGGCCGACGAGGCCCGCGCCTGGACCGACGCCGCGCGCCCGGTCCCGGCGCGCGCCTCGCTCGAGCAGGCGCGCCTGTGGGCCGCGGCGGCGCTGCTCGAGCGGCAGGCGGACGCCCTGCCCGCGGCCCCGGGCCGCTACGCCGACCGCCTGCTGCTCGCGGCCCTGGCGGCGCTGAACGCGCCCGAGCCCTGGCCGCCCGCGCCCGGCGCCGGGGCGGGTGAAGGCCCGATCCCGCTGGTCGAGCCCCTGCCGCGGCTGCACGCGCGCCTCGCGTTCACGGCCGAGCGGCTGGCGCAGGTCCTCGACGACCTCGCGCCGCCCGGCCCGTGCCCGGCCCTCGCGCGCGCCGTCGCCGACCTGCGGCGCGTGGCGCGCCTCGAGGCGGCCCTGCGCGACGCGTCGCTCGCGGCGCTCGAGGCGCGCGCGCCGGCGCCGGCGACCGTCGAGGCCCTGCGCGACTTCGCGCCGACCGTCCACACGCTCGGCCCGGCGCGGGCGGCCTCGGCCGAGGACGTGTTCGTCGAGCGGGCTCCAGGCGGGCAGGCGCGCGTGCTGCACCGGGTCGTCCACGCGCTCGACCGGCTGCTCCTCGTCGTCGTCGACCCGGCCACCGGCCGGCCGACGCTGGCGGCCGGGGCCGCGCTGGCCGCGAGCGAGCGCTGGACGGACGGCGCGCGGCTCGACCCGGCGCGCGCGCGCGAGGGGGCCCTCGACCCGCCGTGGGCGGAGCACGTGGTGAGGAGGTGAGCGTGGCGTCGCGCGTGACGTGGTGGCGGCTGGGGCTCGGGGCGGGCGCGGGGGCGCTCCTGCTCGCGTCGCTCTCGGGGTGCGCCACGGCGGAGGCCGCGCCGCCCGGGCGCAGCGCCCGCGCGGCCGAGGAGCGGGTGGCCGACGCGGCGCCGCCGCGGCAGGCGGAGCCGCTGGCCGCGCCGTCCGATCCCTGGTCCGAGCGGGCCGAGGGCTGGCCGGGTCGGCCCGTCGAGGGGGCCGCGGAGGTGCGCCTCGACCTCCCGCCGGCGCGGCCGGCGCCGGTGCCGGCGGCCGAGCGGCCGCCCCTGCCCGAGCGCGCGCGCCTGGCCGTCGTGTGCGCGCGTGACGCCGTGCTGGTCCGGCCGGCGGAGGTGCTGCTCGACCTCGGGCGCGAGCTCGACGACCCGCGCCTCGCGCCCGTCGTCGGCCTCGGCCCGCTCCCGGCCGGCGTGACGCGCGTCGACCTCGCGGCGCTGGCCGACGAGGCCGACGCGCAGGGCTTCGACCTCCTGCTCGTCGACGCGCGGCAGGGCGCCGACCGCGGCGGCGTCCTCCTCCACGCGCTCACCGGCGCCGTGCTCGGCGTGTTCGAGCCGCGCGCGGGCGGGCCGCTGACGGCGTCCGACGCCCGCCCGCCGGCGCCGGGCGACCTCGTCGAGCGCGTGGGTTCGGCCTACGCGCGGGCCAGGTAAAGCCTGGTAGCCAGTTCAGGCTTCGCCTGAGGGCCGCGCTGCAACTGCTGACGCTGCGGCGCGCCGACGAGGCCCCCTGCGGTCGGCCGGCGGGATCGGTGAGCACCGTGCGCGCGAGCCGGTGGCGTCGCGAGGTCGAGGCTGCCATGTTCCGACCGTGACGCGAAGGCTCTCGAGGCGCGCGCCGGTCGTCCACGCGGTCGCAGCGGTGATCCCCGCGGCCGTCGCGCTCGGCGCCCTGGTCATGGCGGAGCCCGACGACGTTCGAGACGCGCGTCGCCACGTGCCGGTGGACCTCCCCGCCGCGCTGATCGTGTCCTCGACGCCGCCCTCGACCCCGGTGATCGAGGGCCCCCGGCCGCTTCCCCCGGCGCTGGCCGCGGTGGCGCTCGACCGTCGCGCGGCGACCGCGTCGTCCGAGGAGCTCTCGGCGATCGTCGCGGGCTCCGAGCACGCGCCCGGCGAGCGCTACGTGGCGCTCCGCCGGCTCGAGACCCTCTCGCCGGCGACCGCCGTCGCCGAGGCGGAGCGCGTGGCCATGACCCACGGCGCAGCGGACGACCCGTGGATCGCCCTCAACGCGCTGAGCACGCTCGCGCGACTCCCCGAGGGACGCGCGGCGCTCGCGCGCTGCGCCGAGGCGGCGCCGTCTCCGCGCGTGCGCGAGGCCGCCACGCGCCTCGCCCGACGGTGAGCGGCAGCAAAAACTTACGGTCGACTTGTAAATAGACTCCAGGTCGGCCATGGTGAGGCGCCGATCGGGGGGATCGCATGCGAGTCTCTGCATGGTTGGTCGCCGGACTGGTCCTGGCGACCCAGGCGAGCGCGGCGGCGGCCGACGAGGCGCGCCTCGTCGAGCTCGTCGCGCGCCGCACCTTCGCGCCGGGTAAGCACCATGTTTCGGTGCAGGCGCCGCAGGCGCCCGGCGCCGTCTACTTCCTCACCGTCGAGCGCGACGGCGCGATCGGCAAGGTCGAGGTCAACGGGAAGGCGGTCGTCGAGCCCAAGGACCTGGTGATCCCGGGCGGGCGGCTCCGGCGGGTCCAGGTCCCGCTCCAGGCCCAGAACACGCTCCGCGTGACCGTCGTCGGTGTGCGCGGCCTGACGCTCGCCGTCCACGGCGTCGTCCCGGCGGGCGCGCTGCCGCCGGGCGCGGGGCGGCCGGTCGCGTTCGCCACCCTCCACCAGGAGACGTTCCAGGGCCAGCTCCCGCCGCGCGTCCACCGCGTGGTCGTCGCCGCGCCGACGACCGAGGGGCTGTTCACCCTGCGCGCGGCGCCGGCCGGCGGACCAGCGCCGCTCGTCACGGTGGTCTCGTGGAACGCGGAGCCCGTGCTCGGCGTCGCGCCCCTCGTCCCCGGCCACGCCACGGCGGAGAGCGCGGTCGTGGTCCGCGAGCAGAACGTGCTCGAGGTCGCGCACCTCGGCCTCCCGGGCAGCCGCGTCACCGTGACCCTCTCGGGCTGGCTCGTCGACGAGGCGCCGCCCACCGTCGCGTGGGCGCCCCTGACACCCCCGCTCGGGCCGACCACGCCGCTGGTCGCCACCTACGCCGACGCCGTCTCGGGGGTGGCCGCGGACGGCGTGCGGGTCCTCCTCGACGGCGCGCAGGACGTGACGGCGGCCTTCACCGTGGGCCCGGCGCAGGCGACCTCCACCCTCGCCGCCCTCCAGGCGCTCGCGCCGGCGGCCGTGTCGGGCGAGCACACGCTGACCGTCCTGGTCACCGACCGCGTGGGCCTCACGGGCGAGGCCACGCTCGCCCTGAGCCTCGGCGGGGGCGCCCCGCCGGTGATCACGACGCCCGGCGACCTGGTCGTCGAGCAGACCTCGCCCGGGGGCGCCGTGGTCGACTTCACCGTGACGGCGACCGACGACGACGACCCGGCGCCGGTCGTCGAGTGCGTCCCGCCCTCGGGTAGCCTCTTCCCGCCCGGCACGACGACGGTCACGTGCACGGCGCGCGACGCCGCCGGCAACGCGAGCCAGGCGACCTTCGACGTCACGGTCGCCGACACGCAGCCGCCCAGCCTGAGCCTCGCGCCGGCCGACGGGGCGCTGGTCTTCGTCGACCGCGTGGAGGTCACGGTCACGTTCAGCGACGGAGGCTCGGGCGTGGCGCCCGGGTCGATCGTGGCCCGCCTCGACGGGGCGCCGCTGGCCCTGGCCGTCGGCGACGGGGTGGCCACCGCCACGACGGGGCCGCTCGCCGCGGGCGCCCACGTGCTGGAGGTCACGCTCGCCGACCACGCGGGCAACGCCGCCGGCGCCACGAGCACCTTCGAGGTGTCGCTGCCCGAGCTCGTGGCGGTCGCGGCCCTCGACCTCCCGCCGGCGCGCGCCGGCGGCGGCTCGTCCCGGGCGACGCTCCTCCTGTCGAACGCCTCGGACCGCGCGCCGCTGCACGTCCGCGCGGCGACGCTCACGGGGCCGTTCACGCTCGACCCGCCCCTGCCGCCGGCGGGGCTGATCGTGCTCCCCGGCGCCATGACGTCGCTCGTCGTGCGCTTCTCGCCCGAGGCGCTCGGCCCCGCCGAAGGCGCCCTCGAGCTGGCCTCGAACGACCCGGCGCGGCCCGTGCACGCGGTCGCCCTCTCGGGCGAGGGCACGCGCGGGGCCGTCGAGCTCTCGCTGGACCCGGGCCCGCCCGACGCGCTCGCCGCCGGCTCGGCGCACCGCGTCCGGGTGCGAGCGGTCGACGCCGCGGGCGCCACGGACGCCGGGCTGCGCGGGCTGATCGAGCTGCGGACCACGCCGGCCGGCTCCCCGCTCGACGGCGCGCTCCTCCTCCTCGACGAGGCCGCGCAGGGGCTCGCCGCGACGCCGCCGCTGCCGCTGTTCGCGGCGGCGGGGCCGGCCACGATCACGGCCCACCTCGTGGACGGCGCGGACGCCTTCGAGCTCGGCGCCCTGGCGGTGGAGGTCGTGGGCGCCGAGCGCGGCCGCGTCGTCGTTGCGCTCGACCCGGGGACCTACACGCCGGGCCAGACGCTCACGGCGCGGGTGTTCGTCGACATGGGGCCGGGGACCGCCGTCGCGGACGCGCTGGGCGCCTACGACGTGCGGCTGCTCTTCGACGCGCGCCGCTTCGAGGTCGAGCGCGTGCTGCCGGGGCCCTCCGGCCACGCGCCGCCCATGTTCGTGCTGCCGGGCTCGGTGCGGCTCATGGGCCTCAACGACGTGGGCGCCCTGACGGCGCCCGCGGGGCCGAGCCCGCTCGCGGTCGGCGTCCAGGAGCTGGCGCGCGTCGAGCTGCGCGTGCGCGAGCGCGCGCCGCGCGGCGACGCCTCTTTCGCGGTGACGGTCGACGCCCTGACCACGGCCGCGCCCGCCGCCGAGGGCTCGCTCGCCCTCACGCCGGCCGGGGCGCCGGGGCCGCGGCCGGGCGAGGTCGAGGGGCAGGTCACGGTCGAGAGCGACCGCGAGCCGCCCTCGACGCTCGCGCTCCTGGGGACGCTCCCGCGCGACGGCGAGGGGCTCGTCGACGCGGTGCAGCGGGTCGAGGTCGTCCGCGCCGTGCTCTCCGAGGCGCTCGACCCCGCCACGCTCGAGGGCGTGACGCTTACCCTGGACAGCGCCCCCGTCCCCGGCGCAGCGCAGCTCGGCGAGCGCCCGGGGGAGGTCGTGTTCGTGCCGGCGGGCCCCCTCGGGCCCGGCGACTACACCCTGCACCTCCCGGCCGAGCTGGCGAGCGCCGGAGGCGCCCCCCTCGGCGCGTCGCGCGCGTCGACCTTCCGGGTGGGGCCGGTCGACGATCCCCACCCGGCCGACCTCGACCGCGACGGCGAGATCGCGATCCTCGACGTCCAGGCGCGCCGCGACGTCGTGACCGGTCGCACGCCCGGCTCGGTCCCCGACTTCCCGCCGCTGTTCCTCGAGGGCGTGGGCGACCTCCTCCTGCGCGAGGGCGACGTCCGCACGATCCGGGTCCGCGTCGTCGACCTCGACGGGGACCTCGTCGTCCTCCCGCCCGAGGGACTCCCGGACTTCGTCCATCTGGTCCGCGTGACGGACGAGCTGTTCGAGCTGACGATCGCGCCGCCGCTGGGCGGGAGCGGCGGCGTCGTGGACCTGTCGGCGCTCGGCGGCGGGGCGACGACGGGCGGTCAGCTCAATATCACGCTCGAGCGCGTGAACACACCGCCCCAGCTCGTGCTCGTCGAGCCCCGCGCGCTCCCGCTCGTGGTCCTCGAGGGCGAGCGGCTCGAGCTCGTGTTCGAGGCGCTCGATCCCGACCTCCTTCACCCCACCGCCCCCGACCACGTGACCTTCGCGCTGGTCAGCCCGCCGATCTCGAACCTGCGCCCGCTCGTCGTCTCCGGGCCGCGCGGGGAGCGGGCCACGCTCGCCTTCGAGCCGGACTTCACGCAGGCGGGCGAGCACCGGGTCGAGGTGGCGGTCACGGACTCCCAGGGCGAGCGGGCCACGCTCGTCGCCCTGATCGAAGTGCGCGACGTCAATCGCCCGCCGGAGCTCTCGGCGATCGCGCCGGTCGAGGAGGACCTCTTCGTCGGGCCCGGCGACCAGGTGACGCTCGACTTCGTCGCCGTCGACCCCGACGGCGACGACGAGCTGACGGTCGTGCTCATGGGCAACGGCGCCGACCTGCTGGCCGCCGAGGTCGCGCGCCGGCGGGTGCGGATCGACGGTCAGCAGCAGGCGCCCGGGCGCCTGACGCTCCAGCTCACGGTCCTGGCGCCTCTCCCCTCCGAGGGGGTGACCCTGTCGGCGATCGCCACGGACGGGCAGCGCTGGAGCGAGCCAGCCTCGCGCAGCCTGTGGCCGCCGCTGACGGTGTCCTCCGTCTCGGGCTTCGCCGGCGTGGTGCCGGTCGGGCTGGCCCCCCTGGCCGACGATCGCAGCGCCAGCCGACCTTTCACCGTGACCGCGCCGTTGGCGAGGTTCACGATCGGACGCGACACGGAGTTCCCGGACAAGGTGTGGCTGGAGCGCGACGGCGCCCCTGCGCCGAACGTCGAGCGGATCGTCTGGACCGTCCGCGACTTCCTGGGGACCACGCTCGAGGTCGACTCGATCCACTTCACGGAGCGACTGTCCTTCGCGGCCGGGACGGCGGACGGGTACGTGCTCGCCGCGGAGGTCCTGGTCCAGGGTCAACCCTTCGTGCGCAGGGTGCCCCTGTCGCTCGTCGAGGAGCCGTTCTGGAGCCGCAAGACCCTCGGAATGAACGGCGAGGACGGAGCGCCACCGAGCTTCCGAGGCACCTACGCGCTGGACATTGCCAGGGTCACGACGGTGACCGTTCCTCTCGAAGGAACCTATCGGCTCGAGGGCAAGGTCGTCGTGTGGAGAGGAGCTTCAGACTCCGCGGCGATTCCCACCTGCTCCACCGTCGTCGTCCGCGTCGCGGGCGAGACGGCCTTCAGCGACGGCGGCTTCCGGCTGGACGAGCCCGTTCCAGACGGTTGGACGTCGGGTGTCGCAGGGCTGTGGTGGATCGAGAGGTCCGTCGTCCACGAGCTCTACCTGACGGCGGGCACTCATCAGCTCGAGATCCTCGCCAACGGCACGGTCGAACGCACCGACTCGTCCCACGGCGCCAGCATGGGCGTCGGGCTCATAGGCCAGCACGAGATTCCCGTGACCGGAGTCCTCGCATCCTTCCTCGGTGCGACGCTGGCGGCGCCCCCGCCCACGGTGACCCTCGTGAGCACGACGAACGTGGCGCCCGGCGACCACTACCTTCGCGCCCGGCTGCGCGTCACCCGCCCGCACCTGGTGCGCCAACTCCGGGTCATGCCCTGGCCACATGAACAACCGACCGGCCGGATCGACGACGTGCGCGTCGTCGAGCCGAGGCCCGACGATCCGCGCGAGCCGATCGAGGTGGACGTGCTCCTCGGGCTCCTGGCAGACGAGCTCCGGATCGTCGGTGTGTATGTGCTCGGGTCTGGAGAGGACGCGATCACGACCCCTGAGGTGGTCGTTGCTACGCCGCGTGACGGCGGCTCGTTCACGGCGCCTGGGCTCTTCCGTGTCCGCGCGGTTGGCGACGGCCCGGTGACCCTGGAACGAATGTTCGTTCCCTCGGCCCCGCTGCTCCCGGAGGGCGCACGGGCGGAGGACCAGTCGCTCGGCCCCGACAACCCGTACGCCCTGTACTTCGCCTTCGGGGCCGGCCTCCCGCCGGACGACGAGGAGGTCCGGGCGAGCGTCCTGCTCCCGGGCGGCGGCGGGGGAGGCGGCGACGGCGGCGAGGACGAAGGCGAGGACGAAGGCGGCTGGGAGTTCGAGTTCGAGCTCGAGTCGGTCGGAGGGTTTGGTTCCTTGTTCTCGGCGTTCTCCTCCGCGTCGAAGTCCCCGCTCCAGACGCTGCCGGTCGTCGCCGCGGACCAGAGCGCCCTGGCGCAGCACCTGGGCCACGTGCCTCCCCTCGACGACTGGTCGGGCGACGGGACCGGGACGATCCACTACCGCCTCTCGAAGCCGATCTTCTTCGTCTTCCGTGCCCAAGCGGCGGGCGCCGTGCACCCGGTGCAGGTGCTCGAAGACCGGATCGTGGTCTCCGTCGGCGTCCAGCAGGGGCTCGGCGCCGAGGGCGCCCCGAGGCCGCGTGTCTTTCCGCTCCCCGGGCCCGTCGCGGAGCGCTTCGAGGCGGAGCTGCGCGCCGGCCAGGCCAAGGCCAACCCCCACAGTCGCTCGACGGCCGACCTCTTCACGGCCGGCCTGCTCCACCTCTTACCGGACCACGAGACCGGCGCCGTGGAGCCAAGGGAACCACTGGACGCCTCGCGCGTCGGCTGCGACAGCGTCATCCAGTGCTGGTTCCCCCTCGACCACGACCGGACCGGCTACACGCTCTACCTCGACCGAGGCGACGAGGAGCCGCTGGTGCCGCTCCCTCCGGGCAGCGACTGGCACCCATGGCGGCTCGAGTACCACGTCCACGAGTTGATCGCGGCGCTCCCGGACGCCCTGACCCCGGGCCGGCACCGCGTCGCGCTCTACCGCACGCTCGCCGACCCGAGCCACCCGCCTCCGGACCGGGTGCCGCTCCTCGAGGCCACGTTCGATCTGATAGTCAGCCAGCGGGCGCTGGTGTTCAAGACGGACATCAACCACCCCGCGCCGAAGCACTGCGACGGCGCCGAGCCCGGCGACCCCGGCCAACTCGAGGTCGTGCAGGGCGACGTGCCCTTCGACGACGGGGACTCGCCCGCGACCGCGAGGGCCGGCGGCAGCGTGCTGCTCGCCACGGGCGAGGAGCTCCTCGAGCGCGTCGACCTGCATCTCCCCGGGGTCGGCATGGACTTCGTGTTCAGGCGGACCTACCGCTCGAAGGTCAAGTACCTGGGCCCGCTCGGTCACGGCTGGGACTTCAACTGGGACGACGGGCTGGTCTTCGATTGGCTCGGCAACGTCACGCGCCAGAACGGCCGCGGCCGGCCGGTCGAATGGAAGAAGAAGCTCGTCGCTGGGACATACGAGACGCCCCCCGGCCACTTCTCGACCCTGGCCCGTGTCGACACGCTCTACGTCCTCACCGAACCAGACGGGACGCGGCGGGTGTACGACCCGCAAGGCCGCCTGATCGAGATCGCCGACCGCAACACCAACCGTATGCACCTCGAGCGTGACCCCGAGACCGGCAACATTCGTCGCGTGATCGACACGACCGGCCGGGCGATCACGTTCACGTACGAGCAGAGGCTCGACCCGGACCAGCAGGTGCTCAAGTGGCGCCTGCGCAAGCTCACCGACTACAAGAACCGCGTCGTGGAGTACGTGTACGACGCGGCCTGGAACCTGATCCAGGTGAAGGCGCCCCTCGGACGCAGCGAGCGCTACGAGTACATGTCGAGCTCCGACGAGGACCTGAACCACAACCTGACCGCGGTCTTCGGTCCGCTCAGCGACTCCGTGCCCAAGCAGCGACTGGTGTATGGGGTGTTACGCGCAGAGCCGCTCACCTTCGACCGCGTGATCCGCGAGGTGGACGCCAATGGTGGCGTGCGGACGTTCAAGTACTCGGCGGAAGACGGCCTGCTCCTGGTGACCGTGACGGAGCCCAACGGCGTCGTGCACGATCATCTGATCGACGCCGACCCCACGCCGCCGCCCGAGAACCCGCCCGTGCGCACGAACCACGAGCTGCGGTCGCGGGTCTGGACCCGCAGGGGTCAGAAACAGCCGGAACTCCGCCCGGGCGAGCCCGACTACTACGAGACGCGGACCCACTACGATGGGGACGGTCGGTTGTTCGAGCGGGTGCTGCCGGCAGGCAACCGTGAGATCTACGCGTACGAGGCGGGTGCTCGCGCCCGGGAGCGCAACGTCATCACGGTCACTCGCCGCGCCGCCGGCGGAGCGCAGCTCGTCACGCGGTACACGTACGAGGCGCGCTTCAACCAGCTGGCCTCGGTGACCGACCCGCGCGGCACGGCCCCCGGCTACACGCCGCCGCTGCCCGCCGCCGCCGTGTCCAAGCGCTACACGACGACGTTCACCTACGACGAGCGGGGGAACCTGGAGCGCGTCGACCACCCCGTCGTGCACCTGGAGCCGAAGGTCGGGGCCCCGCCGCAGACCCAGACCGTCACGACGCGGTTCACCCGGAACGTCCACGGCCAGGTCGTGGACGCGACCAATCCCGAGGGCGTGGTCACCCGCCACGAGTACGACGCTCGTGGCTACCTCAGAACCACGACGGTCGACCCGGGCGGCCTGAACCTGCGCACGGAGTTCACGCGAGACGACGTGGGCAACGTGATCGCGGTCAAGGACCCGGGCGGCACGACCACCACGTTCGAGGTCGACGACCTGAACCGCGTGACGAGGGTCGTGCGGGACTCGGGCGGCGCGAACCTCGAGACGCGGTACGTCCACGACGCCGAGGGCCGCGTGACGAGCGTGTTCGAGGAGGCGCCGGTCGGTCCGGGCATGGCGCGCAGCGAGCTCGAGCACGAACTCGGCTACGATCTCCTGGGCAATCTGCGCACGCGCGTCCTGGACGTGGGCGACGGGACCCGGCAGACGTGGACGTACGAGTACGACCGGAGCAACCACCTGGTGCTCGTGACCTCGCCCCTGGGCCACAAGACGCGCACGCAGTACGACGAGCGCGACCTCCTCTTCAAGGTCACGCGCGGCGAGGGCACCGGCGTGGCCTCGACGGTGACGATCGACTACGACCTGAACGGCAACCGGCGCTGGGTCAGGGATGGCGAGCAGAGGGCTACCCAGTTCATCTACGATTCGCTGGATCGTCTGACTGGGGTCCAGGACGCCGCGGGCACGAGCACGATCCTGGACCTCGACCCGGCGGGCAACGTGGTCGCGACCACGGTCACGGGGCGGCCGGGGCCGGGCGCCACGCCAGGGGTCCTCTCGCACGTGCTCGTCGACCACGACGAGCTGGGCCGACCGTTCCGCGCGACCCAGTACCTGTTCGGCGGGGGCGACGTCGTGGCGCGCGTGATCGCGCGCACGGCGTACGACAGGGCCTCGCGCCCGACCGAGACGAGTGTGACGGAGGCGCTGGGCGCGACGTCCGGCCCCGAGGTCCTGCGCCGCCGCACCGAGGTCACGTACGACAGGGCGAGCCGCCCGACGCGGACCGCCGACGACGCGGCGAACCTCGTCGAGCGGAAGTACGACCCGAACGGCAACGTGACCGAGGAGACGGTCACAGAGGTCGCCCCCGGCACGCCGCCAGTGGAGCCGCAGACCTTCACCACGATCACCACGTACGACGCCCTGAACCGTCCGCGGACGATCACCGACCCCGCCCAGCAGGTCACGACGCTCGACTACGACCGGCGCGGACACCTGGCCAGGCGCGTGGATCCGGGCGCGAGCGTCCAGCGCTGGGAGCACGACGGCCTCGACCGCCTGCGAAAGGAGATCCGCGAGCTGAAGCTGCCCGAGGGGGAGTCGGGCCCGCTGATCGGGGTCACGGTGGCATACGCGTTCGACCAGGACGGCCGCCTGGAGTCGATCACCGACGCCAGCGGCGTGAAGACCTCGTTCCAGTACGACGCCCTCGACCGCCTGACGACGCGCACCCTGCCCGGCGGCGGGACGTACACGTTCACCTACGACCGGGCGGATAACGTCGTCGAGACCCTCGACCCCAACGGGACGCGCACGGTCCGGGTCTATGACGGATTGAACCGCCTCACGACCTGCGCCGTGCTGCGTGGCCCGGGCGTGGAGGGTACGCAAGCCGAGACCTACGGCTACGACGGGCTGTCGCGGCTGATCCAGGCCACCTCGCACGTGTCCTCGACCGACGAGGAGACGTGCCGCTGGACTTACGACCACCTCGGCCGCGTGCTCACGGAGACGCAGGGCGGGAAGACCGTGGCCAGCACCTACGCGCCCGCCGGTGGGCGCATGAGCGTCGCCTACCCTGGGGGCCGCACGCTGACGTTCGGCCTCGACGACCTGCAGCGACCGACGTCGATCCGCGAGGGGACGGCGACGCTGGCCACGTTCCGCTGGATCGGTGCCGGCCTCCGCGAGCTTCGCCGCTCGCACGGCAACACCACGCTCGCGACCTACCTCGACTACGACGCGCTCCAGCGCGTCGTGCGGAAGCGGGTGTTCCCCGGCGTCGGCAACCCGGACCTGCCGCCGACGACGAATCCGACGCTGAACCGCGCGTACGCCTACGGCCCGGCCGGCGAGCGCCGGTCCGAGACGCGCCACGACGACGGCGACTTGCGCGACGAGTATGAGCACGACTCGCTCTACCGCACGACGTCGAGCCGGTTCGACCTGGGACCGGCGGTCGAAGGGCGCCGCGACCTGCGGAGCCGCAAGTACACACTCGACCTGGCCGGCAACCGGGAGAGCGTCACCACGAAGACGCAGGCCCCAGGGGACCCGTCGGAGATCGAGACGGAGCGCACATACGAGCGCAACGTCGCACACCAGTACACGAAGATCACGACCGAGGCGGCGACCGTCGAGCGCGCGCACGACGCGAACGGGAACCTGAGGGACGACGGCACGCACCTGTTCTTCTACGACTTCAAGGACCGGCTCGTGCGCGTGGCGAAGAAGGCGGGCGGCGCCATGGTCGCCGAGTACTCCTACCTACCCGACGGTCGGCGCGTGCAGCGTCGCGTCCACGACGGGCTGTTCGTGACGACACGGCGGTCGGTGTGGGACGGCCCGCAGGAGGTCGAGGAGCAGGACGCGCTCGGGGAGACGGTCGCCACCTACGTGTGGGCGCCCGGCTACGTGGACGACCTGCTGCAGTTCCAGCGCACCGCGCGGCACAGACTGGGTGCTGGGACCTTCTACGTGCATCAGGACGCGCGCCACAACGTCGTGGCGATCAGCGACGCGTCCGGGGTCGTCGAGCGCCGGCGTTTCACGGACTTCGGCGAGCAGGAGGTGCTGGGCACCCCGGTCGATCTGGACTACGGCTTCCAGGGGCGGCGCCTCGATCACGAGACCGGGCTGTACTACTTCCGGGCGCGCTACTACGACCCCGCGACGGGGCGGTTCATAAGCCGTGATCCGGTCTGGGACCCCACGAACATGGGGAACCCGTACACGTTCGTCGGGAACAACCCGACCACCCTCACTGACCCGAGCGGCGAAGCTTGGTTCATCCCGATCATCGTCGCGGGTCTGAAGTGGGCGGGCATTGCGGGCGGCACGGCTCTGGCCTCCGACCTCATCGCGCAGGGCTACACGCAGCACTCGGCGCAGGGCATCAACTGGACCGGGAACGAGTACTCGCCAGGTGCCCTCCAGGTCAGTGGAACGGCTGCGGCGTATGGGTTTGTTGGGGGCGTGACGTTTGGGGCTGGCGTAGTGGGGTTCGGAGCACTCGGGGCTTCCCCGCTTGCGGCCGAGATGCTCGCCGGACCGCTATCAGTCGGTGCGATGGACCTCGCTCGTGGCGAGATGTCGCATCCAGGTTGGTATGCAGCGGGAATCCTTGCCCCCGCCGTTATCCGCGGCGTAGCAACCGCCGGCGCCCGGGCCCGCCACGCAGGCATCCTCTCCGACTATCGCGGCGAGGGCCTCGTCGATCCTGCTTCGCCCAGGTTCGGGAAGCTCTCTGCCTTCCTTGAGCGCAAGTACAACGCAAAGGTCGTCTTCGACGAACGAGCGGCCCTCGGAATGACCGACGAGCTCACGCGAACGATCCACCTCAACCCGAAGGCTGCGACCTGGGACATCTTCGCCCATGAGATCTCGCACATGCGGTTCGCCACCCGGATGGGCAAGTGGGGCACTGGCACACCCCTCTCTGACTTCGAGCTTAACCTCATGGAGTCCATTGGCTACTACGGGACCTACCGGAGTGCCCTGGGTAGTGGCATGCGCCCGTCGCAAGCGATCCTGGAGGCGAACATCGGCGTTCCGTTCTCGCAGAGTGCGATCAACCAGCTCCGTGCGGGCACGCCGTCCACGCTCGCGTCCTTCGAGCGGGCCTTGAGGGCCTACGGGCGAGGCTACATCGAGCGGTCGCTCCGATTCATGGGCTATGGCTTGAACCCACGGAAGCCCTTCCCACGATGAGCGCCATGGTCCGCCTCCTCGATCCTTCGCTGACGTTGATTGCCGAGGTCCGCGCGAGCGACTTGGCCGAGTTCCTCACCAGCAGGGATCTCGTCGCCCTTCCGACCTCCATTGCCGGCTCGCAGGTCGTCACGGATCGCACGATCGCGGCCTTGGTCGATCCCGCGACTCGACCCAGCAACATCACGATCGAGCGCTCACCCGATCGACTCCTCGAGAAGTTCAGGACCGCGCTGGCGAGTGGAAGCTCCGTGTTGTTCGAGCCCACGCTTCGCGCCATGAGAGGCTACTTCAACACTGCAGGGTTCATTCGGGCGATGACCGAGATCACAGACCAACTGCCCGAAGCGGCTCTCCTCGTTCCGCCAGGCCTCTACGGACGACAGCACGTGCTCGGTCTCAAGCCGCGTCACCTCGTGGGCTCGGCGCCAACGCGGTGACGCCATGCTTCAACTCGTCCTCGACGTCAACGCCCTCAACACCAACGGCCGCTGGAACCTCGGCCTGCGCGACCGTGTACTACATGCGGATGGGGGGCATCCGGTGACCTGGAACGTGCTCCGGCTCTACATGCCCCAGTGCCGGTGGCCCCCTGGCCGGTTTGTCGGTCCCCCATGGGGCCACCCTGACGCCTGGTGATGGTTCCCTGAGCAGGTGACCGGTGCGTCCTGGTTCCTGAGCTGGTTCCTCCTGCTCCTGGCGGCGCGCGTACATGACGAGGCCCGCCCCGCAGGGGGGTGGGCCCGTCACTTCGAGGCCGGCGGCGCTACTCGCCCGCGTCGTCCTCGCCGTCGTCGTCGAGCTTGGCACCGTGCACGTCGCGGGGCTTCCGCACGCTCTTGCCCGTGAAGCGCAGGATCGTGGCGTCGTCGATCAGCCGGTCGACGGTGGCCACAGCCTGGGCGCGGGAGGGGAAGAAGCGGTGCCAGTGGCGGAAGCCGGTGTTCGAGACGACGACGGTGGACTTCCGGCCGTGCCTGGCAGAGACCAGGCGGAAGAGGTCGTTCGTGGCCGCCTCGTCGATCGCCTGGTAGCCGAGCTCGTCGAGGATCAGCACGTCAGGCTTCTCGTAGCGGCGGAAGACCCGCCGCGCGGTGCCGTCCACCCGCGCGCCGCGCAGCTCGGCGAGGAGGTCTGCGGTGTGGGCCACGTAGAGGACCGAGTAGTCCTGCTCGACGGCGGCGGCGCCGAGGATCAGGGCGATCGTCGACTTGCCTGTGCCCTGCGCGCCGACGAGCACCAGCCCCCGCCGCTCGGCCACCCAGCGGCAGGCGCAGAGCTCACGCACGACGCTGGCCCGCAGCTGCGGGCGGAGGCCGAAGTCGAAGGCGTCGAGGCTGGGGCAGGCGCCCAGCCGGGAGCGGCGCATGGCGCGCTCCCGCTGCCGCTTGCTGCGCGCGTCGACCTCCACGCGCAGCAGGGCGCGGGCGAAGTCGCTGAAGGAGGGCGAGCCGACCACGGCCTTGCCCAGGAGGTCGCTCCAGGCGGTGGCGAGCGTCGTGAGGTCGAGCTGCTCGGCGAGCTGCGCGAGCTCGGCCACCGTCGGGTCCGGCGCGTCGTCGGCCGGGCGGC
>JAMLIC010000010.1 GCA_023954375.1 Planctomycetota bacterium
CGGCACCGTCCCGGCGCTGGCCGGCAACCCCAAGCGCGTGCGGGCGGAGACGCGCGCCGCGCGGGCAAGGCTCGAGGAGCGGGTCTACGGGATCGCCGCGCAGCTGCGCGCCGAGTGGGAGCGCCGCATGGAGGGCGTCGACCTGCACGGGCTGCGAAAGACGCACCGCAGCTGGGCGCAGGCCAAGGGGGTGCCGCCGGTCGTGATCGACAAGCAGCTCGGCCACGCCGATCCGGGCGAGTTCGAGGTCGTGCGCGCGCTGGCCGGCAGCGACACCGGGCGCAAGCACTACCTCGACCTGTCGTGCGACCTGTTCGACGCAGGTCTGTCGGCCACAGCCGTCCGCGACATGCTCGACGAGGCGCTCGAGCGCGTGCGCGGGAACACGCTCCTCGCGCCGCCGGTCACCGCCGGCGCACCGGCGAGTAACGACTCGGAGCAGCGCTCGGCGTCGTAGACGCGGGTGTCTTGCGCCGGCTGGCGCGCGGCCTGATGGTGGCCGCCATGATCGAACCCGACGCGCCCTTCCTGAGCTTCGACCAGCTCCGCAGCCGGCTCCTCCAGGCCGTGGTCGACGCGGGCCTCCGCCCCTACGCGGTCAAGACCCTGCTGAACATGGACGACCTCTCGCGCGAGCTGTCGTTCTGCGTCGTGCCGCGAGGCTGGGCGGAGCCGTTCAGGCACCGGGCGCAGGTCGAGATCGTCTACGACGTGACCCACGCGGCGGCCGCTTCGGACCCGGAGGGGAGGAGCACGGACCCCGACGACGTCGTCTACGAGGCCGACGTCCAGGTCGAGTTCCACATGGTCGGTCCCGGAGACGAGCTCTCCATGACGGACCTGAAGCCCTACGCCAAGCCGTGCATCGACCGCCTCAACGCCGCGCTCCGGGACGAGCGGCCGCTCCAGATCTACTACACCGTCTCCACCGACTACGCGGGCAAGGACCACCCGGTGAGCGCCAACGTCCCCTACCTCGTCCACCTGCGGCTCCTCGAGGAGGAGTTCGACCCGACCGAGCTCGCGCAGGTGCTGGTGGCGGGTCTGGAGGCCCTCGGACCGCCTGCCGGTGGCGCGAGCGCTGGAGACGGTCCGCCACGACTGCGCCGTTGAGGCCCGCGACGACAACTACTCCTCCCCATCCCCCGGCGACGACAACTACCCCTCCCCATCGGCCCGCCGTTGTCGGGGGGGGCTGCGCCGGCCCAGCACGTCACGGCCGCCGAGCTCCGGACCGTCGGGCAACCTGCGCGGGCCGGTCACGTCGGGGGCCACCGTCGTCGCGACGTCGCGTCAGGGCGCGTCGCCTGGTCGCGATGGTCCTGGGACACGGGGCGCCAGTTCGCAGCCCAGTCGTGTTGACCGACGTGCTTGGAATCGTCCGCGCAGGGGTTACCGGCCCGGCGGGCGGTGGCCGTGTGTCACGGCGTCCCGCCGCGACCGGTGGCGGCGCTGGCGTCCGACCGGATCGTTGGCCTCCATTTTGGCCTCCATGCCCCCCGAGCCAACGCCAAGGGCCGCCCTCGCGGGCGGCCCCTCTCTGAAATCAGGCACCGGAACGTTCGTTCAGGGCGCCGGTTGCGTTGGACCCCTCGGGGTCTTCATCAGAAGCGGGTGATGAGACTCGAACTCACAACCCTCAGCTTGGGAAGCGGAGCAAACGGCGCGCAGCTTGGACGAGCACCAACGGCTCTGCCGACGCCGCGGCAACGCGGGCGACCTGCTGGCCCAACGCGACGTCTGGGCGACCCTCGAGAAGCGCCTCCGCCGCGGCCAAGAGCACGGCCGCGTCGGCTGGCGAGACGCTGTCCACGCGCAGCAGCAGGGCGCGGGCGAGCGCCTCGGAACCTGTATCAGCGGGCGGGAGTGGCGTCGCAACCGACGCGCTGCTCACGGCTTCCGCAGGGCCGGCGCTAGCACCTGAATCTAGCGCGTCTGCCAATTCCGCCACCCCTGCAGGGGCGTCGTTCTCACGACGGGGGCTGATCTTAGCACGGGCGTGGAGCGGGTGGGAAGGGGGGTATGCGGCCCCTGGCGGGGGTCTCGTAAGGTCAGTAACGGTCGTCGGCCGGCTCCCGGAGCTTCGTGCCGTGCGGGTCGGGCGACCTTGCGGGGCCCCCTCTTCCGCGAGGCGCAGGGACGGCGTCGATCAACGGGATGGCACTCGGCCAACCGCGCCCGTAGGATTGGCGCCTCGACGGGAGACACGTCCGCATGCCCTGGGACTGTTGCGGCGAGGAGCACCTCGACGACGTCTTCGAGTGCCCGAGCTGTGGGTCACCGAAGCGGTCGTGGACGATGCGCTTCTCCTCGACGCGCCGCTTCGTCCTGCCCGTCGGCGACGAGCCGCCCCAGCTGATCTTCTCCGACTTCGACACGGACGACCTCCCCGACGCCGGGGCGGCGCTGGAGGCGGAGCCCTTCCCGGAGTGCGAGCTCCTCATCGAGGAGGAGGGCGCGCCAGACGCCGAGCTCCACCTCGAGGAGGAGGCTGCGCCCGTGGCCGACCTGGCCATCGAGGACGACGAGGCCGTGCCCCAGGGCCAGGCCGAGCTCGAGGACGACGAGGCCGTGCCCCAGGGCCAGGCCGAGCTCGAGGACGACGAGGCCGTGCCGGTGGGCGAGGTCGAGGTCGAAGAGGCGCCGGTGTTCGCCTTCGTCGTCCAGGTCACCCCGCCTCCGCCGCTCGCCCCGCCGCCCGAGAAGGTCGCCTGACTCCGCCGGCTTGCCTCGATCTCCCGCGCCCGTAGAGTCCTCCGCCAACGCAACGCTCTGGAGCCCCCCATGCCCAACCCGACCGTCGAGCAGGAGATCGCCGCCGTCGAGAAGGCCTTCGGCCTCTCCTACGGCATCAACGACGTCTTCGAGGAGTCGACCGTCACGCTCGCGGCGAAGTTCACGCGCGGGAAGTCGAAGAGCCCGCACGGCAAGTGGATCGTCACGGTCACGAAGCCCAAGGCCGGCACGACCGTGAGCATGGAGACCGAGGTCAAGATCAGCAACAAGGCCGAGGACGCCAGGCACCAGGTCAAGCTCGAGAAGGTCGACGACACGGAGGAGTACTACATCCTCCGCTACGCCTTCATGTTCAAGGACGAGCGCATCCCCGGGCCCTACGAGTTCAAGGTGTGGCCGCGCTCGATCAAGCTCAAGGCCACGATCAACGCGCCGGGGCTGGACTCGCCTCGCTTCAAGTTCAACGTGATCCAGGGGGAGACGGCCAAGGAGGGCCTGCTCACGGAGCCCAGCGGCGAGGCGACGATCTTCCTCGACGCGCCGGGCCGCGTGCAGCTCACGGCCAAGTCGCCGTGGAAGATCGACTCCTGGACGAGCGACGAGGCGGTGCGCGCGCGCACCTGCGACGTCTCGGTCGCGCCGATCACCGCGCTCATCCACTCGCACACGGAGGGGAAGGAGGGCGCGGACAAGCCCCTCAAGGTCTACGTCAACGAGGACGACGGCAAGAAGGGGCTGGTGAAGGTCGAGGTCGGCGCCAAGACGCTGGCCGACGGCCTCAAGGGGCAGAAGATCAAGGTCAAGGTCACGTTCCCGGCGGACAACGGCAAGGTGACGGACCCGGCGCCGGCGCTGTGGACCGGGCCGAACAAGGGGACGGCGCTCGCGCCGAAGAAGCCGGACGCCAAGCCCGGCGTCGACGAGCTCGTCTACGAGCACGAGGTCGAGCTGCCGACCGACGGCGGCAAGGCCGCGTTCTACGTGCAGCTCGGCGTGTGCGGCGGCGACAAGTGCACCGTCCAGGTCGGCGTCACCGACTCCGTCGAGGACGACAAGCTGCACCTCGTCAACGCGCGCAAGGTGGTCCTCGAGCTCCTCGTGGCCAAGCCGGAGCTGCGGCAGAAGTGCTCGTCGATCCTGGCCGACTCCGGGGCCGCCCTCGCGCCCGCCCTCATGAACGAGCTCAAGCGCGTCTACCAGGACATGCACATCGAGTTCGAGATGTCGAAGGACGGCTGCGTCGAGGTCGAGGCGGCCGACTTCAAGAAGTACCTGAAGGGCGACGGCACGAACTTCACGTGGCCCGACATCCTGAAGCCCGAGCTCATGTTCATCGATGCGGCGAAGTTCGCGAACTGGGACTACGACGAGGCGCAGAAGAAGTGGGTCAAGAAGACCTGGCCCTCGGGCAAGCTGTTCCTCATGACCGACTACCAGCGGCGCAAGCTCCGGGACACGAAGCTCGGGGACGCCGGGGTCGCCAAGACGAAGAACACGATGACCTGGATCTTCTGCGACTACATCGCGGACCGCGCCTCCCGGAACGCGGTCCCCGCGGCGCCGCAGTTCACCTCGGACATGGCGTCGATCACGAACCAGGTCGTGCACGTGTTCGAGGGCAAGGACGAGGACACGGTCGAGACGAACTTCCTCGTCTTCGACTACGACCCGATCGAGGCCAGCGGCGCGCTGGGCGTGAAGAAGGTCAACTGGCGCATCCAGAAGTACCGCAAGAAGGGGGAGGCCGAGTGGAGGGACGTCGCCGCCGACGGCGACCCGGGCGGCGCGTACCGGGCCTGGCAGACCTCGCCCGCGTTCGCGAACCTGGCGGCGGCCGAGAAGTGGGTGCAGATCGTCGACGCGGTCACGCTGAAGATGAAGCTGCCGAAGGACACGGCGACGTCGCCGGGCAACCTGCTGAAGATCAAGCGCAACGAGCCCAAGGAGGGCGGCGGGACCCAGGAGGTCGAGTACGAGACCAAGATCCAGGCGGTCGCCGCCGTCTACGGCGTCTCGTTCTCGGCCCTGGGCGGCGCGGTCGGCGGCGCGGGCCAGATGCGCACCAGCGGCGGCCTGCGCTCCATGCAGGGCACGGCCAAGACGCTGGCCCACGAGATCGCCCACAACCTGGGGCACGGCTACTCAGGAAAGGCGCCGCCCGACACGGGGGGCCGCGGCAGCGCGATCCCCGGCATCGCGTTCGGCGCCAAGGTCCCGGATGGCCACTACTACGTCGGCCACGGCCACACCGGGTGCCACTGCGCGAAGCAGCTCATGGACCTGCTGGCCAACGAGACGGCCGAGGAGAAGGCCGCGGTGTGCGCCGGCTCGTTCAGCCAGCCCTCGCCCGAGCACCAGACGAAGTACTTCGACAAGCTCGACGACTCGAAGCACTGCGTCATCTGGGGCTCGGGCCCGGAGTCCCCGACCCACACCCGCGACTTCTGCGACGACTGCAAGACCTACATCAAGTCGACCGACTGCAGCGACGTGACGAAGGCCTGGTGAGGCGCCGCGACCTCACCGCCCTCGCCGTGGTCCTGGCGGCCTGCGCGGCGACGTCCGCGCAGGACGTCGCCCCGACCCCGCCGGCCGTCCCCCCTGACCCCTGGAGCGCTCCCGTGACCAACGGCCTCTTCGGCCTCGACGACGCCGACTTCTGGACCAACCCGTGGAAGAACGGCGAGGCGCTGTTCTCGAAGCACGTCCTCGACGGCGACTACGGGCTGTTCATCGACGCGCCGCGGAGCGTTCAGCCGGCCGACCGGTCGACGCTGCCCGTGCCCATCTACTACGCGGCGATGATGAAGGACGCGTTCAAGGTGGACGTCGTCGCGCAGACGCGGGTCGTCGCGGCCCGCCTCGAGGACCGGGCCATCTTCGTCGACGCCGCCATCGAGCCCCCGGACAACGCGCTCCCCGAGCCGAAGATCGGCGAGCACAGCAGCGACCCGACGTTCTCGCAGCACACGAGCGACCTGGCGAGGTTCGGGCTGCTCGACCAGCCCGGGACGTACCAGGTCGTGCTGCTCCTCGGCCAGCAGACCAGCAACGTCGTGCGCACGGTCGTCGAGCAGCGCCGCATGCAGAGCGACGACCCGGAGGTCGTGAGGTTCCTCGAGGCGCAGCGCAAGCCCAGGCCGATCCCGCCGCCGCCGGCGCCCTCGGCCGACCTGCTGGGCGAGCCGACCCCTGACGGGCCGCGCCGGGCGCTCGAGGGCACCCCGCCTCCGCCGAAGGACGAGGGCATCGCCCTGGCCATCGACCGCGTGCTCCTGCTGAAGCCGGGCGCGCAGGCCGTGCTCAAGGGGAGCTACCGGCTCGCGGTCCTGCCGAAGCACGACCTCGTCCCGCCGCCGCCCGCGCCCGGGCCCGACGCGCCGGCGCTGCCGGAGTACGGCGCGCCGCGCCCCCAGGCGGTGATCACGATCACGCTCGTGATCGTCGGCAGCGGCGGTCCGGCCCACCTGGTCGTCCCCCTGCACCTGCCGGTCTACGCCGGCGTCGAGGGCGGCGAGCAGCCGAGCATCGTCGAGGGCACCTTCGCCGTCGACCTGCTGGCCCGCCAGCGCAGCCTCCTCCAGCCGCAGACGTTCGCGATCTACGCCTTCTGCGGCGCGGTGTGGACGCCAAAGCCCGCCGTGATCGCCACGGTGACCGAGGCCATGCTGCCCAGGCCGGGTGAGTAGGCGCGCCTGGGCCCGCCCGCCCCACGAAGTCGGCCACGTCACCCGCCGGCAACGCCTCCCGAGGAGGGCGACGCGCGGGGCGTCCGGCGCTACCCTCGGGATGTGACGCCCGCGGTCGAGGGTGAGGCCCGCACGCTCGAGGACGCCGAGCGGCTGCTCGACGCCGTGCGCGCGCTCGCCGGCGCGCGCGCGCTCGAGGACGTCATGGCGGTCGTCCGGCGCGCGGCGCGGGCGCTCACCGGCGCCGACGGCGTGACGTTCGTCCTGCGCGAGGGGGAGCAGGTCTTCTACGCCGACGAGGACGCGGTCGCGCCCCTGTGGAAGGGGCGGCGGTTCCCGGCCAGCGCGTGCATCTCGGGCTGGTCGATCCTCCGGCGCGAGGTCGCGGTCGTCGAGGACATCGAGCTGGACGCGCGCATCCCGCTCGACGCCTACCGGACGACCTTCGTGCGCAGCCTGGTGATGGTGCCGATCCGCCAGCCCGACCCGGTCGGCGCGATCGGCGCCTACTGGGCGACGCGGCGCCGGGCGACGCCGCGCGAGGTCTCGCTCCTCCAGGCGCTCGCCGACGCGGCGGCCACCTCGATCGCGAACGTCGAGCTGTGCGCCGACCTCCGCCGGGCCGTGCGCGTGCGCGAGGAGTTCGTCCTCGTCGCCGCCCACGAGCTCCGCACGCCGCTCACCGCCCTCACCCTGCACCTGGGCCGCCTGCGCCGGCTCGCCCCCGACGGCCCCGTCGGCGAGGGCCTGCGCCGCGCGGGGGCGCTCCAGCAGAAGGTCGAGCGCCTCGTCGAGCGCCTCCTCGACACGACGCGCCTCGTCGACGGCTCGCTGCGCCTCGACCCGACCGACTGCGACCTGGCCGACGTCGCCCGCGCCGCCGTCGCCCGCGCCGAGGAGGCGCGCCCGCCGGACGGCTCGACGATCGCCTTCGCGGCGTCGGCCCCCGTCCCCGGCCGCTGGGACGCGGTCCGCCTCGAGCAGGTCGTCGACAACCTGCTGTCGAACGCGCTCAAGTACGGCGCCGGCCGCCCCGTCGAGGTCTCCGTCACGCGCGAGGGGGACGGGCGGGCCTGCCTCGTCGTGCGCGACCACGGGATCGGGGTCGCGCTCGAGGACCAGGCGCGGATCTTCCAGCGCTTCGAGCGCGCCGTCTCGGCCGACCACTACGGCGGCCTCGGCCTCGGCCTGTGGGTCGTGCGCCAGATCGTCGAGGCGCACGGCGGGGCGGTCTCGGTCGAGAGCGCCCCCGGCGCGGGGGCGACCTTCCGGATCCTCCTCCCGCCGGGTTAGCGAGACGAACGGAAGAACGCGTGCGCCCCGTCGGGCGGGAGCGCGCCGCCGATGATCCGCGCCAGGTCGTCGGTGAGCCGCGCCGCGCGCGCCCGACGGGGGAGGTCGGGGCGGTAGGCGGCCGCGTCGATCGGCGGGTGGTAGTGGACGACGATCTTGCCCGGGCGCGGCAGGGGGCGCTCGCGCGGCCAGCAGCGGCGCGCGCCGGCGACCGTCACGGGCACGATCGGCACGCCGGCCCGGATCGCCAGGCGCGCGGCGCCCGTCCTGAGCGGCTGGTTGAGCCCCCAGCCGCGCGAGCGCTCGCCCTCGAAGAACAGCCCCAGCAGGCGGCCGTGCGCCAGGGTCGCGTAGGCCGCCTTGATGCTGGCGGGGCGCGGGCGCGCGATGTCGAGCGGGATCGCCCGGTAGAGCCGCATGATCTGCCCGGCCACCGGCCAGCCCAGCGCCTCGTCGAAGGCCAGCCAGGTGACCCAGCGGCGCGTGCCGAAGGCCACCGTGAACGGGTCCATGATCGTCGGGTGGTTGCTGACGAGGATCGCCGCGCCGCGCCGCGGGATCCGGTCGGCGTGGCGGTGCTCGGCCCCGAACACCCAGCGCAGCGCCCAGCGCGTCAGCCCGCGGCCGACGCGCTCGCTCAGGTCGGTCGGCAGCGGGGCGGGCGCGTAGGCGCTCCCCCACGGCCGGCGCGCGCGCGCGCCGGCCTCGGGGGGCGCCAGGAGCTCCGTCGCGGTCGACTCCACGCGGCGGCCACTCTACCAGCGCGGGCGCGCCGTGGCGCGCCGCCGGTCGTCAGGACGCCTTGCGCTCCCCGCCGGGCGGCTCGATCGCGTCGGTCCAGATGCGGATGTCGTCGGCCGTCATGGCGCAGTCCGGGCGCAGCCGCGCGTCCTCGTGGCCCCACTCGCGCACGTCGACGCAGTACTGCTCCCTCGACAGGAGCGTGCCCCGGCACAGGCCCTCGTCGCCGTTCATCTCCGGCAGCGCCTGCTCCGCCTGGAAGCGCGTCAGCAGGCCCTCCGTGACCCAGTCCGGCACGTGGTGGCGCAGCCCCGGGTAGACGAAGCCGAACAGGACGACGTAGGAGAAGAGCACCCGCCAGCGGTCGCCGAAGCGGCGCAGGAGCCGCTCCCAGTCGAGCCGCGGGGCGGTGGCCCGCAGGAGGTGCATGACGTCGGCGCCGTCGTAGCGCTCGCGCTCCTGCACCCACGCCTTCGACCAGATCATCTCCTCCGGCGGGATCACCTGTACGCAGCGCCCGAACGACTCGCCCACGACGGCGTGGATGAACCACTCGTCGTCGACCACCGCCACGCCGTTGCCCGAGGCGTAGATCAGGTCGACGTAGCGGTCGCCCCACCGCGCCTTCGCGAGCCAGTGCGGGAAGCTGCGCTCGGTCTCGAGCCCGGCCGCGCCCAGGACGGCGAGGGCGACCTCGACGTCCTCGCGGCGCATGAACACGTCGAGGTCCTTCGTGTGGCGGACGATCCCGGTGAACTGCGTCAGCGCGTAGGCGCCCCCCAGGAGGAAGGGCACCCCGGACCGCTCGAGGATGTCGAGGGCGCGGACGTAGAACTCGGCGGTGTCGCGATCGAGCCCACGGGTGAGGCTGAGGTCCATGAAGCGCCTCCCTGGCCCGCTCGGGCCGGAGACTGCCACCCCCCGACGGTGAGCGCGGGGGTAGGGGTTGCACGCCGCGTGCCCCTCGACGCGCCGCGCCGCATGGATGCGCCGCCCGCCCGACCGGTAGGGCGCCGCCGGGTCACGTCGGGCCGGTTTCCGGGACACGGCTGTCCTCCCGCGCTTAGGATGTGGCGCGCGGAGGTGCCCGTGGTCCGGCGAGTCGCGACGGTGGTCTTCGGCACGGCGGGCGTCGAGTGCCCGGTGGGCGACGCGGGGCTCACGCTCCTGCGCGTCTTCGCTGGCCTGACGCTGGCGCTGGCGCACGGGCTCGGCAAGACGCCGCCGCCCGACCGGTTCGTCGAGGGGGTCGCGGCCCTCGGCTTCCCGGCGCCGGCCCTCTTCGCCTGGGCCGCCTCGCTGTCGGAGCTCGTGGGCGGGCTCCTGGTCGCGCTCGGCCTGGCGACGCGCCCCGCGGCCGCCCTGGCCGGGTTCACCATGCTCGTGGCGGCCTTCGGCGCCCACGCGGCCGACCCCTTCGCGAAGAAGGAGATGGCGCTCCTGTTCCTGGCGATCATGACCGCCTTCGTCTTCATGGGGTCCGGGCGCTTCGGCCTCGACGCGCTCGTCCGGCGCCGCCTGGCTACCTGAGCGGGAGCGCGACGCGGAACCCGAGCTCGTGGTCGCGCGAGTCGGGGACCTGCCCGAGCGAGGCGCCCTTCGTCAGGTCCCCGGTCGCGGCCCGGCGGAACGCGGCGTGGCACTGCCCCACGTCCTCCGCCTTCGTGCGCCACGACCCGCCGCGGATCACCCGATGCGCGAACGGGGGCTCGCCCTCGTCGCCCCGGTGGCACGGGTCACGCCGCGGGCCGTCGCCGCCGCGCAGGAAGCCGTCGAACGGCGCGAACAGGTCCTCGACCCACTCCCACGCGTTGCCGCTCATGTGCAGGGCGCCCACCCAGCTCGCGCCGCCCATGTCGTCGTTCACCCCCCGCGGCGCGCCCGTCCTCCGGTCCAGGCCGAACACGGCGCGGCCCGCGCCGCCGGGGGCGGGGTCCTGGTCGCCCCACGGGTAGCGCCGCGCCTCGGGGCCGCGCGCGGCCCACTCCCACTGCGCCTCCGTCGGCAGCGCCAGGCCCGCCCACGCGCAGTAGGCCCGCGCCTGGTGCCACGTCACGTCCACGGCCGGGCTCGAGACGTCGAAGCGCGGCGGCCGGGCCGGGACGTCGGCGCCGGTCGCCTCGCGCCAGCGCTCGAGCTGCCTCCAGGACACCTCGTGCTTGCCGACCAGGAAGGCGCTGACCGAGACGGGGTGCGGCGGGGCGCTCACCCGCGTGTCGTGCTCCCCGAGCTCCTCGCCGAGCGACATGCGGTAGACGCACTCGTCGCTGCCCATGACGAACTCGCCCGGCGGCACGTAGAGGAGCACGCTCCCGTCCGCGGCCCGGTAGACCTCCTCGACCTCGTCGAGGCGGAGCGTCCGCCCGAGCAGGTCGCGCACCTCCTCGGGCGGGGGCGGGTCGAACGCGCGGTCGCGCTCGACGCGCAGCGCGTCGCCCGCGCGGCGCCAGCTCCCCTCGCCGTCCTGGACCTCGAGCCGCACGACGTTGTGGCCGAGCGCCAGGGGGGCGCGCGCCTGGAAGCGCCACCCGGGGCCGCCGCTCGCCACGACGCGGTCGCCCACGAGGAGGCGCCCCGCCCGCGCCCCGCCCTCGACCTCGACCCGCACCGACAGCCAGCCCAGCCGGGTCCGCTCGCGCGGGTGCGCCGCCTCGAGGCGGCCGCGCGCCGGCTCCTCGGGCGGCGGCGGCGCCTCGAAGTAGCCGGCGAGGTGCGGCCACGTGCGCCAGAGCGCCGCGCCGCCGCCGCCGAGGAGCGCGAGGAGGCCGCCCGCGGCGAGGGCCCACCGCAGCGTCCGCCCGCGCCGGCGGGCGCCCTCCTCGTCGCGGCCGAGCACCGCCTCGCCCCGCGCGAGGCGCTCGAGGTCGCGGGCCAGCGCCTGCGCCGACGGGTAGCGGTCGGCGGGGTCCTTCGCGAGGGCCTTGAGGACGACCCGATCGACGTCCGGCGGCAGCCCCGGGACCTCCTGCGACGGCGGCGTCGGCGGGTCCATGAGGACGGCGCGGATCGTCTGCGCCGCGCCGCCGTCGAACGGCGGGCGCCCGGTGACCGCGTGGTAGAGCACCGCCCCGAGGCCGTAGACGTCCGTGCGCTCGTCGATCGCCCGCCGCGCGCCGTCGGCCTGCTCGGGCGCCATGTAGGCGGGCGTGCCCACGAGGTCGCCCGTGCGCGTGAGCGCCTCCTCGCCGCGCACGCGGGCGACCCCGAAGTCGACCAGGCGGGGGGTCCCCGCCGCGTCGAACAGCACGTTCTGCGGCTTGAGGTCGCGGTGGAGGATCCCCGCCCGGTGCACGTGGGCCAGGCCGTGCGCCAGCTGCGCGACGAGCCGCGCCGCCTCCCTCGGCGGCAGGGGCCCCTGCTTCAGGCGCGCCGCGAGGTCGCCGCCCTCGGCCAGCTCCATGACCAGGAACGGCGCCCCGTCCTGCTCGCCCGCGCCGAGCACCCGCAGCACGTTCGGATGGCGGTCCACCGCCGCCTGGGCGACCCCCTCGCGGCGGAAGCGGGCCCGCGACTGCGGGTCGGCCGCCGCGAGGACCTTGATCGCCACCGGCGCGCCCGTGCGCGGGTCGACGCCGGCGTAGACCGCGCCCATGCCGCCCCGGCCGAGCAGCCGCTCGATCTGGTAGCCGCCGACCTCGGCGCCCGGCCGGAGCTCGACCGGGCGCAGCACCCGGGCGTCCTCGGCGGTGCGCCCGAGGGCGTCGCCGCTCGGGGGGGGCTGCCGGAGCGCCTGGACCTGCGCGGGCGTGAGGAACCGCTGCGCGAGGAGGGCCCGCAGGCCGGGAGAGCCCCCGGCGGCCGCGAGCTCCGCCTCGAGCCGCCGGGCGGCCTCGAGCTGCTCGGCCGTGAGGAACCCGCGGGCGAGGGCGGCCTGGACGATCGGGTCGTCGTCGCGCACCCCGGCAGGATACCGGGAGCGGGGCGCCTCACGTCAGGGAGCCGCTCCTCGCGCTCGATGCGACGAAGCGAGCGATGGGGACGGGCGGAGCGGGACGGGTCGTGCAGGTCCGGGGCTCACTCCGATCGCCCGCCCCTCGCGAGCGCATCACTCGTCACAGGCGGGCGCAGGGCGTCCCACGAGGTGATCGGGTCGAAGTGGCCCAGGGTGTTCAGGGTCGCGGACGAGCGGACGCGGTGCGAGGTGTTCATGACCCTCCCGTCATCGGCACCATCGGCGTCCGGCTTGACGCCTGACATCCGTTCGGTGCGGGCTCTCCCGACACCCCTCACACGACCGGCGAGGCCGGAGGTTCCCCCGGGGGCCGCGCCGCGCGCACGGCCCGCACCGCCTCGACCACCAGCAGGGCGGCGATGGCCAGGAGCACCAGGGCGACCAGGCCGTTGACGAGCTTCGCGACGACGAGCGCGCCGTCCGGCCCTCGGGCCGCCGCGAGGTCGCTCCAGGCGAGGTGCCCGAGCGCCCAGACGGTGATCGCCATGACGAAGACGGTCGGCCCGAGCGCGAACCAGCACGGGCGCCCGCTGCGCCGCAGCCACACGGTGACGCCCAGGAGCGTCAGCGCCGCCAGGAGCTGGTTCGACGCGCCGAACAGCGTCCAGAACTGCATGTAGGTGGCCGGCTTGCCGGGCTGCGGCGCGTCGGCGGTGGCGATGAACAGGAGCGGCAGGGCCAGCGTGGCCGCCGTCGCCGCGACCGAGGCGGCGCGGGTGCGCCAGTCGAGGAGCTCCTCGAGGATGTAGCGGCCCAGGCGCGTGGCCACGTCGAGCGTGTCGAAGACGAAGGTCGAGAAGGCCATGGCGCCGAAGACCTTGGCCGCGAGCAGGTAGTCGCGCGGGAGGACGACGCACAGGTACTCGGCGATTCCGTCGCCGTAGATCGCGCCGGGCGAGCCCTTCGGCGCCTCGAGGATCATGACGGTCGACAGCGCGATCAGCGCCACGAGCCCCTCGAGGAGCATGCCGCCGTAGCCCACGGTGCGGCAGTGGGTCTCCTTGTCGAGCTGCTTCGAGGTCGTGCCGCTGCACACGAGCCCGTGGAAGCCGCTGCAGGCGCCGCAGGCGATCGTCACGAACAGGAACGGGAACAGGAGCGCCGCCGGGCCGGGCGCGTCGGCGACGAGCCCCTTGAACGCCGGCTGCTTGACCTCGAAGCCGCCGGCGAACACGCCCACGACCCCGACGGCCAGCACGATGTAGAGGATGAAGCCGCCCAGGTAGCCGCGCGGCTGGATCAGGAGCCACACGGGCAGGAGCGAGGCCACGAAGCAGTAGCCGAGGAGGAGCACCCCCCAGACCTTCTGCGGGTGGACGTCGCCGAGGGGGCCCAGCGCGAGGAGCGTCGAGACCTGCGGGACGGTGCCCAGCGCCACGAGCCCCAGCGTCGCCGGCACGAAGATCACGGTCGTCAGCCACAGCGGCGGGGCGAAGCGCCGCTGCACGAGGCCCATGACCACGGCGAGCAGCAGGTAGGCCACGCTGGCGAAGGCGACGGCGCCGCCGCGCTCGAAGCCGACCTGCACGCCCTCGAGCTCCTCGATCCGCCCGAGGAACGTGCTGGCCGTGACGTCGGTGAAGGCCACGATCACGTAGAGCAGCGCCAGCCAGATGAACCCCATGAACGCCGCCCAGGCGCGCGGCGTCAGGTGCTGGCGCACGATCTCGGCCACGGTGCGCGCGCCATGGCGCACCGAGGCCACGAGCGCGCTCATGTCGTGGACCGCGCCGATGAAGATGCAGCCGAGCGTGATCCACAGGACGCAGGGGCCCCAGCCGAAGTACATGCAGGCGGCGATCGGCCCGACGATCGGCCCGGCGGCCGAGATCGCGCTGAAGTGCTGCCCGAGCAGGTAGCCCGGGGCGACCGGCGCGAAGTCGACCCCGTCCTCCTTCTCGCGCGCCGGCGTGACGCGGTCGTCGTCGAGGCCGTAGAGGCGCGAGAGGAGGCGGCCGTACCACAGGTAGCCGAGCGTCAGCGCGACCACGACGAGGGCGGCCAGGAGGGGGAGCGACATGGCCCCCCAGGTAACGAGGTCGCGCGGGCCGCATCAAGGGAGAAGGTCGATGCGCCGAGGCTATCACTCCAGGTGCACCGAGATCACCCGGCGACGGGCGACGGCGCGCTCGCCCAGGTCCGGCCGGTGCACGCGCAGGACCTCGTCGCCGAGGGCGCGGAGCGTGCAGCGCAGGCGCGTGCCGTCGTCGAGCGCGACGAGCGCGCGGGGCGCCGCCAGCGGGGTGTCGGCGCCGTCGCGCGGCGCCCAGTCGATCCGGCTCACCTGGTCGAGGCCGACGGCGACGCGGCCGAAGTCCGTGCGGACGATCACCTGGTGCCGGTCGAGGAGCGTGATCGTGCCCTCGACCGGCACCGGCGGGTCGCCGCGCCGGAGGACCCGGTCGCGGGTCAGCGCGGGGGCGCGCCAGGGGGAGAGCGCCCCCTCCCGCGCCACCTCGGGCTCCATGACGAGGGCGTGGACGGCGTCGAGCGGCAGCAGCACCTCGCCGAGCGCGTCGCCGACGAAGGGGAGGACGCCCCCGCCCAGGCCGGCCGGCCAGCCGCGGAGCACGCTGCCGTCGCGCAGGACGAGCGCCGGGCCCGCGGGCCACGGCTCGCCCGCCGAGAGGTGCACGGCGGCGACCTGGGCGAGGTCCTCCACGTGGAGCCGGTCGGGCCCCTGCTCGAGCACGACCGTGCCTCCTTCCGGACCGGCGAGCCGGAGCCGCCGGACGGTCCCCGGGACCCGCCGCCCGTCATGGAGCTCGACCCCCGGCCCCGCAACGGCCGGCGACGCGTCGACCCGCAGGGAGCGCAGGAGCACGTCGTAGAAGCGCGCCATGACCCGGTCGCCGACGCCCGCCCGCCAGCGCCACGTCTCGTCGACCCCCAGCCAGGCGCCGCGGCCCGCGCCGGCGCGCCGCGTCGCCAGGAGCGGGTAGGTCGCCCCGACGGCGCGCGGGTCCGAGCGGGCGAGGAGGACCTGCGCGTCGGCCGTCAGGCGCTCGGTGGGGATGAACGCGTGGAGCTCCGGCAGGTCGCCCCACAGCCGCCCGTCCTCCGCCGGGTCGTCGAGCAGCCGCAGGCGCGCCGGGTCGACGCGCGAGGGGCGGAACGGGCCGAGGTCGAGGACGCGCGGGCCGGCCGGGTCGAAGCGCACGGGCAGGAGCGGCCCGAGCGCCGTCCCGCCCCAGCCGCGGCCGGAGCGCTCGCCGTCGATCACGAGGAGCCCGACGCCGCCGTGGACCACGGCCCGCGCGATCGCGTCGAACGCGCCCGGGTAGAGGTAGGGGACGGCGCTGGTCGCGAGGGCGGCGACGTCCCCCACGACGATCACGTCGTGGTCGCGCAGGCGCTCCGGCGCGGGGAGCCGCTCGAGCGGCGGGAGCGACCGGCTGCGCTCCTGCTCGAAGCCCGGGTCGGCCGAGAGGAGCAGGGTCTGGAGCTCGACCCGCGGGTCGCGGAGGAGCGCGTTCTTCAGGTAGCGGTACTCCCAGCGCGGCGCGCCCTCGACCAGCAGGACGCGCAGGGGCTCGCGCGGCGAGGGCGGCGGGGGAAGCGGCGGCGGCGGCTCGTCTGACCCGGCCGGGGCGTCGTGGTCGAGCCATTCGTCGACGCTGCCCGAGGTGAGCGCGAGCCCCGTGTCCCGCGAGCCGGTCAGCGCCAGCGCCGCGACCCCGCCCACCGCCGCGGTCAGGGCGGCGGCGACGACGAAGGCCGGCCGCAGGGGGCGCGGCAGCGGGGGGCGGCCCTCGCGTGGCGCGACGACCTGCGTCCCGCCGCACCCGGGCGCCGGGCAGCGGCCGTGTTCGCGGAAGCAGTCCTCGTGCGCCGGGGCCAGGCAGTCGGCGCAGTAGACCGCCTCGGGCGAGGCCAGCGGCGCGTGGCAGTAGGTGCAGCGCAGCCGCACGCCGAGCTCGCGCACCGGCGCCGCCGGCGCCGGCGGCGCCTTCTCCTTGGCGAGCAGCGCCGCCGCCACGACGAGCTCCTCGCGCAGGCCGGCCGGCGGCGCGGGCGGGTCGGTCTCGAGCGCCCCGCGCGCCAGGGCGTGGGCGCCCGCGAGCGCGCGGCAGGCGGCGCACCCTGTCAGGTGCTCCGCCCGGCGCCGGTCGTCGTCGCTCCCCGGCGCGGGCGGGCGGTCGAGCAGGTCGGCCACGTCGTCGCAGCTCACCGGGACACCTCCTCGGCGGGGTCGAGCCCGCGCCGGCGCAGCTCGACCGCCAGCCGGCTGGCCGCCTCGCTCAGGCGGGCGCGGGCCGTCGGCACCGAGCAGTCGAGCGCCAGCGCCAGCTCGTGCATCGTCAGCCCCCCGGCGTGGCGCAGCGCCAGCGCCCCGCGCAGGGCGTCGGGGAGCGCCGCCAAGGCGGCCGCGACCACGGCGTCGCGCTCGCGCCCGAGCGCCGCCGCCTCGGCGCCGGGGCGCTCGTCGATCGGCTCGGCCTCCGCCGGCGCGGCGGTCCGCCGCCGCAGGCCGTCGACCGCGACGTGGTGCGCGATCCCGGCCAGGTAGCCGCGCACGCGCCCGGGCTCCGCCAGCGCCGGGAGGCGCCGCAGGAGGCGCAGGAAGCTCTCCTGCAGGGCGTCCTCGGCCTGCTCGCGCCCGAGCCCCAGCCCGCGCAGGAGCCGGAGCGCCCCCGGCGCCAGGGCGTCGTAGAGCGCCCCGAACGCGTCGGCGTCGCCCGCCGCCGCGCGGCGGGTCAGCTCGTCGAGGTCGCCGGCGGACGTCAGCGGGGGCCCCCCGGGGAGCGTGGCGGCGCGCGGCATCACACGCTACTCGCGCGCGGGCGCCCGGATGGAAAGACTCGCCCGCCGCCCCCTGCCGGACAGGGACTTGGGCGCTACCCCGCCCAGGAGCGGCCGAGGGCCCCCGTCAGGCGCCACCGCCCGTCCTCGCGCCGGTAGAGGTCGTGGCTGCCCTCGGTGAAGCGCTCCCCGCGCCGCAGCCGCACCTCGATGCGCACCTCGTCGCCGTCGACCTCGATCAGGTTGTAGGCGTTGGGCTCGCCGCGCAGGCGGCGCGACAGCGCGGTCCCGGCCTGGACCACCAGCGTGTGGCCGCGCAGGGCGGGGTAGGCGTGGGTGCCGCCGACGAAGCTCACGTGGCAGTGGCCGGCGAGGAGCAGGTCCACCCCGGCCTCGTCGACGACCTCGAGGGTCGCCGCCAGCCCGCGCAGGGGCCGGTGGTGGCGGCCCCAGGTCGGCGCGAGGAAAGGATGGTGGGCGACGAGCACGCGGGTCGAGGGCGGCAGCCCGTCGAGCCGGCGGCGCAGGTCGAGGAGCCGCGCCGGCGAGACGCGGCCGCTCGTCACGTGCCGCGCCGTCGGCGTGCGGATCCCGACGAGCGAGAGCCCGGGGAGGAGCAGGTCGGGCTCGAGGTCCGGGCCGATGTGCTCCTGGTAGCGGTCGAACGGCCCGAGGAGCCGTCGGAGCGGCCGGTAGACCGGCGCGACGTCGTGGTTGCCCGGGACGACGAGCGTCGGCGCCGGGAGGCGCGCCAGGAAGCGCCGGGCGGCCGCGAACTCGCGGCGGCGCGCCCGCTGCGTGAGGTCGCCGCTGACGACGACCGCGGCCGGCCGCGCGCGCTCGAGGTCGCGCACGAGCGCGGCGCAGGCGCCCGGGTCCTCGGCGCCGAAGTGCAGGTCGGAGAGATGGGCGATCCGCGTCATGGTGGCACCTCCGCCGGGACGACCACCCGCAGGGCGCCCGGCCGCGAGCGGACGCGCAGGGGCGAGCGCAGCCGGCGGACCTCGCCGTCGAGCGCCGCCTCGACGTGGCGCCGCGGGCAGGTGAGCGTCACGGCCGGGACGAGGAGCCTCCTGAGCGCCGGGTGGTGGCCCACGCGGCGGCTGAGGAGGGCCCGCACGCTGGCCAGGGTCATGCCGAAGCGGCCGAGCCCCGGGGCCCAGTAGACGGCCAGCTCGCCCCGGTCGAGCGCGCCGCGGGTGCCGAAGCGCCCCGCCTCGAAGGCGTACTCGTTGTTGGCCACGAACACGAACGGCGCCTCGCAGCCGGCGTGGTCCTCGAGGTGCCCCGGCGCGTGGACGCGCACGCGCACGCGCGGCAGGCGCCACAGGGCGCCGAGCGTCGCGAACGCCAGGGCGGCGCCCTTGGGGACGCCGAGGTGCCGGTGGTGGCGCGCGCCGTCGCTCACGACGCTCGGGTAGAGCCCCAGCGAGAGGTTGTTCAGGAACACGCGCCCGTTGACCTCCCCCACGTCGACGGCGGCGAGCTGGCCGGCGGCGTGCGCGAGCACGGCCTCCTCGACGCCGCGCGGGACCCCCAGGTCGGCGGCGAAGTGGTTGCGCGTGCCGAGCGGCAGGACGCCCAGGGCCGTGGGCGTGCCGGCGAGGACCTGGGCCGCCGAGGAGAGCGTGCCGTCGCCGCCGCCCACGAACACGACGGGCGCCCCGCGGACCCTCGCCTCCCACACCGCGCGCCCGACGTGCTCGGCGCCCAGGAGCTGGAGGTCGGGCCGCAGGCCGCCGCGGCGGAACGCGCGCGCCAGCTGGTCGCGCCGCGCGGCGAGCGAGGCGCCGTGCAGCCACCCGGCCGACGGGTTGATGATCACGGGGACCGTCCGGGCCCCGACGGCGCGCGCGAGGAGCATGCGGGTCCTGACCGCCGCAAGGCGCGCGCCGCCGCGCCGCGCCAGCCCCCATGGGGGCAGGGGACGCCGATGGCCCGGGCGCCGCCAGCGCTGCGCCGTCGTGCGTCAAGGCGGCGCGCCCGCTCCAGCCCGGCGCGCCGGGCCGGCCCCCGCCGCGGCGCCGCCCGTGCGTCCCGGCGACTTGCGCGCGGCAAGCCGCGTGCGAAGGCCGCCGCGGAGGTCGGGGCCATGCAGGACGAGGCAGAGCGGCGGGATCGGGGGCCGGCGCGCGAGGGGCCGAGCGACATGGGGGCCGGTGGCGGGGGGAGCGAGGGCGGGGGGGCCGACGGCCGGGGGGACCGGCCGAGGCCGCCCGTCGACGCCTGGGCGGCGGCGCGGGCGATCGGCGGCGTGGTGCACCTGGGGGGCACGCTGCCGCGGGTCTAGCGGGGGCGCGGGCGCGCGGTCGGGGGGCCGCGCGCCCGCGCCGGGGCGCCCTCGCGCTCGGGGCCGCCGTCGCGCATGATCGCCCGCCGCGAGGAGGGGCGACGTGACGGACCGCGTGCTGCACGAGGGGCGCTTCCTCAGGCTCGTCTCGCGAGGGGGCTGGGAGTTCGTCGAGCGAACCAACGCGCAGGGCGTGGTCGTGGTGATCGCCGTGACCGACGCGGGCGAGCTCGTCCTGATCGAGCAGGAGCGCCGGCCCGTCGGCGCGCCGGTGATCGAGCTCCCGGCCGGCCTCTCGGGCGACGACCCGGGCGCGCACGGCGAGGAGCTGACCCATGCCGCCCGCCGCGAGCTCCTCGAGGAGACGGGCTACGAGGCCGACGCCCTCGAGCTCGTCACGCGCGGGCCGACGTCCGCCGGGCTCACGAGCGAGGTGATCACCGTCTTCTTCGCCCGGGGCGTGCGGCGCGTTGGCGACGGCGGCGGGGTCGAGGGCGAGGCGATCACGATCCACCACGTCCCCTTGCCCGAGGTCCCCGCGTGGCTCGACGCGGCGCAGGCGCGCGGGGCCCTCGTCGACCCGAAGGTCTACGCCGCGCTCTGGTTCGCGGGCAGGTAGCTCACGCGAACTCCGCCACCACGGGCTCGTGGTCCGAGGCGCCGTCGCACGGCACGACCTCGGCCGAGACGAGGCGCGCCGCGAGCTCGCTCGACGCCAGGACGTAGTCGGTGCGCGCGTCGAAGCGCACGCCCTTCCGCTCGCGCGGGGCGGTCACCCAGCGCGTCCCGGCCGGGCGCAGGCGCAGCGCGTCGACCCAGCCCTGCGCCTCGAGCTCGTCCATGACGTCGAAGCGCGGCGGGTCGCCGTACTTGGTCACGCCGGCGCGCCGGAGCGCCCGGGCGAGGTCACCGGTGTAGGGGTCGCGCCGCGAGAGCGCGTTGAGGTCGCCCAGGAGCAGGGCCTGGCCGGTCGAGGGCGTGACGAGCCGGCGCAGGTGGCGCGCCTCGACGAGGCGCAGGTCCTCGTCGTGGGCGTCGAAGTGGGTGCCGAGGAGGACGAGCGGCCGCCCCCACGCCTCGAGGTGCGCCTCGACGACGACGTGGCCGATCAGCGCCGGGTCGGCGTGGTCGACGACGCGCAGGAGCGGGAGGCGGCTGTAGACGGCCACGTGGTAGCAGGCGCCGCTGCCGCGCGGGCGGCCGCGCCCGAGGTGCGCGTGCGTCGGCGTCGCCGGGAGCCCGAGCGCCGCGGCGACGCGGGCGAAGCGGTCGCCCTCCTCCCAGCCCAGGCACTCCTGCAGGACGAGCACGTCGGGCCGGCGCGCGGCGACCAGGTCGAGGATCGCCTGGAAGCGCGCCTGCCCCCCGAAGAGCACGTTCCAGGTCATGACCGAGAGGCGGGTCATGGGGTCATCGTAGCCGCGAGCCGCGCGAGCAACGCGTCGGCGATCTCCGCCGGCCCCCCCCCGGCGACGAGGAGCCGCGCGGCCGCCCCGGCGACGACGCGCGAGGCGCGGCGCAGGTCGCGGGCCGGGTCGTCGCGCTGGAGCGCGTGGGCCACGAGGCGCGCCGTCGCCTCCGCCGCCGACAGGTCGCGGGAGGCGAAGGTCGCGCCGGCCCGCTCGAGGAGCGCGAGCACGCGCACCGGGGCGGGGGCCGCCGCGGTCGCCAGCGGCACGAGGTACTCGATCGGCGCGTGGTCGTCGAGGTCGTAGGCGACGCGCTCGAAGCGGTCGGGCGGCGCCTCCACGAGGGCGAGGGTGCCGGGGCGCAGGCCGATCCGCCTGGGGAACGGGAGCACCCGGCCCTCCTCGTCGACGAGGGCCGTGTCGTCGGTGAGGTAGTCGAGCCCCCGGGCGACGAGCGCCGTGGCGAGGGTCGACTTCCCCGCCCACGACGCGCCGGCGGCCAGGACCGCCCCCCGCGGGCCGGCGGCCGCCGCCGCGTGGAACGCGCAGCGGCCGGCGAGGAGGCGCCGCGCCTCGGCGTCGAGCGCCAGCTCGAGCGCCGCCAGGAGCCGCCCCCGGTCGGTCCCTGCGTGCAAGCGCGCGCCGCCGCGCGCGAGCACGAGGTCGCCGGCCGCGTCGCGCTCCACGACGAAGGGCGGCGCGCCCGGGGGCGCCAGCCGGTCGAGCCCGAGCGCGAGCCCGCGGACCGCGGCGCGCAGGTCGGGGACGCGGCACTCGACGAGCGTCACGCCTGCAGGAGGCCCCGCGCGGCGAGGTCGGCCACGGCGGCCTCGACGTCGGCGAGGACGCGGTCGGGCGCCGCGCCCGTGACGTCGGCGATGATCCCGGCGACGGCGGCCACGTCGCGCCGTCCGTCGAGCAGCTCCCACACGGCGGCGGCGGTGGCGTTGAGCGCGTGCGCCTCGCCGCGCGCCTCGTCGAGGGCGACGAGCCCGTCCTCGACCTCCTCCACGATCAGGTCCTCGCGCCGGCGCGGCGCTCCCGGCGGCATGCCTGGGTCCTCCTCGTAGCGCCCCGCGTGGGGGTCGTAGGTGCAGCCGGGCGGCTTGGCGTAGAGGTCGCCCGTGGCGCGGTAGGTGGAGAAGCGGCAGTCGAAGCAGGCGTAGCGGAACTCGCAGTCGCGGCAGACGCGGCACTCCTCGAGCGTGATCGACCACACGGCCCTGGCGCGCTCGCCCGTGGCCAGCGCGGTCAGGCCGGCGCCGTCGGCGTCGACGTGCCCGACGGCCAGCTTGCGCTCGAAGATGCACGGCACGACCTCGCCGCGCGCCGTGACGTTGAGCTCCCCGCCCCAGCAGTTGTTCCCGCGCACGAGGCCGTCGTTCACGTCGACCCAGCGCGTGAAGGCGCGCTGCGGCGCGTGCGAGCAGCTGTCCTGCCCGCCCGACGGCGGCCCGGGGGGCACGGCGTCGGCGACGCCCCGGCCCTCCGGGCGGACCTCGTCGAACCTCACCGCGTCCGCGTCGACGCCGAGGCCGACCAGGAAGGCGAGGGTCTCGTCGCGCCGCTCGTAGCCGCCGCCCTGGAGGATCACGCCCACGCGCAGCGGGATCTGCCGCGCGAGCGCCCGGCGGATCCCGTCGACGGTCGCCTCGAAGCTGCCCGCGACGCGCGTCACCGCCTCGTGGTCGGCGGCGCGGTCGGAGTAGAACGACGTGGCGATCGACACGCCGCGCGCGGCGAGGGCGAGGGCGAGGTCGTCCGTGAGCAGGGCCAGGTTCGTGTAGAGCTCGACCTCGAGCCCCAGCCCGCGCGCGCGGTCGATGAGGGGCAGGAGGTCCGGGTGGAGGAGCGGCTCGCCGCCGGTGAGCTGGACCATCTCGCAGCCGACCGCCGCGGCGTCGTCGAGCAGCCGCGCGTAGCCCTCGGTCGTGAGCGCCGAGCGGTGCTCGCCGCCCGAGCTGGCGTAGCAGTGCGTGCAGGCGAGGTTGCAGCCGGCGCTCAGCTCGATCCACAGGAAGCGCAGGCGCCGGCTCCGCCCGACGGGGAGCGCCTCCGGGCGGCGCGCGCCGCGCCCGAGCAGGGCGGCGCGCATGGCCTCGGGGAGGTGGCCCGCGCCGACGCGCCCGCGGCCGAGCAGGTCCACGAGCAAGGCGTCGCCGCGCTCGGCGGCGGCCAGGGCGCCCGCCTCGACCCAGTGGACCGCGCCGCGCTGGACGTCGTAGAGCGCCGCGTGGCGGGCGCCGTGGACGAGGTACAGGCCGTCGGCCAGCCGCTCGGTCGGGGCCGGCGCCGGGGTGTCGCGCGGCGGCGGCGGGGGGACGGCCGGGAGGTCCCGGCGGACGGGCGCGAGCGTGAGGGGACGCGCCGTCACCTAGCCGCCCGTGAAAGGGGGGCAGCCGGGGTTCTGCTTCGGCGCGCACGGCGGCGCCGGGTTGCAGTTCGGCCCGCACGGCTGGCAGTTGGATGCGGTCTGAGCCCCGGCGGTCTGCACGAACACGCCGAACGTGGCCACGAACGGCGCCGCGTAGAGCCCCGCCCGCAGGAGGCGGCGGCGGGCGCGGTCGACGTCGGGGTCCGGGGCGCAAGCATCGGCCATGAAGATCGTTATGACTCGCAGACCGGCTCCTGTCAAACGACGCGGGTCGTTCGTCAGCCCCCGCCGATGTAGGGATTGCAGCCCGGGTTGCTCTTGGGCGCGCATGGAGGCGGCGGGACACAGTTGGGTCCGCACGGCTGGCAGGGCGAGGCCTGCGCGTGGGCGTTCGGCACGAACACACCGAAGGTGGCGACGAAGGGTGCCATGTATGCACCAGCTTTGAGCAACCGGCGCCGCGCGCGGTCCACCGCCGGGTCCGGGTCCGCCTCGGGGGTGGCCTGGCGCGGCGTATCAGGCCCACTCGCAAGGGCATCGGGGCGCGGCTGAGCGCCGCATCCGGGCGCGCCCCGAGGAGGAGTATCGGGGGCGTCGTCGTCCTCGCGCGTCATTCCGTGGATATAACGTGGTGAGCGCCTCGGTTCAAGCGAGCAGCCGGCGGGCGATGCTCCGCCAGCGCGCCAGGTGACCGCCGCGGGCGCGCGCGTAGTCGCCGGGCGGGACGGCGAGACGGCCGGCGAGGAGCGCCGCCTCGTGCGGGCGGTCGAGGAGGAGCCAGCTCCCGACGAGGGCGCGCAGGGCCTCGCGCGTCGTGCCGGGCGCCCGGCCGGCGTCGGCGTAGGCCTCGAGCGGGCGCCGCGCCAGGGCGCGCAGGAGCGGGTCGAGGCGGGGCGGCGAGCCCGGCACGCCGAGCCGGGCCGCCAGGGCCTGCCCCAGCCGCAGGGCGCGCGCGCAGCCGAGGCGGCGCGCCACCTCGGCCGACCTCGCCACGTCGTCGGCCGTCGAGCGGCCGAGGATCGCGGCGAGGTCGACCACGCGGCGGAGCGCCAGGCGGTCCTGGACGAGCTGCACGGCGGCGAGGGCGATCGTCCAGGGCCGGTCGAACGTGGCCACGCCGCGCAGGCGCTCGCCGCCGTCGGGGGCGGGCGAGCGGCGGCCGAGGAGCGGCTTGACCAGCCGCACGTGCAGGTCGACCTGCGGGGCCGCGAGCGAGCCGGGCACGACGAGCTCGACCCCGCCCGAGAGCGCCAGGTCCCCCGGCGTCACCGGCGCGACGGGCCGGTAGCCGAGCGGCTCAAGCGCGCGCAGGGCCTCGCGGAGGTCGCCCGGGGCGACGTGGAGGTCGAGGTCGCTCGACACGCGCGAGGCCGGGTCCTCGTAGGCCTGCTCGGCGAAGACCGGCCCCTTGAAGGCCCGCGCCCCGACGCCGGCGACCTCGAGCGCCGCGAGCACGGCCTCGAGCCGGCCCCAGGCGGCGCGGTGCCGGACGCGCGCCGCGGCGTGCGCCTGGAAGGCCCGGGTCCGCGTCGCCGGGTCGAGGTCGCCGCGCGCGAGCAGCCGCCGGGCGACCAGCGGCAGGACCCCGGCGCGCGCGGCGGCCTCGAGCGCCTCGCGCGGGTCCCCGGGCGGGAGGGCGATCGGTGAGGCGGACCACGGCCGCAGCAGGAGCGCCTCGAGCGGGCTCACGGCCCGAGCGTACGCCCGGGGGGCGCGGCGCGCGACGCTCACAGCGGCCGTCGCTGGTCCTGATGTCCACGTCCGGGCGCGCGGCTCGATGCTCCGATCCGCAGTGAGGCACCTGTCGCCCTCGCTCCGGCCGCTTCGCGGCCTCCGCTCGGGGATGCGCGCCACCGCTCGATCTTCTCGCTTCGCGCGCAGATCAAGCGGTGAGCGCGGTCAGCCCCGCCCGCGCCCCTGCTCCAGGTCCAGGAGCGCGCGCTTGCGCCACACCTGCCCGCCGTAGCCGCACGGCCCGCCGTCCGCGCCCACGACGCGGTGGCAGGGGATCACGATCGCCAGGCGGTTGTCGCCGTTGGCCCGCCCGACCGCGCGCGCCGCGCCCGGGCGTCCGAGCGCGCGGGCCTGCTCGGCGTAGGTGCGCGTCTCGCCGCAGGGGATCCGCAGGAGCGCCGCCCACGCCGCCCGCTGGAAGGGCGACCCCGGCGTGACGAGCGGGACGTCGAACGTCCGCCGGGCGCCCGCGAAGTACTCGCCCAGCTCGCGCTCGACCTGCGCGAGGCAGGGGGTGTCGCCCTGGACGAAGACCGCGTCGAGTGCGCGGCGCAGGCGTGACACCTGCGTCTCCAGCATGCGGCGGTCGGCGAACTCGAGCAGGCAGAGCCCCTCGTCGGTGGCGCCGGCGAGCATGACCCCCAGCGGCGTGAGCAGGCGGCGGACGACGACGCGGGTCGCGCCGCGCAGGCGCCCCGGCGCGTCGCCGAACAGCCGCCCGAACGCCTCCCTGAACCCGCTCGGCGACTCCCACCCGGCGTCGTAGCCCGCCTCGAGCAGGTCGTCGCCGGCGCCGATCCGCGTGAGCGCCGCGCCCAGCCGCCGCGCGCGGCAGAAGGCGTGGAAGGTCATGCCGTGCTCTCGCAGGAACCAGCGCCTGACGCGCGCCGGCTCGAGCCCCAGCGCCCGCAACTCCGCGTCGCGCCAGCGGCGCGCGGGGTCGGCCTCGACCTCGCGCAGGAGGTCGCGCAGCCAGGCGGGCGCCGCGCCCAGGGGCTCGAGCGGGCGGCAGCGCAGGCAGGGGCGGAAGCCCGCGAGCAAGGCGTCGCGCGCGCCGGCGAAGAAGCGCACGTGCTCGGGGCGGGGCTTCCTGGCGGGGCAGGTCGGCCGGCAGAAGATCCCGGTCGTGTCGACCCCGGCCACGAACACGCCCTCGTACTCGCCGTCGCGGCGGAGGAGGGCGCGGAACATCTCGTCGGTCGAGGGGAGCGTCGCGAGCGTCGTCATGCCGACCAGGATCGCCGGGGCGCGCGGCGCGCTCTACCGGGGAGTGGACGCCGAACTCCTGCGGTGGTCGCCGGGGGGGCTCGCGCTCCCCGCGGTCCCCCCGGCTCGGGCCGCCGGAGGCTGGAACGAAGGCGCGGCTGGCGCGACGCCGGATGCCGCGGCGAGGCGGGCGGCGCCCGTCCGCCGAGCCGTGAGCGGCGCCGCAGTAGGATGCGCGAGAGCAGGCGCCGGGTGACGTGGCGCGCGCGGAGGTGAGCGAGTGGGAAGCGAGGAGACCGCCCGGCGGCAGGCGTTCGCAGACGAGATGATGGAGGCGTTCCGGCGCGACGACCCCGGCCCCGTGGCGACCTGGCGCGCGCGCGGGGAGGACCTGTCGTCCCCGCTGAGCGCCTTCCTGGGGCCGCCCCTGCACGTGGCCGCGGTGCATGGCGCGGCGCGCGTGATCGCCGCGCTCCTGGAGGCCGGCGCGGACCCGCGCGCGCCGGACCGGCAGGGGAGGACGCTGCTCGAGTCGGCGACGCTGGGGCGCGACGTGCAGGTGATCGAGCGCGTGGTCGAGCTCGGGTTCGACCTGCGGACGGCCCCGCCGGGCCGCGCGTCGCTCTTCGAGCTCGCCGTGCCCCCGCCGCTGGAGGTCTACCACCCCCCCGGCGCGCCGCCGCGCCCCGAGCCCGTCGCCGCGGGCGCGCGGGTCGTGCGCTTCCTGCGCCGGTCCGGCCTCGTCGCGGACGGGGCCGCCCTGCGCAAGGCGGTCGCGGCGCAGCAGGAGGACGACGCCTACTGGCCCGTCGTCGAGGCGCTGCTCGAGGCGGGAGCCGACGTGAACGACGCGGGCGCGGGAGGCCTGACGCCGCTCATGGCCGCGGCCATGCGCGGCACGCGCGCGCTGATCGAGCGCCTCCTCGCGGCGGGGGCGCGCGCGGACGCGCGCGACGCCGAGGGCCGCACCGCGCTCGACCTGCACGAGGCGCTCGCCTTCGAGGTCGACCCGGCGGTGGTGGCCCTGCTCACCGACGCGGGCGGGGGCCCCTAGTCCTCTGTCAGGCTCGTCGGCTCGGGCCGACAGAGGACGACCTGTCGACTCGGAGTCGGCGAGCTGGGAGGACCCGCTGCGCGGGTCCTCCCTCGCCTTCGCTTCGCGGTGCTCGGCGCGGCAAAGCCGCGCCTGCGCCCACTCGCGCCGGGCCCTTCGGGCCCGGAGTGGTCCGTCAGAGGCGAGCCGATGGACTCGCCTCTGACAGACCACTGGTCGTCCTCTGTCAGGCTCGATCCTATCGGCTCGAGCCCGACAGAGGACGACCTGTCGACTCGGAGTCGGCGAGCTGGGAGGACCCGCTGCGCGGGTCCTCCCTCGCCTTCGCTTCGCGGTGCTCGGCGCGGCAAAGCCGCGCCGGTAGCCGCCGCGGCCGCAGACGTCGATCACACGTCGTCGAGGGAGAGGACGTCGCCGTCGAGGTCGTCCCAGGCCGCGCGCAGGGCGTCGGTGACGCGCTCGGGGTCGCCGGCCTCGAGGTCGAGGTCCTCGTCGTCCATGACCTTCGAGCCTACGCCGCGCGCGGCCGGAGTCAAGCGCGCGCTCGCCTGGGCGAGGACGTCGGGCGCGAGCATCACGAGGGCTTGTACCTGCCGCGAATGTTCGGCACGAGGTACTCGTGGAACGTGCGCTCGAGGTCGAGGGCCGGGGCGAAGCCCCAGTCGCGGCGGGCGGCCGAGTCGTCGACGTCGGCCGGCCAGGAGTCGACGATCCCCTGGCGCTTGAGGTCGGGCTCGAACGCGATCCTGGCGCCCGGGAAGGCCTGCCGGGTGAGCGCCGCCAGCTCGCCGGCGCTCGGCGCGAACGCGCCGCAGTTGTAGACGACGCGCGTGAGCGCCTCGGCCGGCGCGTCCATGAGCTCGAGCAGGGCGTCGATCCCGTCGGGCATGGCCATGAACGGGATCCGCGTGTCCTCGCGCACGAAGCAGGCGTAGGGCTGGTCCTGCGCCGCGGCGTGGATCATCTCCGGCGCGTAGTCGCTCGTGCCGCCGCTGGGCACGGTGAAGGCGGAGATCAGCCCCGGGAAGCGCAGGGAGCGGAAGTCGACGCCGGCGCGCTCCTTCTCGACCGCGAGCTGGCGGTAGTGGCGCGAGAAGTAGCGGCCGAGCGACTCGCAGTAGAGCTTGTTGCAGCCGTACATGGTCGACGGCGTGAGGAACGCGTCCTCGCGCACGCGGCCGGCCGCCTCCTTCGTCGCGCGGTCGGGGATCCCGTAGATCGCGATCGTGCTCGGGAACATGAACTTGACCCGCTGCCCGTGCCAGCGCGACTGCTCGATCGCCAGCTTGAGCAGGTTCAGCGTGCCGCCGACGTTGACCTGGTGCGCCGTCTCGGGCGTGAACTCGGAGCGCGTGGAGAGGAGCGCCGCGAGGTGGAAGACGGCGTGGATCTCGAACTCGCTCACCAGGCGACCGAGGAGGAACTGGTCCAGGATGTCGCCCGTGATCGTGTGGGCGCAGCGCGCCCGCACCTCCGGCGGCAGCTCGCGGATGTCGAGGGCGAGGATGTCGAGGCCCCCGCGCTCGCTGAGGCGCTCGATGAGCCCGTGGCCCATCTCGCCCGAGGCCCCCGTGACCAGGACGACCGGCTTCCTGCGCATGGGGGCGGAATCTACGCCGTGCGGCGGCCGCGCACAACGGCCGGGCGGTCAGGGCGAGCGGGTGACCAGGCGCGCCCGCACGGCGCGGGCGCGGTCGGCCTCGGGGCCGACGGGCGCGACCCGCAGGGCCTCGTCGAGGTCCGCGAGGGCGCCCGGGCGGTCGCCGAGGCGGTCCTTGACGAGGGCCCGGTTGACGAGCGCCGGGGCGGCGTCCTGCGGCGCGAGGGCGATCGCCCGGTCGAAGTCCGCCACGGCGCCCTGGAGGTCGCCCAGCGCCTCGCGCGCCGCCCCCCGGTTGTAGTAGCCCTCGGGCTGGTCGGGGGCGAGCGCGACGGCGTGGTCGAGGTCGTCGAGCGCGCGGGCGGGCTCGCGGCGCATGAGCCAGGCGACCCCTCGCCACAGGCGCGCGCTCGCGTCGCGCGGGTGGAGCTCGAGCACCCGCGTGAGGTCCTCGATCGCCCCGTCGACGTCGCCCAGCGCCGCCCGGCTGCCGGCGCGGGCGAGGAGGCTCGGCCGGCGCGGCTCGAGGTCGATCGCGCGGGTGAGGTCGTCGACGGCGCCGGCGTGGTCGCCGCGCGCCGCGCGGACCTCGCCGCGGACCTCGTGGGCGCGGGCCTCGCGCGGGTCGAGGGCGAGCGCGCGCTCGAGGTCCTCGAGCGCCCCGCGCGGGTCGCCGAGCGCCGCCCGCGCGCGGGCGCGCGTCACGTGCGCGCGGGCGTCGTCCGGCGCGAGGGCCAGGGCGCGGTCGGCGTCGGTCAGCGCGCCCTTCGGGTCGCCGAGCGTGAGGCGGACCTCGGCCCGCGAGCGGAGCGCGGCCGGCGCGGCCGGTGTGAGCTCGAGGGCGCGGTCGTGGTCGGCGAGGGCGCCGCGGAGGTCGCCGAGCTCGGCCCGCGCCGCGCCGCGGCTCACGAGGGCCACGGCGTCGTCGGGGTCGAGCTCGAGCGCGCGGGTCAGGTCCTGCACGGCCCTCCAGCCGTCGCCCTGGACGAGCCAGGCCGCGCCCCGGTTCGCGAGGGTGCGCGCGTCGCCGGGGTCGAGCTCGAGCGCGCGGTCGTAGTCGTCGATCGCCGCCGCCCAGCGACGGAGGTGCGCCCGGGACAGGCCGCGCGCGGCGAGCGCCCGCGCGTGCCGGGGCTCGAGGGCGAGCGCGCGGTCGTGGTCGTCGATCGCGCCGGCCCAGTCGCGGAGGCCCGCGCGCGCCAGGCCGCGCGTGTAGAGGGCGAGGACGTGGTCCGGCGCGCGCGCGAGCGCCCGGTCGAGCGCCTCGAGGGCGGCCCGGTGCTCGCCGCCGCGGGTCAGGGCGGCGCCCCGACGCACGAGGGCGGCGACGCTCTCGGCGGCCGCCACCCCCGCGTCGACCTCCGGCGGCGCGGGCGCGGGGGGCGGCGGGCCGGCGGGCCAGGCCAGGGCGGCGACGGCGCCGGTGGTGACCACGCCGGCGAGCAGGAGCGGCAGCGGGGGCCGACGACGCCGCGGGGGCGGGCCCTCGCCCGGGGCCCGGGCCCGGGCGAGGGCGTCCGCGAGCGCGGCGGCGTCCTTCGGTCGCCGGCCGGGCGCAGGGTCGAGCGCGTGCAGGAGCACGGCCTCGACGGCGCGCGGGAGGTCGGGGCGCAGGGCGCGCGGCGGGGGCGGCGGCAGCTCGGCGCGCCGCGCCAGGTCGCCCAGGTGCTCGGCGGGGTAGGGCGGCGCGCCCGTGAGGACCTCGTAGGCCACGGCCGCCAGGGCCCACACGTCTCCCGTCGGCGCGTCGCCCGCCTCGCCGCCGGTCCAGCGCTCCGGCGGCGCGTAGCGGGGCGTGCCCACGAACGTCCCGGTGCGCGTCAGCCGGTCGAGGCCCTCGCTGGTGGCGATGCCGAGGTCGATCACCTTCACCGCGCCGCTCGCGTCGACCAGCAGGTTCTCGGGCTTGAGGTCGCGGTGGACGATCCCCAGGGCGTGGACCGCCGCCACCGCGCGGGCGGCGCGCTCGACGAGGTCGAGCTGCTCGTCCAGCGGGCGGCCGGCGGCGGCCGCGTCGAGGTGGCGGCCCTCCACCAGCTCGCAGGCGAGCCAGCAGGCGCCCTCGCTCACGCCCCAGGCGTGGACCGTGACGACCGCCGGGTGGCGGCAGCGCGCGAGGAGCTCCCCCTCGCGCTCGAACCGCGCCAGGGTGTGCGCCGTCAGGTCCTCGCGCGGGAGCAGCTTGAGCGCGACCTCCCGCCCGGCGCCGTCGCGGGCGCGGTAGACGGACCCCATGCCGCCCTGGCCGAGGAGGCCGAGGAGCTCGAAGCCGGGGACCGCGGGCGGCGCGCTCACGCGGCTCAGCCTAGACGCGGTCGCGCGCGCATAGAATCCCCCCCGGAGAGGAGCGCCCATGACCACGTCCGCCGCCCGCTTCGAGCAGCGCCTGCAGGCCGAGCTGGACGCGATCCGCGAGGCCGGCCTGTGGAAGGAGGAGCGCCGGATCCTCTCGCCGCAGGGGGCCACGATCCGCGTCGGCGAGGGCGAGGCGCTGAACTTCTGCGCCAACAACTACCTCGGCCTGGCGAACCATCCCGCGCTCGTGGCGGCGGCCAAGCGCGGCCTCGACGAGCGGGGGCTCGGGCTGGCCTCGGTGCGGTTCATCTGCGGCACGCAGGACCGCCACAAGGAGCTCGAGCGCCGCCTGGCCGCGTTCCTCGGCTTCGAGGACGCGATCCTCTACACGTCCTGCTTCGACGCCAACGGCGGGCTGTTCGAGACGCTGCTGGGCGAGGAGGACGCGGTCATCAGCGACTCGCTCAACCACGCGTCGATCATCGACGGGATCCGCCTGTGCAAGGCGGAGCGCCTGCGCTGGACGCACGGGGACCTGGGCGAGCTCGAGCGGCACCTCCAGGCCAGCCAGGGGCGCCGGACGCGGCTGATCGCCACCGACGGCGTGTTCTCCATGGACGGCGACGTGGCCGACCTGGCCGCGATCTGCGACCTGGCCGACAGGTTCGACGCGCTCGTCATGGTCGACGACAGCCACGCGACCGGGTTCTTCGGCCGGACCGGGCGGGGGAGCATCGAGCACTGCGGCGTCATGGGCCGCGTCGACGTGCTCACCTCGACCCTCGGCAAGGCGCTCGGCGGGGCCTCGGGCGGCTTCACCTGCGGCAGCCAGCGGGTGGTCGACCTCCTGCGGCAGCGCAGCCGGCCGTACCTGTTCTCCAACACGCTGGCGCCGTCGCTCGTCGAGGCGTCGATCGCCTGCCTCGAGCTCCTCTCGCAGACGACCGAGCTGCGCGACCGCCTCGAGGCGAACACCGCCCGCTTCCGCCAGGCGATGACGGCGGCCGGCTTCCAGGTGCGCCCGGGCGTGCACCCGATCGTGCCGATCATGCTCGGCGACGCGCGGCTGGCGCAGTCCATGGCGCAGGAGCTCCTGGGCGAGGGGATCTACGTGGTCGGCTTCTCGTTCCCCGTGGTGCCCCGCGGGCAGGCGCGCATCCGCGTGCAGCTCTCGGCGGCGCACACGCCCGAGCAGATCGACCGGGCGGTCGAGGCGTTCACGCGGGTGGGGAAGAGGCTCGGCGTGCTGTGACCGCCTGACTCACCCCCGCCGGAACGCCGCCTCGTGCCCCACGCGGATGGCGACCTCGAGCAGCGCCGGCGTCATGCCCCGGAGCTTCAGCGCCTGCTGGTGCTCCTTCGGCGCGGACGTCCCGGACAGCAGCGTGTTGTCGGTGTTCACGCAGGCCCTCACCCCGCGCTCCAGCCAGCGCGCCAGCGGGTGGGCCTCGAGCCGCTCGACCGCGCCCGTGTGGACGTTCGACGTCGGGCAGGCCTCGATCACGACGCCGCGCTCGAGGACGAGGTCGACCACCGGGCGGGGGTCGTCCTCGTCCTCGTCGAGGAGCGTGGTCGCGTGGCCGAGGCGCTGGGCCCCGAGCACCTCGATCGCCAGGCGGATCTCGTAGGGCGGGCGGCCCTCGGAGGCGTGCACCGTCCGCCCGAGCCCGAGCTCCGCGGCGCGGCGGAAGGCGGGCGCGTAGCTCTCGAGGATCCAGCGATGATCGGCGTCGGGGCCGCCGGCGAGGTCGATCCCGACCACGCCCGGCCGCGTGCGCGCGACCTCGACCAGCTCGTCCAGCACCGCCGGCGGCTCGCCGTAGAGCCCGCAGAGGATCAGCCCGGCGCGCCCCGCCAGCCCCTCGAGCGCGGCGTCGACGATCGCCTCGACCGGGGCGCCGCGGTGGAGCTGCGGGGCGAAGCGCACCTCGAGCGTCGTCACCCCCTCCCCCGCCGCGTCCTCGCACAGCTCCGCGGCCACGCGCCGCACCTGCGCCGGCAGCTGCAGGAACTGGAGGATGAACGCGAACTTCTTCAGCGCCTGGTCGAGGCCCATGCCCGCCCGGAACGGCAGCGTCCGGGGGACGCTGCGCCCGCGCTCGGCCGCGAGCTCGGCGAGGGTCGAGGGGCGCAGCGACCCGTCGAGGTGGCGGTGCAGGTCGGGCAGCGGCGGGAGGTCCATGGCGGGAGCTTACTCGCCGCGCCCCGGGCGGGGCAGTAACATCCCCCCGGGAGGCCCCCATGCGCCGCCATCTGCCCTGCCTGCTCGCCCTCGCGATCTCCTGCGGCGCCGCCCGCGCCCAGACGGAGGCCCCCGTGCGCCCGCCGAACCCGCTCGCCCGCGACCCCTGGGCGGGCGCCTACCGCAGCGCGGAGCTGCGCCTGGTGCTCGAGCGCAGGGGCGACGGCTACGCCGGAACCATCGAGCTCGGCGGGCAGCGGCTGCCCCTGACCGCGCGCGGGGGCGAGCAGCGCCTCGACGGGACCTTCACCAGCGACGGCCACGCGTTCCCCTTCACGGCCACCCTCGAGGGGACGACCCTCGTCCTCGCCTCGGGCGGGGCCACGCACCGGCTGGCCCGCGAGGGCGCCCCCCCGGCGGCGAACCCGGCCGCCCCCCCCTCGGCGCCGACCGGGCCGCAGTCGGCGCCCCCCGTCGGGGCCGACTGGCAGACCTACCGCCACGCCCTCGGCTGGGAGCTGCGCTACCCGCCGGGCTGGCAGCTCCAGGAGACCGAGGTCGGGCTGGTCCTCGCCCCGCCCGACCTCGCCCGCGACCCGCAGGGGCAGCCGCTCGAGGCGATCCTCGTCAACGCCGTCCCGGCCGACGGGATCACGCGGCCCGACGACCCGCGGGCGCTCCAGTTCATCGAGGGCCAGCTGCAGCAGGTCTTCCCCTTCCTGCGCCGCGCCGGCGAGCCGCGCGCGAGCACGGTCGGCGGCCGCCCGGCCGCCGAGCTGACGCTCGCGGGCAAGAACCCCGCAGGGCGCGACATCCGGGCGCTCGTGCTGATCAAGCTCGTCGGCGACCAGGGGGTGATCACCATGGCCCTGGGCGAGCCCGAGCGCCTGCGCGCGCGCGAGGCCGCCGTGCGGCAGGTCTTCGCCAGCGCCGGCAAGGGCGAGGCGCAGCTCGACCAGCGCCTCGTCGGCGTGTGGCGCTACGAGCGCCACACGTTCTCGGGCACCTTCTCCAGCACGAGCATCCGCACGATCACCCTGCGCCCGGACGGCACCTGCCACGACGCCTCGCGCACGTTCGCCGGCATGGACCACAAGGACTCCGGCGGCCACACGACGGGCCGGACGGACGTCGACACGGGCGACGGCGACGCCACCCGCGGCACGTGGGCGGCCGACGGGCGGCGGATCATCCTCCAGTGGCGCGACGGCACGGAGGAGTACGAGTACGAGCTCGGCGGCGGGGCCATGCTGTTCAAGACGGGCCGCGGCGAGCCGAAGCTCTACCAGAAGGTCAACTGACCTCGGCCCGCTCCACCGCCCGCTCCAGCTCGTCCCGGCTCATGGCGCTCCGCCCGCGGATCCCGAGCGCCTTCGCCCGCTCGAGCAGCTCGCGCTTGCTCCTCGCCCGCCGCGGCCGCTCCCGCGCCAGGCCCTCGCTGATCCGCGCCATGAGGTCGACCCCCTGGGGCGCGGGCACCTCCTCGCCCTCCTCGACCTCGACCACGCCCTCGCCCTTCGCCCGCTTGGCCTCGGCCAGGGCCCGTAGCCGCCCGGCCTGAGGGTCCGAGAGCGCGTCCAGCGGGGCCTCGTCGCCCTCGAGCGCATCGAGGGCCGCGGCCAGCCGCCTCCGGGCGCCCGCGTCGACGCGCTCGGGCGCGGCGGGCAGCCCGACGTCCTCGGGGGTGCGCACCTCGTCGGCGAAGCGCAGGGTCTCGGCGCGCAGCCGGCCGCCGTCGGCGAGGATCGCGACCAGGTACTCCTTGCCGCGCATGACGAACGTGGCCAGCCCGGCCTGACCGGTGCGCTCCATCGTCGCGGCCAGCAGGCGGTAGGCCTTCGTCGACTCGCCCGCCGGGCCGAGCAGGTAGCCGCGGTCGAAGAGCAGGGGGTCGAGCTCGGCGCGGGGGACGAAGCGGCGCAGGTCGATGTCGCGGCTGCGCTCGGGGGCGAGCGCCTCGAGCTCCTCGTCGCTGACGACGACCACCTTGCCGTCGACGGTCCGGCCGCGCACGAGGTCCTCGGCCTCGAGCGCGGCCCCGTCCTCGGGGCAGTAGTACTCCCGGCGCAGGGGCGCGCCGTCGGGCGCGAGCATGCGTAGCGGGGTCCGCGCCGGGCGGGCCGCGGCGAACAGGTCGACCGGGATGCTCACCAGGCCGAAGCTGATCGTGCCCGACCAGAAGGCCCGCGCGCCCGAGGGCGCGTCGAGCGCCCCGTCGTCGTCGTCCTCGTCGTCGCCGGCCACGCTCAGGCCACCTTCCCCGCGCGGCGCAGGCTGGCCTGGAGGGCCTTCGCCAGCGAGCGGCTCGGGCGCCGCTCGCGCGGCCGCTCGAGCCGGACCGCCTCGCCGCGCGCCTTCTGCTCGAGCAGGGCCTCGAGCCGCTCGCGGTGCTCGTCGCGGAACGCCGCCGGGTCGAAGCGGTCGGCCAGCGCCTCGACGAGCTGCTCGGCCAGGCCGACCTCCCGGTCGTCGAGCGCGCGGCCCCGCGGCGCCGGCGGCGCCTCCAGGCCGAGGACCTCCTCCGCCGCGCGCAGGGTGGTGAGCGTGAGCCGCCCGCGCGCCGCGCCGAGCGCGCCGGCGCGCGCCCGCTTGCGCAGCGTGAAGCGCACGATCCCCTCGCGGCCGCGCCGCTCGAGCTCGTGGGCCAGGGCGAAGTAGGCGTCGTCGTCGCCGTCCGGCCCCAGCCAGTAGGGGCGGTCGTACCACTGGCTGCGCAGGAGGCCGCGCGGCACGAAGCGCAGCACCTCGACCTCGCGCGAGGCGGGCGGCTCGAGCGCCTTCAGCTCGTCGGGCTCGACGACCACGAACACGCCGCGCTCGACCTCGACGCCGCGGCGCACGTCCTCGGGCGCGACCGGCGCGCCGGTGTCGGGGTGCACCATGCGCTGCTTCACCGGCGCGAGGTCCTTGGCGTGGAGCAGGTGGAAGTGGACGCGGCGGTCCTGCACGGCCGAGTAGAGCTTCACCGGCACGGCGGCGTCCCCGAGCCGCAGCGACGCCCTCCACATCGCCCGCGCGGTCATCGCCTCAGGCGGCCTCGGACGGACCGAGCGCGGGGACGCGCTCGGCCTCCTCCCGGCACGCGGGGCACAACCAGCCGAGGTCCTCGTTGGCGGCGGTGGCGCAGAGGGGGCAGACGGCGAGGTCGCACTTCACGCACCAGCACTCCAGCCCGCAGGCGTAGGGCTGCATGCAGAACGTGCACACTTCGCTCTGGTCCTCGAGCCACCAGGGCATGGCGCTCTTCATGACCGGTCGACGAGGCAACTCTCGTGCCCACCGGACGGGGCAGCAGCCACGGCCCGCGGCGGGTCGCGGCGGTCACACGGCGGGACGTGAGCGTCTCCCGGACGCGCAGCCAGGTGACGGGTGGCAGAGGCCCGGCCCGGTTTGCTACGACCGACGCCCCAGAAGCACGGAGCAGGCCATGAACCACCGCGTCATCCGACCTGCCTTGCTCGCGACGGCCCTGCTCGTCCCGGTCGCCCTCGCCGCGGGCGAGGGCCGGTGGGAGCACATCGCCCGCGAGCAGGGCGTCGACGTCTACCGCCGCGAGGTGGCCGGCAGCGCCCTCGTGGCCTTCAAGGGGGTCACGGTCGTCGAGGCGCCGCTCGAGCGCGTCCTGTGGGTCCTGGCCGAGAACGACCGCAGGACCGAGTGGATCGACCTCTGCGCCGAGAGCCGGGTGCTCGAGCGCGTGTCCGAGCACGAGTCGGTGATCTACCAGCGCTACGCCCTGCCCTGGTACCTGAGCGACCGCGACTACGTGTTCCGCGCCCGCGCCGTGCGCGAGCAGGACGGCGCCGTCCGCCTGCTCATGGCCTCGTGCGAGCACCCGGCCGCGCCGCCCACCGTCGGCGTGCGGGCGCGCCTCCTCGAGAGCACCTACGTCCTCACGCCGCTGGGCGAGCGCCGCACCCGCGTGGCCGTCGAGATCCACACCGACCCGTGCGGCATGGTCCCCGACTGGCTCGTGAACGTCGTGCAGAAGAGCTGGCCGCTGAAGACGCTCCAGGGGATCCGGAAGCAGGTCGCCCGCCCGGACGCGGGGAGCTACCCGCTGCCGCGGGTGGAGTGAAGACTCACAGCGCTCGTCAGTGATCGAGGGTCGAGCGTGTGGGCTCACATGGGACACGGAGGCAACGGAGGCTCACGAAGGCCACGGAGGAGTCGTCCTTGTATTCCCTCCGTCGCCCTTCGTTGCCTTCGTGTCCAATGAGCGGCCAGAGCGCCGGTCACGCCTCCACGACGAGCCGCCGGCACTCGCCCAGGATCGCCGTCCACAGGCGGCGCACCGCCGCCGCGTCCAGCGGCGGGGCGGCGCGCGCCGCCAGGCGCGCGACGACCTCGGCCTCGCGGGCCGGGTCCACGCGGACGGGGCCGGGGGCGCCCGCGTCGCGCTTCAGCGCGCCGATCGCCTGCGCCAGGCGGGCGCGCCGCTCGAGGAGCGACAGCAGCCGCGCGTCGACCTCGTCCACCTCGGCGCGCAGGTCCTCGAGCCGGCCCACCGTCACCTCTCCTTCACCCGCCGCATGGTGCGCCGCCCCAGGCACGCTTCGCAAGGCGGCGGTCGCCTGGTACCGTCACGGGGTCGGGTGAGGGGGAGAGAGTCACCACGGCCGACCCGGACGACACCCTCAGCGCCCCGCTCCAGCGCATGGCGACCTTCTTCGTCGGCGGCGGGCTCCCGCGGGTCGACGACGTGCGCGACGTGTTCGCGCGCGCCAGGGACCTCCGCGAGCGCGGGGTCCCCATCGAGCCGGGCGAGGAGGCGCTGCTGCGCCAGGTGACCTGGTGCATGCTGCAGCTCCAGCACGACCAGGAGGAGGGCGAGCTCCACCAGGCGCTGGCCCGCATGGCCGCCCTGGTCCTGGCGATCATCGAGGACGACGACTTCTCGATCCCCGCCGGCTGCCAGCTCCGCGGCCGGGTGCCGCTCGAGGCGCTGGCGATCCAGGTGCAGCGGCAGCTCGACCAGCAGGACATGCAGCTCGCGGCGGCCATGGGGATCCAGGGGATCGAGGTGCGCGGGGCGGCGGACCTCGACGCGCTGGCGGCGCGCCTGCCGCGCTCGGCCGACCTCGACCGCGCCCTGCGCGGGGCGAGGAACCACCTGCGCGAGGGCGAGCGCCTCCTGGCCGCGCAGCGCGACCCCGCCCGGGCGGCGCGGCACCGCGAGCGCCTGGCCGAGGCCTACGACCGCGCCGCGCGCCTCCTCGCGCGGCTGCTCGCCGTGCCGTCCGAACGCGACCACCCGGTCGTGCGGGCGCACGTGCTCCGGCGCGAGCTGAAGCGGATCGAGGTCGACGCGCTGGGCGTGGAGCGCCTGACCGAGGACGAGCAGGCGCGCCGCACGCGCGAGCTCCTGAAGTGGGCCGACCAGGACCTGGGCGAGCGGCTCGACGACGCCAACAAGGCCGCCCTCGCCGAGCAGCTGAAGGCGGTCGCGCAGGAGCAGGAGGGCGACGCGGGCAGCAGCTGGTTCTTCGACCAGGACTAGCTGCGGCGCACGATGGCGGGCGCTGTCGCGCGCAGGCTCGCTCGAAGTAGTCACTACGTCGTCGCTCGCCTGCGCGCGACATCGCCTCGCCCTCGTGCGCCTCGCGGCGCCCTGGCGCGTGACATGGGGCGGCGTCAGCGCCCGGTCGCGCCCTCGAGGGCCCCGCGCAGGCCCGGCGTGGGGGCCGCCTCGTCGCCCAGGAACAGGGCCCGGTCGCGCGCCGCGAGCTCGCGGGTGCGGGCGATCGCCTCGTCGACGAGCGCGCGGCGCGCCTCGTCGTGGGCCACGGCCGCGCGGGCGTGGGCGAGGAGCGCCAGGTGGTCGTCGTAGGCCTGCAGGCGGTTGCGCGAGACGTCGCGCGCCTCGCGGCCGCGGCGCAGGCGGGCGAAGAAGTCGTCCGACCGCCCGCCCGAGGGCAGGTAGGCCCCGCCGCGGCGGCGCTCCTCGTAGGCGGCGCGGATGGCGGCGGTGCGGGCGCGCTCGAGCGACTCGACGGCGCGCTCGAGGTCGGCCTCGAGCGCGGCCCTGCGGTCGCGCGTGAGGTGGTCGAGGTAGGCCTCGACCGAGCCGTGGCGGGTGACCATCGACGCGCGCAGCGCCGGCGTCGCCTCGAGCCGCGCCTCGGCCGCGGCGCGCTCGTCGGCGAGGAGCTTGGCCTCCCGCGCGGCGCGGGCCAGGCGGTCGTTGTAGGTCGCCTCGGCCGCGGCCACGTCGCCGAGCAGGCGGTCGCGCCAGGCGACGTGCGCCTCGTCGGCCGCGTCGAGCAGGGCTTCGAGCCGCTCGGCCGGGGCGCCCGCGCGCGCGGCGTCGAGGAGGTCGAGGCTCGCCGCGGCGACGGCGTCGCGCGCCGCGCGCTCGTCGAGCGCGTCGTTGGCGGCCGTCGCCAGCTTCTCGCCCAGGTACAGGACGACCGCCGTCTCGGCGGCCGTGTAGATGAAGCTGCCGGCGCGGGCCAGGGCGCGCATGCGCCCGGCGGCGCGGACCAGGCCGCCGGCGGCCTCGACGCGGCGCAGGTCCACGACCCACGAGATCCCGGTCAGGCCGGCGCGGACCGCCGTCGCCGAGAGGCCGAGGGCGGCCACGTCGATCACGAACGCCCGGCCGTCGAGGTGGCCGCTCAGGAGCGCGGGCAAGGCCATGCCGGTGGCCAGGACGACGTTCGTCCGCAGGACGGTGTTCGCGAAGCGGGGCTTGATGTGCCGGGCGAGGAAGCGCGAGTAGGCCACGTCGCCCGCGCGGGCGCCGACGACGAAGGCGCCGTAGTGGACGAAGAAGTCGGTCGTGAGCAGCCCGTCGAAGAACTCGTCGATCCGGGCGCGGTCGCCCGTCTCGACGACGACGGCCAGCTCCTTGAGGAACAGGGCCAGGCCGAAGTGCGCGGCGCCGGCGCCGTGGCGCAGGGCGCCCGAGGCGGTCACGCGGCGCCAGTCGAGCGTGCCGTCGGCGCGGCGGAAGCGGCCGAGCGGGTCCGCGACGCCCTCGATCGCGCGCGTCAGGTTGGCCGTGCGGCTCCCGGCGGTCCCGTAGACGGGGAGCCCGCGCAGGGCGTAGAGCGCGTCCGAGAGGCCGCCGCCGCCGCGGGCGAACAGGTCGACGACCCTGCGCGCGTCGCGCGCCTCGAGCGGGGGGAGGCCGCTGCGCTCGACGGCGCGCACGGCCTCGATGTCGGCGACGCGCTCGCCGCGGATCCCCCCGGCGTGGCCGAGCTCGTGGCCGAAGAGGAGGCCCAGCGCCCGCTGACGGAACGACCGCCCCTCGGCGCCCGGGCCGGCCTCGGTCGCGAGCTTGTCGAGGAGGCCGGTCGAGACGCGCACGGAGTTCGTCTCCGGCAGGTACTCGAGCGAGAGCGCGGACGAGCGCGTGACCTCGAGCGCCGCCTCACGCACCCGGGCGACGCCCGCCTCCGCGGCCGGGCGGTCGCCCGACGGCAGGGCAGCGGCGCGCTCGGAGAGGCGGCTGGCCGAGCCCTCGCGCACGCGGTCGAACACCTCGCGCGCCTCGGCCTCGCTGATCGCCAGCCCGGGCGGCGGGGCGCGGGCCGCCTCGCGCGGCGGGGCGAAGCGGCGCGGGCCCTCGAGGCGCTTGAGCTCGTTCGTGAGGTGGCCCCGCTCGACCTCGCCGAGCTGGCCCGAGTTCATGACGGCCTGGGTCGCCGCCCTGCGGGTGGCGCGCACCTCGTCGGCGGCGGCGACGTTGCCCTGGTTGGCCGCCTCGAGGAGCGCCCGCGCGCCGGCCTCGCCCCGGGCGGCGATCAGGCGCTTCATCTGCTCGACCTCGACGAGGACGCCGAGCAGCTCCGCGCGCGTGAGGGCCACGGCGTTGGCGCCGGGCGGCGCCTCGGGCATGACGTTGACGCCGACGGTGAGCCCGGTGAGCTGCATGCGCTTCCTGAACTCGGCCTCGCTGGCGTAGACCATGCCCGCGACCTTGCGGCCCCAGCGCTCGCCGATCTCGTGGAACTTCGCCCGGATCCCGGGCAGGGGGTCGGGCGCCGTGCGCTTGCCCGTCCCGCCGCCGCGCACGGCGCGCGGGTTGTCGCGCTTGACCCTCTCGTAGAGCTCGGGCGAGACCAGGGCGCCGTCGTAGTCGGAGGTGCGGAAGCCCTTGCGGTCGAACGTGCGCAGCTCGCCGGTGTTCGGGTCGCGGAACGGGATCCCCGACGACGACCCGGCGATGTAGACCCGCTCGACCTCGATCCCGTAGAGCTCGCGGATCGCCGTCCGCATCTCGCCGGTGAGGCCGCGGAACTCCTCGACCGTCAGGCGCGCCACGGGCGTGCGCAGGGGCGTGCGCACGGCCACGGCGCCCTCGGTCGGCAGGTAGACCTCGACGCGGCCGTCCGGGCCGAAGCCGGTGCCGACCCGACCTTCGCCGCGGAGGCGCGCGTCGGTCGGGGCGACGCGGACGATCCGGGCGCCGGCGGCCTCGAGGCGGCCGAGCAGGTCGGCGATCTCGTCGGCGCGGGCAGGGAGGAGGCCGAGGAGGAGGAGGAGCGGGAGGAGGAGCCAGCGAGAGACGAGACGCGTCACGCGACCTCCGGGCGCCGGCGACTGCAACCCGGGGACCGTCTCAAGTCAAGCGTTTGCTTGCTCTTGATCCGGGCTTGGTCGCGCCGCGAGACGGAAACGGAACGCTCAGGGCGGCGGGACGGGGAGCGAGGCCCAGGCCTCGCCCGAACCCGGGGTCCCGGCGGCGGTTCGGCCGGTCCAGCGGACGCGCACGCGGACGGGGGTGCCGGGTGGGGGGGCGGGGGCATAGGTCTTGGTCCACATGTGCCGACTTCGCTCGCTCTGGATCTGGTACCAATCTCCGTCCAGGTACCAGTTTCCCAGGACGTCGAAGTCGTTGTCGGTCACGGTCCAGTCTCCTCGCCCCTCCACGTGTGCGGACGCCCAGAGGTACTCGCTCTCACGCTTGCACCTGAGTTCAATGCGCACGCGCTCGTCGGCGACGATGACCACCCACGGCTCAGGCGCGCGGCCGGCGCCGGCGATCACGAGCGTCGCCTCGGCCCGGCCGGGCGCGCAGAAGGTGTCCGCCTCGTCGCAGACCTGCCAGGTGAAGGTCGCCTCGAGCGCGAGCGGCTCTTCCGTCGAGAGCATCAGGCGCTGGAAGAAGCTCGCCCGGCCCCGATGCGCCGTGATCGGCAGCTCGCCCAGCGCCAGGCCGGGCTCGGCCGGCGACTCCTCGAGCGGGCCGTCGAGCGCCACGCCCTGCGGAAGGTCGAGCGCGAGCGCCGGCCTCACGCCGTACTCCGACGTGAGCCCGTAGACGCGCCAGCCCGGCTCGACCTCGACCTCCACCCGCACGAGGGCCGCGCGTGGCCCGGTGCGCTCGACGAGGAGGGCCACGTCGACGCGCCCGGGCGGTCGACCGCTCCTCGGCTCGCCGTGGGCGCACGGCGGCACCGCCGGCTCCGGCTCCGGCGGCTCCGGCGGCGCCGGCGCCGCGCAGGCGGCCAGCGCAACGACGCCGAGCAGCGCGAGGCGGGCCCTCACCGGTCGAGGCGCAGGAGCTCGACCTCGAACACGAGCGTGGCGCCGGGCGGGATCGCGCCGGGGAAGCCGCGGTCGCCGTAGGCCAGGCCCGAGGGGATCGTCAGCTTGCGCTTGCCGCCGACCTTCATGCTGGCGACGCCCTCGTCCCAGCCCTTGATCACCCGCCCCTGCCCGAGCGGGAAGGAGAACGGGTCGCCGCGGTCGACCGAGCTGTCGAACTTCTTGCCGTCGGTCAGCCAGCCCGTGTAGTGGACGACGACCGTCTGGCCCGGGCGCGGGCTCGCGCCGGTCCCGACGACCAGGTCCTCGTACTCCAGCCCGGAGGGCGTCTTCGTCGTGGCCATGGTGGCCTCCTCTCTCGCGGGCGCCCAGGCTACCCGACCGGCCGGCGCGCGCGGGGGCGGTGGGCTACAACGGGCGCCCGGAGGTGACGCGTGCGCGAGTGGGTGGTCGAGGTGCCGGGGCTGCCGGCGACGGTCGAGGACCTGGTGGCGCTGCGCGACCGGATCGCGACCACGCCCGAGGGCGGGGCGGCGGTCCTCGTCCTGGCGATGATCGCCTACGCGCAGGACGCGGCGCAGGGGACGAGGTTCCTCACCGTCGCGCTCGAGGCGAGCAAGCTCGTCGACGGGCCCGACGGCTTCAAGGGCAAGCAGCCGGGCCGCATGGTGCTGCTCGACGCCGCGTCGCGGATCGGCAAGGCCCCGCACATCGCGCGCAGCTACGTGCAGGGGGCCACCCCGCAGAACGGCTACGCCCTCCCGTCTCCGCCCTGGCGCATCTCGGGGCGCGAGCAGCCGGGCGACGTGCAGGGCGACCGGGGCAAGACCTTCGTCCGCTCGACGGGCGCCGACTCGCCGCGGCCCGTGCATCTGGCGCGGAACGAGCGCGGCCACTGGAAGGCGACGAACTGGAGCTCGCTCGAGGTGGGCGTCCGCGCGCCGGCGGGGCCGGCGGACGACATCTGACGGTCAGAACCGGCGCGGGCTCCCCGGCGCCGCCGGCTCGATCAGGCCCACCACCGGGGCGTCGGGCGGGCAGCGGACCCCCGGCTCGTTGACGCGGATCGCGCGCAGCTGGCCCGACGCGTCGACGTGGTACGAGGGGCTGCTGACCAGCAGCCGGTAGGGCCACGGCGGGAAGCTCGTCGGCCAGACGCGCAGCGTGAAGTCGCGCCGGTCGGGGGCGAGCTCGAGCTCCACCCCGCCCCCGAGGGCAGCGCGGAGCTTCTCCACGGGCAGCTCGTCGTGGAGCGGCCCGGCGGCGTCCGCGGCGTCGAGCCCGTCGCGGAGCAGCTGCGCCGCCACGGCGCGCAGCAGGCGCTCACGGAGCTCGTCGGCGGGGTAGTAGCCGGCGAAGGCCACCCCGGCGCTCGCGAGCGGCACGACGAGGACCACGAGGAGCGCGGCGCCGGCGAGGAGGCGCCCGCGCCGGGCCTCGGCCAGGTGGGGCGGCGCGGCGGGGGTCCCCGCCTGGAGCGCCCAGCCGACCAGGCGGACGGCGCGGAGCAGGGCCAGGGCGATGATGCCGACGCACACCAGGGCCGCCTGCCCCTCGTGCATGGCCGAGGCGACCACGGCGGCCGCCCCCAGGGCCAGGGGCCAGCGGCGAGGCCGGCCGCCGCGCCGCGCCCGCTCGATCGCGTAGCCGCCGGCGAGCGCGGTGCAGCCCATGAGGAGCAGCAGGGCCCCCAGCTCGCCGGCGACGGCCTGCGGGCCCGGCGGCTGGTTGGCGCGCGCGGCGCCCGCCAGGCAGGGGACGAGGGCGACGCCCAGGGCGACGCCGCGCGCGCTCACGGGGACCACTCGAGCCTCCAGTCGTCCTCGGGGAGGAAGTCGCGCCGCACCGTGCGGTGGTCCGCGTCGAGGGGCAGGCTCGAGCGCGCGAGGCGGACCCGGTCGGTCCGCACGAGGTACTCCGCCTCGACGAGCGGGCGGCCCCAGGGCCGCGTCGTCGTGAGCAGGTAGGTGCCGCGGCCGGCGGCGCACACCTGCTCGAAGCGCACGCGCAGCTCGACCGCGCCGCGGGCCGGCACGGTGACGCTCACGCGCGGGCGCCCGAGGACCCAGCGCACCGGCAGGGGCGTCTCGCCGCCGCCCGGGTCGAGCACCCAGGCCGAGACGGTGGCCGGCGCCGCCTGGCCGTCGCCCTCGGCGAACGGCACGTCGAGGCCCTGCACGAGCGGCAGCGGCCAGGGGTTCTCGTAGACGTAGCGGCCGTCGACGGCCAGCGCGCCCGGCCGCGGGTGGAGCTCGATCCGCTCGCGGGTGAAGCGCGCCAGCGGCGCCGCGCCGAGCGCCCAGGGCAGGGCGGCCAGCGCCGCCGCCGCGGCCAGGGCGCGAGGGAGCCCGTCGCGCGCGCTCACGGCGGGTCCGTCAGGTCGACGACCTCGTCGGCGATCCCGGTCGCCCGGGCGCGCTCGCGCGCCTCTTCGACGGAGGCGAACTCGCCCACGACGTCGTAGGTCCGCCACACGGTCACGTCACCCTCGCGGACCGCGATCATCGGCCGCGCCGCCTCGGGGTGCGCCCGGGGCAGCGTGTCGAGGAGGCAGACGCGCTCGCGCGCGACCTCGCGGCAGCGCGCGCAGCTCGCCGGGCCGCGCTTGCAGTGGGTGAGGGCGATGCGCTTGATCACGTAGCGGGGGGTCACGCGCGCGCCTCCCGGCGGCCGAGCGTCGCCGCGGCCACGCCGCCCAGGACGAGCGCCCCGGCCACGACCAGCCGCGACGTGGCCGCCTCGCCCAGGAGGAGCACGCCGCCCGCGGCCGCGAGCACGGGGACCGAGAGCTGGACGACGGCGGCGGTCGTGGCCGTGTGGCCGCGCAGGGCCAGGTACCAGAGCGAGTAGCCCAGGCCGGAGGTCACGGCGCCGGAGGCGACGGCCAGCAGCGCCCCGTCGGAAGGCACGCGCGGGGTCGTCCAGACCAGGGCGGCGAGCGAGGCCGCGAGCGCCAGCGGCGCGGCGCGGACGAAGTTCCCGGCCGTGGCCGCGATCGGGCGCTGCGCGCCGCGCCCGAGGAGCGAGTAGGCGCCCCAGGCGACCCCGGCCAGGAGCATCAGCGCGGCGCCGAGCGGGTCGGGGGCGGCCAGGCCGGGCAGCAGCAGGTGGACGAGCCCGCCGAGGGCGGCCAGGAGCCCGGCCCACTGCACGGGGCTCGGCCGCTCGCCCACGGCGAGGCCGGCCCCGAGCATGGTCGCCTGCACGGCGCCGAAGAGGAGGAGGGCGCCGACGCCCGCCTCGAGCGTCACGTAGGCGAGCGAGAAGGCGAGCGCGTAGGCGAACAGCGCGGCGGCGCCGGCGACGGACCCGGCGCGCGCGCCCGGGTCGAGCCGGCGCGCGAGGACGACCAGGAGCGCGGCGCCCGAGAGGACGCGCAGCGTCGTGAAGCTCACCGGGTCCATGCCTCTGCGGCCGAGCGCCTCGCGGCACAGGAGCGAGTTGCCCGCGAAGGCCAGCATCGTGAGGCCGGTCAGGGCCGCCGTGCGCGCGCGCACGTCAGCGCGCCCGGCGGAGCCGCTCGAGCCGCCGCCCGAGGTCCGCCGCGTGCTCGGGGAGGAAGGTCGGGGAGTCGGCGAGCGCGGCCCGAGCCTGCTCGTACCGGGCGAGGGCCTCGTCGGGCCAGCCGCGCTCCTCGGCCAGGCGGCCGAGGCCGACGAGCGCCCACGTCGGGTCGGCGCTCAGCTCGAGGCCCCGCAGGAGATCGAGCTCGGCCCCGTCGAGCTGGCCGAGCGCCAGGCGCGCCCAGCCGCGGGCGGTCCAGGCCGGCCCGTGGTGCGGGTCGCGGTCGAGGGCCTGCTCGCAGCGGCGCACCGCCTGCGCGTGGTTGCCCGTGAACGCATCGACGTGGGCCAGGAGCACCAGGCTGGCGAGCGAGCCCTGGTCCGACAGCGCGCGCTCGCGGTGCTCGCGCACGAGCCGCCGCGCGACGTCGTTGTCCTCGGCGTGGTCGGGGATCCACCTGAAGGCCTCCTGCGGCGCGACCGCCGCGCCGGGCTCCACCAAGCCGACGGCGCCGAGGAGGCGCGCGCGCTCGGCCGCAGGGGCGGCCTCCAGTTCGCGGTCGCGCAGGGCGGCGCGGCGGGCCGTGTGGTCCACGGCGGCGGCCGGCGCCGGGCGCCCAGGCGCGACCTCAGCGACCTCAGCGGCCTCAGCGAACTCCGCGACCTCCGCGAACACGCGCCTGGGCGGCGAGGGCACGACGATCGTCGACCCGTCGTCGGAGCGGCTCACGGAGACCGTCGCCAGCGCCATGCCCAGGAGCATCAGCACGAAGACCACCGCCAGCAGCACCGGCACGAGCGAGCGCCGGGGCGCCGCCCGGGCCTGCTCCGCCGCCGGCCGCTCGGCGGCCGCCTCGAGCCGCCGGTCGTGGCCGCAGGCGCCGCAGCGCGTCGCCTCGTCCCAGCAGGCGGCGTGCTGCCGCCCGAGGCACTGCGCGCAGGCGACCCACGCCTCCTCGTCGGGGCGCACGGGCTCGTGGCAGAACGGGCAGCGGTGCGCCACGACGCGCGGGTCGTCCTTCACCTCGGGCGGCGTCGGGCGAGGCTTGGGCTCCTCCTTCACGGGCGGGCTCCTTGCAGGCAGGGGGGCGCGTCGAGGCACCAGGCGGCCACGCCGGCGTCCACGGCGGCGCGCACGACGTCGTCGGCGACGCGCAACGCGCGGGCGGCGCGGGACTGGGCGGCCAGGAAGTCGTCGACGACCGACGCCGGCGCCCGGGCGCGGCTCGTGCGAGCCGGGCGCCGCCGGAGCCAGGCGCGCGGCACGCTCAGCGACCGTGTCGACTCGCGCGCGGCGGCCTGGAGGGTGCGCGCCGCGTAGAGCGCGGCCACCGACGCCTGCTCGGCGAGGTGCGCCCCCCACGAGGCGGCCAGGTCGGCCGCGTCCTCGACCTCGGCCTGGGCGGCGACGGCGGCGTCCTCGGCGTCGAGGACGGCGTGCTCGGGGCCGCGGCGCTCGCCGTCGGCCGGCTCGAGCCACCGCCCGACGAGGTCCAGGATCGCCGCCGGCCGCCCGTCGGCCGGGAAGGCCTCGGCCCACACCGGGAGGGCCAGCCGCGCCGCGACCAGGGCCGCGCGCACGCAGGGGTCGTCGCCCCAGCGGCGCACGTCGGTCACCCACGACGTCGGGCTCGGCGAGATCCCCACCGCCCGCAGGGCCTGCGCGGCGGGCCCGTGCTCGCAGCAGGCGGCGAGCTCGAGCCGGCCGGCGTCCACCTCGCCCCGGCGCAGCCGCGCGACGAGCCAGCGCGCCTCGTCGTCGGGCGAGCCGCTCTGCAGCCACCGCCGCTCGAGGTCGCGCAGCCCCGCGTCCGCCATGGGGAGAGCCTGCCAGGGCGGCGCCCCCTCGCGCAACCGGGAGCCCGCCGGCGCGCTATCTTCGACGCGTGCCCGCCCTCCTCGCCTGCCACGCCCTGTCCCGCACCCACCACGGCCGCCCGCTCTTCCAGGGGCTGTCGCTCTCGATCCACGAGGGCGAGCGCGTGGGGCTGATCGGCCCCAACGGCGCCGGGAAGTCGACGCTCCTGCGCGTGCTCGCCGGCGACGAGCCGGCCGACGAGGGCCAGGTGGCCCTGGCCCAGGGCGCGCGCCTGGCGTGGGTGCCGCAGGAGGACGTCTTCGCGCCGGGCGCCACGCCGGCGAGCGTCGTGCAGGAGGCGCTGGCGGGGTCGTCCCTCGAGCCGCACGAGCGCGCGGCGCGCGCCGCCGTGACGCTCGGCAAGGCCGGCTTCGACGAGCCGGGGGCCCCGCGCGCCGACCAGCCGGTCGAGACGCTCTCCGGCGGCTGGCGAAAGCGCCTGGCGCTCTGCCGGGCGCTCGTGACCGAGCCGCAGCTCCTCCTCCTCGACGAGCCCACGAACCACCTGGACCTCGACGGGATCCTCTGGCTCGAGCGGCTGCTCGCCCGCCCGCCGTTCGCGTTCGTCATGGTCACGCACGACCGCTACCTGCTCGACGAGGTGTCGAGCGTCGTCGTCGAGCTCGACCCGCGGCTCCCCGCGGGCTTCCTCCGCTGCGAGGGGAGCTACAGCGACCTCGTCGAGCGGCGCGAGGCGCTGATCGAGGCGCAGCGCGGCGAGCAGCGCGCGCTCGAGGCGAAGCTCGAGCGGACGGTGGCCTTCCTGAAGAAGACGCCGCGCGAGCAGCGCAAGAAGTCGGCGGCCAAGTTCACGCAGGCCGGCGAGCTCTCGGCGCGGCTCTCCGAGGTCGCGCGGCGAAACGCCCACGGCGACGCGGTGCAGCTCGGCTTCGCGGCGACCGGCCGGCGCGCCAACGCCCTGCTGACGCTCGACCGCGTCGGCCACACGCTCGGCGGGCAGCGGCTCTTCCACGGGGTGTCGCTGTCGCTCGGCCCCGGCGACCGCCTGGGGCTCCTCGGCCCCAACGGCTGCGGCAAGTCGACGCTCCTCAAGGTCCTCGCGGGGCAGCTCGAGCCGGCCGAGGGGACGGTCAAGCGCGCCCACGGCCTCCGGGCGGTCTACTTCGACCAGGAGCGGGCGCGGCTCGACCCCGAGGCCACGCTGCGGCAGGCGCTCGCGCCCTCGGGCGAGTTCGTCCACTACCAGGGGCGGCCGCTGCACGTGACCGCCTGGGCGAAGCGCTTCCTGTTCCCGCAGGAGCAGCTCCAGATGCAGGTGTGGCGCCTCTCGGGCGGCGAGAAGGCGCGCGTGCTCCTGGCGCGGCTCATGCTCGAGCCGGCCGACCTGCTGCTGCTCGACGAGCCGACGAACGACCTCGATATCCCGTCGCTCGAGGTGCTCGAGGAGAGCCTGGTCGAGTTCCCGGGCGCGGCCGTGATCGTCTCGCACGACCGCTTCCTCCTCGACGCCGTGGCCACCGAGGTCCTCGGGCTGGGGCTCGGCGACGGCGGGCGGGCGCTGGCGACCACGGAGCAGTACACCCGCGCGCGCCAGGCCCTGCGCAAGGACGCGGCCCGCGCCGAGCGCCCGCCGGAGCCGCCCCCGCGCGCGCCTGCGCCGGCGCGGACGAAGCTGTCGAACAAGGAGCGCGCGGAGCTCGACGGGATGGAGGACGCGATCGCGACGGCCGAGGCGCAGGTGGCGGCCCTCCAGGCCGAGCTCGAGGCGCCCGGGCGCGACGCGCGGCGCTTGCAGGAGGCTGCCCGCGAGCTGGGCGAGGCCCAGGCGCGGGTCGAGGCGCTGTTCGCCAGGTGGCAGGAGCTCGAGGCGCGCCAGGCGGGCGGCTGAAACCCCCTCCCGCGACGACGCTTGGCTCGGCGCGCCTTCACCCCGGGACGCCACGGGGTAAGACCTGGATATGGCCCGCGACCTCGAGGTGCCCGTCCGGGTGGTCGACCTGGAGGGCGCGCGCGCCCGGTTCGGCGCGCGCGCCGAGCGGCTGGTCGAGTTCCTCGGGCGGGAGGACCCGCTCGCGGACGAGGCCGCGGCGGCGCTCGACGAGGACCCGGCGCAGCCGCGGGCCCTGGAGCGCGGCCTCGCCGGCGGCGTCGACGCCCTGCCGCGGGGGACCGCCCCCGCGGTGCGCCGCCTCCTGGAGGCGGCCGGGCGCCTCCCCTTCTGGGTGGACCTCCCGCGCTGCGACCGGGCCGGGCGCCTCCTCTTCCGGGCGGGGCCGCTGGGCGGCGTGGTCCTCGGCGCGCGCTCGCTCGCGGCCGGCTACTGCTCGCCGGCCGGCAACAAGCCGCTGGCGCTCTCCGGGCAGCTCACGTCGGGGCGCCTGGCGGGCAAGCGCCTGGCGGAGACGGGGCGCTTCGTGGTCGCGACCTGCAGCCCGGGCGGCCTCCGGCCCGGCGGGCTGGGCTGGCAGCTCGCGCTGCGGGTGCGGCTGATCCACGCCGCCGTGCGCCGCCTCGTGCTGGCGTCCGGACGCTGGCGCGCCGACCTGTGGGGCGCGCCGATCAACCAGCACGACCTCGTGGGCACGACGCTCCTCTTCTCGCTCGAGTGGCTCGACGGCGTGCGCGCCCTCGGCCTCTCCGTGAGCGACGGCGAGGCCGAGGACTACCTGCACCTGTGGCGCGCGTCGGGCTGGATCACCGGCGTCGACCCCGAGCTCCTGCCGGCGACGATCGCCGAGGCGCGCGCCCTGCGCGCCCTGATCCTCGCCACGGAGGGGCCGCCCGACGACGACTCGCGCGCGCTCGTGCGGGCGCTCGTCGAGCTGCCGCGAGAGCAGGCGCGGACCGAGCTCGAGCGGCGCCTCGCCGGCGCGCAGGTGCAGCTCGGCTACGCGCTCCTCCGGGCGCTGCTCGGGGCGGACGTGGCCGATCGGCTCGCCCTGCCCCGCACGCCCTGGCGGCTGGTCGTGCCCGCCACGCGGCCGCTCGTCCGCGCGCTGGAGCGCGCGCGCGCCTGGGTGCCCGGCCTCGAGGGCGCGCTGGCCGCGGGCGGGCGCGTCTACTGGGAGCAGGCGATCACGGGCGGCCTCGCCGGGGCGCGGCCGACGTTCGCCCGCCCGTCGCGGCTGGCGGGGGCCGCGCCGCAGCTCGACGCGCTCGCGGCGGCGGCGCGGAGCGGGCGCGCCGGGTGACCCGCCGGAGAGCGCGTCAGCGCGCCTCCGCGCCCACGAGCGCGCCCAGCCGCTCGACCTCGTCGGCGCGCGGGCCGCCCTCGGCCAGCGTCCGCGCCTGGTCGAGCGCCCACGCGGCGCCCCTGCGGTCGCCCTGGGCCAGCGCCACGTGGACGCGCCGGACCGCGGCCTCGAGGCTCGCCGCGCGGCGGGTCGCCTCGAGCCCGCGCGCGCCGTGGCGCCGCTCGAGGTGGGCGAGGAGCTTCGCGTCGGCGGCGCCGGCCTGCCCGAGCCAGCGGCCGAGCGTGTCGTCGAGGCGCGCGTAGGCCTCGCCGGTCACCGGACGCATGCGCGAGCCGGCGGGGCCGGCGCGCGTGGCGTCGATCGGCGACGGGCCCCTCGCGGCGGCCTCGGCCAGGGCGGCCAGCAGCTCCTCGAGCGGGGCGCCCCCTCCGACCGTGTCGACCAGCTCGACGACGGCGAGCACCACCCAGGGGTCGACGCCCTCGGCACGCACAGCGCGCGCCGCAGGCCCGGCGACGGCCTCGGCGACGCCGGGGACGAGCCCCTGCTCGACCTGCCCCCGCGCGACGACGAGGCCGGCCTCCTGCAGGAACGGGTCGTCACGGCCGACGAGCGCGGCCAGCCGCGCCGGGGCGTCCGGCCCGAGCGGCAGCGCCGCCACGCGGCGCGCCACGTCGCCCAGGGCGCCCGGCGGGTCGCGCGCCGGGTCCCAGGCCTCGAGCGCGGCGAGGCCCGGGTCGCCCGCGGCCTGGAGCGCGCCGGCGAACCGGAGCAGGTGGTCCTGGAAGCCGCCCTCCTCCTGCCCGCTCGCCGCCAGGGCGAGCAGCGGGAGGGCGCACGCGGCCCAGCGGGCGCGCCGCCAGCGCTCGGTCATCGGCACCTCGCCCCTGAGCCTACCCCGCAAGCGACCGGATGAAGATGCGGGCGCCCCGGCGGGACGTAGGCGCGCAGCAGGCTGCGCCCGGTCCCTCGAGTCCCAAGGACTCACGGCTCGCAGCCGCTAGATCGAGGAGCACGATTCGGAGTGGTTCGACGCCAGTCGAACCTCCGAATCGTGCTCCTCGTCAACTCCAGCGACTCCGGAGTGCGCCTGTTGCGCTCGCCGAGCTCGCTTCGCTCGCTCGGCTGCGCCGCGCGCCGGCTCTGCTGCTTTGGACCTTCGGTGCCGCTCATTCGCCGCCGAAAACGGCCCCACGCTCCGCGCGGGGCCCCCTAGAATGAGGCGACGCGGTCCCGTGGTTCGCAAAACCACAAGATCGCTGCCGCTCATTTAGAACGAGAGGGGGGGCTCGGCGGGGCGCAGCCCGTCGAGCCGCCCGGTGTTCGAGCGCGGGCCGCTCGGCGGCGTCGGCTCGGCCGGCGCCTCGGGGGGCGCCTCGGCGCTCACCGGCGCCTCGGCCGCGACCTTGCCGAAGCGGGCCGAGGGCCCCCGCCGGCCCGTGATGCGGCGCAGCCGCATGCTCCGGCGGCCGGGCTGCTCCTCGAGCAGCTTGCGGATCTCCTCCTGGGCGGCCGGCGCGAGGTTCTCCTCGAGGACGCGCAGCTCGAACGTCCGCCGGCGCGAGTCGATCGCCCGGACGAGGAGCTTGTCGAGCGCCGCGTCCGGCCACTGGTCGGCCCGCGGCGGGCCCGGATGTGCCCGGGGCCGCGCCTGGTCGTCCCACTGCAGGAGCACCTGCGCCGTGGACCGGGTGCGGCAGACGACGAGCCGCAGGCGCGAGGCGACCGGGAAGCGCAGGTTCGAGGTCGCCTCGCCGGCGATCACGACGACGGCGCGACCGAGGATCCCCGCGTCGCCCGCGGGCATGGCCGGGACGAACTCGCGCCAGACGCCGTGCGTGCTGACGACGTCGGCCTCCTCCACGCGGATCGAGTAGATCGGCCCCCTGCACTCGAGCTGCCGCAGGACGCGCTCGATCCGCCCGTGGAGCCCGCGCACGTCGGCGCTCCCGCGGACGCGCCACGACAGGTCCTCCTGGGCCAGCATGGACGCGAGGAGCTGCTCCTGGTCCTCCACGACGCGCCGGGGCAGGTCCGGGGCCTGGACGTCGCGCCCCTCGACGAAGTCGAGCAGCCGCAGCGCCGTGCGCCGCAGCGCCTCGCAGAAGACGAGCGCGAGCGGCGTCACGTCGGCGCGCGGCGAGAGCGGCTCGCCGCGGCCGCCGGGCACGGTGGCGTCGCACGCCGCCAGCGCGTCGAGGTAGGGGCCGAGGTCGCGCGGGTCGAGGATGAGCGGCGGGAACCCGTGGTGGAGGAGGACGACGCTGGCCGCGAGCCGCGACACCTGCCCGTTGTGCGTCTGGAAGGGGTGGATCAGGTGCAGGTGGTAGTAGAGCCACGCCGCGGCGCGGACGGGGTGGTCGGCCTCGAGCTGACGCGGCAGCTCGTCGACGAGCCGCTCCATGAGGTCGGGCACCGCCCCGGGGAGGGCGTAGCGGAACCGGCGGCCGCGGCGGCGCGTCTCGGGGCTCTCGGCCTCCTTCCACTCGCCCGGCAGGTGGTCGGCCGCGCCCCGGGCGCCCTCGGTCAGGGTCCGGTGGAGCTGCCGCAGGAGGGGCAGGTCCACCCGCCCCCCCTCGCGCGCCCGCCGCTCGACCAGCGCGAACGCCCGCCGATGGCGCTCGAGCGCGAGGAAGCGGTCGAGCGGATGCCCGCCCGAGACGATGTCGCGCTCGAGGAAGGCGGTCACCTCGGCCAGCGTGAGCCGCTCGCGCGCGCCCAGGCCGTCGGACGCCCACATGAACTGGGGCACCAGCCAGCGCTGCATGCGCTCGACGAGGTCGGGGGTGAAGGGGCGGTGCGCATCGATCCGCTCGCGCAGCGCCTCGACCTCGGAGTACGGCGTCGCCGTCATGTCCCCTCCGGCGGGCAGCTTACATCGCGCGGGGGGGGGCGCGCCCGCGCAGAGATCCACCACGGAGGGGGGAGCGCGCGCGGCCGAGATCGATCGTCGGATCCTGTCCGTCGTGCGGAGCACGACGTCTCAGGCGTCGAACCAGAGACCCCGGGACGGAGGTGCCGCGGGCCCCACTCGCCCGCCCGAGGCCATCCGCGCCGCAGCCGTCGATCACACCAGGGCCTGTCCTCAACCCGTCTTCCCAGACGGCCGAGCCGCCTCCGAGCACACCTCACCGCGCCTTCGCAGCAGGAGCGTCAGGCGAGGCCGAGGAGGGCGAGGCGCTGCGGCGCGAAGGCGAGGGAAGGCGGCCTCCTGGCCGCCGACCGAGCCTGAGCGGTCGGGGCCGACGAAGTCGGCCCCGACGCACCGCAGCGCCCGCCATCCTCGGCCGCAGCCGCGATCACACGACCGAGCCGCCTCCGAGCACACCTCACCGCGCCTTCGCAGCAGGAGCGTCAGGCGAGGCCGAGGAGGGCGAGGCGCTGCGGCGCGAAGGCGAGGGAAGGCGGCGTCCTGGCCGCCGACCGAGCCTGAGCGGTCGGGGCCGACGAAGTCGGCCCCGACGCACCGCAGCGCCCGCCATCCCGGCCGCGGCCGCGATCACTATGACCGAGCCGCTCTCCGAGCACACCTTCACCCGCGCCTTCGCAGCAGGAGCGTCAGGCGAGGCCGAGGAGGGCGAGGCGCTGCGGCGCGAAGGCGAGGGAAGGCGGCGTCCTGGCCGCCGACCGAGCCTGAGCGGTCGGGGCCGACGAAGTCGGCCCCGACGCACCGCAGCGCCCGCCATCCTCGGCCGCAGCCGCGATCACACGACCGAGCCGCCTCCGAGCACACCTCACCCGCGCCTTCGCAGCAGGAGCGTCAGGCGAGGCCGAGGAGGGCGAGGCGCTGCGGCGCGAAGGCGAGGGAAGGCGGCCTCCTGGCCGCCGACCGAGCCTGAGCGGTCGGGGGGCCGACGAAGTCGGCCCCGACGCACCGCAGCGCCCGCCATCCTCGGCCGCAGCCGCGATCACACGACCGAGCCGCCTCCGAGCACACTCACCCGCGCCTTCGCAGCAGGAGCGTCAGGCGAGGCCGAGGAGGGCGAGGCGCTGCGGCGCGAAGGCGAGGGAAGGCGGCCTCCTGGCCGCCGACCGAGCCGGGGGGGGGGGCCCCCCGCCCGCCCCCCCCCCCGCCCCGCCGCGCCCGCCATCCTCGGCCGCAGCCGCGATCACACCAGAACGCGCGCGAGGGAGCCCCCGGTGGGAGCTCCCTCGCGCCGTGTGGTCGGGAGACCGTCGTCGCTACGTCGAGGACGTCGCGGTCGCGGCCGGCCGCTCGGCCGCCTCGAACTTCAGCTTGCCGTTCTCGGTGTCGTGCTGGACCAGCACGTAGCGCTTGCCCTCGAACGTGCCGCGGAGCAGCTCCTCCGACAGCGGGTCCTCCAGGAACTGCTCGACCGCGCGGCGCAGCGGCCGGGCGCCGAACTCCGGGTGGAAGCCCTTGTCGATGAGGAACTCCGTGGCCTCCTGCGTGATGTCGAGGCTGATCTCCTTGTCCTCGAGCCGCTTGGCCACCTTGGCGATCTCGAGCTTGACGATGCTCGCCAGGTTCTCGCGGGTCAGCTGGCGGAAGATCACGATGTCGTCCAGGCGGTTGATGAACTCCGGCCGGAACGCCTTCTCCAGCTCGTCCATCAGCTGCTTCTTCATCACCTCGTAGCTGCGCTCCTCGCTCGTGGCGCCGCCGCGGCCGAAGCCCATGTCGGCCTTGTTCTTGATGATGTCCGAGCCGATGTTCGAGGTCAGGATCAGGATCACGTTGCGGAAGTCGACGTGCCGCCCGAAGCTGTCGGTCAGCTTCCCCTCCTCCATGATCTGGAGGAGCATGTTGAACACGTCGTGGTGCGCCTTCTCGATCTCGTCGAAGAGCACCACCGCGTAGGGCCGGCGGCGGATCTTCTCGGTGAGCTGGCCGCCCTCCTCGAAGCCGACGTAGCCAGGCGGCGCGCCGACGAGCCGCGAGACGTTGTGCTTCTCCATGTACTCGCTCATGTCGATCTGGATGAGCGAGTCCTCCCGGTCGAACATGAACTTCGCCAGGGCCTTGGCGAGGAGCGTCTTACCCACGCCCGTGGGCCCGAGGAAGATGAACGAGCCCATGGGCCGCAGCGGGTCCTTGAGGCCCGACCGCGAGCGCCGGACGGCCTTGGCGATGGTCGTGATCGCCTCGTCCTGGGCGATGACCATCCTGTGCAGCTCCTGCTCCATCTGCAGCAGGCGCTCGGCCTCGCCCTTCTCGAGCCGCGTGAGCGGGACGCCGGTCATCTTGGAGACGGTCTCGGCGATCATGTTCTCGTCGACGACGCCGCCCGACTCCTTGTTGGCCTCGCGCCACTCGCGCTTGATCTGCTCGCGCTTCTTCTTCAGCTTGTCGGCCTTGTCGCGCAGCGACGCCGCGCGCTCGAAGTCCTGGCCGGCGACCGCCTCCTCCTTCTCCTTCTCGAGCTTCTTGACGTCCTCCTCGAGGTCCTTGAGGTCGGGCGGGGTGCGCATGGACTTCATGCGCAGGCGCGCGCCGGCCTCGTCGATGACGTCGATCGCCTTGTCGGGCAGGAAGCGGTCGGTGATGTAGCGCGACGACATCTCGACGGCCGCCTCGAGCGACTCGTCGGTGTACTGCACCCGGTGGTGCGCCTCGTACTTGTCGCGCAGGCCGCGGAGGATCTCCACCGCCTCGGGCTTGGAGGGCGGGTCGACCGTGATGCTCTGGAAGCGGCGGGCCAGCGCGCCGTCCTTCTCGATGTACTTGCGGTACTCGTCGAGCGTCGTCGCGCCGATGCACTGCACCTCGCCGCGCGAGAGCGCCGGCTTGAGCACGTTGCTGGCGTCGATCGCGCCCTCGGCGCCGCCCGCGCCGACGAGCGTGTGCAGCTCGTCGATGAACAGGACGACGTTCTTGACCCGGCGCACCTCGGTCATGACCGCCTTGATGCGCTCCTCGAACTGGCCGCGGTACTTCGTGCCGGCGACCATCATCGCCAGGTCGAGCACGACGATCCGCTTGTCGCGCAGGATCTCGGGGACGTTGCCCTTGATGATGTCCTGCGCCAGCCCCTCGACGATGGCCGTCTTGCCGACGCCCGGCTCGCCGAGCAGCACCGGGTTGTTCTTGGTCCGGCGCGAGAGGATCATCGTCACGCGCTCGATCTCGTCCTTGCGGCCGATGACCGGGTCGAGCTTGCCCTCGCGGGCGAGCTCGGTCAGGTCGCGGCCGAAGGCGTCCAGCGCCGGCGTCTTGCTCTTCTTGCTTGCCTTCTCGTTCTGGCCGCCGCCGCCCGGCGTCGCGCCGGAATCGCTGTTCGACATATCGGCTCCTAGGAGATCGAGCACTTCCTCGCGGACCTCTTCCAGCTTGAGGCCCAGGTTCATCAGCACCTGGGCGGCCACGCCCTCGTTCTCGCGGATGAGGCCCAGGAGGAGGTGTTCGGTCCCGATGTAGTTGTGACGCAGGTTGGTGGCCTCCTCGGACGCCAGCTCCAGGACCTTCTTGGCCCGGGGCGTGAACGGCAGCTGGCCGAGGGTGGCCATGGTCGGCCCGTCCTGGACGATCTTCTCCACCTCGCCCCGGATGCGCTCCGGGTCGACGTCGAGGTTACGCAGGACGTTGGCCGCGACGCCGGAGCCCTCCTGGATCAAGCCCAGGAGGATGTGCTCCGTGCCGATGTACTGATGGTTGAAACGCTGGGCTTCCTGCCGGGCCAGGCCCATGACCTTGCGCGCCCGATCCGTGAAGCGATCGAACATGTCGTGAGTCTCCTACCTGTGCGCCTCAGTTCAGGCTCGCGAGCCGGCGCCGCACGTAATCGGCGCGGTTCTCGTCGCGCTCGGGCGTGTCGAGCTCGCTGCCGCTCAGCTTCTGCAGGTGCGCAGGCTGAGTCACGATGAAGAGTTCATTGACGGTCGAGATCGGGATCGCGTCGATGAGGCCGAGGTTCACGCCCATCCGCACGGCGGACAGGTAGTCCATGGTCTCTTCGCTCGTGATCAGCCGGGCTCGCTCCAGCATACCGAAGGCCCGCCACACGCGGTCCTCCAGCCCGACGCGGTTCTCGGTGATGAGCTTCTCGCGCCAGTTACGCTCGAACTTGATGATCTGCGGCACGTACTCGGCGACCGTCTTGAGGACGTCCTCCTCGGAGCGGCCGAGCGTCACCTGGTTCGAGATCTGATAGAAGTCGCCCATGGCCTGGGTGCCCTCGCCGTAGAAGCCGCGCACCGCCAGGCCGATCTTGCTCACCGCGTGGAAGACCTTCTCGATCTGCTTGGTCATCACGAGCGCGGGGAGATGCAGCATCACCGACACGCGCATGCCCGTGCCGCAGTTGGTCGGGCAGGCGGTCAGGTAGCCGAACTCGGGGGAGAAGGCGAAGTCCATCTGCCCCTCGAGCCGCTTGTCGAACTCGAGGATCTGCCGCCAGGCGGCGTCGGGCTGGAACCCGGAGCGCAGCACCTGGATGCGCAGGTGGTCCTCCTCGTTGACCATCACCGAGACCATGCCGCGCGGCCCCACCGCCACGCCCCGGTCGCCCTTGCTGTTGGCGTGGTCGCGCGAGATCAGGTGCCGCTCGACCAGGCACTGCCGCTCGAGCGGGCTCGTCTCGTTGAGGTTCTGGTAGCTCACGTCGTACTCGAGCTTCGCCCCGCGGATCCGGTCGCGCAGCCAGCGCTCGAGCTCGGACTTGCGGCGCTCCTCGATCCGCGTGAGGAAGGGGAAGCCCACCACGTTCCGCGCCAGGCGGATGCGGGTGCTCATGACGATGTCGCTCTCCGGCCCCGTGCCGGACAGCCACTCGCCCACCTCGTTGAGATCGAGCTCGCCCATCACGTGCTCGGCTCCTCCACCTGCTGCTGCTCGAGCGAGCGGATCTTGTCGCGCACCTCGGCGGCCCGCTCGTACTCCTCGCGCTCCACGGCCTGGCTGAGGTCGCGCTGCAGGGCCGCGATCAGCCGCTGCCGCTCGATCCGCGCGCCGACCCGCGCCGGGATCCGACCCGTGTGCTGGACGGCGCCGTGGATCTTCTCCAGGAGCGGCACCAGCCCGCGCTTGAACAGGTCGTAGTCGTTGGGGCAGCCGAGGCGCCCCGAGGCGCGGAAGTCGGAGAACGAGGTCCCGCAGCTCGGGCACGGCTCCGCGAGCTCGCCCGTGGGTGCGGCGACGACGGGCTCCGGCTCCTTCTTCCCGGCCGCGCCCGCGAGCTCCTTCGAGAACTGGTTCTTGTACGGCACGCCCCTGGAGCGGGCGCACTCCTCGCAGAGATGCGTCTCCTTCTTGTACTTCTGCACGATCTCCGTCAGGTGGACCGTGGCGAGGTTCTGATGGCAGGACTCGCAGATCATGGGGATTCCGGGGGGCAGGCGACCAAGCACAAACCCTGCCGGGATTCGAACTTAGGTCGGTCGCGACGCGGGAGACGATACCAGGGGGGTCAGGTACTGTCAAGGTCACCAAGACTTAGGAGCGTGTCGGTCGATCCTTAGCTCTCCATCGCCATCATGCCCTGGCGCGCCGCCGGTGTGCGCCTCGCGGTCGTGAGCCCTGGCGCTCCCTCGGTCTCGGCGGCGGTCGCGGAGCCACGCCCGCGTGCGGGGGGCGCCGCCGGGCGTCGCCGCCAGGCGCGCCGCGAGCGCCGCGAGGTCCGCCTGATCGTCGACGTCGGGCCAGGCGGGACCCCTCCCCACCTCGAGGCCGGCGGCCCGCGCCGCGGCGACGGTGTCGTCGAGCGCGTGGGGCGTGCTCCATCGGATGGCGCCCTCGAGCCAGGCGGACGGCGCGCCGCCCGCGAGGGCCAGCAGGTGGAAGCCGCCGTCGCGCGCCGTCGTCGGTCCGAGCACGACGGGGACCTCCTCGACGCGCCGGAGGGCCTCGACGAGGTGGTCCGCCGGCAGGTCGGGCGCGTCGCTCCCGAGCACGACCCGCGCCGCGCCCGGCGCGGCCTCGAGCGCCCGGCGCAGCCGCGCCCCGAGGCCGCCCGTCCCCTGGGGGGCGTGGGCGGCGCCCCTCCTCTCGATGAGGCGGGCCAGGGTCGGCCCCGGATCGTCGGGGTCGGTGTGCACCACGAGGCGCCCGCCGACCCGGGCCGCGGCCTCGGCGGCCATCCCCAGGGCGTCCTCGAGGAACGCCCTGGCCGCGTCGGCGGCGGCCGCGTCTCCGATCGTCGCCGCGAGGCGCGTCTTGACCCGCCCTGGCGACGGAACGCGCGTCAGGAGCGTGATCCGGCGCTCGGCCCAGGCGTGCCAACCGCTTGACAGCACGTCCGGCCCTCCTAGAATGCTCGGTGAAGCCGGTCAGCAGTCTGCCACAAGATGCGGTGTGCCGCCGTGAGGCGGGACACACGGAGTGGGCATCCTGTGCCGGTGGCCAGCGTCTCGCGCGTCGCCTTCGGGTGACTCGCGGGGCGAGGGTCGCCTGCTTCGAGGGGTCCACTTCTTTTGTTTCCAGGCCGCCCGACCGGCGCCCAGGGCGCTCGAGTGCGCCTCACGGCGCCGGCCGGCGCTGGAGGCGGCGGCGACCGACGCGACGGAGAGCGCCATGATCAACGGCATGAAGGGCAGCGACATCCTGCGGATCGTCGACGCGCTGCATCGCGAGAAGGGCGTCGATAAGGAGATCATCTTCTCCGGGATCGAGGCGGCCCTGCTCTCGGCGGCCAAGAAGAAGCTCGGCCTGCACAAGAACATCGTCATCGAGATCAGCCGCGAGACGGGCGACATCACCGCCCTCGACGGCGAGGAGCCGCTCGAGGACCTGGCCGAGCTCGGCCGCATCGCGGCCCTCACCGCGAAGCAGGTGATGATCCAGAAGATCCGCGAGGCCGAGCGCGACGTCGTCCATGACGAGCACATCCGGCGCGTGGGCCAGCTCGTCCCCGTGACGGTGCAGCGGTTCGAGAAGCCCAACGTCATCGTCAGCCTGGGCAAGGCCGAGGGGATCATCCCCTGGCGGGAGCAGATGCCCGGCGAGAGCTACAACCCGGGCGAGCGCATCAAGTGCCTCATCCTCGAGGTGAAGAAGGTGGGCCAGCGGGTGCGGATCGTGCTCTCGCGCGCGCACCCCGACCTCCTGCGGCACCTGTTCGAGCTCGAGGTGCCCGAGATCCAGGAGCGGATCATCGAGATCAAGGCGCTGGCGCGCGACCCGGGCCACCGCTCGAAGGTGGCCGTGCAGTCGATCGACCACAAGGTCGACTGCGTCGGGGCCTGCGTGGGCATCCGCGGCTCGCGCATCAAGAACATCGTCGACGAGCTGAACGGCGAGAAGATCGACATCGTGCGATGGAACGAGTCGCAAGAGGTCTACATCATGAACGCCATGAAGCCCGCGATCGTGAACGCGATCGAGCTCGACTTCGAGACGAAGCGGGCGAAGGTGTTCGTGGAGGAGGACCAGCTCTCGCTGGCGATCGGCCGGCGCGGCCAGAACGTCCGCCTCGCCTCGCGCCTGACAGGCTGGGCGATCGACCTGGTCACGGGGACGCCGGACGCGTACGAGGAGCGGTTCCAGGTCGCCTACGACGCGTCCCACGAGCGGCCGGCGGTGCAGTCGCCGGCGGCGGCCGCGGCCGCGGCGCTGCTGCCCGAGGGGCCGCTCGAGGGCGACGGTCAGGGGGACGGGGGCGGAGAGTACGTCGAGGGCGAGGACGAGCTCGCCGCGCGGGGGGAGTGAGCCCCCCGCGGCCGCGCGTGACGGCGCGGCCGCACCCAGGTCGGAGTCTCCAGGTCTCACGTAAGAGGGTATTCGGTCGATATGAACAAGGTTCGTCTCTATCACCTGGCCCACGACTGGGCGCTGCCCGCGCAGTCCATGCTCGAGGCGCTCCACGAGGCGGGGCACCGGCTGAAGAGCCACTTCGTGGAGGTGGACACCCATGACGTGCCGAGGATCCGGACGATCCTCGAGCGCGCCGGGCTGTTCGACATCCCGGAGCCGCCCGAGCCCGAGGTCCAGCCGGAGGAGCTGCAGGTGGAGACCGCGCCCGCGGCAGGTGGTGACGGCGCCGGGGCGCCCGCGCCCACCCCGGTCGAGGTCGCGCCCGCGGCCGCCGCGGCGCCCCCGGCCGAGGAGGCCACGCCGGCGGCTGCCGCCGCCCCCGCGCAGCCTGCCCAGCCGCCGGTCGCCCCCGCCGCCGCGGTCACCGGGACGGTCACCCCAGCGACCCATGCGCCGCAGGCCGCGCCCGCGGCGATCGCCCAGCAGCCCGCCGCCGCGCGCGCTCCAGGTACGCCGCCCGGCGGGCCAGGCGGCACCCGCCGCCGCCGCGTCCAACGCCCCGACCCGGTCGTCCGCCCCGCCGGCGTCGCCGCCGGCTTCGAACTTCGCCCCGGGCTTCGACCCATAACCCGGCGCCCATCCTCACGGCGGGCCCTGCGCCGACGGCGCTCTCGCCGCGCGGCCCGCGCTCGACCGCTTCGGGCCGCCGCCCGGCCCCGGCGCCGCCCGCCTGCCGACGGCGAGCGCCGCCACCCAGGCCCCCGGCCTGGCCGGCCGCACCGGCCCGGGCACCGGCCCCGGCCCCGGCGGCCCCACGCGCACGGCGGTCTCGCCCGCCAAGCGCGGCGGCCCGGGCAAGCAGACCACGCGGCGCGCCGGCGGTCAGGCCGAGCTCGGCCGCGGGCGGCGCCTCGAGCGCCGGCTCCAGGAGCGCGACCACTGGCACAAGGTGACGAAGAAGCGCCCCAAGCGCGCGATCACCGCCAACGTCGTGCGCCCGGACAAGGTCGAGATCGAGCTGCCGATCAGCCTCAAGGACCTCTCCGCGCTGCTGGCGATCCGCGTCCCCGAGATCATGAGCTTCTTCATGAAGCAGGGGATGATGCTCAACCAGAACCAGCCGGTCCCCAAGGAGTCGGTCGAGCTCCTCTGCCTCCACTACCACATCGAGTGCACGGTCGTGGACGAGGAGGACCTCGAGCAGGAGCTGGTGGCGCAGTGGGAGGCCGACGAGGACGAGGCGAACCTCGTCTGGCGCCAGCCGATCGTGGCGGTCCTCGGCCACGTCGACCACGGCAAGACGACGCTGCTGGACACGATCCGCAAGACGAAGTCGCCCGTGGCGGCCCAGGAGGCCGGCGGGATCACCCAGCACATCGGCGCCTACGTCGCCGAGCACAACGGCAAGGGGATCACGTTCATCGACACGCCGGGCCACGAGGCGTTCACCGAGATGCGCGCCCGCGGCGCCAACGTGACCGACATCGTGCTGCTCGTGATCGCCGCCGACGACGGCGTCATGCCGCAGACCAAGGAGGCGATCCAGCACGCGCAGGCGGCCGGGGCGCACATCATGGTCGCCATGACCAAGATCGACAAGGCGAACGCCAACAAGGACAGGCTCCTCCAGCAGCTCGCCCAGATCGAGGGCATGCTGCCGCAGGAGTTCGGCGGCGAGACCGAGGTCGTGCCCGTGTCGGCGGTCAAGGGGCAGGGCATCGACGAGCTCCTGGAGACGATCACCACCTACGCCGAGCTGCTCGACCTCAAGGCCAACCCCGAGCGCGCCGCCAACGGCACCGTGCTCGAGGCCAAGAAGACCGAGGGGCGGGGCATCGTCGTCACGGCGCTCATCCAGGACGGCTCGCTGAAGAAGGGCGACAACATCATCGCCGGCCGGGCCTGGTGCCGGGTGCGCATGATGTTCAACGACCGCGGCAAGCCGGTGCAGGTGGCCGGCCCGGGCGTGCCGGTCGAGGTCCTCGGCTTCGACGAGATCCCGGAGGCGGGCGACCGCTTCTACTCGATCCAGGACGAGGCCGAGCTCAAGGACCTGCTCGCCGACCGCGAGCGCCGCGCGCGCGAGAAGGCCGGGACGGTCGAGCCGCACATCCCCACCGACTACGCGGGGGTGATCAAGCAGCTCGCCGACAAGCAGGTCAAGGAGGTCCGCGTCATCATCAAGGCGGACACCCAGGGCTCGCTCCAGGTGCTCAAGGCCGAGGTCAACAAGCTCGGCAACAACGAGGTGCGCTGCCGCGTGATCCGCGACGGCGTGGGCGCGATCACCACGGCCGACGTGAACCTGGCCTTCGCCGAGCGCACGGGCTCGTGCGTGATCATGGGCTTCGGCGTGATCGCCGAGTCCAAGGCGCGCGCGCTGGCCAAGGAGCGCGGCATCGACATCCGCACGCACAGCGTCATCTACGACCTGCTCAACGACATGAAGGACGTCATGGGCGGGGCGCTGGAGCCGGAGGAGCGCGAGAACGTCATCGGCATGGTGGAGATCCGGAAGGTCTTCCGCTCCTCCAAGCTGGGCAACATCGGCGGCTGCTTCGTCGAGCAGGGCGTCGTGCGCCGCAACGCGCACGTGCGCCTGTCGCGCGACGGCATCGTCCTCTGGCAGGGCGAGCTGGCCAGCCTGCGGCGCTTCAAGGACGACGTGCGCGAGGTGCGCGAGAACTTCGAGTGCGGCATCAAGCTCGCCGGCTACGACGACATCAAGGACGGCGACCGCCTCGAGGTGTTCGAGATCGAGCGGATCAAGCGGACGCTGGAGTAGGCGGCGCGGGCGCCTCGGACGACGTGGGCCGCGCTCGCTGACGGGCGCGGCCCGCGCCGTTTCCGGGCCGAGCGGCGCGAGGAGGGCGCATGGCATCCATCCGCGTCGAGCGGGTGCGGAAGAAGATCGAGACGGAGGTCGCCCGCATCATCCAGACGGAGCTGCGCGACCCGCGGCTCGGGTTCGTGACCGTCGTGGGCTGCGAGCTCTCCCCCGACTACCGGCACGCCCGCCTCAAGGTCTCGGTCCTCACCGACAAGGAGGCCGAGCTGCGCCGGGTCATGCGCATGCTCGAGGACGCGCGCGGGTTCATCCAGCGCACCGTCGCCGGTCGGCTCCGCACGCGGGTCACGCCCGAGCTGAGCTTCGTGCTCGACCGCTCGGCCGAGAAGTCGGTGCGGATCTCGTCCATGCTCGACGAGCTCCGCCGCGAGCGCGAGGCCCGCGAGGGCGGCGGCGAGCAGCCGCTGAGCGTGTCGGAGGACCTCGAGAGCGAGGACGAGGTCGACGACGAGGACGCCGACGACGACGAGGACCATGAGGACTGACAGGCTGTGGCCTCCCGTCAGGCGGTCAGCCGCTCCAGCAGCGCCTCGTTCCGCACGAGGTGGGTGCGCTCGCCCTCGACGACCCACGTGCGCAGGAGGCCCACCCCGCCCGGGACCCTGAGCCCGTCGCGCGCGCGGCGCTCGGGCTCGAGCTCGCGCAGGCGCAGCCCCGCGGCGACGTCGGCCAGCCAGCCGGCGACCCGGGCGCGGTGCTCCGGCTGGCGCAGCAGCAGGGCCGCGGGCGCGGCGACGAGGGCCAGCGCCAGGCAGACGCCGGGCGAGAGGCCGGTCGCCGCCGCCGCGGCCAGGACGGCGCCCGCGACGAGCACCGCCCGCCGCTCGCGTCGGCCGTCGGCGAGGCCCTCCTCGTCGGCATCGCGCGTGGTGGCCAGCGCCTGCCCGAGCCGGCTGGCGCCGGCGAGCACGACGGCGCCCAGGACCAGGCGGAGGAGGAGCGCCGCGCCGCCCTGGAGCGCCGCGGCGACCGCCGGGAGCCCGCGGTGGCTCGCGATGGCGTAGGTCCCCAGGGCGAGCACGAGCCAGAAGACGAGCATGGCGAAGAGGGCGGGCCAGTCGAAGGCGCGGGCGCGGCCGTCGTCCTCGCTCAGGCGCAGCCGTCGCACCTGGTCCTGCACGACCCGCGCCGCGAGCCAGGCGGCGACGACCGTGGCGAAGAGCAGGGCCACGGGATGGCCGAGGACCAGGTCGAGCTGCTCGAGCGACGTGAGCCTGGGCGGCATTCCGGACCTCCCCTGACGACCGCGCCAGCCTACCGCGGGCGCGCGCGCGTCGCCCGGGGTAGGCTCGCGACGTGGACTGGACGCCCGGGATGCGGGTCGGGCCGTACGTGCTCGTCGAGCGCCTCGGCGCCGGCGCCATGGGCGTCGTGTGGGCGGCGACCCACGTCGAGACCGGCGCGCGCGTCGCGGTGAAGGTCCTGCCGACGTCGGCGGAGCGAGGGCAGGTCGAGCGGTTCCGCCGGGAGGGCCAGGCCCAGGCCGCCGTCGACGGGCACCCCAACGTCGTGCGGGTGTTCGGGGCCGGCGAGGCGGCGGGGTGCCTCTACCTCGCCATGGAGGTCGTCACCGGCGGGGACCTCGTCGGGCGCCTGCGGCAGGGGCCGCTGCCGCCCGCGGAGGCCGCGCGGGTGGTGGCCGCGCTCGCGCGCGGGCTGGCGCACGTGCACCGCCACGGCGTCCTCCACCGCGACCTCAAGCCGCACAACATCCTGTTCGACGAGGCGGGCGCGCCCCGGCTGGCCGACTTCGGCGTGGCGCGCCTGCGCGGGGCCGAGCGGCTCACCCGCACGGGGGACATCGTCGGCACGCCGTCCTACGCCGCCCCCGAGCAGGTCGACCCGGAGGTCGGCGCCGTCGACGAGCGGACCGACGTCTACGGCCTCGGCGCGGTCCTCTACCACTGCCTGACCGGCCGGCCGCCCTTCGAGGGCGAGTTCGCCCGCGTGCTCCGGCAGGTGCTGCTCGAGCCGCCGCCGCCGCTCGGCGCGGAGGTGCCGCCCGCGCTGCGCGCCGTGTGCCTCAAGGCGCTCGCCAAGGCCCCGGACGCGCGCTTCCCGTCGGCCGCGGCGCTGGGCGAGGCCCTCGAGGCCGCGCTCGCCGCCCCCCCGGCCGGCGGTCGCCGCCGCGGCGCGCGGGTGGGCGCCGCGGCGCTGGCCTTCATCGCCGCGGCCGCCGCGGCCGCTCTTGCCTGGCCGCGCGGGCCGGCGGCGGCGCCGACGCCCGCGCCGCGGCGCCTCCGACCGCCGGCGATCGCGGCCATGGAGCCGGTCGGCGGCCAGGTGACGCCGAGGGACGAGGCGGTCGTCGACGTGCGCGTCGAGGGCGATGCGGTCCGATGCGAGGCGACGATCGAGGTCGCGCGCGGCCGTGTCGTCGGCCCGGACCGCGTGGAGCGCGCTCCGCCGGAGGTGACGGCCCGCCTCGCGGCCGAGGTCACGGACGGCGTGGTGCGGCTGCGCGTCCCGCTGCCCGCGCCGGGCGCGGCCACCCTGCGCGTGCGCGCGCTCGCCCCCGACGGCCGCCCGTCGCCCGAGCGCCGCCTCGAGCTGACGCGCCTGGGCCTCGAGCCGGTCGGCCCCGACGACGACCCCGGCAAGGTCGTGCGCAACGTGAAGGACGGGTCGCTGCTCGTGCGGGTGCCGGCCGGCACGTTCGAGCTGGGCACCGACGACCACCTGACCGCCCCGGGGGAGCCGTTCGACGTGGGCGTGCGCAAGGAGCCCGACCGCTACACGCCGCACCAGGTGCAGCTCAGCCGCGCCTTCTACATCGGCCAGACCGAGCTCACGCGCGGCCGGCTCGCCCGGTGGCATCGCGACGTCCGCGGGGGGGACCGCCCCCCGGTCGCGATCGACCACCACGGGCAGACGTTCGTCTCCAGCGGCGACGACGAGCCCGCCGCGCGCGTCTCCTGGCTCGAGGCCCAGGAGTACTGCGCCTGGGCGGGCCTGCGCCTGCCGACCGAGGCCGAGTGGGAGTGGGCCGCCCGCGGGCCCGAGGGGCATCGCTTCCCCTGGGGCGAGCGCCTGCCGCCCCGGGCGGTGGCGAACATGAGCGACGGGGCCATGCAGGAGGGCGGCGACGGGCACGCCTTCCTCGCCCCCGTCGGCGCGTATCACCCGCTCGGGGCGACCTGGTGCGACGCCCTCGACATGGCCGGCAACGTCTCGGAGTGGGTCGCCGACTGGTACGCGCCGTTCACCAAGGAGCGGCAGGTCGACCCGACGGGCCCCCCGACGGGCACGCGGCGCGTCGTCAAGGGGGGGAGCTGGCTCAACGGGCTGGAGATGAACCGCGCCTACGTGCGCATGTTCCGCCCGGTCGACCACCTCGACCCGACGATCGGGCTCCGGGTCGCCGCCGACTCCCCGTAGTCACATGCGCGGCAGGACGATCTCCGGCCCCTGCCCCTGGTACTTGCCCTTCTTGTCCGCGTAGCTGACCTCGCACGGCTCGTCGGACTCGAAGAACAGCACCTGACAGAGGCCCTCGTTGGCGTAGATCCGCGCCGGCAGCGGCGTCGTGTTGGAGATCTCGAGCGTGGCGTGCCCCTCCCACTCGGGCTCGAAGGGGGTGACGTTCACGATGATGCCGCAGTTCCGCACGAACACCCCCGCATCGAGCGCGAAGTTCCCGGCCTCGGGGACGGTCAGGCAGTAGACGTCGTGCTCGCCGGGGCACTCACGGATGCTCGTGACCTTGTGATTCCGGCCGCCGGTGCGCGCGAGCCCCCGGAAGCTGGACAGGACCTCCGGGAACCGCCGGAACACCGCGCGGTCGCACCCGAGCAGCCGGGCGGCCCCGCGGATGGAGCCGGTCTCGTCGAGGGCGCGCCGGACCACCTCGGCCGTGATCTCCGGCCGGAGCCTGACCGCCCGCGCCACCTCGGCCTGGCGAGCGCGTCGCTCCGGATCCTGGGCCCACGCCGCCCTCATCTTCGCGCCGTGCTCCTGTCGCGCCTCGGGGCTCGAGAACCGGGCCATGAGCGCCGCTGCATGCTCGTGACGCCGGACATCCGTCCAGCTGGCCGCGTGCGCGCGTCGCAGCGCCTCCCGCTTCGCGGCGTAGGCCTCATGGTTCCAGAAGGTCAGGGCGCGTTGCCGCTGGACGCGCGAGAGGTTCTCCCGCCACGCCGGGTCGCTGGCCAACCGCTCGAACGCGGCCCGGATGGCCTGACCGTGCTCGTCCGGATCGAAGTCGTCGCCGAAGGTGATCGCGTCGTGATGGCGGATGTGGTCGGACGCGAGGACCCGCTCGATGTTCCACGGCGCGTTGTTCCTGCGGTCGTGGTCGCGGTGGTGCCGGTGCGTCCCGGGGGCATCGGCGTAGATCCCGTTGCGGAGGTTCCACTCGTCGGCCAGCCGGTGAGTCGGCGAGAGGAACCCGTTCAGGGGCTGATAGACCGACTCGTAGCCGCGCACGAGCTGCCGGTAGAGCGGCATGAGGGCGTCGCCCGGGCGCAGCGCATCCGCCTCGGCCGTACGACCGTCCCGGCGCAAGAACACGTGGTCGGGGGTGCAGCGGATCGTCCGCTCGTCGTCGAGCGTGAGCTCGAGCAGCGAGTCGCGCCCGACCAGGCGGGGCGCGTCGAGGAGCGTGACGATGACCCGGCCGTGCTCCCCGACGCTGTAGCCCCAGAACAGCTCGCCGTCCTCCGCGCGGCGGGCCATCTCCTCCAGCGTCGGCGCCGTCCCGTCGACCAGCGCGACCCGCGTGTCCGCGCTGAAGCACCGCGCATACGTGCTCTTCGACAAGCAGATGGTCACCACGTTCCGCGGGATCCGCAGGTACTCCACCGTCCGCGCCAGCGCGAACGAGTTGGGCGGGATCAGGCAGTTCCCGCGGACGTCGACGAACGACGACTCGTCGAACTTCTTCGGGTCGACCACCGTGCTGTTGATGTTCGTGAAGATCTTGAACTCGTCGGCCACGCGCAGGTCGTAGCCGTAGGAGCTCAGGCCGTAGCTGACGACGCCCTCGCGCACCTGGCTCTCGACGAAGGGCTCGATCATCTTGTGCTCGACCGCCATCTTGCGGATCCAGCGGTCGCTCTTGATCGTCACTCGACTCCTCCGTGTGTCGTCGTCAGCGCGGCCAGCGCCGCGCGCAGCCCCTGGGCGGCGAGGTCGGCCCCGTGCCGCTTGAGCGCCGGGAGCCCGCCCAGCGCGTGGTCGATCGCATCGCGGTCGACCGCCGCGGCCGCCGCGAGGTCGCGCCCCTTCACCAGCTCGCTCATCGCCGAGGCGGCGGCGATCGCCCCCGAGCAGCCGAGGACGCGCCAGGCGACCTCGACCACCCGCCCGCCCTCGACCCGCAGCGCCAGGGTCAGGCGGTCCCCGCACACCGGGTTGTCCACCTCGACCCTGGCGTCCGGGCGCGCGAGGTCCCCCACGTTGCGCGGGGCCTGGAAGTGCTCGGTGAAGGGGTCCAACGCGGCGCCTGGCTCCTCGGGCGGGGGAGCCTACAGGATACGGGCGGGCTCCGACAGGGCTGCGGGCGCGCCGACCCCGGGCCGGGTACGCTCGTCCGCGTGGACGGGCGCAGGGTCGGACCCTACGAGCTCACCGGCCTGCTCGGCCGCGGCGCGATGGGCGAGGTCCACCGGGCGCGCCACGCGGCGCTCGGGGTCGAGCGCGCCGTCAAGCTCCTGACCCGCGTCGACGAGCAGCGGCTCGAGCGCTTCGCGCGCGAGGGGCGGGCCCTGGCCCGCGTGGCGCACCCGAGCGTCGTCCGCGTGCACGAGGCCGGCCGCGACGGGGGCGCGGCCTACCTGGTCATGGACCTCGTCGAGGGCGAGCCGCTGACCGCCCGCCTCGCGCGCGGCCGGCCGCCCCTCGACCAGGCGCTGGGGCTCGCGGCGGCGCTCGCCCGCGGGGTGGCGGCGCTGCACGCCGCGGGCGTCGTCCATCGCGACCTCAAGCCCGACAACGTGCTCGTGCGGCCGGACGGCGCGCCGGTGATCGTCGACCTCGGGGTCGCGCTGGCCCCCGAGCACGACGAGCGGCTCACGCGCACGGGCGTCCTCGTGGGCACGCCGCAGTACATGGCGCCCGAGCAGCTCCTCGGCCGGGAGGTCGGGGCCGCGGCCGACGTCCACGCGCTCGGGCTGATCGCCTTCGAGCTGGTCACCGGGCAGGCCGCCGTGCCGCCGGCCGAGTCGCTCGCCGAGCTCATCGGCGGCGTGACCGGGCGCGACCGGCCGCGCGCGGGCGCCCTCGACCCCGACCTGCCGGCCGCGCTCGATACGCTGCTCGCGCGGCTGGTCGCCCGCGCCCCCGAGCGCCGGCCGACCGCGACCGAGGCGGCGCGCGCCTTCGAGGCGATCAGCGTGGCGGCCGGCCCGTCGTCGCGCGCGGAGCGGCGTCGGCGGCGCGCCCTGGTGGCCGCGCCGCTCGCGGCCGCCGCGCTCCTCGTCGCCGGCCTCGCGGCGGGGCCGACGAGGGCGCCCGTCCTCGACGCGTCCGGCCCGCCGCCGGCCGCCGGGAGCGTGGCGCCGCCCCCGGGCGAGGCGGCGCCGCGCTCGCCGGTCGAGGGGACGCGGCAGCTGCGCCGGGTCGAGCGGCTCGAGGACCCCGTCGCCCGCCTCGAGGCGCTGGGCGAGTGGCTGGCGCGCTGGCCCGACCACCCCGAGCGGCCGACGGCGGTCGAGCTCGAGCGGGCGCTGCGGCGCCAGCGCCCCCGCCGCCTCGACGCCCCGCCGGGCACGATCGCGGCGGCCTTCGTCGACGACCGCCGCGTGGCGACCGGGTCGGCGGACGGCGTCCTCCTGTGGGACGCCGGGACCGGCCGCCCGCTCGGCCCGGCGTCGACCCTGCCGGCCACCTGGCTCCTCGGCCAACCCGGGGGCGGCGGGCTCGTCGTGATCTCGGGCCGCCGCGCCTGGCGCCTCGACGCCGAGGGCGCGCCGCACGACGAGCTCGACCTCCTCGCCGAGCCCGCGTCGGTCGCGCTGGGCGCCGGCGGGCGCGTCCTGCTCGCCGGCGGCTACGACGGCGTCGCCCGGGCGTTCGAGCTCCCGGGCGGGCGCCACCTCGCCACCCTCGCCGGCCACGCCCACACGGTGTGGTCGGTGGCCGTCTCGCCGGACGGCCGGTGGGCCGCGACCGGGACGGGGGCCGGCTTCGACGAGTTCGTCGAGCCGGACACCGCCATCCGCCTGTGGTCGCTCGCGGGGGGGGGCGCGCTCGTGCACCGCGAGCCGATCGAGGCGCGCGTCTCGGCCCTCGCGTTCGCGGCGACGGGCCAGGAGCTCCTCGCGGGGACGGCCGCCATGCGGCTCGTCCGCCTCGCGCTCGACCCGCCCGGCGTCGCCGGCGAGATGTGCGGCGGCGGGACCCTGCTCGAGGACCAGGCCATGGGCGCGCTCATGCGGGCCCCCGCCCACAGCGGCGTGGTGCGCGCGATCGCCGTCGGCGCCGACGGGCGCTCCTTCAGCGCGTCGGGCGGCGAGGACCCCACCCGCAACGAGCTCCGCGCCTGGGACGCGGCCGATCGCGAGCGCTACCACGTGCTCGGCCGGCCGAGCGCCTTCCGGCGGCTCGCGCTCTCCCCCGACGGCCGGCGCCTCGTGTCGCTGTCCGACGGCGGCGTGGTCGAGGTGTGGGACACGGGCGACTAGTGGTCCGTCAGAGGCGAGTCCATCGGCGCGCTCGTCTGACGGACCACTCCGGGCCCGAAGGGCCCGGCGCGAGCGGGCGCAGGCGCGGCTTTGCCGCGCCGAGCACCGCGAAGCGAAGGCGAGGGAGGACCCGCGCAGCGGGTCCTCCCAGCTCGCCGACTCCGAGTCGACAGGTCGTCCTCTGTCGGGCTCGAGCCGATAGGATCGAGCCCGACAGAGGACGACCAGGGTCCGTCAGAGGCGAGTCCATCGGCTCGCCTCTGACGGACCACTCCGGGCCCGAAGGGCCCGGCGCAAGCGGGCGCAGGCGCGGCTTTGCCGCGCCGAGCACCGCGAAGCGAAGGCGAGGGAGGGCCCGCGCAGCGGGTCCTCCCAGCTCGCCGACTCCGAGTCGACAGGTCGTCCTCTGTCGGGCTCGAGCCGATAGGATCGAGCCTGACAGAGGACTAGGCCAGCTCGTCCTCGCGCAGGCTGTACTTGTCGAGCTTCTTCAGGAACCCGTAGCGCGAGAGGCCGAGCGTGCGCGCCGTCTGGGTCTTGTTGTTGTCGTGGCGGCGCAGGGCCTCGATCAGGATCCGCCGCTCGATCGCCTCGAGGCGGTCCTTGAGCGGCCGCGCGTCGTCGGGCGAGACGAGGATCTCCACCTTGTCCTGGGCGCGCTGGCGCAGGTGGGGCGACAGGTCGCGCTCGGTGATCCGCTGGCCCGAGAGGGCCACGAGCCGGCGCAGCTCGTTCTCCAGCTCGCGCACGTTGCCCGGCCAGTCGTGGTGCAGCAGGGCGTCGATCACCTTGCGGTCGAGGCTCTTGCGCTTGCCGTCCGAGCGGGCCGCGATCTTGTCCAGCAGGTGGTCGACGAGCAGCGGGACGTCCTCCTTCCGCTCGCGCAGCGCCGGCAGCGCCACGCTCACCACGTTGAGCCGGTAGAAGAGGTCGGCCCGGAAGGTCCCCTCGTCGACGAGCTTGCGCAGGTCCTTGTTCGAGGCGCTGACCACGCGCACGTCGACGCGCCGCGGCTGGCGGCTGCCGAGCGGGCGCACCTCGCCCTCCTGCAGGGCGCGCAGGAGCTTCGTCTGCATGGCGGAGGGCATGTCGCCCACCTCGTCGAGGAACAGCGTCCCCCCGTCGGCCGCCTCGAGCAGGCCGACCTTGTCCCGGTCGGCCCCCGTGAAGGCGCCCTTCACGTGGCCGAAGAGCTCCGCCTCGAGCAGGCTCTCCGGCAGCGCGGCGCAGTTGATCGACATGAAGGGGCGGCCGCGCCGCGGGCCGTTGAAGTGGACGGCGCGCGCCACGAGCTCCTTGCCCGTGCCGCTCTCGCCCTGGATGAGGACCGGGACGTCCGAGCGGGTGACCTTCTCCAGCAGGCGGAAGATGCGCTGCATGGGCTCGGAGCGGCCGACGATGTTGGCGTAGCTCGACTGCACGCCCAGCTCGTGCTCGCGCTCCTCGAGGGCGGCCTTCACCGCGTCGAGCTCCTCCTTCCGCTCGTCGAGCTCGGCCTGCAGCGCCTGCTCGAGCCGCGCGATCTCGTCCTTGCGGGCGACGAGCTCGCGCGCGGCCCGCTCCGCCTCGCCCTCGAGCCGCGCGCGCTCGAGCGCGTGCCCGGCGAGCTCGCCCAGCCCCTCGGCCAGCTCGCGGTCCTCCTCCTGGAAGCGCCCGCGGCGCTCGCGGTCCTCGAGCACGATGACGGTGCGCGCGTGCCCCCGCAGCCGCACCGGGATCGCGAGGACGCTCTTGAGCTCGAGGTCGATCACCGACGGCCGCTCGGAGAGCTCGAGCGCGCCCTGCGCGTCGGGCACGACGAGCACCTCGCCCGTCTGCCCGGCGCGCGTCACCACCGCCGAGGAGGTCCGTCGCTCGGCCTCCGGCAGGTCGTCGCCGGGCGCGCGCCGCGCGGCGCGGACCACCTGCTCGCCGGACGGGAGGACCTCGACCGCCAGCCCGCGCTGCGCGCCGAACAGGGCCAGCGCCCGGTCGATCAGCGCGGCCAGCTGCGCGTCCTGGCGGGCCGGGCCCGCCGGCGCGTCGGTCCCGGCGGCGTGCACGGCGCGCGCGGCGCGCAGGAAGCCGAGCGCGCGCTCGCGCAGGGCGCGCGCCTGGGCGAGGACGCCGCCGTCGGCCCCCGCGGGCGCGGCGTCGGGCGTCTGCTCGTCGCGCCGCAGCCGCTCGAGCGCGGCGCGCAGGGCGGCGGGCGCGGCCGTGGCCGCGAGGCGGCGGCGGTCCGCGTCGTCGAGGGCCGCCTCGACCTCCTGCAGGGCCGCCGCGCCGTCGCTCAGCGAGGCGCGGGCCTCGAGCGGGCGGCCGACGCGCTCGCAGGCGTGCGCGCGCACGAGCGCCTGCGCCACCTTCTGCCGCGGCGGGAGCGGGTCGAGCTCGTCGAGCTTGACGAGCGCCACCTCGGCGTCGCCGCCCGTGGCCTCGACCTCGGCCAGGAGCAGGAGCGCCCGGCGCCGGAGCCCGTCGCCCAGCTCGTGCGCCGCCTCGAGCGCCGCCTGCGCCCCGGCCCGCGCCTCGTCGAGCTCGCCCTCGAGCAGGGCCACGCGCGCGCGCAGGAGCGCCGCCTCGTGCTGGAGGCCGCGCGCGCCGACCGCCTCGGCCTCGGCCGCGGCGGCCGCGAGCCGCGCCCGGGCCTCGCCCAGCTCGGGCGAGCCGACGACGACCCGCCCCGGCCGGTGCTGCCCACGCGCCAGGCCGAGCCCGAGGAGGAGCTCGCCCTGCGCCAGGAGCCCGCGCGCCCCGAGCGGCCGCGCCCCGCGGGCGCGCGCCTCGGCCAGCGCGGCGTCGAGGGCGGCGCGCGCCCCCTCGTCGTCGCCGAGCGCGGCGCGCGCCCGCCCGAGGTCCAGCTCGGCCTCCACCGCGACCCCCCGGACGTCTGCGGGCCGCCGCCTCGCGCCGCGACCGCGCAGCGCCTCGAGCGCCGGGGCGAGCGCCCCGCGGAGCACGTCGGCCTCGGCCGCGCGCAGGGCGACGCGCGCCGTGACCCGCGGCTCGTCCACCTCGCGGGCCAGCGCGCGCGCGCGCTGCGCCGCGCGCAGGGCCCGGGCCCCCTCGCCCTCGCCCGCGAGCAGGCGGGCCAGGTCGGCCAGCGCCAGCGCCTCGAGGCGCGGCTGCCGCTGCTCGCGCGCGCGCAGGGCGGTCTTGTCGAGCAGCTCCCGCGCGCGCGCCGCCTGCCCGCGCTCCTCGTCGACCGCCGCCCGGCCGCAGGCCGCCTCCAGCTCGGCGCGGCGCGCGCCCAGCTCCCAGGCCACGCGCGCCGCCGCGTCGTGGCAGGCGGCCGCCCGCTCGAGGTCGCCGCGCCGCGCGTAGGTCAGGCCGAGGTTCACGAGCCCGGCGGCGTAGCCGGCGCGGTCGCCGCCGACGTTCCACAGCGTCGTCGCCTCGTTGAAGGCGACGAGCGCCGCGTCGTGCTCGCCCGCGAGCAGGTGGAGCCAGCCCGCGCCGTTGAGCGCCTGCGCCAGCTCGGGCGAGAGCCCCAGCCGGCGGGCGGTCGCCGCCGCCTCGGCGAAGCGCCGCCGCGCCTCGGCGCGCGCCCCCGTGCGCTCGTGGCACGAGCCCAGCGCCAGGTGCGCCCGCGCCACGGCGGGCTTGTCGTCCTCGACCTCGGCCAGGGCGATCGTCTGCTCGGCCGCGTCGACCGCCGCCGCCAGGTCGCCGCGCAGGAAGTGGACGTCGGTGAGCCGCTCGAGCGTGGCGATCACCCCGGCGCGCCGGCCGGCGGCGCGCTCGTGCTCGAGCGCCCGCTCGCAGGTGGCCACCGCGTCGTCGTAGGCGCCGCGCCGGGCGTGGGCGTTGGCCAGGGCGCGCAGGGTGTTGCCGAGCTCGCAGGCGTCGCCGAGGTCGCGCTCGAAGCGGAGCGACCGCTCGAGGTACTCCAGCGCGTCCTCGAGCCGTCCCTCCTCGACGGTCAGCTCGCCGAGGCCGAGCAGGCTCCGGCCGATCCCCTTGCCGTACTCGATCCGCTCGGCGGTCTTCAGCGCCTCGAAGAAGTAGCGGCGGGCGTCGTCGAGCTCCTTGAGGCGCGCGTTGAGGCGGCCCAGGGTGGCGAGCGCCCCCACCTCGGCCTGGGCGTCGCCGAGCTCGCGCGCGAGGGCGAGCCCCTCGAGCGTCTGCCCGCGCGCCTCGGTCAGCCGCTCGAGCCCCACCAGCTCGGCGGTGATCGCGCGGTGCAGGGCCAGCTTTTCCTCGAGGAGCGGGCGCCGGCGCGCGGCGTCGTGGCGCGCGAGCGCGAGGTGGTCGTCGGCGACGCGCAGGGCGCGCGCGAACAGCTCGCACGCCCGCTCGCGGGCGCCGACCGCCGCCAGCGCCTCGCCGGCCTGCCGGGCGCGGCGCATGGCCTCGAGCCCCTCGCCCGCCTCGAGCAGGTGGTGCGCGAGCTCGGCCAGGTCGCCGCCCTCGCCGGGGCCCTCGCCGGGCTCGAGCGCGCGCGCGATCCGCCGGTGCATCTCCGGCCGGTCGTGCGGCGCGTGCCCCGCCTCGCCGCGCGCGAGCGCCTCGTGGACCACGTCGCGCACCTTGGCGTGGGCCAGCTCGTAGCCCTGCTCGGTGCGCTCGACCACGCGCCGGGCGACCAGCTCCTCGAGGTCGCGCGCGACCTCCACCTCCGTCCGCTCGACGAGCCGGGCGAGGAGCGCCGGGCGCGCCGGACGGTCGAGGAGCGCCAGCCAGTCGAGGAGCGGCCGCGCGGGGAGGCGCGCCAGGCGCGCGAGCGCGAGGTCGCCCACGCGGCTCGGGACCTCGAGCGCGGCGGCCCGCTCGGCGTCGAGCCGCCACAGGCCGCGGGCGCGGTCGACGACGCCGCGCGCGACGAGCTCCTCCATGAGCAGCTCGATCAGCAGGGGGTTGCCCTGCGACTCCTGCGCCACGCGCTCGACGAACGCCCGCGGCACGCTCGGCACGCCGAGCATGGAGCGCACGAGCTCGCCCACGTCGTCGGGGCGCAGGGGGCGCAGCGTGAGCTCCTCGAAGAAGCGGTCGCGCCGCAGCTCGGCCAGCGCCCGGCCGAGCTCGGGGCCGTGGAGCTCCTCGGGGCGGTAGGTGGCCACGAGGAACAGGCGCGGGCGCCGCTCGTCGTGGTGGGCGCCCGTGAGGAGCGTCACGAGCGAGCGGTGCAGGTGCAGGAGGAGCTCGAGCGTCTCGCCGCGCGCCCACTGCAGGTCCTCGAGCGCGATCACCAGCGGGCGGCGGCAGGCGCGCGCCAGGAGGAGCTCGGCCAGCGCGTCGACGAGGCGCAGGCGCTCGACGCCGCGCGGCGCCTCGGCCGGCTGCGCGAGGAGCTGCTGCACGGCCCAGCCGTACTCCTCGAGCTCCTCGCCGGGGCCGAGCTGGACGGCCTCCTGCACGACCTGGATGAACGGCTCGTAGCCGCGCGAGAGCTGCTTCTTGCACGCGCCCTGGAGGACGACCGCGCCCTCGAGCTGGCAGCGGCGACGGAGCTCGTCGCCGAGGCGGGTCTTGCCCAGGCCGCTCTCGCCGCGCAGGAACACGAGCAGGGCGGGCGGGTTCTGCCCGGCCTCCGCCCCCGACGCGCGCCGGTTGCCGCCCTGGCGCCGCTCGGCGCGCTTTCCCTCGGGCGCGCTCGTCACGCCGCCGCGCGACGTGGCGAAGCGGGCCCTGCGGTCGAACTCGCGCGGGTCGCGGTCCCACGCCAGCGGGCCGGTGGCGCGCTGGAACCCCTCGACGAGCCAGTCGAGCTCGCGCTCGCGGCCGACGAAGCGCCCCGACAGGACGTACGCCTCCTTCGTCTCGTGCGTCTCGAACGGGAGCTCGCGCCCGGCGACCTGCGACAGCGCGGCGATGACCGCGTTGGCGCTGGAGAAGCGGTCCGACGGCTCCTTCTCCAGGAGGCGCAGGACCACGCGCTCGAGGTCCTCGGGGATGGCGGGGTTGAGCTCGCGCGGCGGACGCGGGCGGTCCTCGAGGTGCTTCCGGGCGATCGTCGCCGCGTCGGGGCCGTCGTAGGGGACCGCGCCGGTGAGGAGCTCGTAGCAGAGGACGCCGAGCGAGTAGAGGTCGCAGCGCCGGTCGACGCGCAGGCGGCGGATCACCTCGGGCGCCATGTAGTGCGGCGTGCCCGCCGCCTGGCCGTCGAGGGCGCCGGCGAGGCCGAAGTCCGAGAGCCGCACCTCCCCCGCCGCGTCGACGAGGACGTTGTCGGGCTTGAGGTCGCGGTGCACGAGGCCCCGCGTGTGGACGAACTCGAGGCCGCGGAGGATCGAGGCCAGCGCGTCGACCAGGCCAGGGAGCGCCTCGGCGGCGGGCGGGGGGCCGAACAGCGCCTGGCGCAGGGTCCGCTGCCCGGGATGGTACTCGGCGCTGTGGTACAGGGCGCCCTGGTCGCTCGCGCCGAAGTCCATCACGCCGACGAGGTTGGGGTGACGGAGGCCGGCCAGCACCTCGAACTCGCGCCGGAAGCGGGCCTCGTCGCGGGGGTCCTGGCGCTTGAGCACCTTGAGCGCGACCGGGCGGCCGCCCTGGGCGAGGTCGCGGGCCAGGTGGACGACGGCGCTCTCGCCCTCGCCCAACCGCTCCACGAGCTCGTATCGGCCGAGCTTCATCGAACCCTCCCCTGGACTCGGAGCCGGCGCGGCAGAGCGCACCCGCGCCGACCCTTCGAACCCGCGAAGCAAAGCAACTCGCGTTCTCAACCGTCGTTGACGGAGGGGCCGCCTAACCTCCGTGCGCGCAATGGCGTCCGATCATGGACGGGGCCGTCGAAGCGCTTGCGTCCCGGATGCGTCCCGCGTGTTTCGGAAGGTGTGAACGCGGGCCCCGGGCCTGGGGGGGCCGGCAGGTAGTCTGGACGGCGACCGGCGGATGTGGTCTAGGACCAGACCCTGGACCGCCGCGGCGGGAGGCTCGACGTGCGAACGGAGCGACGCACGAGCAAGATGCGCAGGCGCGCCGCGGCCGTGGCGCTGCTCGCGCTCGGCCTCGCCGGCGCGGCCGCCGGCCGGCCCCCCGGCGAGCGGGGGCTGGTCGTCTGCTACCCCCACGCCCCCGGCTCGACGGAGCTCGCCCGCCCCGTCATGGAGCGCCTGGGCGGCTACCTGACCTGGCGGGCGGGCTTCGACCTCCAGCCGGTCTACACCAACGACCCCGCGGAGGCGCGGCGCTGGATCGACGAGGGGCGCCCGCGCTTCGCGATCCTCTCCCTCTCGTTGTTCCTGCAGTGGCGCGAGGCGCTCGACCTGCGCCCCGTCGCGCAGTCGGAGCGCAACCACGCCCTCACCGAGCGCTACCACCTCGTCGTCGCGCAGGAGTCGCCGTGGCGCGCGCTCGAGGACCTCAGGGCGGCGCGCGACGGGCGCAAGGCCGTGATCTGGTCGAGCCACCTCGACGACCCGCGCTTCGTCTCGCGCGTCGTCCTCGGCGGCGCGCTCGAGGTGACCCACGACGGCGCGGGCGACGCGCGCGGGGTGGTGACCGCGCAGCCGCTGCGGGCGCTGCGCCGCATGAAGGCGAACGAGCCCTTCGAGGGGCAGCCCGTCGACGCCGTGCTGCTCGAGGACGCGGCCTGGCTCGAGCTGCAGAGGCTGCAGTCGTTCCGCGAGGGGCTGCGGGCCCTCCACACGTCGGCGCCGCTGCCCACGCCGCCGGTCGTCTCGATCGGCCCGGTGGACGGCGACGACGCCGCGCGCCTGCGCGAGGCGCTCGTGTCCATGCACACCGACGAGCGGGGGCGCGAGCTCCTCGGGACGCTCCAGGTGACCGGCTTCAGCGCGCCCGCGCCCGAGGCCCTGGAGGCGGCGGCCCGCGCCTACGGAGGCGCCGAGTGACCGCGCTCGCCGGGGTGACGTCGTCCCTCGCGCGCGGCGCGCTCCTCGCCGCGCTGGCGCTGGTGGCCGGGTGCCACACGCCGCCGCGGCGCCCGGCGACGCCGGAGGTGCACGGGATCCTCTACGAGGCGGGCAAGCTGGAGCAGGAGCTGCGCGGGATCCAGGAGGCGCAGGACGCCTTCGACCTCCGCTGCCGCGTCGCGGCGCTCTACCTGACCCTCGTCGAGTACCCGAGCGCGCCGAGGCGCGAGCGGCTGGACAACGCGCGGCGCGCCCTGGCGCACGCCGACGCGGCGATCCTCCTCGAGCCCGACCGCGTCGAGGGCCACTTCTACCGCGCCCTGGGCCTCGGGCGCGTGCTCGAGTTCTCGACCGTCCCCGACCTGAGCAAGATCGGCCTCCTCGACCAGGCGGCCAGGCGCGCGCGCGACCTCGACCCGGACTTCCAGGGCGCCGGCCCGCTGCGCCTCCTGGCCGTCTTCTACTCCCAGGCGCCCTCCTGGCCGATCGGCCCGGAGGAGGCGGGCGAGGACGACGTCATCGACGGGCTCTTCCGCGAGGCGCTCGAGCGGGCGCCCACCTGCGCCGAGAACCGCGTCTGCTACGCGGAGTACCTGGTCGAGAAGCATCGCGTGTCCGAGGCGGCGGGCCACGCCCGCGCCGCGCAGGAGCTGCTGGCGACCGACCCGCTCGTGGGCAGCTCGTTCGAGAGAGACGACCTGCAGCGGCGGATCGAGGCGATCCTGCGCCTGTGAGGTCCCGCGGCGGCTCGCCCCACCCTCCCGTGGGGGTGGCGCGCTTTGCCCCATGCCCCTGCGAGATCTCCAGTAAGGAATAGGGGCTTCCGCCCTGTCCGCCCGATCGGGTACCATTCGACCTTGGCTCGCCGCGCTGCGTCGTGGGGACGCAAGGTCGCCCGGCGAGGGACACACAAAGAGGGGGTTCGATGGTTCAGCGCGACGTGCACGCGCTCCCGACGGGCGTCGCCACCCGCCGGGCGGTCACCGCCGAGCGCACCGACGTCACCGACCTCACCGAGGCCCTGGACCGCGCCCGGCAGGCGCTGCTCGGGCGCCAGGACGCCGCGGGCTGGTGGCAGGGCGAGGACGAGGCCAACCAGACCCTCGACGCGCAGTACATCTTCCTCCTCCATTACACCGGCCTGCTGGCGCGGCCCGAGTACCAGGACAAGGCGCGCCGCCTGGCGAACTGGATCCGGCGCACGCAGCGGCCCGACGGCACCTGGGCGATCTACCACGACGCCCCGGGCTGCCTCTCGGTGACCACCGAGTCCTACGCGGCGCTGAAGCTCATGGGCGACCCCGCCGACGCGCCGCACATGGTCAAGGCGCGCGAGTTCATCCTCGCCGGGGGCGGCCCGGCGAAGACCCGGGTCCTCACGAAGTTCGAGCTGGCCCTGCTCGGCGAGCTGCCCTGGGAGGCGTGCCCGTCGATCCCCATCCAGTTCATCCTGATGCCCGGGCTCAGCCGCTTCAACATCTACGAGCTGGCCTACTGGGCGCGCGTGTGCACGGTGCCGCTGGCCATCCTGGCCGACCAGAAGAAGGTCGTCCCCGTGCCGCCCGGGCGCGGGATCGCCGAGCTGTTCTCGGCGCCCGCGACGAGCCGCGAGCTCTACGAGGGCCACGACCCGCCGCTCGTCTCGTGGGGCAACTTCTTCCTCACGGCCGACAAGGTGCTCAAGTGGGCCGACCGGCGCCGCGTCCTGCCGCTGCGCGAGGTGGCCCTGCGCCGCGCGGAGCGCTGGATCCTCGAGCACCAGGACGACGCGGGCGACTGGGGGGGGATCTTCCCGGCGATCGCCAACTCGCTCCTGGCGCTGTTCGTGCGCGGCATGAGCGTCGAGGACGAGCGGTTCAAGAAGGGCATGGCGGCGCTCGAGCGCTTCGAGTGGCCCGACGCGGCCCGCGACGAGACCCACATCGCGCCGTGCGTCTCCCCCGTGTGGGACACCGCCTGGACGGTGCTCGGCCTGGTCGAGGGCGGGCTCGCGCCCGACCACCCGGCGGTGTCGAAGGCCCTGCGCTGGCTGGCGAAGATGCAGATCCGCCGCAAGGGCGACTGGGCGCGCAAGGCGCCGCACGTGCCGGCCGGCGGCTGGGCGTTCCAGTTCTTCAACGACTTCTACCCCGACACCGACGACTCGGCCGTGGTCGTCATGGCGCTCATGAACGCCGGCGCCGACCTGCCCGACAAGGCGGCGGTGATCGAGCGCGGCGTGCGCTGGATCACGGGGCTGCAGAACGCGGACGGCGGCTGGGGCGCGTTCGAGCGCGACGTCGACGACGTCGTCTACAACGAGATCCTCTACAACGACGAGAAGAACATGCTCGACCCGAGCACGGTCGACGTGACCGGCCGGATCCTCGAGATGCTCGGGCACCTCGGCGTCACGCGCCGCGACCCCGTCGTCGAGCGCGCGGAGGCCTACGTCCGCCGCGAGCAGGAGCCCGACGGGAAGTGGTGGGGCCGCTGGGGCGTGAACTACGTCTACGGCACCTGGTCGGTCGTCCGCGGCCTGGCGGCGATCGGCGTCGGCCCCGACGACCCGGCCATGCAGCGGGCCGCCGACTGGCTCGAGCGCTACCAGCAGGCCGACGGCGGCTGGGGCGAGTCGTGCGCGTCCTACCTGCCCGGCCACGAGGCCGAGACGATCCCCCCGACGGCGTCGCAGACGGCGTGGGGGGTCATGGGCCTGATCGCCTGCGGCCGGGCGAAGAGCGAGGCCGTCGCGCGCGGCGTCCGCTGGCTGATCGAGCACCAGGCCGAGCACGGCCTGTGGGACGAGGCGCACTTCACCGGGACCGGGTTCCCGAACGCCTTCTACCTGAAGTACCACATGTACCCGTGCTACTTCCCGGTGCTGGCGCTCGGGGCCTACCGCAACGCGATCGGCGGCTGAGACCGGCGCCGGCGATCGCCGCCGCGGTTGCGGAGCCCGAGCACTCGGCGCCTTCGCCGCGAGAGCCCCAGGCGAGGCGGAGGAGGGCGTGTCCGCGCGAAGGCGAGGCCGTCCTGGCCGCCTCCGAGCACACCTCCACCGCGCTTCCGCAGCCAGAGCCCCAGGCGAGGCGGAGGAGGGCGGAGCGATGCCGCGCGAAGGCGAGGGAAGGCGGCCTCCTGGCCGCCGAACGAGCCTGAGCGGCCGGGGTGTCGCGCGAAGCGCGACGCCCCGGCGAACGGCAGCGCCCGCCATCCTCCGCCGCAGCCGCGATCACACCAACTACGTCAGGCCCTGATCCTGGGCCCACCGCACGGCGTGCTGGAGCAGCTCGAGGCCGTCGCTGAGGTTCAGCTTCTTCTTGATGTTCGCCCGGTAGGTCTCGATCGTCTTGATGCTCAGGTGCAGCTCCTTGGCGATCTGCCGCGTCGCGCGGCCCATGCCGAGGAGCTGGAAGACCTGCAGCTCGCGGTCGGAGAGGAGCTCCTCGGGCGTCGCCGGGCCGGCGCCGCCCCCGACGACGCGGCGGAGCATGCGCTCGGTCGTCTCCGAGCTGACGTAGAGCTCGCCGTTGAGCACGCGGTGGATCGCGGTGAGGACCTTCTCGGTGGCCTCCTGCTTGGCGACGAAGCCGCGCGCCCCGGCGCGCAGGACGCGCTCGGCGTAGAGCGACTCGGCGTGCATGGTCACGACGATCGTCGGCAGCTCGGGATGCCGGACCTTGAGGTCCTTGAGCAGCTCGAGGCCGCTCGTCCCCTGGAGGGACAGGTCGACGAGCGCCACGTCGGGGCGGACGAGCTTGATCAGCCGCAGCGCCTCGAGGGCGCTCTCGGCCTGGCCGCAGACCTCGAGGTCCGGCTGCTGGTCGATCAGCGCCGCGAGCCCCTGGCGCACGATCGGGTGGTCGTCCACGAGGAGCACGCGCCGCTTCGGCCCCGACGCGGCGGGCGCGGCGGAGGAGGGGAGCCAGCCGCGGGCCACGTCGCGCAGGATGCGGGCGACGCCCTGGAGCGCGTCGACGGGGGGCGCGGCGCCCGCGGCCAGCGCCCGCAGGACGGCGCCGGCGAGCGGCGCGTAGGCCTCGAGGAGCTGCAGGTCGGTGACCGAGAACGCGTCCTGGTCGAAGCGGTGGTCGAGGTAGAGCACCCGCCGCGGCCCGACGGCGTCGGCGCGGTCGAGGGGGAGGCAGAGGATCGCGAGCACGCGGTGGTTGCGGACGCTGCTGGCGTCGGTGACGTCGCGGTCGACGTCGCTCGTGGTCACGAGCCCGCGGTCCCGCTCGAGGACGCGCTGCACGACGGTGCGCGACACCTTCTCCGGGCCGAGCTGCAGGGTCTCGCGGTCGAAGCCGCGGGCCGTCTCGACGGACAGCACCTCGCCGCCGCTGGCCTGCGCGAGCAGCCCGCGCTCGGCGCAGGTGAGCTCGATCGCGGCGTCCAGCAGCGTCGCCCGCAGGTCGCCCGCCCCGGCCTCCAGCTGCTCCGCGAGCTTCACCAGCCGCGCGCCCCAGGCCCCGTCTCCACCACGTTGCGTCACGCCCCGCGTCCCTCTCCACGCTGCTCCAGCCCCATGCGGAGGGAGCAGACGACCCGGGTGCCGCCTCGCGCGCCCGGCTGAAGCTCCAGCGTCGCCCCGATGCGGCGCGCGCGATGTCTCATGTTGCCCAGCCCCATGCCGCCCTTGCGGTCGGCGCCCGGCGGGAGGCCCACCCCGTCGTCGTCGACGGCCACGACCACCTCGTCCGGCGTGCAGGCCAGGTCCACCCCCACCGCCGTGGCGCCGGAGTGCTTGCTGGCGTTGCTCAGCGCCTCCTGCACGATGTGGTAGAGCTGGGTGGCGACCTCCGCGTCGATCGGCGGCATGGTCCCCGTGCTCTCGAAGCCGAACGCGATGCTCGGCGACAGGCGCCGGTAGGTCGTGGTCAGGTCCTCGAGGGCCAGGACGAAGCTGCGCTCCTGCAGCGCCATGGCGCTCAGCCCCTTGGCGAGCGAGCGCGCCTCCTCGGCGGCCTGGCGCAGCAGCGCGACGATCTCGCCCGCCTTGGTCGACTCCTCGCGGCGGGCCAGGGCCAGCTCGCGCTCGAGCCCCTTGGCGAGCATCTGGATGCCGACCAGCTGCTGGCACACCCCGTCGTGGAGGTCCTGGCCGAGGCGGCGCTGCTCGCGGGCGCGCACGACGTCGGTGAGCAGCCGCGCCTCGGCCTCGCGCCCGCGGTCCTCGAGCTCGCGCTGCTGCGTGACGTCGGAGAGCACGAGCACCACCGCCTCGAGCGACGCCACCCTCGACGCCGAGACGCGGATCGTGCGCTCGTCGGCGGCCTCGAGCTCGAGCCACGGGTCGGGCTCGCCGGCGAGGGCCCGGTTCACGGGGCGGGCCAGGGGGCCGTCCTCGTCGAGGAGCTCGTTCGGCCGCGGCTCGCGCCCGAGCGCCGTCACCAGGAGCTCGCGGCCGCGCGCCGAGAGCGGCTCGAGCTTGCGGTCGGCCCCGACGAGCACCAGCCCCTCGGAGATGGCGCACAGCACGGCCTCGTGGCGGCGCTGGAGGCGGCTCAGCTCGAGCGAGCTCGAGCGCAGGCTCTTGAGCACGCGCACGCGCTCGAGCGCCGAGCCGAGCTGCCGCCCGACCGAGACCGCGAGCTCGACCTCGTGAGTGGAGAACGCGGGCGCCCCGGGGGCGCGCTTGAGGCACAGCGCCCCCTCGGGCTGCGACCCCGGGCGGATGATCGGCGCGCAGAGCGTGGGCGGGTGCTCCGGGGGCCCCACGACCGACGTGTGCCCGCTCGTCAGCGCGACGAGCACCTGGTCGAGGGCGAACGTCGAGGCGCTGCCCGCCCCCTCGGGGCGCCGGACGAACAGCGGCACGACCTCGCCGTCCTCGCCGCGGCCGACGATCGCCCCCTCGGCGGCCCGCCCGCCCTGCAGCGTCAACGTGAGGGCGCCCTCGAGCAGCGCGCTCTCGCTCGACGCGGCGTGCGACAGCGAGCCGAGCTGGTAGATCGTGCGCAGGGCGCGGTAGAGGTCGGACTCGCTCGTGAACCAGGAGATGTTCTGCGAGTCGAGGATCGACGCGTTCGGGTCGCGCAGCGACGTCGAGCGCGGCGTCGGCTCCCGCGAGAGGGCCATCTGCGGATGGCTGTCGCTGGGGGAGCTGTACTTCAGCCGGACGCCCTGCACCTCGACGGCGTCGCCGTGCGAGAGCCGCTGCGCCTGCCGCGCGGGCAAACCGTTGAGGGTCACGCGCTCCGGGTGCTCGAGGACGAGCATGAGCGCGCCGTGCTTGCTCGGGTTGATCACGAAGTGTGTGGGGGGGAGGTCGGCCACGACGAGGTCGGCGTCCGGACGAGAGCCGACGATGAACTGGCGCGCCAGGCGGACGGTCATCTCCTCGTCCCCGCGCTGGATCGTCAGCTCTGCCGTCCCCTCCCCGACCGAACCCATGGTGCCCCCCGAGGATTAGACCGATCCCGGGGCGCCTGCGGTATCGGGGCGTCCCCTATGGCGTTGAACACAGGTCACCTTCTCCGGCGGCCCCCATGGATCGTTGGACCGGCCGGGGATAGGGGGTCGCCTGATACGTGGTCGGGGTGGGAGCCCCCGGGCGCCGTGCTCTCAGGCGGCGACCTGTCCGGTGCACCGGACACTGTCTGCCGACCCGGACACCCGGGTGGCGAAAGCTTCCGATCATGTCCTTTCGCGACCACGCAAACTTTCTTGGAGTCAGACTTGCGCCCCTGGGTCACTTCGAATGGGGACCGCCTGAGGGCCTCCCCGAGGGGCGCCGGGGGGAGGGGTGGCGTGAGCGGACGACGCGGGGTGACGCTGACCGAGGCCGTGGTCAGCATAGGCGTCCTGGCCGTCCTGGCCGGCGGCATGTTGGCGTTCGAGGTCGGGGCGCAGCAGACCTACTCCGTGCAGCAGCTCCGCGCCAACCTCCACCAGCACGTGAGGTCCGCCCTGCGGCGGATGGCCCTCGACACCGCGGCGGCGCTGACGCTGCCCGAAGGCGAGCTGAGCACCCTCTGGCCGGCCACGGGGACGGATGCGCGGGGGCTGCAGTTCCGCGAGGTCACGGGGGGCGACGGCTCGGGCCCCACCTTCGGGCCGACGATCGTCTTCGTGGGCCCGCACGCGGCGACGCTCCCGGCCGGCGCCCCGGCGAGCGGGATCGTCCGGCTGCGGGAGAGCAACTTGCACTTCCCGACGTTCGACCTGACCACCGTCACCGGCCGGGCCGGACCGGACGGGGTCTTCGGGACCGTCGACGACGACACCTCCGGGGTCGCGGCCGACGGTCAGCGCGTCGTGGAGGTCCTCGTCCCGGCCGCCTGCGCCCCGGTCACCGGGCCGATGCTCCGGGTCGACCTCGACGGCCGGGTGGTTACGTTCACGATCCGCGCCAACTTCCGCCTGGGTGACGGGAGCTACCTGCTCACCAACGACCTCGTGATGACCGAGCGCGCCGCGCTCCTGCGCTGAACGTCGGGGGAGACTTGATGACCACCTCTCGCAGCGGCGTGTCGCTCGTCGACGTCTCGATCGGCCTGGCGGTGTTCGCCGGCTTGGCGCTCACGGTCGCCATGGCCCTCACCGCGGGGTCGCGCGGCGGAGAGAGCGCATGGCGACACAGCGTCGCCCAGAGCCTCCTCCGCGACAAACTCGCGGAGATGCAGGAGGCGGCCAACGTGGACATGAAGGACGTCTACGTGGCCTACCACGGGACGTGGGACAAGCCGACCGGCTCCGGCACGATCAACACGACCGGGAAGGACTTCGCCGTCCCGGAGCTGCCGCACGGGAACCTCAACATCCGCCTCTACAAGAACGAGTCCGGCGCCGGGGCGCCCACGCCCGGCGCGACGATCTCGGGTCGACCGGACCGGGCGACGGCCTACATCCCGGCCGAGCTGGGCGGGGCCCGCGACCTCAACGGCGATGGCGACATGAACGACGAGCTGGGCCCGACCGCCGACGACGCCCGCCTCCTCCCGGCTCGCCTCGAGCTGACCTGGCGGGACTCGACCGGCGTCGTCGAGCGGATCGTCGTTCACGCGCTGATCGGCAGCACGACCAACCTGAACAACTGAGGAGGGGACCATGACGGACCGCGAGCGAACGGACGCTCAACCACCGGCCCCGGCGCCGCGCGCCCGGCGGCGCGGGTCGGCGCTCACGTTGACCCTGGTGGTCGGCATGCTGCTGATCGCCGTCGCCGCCGCGTCGGTCAGCACGGTCACCAACGAGGTGACGACCGCCCGGGCCGACCGCGAGGCCTTCCTGGCGCGCATCGCGGCGCAGTCGGGGATCAACGATGCGCTCGCGCAGCTCAAGCTCTCGCTCACGCCGAGCACCGCGCAGTGGTCGCGCCTCGGCGACGGGGGCTTCTACTACCGCTCCGTCTCCACGGGCGCCACGGTCCACATCACCTGCTGGGGCCGCATCCGCAACGACGAGCGCGCGCAGCAGCAGCTCTCGATCGCGCCGGACGACCCCGCCTACGACGCCAGGGGCTGGACGATCCACGCCATGGAGGCCCTCGTCCATCGCACCAAGCACTTCCCCAACGCCCCGATCTACGTGGGCAACGGCGGGGTCGAGAAGGGGCGCGGCGGCTTCGCGTGGTCGGGCACGGCCGACCCGAACGACCCGTCGACGTGGACCTACCTGCCGACGAACAACGACTCGTCGATCGACTCCTACATGGCGCGACAGCTCCAGCTCCGGGTGGACGCCCGCGACCACGCGATCGGGTTCCTGAACGGCCAGGGCTTCCCCAGCGGCGATCCGAACGAGGGCCAGCTCCGGCGCCCCGCCGGGACGCCGCACCCGTACTCGCTCTTCGCCAGCCAGAACCTCGTCGGCCAGCACAACGCCCAGGCGTTCTTCCAGCCCTGGACCCAGAGCGGGACGACGTACGACCCGCGCACGGTCCAGCAGCCCTCGCTCACGAACACGAGCATCTACCCCGACCCGAAGGACGCCTTCCAGCTCGACAACCAGCTCCCCGACGTGCAGGAGTTCGCCTGGGCGCTGTGGGCGGCCTACAACGGGCAGGCGGGCACCGTCACGATCCCCGCGAACAACCAGAACCTGGGCGTCACGGGCGGCGCCGGTACGGTCGTGGAGGTGGGCACGATCGACGACCCGAAGGTGGCGTTCGTCACGGGCAACCTGTTCGTGGGCTCGAACCGGACGCTGAAGGGCGCCGGGATCCTCGTGATCCGCGACGACTACCACCCCACCCTCGGCCCCTTCAACAACACGCCGAGCGGCGCGACGAAGGAGGCGCAGATGCGCATCGATGGCTCGCTCGAGTGGACGGGCCTGGTGATCATCGCCGGGTGGCGGCCGACGGTCTCGACCTCGAACATGTCGGCGGGCCACCAGGTCCGCATCAACGGGGCGTTCTTCGGCGAGGACAGCGTCCAGTCCGGCGGCGAGGTCAGCCTCGACGCGGCGCAGATCCAGTTCCACCTCGGCCCGAGCAAGTCCTCCAACTCGGACCTCGGGCACGTGGAGATCAGCTACTGCCGCTCGATCTTCGAGCCGGGCGGGTTCGTCTACAACCTGATGCCCGAGCTGCGCCGCGACGTGGTCTACATCCGGAGCCTCCGGTGACGCGCCCGCCGCTCGCCCTCGCCGTCCTGCTCCTGCTCGCGGCGCCGGCCGCCGCGCAGGAGCGGGAGGCGGTGTCCATCGCGACGCTCGAGGACGGCCTCGCCGCCCTCCGGCAGGTGGACGGGCGCGCGGCGGAGCTCGCGGCGGCGATCGAGCGGCTCAAGGGGACCGAGGGCTTCTCGACCGAGTACGGCGCCGAGGAGGAGGAGCCGCCGCTCGTGGCCGAGCTGCGCGCGCTCGAGGCCGAGGGGGAGGCGCTGGACGCCCGGCGGACCGCCCTGATCGAGGCCGTCCGCGAGGCGGCGCAGCTCGACCGCGCGGCGCTCCTGCGGGCGCTGGCGCGCGCCCCCGACGCGGTCACCCTCGAGGTCTGCGCCCCGATCGCCGCCGCGCTCGGTCGGAGCGACCCCGAGGCGGCGAAGGCGCTCGTCGAGTGCGCCCGGCGGCTGCAGCCGGCGCCGGCCCCCGTCCGGGCGGCGCTCGCCGACCTCGGCGGCCCCGAGCCGGCCGGCCTGCTCCTGGACCTGGGGCTGCGCGAGAAGGACCCGCTCTCGCTGCGCCAGGCCCTCGCGGCCTCCTTCGAGGTCGCCCTCCCGCGCGTCCTCGAGGCGGCCGGCGCGCCCGACCCGGCGCTGGTCGACGCGGCGGGCCAGGCGCTCGACACCTTCGCGGCGCCGCGCACCGACGACGCGGCCGGGCGCCTCGAGGGGCTCGCCCGGGCCTTCGGGCCGGCGGGCGCGCGTGGGCGCGTCGCGCTCGTCGGCCTGATCGTGCGCCACGTCCCGGACGCCGACGAGGCCGCGACCGAGGCGGGCGCGGCCCTGAACGACCTCGTCGGCCGGACGCTCCTGGGGCTCTCGAGCCAGGACCTCCCCGACGGCGTCCGCGCGGCGATCGCGCTGGCGGGCGGGGCCGTGCAAGGGGAGCCCGGGGCCGCCCTCGTCCTGGCCGGCCTGGCCGACCCCGCGGCCGCCGTGCGGCGCGCGGCGGCCGCGGCCGCCGGCCGGGGCCGTCACCGCGCCGCCGCGCCGGCGCTCCTCGACCTGCTCGAGGAGGGCGAGGAGGGCGACCGGCGCGCCGCGCGCGCCGCCCTCAAGGCCGTCGCAGGGCGCGACCTCGGCGACGACGTCGTCCGCTGGCGGCGCTGGTGGGCGCTCCAGCCCGCGACCGACTGACGGCCCCGGTTGATGTGATCGAGGGTCGACCGTGCGGGCTCTCGATGGGACACGGAGGCAACGAAGGTCCACGAAGACCACGGAGGTCCTGTTCCTTACGTCTTCTCCGTGACCTCCGTCGTTCTCCGTTGCCTCCGTGTCCAATGAAGAGCCCATCCGTGGGGCGTCGCTGTGACGGCCGCCGAACCTGGATGCTCCCTGCCCAGCCCTGGATGCCCGCCGTCCAGGCCGTCTCCCCCGCGCCCCGACCGCGCTCGACCTCGGGCGGCACCTCCTCCGGCACGATGGGTGCTGCGGAAGCATTGAGGGAGGCGCGTCCTGGCCCGACAATGCGGGCCCGGCGTCCGACGCCCCTGCGTCCGGGACGCCGCCTCAGGAGGGCGCGTGGGAGTGAGCACAGGGTTCGAGGCCGCGGTCCTGGACACCGTCGGCGACGTCGATGCCGAGGTCCGCGACGCGCTCGCGGCCGAGCGGCGCCGGCAGGACGACACGATCGTCCTGATCGCGTCCGAGAACATCGCCTCGCCGGCGGTCATGGCGGCCAGCGGCAGCTGGTTCACGAACAAGTACGCCGAGGGCTACCCCGGCAAGCGCTACTACGGCGGCTGCCAGCACCTCGACGCCTGCGAGGACCTGGCGCGCGAGCGCGCCTGCGAGCTGTTCGGCGCCGACCACGCCAACGTGCAGCCCCACTCGGGCACCCAGGCGAACCTCGAGGTCTACGGCGCGGTGCTCAAGCCGGGCGACACGATCCTCTCCATGTCGCTCGACCACGGCGGCCACCTCTCGCACGGCCACCCGGTGAACTTCGTCGGGCAGGTGTTCCGGATCGTGCGCTACGGCGTGCGCCGCGAGGACGAGCGCCTCGACATCGACGAGGTCGCGCGCGTCGCCCACGCCGAGAAGCCGCGCCTGATCGTGTGCGGCGCCAGCGCCTACTCGCGCACGATCGACTTCGAGGCGTTCGCCCGCATCGCCAAGGAGGTGGGCGCCTACCTGCTCGCGGACATCGCCCACATCGCCGGGCTCGTCGCCGCCGGCCTGCACCCGAGCCCGGTGCCGCACGCCGACTTCGTAACGACCACGACGCACAAGACGCTGCGCGGCCCGCGCGGCGGCATGATCCTGTGCAAGGGCGAGCACAAGAAGGCCCTCGACAAGAGCGTGTTCCCCGGCCAGCAGGGCGGCCCGCTCGGCCACGTCGTCGCCGCCAAGGCGGTGGCGCTCCGCGAGGCGCTGGCGCCGACGTTCCGCGACTACCAGCGGGCCGTCGTCGACAACGCCGCCCGCCTGGCCGAGCGCCTGGCCGCGCGCGGCTACCGCATCGTCTCGGGCGGGACCGACAACCACCTGTTCCTGGTCGACCTCGGCCCGCGCGACCTGACGGGGCAGGTGGCGGAGACGGCGCTCGACGCGGTCGGGATCACCGTCAACAAGAACATGATCCCCTACGACCCGCGCAAGCCCATGGACCCGAGCGGGATCCGGATCGGCACGCCGACGGTGACCACGCGCGGCATGGGGCTGGCCGAGATGGACCAGATCGCCGACCTGATCGACCGCGCCCTCGGCGCGCGGGGCGACGCGGCGGCGAGCGCGGCCGTGCGCGACGAGGTCGGCGCGCTGTGCGCCCGCTTCCCGCTGTGGGGCCGCGCGTGAGCCGGTCCCCGGCGTGGCTCCCGCTCCTCCTCCTCGCCGGCTGCCCGGCCGACCCGCCGGCGCCGCCGCCGGGGCCGCCGCCGCTGCCGCCGCCGGCCGCCGTCACGGAGGCGCCCCCGCCGGCCCCGACCGAGCCTGCCGCGACCACGCCGCCCGACGAGCCCGCGGCGCCCGACGAGCCGCTCCCCGACCCGTGGGACGCGGCGAAGCCCGTCAACCCCGGGCCCGCGCGCCCGCCGGAGGGGCCGGCGGCCCCGCCGGAGATCGCCCGCGAGCCGGTCCAGGACGGCCCCGTCTCGCGCTTCCCCGGGATCCGCATCTACACGGAGGAGAAGCGGCTCGAGGTCGACGGCATGATCTGCCTGAAGAACGGGCCGGCGCTCGAGCTCCTCGGCTGCACCCGCCGGGGCAAGACCCACGAGAGCCTGCTCCTGTTCGACTGCGAGCCCGAGCAGCTCTACCTGGCGCTGGTCATCCTCGGCCTCGAGGCCACCCCGCAGGTGAGCGAGTTCGGCGAGCCGATCGCGCTCACCCGCGGCGACCGCGTGGTGATCGAGGTCTCGTGGAAGGCCGAGGACGCGCCCGAGGGCGACCCGAGCGCGCCGGCGCCGACGGACGGGCGGGTGCGCCGGCGGGTCGAGGACCTGATCTGGGACCGCGTGCGCCAGGCCGCGAAGCCGCGCGTGGGCTGGGTGTTCACCGGCTCGCGGCACGTCGAGGTGCCCGCGCCGCCCGACTGGAAGAAGACCATGCGCGTGTTCGCCGCCACCTACGGCGGGAACATCGTCGCCACCTACCACGACCCGGACGCGATCCTCGACACGCCGCTGCTCGAGGGCGGCGACGACACGGTCTACCTCCCCTACTCCGAGCGCCTGCCCGAGCGCGGCACGGAGGTCGTGATCCACATGCGCCCCTGGGTCGACGGCGAGGACGGCCCGCCGCTGAGCGAGCTGATCCCGGACGCGCCGCCCGCCCCCGATGCGAACGGGGAGGGCCCCAGGTGAGCCCGAGCCCGGTCGCCCGCATCGTCGCCCGGACCCTCGCCCGCGCCCGCCTGCGCCTGGCCCTCCGGCGCGCCGTCGTGCGCGCCGGCTGGGCCCTCCTCGCCGGCGTCCTCCTCCTGGAGGTCGGCCTCGCGGCCGGCGCGGCGCTCGAGGTCCGCGGGGCGTGGCTGCCGGGGGCGCTCGCGCTGGTCCTGGCGCCCGCCCTGCTCGTCGCGACGCGGCGGCCGTCGCCGGAGGTCGCGGCGGCCGTCCTCGACGCTCGCCTGGGCACGGGCGCCGCGCTCGCCACGGCCGCCGAGGCCCTCGAGGGGCGGCACGGCCGCTTCACGCCGGTCGTCCTGGCCGAGGCGGAGCGCGCCCTCGTCGGGCGGTCGCTGCGGCAGGCGCTCCCCGTGCAGGCCCCGGCCGGGCTGCTCCTCGGGGCCGCCGCCGCCGCGCTCCTCCCGGCGGTGCTCGCCGGCCGCAGCGCCGCGGCCACGGGCGCGGCGCGCCCGGGCGAGGCCCCGGCGGTCGTCGGGCTCGACCTGCGCGCCGGCGGCGGCGAGGTGGGCGGCCCCGACGGCAGCGTCGACGGCAGCGGCGACGCCGCGCCCGCCGGCCCGGGGGAGCGCGCCGCGCTGGCGCCCGCGCCGGACGCCGTCGACCCGCTGGGCGCCCTGCCGCCTCGAGGCGTCGCGGCCGTGCTGCGCGAGCGCCTCGACGACGCCCTGCGCGCGCTGCCTCCGGGCGCGGCGGCGGGCGCCCAGGCCGAGGCCGGCGACGACCTCGCGGCGGCCCTGCGGGCCGGCGACGCGGCGGCGGCGCCCGGCCCTCGAGGGCCTGGGCGACGGCTCCCGGCCCCGAACCGCGTCGCCTGGGGCTCCGTCCGCGCGTCGGGCGCGGGCGGCGGCGGCGGCGGGGAGGCCGCCGCGCAGGCGCCCGGCGCCAGCGAGCCCGGGATCGACGCCTCCCGCCGGGGCGGGGCCGCGCGGGCCCGGCTGCCGCGGGAGCTGGAGCTGACCAGCCGACGTTACTTCGAGGCCTCCCCGGGCGCGCCGCGGTGAGCGGACCTGCAGGATGGGGTCGGATCGAAGAAGACCCGCAGACTCGACACGAGACTCGACACGGAGGACGCACGTGACCCGAACGACCACCCGCTGCGCCGCCGCGCTCCTGGCCCTCGCCGGGCTCGCCGCGCCCGCGCGCGCCGACGACGCCGACATGGCGCTCTACGCCAGGGCGCTCGACTGGCTCGTCGCGCAGCAGCACGACAACGGCGGCTTCGGCCAGGTGCCCGGGCAGCCGCCGGGCGAGATCGGCATCACCGGCCTCGTCCTCAAGGGCCTGGCCGACGCGCCGCAGCCCTACCGCGACAAGCACCGCGCGGCGGCGGAGAAGGCGGCGGCGTTTCTCCTCCAGCACCGCCAGGAGGACGGCTCGTTCAGCCAGGGCCGCTCGGGGCTGTCGACCTACCGCACGTCGATCGCGATCATGTCCCTCGGCGCCCTCGACCGCGCCCGCCACCGCGACGTGATCCTGCGCGCGGCCGAGTGGCTCAAGGGCGAGCAGCTCACCGAGCCCAACGGCGCCGGGCCGGACGACCCGAATCACGGCGGCTTCGGCTACGACCCGTCCGGCCAGCGGCCCGACGCCGACATGTCGAACACGCAGCTCGCCCTCGCCGCCCTCCACGACGCGGGCGTCCCGCCCGACGACCCGGTGTTCCAGCGGGCGCTGATCTTCCTGAACCGCTGCCAGAACAGCTCCGAGGTGAACCCGGGCGTCGGCCAGCTGCGCCCGCTCGACGACGGCGGGTTCATCTACGACCCCGGCCTCGACCGCAACAAGAGCGCGGCGCTCGAGCACGCCGACGGCAAGGTGAGCTTCGTCTCGTACGCGTCCATGACCTACGGCGGGCTCATGTCGCTCGTCTACGCCGGCCGCTCGGCCGACGACCCGGCGGTGCAGGCGGCCCTGCGCTGGATCGGCAGCAACTACACGCTCGACGAGAACCGGGGCCTCGGCGTGCGCCAGCAGGACCCGCGGGCCAACCAGCAGGGGCTCTACTACTTCTACCACTCGTTCGCCAAGTGCCTGGCGGCCCTCGGCGAGCCGACGATCGAGACCGAGCAGGGCGAGCGCCCGTGGGCGCGCGACCTGTTCGACGCGCTGCACGCGCGCGTCCAGCCGGACGGCTCGTTCCGCAACGAGCACGACCGCTGGTGGGAGAAGGACCCGGTGCTGGTCACGGCCTACGTGATCAACGCCATGAACCACGCCCTGCCGTTCCTGCCGGCGGACGGCGAGTAGCTCCCGAGGAGGTCCGGGTGAAGGTCGGAGTCTGGTTCGTCGGCGCCCTGGGGGACGTGGCCACCACCACGGTCCTCGGGGCGCGCGCGATCGCCCGCGAGCTGGCCCCCACCACGGGGCTGGTCACGGCGCGCGACCTCTTCCAGGGGCTCGACCTCGTCGCGCCCGCGGACCTCGTGTTCGGCGGCCACGACGTGCGCGAGGGCGACCCGGTGGAGACGGCGCGGGACCTGGCCCGGAAGGGCGTCCTCCCGCACCGCCTCGCCGAGGACCCGGACCTGCAGGCGGACCTGCGGGCGTTCGCCGAGCGCGTGCGCCCGGGCGTGGCCGCCGGGGCCACGCGGCTGGTGCGGCGCCTCGAGAGCGACGCCGCGCGCGAGCGCGACCGCCTCGGGCCGGCCGCCGCGCTGGCCGCCCTGCGCGCCGACCTGCGGGCGTTCCGGACGGCCGAGCGCCTCGACCGCGTCGTGGTCGTGGCCGTGGCCTCGACCGAGCCCGTGCCCGAGCTCGACGAGGGGGCGCTCGAGACCGAGAAGGCCGTGCGGGCCCTCGTCGCCGACGAGCGGCGCAAGGCCGAGGTCCCGGCGAGCCTCCTCTACGCGCTGGCCGCGTTCGACGAGGGCTGCGCCTACGTGAACTTCACGCCCTCGCTCGGCGCCACGCCGCGCGGCATGCACGAGGCGGCGCTGGCGGCCGGCGTCCCCCACATGGGCAACGACGGCAAGACCGGCCAGACCCTCGTGCGCACGGCGCTGGCGCCCATGTTCCGCGAGCGCAACCTCGGCGTGCTCTCGTGGTCGGGCTTCAACATCCTCGGCAACCGCGACGGCGCCGTCCTCGACGAGCCCGGCGCCAACGCCGCCAAGACGACCGGCAAGGACCGCGTGCTCGGCGCGATCCTGGGCGACGGGCTCGGCTCGTCCCTCACGCGGATCGACTACGTGCCCTCGCTCGAGGACTGGAAGACCGCCTGGGACTTCGTCCACTTCGAGGGCTTCCTCGGCACCCGCATGCACCTCGAGCTCACCTGGCGCGGCGCCGACAGCGCGCTGGCCGCCCCGCTCGTCCTCGACCTGGCGCGGTGCCTCGAGCTCGCCCTGCGGCGCGGGCGCTCGGGGCTGCAGCCGGGGCTGGCCTGCTTCTTCAAGAACCCGCTCGGCACCGACGAGCAGCGCCTGCCGGCGCAGGAGCGCATGCTGGGCGAGTGGGCGGAGGGGCTGCGCGGGGGCCAGCGGACGTGAGCTGCGCTCGCCTCCCGGCGGCGGTGCTCGTCCTCCTCCTCGTCGCCTTCACCGCCCAGCGCGTCAGGGCCGAGGGGGACGACTCCACCCTGACGGTCGAGCAGTACGTCGACATGGGGCTGCCCGCGCCGGATCGCCCCTGGCGCGGGCGCGACTACACCGTCCTCTCCGAGGGGCTGAGCCGGCTGCTGCCGGAGCAGCTGCCGGCCTCCCGGAGCGCTCGGTCCGGGGCTTACCTCGACCGTCTGGTCGCGGTCGAGAACCTCGAGCTGTGCCGGAGCGCCTCGCTCCCGCTCGATCAGCGGTTCATCGAGGGCAACCAGCTGCTCCTCGGCTTCCGGGACGTCCTCGGGCCGTACATCCAGGCGTTCGCGAAGGACCCGCGCCGGGCGCTGGACGTCGCCCGCATCGCCGCCTTCGGTGTGCGCTGCGCGACCCTGGTCGCGGGGCTCGCCAACGAGTTCGTGTCGGGCCTCGATCCGGCTGACCCGAACCACGCGACGCGGCTCGAGGGGCTACGCCGCCTGCGGAGCGGGCTGACCCAGGTCGTCGCCGGCGCCGTGCAGATGCTCACCGACGACCTGGCGCAGGAGCCGTCCGCGCGGCTGGAGCTCGCGCGGGCGCTGGCGGAGTGTCTCCCGGCGATGAAGGGCGACCTGCCCCCGATGACCCGGCGCGAGCTCGCCGCTCGTCTCCAGCAGGTCGGCGCCGCGGTCGCCGACGACGAGGCGCTCGCGGCCGCGCTGAAGCGCGCGGCCGCGGCGCTCGCGGGCGACTGACCGCGCGCGCTCCCGCGCCGACGCAGCAGCAGCGCCGGGGCGGTCAGCCGCTCTTGCCGCCGCGCGCATCGCGCTTGGCCTTGAGCAGCTTGCTCATCGCCGAGCCGTCGTCCTCGACCTCCGCCTTCGGAGGCGGCGGCTTCGGCGCGGGCGGCCGCCGGACGACGACGGGCGGGGGGGGCGCGAGGGCGGGCGCGCCGGCTGCGCGGGCGCGGGGGGCGGCGGCGCGACGGCGGTCGCCGCCCCGCCGGCGCGCGCGCTCCCGACCCGAGGCGCCGCGGCGGGCGGCGTCGCGGCCGGCGGCCTTGTGCGCCTTGAGCGCGGCGAGGAGCCGCGGCGCGGCCTCCGGCGCGCCGCCGGCGCCCGGTCGGCCGCGCAGGGCGCGGGCGAGCGCCTCTGGGACGACCAGCCGCCGCGCGGCGACGTCGAGCACGAGCAGGACGCCGGCGGCGACGAGCAGCCAGGGGGCGAGCGGGCGGTGGCTGCGGCGGCCGGCGCGCGGGCCCTCGAACACGCGCGCGGGCGGGTCGTCGAGCGTGAGCGCCTGGCCGCGCGTGATCCGCGAGAGCCGCTGCAGGAGCGCCGTGTCGCTCGTGAGGTCGCGGTACTCGCGCGGGTAGGCCAGCACGGCGCCGGCGCTGCCGGCGGGCAGGGGCGCGCCGTCCGGGTCGTCGGGGTCCTGCGCGACCTGCACGAAGTAGGCGCCCGGGCGGGCGGCCGTGAAGGTCGCCTCGTAGGTGCCGGGGGCCGTCTGCTCGAGGCGCACGGGGTCGACCGGCGCGGCCCCCAGCGGGCCCGTGACGCGCCCGTGCAGCGAGAGCCCGTGGACGGGCGACCCGTCGGCGGCGCGGGCGCGCACGCGCACGCGCCCCTCGCCCTGCTCGACCTGGAGGCTCGTGTCGAAGCCGGGGGGCTCGGGGTCACGCGCCACCCAGCCCACGACCTCGCCCATGACCTGGGCGAAGCCCGGCCAGGCGAGCCAGCCCGCCGACCAGCGGGCGCTGGCGTCGGAGGTGAACGCCGCGGCCTTGCCCAGGCCGTAGCGCCAGCGGGCCAGGAGCGGGCCGTCCTCGGGCCCGTCGTCGGGGCCGGTGTCGAGGAGGACCTCGGCCGCGGGCCTGGCCTGCGTGAGGACGAAGCCGCGCAGCGGGGGCGCCGTCGACCAGTCGACCGCGACCCCGAGGTCGCCCGCCGCGCGCGGGGCGACCTCGCGCTCGACGAGCAGCGCCCGGCTCGCGGCCACGGCCTCCTTCGAGAGCAGGCGGGGCACCGTGCGCGGGTCGGCGGCGAAGATGAACCTGCCGCCGGTGGCCTGGGCGAGCTGCGTGAGGAGCGTGCGGTCGATCTCGTTGCCCACGCCGACGGTCGAGAGCGTGACGCGCTCGCGCCGGTAGTCGGCGGTGATGCGGCTCCAGGCGGCGGGGGCGGAGATCCCGTCCGTGAGCATGACGACGTGCTTGACCTGCGCCGGGGCGCCGCGCACCGCGGCCAGCGCGTCCTCGATCGCCGGGCCGATGTTCGTGCCGCCGCGGGCCTCCATGGCCTTGATCTTCGCGGCGGTCCGGCCCGGGTCGTCGACCTCGCGCAGGGGCACGACCCAGTCGGGGTCGTCGGCGAAGCCCACCACGCCCAGCCGGTCGCCCGGCTGCATGAGCTCGAGCATGCGCACGGCGCCCTCGGCGGCGAGCGCCATCTTCGTCCGGTCGCCGACCCACTCGTTCATGCTGCCCGAGGTGTCGATGCACACCACGAGGGCGGTGGCCGGCATGACCTTCTTGCCCGTGATGCTGCACGAGACGGGCAGGGCCTCCTCGAGGGGGGTCCGGTGGTAGCCGCCCAGGCCGAAGGCCTGCTCGCCGCCGAGGGCCAGGAGGCCGCCGCCCTGGTCGAAGACCCAGGCGCGGACGGCGGCCATCTGCTCCTCGGTCCAGCGGTCGGCCGGCACGTCGCCGAGGATGAACGCCGCGTAGCCGGCGAGGTCCTCGACGCCGAGCGGCAGCTCGTCGGGGCCCGCGACGTCGACGTCGAACCCGGCGCCGCGGAGGGCCTCGGCCAGCGGCCGGGCGACCTGGGCGTGGCCGGCGACGACGCGGCCGGCCTCGTCGCGCGCCGGGCCCTGGAGGAGCAGCACGCGCGGGCGGCCGCGGACGCGGACGAAGGCGCCGCCGACGTTGTTGGCCGGGTCGCCGTCGCCCGGGGCCTCGATCGCCACGCGGTAGAGGCGCGTGGCGGCGCCCGTGAGCCGCTGCGAGACGGCGACGCGGTTCGAGCCGGGCGCCAGCTCGACCTCGTGGGTCGAGAGGTGGGCGCCGTCGGCCTCGACGTGGAGGCGCGCCGGCCCGCCGGTGCGGGCGATCACCTCGACCTTGAGCAGGAACGGCTCGCCCTCGGCGACGACCTGCGGCGCGCTGACGTCGCCCACGAGCACCTCGCGCGGGCTGGGGGTCAGCTCGACGGCGACCGTCGTCACCGCCACCCCCGCCGACGCCAGGGCCATGGCCTCCCGCACGGCCTTGTCGGCGTCGCCGTTGCCGTCGCTGAGGAGGACGACGCGGCGCTCGGCGTCCTCCTGGCGCAGGAGCCCGGCCGCGGCGCGCAGGGCCTGGTCGATGGCCGTGCGGTCGCGCGGGAGCCCGTCGAGGTTCAGCTCGCCCGGCTCGAAGGCCTCGCCCAGCGGCACCTCGACGCGGGCCTTGCTGCCGAAGAGCACGAGCGCCGCCCGGTCGCCCGGGCGGTGCGCCTCCCAGGACCGGCGCGTCCAGTCGAGGAGGCGCTGCCGCGTGGACGGCGTGATGCTCTCGGAGACGTCGAGGGCGAACACGACCGCGCGCTCCTCGTGCGGCAGGACGGCGCGCGCGCCGGCGAGGACCAGGCCGAGCGCGAGGAGGAGCAGGCAGCGGGCCGTCATCGACAGGGCCGAGCGCGCGGGCGAGAGGCCCACCGCGCTGCGGCGCGCCGCCGCCAGCGTGAGCAGGATCGCCGGCGCGACGAGGAGGATGAGGGCCGGGCTCTGCAGGTCCATCGCTGTCGGGCGCCCGGAGCCGGGAGGGCTCCCCATGATGACCGCGGCGACGGGGCCTCCGCTCGCTGCGGCGGCACACCGGCGCTGGGCGGCGCATCGTAAACGGCCGAGCGCGCCCCGGGGCCCGTCGGGTTCGGTCCTGTCGCGGCAGACGCCCCCCGGGCCCGAAGGGCCCGGCGCGAGCGGGCGCAGGCGCGGCTCTGCCGCGCCGAGCACCGCGAAGCGGAGGCGAGTGAGGACCCGCGCCGCGGGTCCTCACAGCTCGCCGGCTCCGGAGCGACAGGTCGCCCGCTCCGGCGAGGCGACGGGCGGCGGCCGCTCGGGGGCGTCGGCCTGCTCCACGGACGCGATCAGGGAGCGTCCGGAGCGGGCCAGGAGCCACAGGAGCGGCCAGCAGGCGGCGCTCAGCGCCGCGCCGACGAGGACGAGCAGGTCGAACGCGCGCTCGTGGCCCAGGGTGAGCCCCCAGCGCTCGTACCAGCGCCCGCCGAGCCACGTCGAGGCCGACATGCTCAGGTTGCTCGCGGCCATGAGGAAGGCGAACACGGTCCCGGCCGTGTGGGCCGAGCAGGCGCGCGCGGCGAGGTCGAGCTGCACGAGGAGCGCGACCATGCTGAAGAAGCCCACGCCCACGGCGATCGCCATGGCGCTGCGCGGCCCCTGGACCGCCCACCAGCAGAGGGTGCCGACGACGCCGAAGGCGATCGAGAAGTGCACGAGCGCAGGCGTCGGCAGGCGCCGCCCCCAGAGGCCGAACGCCGCCGCGCCCAGGATCGACGAGACGGCCACGAGCGAGTCGATCACCCCGTACAGCTGCTCCGAGACGCCCAGGCGCTCGGTGAGGTGCAGGTAGAGGACCGTCGACGAGAAGGGGTTGAAGCGCCACAGGAACACGAAGCTGCCCACGGCCAGGATCGCCGGCGACCGGAGCGCGTCGCGCAGGGCGCGCAGCGCCTCGCCCGCGGTCGCGCGCGTGTGCACGTGGCGCGGCTCGCGGACGAACACGAGCGCCGCCGTGAGCGTGAGCAGGGCCACGAGGCCGCAGGCGAGGAAGCCGACCTGCTGGAGGCCGTGCTGCGCCAGATAGCCGCCGGCGACCCCGGTGAAGATCCCGGCCGCGTAGATGCACGCCCACTGCACCGACTGCAGGCGCCCGGTCGCGCGGAGCGGCTTGCCCTGCTCGACCATGAGGCCGTCGGCCACGACGTCGGCGAACGCGACGCCGATGCTCGGCAGGAGGAGGAGGAAGAACAGCAAGAGGAGGCTGCCGGGCGGCAGCGGCGCGAGGAAGGCGGCGATCAGGCCGGCGGACGCCAGGCTGCTGGCCACGACCAGCCAGCTCCGCCGTCGCCAGCCGAGCAGCGGCACGAAGTCGGTGACCAGTCCGAACAGCGGCTTGAGCGTCCAGGGCAGGGTCAGCAGGGCCACGAACAGCGAGATCGCCTCGGCCGCGTAGCCCCACTGCTTGAGCAGCGAGCGCACCGGCTGCGCGATCAGCCCGGCCGTGGGCTCGGCCACGCCCTGCACGAAGTAGATCGTGCCGAACAGGACGCTCAGCCGCAGCACCGCGCGGCGGCGCTCGTCGACGGGGCCGCTCACCGGGGCGGGGGGAGGCGAGCGGCGTGCCGGGCAGCGGGGTAGAAGGGGCAAGCGGGGACGGGTCACGCATGACCCGAGGCCGGGCGCCGTTGAACTGCCTGCCGGGTCGCGCCATGCTCGGGGGCGTGAAGACACACCGGCTCCAACGGCGCGCGATCCCCTCGACCATCGCCGCGCTCATCGTCCCGCTCCTCGCCACCGCATGGTTGCTGCTCGATGGCGGGAGTCCGGGCGAGCCGCGATCGACGGCACCTGCGCCGCGGGTCGACGCGCCAGCGGGGACCCACCCCGCTCCCCCGGCCCGTGCGATCCCGGACGATCACCTGGTCCTGCACCTCTCCCGCCCCTCCGGCGACGAGTCCGACCTTCGGCGGGTGGTGGCGTCCCCCTCGGTTCCGGTCTCCGCCAGGTACACGGCGCTCCGTCGGATCGAGGCGCTGTCGATGCCTGCAGCCGTCCAGCAGGCCGAGGCGCTCGTGCTCGCGTCATCGAACGACCCGGACGCCACGTTCCTGGCGCTCAACGCGCTCGGCGTCCTGGCCCGCAATCCAGGAGGTCGGGAGGCCCTCGCTCGTTGTGCAGAGCGCGCGCCCACGGAGGCCCTGCGACAGGCGGCCACGACCCTGCTCCGGCGCGCGCCCTGACGTTCTGGTCAGGACCTCTCCGGTCGGATGATTTTAGGCATTGCGCTGGTTGCCACCCGAAGTCCATCCTGGCCCGCCGCCCGCAGGGCGGCGTCGCGGGGGGAACTTGAGCACGAGTGACTCGATCGGGTGGCGTCGTACGGTCCTTGCTCTCACCTGGGCCACCAGCCTGGTGCTGGTGTCGGTCCTGACCTCGCGGGCGGGGCCGCCCCCGACCTCGAGCCGCACGCAGCTCACCTTCCAGGCGCGCCTGTCGACGCCGCAGGGCCAGCCGATCTCGGGCAGCCATGCGCTCACGTTCCACATCTACGACGCGCCCGCCGGCGGCACCCGGCTCTGGAGCGAGGCGCAGGAGGTCGAGCTCACGAACGGCCTCCTCTCGGCCGTGCTCGGCCAGGAGTCGCCGCTCTCGCCGACCGTTTTCGACCCTGCCGGCGGAGGCGACCGCTTCGTGGCGATCGAGCTCGCCGGGACCGAGATGGCGCGCGTGAAGCTCACGGCCACGGCCTACTCGGTGGTGGCGAGCGTCGCCAACGCCGTGTGGGACTCCGCCTCTTCGAGCGGCCTGGACCTGGGCGCCCTCGACGCGCGCTACGTGCAGGCGGGGGGCTCGGGCGGCGGCGTCCTGCGGACCGTGAACGGCGTCGGGCCGACGGCGGCCGGCGACTTCTCCGTCACCGCGGGGCCCTCGGGCCGGGTAAGCGTCACGCCGACCGCGAACGGGGTCGAACTGGACGCTCAGGGGGGCGACCTCGACCTGGCGACGGCAGATGCCCGCTACGTGAGGACCACCGGAGGCGGAGTGAGCGGAGACCTGAGCGTCTCCGGTTCGACGAGCACGTCGAACCTCCAGGTCGGGAACGAGCTCACTGCCCATATCGTCCGCCCGGATGCCGTGCTGTTCCGCCTCGGCAGCACAGGCCAGTTCACCAGTCCCAACGGCCAGTTCTCGTTCGTGAATGCCGCCGGGGGAGGTCCCAGTCTCCAGCTCACCCTCCACGGAGATGGGGCGCACATCCACCTGGCCGGCAACACGAGCGTCAGCGGCCGCATGTGGGTCCAGCAGCTGCTGGAGGCCAACGGCGGGCTCGTCGTCCCCAGCGACAAGGGCAAGTTCTTCTTCCACGACCTCGGCGACGGTACCGGGATCTACTACTGCTGCCTCGAAGGCCCCGAGAGCACGAACTTCATCCGGGGACAGGGCCAGCTCGCGAACGGCGTGGCGGTGATCGACCTCCCCGACCACTTCCGCATCGTCACGGAGAGCGCAGGGGTGACGGCGCACGTCACGCCGCTCGGACCCACGCCGGGCCTGTACGTCGTCCACGCCGACGACCAGCGCCTCGAAGTGCGTGAGGGGCCGGGCGGCAGCGGCGACGTCCGGTTCAACTATCTCGTGTTCGGCGTGCGCGTGGGCCGGGCGGGGGAGCAGCCCGTTCGCCCGGCGCCGGGTCGCTAGGACGCACCCCGTGACCAGGTGCATCCTCTCCGCGGGAGCGGTGTGTCTCCTCGCCTGCACGTTGGCCGCTTGCACGGGTCGGTCGGATCCCGTCCGGCACCCGGCAGACTCCGCGCCGACGGCGGCGCCCCTCGCCTCGCCGCTCGCGATGGCGGACGTGTTCTCTCTATCGGACGATGCCGAGCTGGCGCTGAAGACCCAGGCGCTCGACCCCGCACTCGCCTGGGTGCTTCGCCTGGCCGCGCTGCGCCGCCTCGAGGAGCTCGGCGCCCCGTCGCTCCTGGAGGTCGCCGGAGCGCTGGCGGAGGCGGAGGAGCTCCTCCTGCGCCAGAACGCGGTCGCGGTCCTGGTCCGTAGCGACCTGCCGGCGGCGCAGGCTGCGATCTTGCGGCTTGCGCCCGCCGAGTTGGAGCTCGCACGACTGCTGGCGGGGGGTGAGCGGTGAGTCGTTCTCCCGTCCTGGCGGCGCTGGGCTCCCTGCTCCTCGCGCACGCCGCGGCCCACGCGCAGGAAGGGCAGCGCCTCTTACAGGTGCTGGACAGCACCACGGCGGCCGGTCAGAGCACGACGAACAGCTTCGCCGTCCCCACGACCGAGGGCCGCTGGTTCCTGACCGTGTCCCGCACATCCGACAAGGCGCGCGGCGCCGTGACCCTCGACGGCGTGACGCTCTTCGACGACCGCGCGTTCCAGTCGACCCCCGCGTCGCTCCTGCGGGCGGAGGTCCGCCCGGCGCTCACGAGCACGCTGCAGGTCAGCGCGCGGCAGGGTGACCTGCGCGTCCTCGTGGAGGGGGTCGTTCCGGACGCGCACGCCGGGCCCCTCCAGCCCCACGTGATCATCAGGAAGCTGTTCGAGGCCCGCGTCGCCCCGCAGGGCAGCGAGCTCACGTTCGCGGTCCCGGCGGCGGCTGGGCTCTTCGCGCTCGAGCTCAGGAACGAGGGGGCGGCGACCGCGTTCGTCGACCTGAACGGGCGGCCAGTGGTCGGTCCGGGCCAGGTCACCCCACGGACGACCTTCCTCTCCTCGGCGGTGGCGCTCGAGCCGACCAACGTCGTCTCCGTCCGGGTCATGGGGAACCCGGGCTCGGCGATCAGGCTCGAGGTCGTGGGCTACGTCGTGGACACCGACGGGCCGGCGGTCACGGTCGTGCCCTCGGATGGCGCCTGGACCCACCCGTCCCGGCCGCTGGAGCTCACGTTCTCCGATGCGGTGAGCGGGGTGGACCTCGACACGCTCTCCGTCCTGGTGAACGGGGTCGAGTGCAAGGACCGCCTCCTCGTCACGGCGACCGGCGCCACCGCCCCGCTCTCGGACCTCCCGGTCACTCCGGGGCGCAACGACGTCGTCGTCCTCCTGCGCGACCAGGCCACGAACCCAGGGGGCGTCGCCACCCACTTCAACCTCGACGTCACCCCGCCGTCGGTCGACGTCACCCCCGGCGACGGCGAGGCGCTCGCCTCCACGGATGTCCCCATCACGATCGACTACTGGGACGACGACGCGGGCCTGGCGCTCGAGACGCTGCGGGTCCTCGTCGACGGGCAGGATCGGACGGCCGAGCTCGAGGTCGGCGGCGTCCAGGCGGCCGGCACGCTCACGCTGGCGCCCGGGCCGCACACGCTCACCGTCGTGGTCGCGGACGTCGCCGGGCTCGTCACGACCGCGACGGCGAGCTTCGTGGTCGACGTGACCGCACCGATCCTCACGTTCCTGAGCCCCGCCGCCGGCACGCCGACCGGCGGCCGCGACGAGGTCGTGATCGGCCTCACCGACGACCTCGCGGGCCTGGACCTCGACTCGTTGCGCCTCAGCGCGAACGGCGTCGACGGCACCTCGGCGCTGATCGTCGACCCGTCCGGCGACACCGCCCGGGCCCGCCTCGGCGCGATCTCGGACCTGGGATCGGGGTCGCTGCGCCTCGTGGTCACGGCGAGGGACCGCGCCGGGAACGAGGGCCAGGCGACCCTCACGCTCGAGGACCACGACGGGACGCCGCCGCTGCTCGTCCTCGACCCACCGAGGAGCCCACCGGTGCACGCGCGGCGAACGCCCACCACCGTCTCGGTGTACTTCACGGACGACCGCGCGCTCGCGCCGGAGACGCTGCGGGTCTGGCTCGATGGCCAGGACGTCACCGACACGCTCGCGCGGCCGGCCGACCAGCACTCGGCGCAGGGGACCTTCACGCTCGGCCAGGGCCTCCACGAGCTGACCGCGGAGATCGAGGACGCACGTGGCAGCCGGACCGTCGTGACGTCCACGTTCGTCGTCGACGACACCCCCCCGGAGGTCGTCGTCGTGGCGCCCCCGCGCGCGGGCCCGCGGGACCGCGTCGTGCTGACCGCCGTGGACCACGGGAGCGGGCTCGGAGCGCCGATCCAGGTCCTCGTCGGCGGCGTCGACGTGAGCGCGTACGCGCAGCGCGACCTCGGCGTCGCGCTGCTCGACCTGGCCGCGATCCCGGCGGAGGTCCTCCAGGAGGGCGTCGTCGAGGTCGAGGGGGTCGTCGTGGACCGGGCCGGCAACGTCGGTCGCGGCGTCGCCACGCTCACGTTCGATCGGACGGGCCCCACGCTCGTCGTGTCCCCTGCCGACGGGGCGGTCGTCGACGACGAGCGGCCCACGCTCGTGGTGACGTGGTCCGACGCGGGCGCCGGGCCCGCGCCTGCCACGTTCGCGGCGACCCTCAACGGCGCGGACGTGCCCTTCGTCGTGGGCTCCGACGGAGCCGAGGCCACCCCCCTCCTGGCGGACGGCGAGCACGTGCTGACCGTCGCGCTCTCCGACGAGGCGGGAAACCGCACGGAGACGACCGTCCGTTTCGTCGTGCGCGCCGGCGCGGCGGCCTACGAGCTCTCGCTGCAGCCGGGGGCCCCGTCGGCCGTGCTCGCCCACACCGAGAACGACCTCGTGGTCCGAGCGGTGACCCTCTCCGGCCGTACCTCGACCGCGCACGCGGGTACGGTCCTGATCGAGGTCTCGGACGGCCTGCCGCCGCTCCACGGGATCGTGGCAAGCTTTGACCCGGCGCGGGACCAGGGCGTGCTCACCATCCCGCGCCTCGCCTTCTTCCGCTCGGCGGGCGCCCTCACGATCACCGCGCGCTCGCTCCCGCCCGGTGTGGCGGGGGCGCTCTCCGTCCAGGTCGTGGTCTCGGGTCCCCTGATCTCGTCCGACCTGCCGGCCGCGACGAGCGCCGAGACGATCGACGTCGAGGGGGTGTCGTTCCCGGGCCAGCAGGTGTTCCTCGTGATCGACGGGAACGTCGTCGCGCAGACCATCGCCGGACCGAGCGGAGCCTTCCGCTTCGTCGACGTGGCGCTCGCCGAAGGCGAGCGCCAGCTCGCGATCGTGGCGATCGACCCGAGCACCGGCCTGCCGCACACGTCGCCGGTGGTGACGATCGTGGTCCTGCGGCAGGCGCCGCCTGCGCCGACGATCACAATCCCTGGGCCGGGCGCGGTGGTCTCGAACCTGATCACCGTCCGTGGGACCGCGCCTCCGGGGTCAGTGGTCACCATCCGCGAGGGGTCCGTGGCGCTGGGCCACGCTCCAGCGCTGGATGGCGCGTTCACCATCCCGATCCGGCTCACGACCGGCGAGCACGTCCTCGTGGCCGTGGCGACCGACGCGGCGGGCAACACCTCGGCGCCGTCGCCTCCGGTCCGGCTCGTCTCGGGGACGTCACCCGTGTGGGGGCGGGTGCTCGACGGAGAGGCCCACCCTCCGCAGATCCTGGGTGGCCTGACGGTGCGGCTCGCGCCGGACGACGGCTCGGCGCCGCTCGAGACGGCGACCGACACGAACGGGCGCTTCGTGTTCGCCGATGTCGCCCCGGGGCGCGCCGTCCTGTCCGTCAACGCGCCGAGGCGCCCGGGGTTCGCGCGCCTGGACCTGCCAGCCTTGGCCCTCGTGGATCGCGCCCAGGGCTATCCGACCATCGTGCTCCCGCGCGTCCCGGTCGAGCTCGAGATCGAGCTCCCCGTCGACGGCGACGGTCTCGTGGCAGCCGACACGTGGGTCGAGAGCCCGCGCGTCCAGGGCGCCCGGCTCGGCGTCCCGGCCGGCACGCGCGTGACGGGCGAGGGGCCGCCGCGCCTGGCGATCCGACCGGTCGACCCGGCGCACACGCCCCTGCCGTTCCCGCGCGCCTTCCGCCCGCGGACTCTGTGGGAGCTGAGCCCGTCGGGCCTCGCGTTCTCCCCGCCGCTCGCGCTGCGGCTCCCGAACCTGGATCGGCTCGCGCCGGGAAGCGCCGTGCCCCTGCTCGGCCTCAAGGCCGCGCAGGGGGGGTGGGTCGAGCTCGGCCTGGCGACGGTCGACGCCACCGGCGCCTTCCTCGAGACCGGGCCGGTCATGACCGGCTTCTCCCTCGTCGGGGTGACCAGCCCGGGCGAGCTCGTGTCGACGCAGGTCGAGCTCCGCCTGTCGGACCCTCGAGGCGCACCGCTCGAGGGCGCGACCGTCACCGTCGACGGCCAGCCGCTCGCGACGGCAGGTGGCGGCCTTTACCGCAGCGAGCCGCTGCTCCTCCCGCGCGGCCGTCCCGTGCGCGCGCTCGCCACCCTGGACCTCCCCGACGGGCGCGGCGGGCGGGCGATCACGCTGGTCGGCGAGTCCCTGCCCGTCCTCCCGGTCCCCGGCGGGACCGCGCTCCCGGAGCTGCCCCTGGGCCTCGTGGTCTCGGCCAGCGTGCTGACCGGTGGAGGCCAGCCCGGAGAGGCGCCCGTCTCGATCAACACGCCCGCGGCGCAGGGCGGGCCCCAGGCCCGCGTCGGCCTCCTGCATCTCTTCTTCCCCGAGCCGGACGCGCCCCCCTTCGTGGCCGTCGCCGGGGTCCCCGAGACGAGCGCCGCGGCGCCCACGACCGCGCGTTTCGTCCCGTTCACTATCGACGTCTCCGACCCGAACGCGGGCACCGTCGACGTGGTCTCGGTCGAGTACAGCATCGAGGGGAGCGCCTATACGCCCGCGGATGTCGTGCCGGGTGATCCGCTCGCGCTCCTCTCCTCGCCCGCCGCCGGCAAGCGCCACGTCCTCCTCTGGGACCTCCTCGGGCCCGGCGGGGTCGGTCTGGTCGACCTCGCGCAGGTCGTGCTCCGCGTCACCGTGAGGGATCCCGACGGTCACACCTGGACGAGCGCGCCGTCCGCGGCGTTCTTCGTCCGCACCGGCGAGGTGGTCGTCTCGCCGGCGCCGCTCGACCTGGGGGAGGTCGAGCGGCCGGTGGACGCGTCGCGCACCGTGACGATCACGAACGCGGCCTCCTCCCTGCTGCCCGTCGAGGTTCGCTCACTGACCCTCGGTGGTGCCGACGCGAGCAGGTTCAGGTTGCTCGACGCGCCGGGCCTTCCGCGGGTGCTCGGTCCGGGCGAGGTCCTGACGGTCGACCTCGCCTTCGACGGCACGTCGCCCGAGGGGACCTACAGCGCGCTGCTGGTGCTCGAGACCTCCGTCCCCGGTCCACCGCGGGCGCTACCCGTCCAGGCTGCGAGCGTCAGTCCGACGATCGTGGTCACGCCGGACGAGCTGGACCTGGGCAGCGTCAGGGTGGGCGAGGCGCCCTCGAGCACGACCGTGACCGTGTCGAACGCCTCCGCCCGACGTGACCTCGTCGTGTCGTCGTCGACGATCACGGGCGACGCGGCGTTCGCCAGCGACCTGGCGACCCCACTCCTGGTCCCGCCCGGCGCGACCAGGACCTTCACCGTCACGTTCGCGCCGACCACTCCGGGGGACCTCGCGGCCACGCTCGCGCTGGCCTCGAACGACCCCGACGCGCCGATCGCCACGCTTCGCCTGCGCGGGCGAGGAGAGCGGCCGATCCTGCAGGTCGCGCCGACCGCGGTCGCCTTCGGCGCCGTGCTCGTCGGGACGTCCGCCACCCGGACGTTGACCGTTCACAACGCCCAGCCCGCCAACCGCGACCTCGTCATCTCGGCGGTCTCGCTGACGGACGACGGCGCCGGCGCGTTCTCGGTCGCCGCCCCAGTCACGCCCCTGCTGCTCCCGCCGGGCGCGAGCGTCAACGTGCAGGTACGGCTCACGCCGGCAGTAGGACCCGCGTCGGGCCGCCTCGTGATCGAGACCGACGACCCCGACACCCCTACCCTGAGCGTGCCCCTGGAGGGAGCGGGGGTCGAAACCCTGGCCACGCTCGCGCCCGCTCCCTTCGACTTCGGCCTCCAGCGGCTGGGCGCCGCCCTCGAGCAGGAGTTCCTGCTGCGCAACGCCCCCACCGCCACGGCGGACCTCACGGTGACCGGGCTCACCGGACCTTCGAGCGTCGACTTCACGCTCGTGCGCGACGAGGCGACCGGCCGGACCCTCGCGCCCGGCGAGAGCGCGACCTTCGTGGTCCGCTTCGAGGCCGCCCGGATCGGGTCGGCGTCCGACACGCTGGTCGTGTCCTTCGCTGAAGGCGCGCCGATCGAGCTGGCGCTCGGCGCCTCCGCCGGTCTCCCTCGGCTCATCGTGAGCCCGCCGTCAGCCGACCTCGGCGAGGTGCGGGTGGGAGCGCAGCGCTCGGCCATGGTGACGGTCGAGAACGCGCTGGACGCGACGTATCCGCTGACCGTCGCCGCGCTGCTGAGCCCCCCCGGCGCCGGGGTGTTCCAGATCACGAGCGCGATCCCCTCGGGGCGAGTCCTGCAGCCGGGCGAGGGTGTCGCGTTCGGTGTGACCTTCTCCCCGGTGGGGGCGGACACTGCCTCCGTCGTCGAGAGCGTCAGGCTCCTCACCGACGATCCCACCAGCCCCGCGCTCGACATCCCGGTCGCCGGACGCGGCCTTCGGCCCTTCCTGCACCTCGAGTCGGGCGCCGTCGACTTCGGCGTCGTCACCGACGGCGGCGTGCGGGAGCGGCGGATCTCGATCCAGAACGGCGCGACCGCGAACGTGGGGCTCGTCCTGGCCGAGGTCTTCCTCGGGAGTGACGCGTCTGGCGCCTTCTCGCTCGCGTCGGACCTCCCCGACGCGCTCGCACCCGGCGCCGCGGTCGATCTCGTGCTCCGGTACACGCCGCGCCCGGGCTCCAGCGACGGCTCGGTCGTCGTGAGGACGGACGACCCCGACCGGCCGCTCGCCGTCATCCCGCTGCGGGCGCGGGGCGAGCTCCCCGTGGCGACGACGACGGACGCCCTCCACTTCGGCCTTCGCCGCGTCGGGGAGGCGGCGACGCTGCTGCTCTCGATCGAGAACGACCCTGGCGCGACCGCCGACCTCGCCGTGCAGGTCGCGCTCGTCGAAGACGGAGGCCTGGGAGCCTTCGGGCTCGGGAGCCCGCAGCCGGCGACGCTCGTGGTGCCGCCGGGCCAGAGCGGCACCGTCGAGGTCCTCTTCGCCTCCCCGCGCGAGGCGCGCTTCACCGGAGCGCTCCAGGTCACCACGAACGACCCGCGGCTCCCGACGGCGCTGGTCGCGCTCTCGGGCGAGGCAGGCGTGCCGCGACTCGACCTCCCGACCGAGCTCGACCTCGGCGGGGTGCGGGTCGCTTCGAGCGCCTCGGGCGACCTGACGATCGCGAACCTCGACTCGGCGACCTTTGCGCTGGGTGTCGCGGAGATCGCCCTGGTCGACTCCGCAGACGGCGTGTTCGCGCTCGTCGCGCCGGCGGTTCCCGCCGCGCTGGCGCCTGGCACCGCGATCTCGGCGCAAGTGACGTTCTCGCCGGGTGAGGTCCGGGAGTATCGCGGCGTGGCCCTGGTCGCCTCCGACGACGACGGGAGCCCGCACGTCGTCGTCCTGCGGGGACGCGGTGCGCTGCCGGAGTTGATCGTGGCTACGTCGATCGACGTCCCCGCCACCCGGGTCGGCAGCGAGCGTCACGTCAGCCTACCCGTGCGGAACGCCTCACCAGACCTCCCGCTTCGGCTCACGGAGGCCACGGTCTCAGGGACCGCGTTCCGGCTCCTCGAGCCACTTCCGCCCGCCGGCCTGTCGATCCCTCCACAGGGAGAGGCGAGCCTGACCGTCGCCTTCGAACCGACGAGCGACGGCGTGTTCGCAGGCGCGATCACGCTGACGACGGACGATCCCCGCCTGTCGACGGTCGCCGTCGCGCTCTCCGGCCAGGGCACGTACGGGGCGCTCGTGCTGACGCTCCTCCCGGGCCCCGCCGCCGGTGAGACCTCGATCGCGGCGGGCTCGCTGCACGTGCTGCGCGCGCGGGCGGTCGACGTCTTCGGAGACACCGATACGACGTTCACAGGCTTGGTCGAGCTCCGTGCGACGGACCGTGCCTCGCCGCTGGACGGGCTCCTGCTCCTCTTCACCGCGGACGACCATGGCACGGTCACGGTCCCGCTACTGCCGGCGTTCCTCTCCTCTGGCGCACAGAGGCTGGTGGCGTCGCTCCTGCTGGAGGACCGCACCCCCGAGCTGGGCGCCCTCGACGTGTTCGTCACCCCGGCCGAGCGCGGGCAGGCCTATGTGGTCCTATCGCCGCACTCGGGGCCGGTCGCACCCGGCGCCGAGGTGCTCGCGCGCGTGTTCGTCGACTGCGGCCCCGACGACGGCGATCCGGCGACGCTCCACGACACGCTCGGAGCCTATGACGTTCGGCTCCTGCTCGACCCGCGCGCGCTCGAGATCGTCGACGTGGCCGCGAGCCCGGCGCTCGGGGGACCGAGCTTCCGCTGGCTGGGGGGCGAGGCGCGCTTCATGCATGTCGTCGACCAGGGCAGCCTGACGTTCCCCGTCGGCCCGGACCCGACGGCGACGGGGCTTGTCGAGCTGGCCACCGTGCGCATGCGCGTGCGCGACACGGCCCCGGCCGGGCGAACCCCGGTGCACCTGGCCGTCGACCTCCTGGCGACGGCGGAGGCCGCCGCTCCGCACCTCTCCCCGCTGGGTCGGCCCGGTCCGCGGCTGGGCTTGACCGTGGGTGAGGTCGCGATCGCGGGTGACCGTCCGCCCCCGGCGCTCCACGTGCTCGGCGGACTGCCACGGGCCGGCGAGGCCATCGTGGGTCCGCTCCAGGAGCTCGGCGCAGTCCAGCTCGCGTTCTCACGTGCGCTCGACCCGGCCACCGTGCCCGGCGGCGTGCGTCTCCTCGACCTGGACGGCGCCGAGGTCGCCGGATCGGCGGCTCGGGCCGCCGGTGATCCGAACGTGCTCGTCTTCGTGCCCGCCGCGCCGCTGGCTCCAGGCCAGTACTCGCTCCAGGTCGGGGCGACCGTTGCCGGGCTGGACGCGCTCCTCGCGGGTCCGGTCGAGGCGTCGTTCCGGATCGGGACGGTGCCCACGCCCAGGAGCGCGGACCTGGACGCCGACGGCGAGGTGACCGTCACCGACGTGGCCATTCGCCGGGACCGGGTCGTGGGCCGGAGTCAGGGCGAGGTCCCCATCTTCCCGCCGCTGTTCCTCGACGGCGTGGGCTCGATCGTCGTCCGCGAGGGCGAGGCGAGGACGATCCTCGTCCGCGTCGTGGACCTCCAAGGGGCGGAGGTGCTTCTCTCTCCGGACGGACTGCCAGACTTCGTCCGACTGACCCGGCTCGAAGAGGAACTCTTCGAGCTGACGATCGAGCCGACGCTCGGCGGGAGCGGCGGCGTCGTGAACTTCTCCGCGGGGGCCGGCGGCGAGACGAGCGAAGGCCAGCTCACGATCTCCTTCGAGCGGGTCAACACGCCCCCGGGCCTCGTGCTCGTCGAGCCGAAGAGCGGCCCGTTCATCGTCCTCGAGGGCGACCGGTTCGAGCTCGTCCTCGAGGCGATCGACCCCGACCTGCACCATCCGACCGCGCCTGACCGGGTCACCTTCCTCGTGAAGAGCCCGCCCTTACGCAACCTCAGCGGTCCGCTGCTCTCCGGCTCCCGGCAGGAGCGGGCGACTTTCGTCTTCGAGCCCGACTTCACGCAGGCCGGAGTCCATCCCTTCGTGGTCGAGGTTAGCGACCACGAGGGGGCCACGGCGTCGTTCACGACGGTGGTCGAGGTCCGGGACCTCAATCGTCCGCCGGAGCTCTCGGCGATCGCGCCGGTGGACACGGACACCTACGTCAGCCGGGGTGACAGGATCACCCTGGACTTCGTGGCGGTTGACCCCGATGGCGACCCGGTGACCATCGCCCTTCAGGGCGCTGGCGCCGCCGACTTGGCTCGCGAGGTGAGTCGAGGGAGGATCCGGATCGACGAGCAGCACGAGGCGCCCGGACGTCTGACGATCCGGCTCACGATCCTCGAGCCGCTCTCTCGTCACCTGTTCCTCAGCGCCGTCGCCTCCGACGGTCGCCTGATGAGCGCTTCGGTCTCCCGCAACCTGCTCGTTCCCCTGACCGTCGCCTCCTACTCGGCCTTCGCGCTGCAGACGATCCCCGTCGGGCTCACGCCCGAGTTCGACCGTCACGTGAGCAAGCGCTTCTCCGTGACCGCGACGACGGGCACCTTCGCGGCAGGAAACGACACGCAGCACCCGGATCGGGTCTGGCTCGAGGTCGGCGACGCGCGCGCGACGAACGTCGAACGCATCGCCTGGAGCTCCTCGGGGCAGAGGGTGCTCGAGGTCAGCGCGATCACCTTCACGGACAGGCTGGCGTTCGTCGCCGGCGCCCTGGAGGGCTACGTGCTCGCCACGGAGCTCATTGTCCAGGGACAACCCGTGGTGCGCCGGGCGCCGCTGTCGTTCGTCGCGGAGCCGCTCACGTCCCTGCAGCCCTCGGTGAGCGGTGTCGACTCAGCCCCCTCGACGTTCCGCGGCACCTACTCGATCAGCATCGCGGAAGTCACGACAGTGACGATCCCCGTCACGGGCACCTACCGGCTAGAGGGCAACCTCGTCGTGTGGAGGGGCTTCGACTACAGCGCGATCCCCACCTGCTCCTCCGTCGTGTTCCGCTTCGCTGGCGAGGCCCTCGTCAGTGACGGCGGCTTCAAAGTCGACGCTCCGCCGCCGGAGGGGTGGACCTGGAACGGCTTCGGGCACCTGGTGCGCCCCGTCGCCCAGGACTTCCACCTAACTGAAGGCACGTATCAGCTCGAGATCCTCGCCAGCGGCACGGTCGAGCGCATCCACCAACATCACGTCGCCGCCATGGGCGCCTCGTTCAGTGCCGTCCTGGAGCTACCGAAGCCCACCGTCACACTCGTGAGCGCGTCGAGCGCGCAGCCCGGCGACTCCTACCTCCATGCTCGATTGCGTGTGACTCGCCCCCACCTCGTTCGCAGGCTCGTCGTCCTTCCGACAAACAGGCCGACGGGCTGGATCGTCGGGCAGCAGGTGGTCCAGCCCGTCCCGGACGATCCCCGGGAGCCGATCGAGGTCGACGTGCTCTTCCGGCTGGGGGACTCGGACGATCTCAGGCTCGCGGGAGAGTACGCCATCCACACGGGCGGGACCGCGGTCACCACGCCCGAGGTCGTGATCCCGACGCCGCGCGGCGCGAGCGGACGCGCCTCCCATTACGGACTCTACCGTCCACGGGCGACCGCCGACGGAGGGACGGCGCTCGAGCCCGCCTACTCCGCATCGATCTTGCCTGAGGGCGTCCGGCCAGAGGACCAGCCCATCGGCCGCGACAGCCCCTACGTCATGTACGTCGTCTACGACCTGAGTGGGCTACCCCCGGAGGACGCAGACCTGCGGGCGAGCCTCTCGGGCGACGGGACGACCACTCCCCGCCAGCACCTGCCTACCGTCGACGCGAGCGGAGCGGCGATCACCCACAGCGTGGGCCATGTCCCGCCGCTCGAGGGGTGGTCGGGGCAAACGACGCGCTACAGGCTCTCACTTCCGATCTTCTTCTCGCTTCGGGCGCAACCGGCGGGCACCTTGACGCCGGTCCAGGTGCTCGGGGACCGCATCGTCGTCTCCATAGGGGTGCCGTCGGGCCTCGGCGGCGAGCTCGACCCCACTCCTCGGAGCTTTCCGCTGCCAGGCTATCTGGCCGAGCGCCTCGAGGTCGAGCTCCGCCTGAGGAATCAGGGTGCACCGACGGACACCAGCCTGTGGGCGAGCAACTGGCTGTTCACGCCCGGGCTCCTCCGACTCTCGCACGAGCATGACTCGTACTGGCTCGTCCCGAGAGGAGAGCTGGAAGGATCGCTCGTCGAGTGCGAGGACGTGATCCAGTGCTGGTTCCCGTTCCCGAGGGATAAGGGGCGCTACACCCTGTATCTCGACGACGGGGACGGCGCGCCGCTCGTGGCCCTGGAGCCGGCGAACGACTGGTACGACGAGCTGCTCGAGTTCAACGTCCGAGACCTGGTCGTCCAGCACCCTGAGCTCACGCCTGGACGCCATCGGGTCCGCCTGTTCCCGACGCTCCCGTCGGGCTCGCCGCCTGGCACCCGCCCCGCTGGAGAGCCGCTGCTCGAGGCCACGTTCGAACTCGTCATCGCGAACCGGGCCATGTTCTTCAAGACGGACCTCCACAACCGCGCGCCGGATCACTGCGACGGCGCGACGCCCGGCGACCCCCACCAACTCGAGGTCCGTCAGGGCGACCTCGCCCTCGACGATGGCGAAGGCCCCGGAACGGCACGGGCGGGCGGCAGCGTCCTCCTCGCCACCGGCGAGGAGACCCTCGACCGTGTTGACATGGTGATCCCGGGTCGCGGAATGGACTTCGTGCTCTCGCGACGGTACCGATCCCGCGGCTGGTACAACGGCCCGCTGGGGCACTCCTGGGACTTCAACTGGAACGAGGGTCTGTTCTTCACGGGCGACGGCCACGTCTACCGCCAGAACGGAAGGTCCCGGATCAGTCAGTGGACCCGACAGACGGACGGCTCCTACACGCCTGAGAAGGGCCACTTCTCGAAGCTGATCCGCATGCCGGGCAACCCGCTGGGGCTGTATGTCCTGCGCGAGACCGATGGAGTCAAGCGGCACTACCGGCCGGACGGCCGTCTATCAGCCGTCCAGGATCGACACGGCAACACGATCCGGCTGCTCTACCGAAGCGACGGGACGCTCGAGCGCGTCATCGACACGCTCGGCCGCGAGATCCACTTCCACTTCCGGTCGTACCCGGACCCCGTGAAGGGGGGGACGATCGCGCGGCTGCACAGAGTGGAGGACTTCACCGGCCGAGAGGTGGAGTACGTCTACGACGCGCCGGGCGACCTCGTCGCGGTGAAGGCGCCGCAGGTGTCCGGGGAGGACCGCCGGGTCGAGCGCTACGAGTACTGGTCCGAGTTCAGCAACGACAACGACCTGGCGCACAACCTCAAGTCCATTGCTACGCCTACCGGAGGCGGACCGACCCATACGCTGTTCTACGGGACGAACCGGGCAGACCCGCTCACGTACGACAAGGTGATCCGCGAGACTATCGGCCAGGGCACCGGCGTCGGCGGGACCCGACACTTCTCCTACCGAGTTCCGCCGCCTGATCCGACCCTGCCGGGAGCGGCCCTGGAGGTCGAGGTCGTCGAGCCGAATGGCGAGACGCACCTCCACCTGCTCGACAAGGACGGCCTCGAGGTCGCGGTGCGCCACATGACCCGGCCCGGGCTCCGGCCTGGCGCTCCGCCCTTCTACGAGACCCGCTCGCACTACAACGTCGACGGCCTCCTGGCCGTGCGGATCCACCCCGAGGGTAACCGAGACATCTACACCTACGGCAGCGGCTCCAGGGCCGCGCAACGCAACGTGATCGAGCACCGGAGGGTCGCAGGTCCACGGGGTGCGTCGACCCCCGACCTGGTCACGCGCTACACCTACGAGCCGCTGTACAGCCAGCTCGCGTCGGTCACCGACCCTCGACGCTTCGCCCCGAGCTTCGTGCCCCCCCTGCCCGTCTCGGACCCCGATCGCTACACGATCCGCTACCTCTTTGACTATCAGGAGTCGTCGGGCGACCTGCTCGAGGCCCAGCTCTTCGGGATCAACTTGCCGGGGATCCCTCGCGGCCTGGGGGACCAGAACGGCGACGGCGTCACGACGCACGCCCGGGGCGACGTCGTGCGCACGATCCGTCCCAGCCCCACGCTGACGGCTCAGGGCGGCGTCTCCACCCGGCAGCCGGTCGTGACCCGGACCCGGTGGAACGAGCACGGGCAGGTGACGGAGTCGATCGACCCGCTCGGGCGCGTCACACGCTTCGAGTACCAGGGCGGGTACGTGAGCCGGCAGGTGACCGACGCCGACGGTCTGGCCCTGACGACGACGTATGAGTACGACCCGCGCGGCAATCTGACGGCCGTCACCAATCCGCGCGGCGTGAGGACGGAGCTGACCTACAACGCCCTGAACGAGCTCGTCTCGATCGTCCAGGGCCGAGGCGAGGCGGGCCTCGACCTCACCACGCTCCACGAGTACGACCTCGACGGCCGCCTCGTGCGCACGCGCGCGGAGGCGGGCTTGTCGCCAGGGACGTACCTCGAGCGCACCTACGTGTATGACGTCCTAGGCGACCTCCGGGAGCTGCGCGTCCAGGTGGACGCGCTCACCATCCTGACGACACGCTACCTGTACGACGAGAGCCGCCGGCTGGTCGAGGTGGTCTCTCCGGAGGGGCATCAGGTCCGGACGGAGTACGACGGAAGCGGCCTGCCGTTCAGGGTCACCCACGGGTTCCGCACGCCCGAGGCCTCGTCGACGACGATCGATTACGACGGGAACGGCAACCGGACCCGGGTGACGGACGGCCGGGGCCAGTCCACGACGTTCACGTACGACGGACACGACCGGCTGGTCATCACGACGGACCCGCTGGGTGGCAGGGTCGAGCAGACGTTCGATCCCGTTGGCAACGCCGTTCGTACCCGGCGCTTCGGCCATCCCCCAGCCAGGCCGACCGACGCGCCGGTGCTCCTCGCGGAGGTGCGCGTCGACCACGACGAGCTGAACCGCCCGTACCGCTCGGACGCCGCGCTGCTGCTCGGACCCGGAGGACCGATCGAGTCGCTCGTGACCACCCGGGTGGAGTACGACCCCGCTTCCCGCCCGGTACGCGTGACAGAGCCCGACGGACGCATGACCGTGACGGTCTACGACGGGGCGGGCCGGGTCACGCACGTGTTCTCCCCCGGTGGAAGAGTTGAGCAGGACCACGACGCCAACGGTAACCGGACGGCCGTGCGATCGATCGAGGAGGCCACGGGCGGCCTCGTGCCCACACGGACGTTCACCACAGCCTACGAGTACGACCGCCTCGATCGTCCGTCGCGGGTCGTGGACGGCGCCAGCCATAGCACGACGTTGCAGTACGACCGCCGCGGACGCCTTGTCCTCCAGACGGACGCCCTGGGCAACGTGCGCACGTGGTCCCACGATGGGCTCGACCGGGTGCGACAGGAGGTGCGGGAGCTCCGTGAGGGCGGCACGGGGCAGGGACCGCCCGTCGCCGCGATCACCGTGACCTACGAGTACGACCGTGACGGCCGGCTGACGCGGGTGATCGACTCGCATGGGCGCGCGACCACCTTTGAGCACGACGCGCTGGGGCGTCGGACGAAGGTGCGCGACGCGCTGGGGCGCGAGCACGCGGTCCTGGAGTACGACCGCAACGGCAACCCGCTCGCCACCCGGGACCCCAATGGGACCATGGTTCTTCGCACCTTCGACGCGCTGAACCGGCTCGTCGGCTGCACCGTCCAGCACGGTCCTGGCGTCGCCGGGGCGACGGGCGAGAGCTACGCCTATGACGGTCTGTCGCGGCTGGTCCGAGCCAGCTCGCACCTCTCGCCGACCCAGCAGGATGCGTGCGAGTGGACCTACGACAGCCTCGGACGAGTAGTGGAGGAGCGGCAGCACGGTCAGGTCGTGCGGAGCCGCTACACGCCCGACGGCAAGCGGCTCGAGCTGATCACGCCGGGCCGGGCGCTCTCCTGGACGCACGACCCCGCCGGCCGGCCGAGCCAACTCCTCGGCGGCACCTTCTCGGGCGCCCCCGTGATCGCAAGCTTCGAATGGGCTGGTTCCGGGCTGCGACCGCTCCAGCGGCAGCACGCCAACGGGACGCGTCGCAGCTACCTCGAACCGAGCGGCGCGGAGGGCTACGACCCGCTGCAGCGCGTGACGCGTCTGCGCGACCTCCCGGCCTCCGGCCCCGCGCTGGTGGACAGGACGTATCGGTACGACGCCGTCGGCAACCGGACGCAGGAGGAGCGACACGAGGTCGGTGGAGCGATCGACGCGTTCACCTACGACTCGGTGTACCGCCTGGTCACGGGATCGTTCGCGGACGGGCCCCGAGGCCTGGGCGCGGTGTCCTACCAGCACGACCTCGTGGGCAACCGGACGCGGGTGACCCGAACGAGCGAGGCCGGGGCGACGACGAACGAGGTGTACTCCTCGAACGAGCTACACCAGTACACCCGGATCGGGCCGGAGGGAGAGCCCGGGACGGCGCGGACCTACGACCACAACGGCAACCTGATCGCCGACGGCCCGTGGAGCTATCTGTATGATTTCAAGGGGCGGTTGGCCGGAGTCTTCCTGAGCGCCGGTTCGGCGTCGCGGCCGGTGGCGCTCTACCGCTACCTGCCCGACGGGCGTCGCGTCCATCGAACGGTTTTCGACGCGACCGGGACCGTGGTCGCTCAGGAGCGGCGCTCGCTCTGGGACGGGCCGCAGGAGGTCGAGGAGCAGAACGAGCACGGCGTCACGATGGCGACCTACGTTTGGGCGCCGGGCTACGTCGACGAGTTGATCCAGTTCCAGCGCACTGGCGCCCATCCGCTCGGCGCCGGGACCTTCTTCGTCCATCAGGACGCACGATTCAACGTCGTCGCCGTGACGGACGGGTCCGGGATAGTGGAGCGGCGCCGGTACGACGACTTCGGGGCCGTGGAGGTCCGCAACGGGGCGGGCCAGGTGCTCGCGCAGACCGCCGTCGGGTTGGAGTACGGCTTCCAGGGTAGGAGGTTCGACCCCGAGACGGGGCTCTACTTCTTCCGGGCGCGCTACTTCGACCCGGCGACCGGCCGCTTCATGAGCCGCGACCCGGTCTGGGATCCGAACAACGTCGGAAACCCGTACACCTTCGCGGGCAATAACCCAGTCACGCTCAACGACCCCACCGGGGAGATCCCACCGTTGTTGGCGGCGGGGATCGTGGCTTTCGCTGGCGCCATGATCGGCGGCGCAGTGGACCTGGGTGTACAGGCGCACACCACCGCTGGTTTCACTGCGGGCGAGTGGGATTGGCGGAGCACCGCAAAGGCGGCCGCTCTGGAAGGCGCGACCGCACCGCTGCATCTGCTGGGTGGACCCACCGGGGGGACGATCCGCGCCATGGTCCTCAGACGCGGAACGCAGGAGATCGCCGGGAGAATGGTCTCCCGCGGGGTCATGGGCGAGCTCGAACAGGGGTCCCTCGGCGACGACGAGTGGGACGACGAAGAGGGTGAGGACTTCGACAACTGCTTCCTCGCGGGCACGCTCGTCGCCATGGCCGATGGCACTAGGAAGCCGATCGAGGAGGTGCGCGCGGGCGACCGCGTGAAGGCGGGCGATCCGGCGCGCTGCGAGGTCGTCGACCGCGAGGTCGTGCGGACCTTCCGCAACGTCACCGACACCGTGGTCGACGTGACCTGGGCGCCGCTCGACCGCGTCGAGTGCATGGCGGTCGGCCAGCGCGGCCGAGGCGAGCGGCACTCGGTCGGCAGCTCGCGCGACGACGGCGAGGGCGGGGAGGACGGCGAACCTCCATCAGCGCAGACCGTCCGCTGCACGCCTGGGCATCCGTGGTGGGTGGAAAGCCAGCGACGCTGGCGCCTCGCGGGCGACCTGAGCGTCGGCGACCTGCTGATGCTCGACGATGGTCGCCCCGGCGTGGTCCTCGCAGTCGAGGTCCGCGAGGAGGTGGCGCAGACCTTCAACTTCGAGGTCGAGCGCGAGCACACCTACTATGTCTCTGGCGCGCAAGGCCAGCCGGGAGTGCTGGTTCACAACCGCAGCGTGGCCTGGATGGCGAAACGCGCGGCCTGGGCAGCATACAAATCTCGCGCAGGAACCCAGGGCTGGAGTTACCGGCGGTGGTCGCGTGCCTACAAGACTCTCGCGGAGAACCGACGCATTGGCCAGATGCAGGAAACCCTGACCGGGGATTTCGCGCGGCGGTTCGGTGGGCAGTGGGACCTCGTCGGCTCGCAGGTGCACGTCGCTACTCGACGTGGCACGCGCATCGTCGACCACTTGCTCCAGAATCGCGCGAATCCGAGGATGCTCGCCGGCATCGAAGTGAAGTCGGGCGGTGCGGTCCGCTCCGGCCTCCAGGAGACCAAGGACCTTCTGCTCAACGAGGGAGTGGGGCGCTTCTTCGGAAGGCGCGCCGGCGATCTCGCCAACCGCACGGTGCACCGTGTGACCGAAGGCCGAGGCATACCCACGTTTGTCTGGAACGTCCCTCGGTTGCCATGAAGAGATCGGAACTCCACACCGCCCTCATGGAGAAATACGCCAAGCCCATGGCGGACCTCGGCTTCCCTCGTGGGTCCCGCGCGACGGCTGAGTTCTCATCTCCTCGGGATCACGATCCCGTGCGCAGCATCGCCTTCGACGCGGTCAAGTGGCCGAAGGCGTTGAAGTGGGACGTGCGGCTAAGAGTGTCAGTGCGGTACGACGCGGTCGAGGAGGTGCTCAACGCTATCGATCCCGAGCGACGATCCGCGAGTACCGCCATCCAAAGGGCGTACAAGACAGCCAGTACGCTGACGCTCAATCTCACGCCCCCAGACCTCACGTTCGCGGTCGGCACCCGAAGTGACATCGAGCGGTCTGTCGGCCCTGTTATGGACCACCTGCGCAAGGTGACACCGGCGTTCTTCGACCACTTCGGCACGATGGCGGCGCTAATCGAGCACCTCAAGAGTGACCGAGCCCACCTCTACGTCGCCTCGGGTGCGTCGCTCCTTCCAGTCTGCCTCGCTGTGATCGGCGCACCCGCCGACGAGGTCAAGGAGTCCATCCGCCGGATCACCTCTCAGAGTCCAGGGCACCCCCCACGCATGGTGCTTGCTCGGCTAGGCGAGAAGTTCCCTCACCTGGGAATCGACGAGAGCTTCCTGGACTCTCTGCCTAAGCCGACCGGATAGTTGTGGACTCCGTGGCAAAAACCCCTGCGGCTTCGCAGGGTCGCCGGTCGAGCCCCGCGAGGTGCCGTGGCTCATGCGGGCACGGCCCACCGCACCAGGGCGCCCCGGATCGCGTCGCGGACGATGAGGTGGCCGACGGACTCGGCGCCGAGCTCGATGCACGTCATGACCAGGCGCTCCGCCGTCTCGGCGTCGGCGATGGCCGACGACGCAGCGAACCGCCCGCACAAGCCCGCGCCCCTGGTGAACGGCCAGGGCGCCGGGCCCCAGGTGTCAAGTGGCGGCCATAGGGACCATGCCCATTGCGGCCAATGGGTCCATGCGAGCTTCGTCGTAGGTTCGGGCCCGCGCAGGGGCACGCCGCAGCCCTACCCACAGCCTCCGCAGGCCAGCAGACGGGGAGGGCTGCGGCGTCTTTGGTGCTTCCGTAGTCGCGACAGCTCCGCACGGGGCGGCCCGGGGCGGCGCGTGGTCCGAGGGGCGCAGCGGCGGCGCGTGGTCCCGGGGGCGAGGCGGCAGCGCGTGGTCCCGGGGGGGCGCGGCGGCAGCGCGTGGTCCCGAGGGGCGCGGCGGCAGCGCGTGGTCCCGGGGGGCGGCGGCGCGTGGTCCCGAGGGGCGCGGCGGCGGCGCGTGGTCCCGGGGGGGCGCGGCGGCGCGTGGTCCCGGAGGGCGCGGCGGGCGGCGCGTGGTCCCGGAGGGCGCGGCGGCGGCGCGTGGTCCCGGAGGGCGCCGCGGCGGTGCCTGGTCCCGGAGGGCGCCGCGGCGGTGCCTGGTCCCGGAGGGCGCCGCGGCGGTGCCTGGTCCCGGGGGGGCGCGGCGGCGGCGCCTGGTCCCGGAGGGCGCAGCGGCGGCCGGGGCGCCCTGCCTCCCCCGGCATGTTTCTCCCCCTCGCCCCCCCGCTCCTGCGGGGGCGAGGGGGAGAGGTGTCAGACCACCTCACGACGAGCCACGACGCCGCGCGCGTCGAGGCGGCGGCATAGCGGCCCGCGTGCCGAGCGGCGGTGTGGTGCGGGCGAGCTGCCCGCGCGCCCCCGCGCCGCTCGGCGCGTGGGTCGCGGCCGCCGCCGAGGGTCGCGCCTACGAGTCCGGTGGCGGGGCCAGCTCCAGGAAGAGGAGCGGCCCGCGGCTCGGGTCGTCCACCGCGGCGCGGCGCTCCTCCTCGCTCAGGAGCGCAGGGAAGAGCGCCGGGGTCAGCGAGAGCTCGCCCCCGGCCTCGAGGGCGCACCTGGTCCGCGAAGGCGTCCCGATCACGGCGGTGCAGGGCCTGCTCGGCCACGCCTCGCTCGCGACGACGACGGACTACGTCGCGGTCGACCGCAAGGACCTCCACCGCGCGGTCGAGGCGCTGGAGCGTGAGCGCCGTAGCGCAGGCGAGGGCGGCGGGTCATCCTCCCGGGCGTGAACCTCGCCCGTCGCGTCGCGCTCGCCCTGCTCGTCGTCCTCGCGGCGCTCTGCTGCTTCCCGACCATGGCCACGGCTCGCCCCTCGACCTCGAGCGGCGGGCCGTCGTCGTTCTCTGAGGCCCGCGTCGACGCTCTCGGACCGCACAGCCCCGCCGGGGACCCCTGGCGCTACGGGGACTTCGAGGTCGCGAGCGACAAAGTACACACCTACTACGTGAGTGGCGCCGCCGGCCAGCCCGGCGTGCTGGTGCACAACACCAGCATGCGTGCCCTCATGCGCCACGCGCGCAAGGGCACTGGGATGTGGCGGGGAGGCTGGACGAAGCCTAAGGGCTGGCAGCTGCCTCGCGACGGCACCTGGGTCGGGCAGCGCGGCCACGGCCTGTTCAAGCTGTCAAGTGGCGGCCATAGGGACCATGCCCATTGCGGCCAATGGGTCCATGCGAGCTTCGTCGTAGGTTCGGGCCCGCGCAGGGGCACGCCGCAGCCCTACCCATAGCCTCCGCAGGCCAGCAGACGGGGAGGGCTGCGGCGTCTTTGGTGCTTCCTTAGTCGCGACAGCTCAGCACGGGGACGGCCCGGGGCAGCGCGTGGTCCCTGAGGCGCGGCGGCGCGCGTGGCCCCGAGGGCGCGACAGCGCGTGGTCCCGGAGGGCGCGGCGGCGGCGCGTGGTCCCGGAGGGCGCGGCGGCGGCGCGTGGTCCCGGAGGGCGCGGCGGCGGCGCGTGGTCCCGGAGGCGGCGGCGGCGCGGTCCCGGAGGCGCGGCGGCGGCGCGGGGTCCCGAGGCGCGGCGGCGGCGCGTGGTCCCGGAGGCGCGGCGGCGGCGCGGGGTCCCGAGGCGCGGCGGCGGCGCGGGTCCCGGGGGCGCGGCGGCGGCGCGGGGTCCCGGAGGGCGCGGGGCGGGCGGGTCCCGGGGGCGCGGCGGCGGCGCGGGGTCCCGGGGGGCGGCGGCGGCGCGGGTCCCGGAGGGCGCGGCGGCGGCGCGGGGTCCGAGGGCGCGGCAGCGCGTGGTCCCGGAGGGCGCGGCGGCGCGTGGTCCCGGGGGGTGCGGCGGCGCGTGGTCCCGGAGGGCGCGGCGGCGGCGCGTGGGTCCCCGGGGCGCCCTGCCTCCCCGGCATCCCCTCGCCCCCGCTCCTGCGGGGGCGAGGGGGAGAAGTGTCAGACCACCTCCCGACGAGCCACCACGCAGCCCGCGTCGAGGCGGCGGCATAGCGGCCCGCGTGCCGAGCGGCGGTGTGGTGCGGGCGAGCTGTCCGCGCGCCCCCGCGCCGCTCGGCGCGTGGGTCGCGGCCGCCGCCGAGGGTCGCGCCTACGAGTCCGGTGGCGGGGCCAGCTCCAGGAAGAGGAGCGGCCCGCGGCCGGGTCGTCCACCGCGGCGCGGCGCTCCTCCTCCCTCAGGAGCGCAGGGAAGAGCGCCGGGGTCAGCGAGAGCTCGCCCCCGGCCTCGAGGGCGAGGAGGCGGCGGTCGAGCTCCACCCGCGGCAGCCCTTTCAGCTCGTGCGCGAGCCGGAGGTCGTCGAGCGACACGACTTCGCGGCCCCCGCCGAGCTGGCGGGCGGCGGCCTGGATCCTGGTCCTGACGTCGGTCCCGCTCGCGTCCGGAGCGCTCTCATGCTCGCCCTCCTCGGCGACCTGCGCACCGCCTCCGCCGGTCACCTCCTCCTCGCCGAGCAGGACCTCCATGCAGCGCTCCGGCAGGGCGCAGATCAGCCGGAGCAGCACCCGCGTCCGCCGCGCGGGGTTGCGGTTGCCGCGCTCCCACGCGTTGACGCTGGTCGCGTTGACGCCGAGCAGGCGGGCGAACGCGCGCTGGTTGAGCCCCGTCGCGGCGCGCGCTCGGCGTGCCAGGTCGTGGCGGTCGTCCATGGCCGAGCTCATGGCGCCACCTCCTCGCGCTCGGAGCCCACGGGGGAAGACGGCTGCGACGGCGGCACTCCCGCGCGCGGCCGCGCCTTGCCCGGCGGCGGATTCCGCCCCGTGTCCCCCTCGAGCACGAGCACGTCCGCGTGGTGCAGGAGCCGGTCGACCGCCGCGCTGCCGAGCAGCGGGTCGAGGAAGAGCCCCGGCCACTCCTCCAGCGCGCGGTTGCTCGTCCAGATCGTCGAGCCCCGCTCGTAGCGCTGGCGGATCACCTCGTAGACGTCCTGGGGCTCGTCGCCGCGCAGCGGGCGCAAGCCCAGGTCGTCCACGATCAGCAGGTCCGGCCGCACGAGGCCGCGCAGCGCCCGCTCGTAGCTCTCGTCCGCCCGGGCCGCGCGCAGCTCCTTCAGCATGTCCGCGGCCGCCACGTAGCGGACCGAGTGGCCGGCGCGGCAGGCCTGGTGCCCCAGCGCCTGGGCGAGGTGGGACTTGCCCACCCCGGTCGCGCCGACGAACACCACGTCGCGCTTCTCCGCGACGAAGCGGCACGTCGCCAGCTCGACCTGCCCGCGCGGCACGCGCGGGTTGGAAGCTCCAGTCGAAGTCCTCCAGCACCTTCTCCTGCTCGAAGGACGCGCGCCGCAGCCGCAGCTCGAGCTGCCGCCGGTCACGCCGAGCCACCTCGTCGGACAGGAGCCGATAGAGGAACTCCTGCGGCTCGAGGCGATCCTCGGCCGCCTGGAGCAGGCGCGCCTCGAAGCGAGTCCAGCACCGCCAGCCGGAGCCGCTTCAGCAGCTCGCGCGCTCGTCGCCCAGGCTCATGCGACTTCGGGCGCGCGCCACCAGCTCCGCCGGCGTCCGCGCGAAGCGCGGCGCGCGGGCGGGGCCGCGTCCGGAGCGCGCTCGTCGGCCTCGCCGTCCAGGCCCTCCTCGAGCCCCCGCGCGAGGATCTCCTCGCGCCTTCGGCGAGAGGTTGCCGAAGTGGAGCGCGCGCCGGCTGGCGGCCTCGGCCCGTCGCGCGGCGCTCGCTCGAGGATCAGCACGGCCGCCTGCGCCTGGCGCAGGTGGCTCAGGACCTCGTCCTGCTCCAGCACGGCGCGCACGAAGGCCCCCGCGCGCCGATCGCGTCCGCGCGCTGCTGCCAGAACGCCGGGTCGCGGTGCCGGTAGGGCGCGCGGTGCTCGGGCAGGTGCTCCTCGACCGTGTCCACCGCCCCGCGCCGACCCGCGCGTGCGTCGCCAGCCGCCGGCCGTCGAGGTAGATCAGCACGCTCGTCGCGGTGCCGCAGACCATGACCTCCTGCCGCAGGTGGACGAACGGCACCGAGTAGAACGCCCGCTCGAACCGCACGTGGCTGTCGTCGTGGACCGTGGCCTTCGCCCAGCGCCGCAGCTCGAAGCGCGACGCGGGGAGCGGCTTCAGCGTCGCGCGCTCCTCCGCCTCGAACGCCTCGCGCGGCCGCCGGCGGGTCGTGCCGGGGGGGCGCCCCCCCGCGCCGGCGACGACCCAGCGCTGCAGCTCGCGCCGCTCGGTGATCGCGTCGCTCGTCTCCAGCTCGCGCGTCGCGAAGTGGCCGCGCTTGACGTACTTCACCCCGGACTCGACGCGGCCCTTCTTCTTCGGGTCGCGCACGGGCGTCGGGTCGATCATGGCCCCGTAGTGCCGCGCGAGCTCCCGGTAGCTGCGGTTCAGGGTCGTCTCCTCGTCGAGCGCGAACGCCCGCCGGATCACCGCCGCCTTGGTGTTGTCCGGAACCAGGAACTCGGGGACGCCGCCCAGCTCCTCGAAGGCCTCGACGTGGCAGCGGAGCCAGGTCGCCTCCGACTGGTCGAACACGAGGCGGACGACCATGTGCCGGCTGTGCGCGAGCGTGAGCACGAACACCCAGGCCTTCCGCACGCGCCCGGTGTCGGAGTCGAACACCTTGCCCACGTAGCCGAAGTCGATCTGGGCCTGGAGCCCCGGACGCGTGACGAGGGGGATCGCCACCTCCTCGGGCCGCACGCCCCGCTCGCGCCGGAGCCGCCGCACGAGGCGGTAGACCGCGTCGTAGCTGGCCACGAAGTCCTTGCCCTGCTCGCGGCACAGGACGTCGTAGATCACCTTGGGCTGCTTGCCCTTCGTCAACAGCTCCTCGATCCGGTCTCCAGCGCCCCGCCGTCGACCTCCTGCTGCGGCGGCGTCCTTGGCGGCAGGACGCGCTCCACGGCCTCCTGCAGCTCCTCGAGCGGAGGTATCTCCTCCGGCGGTCCCTCGAGCAGCTTGGCCTTCTTCAGCGCCCTCCGGTACGCGCGCTCCGTCTTGCGGCTCATGCGCAGCAGGCGCGCGACCTCCGTCGGCGCGACCCCCTTGCGGTGAAGCCGCACCAGCTCCTGCAGGCGGTGCATGTCGATCCTCGGCTTGCTCATGGGCCCTCTCGGCGTGGCCGAGGAGGGTCCCGGTGACCCCTGACAAGCCGCGTAACGACCGTCAGGGCAAGCAACGAGACCGTCGTGGTCCCATTGGCCGCAACGACCGTGGATCCATTGGCCGCAATCGCGGTGGACCCATTGGCCGCAACGACCCTGGACCTTTACCCCGCAAGCTCACACAAGCCGAGCAATCCCGCCGACTACGGGCTCAAGGCGGGAGAGGCCATCCCCTTCGTCCGGGGAACCCCCAACTTCGCGCGATGGTCGCACAGCACCTATCGTGTTAGGGGTATGAGCGGGGTGCATGATGCCGACATGCCTCTCATCCATCGCGCGCTCGCCGGACGGTGGAACCGCACCGGCTTCCAGGGCCGCACGGACTGGAGCCAGACCGGGGTGAAGGACTGGCTCTCCGCGAACCAGCTAACTCCTCACCACTACAGTGGGCTCCAAGTCCAGCTGGTTCCCTTCAACGTCCACGCCATTCGCCACACGGGTAGCGCAGCAGTCATGAGAGGGCCCTGATGGCTGACATCAAGCTTCGCGACCTGGAGCGAGCGTTCAGGGAGAGCGGCGCAGCCTCCGACGAGGCCGCCTACCTCAATGAGGCACTTCGATCGGGTCTGATGACTCCCGAGCGACTGCGCCTCGCCTCCTACTGCGGTCGACCGGGCGCGTCGAACGTCCTCGGCAAGAAGGCACCGCGTCGGCCCGACGATCCACAGGCATGGCTGTCCGGGCTATGGACTGAGTGGGGGCAAGAGATCTGCACAAGGTTTGCGAGCCTCCTCGCTCATCAGGGTCTCCCGACATGGGAAAAGGCGTACCCCATGGAGACTGCTCCCCGGCTGATGCTCGACCTGATTGACCGGCTCGTAGACGATGGCCCTCTCTCACCGCCTCCGGCTGAGTTCCGGGCCCGATTCGACACGCGCAATCGCTACCCCTACTTCATGCGTGATCTTGGGTTCAACGACAAGAACTCCAAGATCCCGAGACCCGCGAGGGATGCCGTCGGCCTGGTTGTCTGCGCGTGCAACCTCATTGACGACCCCGACGGTGCCGAGGAGTGGCTTGAAGACATTGCCGATGCGCAAGGTTTCGAGGACGCGGTGAGCGCCCTTGGAGCGTGGGCCGTCGGAGCGATGTCCCCCGCTGCGCAGTCGCGCGGCCAGAAACCACCCAGAAAGAAGCCCGCCCCCAAGAAGAAGCCCGCCGCCAAGAAGCGGTGACCGCCGCCGTCATGCTGACCTGTACCAAGTGCGAGCGCGGGTTCGACGCCGAGGGACTCGACGCGAAAAAGGTAGCTCGAACCGTGAAGGCGGGCGGTAGCGCCCTCTCCCTGCACTGCCCGTTCTGCGAGCAGATCGTGATGGTGCTGGTCAGTGACGCCGAGTCGGAAGCGTCACTGAGGTGCCCTGTGTGGGGGCTACCGCACGAGATCGTACACCTCGCGCGACCCCAGGTGCACGAGCGCGTGCATGGGCGTGTCGCCGATCGGAGCCACGGGTCGTGCGCTCCGCCCGGCCGAGATCCGGCGAGTGGCGCGTCATGGCGCGGTTGCACGGCCCTGAGGACGCGGCCACGCTCTCGAGCCCGAAGGGCGCACCGCGCGTACGGACCGGCGCGCTCGCGCGATCGGCGCGCAACGCGAGAAAGGTGCCTGGGCGAGGTGCTACGCGGCGGCGCGCTCGTAGTGGTGCGACAGCCCGCCCATGACCGGGACGGAGCGGATCGCTCCCGTCGCGGGGCGCGACCTCGGGGCGCCCACCTCGGCGGGGATCCGCTGACCGAGGCCCTGGTGGGGCCGCTGGCCGTTGTAGTGCGCCACCCAGCGCGCCATGTGGATCCGCAGGTGGTCCTCGCCGAGCACGATCAGGTGCGCCAAGACCTCTCGGCGTGTGGAGCCGACGAAGCGCTCGGCGAAGGCGTTCGCCACGGGCGTGCGCGGCGGGGTCTTGACGATCTTCGTGCCACAGCCCTCGAACACGGCGTCGAAGCGCGGCCCGAACTTGCCGTCGCGGTCGCGGATCAGGTAGCGCGGCCCCTGGGCGAAGTCGGTCACGGCGCGGGCCTGGTGCGCGAGCCACTCGTCGGTGGGGGCGTCGGTGACGTTCCAGTGCAGCACGCGCCGCGTGCCCAGGTCGAGCACGAACCACACGTACAGCGTCGACCACAGCCCCACGGGAACGGTGAAGAAGTCGCAAGCCCAGGTCCCCCCGAGGTGGTTCCGGACGAACGTCGCCCACGCCTGCCCGGCGCGTGGCGGTCGCGGCCGCTCGCGGCGCAGGAGCCGCTGCACGGTGCGCTTCGACGCGCGGAGGGAGAGCTTCTCGAGCTCACCGAGGACCCGCTTCGCGCCCCAGCGCGGGTTCTCGCGGCTCATGCGCACGATCGCCTCGCGCGTCTCGGCCGGGAGCTGCGGCCGCGCCCCGCCGGCGGGGACGGCTGCGCCAGCGCCAGAGGAGGCTCCAGCCGGCGCGCTGCCAGCGCACCAGCGTGTCCGGTGTGACGAGCAGGAGCGCGCCGCGCGCTCGCCAGTCCACGGCGCGGCCGAGGAGCGCCAGCGACAGGCGCTCGAGGCGCGAGGGCCGCGCGCGCTCGAGCTGGCGGACCGCCGCGGCGAGCTGCTGGCGAAGGAGCGCGTTCTCGGCCAGGAGCGCGGCCTGGTCACGGCGCAGGTCCAGCGCGGCGCCGAGGGCCACGCCGGCGAGACTTGCGGCGTCCCGGGCGGCGGCCGCCACGCCGCGCGTGGCACCACGGAGCCACGCCGCGAGGCGGTCGAAGGGGCGCATGAGAGTCCCCCCCCACCTGCGGTGTGGCGTCTGCTGGCAGCGATCGCAAGGGTCCCGCCGATCCGCTGGCCCGCTCGTCCTCACCGTCCTCGCCCGGCCTGGCGCTGGTGTCGGTGGCTCCTCCCTTACCCGTGGCCGTCGGGATCCCCGAGGGTGACGGAGCCCCGCGCCCAGCCCCGCGCCGGTCTGCTACCATCCCCCTCCGCATGGCCGACCTGGTCTTCGCCATCGTCGTCTTCTACGCCGTCGTCTTCGGCGCGCGCCGCGGCTTCTACAAGGAGGTCGTGCAGCTCGTCGCCCTGCTCGTCGGGATCTCCGTGGCCCGCACGGCGCGCGTGCCGGCGGGCGCCGCCCTGGCGAGCAAGCTGGGCGTTCCGGTGCTCGCGGCCGAGGTGGTCGCGGTCGTGGGCGTGTGGGTGGCGGCGTTCTTCGTCACGGCGCTCCTCGGGCGGCTGCTGCTGAAGAAGCTCCGGGGCAAGGGGGTCGACGACCGCCTGGACGCGGGCGCCGAGGGGCTGGCCGACGCGATCTCGGGCGACACGACCAAGGGGCCGGTGACGCTGCTCACCGACAAGGTCGTCAGCTCGCGCGGCATCTTCTACTGGTCGGACAAGCTCCTCGGCGCGCTCCTCGGGCTCGTCAAGGGCGCGCTCACCGGCTACATCCTCTTCGGCGTGGCGCTCTACGCGGACCGGCTGGGCTACGAGTCGCGCTTCGCGCGCTCCGTCGAGGACTCGTACGCGGGCGCCCTGTTCGTGCGCGAGCTGGACCCGGTCCTGCGGCAGTTCGCGGAGTACCAGCTGGCCGTGAAGGTGCGCGACATGCGCGAGATCGCGCGCCTCGTGCAGGAGGACCCGCGGCGCTTCGAGGCCTTCGCCGGGCACCACGAGCTCACCGCGCTCGCGCGCGACCCCCGCGTGCAGGCGCTGGCCGGCGACCCCGAGCTGCGCGCCGCCTGGGAGCGGCGCGACCTCAAGGGCCTGCTCCTCGACCCGCGCGTGCACGCGCTCCTCGGCGACCCCGAGGTGCGCGAGAAGGTGGCCGCGGTCGACTGGGGCCGCGTGCGCGAGGCGGTCGACCGCGGGCCGGCGCCGGCGCCGACGCCGCGATGATCGCCCCCGCCCCCCGCCACGGCACCTGCGACCTGCACCTCCACAGCGACGTGTCGGACGGCCTCCTGGCCCCGGCCGAGCTGGCCGCCCGCGCCGCGCGCGCCGGCCTGACGGCGCTGGCCCTCACCGACCACGACGCCGTGGACGGGGTCGCCGCCCTGCGCGCGGCGGCGACGCAGCAGGTGGCCGGCGGCGAGGTGCGCCTCGAGGTCATCCCGGCGATCGAGCTCACGGCGAGGGTGCGCGGCGGCCCCCAGGGCAACGTGCACCTGCTCGGCTACGGGCTCGACCCCGCCGCGCCGCGCCTGGCGGCCGCCGCGCGGCACAACCGGCTGGCCAAGCGCGCGCAGATCGAGGCGATCCTCCGCCGCCTGGCGAAGGACGAGCAGGTCCACCTCGGCCTCGACGACGTCGCCCCGGGCCGGGCCCCCGACGCCTACGTCGGCCGCAACCAGGTCGCCGCGGCGCTCGTGCGCCGCGGCAAGGCGAAGACCTACCGCCACGCCTTCCAGCGGTTCCTCGGCGACCGCCGCGTGCCGCCGCCGGCGGTCGTCGACGCCGCGGAGGCGGTGGCCGCCCTGCGCGAGGCGGGGGCGCTCGTCGTCCTGGCCCACCCGACGCACCACGACCTCGACCACCACCTCGCGCCGCTCCTGGCCCTCGGCCTCGACGGTCTCGAGGTCTACCGCCCGCACGCCCAGGGCGGCCTCCTCGAGCGGATCGAGCGCGCCGCGCGCGAGCACGACCTCCTCGTCACCGGCGGCTCCGACTGGCACGGCCACCACCCGGACCCGCCCCTCGGCTCGTGGCGCGTCGAGCCGGCGCGGATCGAGGCGTTCCTGGCCGCCGTCCGGGCGCGCGCCCCCCGGTGAACCGCTTGCTGCGGCCCGACGCGGTCCGCTATGATCGCGGCCCGTCGGTCCCACGCCGACCGGCCGCGCGCGACGGCCGCCCGCCTGGAGGGTCCATGCTCCGCGTCCCCGCCCTCGTCGCCCTCGGCGCCGCCGCCCTGCTCACCGGCTGCATGGGCTCGCCCGAGCCCTACCGCCCGTATCACAGCGCCGGGCGCGACCCGCGCCCCGATCCGGAGAAGCGGGCCGCGGAGGAGGCGGAGCTGCGCCTCGAGACGCAGCTCCCGGTCGAGATCGCGCGCAACGAGGCCGACCTCGAGCGCGGCCGCCGGACGCTGCGGCGGATCCTCGGCGAGGTCCCGCGCAACCCGTGGGCGTCCTACGCGCGCGGCATGGTGAAGGTCCTCGACAAGGGCAAGGGCCTCGAGCACTCCGGCCCCTACCTCCCGCCCGGCCCGCCCGAGCGCCTGGCCCTCTCGCTCGGCACCTACCGCCCGCCGGAGGCGGGCAAGAAGGCCGCCGCGGCCGACGACGACGACGACTACGACGACTGAAGGATGGTCCTCTTGCCTCCTCCCGACGTCGCGTCAGCCCGCCTCATTGGCTCCGGGAGGAACGCAGCCAAGAGCCAGGCGAGGCTGCGGAGGCCGGGTGTTGCCGCGCGAAGGCGAGCGAAGGCCGCCGAGCCGAGCCTGAGCGGTCGGGTGCCGCGCGGCAGCGCGGCGCCCGACGAACGGCAGCGCCCGGCATCCGCGGCCGCAGCCGTCTAGTCGTCTCTGGCGAGGCGGTCGAGGTCGGCCTTCGTGCGGCGCCGGCCGCCCTGCTGCGCGCCGGGCGCGCCGCCGCGGCGGCTCGCCGGCATGTCGGGGTCGACGGCGGCGGCGCGCCCGACGGTGCCCACCGACGACGCGACCGCGGCGCCGGGGCCGTAGGCGGCGGTGGGCGCGCCGCCGCGCGGGCGCTTCAGCAGCACGACGACCTCGCGGTTGATCCCGTCATAGTGCGACGAGACCATCTCGAACCCCTCGTTGCCGTAGTGGTCGAGGATCCGCTGGAGGGTGCCCCGCCCCAGGGGGTTCTCGACGACGACGTCGGCCCCGTCCAGCGAGTAGCGCCCGGCGATCACCTTGTAGTCCCACACGGTGAGCTCTCCCCCTCAGTCGTCGCGCAGCCCGACGAGCAGGTCGCGCGCCCGGCCCCGATCGACGGCCTCCAGCGCCTCGCGCAGGAGGTCCGGCCCGGCCATCCCGCGGCGGTACACCGCCAGCCCCAGCGTCGCCGGGACCATGCACGTGTCCGAGCCGATCATGAACCGCGTCCCCGTGAGCAGCCGGCCGAGGCGCTCCGCCAGGACGACCGCGCCCGCGCGGTCGAGCTCGGGCAGGATCAGGCCGAACTCGCTCCCGCCGATGCGGCCGGCGACGTCCACGTTCCGCGTGTTGTGGCGCAGGACGTGGGCCGCCTGCAGCAGGACGGCGTCGCCCGCCTGGTGCCCGTGGTTGGCGTTGAGCAGCCGGATCCCCCGCATGTTGCACACGAGCAGGGCCAGCGGCTTGTCGTAGCGCTCCGCGCGCCGCGCCTCGGCCTCGAGCGCCTCGACGAACGCCTGGTGGTTCATGAGTCCGGTGAGGCTGCAGGTGCGCGCCGCGCGCTGCACCTCGTCGAACAGGCGGGCGTTCCGCAGCGACACGGCCACGAGGTCGCGCGCCTGACGGATGAGCGCCAACTGCCCCTCGTCGAACGGGTGGTTGTCGAAGCGGTCGGCGAGGTTCAGGACGCCCTGCACCTCGCCCGCGGCGATCAGCGGGGCCACGATGCACGACGACGTCTGGTAGCGCTCCTGGTGCGGGCGCTCCGGCGTCTGTCCGGTCGGCGGCGTCCAGCTCGTGAGGTCGTCGATGCACAGGACCTTGCGCCCGCGCACGGCCCGCGCCATGAGCGAGTTCGGGTTGGCGTTCAGGTCCACGACCCGGTCGATCTCGCGGCCGTGGGTGTGGTGCTTGAGGTGCAGCTCCTCGCGCGCCGGGTCGAGCACGTAGACGGACGCGAAGCGCGCCCCGACGAGGTAGGGGATCCGCTGCACCGAGACGGCGAGCACGCCGTCGACGTCGAACGACGCCAGCTCCTTGGTCAGCGACGTGAGGATCTCGAGCTTCTCGTTGGCCGCCCGGACCCGCTCGGACAGCTCCTCGACGAAGCGCGCCCGCTCCTGCAGGCGCTCGTTCTCGTCGCGCAGGCGCGTCGCCTCGCCCTCGAGCACCGCCCGCTGCGCCTCGGCCGCCTGACGGACGCGCTGGAGCTCGTGCCAGAGCTCATCCTTGCGCGACTGCCGCGTGACCTGCGCCATGGGGCTCCTGCTGCAAGCCATTGGGCTCGCAAGGGTTCAGGACGTGGAGAGACTAGCATCGCGCCCCCCCTCAGGCAAGGCAGGCCGCGGCCCGGCGAAACCGGACGCGGCCGACCTGCTTCGTGGGCCCTCGCCTTGCCGGGCCGGCCGCGTCTGGGATCATGTCGGCGGCAGCCCGTGTCCGGGGCTGCGCCCCCCTGCAGGAGCGCTCGATGAAGGTCGCCGCGAACATCTGCGAGGCCATCGGCAACACGCCCCTGGTGCGCCTGAACCGCCTCCCCGAGCAGTGGGGGGTCCGCGCCCAGGTCCTCGTGAAGGTGGAGTACATGAACCCGGGCGGGTCCATGAAGGACCGCATCGGGCTGCAGATGCTCCTCGACGCCGAGCAGAGCGGCGAGCTGAAGCCGGGGGGCACCGTCGTCGAGTGCACGAGCGGCAACACGGGCGTCGGCCTGGCGCTCGCCGCGATCACCCGCGGCTACCGCTGCATCTTCGTCATGCCCGACAAGATGTCGCGCGAGAAGATCGACGTCCTGCGCGCCTACGGCGCCGAGGTGATCACCTGCCCGACCGCCGTCACCCGCGAGGACCCGCGCTCCTACTACTCCGTGGCCGCGCGGCTGACCCGCGAGATCCCGGGCGCCTGGCACCCGAACCAGTACTTCAACCAGTCGAACCCGAAGGCCCACTACCTCACGACCGGGCCCGAGCTCTGGCGCGACACCGACGGTCAGATCGACGTGTTCGTGGCCGGCGCCGGCACCGGCGGCACGATCACCGGGATCGGCCGCTACCTGAAGGAGAAGAAGCCGGCGGTGAAGATCGTCGGCGTCGACCCCGAGGGGTCGATGTACTACGACAAGTTCCATCGCGGCGTCGACGTGGAGCCGCACACCTACCTGGTCGAGGGCATCGGCGAGGACTTCTACCCGACGACCTGCGACCTGACGGTGATGGACGACATGCTGCGGATCTCCGACCTGCAGTGCTACAGCACGGCCCGCAAGCTGACGCGCATGGAGGGGATCTTCACCGGCAGCTCCGGCGGCGCGGCGGTGTGGGGCGCGCTCGAATACGCGCGGCGCGAGGACCTGGGCCCCGAGAAGGTCGTCGTCGTCCTCGTCCCGGACCACGGCCTCCGCTACCTGTCCAAGGTCTACTCCGAGACCTGGCTGCGCGAGAACGGCATGCTCGAGAGCCAGTTCAGCATCACGGCCCACGAGCTGATCCGCACCAAGAAGAGCCCCGGGGTGGTCTCGGTCACGCCGGACGCCCCCGCGGCGCGCGCGCTCCAGCTGATGAAGGAGCACAGCGTCTCGCAGATCCCGGTGGTCGAGGACGGCGCCGAGGTGCGCGGGAGCGTGCTCGAGGCGCAGCTCGTGGAGCTGATCGTCGAGCAGCGCGACCCGGCGAAGGTCCCGGTGGCCGAGCTCATGCAGCGGCCGTTCCCCCTCGTGGCGCCCGACACGCCGCTCGAGGAGGTGGCCACGCTGCTCCGTCAGCCCGACACGCCCGCCGTCCTCGTGCGCGACCCGGTCGGGCGGCTGGGGATCATCACGAAGTACGACCTGATCGCGCAGATCGCGCGCTGACGGTCCTCGGCGGGCCGCAGGGCGCAGCCCCTACGTCCCGAGGGCGTACGCCTCGGTCGGCGTGTTCAGGTCGCGCCGCCGGATGTCCTTCATCGCGCGCAGCTCGTCCTGGAGCTGCACCCGGGTGATCCGGTTGACCTGGTCCTTGCCCACCCCGGGCAGCTGGGTCGCGTGGGACTTGATCCGCTCGTGGATCTGGCTGACCGACAGCCACACCGGGTGCAGCACGGCGCGCCCGCCCTCCGCCTCGGCCACCGCCGGGGGGCCGGCCCACTCCGTGAGCGCGCGGCGGATCAGGTCCTGCAGGAACTCGCGGTCGACGGCCACGGGCGTCCTCCTCGTCGAGGGGAGCCCGCAAGGGGGGCGCCAGGCCAGAACCCGCGTCCGATCGAGCCGCGGCGGGACGCGCGTGACCCCTCCGGAAGCGCGGCGCGCGCGGCGAGGGTCGCCGCGCGCGCCGTGTCGGGGGGGACGTGTGTCAGCTAGTTGGCCAGGATCGCCCCGTTGCGGAGGTCGACCTTGACGTTGTCGCTCTGGATCGAGACGTTCGTCGAGCGGCCGTCGATCGTCAGCGTGTAGACGCCCGGCACGAACACCTCGAACGCGAACCCGCCGGCCGACTTCGTCTGGGTGCTGATCGAGAAGCCCGAGGCGTGCGACAGGGTGACCGTGACGCCCGGGCGGCCCTCGCCGGCGCGGCAGACGCTGTCGCCCGAGCGGTCCTCGTAGGCGACGCCGACGAGGAACGGCCGGTCGCGCTTGGTGAAGGCGAACTCCTGGACCACGTAGTCGCTCGGCGCGCGGTGCAGGTAGCCCACGCCGACCTCGCGGTAGCGCGAGAACTGGCCGTGGCCGAGGATCATCTGCCGGTGCTTCGCGCCGGCGACGTTGAGGTCGATCATGAACGTGTCGTGCACGTCCTGGGGGTTCGTGAGCGAGTTGCCCGGCGCCGCGCCCGTGCCCTTGCCGATGTTCTCGGTGAGGTTGATCGCCGGGTTGGTGCCGAAGTAGTCGTTGAGGTCGTAGGCCGTGTCGAGGATGCGGCCGTTGGCGTTCTTGCCCTCCGGGCTGGCGTGGCCGTAGAAGCCGCGGGTCGCCATGTCATTGGCGTGGAACTTGGCCGCCTCCTCGAGGAAGCCGTTGTGCGAGAGCGGCGGGCGGACGGCGTAGATCGAGAAGTCGAGGTTCGTGCCGCGGGTCCGGTTGATCCGGCCGGCCTCGGCGACGGGGTCGCGCCGGGCGCGCTGCATGAGCTCGACGAGCTCCTGCTCCTCGCCGTTGGGGTCGCCGTAGTCGGCGACGCGGGCCAGCGGGCCGCCGTTCGGGTCGTAGGTGAAGCCGTTGTTCAGGCGCAGGGCCTGGTTGGTCGGCAGGACCACGACCACGTCGACCAGGCCGGCCGTGCCGGGCGGGGTCGTGCAGGTGATCCGGGTCGAGGAGGCGACCACGACGTTGGTGGCCTGGGCGAAGCCGAACTCGACCGTCGAGCCGGCGACGAAGCCCTGGCCCGTGATCGTCACGGCGTCGCCGCCGAAGACCGAGCCCGTGTTCGGGCTGACGGAGGTGATCCCCTGGAGGCCGACCGTCCCGCCGCCGCCGTTGTTGTTGGGCTGCGAGGTCACGGCCGACGTCGTCGACGAGCCCTCCCGGTTGTGCTGCTTGCGCTTGTGGTTGCAGGCGGAGAGGGGGACGACGGCGACCAACAGGGCGGCGACGAGGAGCGTGCGCTTCATCCTTGACCTTCCTGGCCGGTGGTCCGGCGCGACGTCTCACCCTGAGCAACGGGTCGGCCAAACCTCGACGAACGGAGAGTGTGTCACTTACACTTCCATGACGTGATCCGAATGGGTGCGGCCAGCCCAGTTGCGTTTCGCGAGTCCGCCACTGGACATGAGACGAAACCATCGTGAGCGAACGGGGTCGCGCTGACGGGAGACGGGAGCTAGAAGCGAAGGCGGTGCTGACCGACCAAGACGTCATCGTCCTGAAGCTCGCCCTCGAGCGGTCGGCCCTGGACGCCGCCGCGTACGTGCGCGTCCTCGAGCTGGTCCAGGGCGGCGAGCGTCTGGCGCTCGGGCTGCGGCAGGCGGGCGTCCCGGGGCCGGTCGTCGGCGAGCTGGTGACCGCCGCCGACCTGCAGCTCTCGACCGGCGCCGTCGTCGCGCGCTGCGACGCCGAGAACACCCTCATGCGCCGGTTCCTCCAGAGCAGCGGGGTGACCCCGGCCCAGCTCGAGCAGGCCGACGGCGAGCTCGAGCGCCTGGCCCGGGCGGGGCAGTTCTGCAGCCTCGACGAGGTCTTCGTGAACCGGGGCTGGCTGGCCCTGCTCACGGCCGTGGCGCTCCGGCAGCGGGTGAAGGAGCGCCTGGCCACGTGCGGCGGCTGCTGGCGCCACTTCCTCCTCCAGCCCGGGTGCCAGAAGGTCCGCTGCCCCGCCTGCAACCGCGTCGTCCGCGCCGGCGAAGGCCTCTCGGCGATCGACGCCTGCCGCCGCCTGCTCACCGAGTCGCAGCAGGCCGCCGCGGAGCCGCGCCCGGTCCACGCCCGCGCCGTGACGCGCTCGGTCGCCCGGCCGGAGAAGAAGACCGGCGCCCGGGGCATCAGCGCTCCGGATCGCACGCCGAATCGCACGCCGGATCGCACGCCGGATCGCACGCCGGACCGCGCTCCGGCCCGGTCGACCGCCCTGGCGATCCCGCTGGAGGAGCCGCCGCCCACGTCGCGACGGCTGCCGGCCGTCCAGCTCCCCGGGCTCCCCGGCGCGCCGGCCCCCGCGGACACCGCGACCGGCAGCAGCCACGACGACCTCGGCCCCGCGACCGACTTCGACGAGGGCTCGGTCGTGGCCCAGGCCGACAGCCTCACCGCGGACGGCGCCGCGGTCGCGCGCTTCGGCCCCTTCGAGATCGTGGCCGAGGTGGCGCGCGGCGCCATGGGGATCGTCTACGAGGCGCGCCGCCCCGACCTCGACGGGCGCGTCGCCCTCAAGGTCCTCATGGCGGGCGAGCGGGCCACCCCCAAGCAGGTGGCGCGCTTCGAGCGCGAGGCGCAGGCCGCCCGCCGCTTCGACCATCCCGGGATCGTGCGGGTCCTGGAGACCGGGGCCCACCAGGGCTTCCACTACATCGTCATGGAGTTCGTCGAGGGGGAGACCCTCGAGCAGCGGCTCAAGGCCGGCCCGCTCGACCCGGCCGAGGCGGCCCGCATCATCGCGCGCGTCGCGGACGCCGTGGCGTGCATCCACGCCGGCGGCGTCGTCCACCGCGACCTCAAGCCGGGGAACATCATCGTCGCCCCCGACGGCCAGCCGCGGCTGATCGACTTCGGCCTGGCCAAGCTCGTCGAGGAGGAGCGGCTGACGAAGACCGGCACGATGATCGGGACCCCCTACTACATGGCCCCCGAGCAGGTCCGCAGCCAGGACGGGCAAGTCGGGCCGGCGGTCGACGTCTACGCCCTGGGCGCGATCCTCTTCGAGCTCCTCACCGGCCGGGCCCCGTTCAAGGCGCCGAACTACGGCGAGCTGTTCGCCGCGATCGTCAACCATCCCGCGCCCGAGCCCAGCGCGCGGCGCCCCGAGGTGCCGCCCGCGCTCGACGCGATCGTCGTCCGCTGCCTCGACAAGGAGCCCGAGGGGCGCTACCCCGGCGCGACCGCCCTGGCCGAGGACCTCGACCGCTTCCTCCACGGCGAGCGCACCCGCGCCGCCGCGACCGGGCGGCGCCGCGGCCTGACGCGCGTCGCCCGCGCGGCGCTCGCCGCCGGGGGCCTCGCCTGCCTCCTCCTCCTGGCGGCCCTCGGCGCCCACCGCGTCCTCGCCGGCCCGGGCGACGGCGGGCAGCGCGCGCAGGTGGAGCGGCTCGCCCGCGAGGCCGGCGCGCACATGGAGGGAAACAACTTCCGCGCGGCGAGCCGCCTCCTCACGGCCGCGCGCGCCCTCGACCCCGGCCGGGCCGACCTCGCGGCCCTGCTCGGGCGCTGCCTCGTCGCGGGGGGCGAGGTCGACGACGGCCTCGAGCAGCTCGAGGAGGCCCTCGCCCTCGGCTGGACCGACCCGGCGCTCCTCGACGCCCCGGAGCTCGCCCCGGCCCGCGACGACCCGCGGCTCCTGCGCCTGCGCGAGCGGCTCGGGCAGAGGTAGGATCGCCCCTCCCCCGGAGGAGGGCGAGATGCTGGACCTGGGTCCCTACGGCTTCGGCACCAAGGCGGTGCGCGCGGGCACCGAGCCCGAGCCCGTCACCGGCGCGATCATGACGCCGGTCTTCCAGACGTCGACCTACGTGCAGCCGCGCCCGGCCGAGGCGAAGGTCCACGAGTACAGCCGCACGGGCAACCCCACGCGCGACGCCCTGCAGACGGCGATCGCCACCCTCGAGGGCGCGCGCTTCGGCCTGTCGTTCGGCTCCGGCATGGCGGCGATCGACGCCGTCCTGCGCCTCCTCGACGCGGGCGACCACGTCGTCGCCGGCGACGACCTCTACGGCGGCTCCTACCGGCTGTTCACGAAGGTCTACGCGCGCCAGGGCGTCGAGTTCTCCTTCATCGACCCGAGCGACCCGGCGGCCGTGAAGGCGGCCCTGCGGCCGAGCACGAAGCTGATCTGGATCGAGACGCCCACCAACCCGCTCCTGCGGATCGTCGACATCGAGGCGGTCGCCCGCGTCGCGGCCGAGGCCAAGGTCCTCCTCGGGGTCGACAACACGTTCGCCACGCCGGCGCTCCAGCGGCCGCTGGCGCTCGGGGCGCACGTCGTCGTCCACTCGACGACGAAGTACCTCAACGGCCACGCCGACGTCGTCGGCGGGGCGGTCGTCACCGACGACCCCGACCTGCACGCGCGGCTCGCGTTCGTCCAGAACGCCGTCGGCGCCGTGCCGGGGCCGTGGGACTGCTTCCTCACGCTCCGCGGGCTCAAGACGCTCCACCTGCGCATGGAGCGCCACTGCGACAACGCCGACGCGGTGGCCCGCTTCCTCGCCGAGCAGCCGCAGGTGACGAAGGTCCACTTCCCGGGCCTTCTCGCCCACCCCGGCCACGCGGTCGCCGCGCGGCAGATGCGCCGCATGGGCGGCATGATCAGCTTCGAGCTGAAGGGCGGCGTGCCGGCGGGGATGGCGCTCTGCACGCGGACGAAGCTCTTCCAGCTGGCCGAGAGCCTGGGCGGCGTGGAGAGCCTGATCGAGCACCCGGCGTCCATGACCCACGCGTCGGTCGCGCCCGAGGTGCGGCGCGCCGCCGGGCTGGCCGACGGCCTCGTGCGCCTGTCGGTGGGCGTCGAGGACCAGGGCGACCTGATCGACGACCTGACGCAGGCCCTCGCGGGGCTGTGAAGGCCGTCGTCCAGCGCGTCTCGCGCGCCAGCGTGCGCGTCGAGGGCGAGGTCGTGGGCGCGGTCGGCCGGGGGCTCCTCGTGCTCCTGGGCGTCGCGGCCGGCGACCCGCCCGGGTGCGAGGAGCTGCTGGCGAAGAAGGTCGCCGAGCTGCGGATCTTCCCCGACGACGAGGGCAAGATGAACCGGAGCGTCGGCGAGGCCGGCGGCGGCGCGCTCGTCGTCTCGCAGTTCACGCTCCTGGCCGACTGCAGGAAGGGGCGCCGCCCGAGCTTCATCGGCGCGGCGCCGCCCGACGAGGCGCGCGCCCGCTACGAGCGCTTCTGCGAGCTCCTGCGCGGCCACGGCCTCGAGGTGCAGACGGGCCGCTTCGCCGCGGCCATGCAGGTGGAGCTCGTCAACGAGGGCCCCGTGACGATCGTCCTCGACACGCGCGAGCTCATGGCGTGAGCCGGCCCCCGGTCCCGCCCGAGCTCCGCCGCGGCTACCTGACCGCCGACGTCCCGCCGGTGGCCTGCCAGGTGCGCGCCACGCCCGAGGACTTCCGCGTGGACGAGGTCCCGCTCTACGAGCCCTCGGGCGAGGGCGAGCACCTGTTCCTGCGCATCGAGAAGCGCGGGATCTCGACCGACGAGGCGATCCGGCGGCTCGGCCGGCGGCTCGGCGTCGACCGGCGGGCGGTCGGCCACGCGGGGCTCAAGGACGCGCGCGCCGTGACCACCCAGTGGCTCTCGGTGCACGACCCCGCGCGGCGGCTCGACCCGGCGGCGCTGCCGCCGCTGGACGAGGACGCCCTGCGCGTCCTCGACGCGCGCCGCCACGGCAACAAGCTGAAGCCCGGGCACCTCGCCGGCAACCGCTTCCTCCTGCGGCTGACCGGCGCCGCGCGCGGCGAGCGCGAGGCGCGCCTGGTGCTCGAGCGGCTGGCGGCGCGGGGGGTGGCGAACTACTTCGGGCTGCAGCGGTTCGGCAACGACCGCACGACCCATCGGCTGGGCGAGGCGCTCGTGCGGGAGGACGCCGAGCGGTTCGTGGAGTGGCTGCTGCTGGGCGGGCCGGGGGCCGAGGAGGCCGCGACCGAAGCCGAAGCCGAGACCGAAGCCGAGACCGAAGCCGAGGCCGAAGCCGAGGCCGAGGCCGAGGCCGAGGCCGAGGCGGCGGCGACTGACGAGGCGCCGGCGCCGCCGCGAAGGGCGGGCGGGGTGGTCGCGGCGCGGGCGGCCATGCGCGCGGGCGACCTGGCGGCGGCGCAGCGGCTCCTGCCGCGCTCGTACCAGGCGGAGCACGCGGCCCTGCGGGCGCGGCTCGACGGGCGCAAGCCCGTCGCCTGCGCGAAGGCGGTGCCGGCGTCGTGGCGCTCGTTCTACACGGCGGCCTTCCAGTCGCTCCTGTTCAACGCCTACCTGACGCGGCGCCTCGAGCGCGTCGACCGGGTCGAGGCGGGCGAGGTCGTGACCCTCCACCGCAACGGCGCCGCCTTCGTCGTCACCGACCCCGCGGCCGACCAGCCGCGCTGCGCCGCCTTCGAGCTCAGCCCCTCGGGCCCGCTCTTCGGCGCGCGGCTCCTCCGGCCGGCCGAGGGGTCTTCGGCGCGCGCCGACGAGGACGCCGTCCTGGCGGCCCTGGCGCCAGGCGTCGGCCCCGAGCTGAGCGCGGCGCTCGGCGCGAAGCCCCGGGGCGAGCGCCGCCCGCTGCGGATCCCCCTGCGCGAGCCGACGGTCGAGGTCGCGGGCGACGACCTGCTCGTGGGCTTCGTCCTCCCGCGCGGCTCCTACGCCACGGCCGTGATCGAGGAGCTGCGCAAGGAGCAGACGGATTGATCGGGAGTAGGATGACCCCGTGACCGACCTGGCCACGATCCTCTCCCCCCGGGCCGACGAGCCCACCGCGGCGACCTTCCGCGGCTGCGCGGGCGGCGACGACGCGGGCGAGGACGACGGGGCCGCGGAGGTCGCGGTCGAGCGCCCCGGGCCAGGGGTCCTGCGCGTGCGCGTGGTCTGGCCCGACCTGGCCGTGACCTGCGACGTGGCCGGCGCCGGGACCGAGGTGCTCCGGAGGCGCCTGTCGGCCGCGCTCGCCTACGTGCGCGAGATGTCGACCGACCCGGCCGACCCGGTGGCCGCGCGCGTCGCCGCGGCGCGGCAGGTGCTCGAGTGGCGCGTCGACCCGGGCTTCGACGACGAGGGGCGCGCAGAGCGCCTGCTCCTCGGCGTGGCCCGCGACCGCGGCGGCGTGGTCCTGCGAACGGGGCGCGTGCTCGAGCCGGGCGGCGCGTGCCTGCTCGCGCCCCCGCCGCCCCCGCCCGACGACGACGTGACCCCGCCGACGGCGGCCCGCGTCGTGCGCCGCGCGCTCGCCCTGTGCGCGGTCGTGTGGCGGGCGTCGCTCGAGCAGGAGAAGGGGCGCCGGCGCGCCGAGCGCCTGCACGCGGACCTGCTCGCCTGGCTCGACGCGCGCGCCCTGACGGGCGAGCTCGAGGGGCCCGAGCGCGCGCTCGTCGCCGCCCCGATCGGCGCGCTCACGCGCCAGCGGGCGATCGACGCCTCCTGGCGCAGCGAGGGGCTCGCGGTGCTCGGCTGGGCGCTCGAGGCCTGCGCCCTGCCGCCGCACGACGAGCAGGCCGACCCGCACGCCGCGACCGCCGCGCTGGGGTTCCTCGACGACGGCCCCGCCCCGGCGCTCGCGGCGCCGCGCCTGCGCCCCGCGGGCGAGCTGTCGGCCGCCGCCCGCCGGCTCGGCGGCGTGCACTGGCGCCTGCGCGCCTTCATGCAGCGGCCGCGCGCCCTGGACCTCCGCGCGGCGGCGGCCACCGCCGGCCTCGCGCCGGCCGACCTCGACGGGCTGCCGCTGCTCGAGGGCGACCTCGCCCTGCGCGGCGCCCCGATCGGCCGCGCCGACCCCGACGTCGTGGGCGAGTGCGCGTCGATCGCCGTCGAGCGCCTGCGGGCCATGCGCTGGCTGCTGGGCCTCCACGAGCGCTACTCCGAGGTCGACGGGTCCGAGTGAGCCCCCCCACCCCCGACGACACGCGCGACGCCCTCACCCGCCTCCTCGCCCTGTGGCGCCGGGAGCGCGAGGCCACCCACGCGCGCGTGGTGGAGGAGCGGCGAGGCACGCCGCTCGCCGAGCGCGTGGCCCGCGGCCTGGCCGCGCGTGACCTGCGCGTGCTCGACACCGACCCCGCGCCGGGCGAGCGCACGCTCGTGTGGCTCGGGCCGGCCCGCCCCGACGCGTTCCGGCACCTGCGCGTCGGCGTGGGCGACCCCGTGCGCCTCTGGCGCCAGGACCCCGACGGCCCCGACGCCGTGCAGGGGGTCGTCTCGCACCGGCGCGCCGAGCGCCTGGGGGTGATGCTCCAGGGCGACCGCGTCGACGAGGCGCTCGAGGCGCTCGAGGAGGGGCCCTTCCACCTCGACCGCGACGACCCGCAGGCGACCTTCGAGCGCGGCGCGCGGGCCCTCGAGCGCTGCCGCGCCGCGGCCGCCGGCAGCGACGCCGCCCGCCTGCGCGCGGTCCTCTTCGGCGAGCGCCCGCCGCGCTTCGGCCCCGAGCCGGCGCTCACCCCCGACGACCCGGACCTGAACGCCCCGCAGGTCGCCGCCGTCGCGCGCGCGCTGGCGGCCGAGGACCTGGCGCTGATCCACGGCCCGCCGGGCACGGGCAAGACGCGCACGCTGGTCGAGGTGGCGCGCCAGGCGGTCGCCCGCGGCGAGCGCGTCCTGGCGACCGCCGCCTCGAACGCCGCCGTGGACACGCTCGCCGAGCGCCTCGTGCGCGCGGGGCTGGACGTCGTCCGCGCCGGCCACCCCGCGCGCGTCGCCCCGGCGCTCGAGGCCCACACGCTCGACGCGCTGCTGCAGGAGACCGAGGCCTGGGCGCTGGCGCGGCGCTGGAAGGCCGAGGCGGCGGAGCTGCGCCGCCAGACGGTGAAGCGCAAGGCGCGCGGCCGCGTGGACCGCGACGACGCGCGCGACGCCTTCCGTGAGGCCCGCGCGCTCATGCGCGACGCGCGCAAGGCGCTCGAGGGCGCCACGGCCGCGCTCCTGCGGCGGGCGCAGGTCGTGTGCGCCACGGCCGCCGGCGCCGACGCCGCGCTCCTGGGCGACGAGGCGTTCGACCTCGTGGTCCTCGACGAGGCCACCCAGGCGACCGACCCGATCGCGCTCGTGCCGCTCCTGCGCGGGCGGCGGGCCGTGCTCGCGGGCGACCCGTGCCAGCTGGCGCCCACGGTGATCGACCGCGAGGCCGAGCGCCAGGGCCTCGGGCGGACGTTCTTCGAGCGCCTGCGCGAGGGGCACGGCGGCGAGGGGGCGGCGGGCGACGCCCTGCGCCTGCTCGTCGTGCAGCACCGGATGCACGCGGCGATCATGGGCTTCCCCTCGCGCATGCACTACGACGACCGCCTCGTCGCCAGCCCCGAGGTGATCGCGCACCGCCTGGAGGACCTCGGCGCCCTGCCCGACCCGCTGCGCGAGGGGCCGCTCGTGTTCCTCGACGCCGCCGGCACGGGGTGGGAGGAGCGGCGGGCGGGCGACGACCCGAGCACGAGCAACCCGGGCCTGGCCGCGCGCGTCGCGCTGGAGGTGCGGCGCCTCCTCTCCCGCGGCGTCGCCCCGGCCGACGCGGCCCTGATCACGCCCTACGAGGCGCAGGCGCGGCTGCACCGGGAGGCGCTCGCGGCCGAGGTCGCGGCCGGCCTCGAGGTGGGCACGGTCGACGGGTTCCAGGGGCGCGAGAAGGAGGCGATCGTCGTCGACCTCGTGCGCAGCAACGACGACGGCGCGGTCGGGTTCCTCGCCGACGTGCGGCGCATGAACGTGGCGCTGACGCGCGCGCGGCGCTTCCTCCTCGTCTGCGGCGACAGCGCCACGCTCGGCCAGCACCCCTACTACGCCGCGTTCCTCGAGCACGTCGGCGCCGCCGGGGTGTGGACCAGCGCCTACGCCGACGACGGCGCGCCGCTCGAGCCCGGCTGACCCTCCGGGGCGGGCGCCGCCTGCCGCGGCTGCAGGTCGCGCCAGCGCGCCCAGCCGACGGCGAGCGGCGGGCCGCAGGCGAGCGCCGTCATGACGAGGACGGCCTCGACGTCGGGCTCCCCCGTCAGCCACTTGGCCGCGCTCAGGAAGACGCCGAGGACGGCGAGAAGGCCCACGCCGACGACGGCGCGCCGCTCGCCCCGCCGGAGCGCCTGCCCCAGGCGGAGGAGCGCGACCAGGAACAGCCCGACGAACGCGAGCAGGCCCCAGTAGAGCGGCGGGAACGAGCCGAGGCCCGGGCGGAGCACGAACGCCAGCGCCAGCGTCTGGAGGAGGGTCATGGCGAGGACGAAGCCCGCGCCGAGCATGAACAGCGAGCCCCAGACGAACAGGACGACGGGCACGCGGGGGGGCTGCCCCCGCTCGCGGACGGCCGCCCGCAGGGTGGGGGCGAACCACTCGCCGCAGTGCCTGCACTTGCGCGCGGCCTCGAGCACCTCCTCGCCGCACGCGGGGCACGGCCGCGAGGGCCGCGCCCCCTCGCCCGGGCCGTCCTGGTCCATCGCCTCGCCTCCGGCGCCATGGTGGCGGGCGCGCCGCCGCCGCGCGAGGTCGACCTCCGCCCCGACCTCCGGCGGCGAGGGGGCGCCGCCGGCGGGTAGGATCCCGCCGCGTGACCGTGAGCCCTCGCCGTGGCGCCGCCCTCTCGCTCGCCGTCGTCGCCGGCGTGGCGCTGGCGCAGGGCGCCCTCTCGACGCGCCAGGACCCCGACGACCACGCCCGCTTCACGCGGGCGGTCTACATGACGGCGGCGCGCAGCTACGTGCGCCACGGCTACCTGGCCGAGGGCGGGGCGCCGCTCAAGAGCGGGGGGCCGCTCGAGCTGGCGCGCCACGCGCCCTACCTGAACTGGCCGGTGCGCGACTACTGGGAGCTGGCGCTGTGGTTCGAGGCGTTCGGCGAGGCGGTGCCCGTGGCCCGCGCGCGCACCGCCTTCTGGACCGTGGTCGCGACGGGCGCCCTGGCCCTCGGCGCCGCGGCGCTCCTCGCCGCCGGCCTCACGGGGCGGGCGCGCCCGCCGGCGGCGGGGCTGGCGCTGGCGTTCGCGGCCTGCCCCTACGTCGTCTACTACGGCCACGCCGGCATGCCGCAGGCGGTGACGATCGCCGGCGTGTGCCTGGCCGCCGCCGGGCGCATGCGCGCGCGGGCGGGGCGCGGCGGGCTGGCGCTCCAGGTCGCGGGCGTGGCGCTCGCGGTGACGACGACGTGGGAGGGGCTCCTCTTCCCGCTCGTCTGGGCGGCGACGGACCTCCGCGCCGGCCGCCGCGAGGGGCCGCTGCTCCTCGGCCTGGCGCTGGCCCTCGTCGCGGCGCAGGTGGCGCACATCGCGGCGCTGGGCGGGCTCGACGCCTGGCTGACGCGCGCGGCCTCGCGCACGGCGCCGCCCTGGTCGTCGTCGCTCGAGACGGCCGTGCGCCTGGCTCGCTACGGGAGGGGGCTGGGCTACCTGCACGCGCTCCTGGCCCTCGTCTGGGCGGCCCAGGCCTGGCGCCGCTGGCGGCGCGACCGCTCGACGACGGCCGACGCCCTGACCTTCGAGCTGCTCCTGGCCCCCGTCCCCTGGTTCGTCGTGTTCCGGGAGCACGTCTCGACCAACGACGTGCAGTTCCTCTACCTGGTGCCCGGCCTGGCCATGGCGTCCTGGCTGGCGCTCGGGGAGCTCGCCGGCGCCGGGCGCCCGCGGCGCTGCGCCGTCGGGTTCGTCGCGCTCGCGCTCACCGGCGCGGCGGTGGGCGCGGACATCGAGCACCGCGACGACTGGGCGCTCCCGCGCGAGCTCGGCGCGGTCCTGCGCGAGGCCTGCGCCCCGGACGAGGCCGCCGCCACGAGCTCGCTCGAGTTCTCGATCGTGTGGGAGGCCGACCGCTTCGTGCACCTCGAGGTCCGCACGCCGGAGGAGCTCGAGGCGCTCCTGGCCCGCGACGACGCTCTGCAACCGGCGGTGTTCGCCCTCCCGGCAGCAGAGGCCGACGGCCCGCTGGGCCGCGCCCTCGCCGCGCGCGCGCCGGCCCGCCGCGCGGGCGAGGTGCTCGTGTTCGACCTGCGCCCGCCGTGACCCGCCCGCGCCGTCCGGGGGCGGTGATTACCATGTGGCGCCCGAGAGGTCCCATGTCGCCCCGCCGCCCCGCGCCGCTGTCGCTCGCCGTCCTCGTCGCCGGCTGCGCCGCCGTCGCGCCGTCCGAGATGCCCCCCGTCCCGCCGCAGGAGGCGTTCCGCGAGGTGCTCACGGGCGCGACCCGCTTCGGGGTGGAGCTGGGCGAGCCGCTCGACGAGGCGCTCCGGCCGGAGCCGGGCCAGGACCGGGCGCGCGTGCCCTACAAGAGCGACCACCCGCTGTGGACCGTGCGGGTGCACTGCCGCGGCGGCTGGGACGGGCCGGTCGAGCTCCTCGAGGCGGTCGCCACCGAGGAGCACGTGAACGACGTGCCCGACTGGGAGGCCTACCTGGGGGTGCGCCGCGGCCGGATCGTCGGTCAGGTCGAGGGGCGCTTCCGCTCGAAGTGGGGGCAGAGCCACCGGATCAACGAGCGCCACGACCTGCTCGTCGTGGCCACCGACCGGCCGAACGTCTACCTCGCTTACCAGGGCCACGACGGGTTCTTCTACTCGGCGCTCGTGACGCTCGACGACGAGGCGCTGCGCCGCCGCGGCCTCGTGCCGTTCGAGCAGGTGCTCGCCCGCGCGCGGGCGAATGCCCGCGCCGGCTCGGAGCTGGACCTGAGACAGCTGGCGTCGATCCAGCTCCTGGCCCCGGACACGCCCGGGATCGCCGACGACGTCGAGGCCGGCCGCCAGGCGGTCGCCCGCGCCCGCCAGTCGGCGATCGACGCGGTCGACAGGGCCTGGGCGGCGCGGCGCGAGGCGTGGACGAAGGGGGATGCGCGCCAGCGGCTGGCGCTGTGGAGCGAGCTGCGCCTCTCCCTCCCCGAGCCCCCCGTGATGGCCGCCTCGCACCGGCGGCAGGCGATCCTCGCCGGGCTCCGCGACGAGCTCCTCGCCGCGGCGCAGACGGAGGCCGGTCGCGGCTGGGACCGCGCGCCGGCGTTCGTCTGGGCGCAGGTGCTGCTCGAGCCCACGTTGCTCGACGACCCCGCGGCGCTCCTCGTGGCCCTCGACCGGGCGGCGGCCTTCGACCAAATGCAGGGCGTCGTCGCCGCCCACGTCGCGGTCGGGGGCCTGCGGCTGGGGAAGATCGGCTTTCGCCGGGGCGACCTCGAGGGCCGCTGGCGGGCGCTCGTCCAGGCGGCCAGCGGCCGGCGGCAGGCGGCCCTGCGCGCCGCGGGCAAGCTCGAGGAGGCGGCGCTGGAGGCGGGCGCCGCAGGGACGTCGCCCTTCGACTTCTCCGCCGACCGCTTCGCGAAGATGACCGAGCGCATGCGCCAGCTCGAGCCCCTGCGGGCGGACCTCGACGCGCAGGTCGCCTGGCACCACGCGCACCAGCGCGACTTCGTGGACGGCAACCGCATCGTCGACCCCATGTGGGGCTACACCACCTCGATGATGCGCCAAGAGCTGAGCCGTCGGCTCGACGCGGACGCGGCCGAGCACCTGGCCGCCGGCCGGCTCGCCACCGCCGCCGGCCGTTGGCTCGAGGGGATGTCGCTGCGCTTCGGCGGCGCGAGCCCGGCTCCGCTGCGCGGCCTGGCCGAGGTCGCCCGCGCGCCCGAGGCGCCCGACTCGCACCTCCGGGCCGCGAAGGCGCTCCTGCCGGTGCTCGTCGCGCTGGACCCGCCCCTCGCGCCGGGGACGGACGGCGCGCGCCTCGTCGCCCGCCTGCGCGAGCCGCCGCTGGGCGACCGCCCGGCCGCGCGCCTCCTCGGCCTCGAGCCGGCCGGCCCGGGGGACCTCCTCGAGGCGGCGGGGCTCCTCGGCCTCGAGGTCGGTCACTGCCGGCTGGTGGCGAAGGACGGCGGCTACGACCTCGTCGCGGCCGACGCCCCGCCGGGGCCCGCGTGGGTCGACGCCCTGGGCTTCGCCGCGTCGCCGCTGTTCGGGGTCAGCGAGGAGACGCGGCGCGAGTCGGAGCGGCTCCGGACCGAGGACGCGTGGCTCCAGCAGGAGAGGGCCGCGCTGGACGAGAGCCGGGCGTGGATCGAGGCCGAGCGGGCCCGGCTGGATGCGCTGAAGCAGGCGCTGGAGCGCGCGAGGGCGCAGGGCACGCTCCCGCAGCACGAGGCCGAGATCAAGAAGGGGGCCGCCGACGAGCGGGTGCTCGGCCAGCGGATCGACGCGCACAACGCGCGCGTGACCGCCCGCGAGGCCCGCACGGCCGCCTACAACGCCGCCGTCGGCCCGTTCAACGCCCGGCTGAGCAAGGAGCGCTACGGGCCCCTGCGCGACCTGCGGGCGCGGCTCGACGCCGCCCTCCGGGGGTGGCTCGCGGCCAGGCTGGCGACGTGGGCGGAGGACCTCCGCGCGCGCCGGCCCGGCGACCCGGGCCTCGACCGCGAGGTCGCCTGGGCCCGCTGGTTCGTCCTGGGCGACGGCGCCGGGCCGGCGCTGGGCGCCCTGGGGGAGAGTCACGCCTTCGCCGAGCGGCGCGCAGCGTGGCTGGCGGAGGAGGCGTTCCACCAGCCGTCGGAGCCCGAGGTGGCGCGCATGGTGGTCGAGTTCCTGCGACGCTCCCGCTCGGCCGAGAAGCGCGACGAGGTGGTCGACCACTACGTGCGGCGCTACGACGCCAAGGTCCTGCGCGCCGCCCTCGCGGCGGCGGACCTGGCGGGGCTCACGTCGCTGGTGGATGCGGCGCTCGAGCGGCGGGATCAGCAGCAGCGCTGACCGCCAGGGCCCGGCCCCAGGCGCGGAGGAAGTTCTCGCCCAGCGCGCCGCGGACGTGGTCGTCCTTCCAGCCGCGGGCGACGAGCGCCTCGGTGAGCCGCGGCATGGCGGCCACGTCGGGGAGGCCCTGCACGGTCCAGACGAAGCCGTCGAAGTCGGAGCCGAGCGCCACGTGCTCGGGCCCGGCGACCTGTGCTATGTGCTCCATGTGGTCGACGACGCGGTCGACGTCGTCGCGCAGCTTCCGGCTCAGGTACCAGGGGTAGAAGATCACGCCCACGACGCCGCCGCTCTGGCCGATCGCGCGCAGCTGCTCGTCGGTGAGGTTGCGGTGGTGGTCGGCGAGGGCGCGGGCCGCGCCGTGGGTGACGACGACGGGCGCCCGGCTACGGGCGATCGCCTCGAAGAAGGAGGCCTCGTGGCAGTGGGCGAGGTCGACGAGCACGCCCTGCTCGTTGCAGGCGTCGATCACCGCCGCGCCGATCGGGCCGAGCCCCCGGTAGGGCGGGCGGCGCGCCCCGCTCGAGGCGACGACGTCGTTGGTCTGGAAGTGGCAGAGCCCCAGGTAGGCGACGCCCTGCGCGCGCAGCCAGGCCACCCGCCCCGGGTCGCCGTCGAGCGCGTGCGCCCCCTCGACGCCGAAGAACCCGCCGAGCCGGCCCGCGGCGCGCGCGGCGAGGAGCTCCCCGGGCCCGCGCACGAGGGCGAGGTCGCCCTGGCAGCGGACGAACGTGCGGGCCATGAGCCGGAGCGTGCGCCGGGCGTGGTCGAAGCGCTGCCCGGCGCGGACGAACGGCGGGACGACCACGCCGAAGCCCTGGCCGCGCATCCCCCCCTGCTTGAAGCGCGGCAGGTCGCAGTGCGTGCGCAGCGGGTTCCAGCCGAGCGGCGGCGGGGTCTTGCGGCGCAGGTCGGCGCCGAAGTAGCGCACGGCGATGAAGGTGTCGGCGTGCAGGTCGAGGACCGGGCTCGCCGCGTGGAGCGCGCGCGCCCGGGCGACGACGTCCTCGGGGTAGGGGCGGGGCGGGCGGGCGAAGGTGGGCTGCACACGCCCATGGTCGCGGCTGGCTGCGCGGTGGTCGAGGCTGCCCGTGGCGCGGGCGCCACGCCGCCGCGCGCGGTCAGGCCTGCGCGCCCGAGGCCCCCTGCTCGAGCTCCCGCAGCTCGCGCAGGGCCGCCTCGGCGTCGCGCAGCTCGCGGCCGGTCAGGGCGCGGGTCAGCCGGCGCAGCCCGGGCGACGCCTCGAGTCGGTCGCCGAGGCGCCGGGCGACCAGGGCCGCCGCGCCGAGGACCAGCGCGCCCAGGAGCACGTTCGCGACCAGCCAGGCGCCGCTGACCCGGGCGTAGAGGTCGACGTCGAGCAGGCCGCGGGCGAGGACGAGCAGCGCCGGCGCCCAGAGCAGCGGCCCCAGGGCGAGCGCCAGCGCCTCCAGCCGCGCCCGCGCCAGGCGCAGCGCCTCCAGGCGCGCCTGGAGGCGCACGACCGGCTGGTCGTGGTCGAGCTCGCGCAGGGCCACGAGCAGCCGGACGGTCGCCGCCGCGAAGCCGAGCGCGCAGGCGCCGAGCGCGACGGCCGGGGCGAGGAACCGCAGCTCCGCCGCGTGCCGGGCGGCGAACGCCCCGAGCACGACGGCCGCCAGCAGCAAGAGGACGAGCTCCAGCCAGAGCCCGCGGGACAGCCCGCCGAGCGCCGCCCTCGTGCGCTCCAGCATGACGGCGCGCGCCAGCCGCGCGTTCAGGCGCAGCCCGGCCTCCAGCCGGCGCTCCTGGGTCCTCAAGGCCTCCAGCATCTCGTCGAGGTCCGTCATCGCGCGCCCTCCCCGGGCCTCTCTCGAGTCAGCTCGCGCCGGAGCCGCTCCTTGACCCGACCGAGCCGCGTGCCGACGTTGCTCTCGGAGAGCCCGAGGATCTCCGCGATTGCCGCGTGCGGCTGGCCGTCGAGGTGCAGGAGGACCAGCGCCCGGTCGGCCGGGCCGAGCCGCTCGATCGCGGCCCGCAGGGGCTGCAGGCGCTCGTCCTGCGGCGGGTCCTCGGCGGCGGCGATGAGCTCGCCGTCGGCCGGGACGACCAGGCGCCTGCGCCGGGTCTCCTTGCGGCCATGGGAGATCGCCACGTTGAGGGCGATCCGGTAGGCCCAGGTCGAGAACGGGCGGCGCTCGTCGTAGTGCCCGAACGCGCGCCAGAGCTGCGCGACGACCTCCTGGACGAGGTCGGCCCGGTCGGCGGCGCCCCGGCCGTAGCAGCTCGCGACGCGATGCACGAGCGCCTTGTGCGCGTCCAGCAGGCGCAGGAACCGGGCCTGGGCGCCGTCAACCCCCTCGTCAGCCTCGGTCTCACCCGGCCTGCTCACACCCCATGATTCGCACGACACCCCTGGGGATCACACCTGGCGTGATCCCCCCACGACCACCGGATGCAGCTCGAGCCCACCCGCTCCCGCTCCCGCTCCCGCTCCCGCTCCCGCTCCCGCTCCCGCTCCCGCTCCCGCTCCCGCTCCCGCTCCCGCTCCCGCTCCGCTCCCGCTCCCGCTCCCGCTCCCGCTCCCGCTCCCGCTCCCTCCCGCTCCCGCTCCGCTCCCGCTCCGCTCCGCTCCCGCTCCCGCTCCCGCTCCCGCTCCCGCTCCCGCTCCCGCTCCCGCTCCCGCTCCCGCTCCCGCTCCCGCTCCCGCTCCCGCTCCCGCTCCCGCTCCCGCTCCCGCTCCCGCCCGCTCCCGCTCCCGCTCCCGCTCCCGCTCCCGCTCCCGCTCCCGCTCCCGAGCACACCTCCCCGCGCCTCCGCAGCGAGAGCCTCAGGCGAGGGCGCCGAGGGCGAGGCGATGCCGCGCGAAGGCGAGCGATGGCGGCCTCCTGGCCGCCGAGCTCGCCTGAGCGGTCGGGGTGTCGCGCGCAGCGCGACACCCCGACGAACGGCAGCGCCCGCCATCGGCGGCCGCAGCCGCGATCACACCGAAGGCGGTACCCGCTCCCACACGACCTCGGTCGTCCAGTGCACGAGCCGCGCCTTGAGCCCGTCCTCCTCCAGCGTGGGCGCCGTCCACCAGTAGCCCGGGCCGACGGCCGGCCGGCCGACGCGCACCCGCTCGAGCCGCGCCGTGGCCCGGCCGCTGTGCGGGTTCACGCCCGGGCTGTGGTGCAGCTTGAGCAGCGCCTCGAGCAGGAGGGGCACGTCGCCGACCGGCACGAGCTCGCGGCTCGTCGACGGCGTCGGGCCGGCGGGCGTGTCGGCGAGCAGGTCCCACTCGACCAGGCGCAGCTGCGACAGGCGCAGGTCGTCCTCGCCGCCATCGTCGGCCCGGTCGATCACGCGCCGCCCCCCGCCGGCAGGGCGACCGGCGTCGCCGGCTCGCTCGCCGCGAGCAGGGCGCCGACCGGCGTCGTGGCCCCCTGGTCGAGCACCCCCTGCAGCAGGGCGCGCATGGCCAGGTAGCGCCACGTCTGGAGCGCGTGGCCAGGCTTCGCCCGGAAGAAGGCCCGCGCCTCGAGGACGCGGCCGGTCTCCGGGTCGAGCTCGCAGGCGACGCCGTCGTCCTCGAAGCGGTCGGGGGCGCCCGGGACGCGCACGAGGGTGTGCTCGACGCCGTCGATCCGCCCGCGCATGCGCAGGCCCCGCGGCAGGACGCGCTCGACGTAGAAGCCGTCGTGGTCCTTCGCCTCGCGGTAGCTGGCGTCGCCCGAGAAGAAGCGCGGCTTGAGCACGTAGGGGCCGCCGTCCTCGGGGCAGAACACGTCGCAGTTGCCGCACTCGTTGCAGAAGTCGGCGAAGTTCGCCAGCTGGTGCGCCCGCGCCGCCTTGTAGGGGGCGGCCGGGCGCACCTCCGTCCTGCCGCCCTCGAGGACCACGACCTCCTCGGCCGCCTGGTCGATCGGCGCGATCTCGACCGAGAAGTTGGCGTCGTTGGGGCAGACCGGGACGCACTTGTCGCAGCTCACGCAGTCGAACAGCCACAGCTTCGTGCCGAGCTTGCGCGGGGGCTTCCGGTTCTGCTCGTGGCCGTAGCGCGGGTCCTTGCGCGCCTCCTCGGCGTAGGCGACCAGGTTCTTCGTGCCCGCGCGCGCGACGACGGCGTCGTAGCGGTCGCCCCACCCGCGCGCCGCGAGCAGCCCGCGCACGTCGAACGGCCCGGGCCCGGCGAGGTGCTCCGCGACGGCCGCCGCGCCGTCGGCCCCCAGCACCTCCCCGGCGGCGGCCGCGGCCTCGCCGCGGGCCAGCAGCACCCACTCGGCCCGCGTGCGCGCGCCGACCCGGCGCATCTCGTCCTGGAGCCGCGCCAGATAGCCCTGCAGCCGCGCGTAGCCGCCGGCGCGCAGGAGGTCGGTGCAGGCGGTGATCGGCACCAGGTCGTTCGCCGCCGCGGCCGGGAAGTTCTTCTGGTCGATCCCGGCCGAGAACGAGATCCCGAAGCGCCCCTCGTAGCGCGCGCGGAAGCGCGCGGCGAGCATCGTCGCCAGCACGTGGAGCGGCGCCCCGGACATGTACATGACCGGGTCGTTCGGGAAGAAGCGGTCGTGGTTCTTCACCACGAGCGTGTTCGTGAACTTGACCCCGAGCGTCAGGCCGCGGCGCTTCGCGACGCCCTCCAGCCGCTCGACGATCCCCAGGCACTCGTCCCACTGCAGGTCGTGCTCGAAGGCGGCGCGGTCGAGCTGCACGTGCCCGTAGCCCAGCTCGCCGCGGACGACCTGCTCGACGAGGTCGTAGCCGAGGAGCGTCGGGTTGAGCTTGATCACCACGTGGGTGCCCAGCTCCTCGAGCAGGTACTGGCAGATCCCCTCGATCTCGCCCGCCGGGCAGCCATGGAAGGTCGAGAGCGTGATCCCGGCCGCCACGCGCGGGTGGTAGTCGAGGTCGCGGTAGCGGGCGAACGGCCCCTTCAGGAGCGGGCGCAGCCCGTCGATCGTCTCGCGCGCGTCGAGCATGGCGCGCACGAAGTCCGAGACCTTGCGCGTCCTGACGCCTCGCAGGTCGTAGCCGACCGACATGTCGAACAGGACGTCGCCCGTCCCGGGCGGCAGCTCGACGACCCCGGCCTCCTGGAGGATCCGGATCATCATCCAGGCCGACACGTACTCGCGCAGGGCGTCCTCGACCCGCAGCTCCTGCGACCACTCGACGTTGAACCCGACCGTCCGCGCGTCGATGCACGGGCGCGGGATCACCAGCCGGTCGTCGACCTGCACGGTCTTGAGCTCGATCACGCGCGCCCCCGCCAGCCAGGCGAGGACGATGTTCTGCACCATCTGCGACTGCGGCCCGGCCGCCGGGCCGACGGGCGTCGCGGCGCGCTCGGCGCGGAAGGTGCAGGAGAGGTCGAGCGCCGGGTCGGGCGCGTGGAACTTCTTCCGCGGCAGGTCGAAGATCGACCCCCTCGCGCGCAGCTCCTCGAAGGCGCGCGCGAGCAGCGCGTCGAGCGGCATGGGGTGGAGCTCCACGGGTCCTCCTCGGCCCCCCGTCGTAGCCGGGCCGGCGCGCGACGGCAACCACGGCGACTGCCTTGCGTACTTGCGGCCGGGCCTCTAGGGTGACCCGCCCTTCACGAGGAGGCGCCTTGGGCAGCCTGAACACGTTCTACGTCATGGGGCGGGTGGCCCGCCCCGCGGTGGCCGCCGGCACGCGCCACGGCCATCCGGTCGTGACCTTCGGCCTGAGCACGAGCGCCCAGGGGCGCGAGCCGGTGACGTTCGAGGCGGCCGGCCCCCAGGCGGAGCAGGCCCTGCGCCTGCGGCCGGGGCAGGGCGTGTTCGTGCGCGGCCTCCTGCGCGCCGACCCGGTCGAGGGCGGCGGCGCGTCGCTCGTCGCGCAGGTCCAGGCGCTCGACGTGGTGCTCGACGGCGCGCGGCTCCGGCCGCGCCCGCCGCGAGAGCCGCAGGAGGGCGAGGCGTCCGCCGAGGGCGAGCCGGTCGAGGGCGCCGAGGGCGAGCCGGGCGAGGGCGCGGGCGGCGAGCCCGGCGCGGACGGCGAGCCCGGCGCGTCGGGCGGACGTCGCCGGCCGCGCCGGCGCCGCGGCAGGGCCGCCGCCCCGAGGGCGCCCCCGCCCCGAGGGCGAGGGCGCTCCGGCCGCTCCGGGCGCCGAGGCGCGCCCGGCCCGACCCGAGCTGCCGCCGCCGGCGCCGATCGCGGCGCCGCCGCAGCCGGTCCAGCCGCCGCCCGACCCGACCTACCGCTCCGACATGCCGTTCTGACCGGGAGGCGAAGATGAGCGCCCGCATCGCGCTGCTCGCGGCCCTCCTCTCCCTCGCCGCGCTGACCGCGCGCGCGGACGAGGCGGGGGACTTCAAGAAGGCCTGGGCGCGGGCGCAGGACGCCGACGCCCGCCAGGCGGCCCTGCGCCGGCTCGGCGAGGCCCAGAGCGTCGAGGCCGCGCGCCTCCTCGCGCGCGCGGCGCTCGACGCGCAGCTCGAGTGGCCCTCGCGCGAGGTGGCCGTCGAGGCGCTGTGCGCGATCTCGGCCCCGGCCGTGGTCCTGTGGGCCGGCGAGGCGGTCGCGGGCAAGGAGAAGGACCCGCTCGTCCGCGCCGTCCTCTGCGACTACCTGGGCGCGCGCGCCACGAGCGACCCGCAGGTGGCGCCGCTCCTCCTGCGCGCGCTCGACGACGAGCACACGGGCGTCCTCGCCGCCGCGATCCGCGGCCTGGCCCGGACCCGCACGCAGGTGACCGTCGACGCCCTCGTGCGCCTGCTCGGCCGCCCGACCCTCACGGGGCGCGCCCGCGGCGACTGCCTGCGCGCCCTGCGCGGCCTGACCGGCGAGGCCTTCGGGGCGCCCGAGGAGTGGCGCGCCTGGTGGGCGGCCGCGCGCGAGGGCTGGACGCCGCCGTCGGGCGACGCCCCGCCGCGCCCGAGCGGCGACGAGCCCGGCGCGCACCGCACCGTCACGCGCCTCGCGGCGCCGGCCGACGCGGGGCGCACGATCTACGGCGGGATCGAGTCGCGCGCCGTCCTGTTCGTGGTCGACTTCTCCTACTCCATGCACGTGAAGGTCCTCTCCGGCGACGGGACCAACCCCACGCGCCTCGACTACGTCAAGGAGGCGCTCGTCGACGCGATCGAGAACCAGCTGACCGACGACCACACGTTCAACATCGTCGGCTTCTCGAGCGAGGTCCGCCCCTGGAAGCGCAAGCTGGTCAAGGCGAACGCCGCCGGCAAGCGCGACGCGGTGCGCTGGGTGCGGGCGCTCAGGCCCGAGGGCGAGACGAACATCCACGACACGCTCGAGCTCGCCTTCCAGCACCCCGACGTCGACACCATCTACTTCCTCACCGACGGCATGCCCAACCGGGGCAAGACCACGATCACCGACGAGATCCTCGGCGCGGTGCGCGGCTGGAACGCCGGGCGCAACGTGCGCGTGTGCGCGATCGCCTTCCTGGCCGGCGACGCGGCCGCGTTCAACGTGGTCGAGAGCAAGGACATGCAGGTGACCTGGCTGCGCGCCCTGGCGGCGCAGAACGGCGGGACCTTCACCCTGTTCGAGTGACCTGTGAGCGCGCCCTGCCGGCGGTCGGCCGGGCCGGCCTGGCCCGGGGGTGTTCCATCTCCGGCGGCAGGGCCAGTAAGATCCCGGGGCTGGAGGCCGTCGTGGAAGGGGTCCCTGCCGCCGCGCGCGAGTTCCTGAGCGACACGGCCGCCGTCGAGGCCTACCTCGAGGTGGACCGTCGCCGCGAGGCCGCGCTGCACGAGCTGCACGACGCGTTCATCTCCTTCCGCGACGCCGATGAGTCGATCCACCGGCTCGTGAAGCGGATCCGCCAGCCGCTGTGGGAGGTGCGCACGCCGCCGGGCGGCGGGGCGCCCGTGAACCTGTGGGGCTTCCAGCACGAGGACGAGCGGCTGTTCGCCGAGCGGTTCGCCGGCGCGGCGCCGCGCGTCCCCGACGTGGACCTCGCCAGCCTGTTCCGCAGCTACCTGCAGGACGAGCCGCGCCGCGCCGCCGACAAGAAGGTCCAGCTCCTCCTCGCCTTCGGGGAGTTCGTGGCCGGCCTCGACGCGCGCGCCGAGGAGGGCGAGCCGCGCCTGGGCGTCGGCCCGGCGGCGAACTTCCTCACCTTCGCCTGGCACTGCCTGAGCATGGGCGCGGAGCCGGTGTTCCTCTACGCGGCCAACCGCGCGACCAAGGCGCTCGACGAGGCCGCCGGCTCGGGCGAGGGGGCGGGCGGCCACCTCGAGCGCCGGTTCACCACCTTCTTCGCCCTGACCGACCGCCTGGGCGACGCGCTCGCCCAGGCGCCCGCGCCCATGCGGCGCGGCTGGGCGATCGAGCACGCCCTCGAGTGGCTCCTCGAGCGCCTCGAGAGGGGCGGCAACATGAAGGCGCTGCTCGAGGACCCCGGCGCGTCGGGCCTGTTCTCGACGCGGCCGCGCGGCGGCGCCGACGCGCCCTTGCGCCCCGTGATCGTCGCCCCGTCGGCCGGGACGGTCACCGCGGCGGACGGAGGGGGCGCGACCGCGTCGGTGCGCATCGAGCGGCCGAAGATCGTGGCGGCGGGCGCGGCGCCCGAGGTCGAGCCGCGGCCCGAGGCCGCGGCGCCCCCGCTCGACGACGCCGAGCCCCGCAAGTACAAGACGGAGCGCCTGAAGGACGACGAGACGCGCGCCCGCCAGCGCGCGCGCATAGGCGAGCTCTCCAAGCGGCGCGTCGTCTACGGCGAACCGACGCCGATCGTCGATCGGAGCGGCGCGGAGCTGGCCGAGGTGCTGCCGCCCGACCGGACCCCGCCCCACGGCCTCCCCCGCCCCGGGGCCCCGAAGGCGGAGTCGGCGAAGGTCGAGCCGCCGAAGCCCGAGCCGGTAGCGAAGGTCGAGCCGCCGAAGCCCGAGCCGGTAGCGAAGGTCGAGCCGCCGAAGCCCGAGCCGCCGAGGCCCGAGCCGGCCAGGGTCGAGCCCGCCGCGAAGGCCCCTGCGCCCGACGCCGGCGCGCCCCCCCGGAGCGTCGAGCCCTGGTGGGCCCAGGGGGTGAGCGTCCCCCCGCCCGACGCGCCGCCGCGCGCTCCCGCCGAGCCGCCCCGGCCGCCCCGGCCGGAGCCCACGGGCGACCTCACGGAGGAGCTCGACGCCCCCGAGGCCCTCCGGTCGGCGCCGCCGGTCGTCGAGCGCGCCCCGGAGCTCGCCGACGACGAGTCGGCCGACGTCGCCGTCGACGCCCTCCTGGGCGAGCTCCGCGGCGAGGTCGTCCAGGCCAGCCGCGGCGAGCCGCCGCGCGAGGTGCCGCCCGACCGGCTCGCCCACGACCTGTTCCTCGACCCGACGCTCCTCGCCGAGCTCCAGGCGACCCTGAACCAGCGCGGCCGCGCGCTCCTCGTGGGCCCGCCCTGGGCCGGCAAGACGCACGTCGCGCGGCGCCTCGCGATCCACCTCGCCGGCCACCTCGACCGCGTGCTGTTCCTGCGCCTCCATCCCGCGCTCACCTACGCCGACCTCATGGGCCGCGAGCCGGGCCTCGTGCGCGCCTTCTGCGAGCGCGCCCGCGAGGACCGCGACCAGCGCTACGTCCTCGTCCTCGACGAGCTGGACGCCGGCGACGCGGCCCAGGCGCTGGGCGAGCTCACGGGCGCCCTGGCCGAGCGCGGGCAGGACGTGCAGCTCGGCACGACGGGCGCCGCCTTCCACGTGCCGCGCAACCTCCTCGTGCTCGCCACCGCCCGCTCGCTCCCGCGCGAGGGGGCCCTCGTCGGGCGCCTCCCGGCCGTGCGCCTGCCGGCCGACCCCGAGGTCCTCCGCCGCTACCTCGCCCAGTGCCGCCCGGCCATGGAGTGGGTCGCCGACCTCCTGCGCACCCTCAACGAGCGCCTCGACGGCCCCGGTGACCCGGCCCGCGTGGGCCACGGCGTCTTCATGGACCCCGACCTCGACGCCGACCGCGTGCGGCTCATCTTCCGCCTCGAGATCGGCCCGCTGCTCGAGGCGCACGGCATCCGCGGCGACGCGGCGCTGGAGCTCGAGGCCCTGCGCCCCGGCCCCACCGGCCGCTGATCGACCGCGCGGGCCGGCCGGGCCTCTAGCGCCGCTCGCTCCTGGCGACCTCGAGCAGCCGCCTGGTCGCGGTGGCGTCGTCCAGGAGCACCTGCTGCGCGGGACCCGTGGCCTGCTGGGCGCGCCGCTCGAGCCGGCGCAAGCGCTCCTGCAGGCGCTCGACCACGGCCCGGGTCGCGGCCGGGTCGCCGGAGGCGATCGCGCGGTGGTCGAGCTCGTCGCGCTCCCGGCGGGCGATGGCGAGGAGCCGCTCGGCGTCGGCCCGGTCGTCGAGCAGGGGCTGCGGCGCGCGCCCGGTGGCGCGGTGGGCGGCGTCGGCGCGCGCCTCGAGCTGCGCCAGGCGGTCCTGCAGCCGCTCCACCGCCGCCTGGGTCGCGGCCGGGTCGCCGGAGGCGATCGCGCGGTGGTCGAGCTCGTCGCGCTCCCGGCGGGCGACGGCGAGGAGCCGCTCGGCGTCGGCCCGGTCGTCGAGCAGGGGCTGCGGCGCGCGCCCGGTGGCGCGATGGGCGGCGTCGGCGCGCGCCTCGAGCCCTGCCAGGCGGTCCTGCAGCCGCTCCACCGCGGCCTGGGTCGTGGCCGGGTCCCCGGAGGTGATCGCGCGGTGGTCGAGCTCTTCGCGCTCCCGGCGGGCGACGGCGAGCAACCGCTCGGTGTGGGCCCGGTCGTCGAGCAGCGGCTGCGGCGCGCGCCCGGTGGCGCGGTGGGCGGCGTCGGCGCGCGTCTCGAGCCGCGCCAGGCGGTCCTGCAGCCGCTCCACCGCGGCCTGGGTCGTGGCCGGGTCCCCGGAGGTGATCGCGCGGTGGTCGAGCTCGTCGCGCTCCCGGCGGGCGACGGCGAGCAACCGCTCGGTGTGGGCCCGGTCGTCGAGCAGCGGCTGCGGCACGCGCCCGGTGGCGCGGTGGGCGGCCTCGGCGCGCGCCTCGAGCTGCGCCAGGCGGTCCTGCAGGCGCTCCACCGCGGCGTGCACCCGCGCGGGGTCCTGCGAGGTGATCTCCTGGTGGTCCTCGTCCTCCTGGGCGCGGCGCGCCGCCTCCAGCGCGTGCCTGGCCTCGTCGCGCTCGCGCGCCGGCGCGCGCTGCGCCTCGATCGCTTCGAGCCGGTCCTGCAGGCGCCGGACCTCGGCCTCGCGGTCGACGGTCCCGGTCGCCACCCCGAGGTTCTTGCCCGCCGCGTCGTAGAGCGCGAGCCGCACCCGGTCGCCCCGGCGCTCGAGCCGCAGCTTCGCGGGGACGCCCTCCCTCGCCGTGACCGGCGCGGGGTCGGTGAACGGCAGCCGGCCGACCAGGCCCACCGTGTCCGAGGTGGTCTGGAGGCGCTCGACGCGGACCTCCCAGCCCTGCCCGCTCATCCGTCCCCGGCCGGTGCCCCGGAGCGACGGGCCCCGCTCGGGGACGACGACGACGGTCCAGACATCACCTGAGCGGTCGATCGTCACCTGGCCCCCGACGACCCCCGCGACCCGGAAGCTGGCCGCCTCCTGCCCCCAGGCGGGAGCGACGCCGAGGAGCGTGGCGAACAGCAGGCAGACGGGCAGACGGACCATGGGCGAGCTCCCTCCAGGAGGCCCCCAGAGCAAAGGCGAAGCCGACGTAAGGAGCGCCGCGCTCCGCCCCCGCGCTGCGGTTGCGCGCCATGGGTCGCGTGGGAAGAACGCTCCTGTTGCACCCGGAGAGCGGGCTACGCGCGGGGAGGGCGGTAGCCCTCACGCTCCCAGAAGTCGGCCCCGCCGCGGCGGAGCTTGCCGAGGTCGGCCCGGGGCGCCGCGCCGTCGCGCGCGGCCAGGGCCAGGCGGCTCGAGAACGCGTCGAGCGCGAGGCGCCGCTGGCGCCACGCGCGCGCCAGGCGCGGGTCGTCGTCGGGCTCGGGCGCGCGCGGCTCGACGCGCAGGAGGCCTGCCAGGTCGACGCGCAGCCGGCGCGCGGTCGGGCGCTTCGCCGGGTCCCAGTGGGTCGTGCGCTCGAGGAGGTCCCAGAGCCGCGTCGTCAGCTCCTCGCGCGTGCAGCCCTCGACCGCGCTGTCGCCCCAGGCGATCGCGTCGAGCGCCGCCCGGCCGAGCGGCCGGAGGCCGCCGTCGCGCTCCTCGCGCTTGACCTCGGCGAGCGCCGCCAGGTCGCGCTCGGCGAGCGGCGCGGGCAGGTGCCCGTAGGGGACGAAGCCCGTGAGCAGCTGGTAGAGCGTCAGCCCGAACGCGTAGCTGTCCACCCACGGCGTGTAGCGCGAGCGCTCGCGCCCCGCCTCGTCGACGAAGCCCGGGAGGACCTCGGGCGGCGCGTAGACGGGCGTGAGCAGCGGAGGGGGCACGCCCTGGCGGCCGGCGCCGGGGTCGAGCTCGCGGAAGGCGCGCGCCCCGCCGAGGTCGATCAGCGCCCCGCGCCAGCGGCCGGCCGCGAGCCGCTCGAAGTACTCGCGGTCGGGGAGCTCGGGGTCGGGCCAGTCGAGGGCGACCATCAGGTTCGCCGGCTTGACGTCGCAGTGGGCGACCTTGTGCGCGTGCAGGTGCTCGAGCGCCAGCGCCAGCTCGTAGCCGAGCTCGAGCGCCGTCGACGGCGGCAGGGCCACGTGGCGCGCGCCCGGCGCGACGAACGCCTCGACGCGCGGGCGCACGGCCGGCGCGTTCAGCCGCAGGAAGGGGTTGTCGAAGAAGCGCTCGAGCACGAGCAGCACGTGGCCGCGCGGGCTGCGCACATGACCGAGGAGCGGGACGACCGACGGGTGCGGCGGGAGCGTGGTGAGGAGCTCGAGCTCGCGCTCGAGCGACGGGTCGCGGGCCCCGATCAGCCGCGGGCCCTTGATGATGGCGAGGCGCCCATCGTCGGTGACCGCCTCGTGCACGACGCCGCTGCCGCCCGCGCCGACCTGCCGCGTGACCTCGAAGTAGGCCACGCCCCCGTCGCGCGTGGCGGCCGAGAGCGCCTCGCCAGGCGCCAGCACCAGGGGCCGCGGGTCGTCGTCCGGCATCGGGTCGATGCTAGCGGCGGGGGCGGCGCCACGCGAACGCCGGCCCGGTCGGCGGTCCGGCCGGCCTCACGCCACCCTGGCGGCGGCGACCTCGGCCGGCCGCCCGAGCCGCGCGAGCACGCGGTCGGCGACCCGAGCGCCGCGCCGGGCCGCCCGACGCGCCGGGCGCGGGCGCCCAGGGCCTGCCGGGCGGCCGCGTCGCGCACGAGCCAGGCGGCCGCCTCGCCGGTCGCCTGCGGCGACCCGGCCGCGAGGCCGGCGCCGAGGTCGGCGGCGAAGCGCGCGTTGGCGCTCTCCTGCCCGGGGGCCGCCTCGTAGAACACGGTCGGCTTGCCGAGCGCCAGGACCTCGCTCGTCGTCAGCCCGCCGGGCTTGGTGACGACGACGTCCGCGCCGCGGAGCAGCTCGACGATCGGATCGACGAAGCCCACGACCTTCACCCGCCCCGGCAGCCCGCGGGCCGCCGCCTCGGCGCGCGCCTTCAGGGCGGCGTTGCTCCCGCAGACGACGACGAGGTCGGCCGCGCCGTCGACGGCGCGCGCGGTCCGCTCGACGACCTCGACCAGCGGCCCCATGCCGGCGCCGCCGGCGAGGACGGCGACGGTCGGCCGGGCGAGGTCGAGCCCGGCGGCGCGCTTCGAGGCGACCGCGTCGTGGGGCGCGGCGAAGACGGGGTCGATCGGGATCCCGCTGACGACGACCCGCCGCGCCGGCACGCCGCCGCGGCGCAGGTCGTGGCGCGCGCGGCCGGGCGCGCAGAAGGTCAGGTCGGCGTCGGGCTGGCGCCACAGGCCGTGGGCGACGTAGTCGGTGACCACGCCGAAGACCGGCGCGTCGAGGCGCCCGCGGCGCCGCTCGACGAGCGCCATCTCGAGGGGCAGGAAGTGCGTGCAGACGACCGCGCGCGGCCGGCCCAGGCGGAGCATCTCCAGCAGGCGCCGGCCGTGGGCGCGGTTGTAGAGCGTGCGCGCGGCGCGGAACGCGGCGGACCGGTCGAGGTCCCGCGTGGCGTGGAAGAAGGCGCCGTAGAAGGTCGGGGTGTGCGCGACGCCGACGTCGAACGACCCGGCGTAGAGGCGGCGGAACTCGGGGGTCATGCCGTCGAGCGCGTCGATCACCCGCACCGGCATCCCCGGCGCGCGCCGCTCGAACGCGCGCGCCACGGCCCGCGCCGCCGACTTGTGGCCGCCCCCGACCGACGCGTGCAGGACCCACACCTCGCGCTGCTTCATCGCTCCGCTCCTCTCCGGCCGGGACCACAGCGCGGCCCGTGCCGCGGCGTAAGTGACGTCGCGCCGCCGGGGAGGGCGTCAGGGCGTCAGGAGGTCGACGCTCGGCCCGGCGTCCCGGACGCGGCCACGCCCGCGTGGCGCCGGCGTCGGCGCCGGCTAGAGTGGCGCCCCTGAGGTCGAGGAGAGGAGAGGATCGATGGGCGCGCTCACGCACGGCAGGACGACGATCACGGCGGTCGGGGCGGCCCTGCTCCTGGTCGCCTCCGCGGCGACGGCCGAGGAGACGGTGACGCTCACCTGGCGGCCCCCCGCCGAGGGGTCGACCCGGACCGACACCAAGCACATGGAGATGAAGCTGAACCTGGTCGTGCGCCTGAACGGCCAGGTCGTGCAGGACGCCAACATGTCCATGCGCGAGGACGAGGAGACCGCGGTCACGGTCCAGGCGGTCACGGGCGACGCGGCGTCGAAGGTCCAGGTCGAGTACCGCCGGGCCGAGAAGGTGCAGGCGCAGGACCAGGTGGAGGAGCGCGCCACGAGCCCGACGCTCGGCAAGACCTACGTGGTCGAGCGCAAGGGGGAGGAGCTGACCGTCACCGCCGCCGACGGGAGCGCGCCGCCCGAGGAGGAGCAGGAGGTCGTCGCCAAGGACCAGCGCGACCTGGGCAAGCCGGACCGCTTCTTCCGCCTCCTGCCCAAGGAGCCGGTGACCGTCGGGCAGGTGATCGCGGTCTCCCCCGAGGACGCGCGCGAGGTGTTCCCGCCCGACGACATGGAGGTCAAGCGCTTCCAGCTGAAGCTCGCCGGGGTTCAGGAGGGCGTCGCCCGCTTCGAGGTCGAGATGCTGGCCGGCGGGGAGCCGACCGAGGGCATGACGATGACCTTCGACCTCAAGGGCGACTTCCTCGTCCGCGTCGCCGACGGGAGGCCCCTCTCGCTGACGCTGGCGGGCCCGATGGAGATGAAGGGCCTCCAGGAGGAGGAGGGGACGAAGGTCGAGTTCGGCGGCAAGGGCACGATGAGCGTGCGCTTCGGCGCCAGCTACGAGTGACGGACGACCGGAGAGCCGCCTCGCGGCCTCCGGCGTCCCCGGCCCGGCCCGTTCCAGGCGCACGAAGATCGCGTCTCGGCCGGGCCTCTAGAGCTCGCGAGCTGCTCGTGCCAGATCACGGGCGGAACGGAGCGACGCGTGAGGCGAGGGCGCGGAGGCCGAGGCGAGGCCGCGCGAAGGCGAGCGACGGCGGCCTTCTGGCCGCCGAGCTCGCCTGAGCGGTCGGGGGGGGGGGGGGGGGGGGGGGGGGGGGGGGGGGGGGGGGGGGCGCGGGGGGCGGGGGGGGGGCGCGCGCGCGCCCCCCGACGAACGGCGTCGCCCGGCATCCGCGGCCGCAGCCGTCGATCACACCATGAAGTTCGCCCAGCTGGGGCGGACCTGCCCGCGCGGGACGCGCAGGAGCGGCGTCCAGCGGGGGCGGGCGGGGCGGGTCCGCAGGCGCATGCCGGCCTCGCCGGGGGTGCGGTCGGCCTTGGCCCGATTGCACGGGCCGCAGGCCGCGACGCAGTTCTCCCAGGAGGTCGGCCCGCCGCGCGAGCGCGGCATGACGTGGTCGATCGTCAGGCCGTCCTCGCCGGCCCGCGCGCCGCAGTACTGGCAGCGCCAGTCGTCGCGGCGGTAGAGGGCCTGCCGCGAGAACGACGCCTGCCGGGCCGGGCGCTCGCCGTACTCCTTGAGCACGATGATCTCCGGCGCGGGCACGCCGCGGCTGGGGGTCGGGATGATCGCCGCGCCCGGCGGGGCGGCGGCGCACCAGCCCTCGAAGTCGTGGAGCTGGTAGGTCTCCGGGTCGAGGGCCCAGCCCATCTCGCGGACGACGGTCGTCACGGCGGTGGCCACGTCGAAGACCGCGACGGGCTGCCAGTCGCGGTTCAGGACGAGCACCGGGCGGTCGATCACGCGGCGGGTCACGGGGGCCTCTCTGCCCGCGAGCGACCCGGGCGGGGCCCGCGGCTGTCACGAGGATACGCAGCCCAGGGGCCCGGCGCCCGGGCCGTCCTGGCGCATCTCGGGTCGGCCCTCTATGCTCCCCTCGTGGAAGGGACGACGACGGAGCGGCCGAGGCGTCGCGCGGCCTGGCTCGTGGTCGCGGCCGCCCTCGCCGCGGTCGTGGTCTCGCAGTCCCTCGTCTTCTCGGTGTGCGTCGTCCGGGGCGCCTCCATGCGCCCGACGCTGGCGCCCGGCGAGCGGGTGCTGGTCTTCAAGCTGGCGTCCGACCTCGGGCGCGGCGACCTGGTCGTCCTCCGCAACCCCGACGCCCCCGACGACCTCCTGGTCAAGCGCGTCGTCGGCCTGCCGCTCGAGCGCGTCGGCGCCCGCGGCGGGCGGCTCTACGTGGGCGACCGGTCCCTGGCCGAGCCTTACGTCCTGCCGGGGACCCACGCGGGCGACCTGCCGCCCGCCGAGGTGCCGCCCGGCCACTACTTCGTCCTGGGGGACAACCGGGCCGAGTCGGTCGACTCCCGCGTCTTCGGGGCGGTCGAGCGGCGCCTGCTCGTGGGGAAGGTCGTCCTGCGCCTGTGGGCGCCCGGAGGTGGCACGTGAACCCTGGCCGTGAAACGAGTTCCGTGCTTGACGCGCCCGTCGGCGCCGCTACCATGCTGCGCGGCGCGCCTCCGCGCGCCGGGCTCGTGAGGCTGCCTTGGTAGTCACGGCGATCGTCAGCGACATCCATTCGAACATCGAGGCGCTCACCGCTGTCCTCAAGGACATCGAGGAGCACAAGGCCGACGAGATCGTCTGCCTGGGCGACGTGATCGGCTACGGGCCGACCCCGCTCGACTGCGTGGACATCGCCCGCACCACCTTCAAGTTCACGATCCTCGGCAACCACGAGGAGGCCGTCCTCTACGGCGCCGTCGGGTTCAACCCCAAGGCCAAGGCGGCGATCGACTGGACGCGCGAGCAGTTCCACCTCGAGTCGGTCGAGGAGGAGCTGCGCAACGCCCGCTGGCAGTTCCTGGGCGACATGCCGATCTCGGTCGACTCCGACGACGACCGCGGCGTGCAGTACGTGCACGGGTCGCCGCGCGACCCGACGCGCGAGTACGTGTTCCCGACCGACGTGCTCAACCCCGAGAAGATCTACGGGATCTTCGAGCACGTGGAGCGCGTGGCCTTCAACGGCCACACCCACGCGCCGGGCGTGATGACCGAGAGCGGGCTGTTCAAGCTCCCGCAGGACGGGGACAACGAGTACCCGCTCGACGACGAGAAGGTCATCATCAACGTCGGGTCGGTCGGGCAGCCGCGCGACGGCAACAACCGCTCCAGCTACGTGCTCTTCGACGGCGACCGCGTGATCTTCCGCCGCGTGGCCTACGACATCGAGTCGGTGATCAAGCGCATGGAGAAGATCGACCGGCTCCCGGACTACCTGGCGCACCGCCTCCGCGAGGGCAGGTAGGCCGCCCCGGTCCGGCGCGCAACAACGTCGTCCGCATCGTGGTAGCGTGTTGGCCCAGCATCGGGAGCCTCACGCGCGCAGACCATGGACAAGCAAGGCATCATCGTCATCGGGCTCATCCTCCTCGCGTGGATGGGCTACCAGCGCTTCGTCTACGCCCCCCAGGTCGAGGCCTGGCGGCAGGCGGAGGAGCGTCGCCTCGACGAGGAGCGCAAGCAGCGCCCCGCCGACGGCCGCCAGGACGACGGGACGGCGCCCGTCGAGACGGCGACGCCCCCGCCCGGGCGCGTCGAGGCGCCGCCGCGGGTCGAGGAGCATCCGCTCGTCCGGGGGATCCCGTTCGAGACGCCCGAGCACGCGATCACGCTCACCAGCGCGGGCGGGGCGCTCGAGGCGCTGACGTTCAAGAACGTCCTCGACACGACCTACGTGCACGACTCGACGCGCGTCCCGGACCACGACGACCGGCGGGCGCGCGTCCCGCTCCAGGTCCACCACCCCTACCCCGTGCCCAACGTGCGGTCGTTCGCGGTCGAGCCGCTGCGCCCCGACCTGCTCGAGGCGGCCCGCGGGACCTGGGCCCACGAGCCGCTCGAGGGCGGGCGGCACCGCTTCAGCCTGCTCCTGCCCAACGGCGTGCGGCTGATCAAGACCTACAGCCCGCCGCCGGCGCCGGCCGCGGGGCAGCCGCCGCGCTACCACTTCGACCTGACGGTGGAGGTCGAGAACACCACGAGCGAGCCGGTCGAGTTCGGCTACCGGCTCCTCGGGCCCGCGGGCATGGTCGACGAGTCGGGCGACGCGCGGACCGCCGGGCAGCAGGCGGTCATGGCCGTCCGCCCCGAGCGCAAGGTCGTCCTGGAGACGCTGGCCGCGACCGACGCCGCGCGCCTGGACGCGCCGGACAGGACGGTCGGCCGCAACGGCGGCGTCGTCACCTACTTCGGCACCGCCACGAAGTACTTCGCCAGCGTGGTCGTCCCCCGGGAGGCGCCCGTGGCCTCCGCGTCGGCGCAGGGGCTCCTGCAGGCGGGCGCCGGCCGGCTGCCCGCCGACAAGGACGAGCCCGACGGCCTGGCCCACCAGGCGCTCGCCTGGGGGACGACCGAGGTGCTCACGCTCGAGCCCGGGGCCCGGCGCGCCGACGCCTACATGGTCTACGTCGGGCCCAAGCAGAAGGCCGTGTTCGAGGACGAGGCGGGGCCCTACCACGGCTTCGGCCTGGAGAAGCTGATCGACTACGGCTGGTTCGAGTCGATGGCGCGCGTCCTCCTGTCGATCCTCGGGCTGTTCCACGCGATCGTCGGCAACTGGGGCGTGGCGATCATCCTGCTCACGTTCCTCGTGCGCAGCCTGCTCCTGCCGCTGTCGATCTGGAGCCAGAAGAACATGCTCCGCATGCAGAAGCTGGCGCCCGAGATGAACCGGCTCAAGGAGAAGTACACGCGCAAGGACGGGTCCATGACCCCCGAGGCGCAGCGCCAGTTCTCCGCCGAGCAGATGGACCTCATGCGCAAGGCCGGCGTGAACCCGGTCGGCTGCCTGGGGCCGATCTTCCTCCAGCTGCCGGTGTTCATCGGCCTGTGGAACGCGCTCAACTACAGCGTCGACCTGCGCGGGCAGCCGCTGGGGCTGTGGATCACCGACCTGAGCGTGCCCGACGTGCTCTTCCGCCTGCCGTTCGCGATCCCGTTCCTCGGCAACGCCTTCTCGGTCCTGCCGCTGGTCATGATCTTCACCTACTGGCTGCAGCAGCAGATGCAGCCCAAGGCGACCGACCCGAAGGCGGCCGAGCAGCAGCGCATGATGAAGATGATCATCCCCTTCTTCGGGGTGCTCCTCTACACGGCGCCGAGCGGGCTCATGCTCTACTTCATCACGTCGTCGTTCTGGAGCATCGCCGAGCAGAAGTGGGTCAAGAAGCACATCGAGAAGACGGAGGGCCCGGTCGGGGGCGCCGCCGTCCCGATGATGGGCTGACCGGAGGCCATGCCGCTCGCGGCGCCGGGCCGGGGGACGCCGGACGATACGGTCGCGGCCCTGTCGTCGGCCCCGGGGGCGTCCGCGCGCGCCGTCGTGCGCCTGACGGGGCCGCGGGCCTGGGCGCTCGCGGGCGAGGTGTTCGCGCCGGCGCCCGGGCGCGCCGGAGCGCGCCCGCCCGGCGCCGTGCGCGCCGGAGCCCGTGTCGACGGCGCCCTGCGCCTGCCCGGCTGGCCGCCGGCGCCGGCCGTCGCGGTGTGGCTGCGGGGGCCGCGCAGCTACACGGGCCAGGACCTCGTCGAGCTGTGGGTCCCGGGCGCCCCGCCGCTCGTGCGGCGGCTGCTCCTCGCGCTCGAGGCCGCCGGCGCCCGGCCGGCCGCGCCGGGCGAGTTCACGCGCCGCGCGTTCCTGGCCGGCCGGCTCGACCTGACGCAGGCCGAGGCGGTCCTGGCCCTGACCACGGCCGAGGACGCCGCCGGCGCGCGGGCCGCCCTGCGCGCCCTGGCCGGCGGGGCGCGCGAGGGGGTCGACGCGGCCAAGGCCGCGCTGACGGACGTCCTGGCCCACGTCGAGGCGGCGATCGACTTCTCGGAGGAGGACATCGACCACCTCCCCGGGGCGGCGCTGGCGGCGCGCCTCGACCGGGCCGGGGCGGCGCTCCGGGCGCTCCTCGGGGCCGGCGAGGCTCGCCCGCAGGCCCGGACCGAGCCGGTCGTGGCCCTCGTCGGCCCGGCGAACGCGGGCAAGTCGTCGCTCATGAACGCCCTGTCAGGCCTCCCGGCGGCGCTCGTCTCCCCGCACGCGGGCACGACCCGCGACGTCCTGGCGGCGGCCTGGCGCCTGCCCTCGGGCCGCGTCGTGCGCCTCCTCGACACGGCGGGCGAGAAGCCGGCCGTGGGCGAGGTCGAGGCGCGGGCGCTCGACCTCGCCCGCGCCGCGGCGGCCTCGGCGGACGTGGTCGTGCAGGTGGTCGACGGCCTCGACCCGCGCCTGCCGGCGGGGCCCGGCGCCCTCGTGGTCGTCACGAAGGCCGACGTGGCGCCGGCGGCCGTCGGCCGCCCGCGCACGTCCGTCGTCACGGGGGAGGGGCTCCTGGCCCTCGGCGAGGCGGTCGACGCCGCGCTCTCGGCCCGCGGCGCGGCGCCGGACCTGACCGGCACGGCCCGGCAGGAGGCCCACCTCGACCGCGCCCTCGAGGCCGTCGGGCGGGCGGCCGACCTCCTGCGCGGTCAGGACCCCGCGCGGGCGGAGCTCGCCGCGGTCGAGCTGGAGGCGGCGCTCGAGGCGCTGGGCGAGCTCACGGGCGCGGTCACGACCGACGACGTGCTCGACCGGGTGTTCGGGCAGTTCTGCGTGGGGAAGTGACCTTCACGCCTACGTCGCCCGCACCGCGTCCTTGCCGATCCGGTGCTTCTCGATCCGGTACTGCAACGTCCGGCGCGTCAGCCCGAGCAGGCGGGCCGCCTGCGTGACGTTGCCGCCGGTGCGCTCGAGCGCCTTGCGGATCAGCTCGCGCTCCCACTGGTCGAGCGGCGTCCCGGAGTCGAGGGCGGAGCGGACGAGCTGGTCGCCGCTCGAGGCCCGCCGCGGGCCGTCGCTGGGCGGGCGCATGGCCTCGGAGCCGTCGACGAGGTGCTCGGGCCGGATCCACTCGCCCTGGCCGAGGACGACGGCGCGCTCGACCACGTTCTCCAGCTCGCGCACGTTGCCCGGCCAGCGGTGCGCCCGCAGGCGCTCCATGGCCTCGGGCGAGATGCCGCGGAACGCCTTCTTGTTGCGCGCGGTGAACCGGGCGCAGAAGTGGCCGGCGAGCAGCTCGACGTCGCCCGGGCGCTCGCGCAGGGGCGGCACCGGGATCGTGATCACGTTGATCCGGTAGTAGAGGTCCTCGCGGAAGGTCCCCTCGCGGACCATGGTCTCGAGGTCCTGGTTCGTGGCCGCCATGAGGCGGATGTCGAGCGGGATCACCTGCCCCTGGCCGCCGATCCGCTCGAGCTCGCGCTCCTGCAGGACGCGCAGGAGCTTGACCTGGAGCGCCGGGCTCATCTCGCCGATCTCGTCCAGGAAGATCGTCCCGCCGTGGGCCAGCTCGAAGCGCCCCTTGCGGGCCTTGCGCGCGTCGGTGAACGCGCCGCGCTCGTGGCCGAAGAGCTCGGCCTCGAGGAGGGTCTCGGGGATCGCGCCGCAGTTGACCTTCACGAAGGGGCCGCGGGCGCGCGGGCTCGAGGCGTGGATGAGCTCGGCCACGAGCTCCTTGCCCGTGCCGCTCTCGCCGCGGATGAGGATCGTCGCCTCGCTCTCGGCGGCGTTGCGCGCCAGCTCGACCATCGCCCGGAACGGCTCGCTCTGCCCGCGCAGGCGCTCGCCGATGCTCGCCTTGCCGGCGGCGCGCGACAGCTCGCGGTTCTCGCGGCGCAGGCGCCGCTGGTCGAGGACGTTCTTGATCAGGAACGTCAGCTCGGTCGGGTCGACGGGCTTGGTCAGGTAGTCGTAGACGCCCGACTTGAGCGCCGCGCGCGCGCTCTCGACCGTGCCGTAGGCGGTGAGGATCACGAACGTCGGCGAGTCGTCGCCCAGCGCCTCGCGCACGCGCCGGAAGATCTCCAGCCCGTCCATGTCGGGCAGGCGCAGGTCGCACAGGACCAGGTCCAGCCCGCGGTCGAGGTGGCCGAGCGCCGTGGCCCCGTCCTCGGCGACGAGCACCTCGTGCCCGTCGGCCTCGAGGTGGCCGCGGAGCGCCCGCGCCTGCGCGCCCTCGTCCTCGACGATCAGCACCCGACCGGCCATCAGCGCCAGTATAGCGGTCCCCCACCGTTCGGGCAGGCACCCGACCTGGAGCGGGAGAAGACGGAACGGTCACCGAGGTCGCCGAGGTTACACCGAGGGACCCCCTCGGTGTCCTCGGTGTCCTCCGACGCGCACTCAGGTCGAGGGCGCGTCCTCCTTGCCCAGCCGGTACTGCAAGGTCCGCCGCGTCAGCCCCAGCTTCCGGGCCGCCTGCGAGACGTTGCCGCCGGTGGCCTCGAGCGCGCGCTGGATCATGAGGCGGCTGAAGTCCTCGAGGCCGATCCCGGCGTCCAGGACGCGCTCGGCGAAGTCGCCGGCGTCCCGCCGCGCCGTGGCCTGCTTGAGCGGGTCGGGGAGGTGCTCGGGGAGGATCCACTCGCCGCGGCCGAGGACGACGGCGCGCTCGATGACGTTCTCGAGCTCGCGCACGTTGCCCGGCCAGTGGTAGCGGCGCAGGAGCTCGAGGGCCTGCGGCGAGATCCCCTTGAAGGCCTTCTTGTTCTTCTCGTTGAACCGGGCGCAGAAGGCGTTGGCCAGGAGCTCGATGTCGCCGCGCCGCTCGCGCAGCGGCGGGGCGTGGATCGTGATCACGTTGATCCGGTAGTAGAGGTCCTCGCGGAAGCTCCCCTCGCGGATCATGCCCTCGAGGTCGCGGTTGGTCGCGGCGAGCAGCCGGATGTCGAGCGGGATCACCTGCCCCTGCCCGCCGAGCCGCTCGAGCTCGCGCTCCTGCAGGACGCGCAGGAGCTTGACCTGGAGCGTCGGGCTCATCTCGCCGATCTCGTCCAGGAAGATCGTCCCGCCCGACGCCAGCTCGAAGCGCCCCTTGCGCGCCTGGCGCGCGTCGGTGAAGGCGCCCTGCTCGTGGCCGAAGAGCTCCGCCTCGAGCAGGGGCTCCGGGATCGCCCCGCAGTTGACCTTCACGAACGGGCCCTTGGCCCGCGGGCTGGCGGCGTGGACGAGCTCCGCGATCAGCTCCTTGCCGGTGCCGCTCTCGCCGCGGATGAGGATCGTGGCCTCGCTCCCGGCCGCCGCCTTGGCCAGCTCGATCATGGAGAGGAACGGCACGCTCTGGCCGATGAGCTTCTCCTCGATCCGCCGCGCGGCGACGGCCTGGCTCAGCTCGCGGTTCTCGCGGCGCAGCCGCCGGTACTCGAGGATGTTGCCCACGAGGTTCGACAGCTCGGTCGGGTCGACGGGCTTCGTGATGTAGTCGTGGACGCCCGAGCGCAGCGCCTCGCGCGCGCTCTCGACCGTGCCGTAGGCGGTGACGATCACGAACGTCGGCGCGTCCTCGCCCAGCGCCTCGCGGCACTGGCGGAACAGCGCCAGGCCGCCGCCCTCGCCGGCCTCGCCGTCGCCGCCTGGGAGGCGCAGGTCGGTGAGGACGATGTCGAACGCGCGGCTCCCGAGCGCCGCCAGCGCCGCCGCGGCGCGCTCGCACGTCTCCACGTGGTGACCGTCGCGCTCGAGGATCCGGCGCAGGTGCATGGCCTGCACTCGCACGTCCTCGACGATCAGCACGCGGCCAATCATGGCTCCGACGCTCCCCTGCCTCGCTTATCGGCGCCGCTCGAGGACCTCGCGCTTGCTGCAGTCCTCCAGGTAGACGTTGACCTGCTGCAGGTAGCCCTCGATCTCGTCGGCCTGCGCCGCGTCGCCCTTCGCCTCGGCCTGGGCGTGCGCCGCCTCCAGGTGGTCGTAGGCCGCCCGGAACTTCTCCTTGGCGCGCTTCAGCTCCGCCTGGCTGTTCATCGACTTCTTGTAGTGGCGGATCCCCTCCCGGAACGCCTCGCAGCCCAGCTCGAGCCGCGTCGGCGCGGGCGGCTCCACGGCCGCCGTGGTCGCCGGCCCCGCCGCGGCGGCGCCCTGGGCCGCCGGCGCGGCCTCGCCGCCGCGCAGGTCGGAGAGCTTCTTGTCGAGCTTCTGCTCCCAGGCCGGCACCTGGTCCCACAGCGCCCGCGTCTTCTCCGTGATCGTGTCCTTGAGCGCCGCCCAGTCGATCGACTCGACCTGGGCGCGGGCCTCGTCGACCTGCGTCTTCGAGTAGTCGACGAACCCGGCGCGGTCGACCTCCGACCAGTCCCACGGCGGCCGCCCGAGGTGGACCGAGTAGAGCCCGACGAGCGCCAGCGCGACGACCCCGGCGCCGCCCACGACGAGCACGAGCAGCCGCCGCGACAGGCTGCCGCCCTGCGCCCTGGGGAAGGGCTGGTTCGGGTCGCGCTTGGGGCGCTTCTGGGACCTCGTGTCCTTCTTGCTCGGCCTGGGGTCGAAGGACTCGTCCGCCACGGGGCCTCCCTCCGCGCCTGGGCATCGTAACAGGTCCCTGCGCTCGAGGAGCCAGGGCTACTCGCAGGTGTCGTCCTCGTCCTGGCCCGGGCGCGCCGGGAACGGGTCCGCCGCCCGGGGGTCACCCACGAGGAACCCGGGCACCGGCGGGCGCTCGCCCGCGCGCGCGGCCGCCTCGCAGGCGCGGGCGTGCACGCGCCACTCGAGGAGCAGGCCGCGCATGACGTCCGGCTCGCTCGCGCGGTAGGCGCGGTCGCGGAAGTGGGCGCCCCAGGGCAGGTCGCGGAAGTACCACGCCGCGTACTTGCGGTAGAGCCGCACCCCGACCGGCCCGAGGAGGGCGACCATCCCCTCGAGGTGCTCCTCCATGATGTCGCAGATCCCCTCCCAGCCGGGCGGCGGCAGGGCCGGGCGGCCGGTGAGGGCGCGGGCGACGTCGCGGAACAGCCACGGCCGCCCGTACGCCCCGCGGCCGATCATCACCGCGTCGCAGCCCGTCTCGCGGACCATGACCAGCGCGTCCTCGGCCGACTCGATCCCGCCGTTGGCGACGATCGGGATCGAGACCGCCTGCTTCGCGCGGGCGATCGCGTCGAAGTCGACGGCGCCCTGGTGGTGCTGGGTCCGCACGCGCCCGTGGATGCAGACGAGCGCCGCGCCGCCCTGCTCGGCCGCGCGCACGAGCGTCACGGCGTCGGCGTGCCCCTGGTGCGACCAGCCGCTGCGCAGCTTCACCGTGACCGGGACCGTGGTCGCCTGCACGCACGCGCGCACGACCGCCTCGATCTTCGCCGGGTCCTTGAGGAGCGCCGCCCCGGCGCCCTCGTTGACGACGCGCTTCACGGGGCAGCCCATGTTGATGTCGACGAGCGGGAAGCCCATGCCCTCGAGCACGGCGGCCGCGCGCCCCATGGTGTCGGGGTCGCCGCCGCAGATCTGGGGCCCGCACGGCGCCTCGTCCTGCGCCGTGACCAGGAGCTCCTTCGTCTTGCGGTCGTCGCGCACGAGCGGGTAGGCCTTGACCATCTCCGTGTAGGCGATGTCGGCCCCGTGGCGGCGCGCCAGGCGGCGGTAGGGGAGCTTCGAGGCCCCGCACATGGGGGCGGCGAAGACGCGGTTGCGGATGGGGATCCGCCCGCCGATGCGGAAGGCGACCGGCGTCTCGACGTCGGCGCCCACGTCCGTGACGGTCGCGGCGGGCGTCACGGGCCCGCCATGGGGTTCGCCGGGCGCTTGACCGTGACGACGGTGATGTCGTCCGCCTGCTCGGCGCCGTTGATGAACTGCTTCAGCTCCCAGAGGATCGCCTCGAGCAGGTCCTTGGCCGACAGGTGGCCGTAGAGCTCGACCAGGCGCTTCACGGGGTCGAGGCTGTCCTGGGCGAAGAACTCGCCCGCCGGGTTCTTCGCCTCGGTGACGCCGTCGGTGTAGAGGACGAGCGAGTCGCCCGGCTCGAGGTGCAGCTCGTGCTCCTGGAAGATCGCATCGGCGTCGCGGACCGCCGCCAGCACGCAGCCGCCGGCCTTGATCGCCTCGGCGCGCCGCGTGCGCGCCCGGTAGACGATCAGGTGCTCGTGGCCCGCGCCGCTCCAGATGAACTTGCCCAGCGCGTCGCTCCAGTAGAGGAGCAGCGCGCTCATGAACACGTCGCGGCGCGTGTCGGCGTGCAGGAGGCGGTTCGCCTCGGCGAGGATCGCCCGCGGCGACTCCGTCGCCTTGGTGAGCGGGCGGAAGTAGGAGCGGGCCATGATCATGACCAGCCCGGCCGGCAGCCCCTTGCCGCTGACGTCGCCGATGCAGATGTGGAAGTTGCCCTCCCCGTCGTGGTCCATGAAGTCGAAGTAGTCCCCGCTCATCTCCTTCGCGGGGATCATCTTCCCGTAGACCTCGATGAACTGGGACCTGGGCAGCTTCTTCGGCAGGAGCTGCTTCTGAATCATGGAGGCGAGGTCGAGCTCGTGGCGGATGCGCTCGCGGTCGCCCATCTCCTTGATGAGCCGCGCGTTCTCGAGCGCCATGGCCGCCTGCATGGCGATCGCGGTGAGCAGCTCGCAGTCGTCCCGGTTGAACTGGCGGCCGGCCTCGAACGTGTCGAGGAAGACGATCCCCAGGATGTGCTCCTGGCGGACGAGCGGCACGCACAGCGCGCTGCGGATGTTCTCGTCGACGATCGACATGGCCATGTCGAGCCGCTGGTCGCGCTGGGCGTCGGCCGTGAGGAGCGAGTCCCTGGTGCGGAGCACCTCCTTCACGATCGTCTTCGAGATCTTGACCTTGGCGTTGCCGGGGCGGCGCGAGCGCGAGGCCACCGTGCGCAGGCGGCGGTTGCCCTCGTCGTAGAGGAGGATCGAGCCGCGGTCGGCCGGCAGGACCTCGAAGATCACCGAGAGCAGCTCGTCGAGGAGCGTCTGCAGGTCGAGGATCGTCGAGATCTTCGCGATCACCTGGAAGAGCGTCTTGACCCGGCGGTCGTCCTTGATCTCGCTCAGCACCTGCGCGTGGTCGGCGTAGTGCTTCTGGCGGAAGTTGATGTTCTCCCGCTGGAGGTCCTCGCGGCGGATCGAGACGGTGCCGAGCATCATGTCGGAGTGCTCGCCCGCCTGGATCGCGCCGAACCGCTGGTCGCCCATGGCGCCCCCGCCCGCCCCGGCGGCCGCCGGGTTGAGCTGGGCGAGCCCGGTGATCCCCGACGACTCGGTCTGCGAGCCGTCCGAGTCGAAGATCATGAGCGAGTCGGCGATCGAGATCAGGTCGCCGTGGTGGAGGAGCGTCTGCCGCACACCCTCACCGTTGACGAGGATGCGCTCGGGCGGGCCCATGTTGCGCAGCTCGAACCGCTCGGGCGCGGTGCCGCGGATGTAGCAGCAGGCGTTGCGGTCCTGGCGGGGCAGGAGGGCGATGTGCCCGTTCTGGAAGCCGATGAAGCTCTCCGGCCCGAGCTGGAAGCTGTCCCCGCTGCGGGGACCTTCGATCATGATCAGCCGGGGCATCGATCGGCGTGGCTCCCCGATGGCGCGAGGGAGAAGGCCTCACCATGTTACCCCCCTGGTCAAGCAGCGCAAGGACAAGAGCTTGCGTCCGCGGGGGACCGAACGGCTCCCGTGCGGTTTCGTTGCGGGCGGCCTGCCGCAGGGCTATGATCCGGCGATCACCTTGCCGTAAAAAGAGATGCGTCGGACGCGGCGGCGCGGCGGCGCGGGCGACGCGCGAGGCGAGTGGGTGGGGATGGCCTCGTACTCGGACATCCTGTTCGGGCGGATCGCGCTCGGCAACCGCCTGGTCACGGCCGCGCAGCTGAGCCAGGCGCTGGCCGCGGCGGGCGGGCGCATCACCCTGGCCGACGCCCTCATCCAGCGCGGGGTCCTCACCCGGGAGCAGGCGCAGCGGGTGCAGCGGGCGCAGGCGCTGACCCAGTTCATGCGCGCCGAGAAGATCTACGCGCGGATCCTCCTCGAGCGGCGCCTCGTCGACCTCGCGGTCCTGCGCGACTGCTTCGCCCGCCAGGAGCAGGCGCAGCACCGGACGCGGATCGGCCAGATCCTCATCGAGCGGCGCCTGCTCACGCCGGAGCAGAGCGAGGAGGTCGTCGAGGAGCAGCTGCAGCGGCTCGCCGAGGAGACGGCGAGGATCGAGGAGGCCGGGCTCGGCGGGGAGCTCGCCGACTCGGACGACCTCGGCCGCCAGGTCGAGGACCTCGCCAAGCTGCGCGCGGCGGGCGACCTCGAGGGCTCGACCTTCCGCCGGGCGCTCGGGCCCCGGGGCCTGCTCGACGCGCCGCCCACGTCGGGCACCGCCCCCGGCGAGGTCGAGCGCACGATCGAGATGTCGGCGCCCGTCGGCGCGCGCACCATGGTCGTCGGCGCGCCGCCCTACGCCCGCCCCGGCCCGCCCCCGACCGCCCCCGAGCGGCCGGCCTCGCCCCCGCGACCGGCCGCGGCCGTGGCCGCCGGGACCGCCGCCCCGGGCGAGCTCGTCGGGCGGACGATCGCCTCGCGCTACCGCGTGCTGGAGAAGGTGGGCGAGGGGGGCATGGGCACGGTCTACAAGGCCGAGCACTGCCTCATGGAGAAGATCGTCGCCCTGAAGGTCCTCAACCCCGGGCTGATCTCCTCCAAGCCCTCGCTGGAGCGGTTCCGGCGCGAGATCCGCGCCGCGTCCAAGTTCCAGCACAAGCACGTCATCCAGATCTACGACGCGGGCGAGGCCGAGGGCGGGCTGTTCTACATGGCCATGGAGTACGTGGCCGGGCAGACGCTCGAGGACGTGCTCAGGGCCGACGGCGCCCTGCCGATCGAGCGGGTCACGCGGCTCCTGCGGCAGGCGCTCGGCGCGGTGGGCGAGGCGCACAAGAAGGGGATCGTCCACCGCGACCTGAAGTCGGGCAACATCATGCTCGTCACCGGCAAGGACGGCGACGACGTCGTCAAGGTGATGGACTTCGGGATCGCCAAGATCGCCCTCGAGTCGAGCGACGGCTCGACCGACAGCGGCGTGGGGGGCCTCTACAAGACCCAGGAGGGCGTGGTCACCGGCACGCCGCAGTACATGAGCCCCGAGCAGTGCTCGGGCGAGGCGGTCGACGGCCGCGCCGACCTCTACTCGATGGGCGTGATCCTGTTCGAGATGCTCACCGGCGAGCTGCCGTTCAAGAGCAACACGCCCATGGGCTTCCTGGGCAAGCACATCGTCGAGCCGCCGCCGGCGCCGTCGAGCGTGCGCCCCGGCCTGCCGCGCGTGCTCGAGGACGTGACCCTGCGCCTGCTCGAGAAGCGGCCTGACGCCCGCTTCCAGTCGGCCGAGGAGGTCCTGGCCGCGCTCGACGCCGCGCCGTCCTCGAGGCGGAGCGAGCCGCGGGCCCCGGTGGGGCTGACGGTGGAGGTCCCCGCCCCGCTCGCGCCGGAGCCGGAGCCGCAGCCTCAGCCTCAGCCGCAGCCTCAGCCGACGGTCGCGGTGCCGCAGGTGCAGCCGGCGCCGAGCCCGATGCCGAGCCCGATGCCGGCGTCGGCGGCCGCTCCTTCGCGGGCGCCGCTGGTCCTCCTGGTGGTCGGGCTCGCCTTCGTCGTGCTCGTCGCCACGGTCGCGACGACGGTGGGGCTGCTCCTCGGCGGGGAGGGCGACCACCCCGCCCTGGCGAAGGCCGCGGCCCTCCTCGACGGCGGCGACGCGGCCGCGGCCGTGGCCCTGCTCGAGCCGGTCGTCCGCGAGCGGCCCGACGACCCCGCGGCCGCCGACCTCCTGCGGCGGGCCCGCGAGGCGGCGTGGACCGCGGTCGTGCAGCGCGCCGACGACCTCGCCGGGCGCTGGCGGCAGGGGCGCGCCCCGGGCGACGCCGCGGCCGGCGTGGAGGCCTTCGAGGCGGCGCTCGCGCAGCACGACGACCCGCAGGTGCGGGCGCGCCTCGAGCAGCTGCGGAGCGAGGTCGCGGCGCACCAGCGCCCGCCGACGCCGACCACCGAGGCGCCCCCCCGGCCCGACCCGCCGAAGGACCCGCTGGGGCCCGGCCGGGCCGTCCTGGGCACGTTCGAGCAGGCGTTGCGGGCGGGCCGCCTCGACGAGGCGGCGGCGCGCCTCGAGGAGGCCGAGGCGCTCCTGCCGGCGGGGCACACCGACCTGGAGGTCGCGCGCCGGACGCTCGGCGCCGCCCGGAGCGCCGCGGCCGCCCGCGAGGCCCGGGGCGCGGGCGACCTCGCCCGGGCCCAGGAGCTCCTCGAGCGGGCGCTGAAGGAGCACCCCGACCGTCAGCAGCAGGGCGAGCTGCGCCGCGAGCTGGAGGCGGTGGCGCGCGAGGCGAGCGACCGCGCGGCCGCCGAGGCCGCCGCGGCGGAGCGCGAGGGGCTCGAGGCGGCGCGCGACGAGGCGCTGGCGGCGGCGCTCGCGGCGGCCGTGGCGCTCGACCTCGAGGCGGCGCAGGCGGCGCTCGAGCGCGCGCGCGAGCCGGCCCGCAAGCTCGCCGACGATGCGCCGGTGCGGGCGCGGGCGCAGGCGCTCCAGGCCCTGGCGCCGCTGGCGCCGGCGGTGCGCGCGGCGGAGGAGCAGCTCCGCGCCGCGGCCGAGCCGGCGGACGGCGGCGCAGTCCTCGCGGCGCGGCTCCAGTCGGCCATGACCCGCGTCGACGAGCTGCGCGGGCGCCTCGCGGCCCTGGCGCCGGACGAGCCGCTGGCGACCGCGCTCCATCGGCGGCTCAGCGAGGCGCTGGCGCGCGGCGAGCAGGCCCTGGCGCGCGCGCAGCGCCCGCCCGAGCGGTCGACCGAAGACGAGCGGCTGGCGCGCTTCCTGCGCATGGTCGAGCGCGTGCGGGAGCTGCCGGACGAGCGGGAGACGCGGGTCCTCGTCCAGGACCGCCTGAGGCGCGTCCAGCAGCTCGTCGAGCACCCGGTCTACGTGACCGGCGGCGCCCCGGCCGAGGAGCGGGCCTGGGTCGACGAGCGCCTCCGGCACTGGACCGCCCGGGCCGAGGTGTGGAACGACCTCGGCCCGCGCATGGTGGCGATCCCCGGCGGCGCCTGGACCTCGCCGGGCGGCGAGGAGCACGCGCTGCCGGACGTCTACTACGCGGCCGACGCCGAGGTCACCTGCGTCGAGTGGGACGAGTTCGTGCGCGCGACCGGCCGCGCGCGCCCGCGCGGCTTCCCCGGGCCGACCGACGAGCCGGTGCGGCTGATCTCGCTCGAGGACGCGCAGGAGTACTGCCGCTGGCGGTCGCGGCGCCCCGACGGCAAGCCGCGCCGCGTCGAGTTCCGCCTGCCGACCGAGGCCGAGTGGGAGCGGGCCGCCCGCGGCGCCGCCGGCACCGAGTATCCCTGGGGCCCGAGCTTCGAGGACTGGCGGGCCCGCGACGGCTACGCGGCCGTGCGCGGGACGCTGGCCCGCGTGCGCAGCTTCCAGCGCGACAAGAACGACTGGGGCCTCCACGACCTCGTCGGCAACGTGCAGGAGCTGACCTCGACGCGGCGCGACGGGCGGCTCGTGGTCAAGGGCGGCTCGATCGCCGCGGCGCTCGACCAGGCCGGCGCCTCGGCCGTGCGGCTGGTGCGGCCGGGCGACGAGGTCTCGCCGACGATCGGGCTGCGGGTCTTCGCGGCGGAGCGCTGACCGCGCCTGCCTGGTGACCGACCGACCGACCACCCGGCACCCCGTCCGTGGCCGGAGTGCCGGGCGCTCCCCCTCCCCGGCGCGCGCGCTCGCCGGGCCGCCTCCGCGCGCGGGGGGGGGGCTGGTTCACCGACCGCGGCGCGTGAGGACGATCCAGCGCGGCGCCCCGCCGGGCGGCACCTCGGCGCGCTTCTCGAACGTGGCCACGAGGGCGCGGTCGAGCAGGCGCGCGCCGTCGCGCTCGCGGCTGCGGTTGGGCTCCTCGGGGTAGCTCGTGAGCGAGAGCACCACGACGCGCACGTCCCGCGCCTCGAGGTCGGCGAGGAGCTCGCGCTGCGTGGCCTCCGTGGTGGTGATCCCCGGGACGAAGCAGTGGTGGCGCACGCCGATCGGCCGCCCCAGGAGCACGTAGGTGAAGGCGTCGTTGATGAACACGCAGGCGTGCTGCGGCACGACCTGGTGCCCGTGCAGGACGGCGTTCCCGACGAACACGGGCGCGTCGGGGGCGGGCGCGAGCGCGTCGACCGCGCGCAGGAGCGCGAGCGCGTCGGCCTCGTCCCTGGCGGAGATCGCCACCCCCCGGAGCCCGCGCAGCCGCGAGGACACGAAGCTGCCGTCCTCGAGCGCGGCGGCGCGCTCGAGGAGCGCGCCGGCCGTCCGCGCGACCAGCCCCAGGGCGACCGCGGCGGCGAGCGCCAGGCCCAGGCCGCGCGACACGCGCGGGGCGAGGTGCCGGCGCTCGAGGAGGCCGAGCGCGCCCGCCGAGAGCGTCACGGCCGCGCAGAGCGCCGGGAACAGGTGCGAGGCGTCGGGCCGCCAGGTCGCGTAGGGCAGGAGCCCGAGCAGCAGCAGCGCCAGATGCAGCGCGAGGCGCGGCGCGGGCGCGCCCCCGCCGCGCCGCGCCCGGACCCCGCGCCACAGCAGCGCCGCCGGCGCGAGGGCGCCGGCGGCGAGCGGCAGCCAGAACACGAGCAGGTGGTCGACGACGTCGCTGAGGGCCGCGCTCGCGGGGGGCAGGAGGGGGTAGGGGAGCTCCCGGAACGGCATGGAGGCGCGGGTGGCGCGCGCGAGCTCGAGCACCCGCGCCGGCCCGCCGGCCAGCGCCAGGGCCGCCCAGGCGCCGGCGAACGGCGCGGCGCCCGCGGCGGCCCAGCCGGCGGCGCGGGCCAGCGCCGGCCACGGCGCGCCCCCCTCGCGCGACTGCAGCCGCTCGAGCGCCAGCGCGCCGGCCAGCGCGCCCAGCGCCAGCAGGCCGAACTCGAGGCGCAGGAGCAGCGCCGCGCCGGCGAGCGCGCCGGCCGCCACGAGCGGCCCGCGGCGCAGCGACGGCCCCGCGAGGTCAGCCGCCAGCGCCGAGGCGAACACCGGGAGGACGACGGGGTGCGTGAGCTCGGTCGAGTGCGCGGCCACCGTCAGCGGGACGAGCCACGCCGCGGCGCGCGCGCCGAGCCGGAGCGCGCAGCCCGCCGCGACGACCGCGAGGCCGGCCACGGCCATGGCGCGCAGCAGGCGCAGCGTGAGGAGCTGCGGGCCGAACAGCCCGTCGAACGGCAGCAGCAGCGCGGCCTCGAGGGGGCCGTACACGGGGTCGTAGTCGCGCCAGGGCAGCTCGCCGCTCGCCAGGCGCACGCCCTCGAGCAGCGCGAAGCCCTCGTCGTACGGGCACAGCCCCTGGGCCAGCAGCGAGGTGGCCTCGGCCCCGCGCGCCAGGAGCACGAGGAGGCCGAGGGCGGCGAGCGCGAGGCCCGTCCGGCGCGAGGGAGGGTGGGGTCGCGTCGTGTCCATTCAGCGCGCCCCCGGGCGCCTGGTCGCGAGAGGACCGCCAGGGTCCTGGAGGAGGCAGCCCGCGCCGCGCCCTCCCTGCTACCAGCCGCCCTCGTCGTCGTCGCCCGCGCCCGCCGGCCGCGGCGCGACCTTCACCCGGAAGGTGACCTGCGCGACGTGGCCGCGGTCGTCGCGGGCGGTGGCGGTGACGATGTGCTCGCCCGGGTCGAGGCGCGAGGCGTCGAACACCTGGCCCTGCGCCTCCTGACCCGTGCGGCGCGAGCGCCACTTGACCGTGCGGCCGAGCGTGTCGAGCTCCTGCACGAACCGCCGCGCCTGCTCCACGGCCGCCGCCTCCGCCGCCAGCGGCGCCTGGGCGTCCTTCGCGGCCCGGAGGGCCTCGCTCGCCGCGCGGCGCTCCTCGGCGTTGGGCGCCCGCGTCAGGCGCGCGTCGGCCTCGCGCGCGGCCTGGTCGAGGTCGGCCCACAGGAGGCCCGTCGCCGCCTCGCGCGCGCGCAGGGCGGCCTGGGCCTCCTCGAGGCGCGCGCGGGCGGTCGCGAGGTCCACGCCGCCCAGGCGCGTCGTCGCGGCGATGGGCGCGGGGTCGCCGCCCTCGGTCAGCGTGACCTCGTCGCCGGCGTCCACCTCGATCGCCGGCAGGCGGTCGAACACGCCCAGCGACAGGGCCGGCACGTAGGTGACCAGCGCGAGCGCCACGAGGAGGACGAGGATGAACAGGACGGACGCCGCGTAGAGCGACAGGACCGAGCGGCGGAAGCGCAGGGCAGCGATGAACAGGTTGATGCCCACCGGCGGCGTCGAGTAACCGATCTCGAGGTTGACGAGGAAGATCACGGCCAGGTGGTAGGGGTCGACGCCGAACTCGAGCGCCACCGGGACGATCAGCGGGACGACGACGAGCGTGGCGCTGAACACGTCCATGAGGCAGCCGACGATGAGCAGGAACACGTTGAGCATGAGCAGGAACGTGAGCTTGTCGTCGATCCGGCTCTGCATGAGGGCCAGGATCTGCTGCGGGACCTGCTCGGTCGTCAGCCAGGAGGTGAAGCCCAGCGCCGTGCCGATGATGAGCAGGATCGCGCCCACGAGGACGGCGGTGCGGCGGACGACGCCCGGGAGGTCGCGCGGCGAGACGTCGCGGTGGATGCCGACGGTGATGAGGAGCACGTAGAACGCGGTCGCGGCGGAGGCCTCGGCCGCCGTGACGAGCCCGCCGTAGATGCCGCCGACGAGCCCGATCGGCAGCGGCAGCTCCCAGGCGGCGCCGACGATCGCCCGGCGCGCCGCGTCGAGGTCGAAGCGATGGCGCGGCACCCCCGACCGCACGGCCTGGACGAAGGAGGTGACGAAGAGGATCGCGCAGATGAGCAGGCCAGGGAGCAGCGCGGCCTTGAACAGGCTGTGCACGTCCACACGGGCGACGTACCCGTAGAGGATCACCGGCAGCGAGGGGATGAAGAGGAGGCCGACGCTGCCGCACGTCGTCAGGAGGCCCAGCGTGAAGCGCTCGGGGTACCGCTCGCGGAGGAGGATCGGGAAGAGGAGCCCGCCGAGGGCGATGATCGTCACGCCCGAGCCGCCGGTGAACGCGGTGAAGAACGCGCAGGTGACGATCGTGACCAGCGCCAGCCCGCCCGGCAGCCAGCCGAGGAGGGCGCGGCAGAGCGTGATCAGGCGCGTGGGCGTCTTCGACTCGCTCATGAGCGCGCCCGCGAAGGTGAACAGCGGGATCGCGATGAACAGGGGCGAGTCGCCCATGGGCTTGAGCCAGGAGATGAACACGTCCGTGGCCAGGCCGGCCCCGTCGCCCGGGCGGGTGAAGAAGCCGACGTCGCTCTTGAGCTCGGCCTCGAGGTACCAGCCGAGGCAGGTGATCGCGGCGATCACGACGAACAGGGGCGCGCCGAGGAGGGCCAGGACGCCGATCGCGGCCCCGATCGCGCCGATCGCCCAGCGGGGGAGGCCGCTCGTGCGGAAGGCGCCGCGGGCGACGACGCGCAGCTCGACCTCGTCGCCCCAGTCGTCGGTCCGGCCGACGGCCACGTCGAGCAGGGCGCCGGCGCGGGTCACGGGGGACCTGAAGACGAGCCGCGCCCCGCCGTCCTCGACCGTGACCTCGTGGACGAGCGCCTCGCCGATCCACGCGACGGTGGCGCGGTCGAGGCGCTCGCCGTGGATGACGACCTGCTCGCCGCCGGCCGGGCTGCCGCTGGCCGGCTCGACCCTGCGGATGACCGGCGCGTCGGGCGCGTCGGCGCCGACGGGCGCGAGGGCGGGCGGCGCCTCGGCGCAGGCGACGAGCAGGAGGGCCAGCGCCGCCGCGGCGGCCAGGGCCCTGCCGCGGGCGGGGAGGGGGCGGCGCCAGGCCGGGGCGTGGTGGGCGGTCACGCGGTCCTCCCGGGCTCGTCCTGGTCGGCGCGCGGGGCCTCGCCGGGGAGGTCGGGCCGGGGCAGGCGGTCGGTCTCGAGCGGCTCGGCCTCGTCGGAGGGCCCGGGGTCCCGCGCGATCTTCAGCCGCTCGGTGTCGGCGAGGCGCTCGACCGCGTCCTCGACCAGGTCGTCGCCGCCGAGGTCCGACGGCGGGTCGAGGACGTCCGACGACTCGAGGACCGGGCGGATCGCCTCGAGCGACTCGGACGACTCGGCGATGGCGTGGCGTCCCGAGGGCTCCGAGCGGTCGTCGTCGTCGGCGATGTCGCGGTAGACGGGGATCTCGTCCGTCGAGCGGCCGAGCCCGGGGCGCGCGAACGGGTCGCGCGGCGGCGGGGCGGCGGCGGAGGGCGGCGCGTCGGGGACCGGCGCCGGCGCGGCGCGGGGCGGCGGCTCGCGCGGCGACGGCGCCGGCGCCGGGACCTCGGGCGGCGCCTCGGCGGGCGCCGCCGCGTCCGTCGCCTCGCTCGCCTCCGCCGCCTCGCTCGCCGCCAGGACCTCGCGCTCGAGCGCCTCCTCGCGCGCGCGGTACTCCTCGTCGGTCATCCAACAGGCCTGCGCGGCCCGCAGCCCGAAGCGCCAGCCGATCACCCCGAGCCCGAAGGGGACCACGACCAGGAAGGGCCACCTGGGCACGTTCAGCCCGAGCGCCTCGACCCGGAACAGGTGCGCCACGTCGGGGACCTGCACGCGGACCATGTAGATCATCGACAGCGCGAACAGCACCCCGACCACGGCGAGCGAGGCCACGCTGACGAGCACCTCGTTACGCCGGCGGCCGCCTGGCCCGAGGAGCTTGGGGAGGGCCTCGACCGAGATGTGCCGCCCCTCGGCGGTCGCGAGGCTCGCCCCGAGCATGCCAACCCAGATGACGAGGTGCTGGGCGACGATGTTGAACCACCCGACGGGCTGGAGGAAGTCCGTGCGGAAGGTGCGCAGGAGCACCTGCGCGAAGGCCAGCCCGATCATCACCAACAGGCTGGCCGCGCACAGGCCCACCTCGAGCCGCTGCAGCCGGCGGTCGAGCCGGAGCAGCGGCCCCAGGATCCGCGGGGCGCGGGCCGGCAGCGCCGGGGGGCTCGCAGGGGCGTCCTTCATCGTGCTCGCCGGGCCCGGCTAGCGGCCGCCGCCGGCCCGGTGCTCGCGCAGGATCCCCCGCACGCGCTCGAGGAGCGACTTCTCGTAGAGCACGCCGGCCATCTGGTCGGCGACCTGCTCGCCGAGCTGCAGGTACTGGGGCATCTCCTCCTCGGGGATGGGGATGATCGTCGTGCCGTTCTGCTGCAGCTCCGTGACCGTCTGCTCGTTCTTGCGGCCGACCTCGATCAGGAGCTGGTCGAGCCGACGGCGGGCGGCCTGCGCGATGTTCCCCCGGACCGCCGGCGGGATCTTCTCCCACTCGCTCTTCGAGACGAGGAGGGCGCCGGTGCCGTGGCCGACGGTCATCCGGCTCATGTAGCGGAGGTTGCGGTGCCACTGGAGGCCGACGAGGCCGTAGGGCGAGTTGTAGACCGAGTCGATCATCCCCGTCTCGAGGGACGTGAGCACGTCGGTCAGGGGCAGCGGCGTCCCGGCCAGGCCGAACACCTGGAAGGTGCGCTCCGCGAGCGGGTCGCCCTGCCACACCCAGATCTTGCGCTGGCGCAGCTGGGCGAGGTTGCGCGCCTCGACCTTGGAGAAGATGTAGGCCCAGCCGACCTCGGCCCAGCCGAGGAACACGAACCCGCGCTCCTCGAACCCGGCGCGCAGCTCCTCCTCGAGGGCGGCCTTGACCGCGTCGATCTCCTCCTTCGTGCGGTAGAGGAAGGGCATCTCGAGGATGCGCACCTTGGGGAGGATCTCGCCCAGGCCGATCCCGGTGAACAGCCCGCCGTGCAGGAGGCCCACCTGCATGCGCTCGATGACGGCCTTCTCGTCGCCCTGGCTGCCGTTGGGGAAGAACTGGAAGGCCACGCGGCCCTTGGTGCCGCGGTCGACCTCGCGCTGGATGTCGTTCAGCGCGTCCATCCAGACGGTGCCGTCCGGCGCCTGCGTGGCGATGCGCAGGCTCACGCCGCGCTGCTGCGCGGCGACGTCGGACCCCGGCGTGGCCGCCGCGAACGCCCCGGCCGCGACCAGCGCGGCGAGGCCCAGCTTCCGTGCGCGCATAGGCTCGATCCCCCTCTCGACTCGTCGACCTGCCTGGGTCCTAGCGGTCCTGGACCGGGCCGGCCGAGTCTCCCCAGGCCCCGTCGTCGTCGCCCCAGCCGCCGTCGGCGGCGGGCTCCTGCTTGTACGCGTTCGTCACCCCCGGCGGGGTGATCACGTTGTGGCCCTCCGGATCGCGCAGGAGCTCGAGCGCCCGGACCTTGGCCACGGCGTTCGGCAGCGCCTGCTCGGGCCAGAGGTCGTCGGGCGCCGCGAGGACCGCGGCGAGCGGGTCGTGGTAGGCCGCCCAGGCGGCCTTCTGCGCCTCGAGGACCTGCGCGACCGACGTCCCGGCCGGCGTGGCCGCCAGGGTCGGGGCGTGGTACTGCGCGCGCAGGACGCGGGCCATGAGCAGCTTGCCCCCGGTGATCCGCTCGACGGCCTCGAAGTGCTTGAGCCCCTCCTGCGGCTTGCCGCCGAAGCTGGGCGGCAGCGCCAGATGCCGGAGGGCGAAGTAGAGGTGCGGGCCGCCGTTGTAGAAGCGCTCGTCGCGGCCGAGGACCCAGTTCATGACGAGGTCCACCGTCGCCAGCGCCGCCACCTGGGAGGTGTCGCCGCGGTTGAGGTTCACCTCGGCCCCGCGGGCGAAGGCCCACCAGAAGAGGGCCGGCAGGGCGTCCTCGTCGGCCTCGGCGAGCAGGGCGCGCAGGCGCGCCGCGTCGCCCCGCTCGACGGCGAGGGCCAGGTCCTCGTCCTCCTCGGCCAGGGCGGCGGCCGCCGCCCCGCGCGCCTTGCGGTAGAGCGAGGTCGCCCACACCGGGTCCTCGCGCTCCAGGAAGCCGAAGGCGAAGGCGGCGTTCATCTCGGCCTGGAGCAGGCGGAGCTCCACGTTGCGCGGGCTCGCCAGGACCATGCCGTCGAGCGTCACGAGCAGGCCGGGCCCCGCCTCGCGGGCGAAGCGCGGCACGGTCTCGCGGTTGAAGTTGTCCTTCGTGCGCAGGAGCACGGGGGCCATCGTGTCGGCCGCCATGCGGTCGAAGGCGCAGCCCTGCGAGAGCACGAGCAGCGGGACGAGGCCGAGGAGCGACCGCCGGGTCGTCATCCGGATCGCCGTCCGGATCGCCGTCCGGATCATCGGCTGGCCTCCCCGCCGCGCATGAGGCGGCGCTGGCGGCGCCGGTTCTTCAGGCGCTCCTCGATCTGGGCCCGGTAGGCGTCCTTGAGCTCCGCCAGCCGGTCGCGCGTCAGGGAGGCGGGCAGCTCGTCGGCCGCGTTCTGGGCCGCCTCCGCCTCCAGCGCCTCGCGCCGGGCGGCGTCGAGGCGCTCGAAGGTGGCGAGGTCGATCATGCCCTCGCCGTCGCGTCGGGGGTCGGGCATTCCCTACTCCTTCAGGCGCAAGCGGATAGAAAGGGAGCGCCCAGGCGGGCGGATTCTAGCCACCGGCGCCGCCCCGCGTCAAACGGCGCGGGGCCAACCCCCAGCGCGGCGCCCCGGCGTGTGTCGTGTGACGTGCTCGGGTGGGCGGAAGCCGCCCGCGCTATCCTCGGGGAGCGCGGCGGAACCTCCGGGGGGGTCTCGTCGGTCGAAACGAGGGCAGGGGGGCGGGTGACGACGACGCACGAGAGCGAGCTCACCGGTCGGCGCCTGGGCGTGTTCCGGCTCGAGGCGCTCCTCGGCCGGGGCGGCATGGGGGCGGTCTACCGGGCGGTCGACACGGCGCTCGAGCGCGCCGTCGCCGTCAAGGTGCTCGCGCCTGGCCTCGCGGCCGACGAGGAGTACGTCGGCCGCTTCGTGCGAGAGGCGCGGACCGCCGCGCGCCTCAACCACCCCAACGTCGTGCAGATCTACGGCGCCGGCTGCGAAGGGGGCGTGGCCTACATGGCGCTCGAGCTCGTCACAGGCGGCTCGCTCGCCGGTCGGCTCGAGCAGGCCCGGACCTTCCCCCTGCGCCGCGCCTGCGAGGTGGCGCGCGACGTCGCCCGCGGGCTCGCCGCCGCCCACGCGCTCGGCATCATCCACCGCGACCTCAAGCCGGAGAACGTCCTCCTCACGGCGGACGGCGTCGTGAAGCTGGCCGACTTCGGCCTCGCCCGCAGCCTCTCGGCCCAGCGGATCACCCAGACCGGCGCGTTCATGGGGACCCCCCAGTACTGCTCCCCCGAGCAGTGCAACGGCGTCGAGGTCGGCTTCGCCTCCGACCTCTACTCGCTGGGCGTGGTCCTCTACGAGCTCCTCGCCGGCCGCCCCCCCCACGAGGCGCCGACCCCGCTGGCGCTGTTCAAGAAGATCCTGGCCGACGAGATCCCGCCGATCTCGCAGGTGCGCGACGACGTGCCGCCGTCGCTCCAGGCGGTGCTCGCGCGGCTCCTGCAGAAGGCGCCCGAGGCCCGCTACCCCTCCGCCGAGGCCCTCGTCGCGGACCTCGACGCCGTCATCTCCCGGCTGCCCGCCCGCGTGGCCGGCGACGAGGATCCGCTCGACGTCCTCCCGCCGGATGCGCGCGCCGCCGCCGAGAGCGCCAGGACCCGCCTCGAGACCCCCGGCCGCCGGGCCCTCGACGAGACGGCCGAAGGGCCCCGGAGCCCCTTCGAGGACTCGGTCCTCGCGCCGATCCCGCTCCCCGCCCACGCCGCGCTCGCCCAGGCGGCGCCGCCGCCCCAGGCCCCCCCCGCGCCGGCCGCGCCTCCGGCGCCCGCGCCCGCGCCGGCGCCCGCGCCCGGGCGCCGGCCGCGGGTCGGCCCGCTGCTCGTCGCGGTGGCGCTCGTCGCCGTCGCGGCCGCGGCGCTCGCGCCGTCGTGGCTGGCCGCGCCGGTGGTCCCTCCCGCCACCGTCGCCGTGCTCGAGTGGCACAACGGCGCGGGCAGCGAGGAGTTCGCCTGGCTCGGCGACGCGGTGCCCGACTTCTTCGTCTCGGCGCTCGAGGGCGTCGCGGCCGTCCACGTCCTCGACCGCGCGGCCATCGTCACGCCCGACCGCCCCGCCGACTTCCGCGTCTCCGGCAAGTTCTGGGAGCAGGGCGGCGCGGTCGCCGTCTCTGCCGACGTCGTGCACGGGGACGGCGGGCGGCTCTTCTCGCGGACCGCGGTCTTCGCCAAGGACGAGGTCCTGACCCAGCTGGCCGCCCTCGCCCAGGAGGTGGCCCGGACCTTCGAGGCGCGCCGGAAGCAGACGACGCCGGCGGCGCCCCCCACCGCGCAGCTCGCCAGCCTCCGCCGGGGCGCGGTCGGGGACGAGGAGGGGCCGGTGGTCCGCGAGGAGGCCGCCCCGCAGAAGGGCCGGGCCGAGGAGCAGCGGCTCGCCCCGCGGTCGCCATCATCCATGGGCCCGGCCGCGCCCCCGTCGCCCGGGGGCCCGACGACGCAGGTGGTGAACGACGAGGCGTCGTCCGGCGAGGCCGTGCGGCCCCAGGCCAACGTGGCGGGCCGATTCGCCAGCGAACCGGAGACGAAGGCCGCCGCCGACCGGGACCGGTCGGCGCCCTCGGCGCCCTCGGCGCTCTCGGCGCCCTCCAGCCCCCTCTCGGCGTCCCCCGCGCAGGAGGCCGACGCGCTCGGCGGCGCGCCCTCGCCGGCCACGGCCGAGCCGTCGCTCCTCGAGCGCCTCCGCGCGGCGCGGGAGACCACCGGGCAGTGGGAGCTCGGGCTGCTCCTGCACGAGGCGACCCGCTCGGACGACCCGGCCGCCATCGAGGAGGCCCTCGGGATCGCCCGTGGCAGCCCCCACGGGGCGCTCCAGGCGCGCCGGCTCGAGGCGCGCCTCCGGGCGCTCCGCTGAGGGCGTGACGCCGGGCGCTGCGCGGGCGTCCGCCGGAGGTAGAACGTCAGGGAGCCCGGATCGATGCTCGGATTCCCCGCTCCGCCGCCCTCCGCCCACGTGCTCCTCGACGTCCACGGCGTCGTGGTCGGCGTCGCTCCGGGCTGGCCCGAGCTCGCCGCCGCCGCGGGGCTCCCTCCGACCGCGCTCGCGCCCGGCGCGCGATACGTCGAGCGCATGACGGCGGCGCTCCAGACCGGGCCCGCGGCGGCGGCCCTGGCGCGCGCCATCGAGGTCGTCCTCGGCGGGGCGCCGCGGGCGGACTTGACGCTCGACACGGGGGCCGGCCGCGCCCTGACCGTCCGCGCGCAGCGGCTCGGGGACCACGCGCTCGTCGAGCACCTCGATGGGACCGCGGCGGCCGCCCACACACGCGAGCTGCACTTCCTCCGGGAGACCGTGGAGCGCTGCCCCGATGCCGTCGCCGTGATCGACCCGGCGGGCGTGTACCTGTACCAGAACGCCGCCCATCGGCGGCTGATCGGCTACCCGGACGAGGCGCTCGGCGGGCGCACCCCGGCGATCCACATGGGGGAGGAGGTGTTCGACCGAGTCGCCCGGGAGCTGGTCGCCGCCGGCCGCTTCGCAGGGGAGGTCGTCTCCCGCGCGGCGGACGGCGCGGCGCTGGAGCTGGAGCTCGAGGCCTTCGTCGTCCGCGACGAGGCTGGACGGCCCATCTGCTACGTCGGGTTCAAGCGCGACCTGCGCGACCGCCGCCGCGCCGAGCGCGCGCTGCGGGACACCGAGGCCCGCCTTCAGGAGGTCGCGGCGAGCATCCCGGGGGTCGTCTACCAGTTCGAGCTCCACCCGGACGGCTCCCAGCGGTTCCCGTTCATCAGCCAGGGGGTGGGGCCGATGCTCGGCGTCGAGGCGGAGCGGATCCTCCGCGACGCCGGGGCCGCCCTCGAGCTCATCGTCCCCGACGACCGCGAGACCTTCGCCCGCGCGGTCGAGGCGTCCGCGCGGACCCTGGAGACCTTCCGCCTCGAGTTCCGGGTCGCGCTGCCCTCGGGCGAGGTGCGCTGGCTGCACGCGACCTCGCGGCCCTCGCGGCGGCCCGGCGAGGTGGTCCTTTGGAACGGAGTGTTCCTCGACATCACCGCGCGCAAGCAGGTCGAGGAGGAGCTGCAGCGCGCCAAGGAGGCGGCGGAGGCGGCCACGCTCGCCAAGTCGCGCTTCCTCGCCACCATGAGCCACGAGATCCGCACCCCCATGAACGCGGTGATCGGCATGTCCGCGCTGCTGCTCGACACCCCCCTCACGCCCGAGCAGCGGGAGTGCGCCGAGCTCATCCGCACCAGCGGCGACGCGCTCCTGCAGCTGATCGACGACATCCTCGACGTCTCCAAGATCGAGTCCGGCCGCATGGACCTCGAGCGGCAGGCGTTCGACGTGCGCGCCTGCCTGGCGGGCGCGGTCGACCTCCTCGCCCCGCGCGCGGGCGAGAAGGACCTCGAGCTCGCCACGGACGTGGACCCCGGGGTGCCCCGGCGCGTCCTCGGGGACGCCGTGCGGCTGCGGCAGGTGCTCGTGAACCTGATCGGCAACGCGGTGAAGTTCACGGAGCGGGGCGCGGTGCGGGTGGTGGCGCGCGCCCGCACGCTCCCGCCGCCACCGGGCGAGCCGGCCCCCGAGCGGCCGCGCCACGAGCTCGCCTTCAGCATCGTCGACACCGGGATCGGGATCCCGCCGCACCACCTCGACCGCCTGTTCCTGTCGTTCAGCCAGGTCGACGCCTCGACCAGCAGACGCTTCGGCGGGACCGGCCTCGGGCTGGCGATCAGCCAGGGCCTCGTCGAGCTCATGGGTGGCGCGCTGACCGTCGAGAGCCAGCCCGGCCGCGGCTCGACGTTCTCGTTCACCATCGTGGTGGAGGGGGCCGAGGTCGGCGACCCCGAGCCGCAGCCCTCCCCGGCCCTCGCGGCCGGCGCCCTCCGACGCGACCTGGCCGCCGCGCACCCCCTGAAGGTCCTCGTCGCCGAGGACAACGTCGTCAACCAGCAGGTCATCCTCCGCCTGCTCGGGCGGCTGGGCTACGCGGCGGACGTGGTCGGCGACGGGCGCGAGGTGCTCGACGCCCTCTCGCGGCGGAGGTACGACGTCGTCCTCATGGACGTCCAGATGCCCGGCATGGACGGGCTCGAGGCGGCTCGACGCATAACCCGCGCCGCCCCCGACGGCCGCCCCTGGCTCGTCGCCCTGACGGCCGGGGCCATGCACGGCGATCGCGAGCGCTGCCTCGAGGCGGGCATGGACGACTACGTGAGCAAGCCCGTGCGGATCGAGGAGCTCCAGGCGGCCCTCGTACGCTGCGAGCGGCGGCGCCGCCCGAGCCCCCGCGCCGCTGACGTCACCTCTGCTCACGACGACGGCCCCGAGGGCGAGGACGCGGCGATCGACCGGCGCGTCCTCGACCGCCTCCGCTTCACCGTGGGTGAGGGCGTCGACGTGGCCACCGAGCTGACTGACCTGTTCCTCGCCGACGCGCCGCCCATGCTCCAGGCGCTCTCGGACGCCGTCGCGGGCGGGGACCTCTCCGGGGTGATCCGGCAGGCGCACGGCCTCAAGGGGAGCTGCGCCAGCCTCGGGGCGACGGGCATGGCCCGTCGCTGCCACGCGCTCGAAGAGGCCGCCCGGGCGGGGCGACGGGCGGATCTCGCGGTCGAGGTCGAGCGGCTCCGGGAAGAGTTCGTTCGGGTTCAGGTCGACCTCGCCACCTTCAGGAAACGCCTGGCTGGCGGGGGCGCGGCCGGAGACGGGACAGTACAGTAGGGGGGCCAGGGACGGCGGAGCCCGGCCAGGGAGGCTCGTGACGTGGGCGGAGGACCCCCCGAGAGCGGCGGCGCCTCGCCCATGATGGGGCGCCAGGGGCCGCAGGCCTCGCCCGACGGCGCGGCGAGCCGCGCCCTCCTCGAGACGATCGGCGTCACCTACACCTTGCACCCGCGCACCGGCGCGCTCCACCGGCTGGGCGCTCGGTCGGAGGAGCTGCTCGGCGGGCCGACCGACCGCGTCCGCGCGGCGGGGGGCTGGGGGACCCTGGTGCATCCGCTCGACCGCGAGCGGGTCGAGGCCGCCCTGGACGCCCTCTGCGCCGCGTCCCCGGGGCACCCGACCCTGGACCTCGAGCATCGCCTGATCCGGCTCGACGGCCGGACCGTGGCGGTGAGGAACCTGGCGCGGCGCGCCGGGGAGGACCTCGTCGAGGGGCTCCTCCTCAGGGCCGACCCACCCCCGGCCGCATCGGCGCCGGGACATCTCCCGCGCGAGCTCCTGGTGCGCGCCCTCGATGCGCTGCCGCTCCCCGCGTTCGTCGAGGAGGGCGGCGGTGAGGGGCGCTTGCTCGCGGTGAACCTGGCGCTCTGCGACCTGCTGCGGTCGCAACGGGACGCGCTCCTCGCGGCGCCCGACGCCCTGGGCGAGCTCCTGGGCCACCGCGGCGCGCGCCGCGAGGGCGCGCCGTTCGAGGTCGAGGGGCGGATCGGCGCGACGACCGGCGCGGCGCGGTCGGCCCGGGCCGTGAAGGCGCCCTTCCGTGACGGTGCCGGCCGCCTCTTCCTGGTCGGCGTCGTCCACGGCGCCCCGGAGGGCTCCGGGCTCGAGGCGGAGCCGGTCCGCGGCCGCGAGTTCCTGGCGAAGGTCCTCGACGCCGTGGCCGACCCGATCTTCGTCAAGGACGAGCGGCACCGGTGGGTCGTCTTCAACCGGGCCTTCGAGGAGCTCATGGGGCGCCGCCGGGAGGACCTCCTCGGCCGCTCGGACTACGACTTCTTCCCGCGCGAGGAGGCGGACGTCTTCTGGGCCCAGGACGAGGTGGTCTTCCGCAGCGGCGAGGTGAACGAGAACGAGGAGAGCCTCACGGACGCCCGCGGGCGCCGCCACGTCATCGTCACGAAGAAGCAGGCCTTCACCGAATCCGACGGGCGCCGGGTCCTCGTGGGCGTGATCCGCGACGTGACCGAGCGGCTCGCCGCCGAGCAGGCCCTGCGCCAGAGCGAGGAGCGCTTCCGGGCGATCTTCAACCAGGGCCCGCTCGGCATGGCCATCCTGGACCTCGGGCTCCGGCTGCGGCGCGTCAACGACATGCTCTGCCGCATGCTCGCGGCGGAGGAGAGCGACCTCGTCGGCCGCGGGCTGCACGAGCTCACACATCCCGACGACCGCTCGGCCGCAGACGACACGGCCGAGCACCTCCTCTCGGGGGCCCTGACCGCGCGCAAGAGCGAGCGCCGGTGCCTGCGGCGCGACGGGGGGGTCCTGTGGGCCTCGCTCACGCTGTCGGTCATCTGCGACCACGAGGGCGAGCCGCTGCACTTCCTGGCCATGGTCGAGGACGTGGGCGAGCGGAAGCGGGCGGAGGCGGCGCTGCTCGAGGCCCGCGACGCGGCCCTGCAGAGCGCCCAGGCGAAGTCGCGCTTCCTGGCCAACGTGAGCCACGAGATCCGCACCCCGCTCAACGCGGTCATCGGCATGACGGGGCTCCTCCTCGACGGCCGCCTCGACGACGAGCAGCGCGAGTGCGCGGAGCTGATCCGCTCCAGCGGCGACGCGTTGCTGACGCTGCTCAACGACATCCTCGACTTCTCGAAGCTGGAGAGCGACCGGGTGGAGCTCGAGCGCCGGCCGCTGCTGGTGCGAGACTGCGTGGAGGAGTCGCTCGACCTCGTGGCCACGCGGGCCGCCGAGAAGGAGCTCGAGCTCGTGCACCTGATCGACCCGGGCGTGCCCGCGGCCCTGATCGGCGACTCGGCTCGCCTGCGGCAGGTCCTCATCAACCTCCTCAGCAACGCGGTCAAGTTCACCGAGCGCGGCCTCGTCCAGCTCGAGGTGGCCAGCCAGCGGCTCGACGGCGACGCCCACGAGGTCCGCTTCACCGTCTCGGACACGGGGCCCGGGATCCCGGCGGAGCGCCTGGACCGCCTGTTCCAGTCGTTCAGCCAGGTCGACGCGTCCACCACGCGCCAGTACGGCGGCACGGGCCTCGGCCTGGCGATCAGCCGCCGGCTCGTCGAGCTCATGGGCGGCCGCATGTGGGTCGAGAGCGTCTTCGGGCGCGGCTCCGCGTTCCACTTCACGGTCGCCGCGCTGGATGCCGAGTCCCTGGGTCTGGGCGGGCGGGAGGCGCCCGACGAGGCGCTCGTGGGGCGCCGCCTCCTCGTCGTCGACGACGTCCAGGCCGTGCGCCTCCTGGTCGCCCGGCAGGCGGTCGCCTGGGGGATGCAGGCCGACGAGGCCTCCGCCGTCGAGGAGGCCCTCGAGCGCCTGCGGGCCGGCGAGGCCTACGACGCCCTCGTCGTCGACCGCGGGCTCCCCGCCGCCGACCTCGCCGAGGCCGCGCGGGACCTGCTCGGGGCGACCTGCCCGCCCGTCGTGCTCATGACGCCGTTCGGGCGGGTGGGCTCGGAGCGGCACCGGGCGCTGTTCCAGGCGCAGGTCACGAAGCCCATCAAGCTGGGCCAGCTGCGGGCGACGCTGTCGCGGCTGCTCTCGGGCCAGCGCCCCGCGAGCGACGAGGCCCCGCGCGCCGACGCGGACCTCGCCCGCAGGCTGCCGCTGCACATCCTCGTGGTGGACGACAACGCCGTGAACCTGCGCGTCGCCGTGCGCCTCCTCGAGCGCCTCGGCTACCGCGCCGACGTGGCGGCGAGCGGCCTCGAGGCGCTCGCCGCGCTCCAGCGCCAGCCGTACGACCTGGTCCTGCTCGACGTCCAGATGCCGGGGCTGGACGGGCTCGAGGTCGCCCGACGCGTCCGCGCCCTCGGCGGCCCGCGGCCCCGGCTCGTGGCCCTGACGGCCGACGTCCTCCACGGCGACCGCGAGCGCTGCCTCGCCGCCGGGATGGACGACTTCATGGGCAAGCCCGTGCGGGTGGACCAGCTGCGGGCCACGATCGAGCGCGCCGGCCTGGCCTTGGCGAGCCCGCCCCCCGAGTCCGGACCCGCGTCCGGCTCGGCGCCCGGCGAGGCGCCGCCGCTCGACGAGGAAGCGATCTCGCGGCTCCGCGTCCTGTCGGACGACGGCGGCGAGCGCGCGGTCGCGGAGCTCTACGCGCTGCTGCTCCGGGACGCGCCCGCCCGGGTCGCCGAGATGCACGCCGCCGCCGCCCGCCAGGACCCGGGCGAGGTCCTGCGCCTCGCGCACGGCCTCCGCGGCGGGGGCGACAACCTGGGCGCGTGCCTCGTCCGCGACGCGGCCGCGGCCCTCGAGGAGGCGGCCGCCCGGGCGGTCGCGGGCGAGGCGCGGTCGGACCTCGCCGCCCCGATCGCGAGCCTCGAGCAGGCCATCGAGCGCACGCGTGGCGTCGCCACCCGGCGCTTCGGCCTGCCGATCGCCTGACCCGCGCCCACCACCGGCGCGGCCGTCGCTCGGCGGGCGACAATGGGCGGCGACCTCATGAGCGCCCCCTCGCCGCCCCACGCCGAGCCGCCGCCCGACCGGCCACCCGACCGGCCACCCGACCGGCCACCCGACCCGACTCCTGACCCGACTCCTGACCCCATGCGGACCGAGGTGGTGCACCTGCCGCCGCAGGTCACGCGGCTCGTGGTCCTCGGCGACCCGCACGGGGACATCATCGGCCTCGAGGAGGTGCTCGCCCGGGAGGCCGGCCCGCACGTCGCCGTGCTCTCGGCCGGCGACAACGTCGGCTACCTCGACGCCGTGACCTCGTCGCACCTCGTGGCCACCCTCGCCGCGCGGGGGATCCCGAGCGTCCGGGGCAACCACGAGGCGTGGAGCGAGGGAGGGCGCCTGTTCCTCGGCCCGGCGGGGGCGCCCCGGCAGCTCACGCCCGAGGCCCAGGCGTGGTGCGAGGCGCTGCCCTATCGGCTGAAGGTGGTGGCGGCCGCGCTCCCCGGGCTGCGCATCCATCTGGTCCACTCGTTCGACGACTGGTCGTACGTCGACCCCGACTCGGCCGAGCGGCTCGCCGACATAGAGCAGGCCGACGTGGTCTTCTGCGGCCACACGCACCGACCGGCCGTCTACATCGTCGAGCGGGGGTCCCGTCGCGCGCGGGTCAAGCGCCTGGACGCCCGCAGCCGCAAGGGGGTGGACGTCCGCTGGACCCCCGCCGCCCGGTTCGTCGTCGACGCCGGCTCGCTCGGACGGCCGAGCGTCCCTCGCCTGGGCCCGTGCCTCGAGCGCGGCACCTACGCGGCCTTCGACCTCGTGACCCGCACCTTCGAGCTGCGGTCGATCGACAAGACGCCCCGCATCCAGGCCCTCATGGAGCGCTTCCTGGGCCAGGCCCCGCCCGGCCCGGGAGGGCCCGACGGCGAATCCTGACGCCGCGATCAGCACCACGAGCAGGGCGGACCTCGTCACGAACATGAGCCTAACCTGGGCCACCGATATCTCCGGGCGCCTCCCGCCGGCCGGGCTCATCCCGTGGACGTCGGTGGGGCCAGGTAGCCTCCGGGGTTCGAGGAGCCCATGGTGCAGAAGACCCTGCGCGGCCGACCGGACGCCGAGGCGGCGGCCGCCGCCATCCCCGTCGCCGTGGACCTGCCGCCCGACGAGACGGCGGACGGCGTCGACCCGGCGCCGCCGGACGACGTCGATGACCTCCCCGAGGTCGCCGCGCCGGGGCGCCACGAGGCGGCGCCGCCCGGCCCCGTCGTCCGCCCCGGGATCGAGGCGGTGGCCACGCCGCTCCTCAAGCAGTACCTCGCCATCAAGGAGCGGCACCGCGAGGACGTGCTCCTCTTCCGCATGGGCGACTTCTACGAGCTGTTCTTCGAGGACGCCGAGCTCGTCTCGCGCGTGCTCGGGATCGCGCTCACGGCCCGCGGCACGGGGCCCGACGCCTACGCCTTCGCCGGGTTCCCGGTGCACGCGATCGACCGCTACCTCCCGCGGCTCATCGCCCAGGGGCACCGCGTCGCGATCTGCGAGCAGACCGAGGACCCGGCCCTCGTCCGCGGCAAGCGCATCGTCGAGCGGCAGGTCGTCGAGGTCATCACCCCGGGCACGCTCACCGACGAGCGGCTGCTCGAGGCGCGCGCGGCCAACTTCCTCCTCGCCGTGCACCTGCCGCGCGCCCGCGCCCGGACGCTCGGCCTGGCCTGGTTCGAGGCGTCGAGCGGGCGCTTCCTCGTGGCCGAGGTGGCGCGCGAGCGGCTCGAGGAGGAGCTGGTGCGGATCGGCCCGGCCGAGGTCGTCACGAGCGAGCACCTGCGGCGGCTCGCGGAGGACGACCCGGCCGCCCCCGACGCGCAGCTCCTGGCGACGATCGCCCGCCACGCGCCCGTGTCGACCGTCCCCGACTGGGTCCTGCGCCCGCAGGGGGCGCTCGAGGCGCTGCGCCAGCGCTTCGGGGTGACGACGCTGGGGGGGCTCGGCCTCGACGACCGGGGCGCCTACGTCGCGGCCGCGCACGCGGCGCTGCACTACGTGGGCGAGAAGAAGCCCGGCTTCCTCGAGCGGCTGGACCGCTTCGGGCGGGGCGTCGAGCTCTACCGTCCCGACGACCACCTGTGCCTCGATCCCGCGACCGCGCGCTGCCTCGAGCTCACGACCGGGCTGCGCGACGCGACCGGGCGCGACGCGACGCTCCTGGGGGCCATCGACCGCACCCGCACGGCCATGGGGGGCCGCGTCCTGCGCGAGTGGCTGCTCTCGCCGCTGCGGCGCCTCGAGCCGATCGAGGCGCGCCAGGACGCGGTCGCCGCGCTCCTCGCCGCGCCGCGGGCGCTCGAGGCGCTCCGGCAGGCGCTGACGCAGGTCCACGACCTCGAGCGCCTGGCCGGGCGCGTGGCCGGCGGCCGCACGACGGCGCGCGACCTCGCCTTCCTGCGCGACTCGCTCGCGCAGCTGCCGCAGGCGCGCGCGGCGGCCCTCGAGGCGGCGGCCGGCGCCCTGCCCACGACGGAGGGGGCGACGCGCGCGTCGGCGCCGCCGCTCCTGCACGAGCTGGCCGAGCGCCTCGACCCGCTCGAGCCCCTGCGCGCGCGCCTGGCCGGCGCGCTCATCGACCGGCCGGCCCCCGGCCCGAAGGACGGGCAGGTGATCGCGCCCGGCTGGTCGGACGAGCTCGACCGGCTGCGCGAGGAGGCCGGCGACGTGACGGCGACGCTCGCCCGCTTCCAGCAGCGCGAGGCGGAGCGGACCGGGATCCCGTCGCTCAAGGTCGGCTACAACAAGGTCATCGGCTACTACCTCGAGGTCACGCAGGCGCACCGCAAGAAGGTCCCGACCGACTACCTGCGCAAGCAGGTGCTCAAGCACTGCGAGCGGTTCCTCACGCCCGAGCTGAAGGAGCTCGAGGGGCAGATCCTCACCGCGCGCGAGCGCGCCGAGGCGCTCGAGGCGCAGCTCCTGGCCGAGCTGCGCGACGAGGTGTCGGCGCGCGCGCCGGTCCTGCTCGCGTCCGCGGCGGCCGCGGCGCAGCTCGACGCGCTGGCGTCGCTGGCGACGCTGGCGCGCGAGCGCGGCTACGTGCGCCCGCGCCTCGCCGAGCACACCGAGCTCCGCGTGGCCGCCGGGCGGCACCCGGTGCTCGACCTGCGCGAGGGGCGCGAGCGCTTCGTCCCCAACGACCTGCGCCTCGGCGGCGCCGAGGGGTGGGTCCACGTGATCACCGGCCCGAACATGGCCGGCAAGTCGACCTACATCCGCCAGGCCGCGCTGATCGTGCTCCTGGCCCAGGTCGGGTCGTTCGTCCCGGCCGAGGCGGCGGAGGTCGGGCTGGTCGACCGGGTCTTCGCCCGCGTCGGCGCGGGCGACGAGCTGGCCCAGGGGCTGTCGACGTTCATGGTCGAGATGACCGAGACGGCGAACATCCTCCGCCACGCGACCGAGCGCAGCCTGGTGATCCTGGACGAGGTCGGGCGCGGGACGTCGACCTACGACGGCGTCAGCCTCGCCTGGGCGATCGCCGAGTTCCTCCACGAGCAGGTGGGCGCCCGCACGCTCTTCGCCACCCACTACCACGAGCTCACCGGGCTGGCGGCCGTGGCGCCCGGCGTGCGGAACCTCAACGTCGCGGTCGAGGAGCGCGGCGCGGAGATCTTCTTCCTGCACCGGATCGTGCCCGGCGCCGCCGACCGCTCCTACGGGATCCACGTGGCGCGGCTCGCCGGCGTGCCGGCCGCCGTGCTGCACCGGGCGCAGGTGATCCTCCGCGGGCTCGAGGCGGGCACGTTCGACCCGACGGGGCGGCCGCCGCCCGAGGAGGTCCCCGAGGCGCAGCTGGCCCTCTTCGCCCCCGTCGAGGACCCGCTGCGCACGCGCCTGGCGCAGGTTGACGTCCACCGGACCACGCCGCTCGAGGCGCTCACGCTGCTCGAGGAGCTGAGGCGCCTGGCGACGCGCGAGGAGTGACCGTGACCGGCGCCGGCGGCCGGTTTTTACCGTTCCACGACGGAGTCCCGGCCGGCGCGTACGTCCTGGTGACAGGCGAAGCGCCTCATCTCCTAGTGTCTTCAGGCCCTGGAGGTGAGCCCCGTGTCCTCGCGCCCCGTCCTCGTCGCCGCGCTCCTGCTGGTCGCGGCCGGCGCCGCCGCGCCGGCCCGCGCGGACGTGGTGCGCCTGACGTCCGGGGGCGTCGTCCGCGGGCAGGTGGTCTCCGAGACGCGCACCGAGGTCGTCGTGCGCACGGCGAGCGGCACGGCGGTGATCCCGCGGCGCGAGGTGGAGGCGATCGAGCGCGACGGGACCGGCCCCGACGACGCGGTCGTCGCGCTCGAGGCCGAGTACCGCCGCCGCCTCGCCGCGATCGACCGGAGCGACGCCGAGGCCCGCTACGCGCTGGGGCTCTGGCTCAAGGCCCGGGGCGCGAAGGCGCTGGCGCGGCGCGAGTTCGAGGCCGCCGTGGCGCTGGACCCCGCGCACAGGTTCGCCCGCGAGGAGCTGGGCGCCCGCGGCGGCGCCGGGCGGACGGCGCCGGGGGCGACCCCGGCCGGCGCGGCGCTCGTCGCCGGGCCGGAGGTCGGGGCCGCGCTCTCGGTCGTGCGCGCCGGCGGCCCGGCCGAGGCGCTGGCGCTGGCCTGGCGGACCCTCGACGCCCTCGACGTCTCGGCGCGGCCGGCCCTGGCCGCGGCCCTGCACGAGGTCGAGCGCGACCTGCGGCGAGAGCTCGAGCGCGCGGCGCGGCGCGGCCGCGACCTGCTGGCGCGGCAGGGCCCGGAGGCCGCGCGCCTGCGGGCGCTCGAGCGCTGGCGCGCGGAGCGCGACGAGGCGCTGGCCGCGGTCGCCGCGGGCCAGCCGGCCGCCGCCGTCGAGCGGGCGCGCGCCGCCTGGGCGCAGGTCGACGCCCTGCAGCGCCGCGACCTGCGCCCGGTCCTCGAGCTCGAGCCCGAGGCCGCCGCGGCCGTCCGGCGCGCCCTGCTCTCCGCCCGCGCCCGGCTGGCCGTCCTCCTGGCGGCGCTCGACGTGCGCGGGCTCGCGTCGGACGACCCCCCGCCCGAGCTGCCCGCGCCGGCGCTGGCCCTCCTGGCGGCCCGCGCCGGCGACGTCGCCGCCGCGGACCTCGGCCCGTGGGACGCCGCGCTCGTCGAGCGGCTCGGCTGGGAGCGCGTCCTGGCCCACAACGTGGCCGTCGTCCGGTCGGCGCCGCCGGCCCACCGGCCGACCCCGGACGAGCTCGAGCAGGTGCGGCTGACCAACGAGCACCGCCTGGCCCTCGGGCGCCCGCCGCTCGAGCTCGACCTGCGCCTGGTGAGCGCGGCCCGGGGCCACGCGGACGACATGGCTCGCCTGGGCTTCTTCGACCACGCGTCCCCCGTCCCGGGCTGCGAGTCGCCGCACGACCGGCTGGCCCGGGCCGGCTACGCGGGCGCGGGCGGCGAGAACATCGCCCTCGGCCCGGACGCCGCCCGCGCGGCCCACGAGCAGTGGGTCGGCAGCCCCGCGCATCACCGCAACCTGCTCGACCCGGCCTGGCGCGCGGTCGGCGTCGGGCGGGCTGGCCGGCTCTGGACGCAGTGCTTCGGCGTGGAGAGCGCGCTCGACCGGTAGTCGCCGGCGAGGAGGCTGCATGCGGCTGGGCTGGACGATCCTCTACGTGCGCGACGTGGCGCGCGCGGTCGAGTTCTACGAGCGCGCGTTCGGGCTCACGCGCCGCTTCCTGCACCCGGGCGGCGGCTACGCGGAGCTCGAGACGGGCGCCACCGCGCTGGCGTTCGTCTCGCACGCGCAGGCGCGCGAGAGCCTCGGCGGGGAGTTCGTCCCGAGCGACCCCGGGCGGCCGCCGCTCGGGTTCGAGGTCGCCTTCGTCACGGCGGACGTCCAGGCGGCCTACGAGCTGGCGGTCGCCGCCGGGGCGGCCCCGGCGCTCGCGCCCACGGCGAAGCCCTGGGGCCAGGTCGTCTCCTACGTGCGCGACCCGGACGGGGTCCTGGTCGAGCTCGCGAGCCCGGTGCAGGGGGCCTGAGTGGAGCTCCAGCTCGCGGGGGCGCGGGCCCTGGTCACGGGGGGCAGCCGCGGGATCGGCCGGGCGATCGCCGCCGCCCTGGCCGCCGAGGGCGCGCGCGTGGCGATCGCCGCCCGCGGGGCCGAGGACCTGGCGGCGACGGCCGAGGACCTGCGCGCGCGCGGGGCCGAGGTCGTGACCGTGCGCGCCGACGTCTCGACCGAGGTCGGCGCGACGGCGGCCGTCGACGAGGCCGTCGCGGCGCTCGGCGGCCTGGACGCCCTGGTGAACAACGCCGGCGGCTCGCTCGGCGCCGGCGCCTTCGACAAGGCGACGCCCGCGCAGTGGCAGCAGGTGCTCGACCTCAACCTGATGGCGACGGTCTGGTGCAGCCGGCGCGCGGTCGAGGCCATGCCCCCCGAGGGCGGCGCGATCGTGCACATCTCGTCGATCTGCGGGCGCGAGTACTGCACGAGCGCCCCCTACGTCGCGGCCAAGGCCGCGGTCATCGGCCTCGGCAAGGAGATGGCGCGCGACCTCGCGCCGCGGGGCATCCGGGTCAACGTGGTGGCCCCGGGCTCGATCCTGTTCCCCGGCGGCTCGTGGGATCGCCGCCAGCGCGACCGGCCCGAGCTCATCCAGCACATGCTGGCGCACGAGCTCCCCTTCGGCCGCTTCGGCACGCCCGACGAGGTCGGGCCGCTCGTGGCGTTCCTCTGCTCGCCGCGCGCCGCGTGGGTCTCGGGCGCCTGCATCCCCGTCGACGGCGCCCAGGGGCGCGCCTTCTGATCGCGCGAGCGCGCCGATCGTCCTGACGGCGAGCGCGGTGCCCTCACGTCTCCCTCCGCGGCCAGAACTCCTTGCGCCGCCGAGGTCTCGAGAATCTGTAAGACGCGTCGCGCGGGCCCCGGATGAGTCCGTGGGGTCGGGAGGTGGGTTTCACGACGCTGAAGGGGCTCCGGTCAGCCGGGGCGGGACCACGACCCGATCGCTCGCGCGGGGGACTGCGGAGATGTGCGATGGCAGGGGGGACCTTCTGACGGAGCTCCGGTGCTCGGCCGCGCGGCAGGGCGAGCGTGCGCGCGCCGCGCTCGCCGGCGTGGCGCTCGCGGCCGCCGCCGTCCTGGGCGGCTGCAACGGGACGTTCCGCACCGGGACCCCCAGGACGGCGCAGGTGTCGTTCGTCGAGCAGCGGCTGGTCAGCGCGCCGTTCGACAGCGAGGTGCTCCCCTACGGCGACGCCTGGAGCCCGACCGGTCGCTGCGCGGTCCTGGCGGTCAGGGTCGGCGGCCGCGTCCGCGTGCTCGTGAACCAGGCGTTCGGCCCGGCGGTCGACCAGGTGCCGACGGAGACGATCAGCCTGTTCCCCTGGGTCGTGTTCGACCGCGCCGGCGAGCGCGCCGCCTACCTGGTGAACGTGGGCGGGAAGACGCACGTGGTGGACTTCGACGGCGAGATGAGCGCCGCCTACGACGAGGTCACGGCCTTCGGCGTCGGCCTGCGGGGCACGCTCGGCTGGGTGGGGAGGCTCGACGGCCGGGTCTGCGCCGTCTTCGACGGCGACGAGGACGACCTGTTCGACGAGGTCCCCCTGCAGGCCCTGTTCGACCTGGAGGGGCGGCCTGCCTACGTCGCCCGCGGACGCGACGGGTGGTACTACGTGCACGACGGACGTCGATACGGTCCGTTCGAGCGCTGCTGGCGCGGCACGTCGTACGCGGCCGAGGCCAGCCGCGGGTGCGTGGTCCGGGAGGGCGGCACGTCGCGCTTCCTGGACGACGACGGCACCCCGGGCGAGCCGTTCGACCAGGTGCTCCTGGTCGACGACCAGGGGGGCCACGTCGGTCGGCTCGGCGCGCGCTGGTTCGAGGTCCGGGCGGGCCGCCGCACGCCCGTGCCCGAGGTGCCGGTCCAGGTCCGGCTCGCCGCCGACGACCAGCACGGCCTGAGGAAGCTCGCCGACGGGCGCCTGGTCACGCTCGTCCCGGCGTCCGGGGCGACGCCCGCGTCCGACCTCCTGCTGCACGCGCTCCTCCCCGACGGGCGGCCCGTGCTCACCGTCGCGGCCGAGGGCAAGATGTGGGAGGGCGGCCAGAAGCGGCTCCTGGTGGGGGAGGTCTGGAGCGCGCCGTTCGACGTCGTCAACGTGATCACGGACGGCGCGACCTGGGCCGCGCGCGCCCGCGGGCCCGGTGGGTGGTTCCTCTGCGCGACCGACGGCGCGCGCGGCCCCTTCCAGGAGGTGGCGGTCCTTCGCCTCCGACCGGATGGCGCCGCGTACGTGGCCCTGAAGCAGGACGGGCGCTGGTCGTACGAGGGCGGGCCGCCGCTCGCGGCCGACGCTCACGCGCTGGACGCCTACCCCTACCCTCACCTGGGCGCGCCCGTGGGGGCGGGGAACGGGCGGGTCGCCGCCGGCGTCGTCGCCAAGCGGCCCGACCGGCCCGACCGGCTCTACGTGGTCGTGTTCGACGGCGCCTCGGCCAGCGTGCAGGAGCGCGCCCCGGGGGAGTTCGTGCAGCTGACGCATCTGCGGGTCCTGCCCACGGGGGCGACGCTGGCCGGGGTCGTCGACTACCCGAACTCCCATCGGAGGCTGGGCTCCGAGGCCTGGGTGGCGGCGGAGCGGAGCGGTCGGGCCTACGAGAGGGTGCGGAGGGTCTGGGCCGGCGAGCGGGAGCACGGGCCGTGCGACAACGTCAGCGAGGTGGTCCAGTTCGACGAGGCCGGCGCTCGGGCGGCCTTCGGCGCGCGCGTGGGGAGGGAGCTCTGGTGGAAGGTCGTGGACCTCCGGTGAGGGGCGCGGCGACCGCCGCGCTCCTGGTGGTGCTTGCGCTCCAGGGCGGCTGCAAGCGAGAGCACGCTCGCTGGAGCGAGGGCTCGGCGGCGTCGGGCGAGCTGGCCCCGGCGGAGGCCCTCGACCCGGAGCGCTACGCCCTGGAGGTCCCTGACGTCTACCGCTACGTCGCGGCGAAGGGCCGCGGCACCAACCTGTTCCGCATGCGCAGCGGCCGGCGGCTCTCCGTGCAGGCCGTGGCCCGGCCTGCCCCGGACAACGGCGACGCCGGTGACCAGTTGACGCTGTGGGACGTGACCAACCCCGCCGGCGGCATCCGCGGGTTGTCGCTCGACTGGCAGCAGGACGGCGCGGGCTACGAGGTTCCCCCGGGGAGCGGGCAGCGCTACTCGGTGCGCTGGGAGACCCGCCCGGGCGGGCGCGTGGTGCGCGTGGAGGGCGGCGGCTCCTGGTTCGAGGTCACCGAGGCCTACCTGCTCGCGGCGCGCACGGCGGAGGCCGCGCGGGAGCATCTCCAGGTGTACGCGATGCCCGGCGTCCGTCGGCTGCCGACACCCGTCGGCTTCGAGTACTACCGCAGCGCCTCCTGGGAGGCGGACGCGCTCGGGGCGCTGCGGCCCGCCTGGGTGGTGCGGGCCTTCGAGCGCGGTGAGCCGCTGCGGGGCGAGCTCCCGCTGGGGGACAGCGGGTTCGTCCTCGCCTACGACCCCACCTCCGGCTGGGTCGAGCGCCAGCGCGTGCGGGTGGCCGCTCCGGAGGCAGGACGAGGCGGGCGCAGCCACGAGGAGCTGTTCCGCGCCTTGCTCCCCACCTGCGTGACGCTGCGCTCGGGCCAGTCGATCGGCTCGGGGGCCTGGGTGTCCCCGGACGGCCTGGTGGTCACGAACGCGCACGTGGTCGTCGACGACGCCGTGCGCGTGCTGCTCCCCGACGGGCGCGACCTGCCCGGCCAGGTCGTGGCGCGTGACGACGGGCGGGACCTGGCGCTGGTGCGCGTCCCGGGCGTCGCGGGGGCGCGCGTGGTCGAGTTCGAGCCGCGCCCGCCCGAGGTCGGGACGGCGATCATCTTCATCGGCGCGCCCGCCGGACAGGCGTGGAGCCTCGGCAGCGGGCAGGTCGCGGCGGTGCGCCGCTTCGGCGACCGCGAGCTGCTCCAGCTCCAGGCGCCGATCAACCCGGGAAACTCGGGCGGCCCGGTGTTCGACCTGGCCGGGCGCCTGGTGGGCGTGGTCGTGAGCCGCCGCGAGGAGACCCCCGACGGCCGGATCGTGGAGAGCATGGGCTACGCCATCCCCATGCGGTTCGTGCTCGCGTTCGTGCAGCGGCACGCCGCCGCGCGCTGACCCCGCTCGCCGCGACGTGGGTCTCGGGCGCGTGCAGCCCGACGGTGGAGCGACCCTCTGACTGAGCTCGAGAAAGAGTCGCCGCGCGATCTCTCTCGAGCTCGTGACCTGCAATGAGTGCTGCGCTCGCGAAGGGCGGGCGCTCGGAGCAAGTCCCGGACTGGCACGATCCAACCCGTTCCGCCCGTCCCCCATCGCTCGCTCTGGCGGGTCGAGCACGTGCAGCGGGAGAAGAAGCTCTCAGGCTCGCTCGTCTCGCCGAGCTCCAGCTCCTGACTGCCCAACGGCCTGCAGAATCCCGAAGACGCGCCCCCCGGGGCCCGGATGAGTCCATGGAGGCTCTCCGTGAGGGGCGGGCTGCTGGGCATCGCTGCGGTGGGGGTGTCCCTCGGGGCGGCGGGCTGCGCGTCCCCGGGCCAGCCCCCCGCAGCCGCGGACCGCGCCGAGGGCTGGTGGGTCGCCGACGGGGTGCCGTGCGTCCTCCAGGAGGAGGAGGCCGACTGCGGCGCCGCCGCGCTCGCCGCCGTGCTGACGGCGTGGGAGCTCCCGACGCAGGTCGCGGACGTCGCGCGCGCCCTCCCGCGCCGCCCCGGCCGCGGGCACGAGGCGGGGGCCCTGCGCGACCATGCGCAGGCGCTGGGCCTGGCCGCGTTCGTCGTCCGGGGCGAGATCGCCGACCTGCGCCACGAGCTCGAGCGGCGCCGGCCCGTCATCGTGGGGCTGATGAAGCCCGTCGCGGGGGGCGCGCTGCCGCACTATGAGGTGGTCGTCGGCCTCCACGCGCGCGGCGACGTCGCCACCCTCGACCCCGCCCGGGGCTGGGTCCGTCGCGACGCGGCGGCCTTCGGCGACGCCTGGGGGCGCGCCGGGAACGTGACTGTCGTCGTGTTCAGGGAGGAGCCGGCCCATGGACCGCCGGAGAAGGAGGTCGGACCCCGATGAAGGTCTGGATGTGGCTGCTGGTGGTGGCGACCTCGACGCTCCTGACGCCGACCCCCGGCCTGGCGGGCGGTGAGCGTGGCACGCCGGCGGAGCGCCGGAGCTACGCCGCCAGGGAGCGCCTGGAGCGCCCGGCGCCCGCCGCCGCGCCCGAGGCGCGCGAATACGCCCGGCGCGAGGCCGCGGCGCGGCCGCTCGAGCGCTTCGAGGGCGGCTTCGACCCGATCCTGACCACGCTCGCGATCATCGGCTGCGTCGCGCTCGTGGTCCTGCTCATCGCGCTGGCCGCCGGTGGGGGCGGCGATGGCGGGAGCGGGGGCGGCGGCGGTGGTGGCGGTGGCGGTGGCGGTGGCGGAACCTCGCCCTCGGGAGGCGGCTCGAGCGGCGGCTCGTCGAGCTCCGGGGACACGGCGCCGCGGAGCCGGGTCTGTCGGGTCTGCCACGGCAGCGGGCGCTCGGGCCAATCCGGCTGGAACTACGACCCGGCCACCCGCACGGGGGACTGCGGCATGTGCAACGGCACGGGCATCTTCTGACGGCCGGGACGGGCGCTACGCGCCCCCCCCGTCGAGGTAGCGCAGGAGCCCCAGCTCCGCCAGCTCCGCCCGCGGATCGTCTGCCCGCTCCGAGGCGAGGGCGCGCAGGGCGCGCCGGAAGATCCGCCGCGCGGCGGTGAGGCGGTTGCGCACGTCGTAGACGCGCAGGCCGAAGCGCGCGGCGAGCGAGGCGTAGTCCTCGGGCCGCTCGCCGTCGAGGCGCGTGCGCGCCTCGAAGATCGCCAGCGTCTCCGGCTTGCCCTGCGCGAGGAGCTCCGCCGCGACCCGACGCGCCGCCTCGGCGACGTAGTAGCGGCGCAGCTCGTCGTCGACGGCGTCGTCGATGGCCCCGTCATCGAGCGGCTCGCCGTCGTCGGCGATCGCGCCGGCCCGGGCGAGCGCCGCGGCGCTCGCCGCGCGCCAGGACGCGCAGTGTCGGCGGCACGCCAGCTTGAGGAAGCCGCGGAAGCTGGTCTCGTGGGTGATCCCCCGCAGGAACTCCCGCTCGAGGAGCCGCGCGAACAGCTCGTGCGTGACGTCCCGGGCGTCCGCCTCCGGGACCCGCAGGGCGCGACGGAAGAAGCGCTCCACCGGGACGTAGTAGAGCTCGATCAGGCGGTCGCGCGCGCGCTCGCCCCCGCCCGCGAGGACCTCCCCCGCCCGCGCGGCGCGCACCAGGGTCCACGGGGTCGACGGCCAGCCCTCCGCGCCGCCGGTCGTCACCGGCCCCCCTCTCCGCGCGGCGCGAGGTCGATGCGGTAGATCGACGCCGGCCCGACCTCGAGCGTCTCCCCCTGCGCCCCGCGCCGGTTGCCGGAGTCCGCCACGAACAGCGCCTGGCCGTCGGTCGCGACCGCGGTCACGTCGACGAAGGGCGCGCCGCCGAGCAGGCGCCGCGGGGAGCCGCCGCCCGGCGGGAGGACGAACACGGCGTCGCCCGCGCCCGGGTCGACCACGTACACGGCGTCGAAGCTCGCGGCGACGCCGCGCGGGCGGACGAGGGGCGGGCCGATGTGGAGCGCGCGGAAGGGGCCGCCCTCGACCGGGCAGGCGAACACCCCGGGCTGCGTGACGTTGGCGAAGCCGAGGTCGGCGACGAAGGCGGCGCCGTCGCAGACGGCGATCGCGTTGTGATGCTCCGCCGCGAACCCGCCCGGGTAGCGCGGCCCGGCGACCCGCTCCGCCTCGCCCGGGAGGAAGCTGCTCAGGCGGAAGACGCTCCCGCCCACCTGGTCCACGGCCAGGAGCAGACGCCCGTGGGCGGCCAGGCCGCTCGCGTCCTCGAGCGTCGTCCCCGTGGGCGCCCCCGAGTAGAGGACGAAGGGCGCCTCGTCCCCGTCCGGCGCCCGCCGGTAGACCCGCGAGCCGCCCTCGGGGGGCGCCGAGTTCATGTCGCACCAGAAGAGCGTGCCCGAGTGGGCGACGAGGCCCGTGGGGATGTCGGGCACGTCGAAGAGGAGCCGCGCGGCGCCGCCCGCCGCCGGCACGACACCGATGGCGCAGGCCGGGAGGGCCCCCGGCGCCGCCGGCAAGGCGCGGCCGAAGTAGACGCGCCCCTGCTCCACGGCGAGGGCGGTGATGTCGGCGGGGCCGCCCTCCCGATGGATGAGCACCGGCGCCAGGGCCGTCGCCCCGTCGGACCGGCCGGCGGTGGCGGCACCGGCGCCGACCAGGAGCGCCAGCGCGGCCGCCGCGAGGCGCCGGCCACGCCGGCGGCCGCGCGCCTCGACCGGCGCGCCCGCGAGGAAGCGGTCCAGGTCGTCGGCCAGGGCGCCGGCGCTCGGGTAGCGGCGGGCAGGGTCCTTCTCCAGGCAGCGCAGCACGACGGCCTCGAGCGCCGGGGGGACCGCGGGGGCCAGCGCGCGCGGGCGCGGCGGCGGGTCTCGCAGGACCTGCGCGATCACCTCGCCCCGGTCCGCCGACGCGAACGGCGGCCGCCCGACGAGCAGGTCGAACAAGCACGCGCCGAGCGCGTGGACGTCGGCCCGCGCGTCGACCTGGCCTTCGCCCCCGCGGGCCTGCTCGGGCGCCATGTACTCGGGGGTGCCGGCGATCACCTCGGAGGCCGTGCCCGTCGCGCCGGCGTCGGCGACCGCGGGCCGGGCGAGGCCGAAGTCGAGGACGACCACGCGGCCGGCCGCGTCGAGCATCAGGTTGGCGGGCTTGAGGTCGCGGTGGACGACCCCGCGGCGGTGGGCCTCCTCGACCACCCGGGCGGCGTCGCGCACGAGCGCCGCCGCCCGTCGCGGGTCGCCGCCGCGCCCGGCGCGGGCGAACGTCTCGCCCTCGATGAGCTGCATGGAGATGAACGGGCGCCCCTCGTGCTCGCCGAGCTCGTGGATCGCCGCGACCTGCGGGATCGCGAGACCGGCGGCGAGCCGCGCCTCACGCTCGAAGAGGCGGCGGGCCCGGCCGTCGTCGAGGCGGCGCAGGGCCTTGAGGGCCACGAACCGCCCCAGCCGCAGGTCCCACGCCCGGTGGACCACCCCCATCCCGCCCCGGCCGAGCACCTCCAGGAGGACGAAGTGCGCGAACGCCCGCCCCGGGTCGTGGAGCGCAGCTGCGACCTCCGCCGGCAGGGGTCCCCCCTCGAGGGCAAGGCGCTGCGCCGAGGAGAGGCCCAGCCGGCCGACGACGCCCTCCGGCCCGTGCTCGCCGCGGTCCGCGGCGAGCAGGGCCGCCTCGACCGCAGCCTCGGTGGCGAGGCCGAGCGCGACCGCCCGCCGGGCGCGCGCGAAGTCCGCCTCCGAGGGCGACGTGTCGACGCCCTTCATCTCCCCCCGCCTCCGACCTACGATACCTCTCGACCACGTCGGAGGCGAACCGTTGCACCCCGGCAAGCACTTCGGCGCGGTCGTGGCGGCCCTCCTGCTCGTCGCTCCCGCCTGTCGTGACGGGGCGCGCCGGAGCCGCGAGGCGCTCGTCGTCCTGGGCTCGGTCGACCTCTCGGGCTCCGAGGCGGGCGAGCTCGCGTTCGACCCGGGCAGGCGGGCGCTCTACGTCGCCGGCGGCTTCGGCCAGCTGGGCCTCCTGCGCGTCGACGTGTCCGACCCTGCCTCGCCGACGGCCCTCCCGTTCGCGTCGGGCTACGGGGCCGGCGTGGCCGTGGACGCGGCCACGGGGCGGGTGGCCACGACCGACGCGTACGGGGGGACGCTCGCGCTGTTCGAGCCGGGCGGCGCGCTCCTCACCCGGACCGCGCTGACCGGCTGCGGAGGGCTCTTCGCCGCCGGTCCGGGGCGCTTCGCCGTGAGCACGCAGTGCGTGGACCGGCTCACGGTCTGCGACGGGACGACCGGCGCGGTCCAGGTCGAGGTCCCGACCGCCGGTGTGGCCGGCGAGCTCGTCTTCAACGCCGCGACCGGCCGCTACTACCAGAACCGCACCCCGCGCGCGGGCGGCGCCGTCGAGGCGCTGGTCCTGACGCCAGGACCGGGCGGTGGCCTGGTCGCCAGCGACCTCGGCCTCCAGGGGCTCGTGGTCGCCGCCGACCCGGCGACGAACCGCGTGTTCCTGGTCGACCTGGCCGCGCCGTCCGCCGGCCTCGTGGCGCTCGACGGAGACACGCACGCCGTGGTCGCCCGGCCAGGGCTCGTGGACCGCGCGCGCGTCGCCGTCGCGGGCGCGGCCCGGCGGCTGTTCGTCAGCGGCGTGACGGACGACGTCGTTCGGCTGGTCGACGCCGACGCGCTCACGGTCGTGGACGCGGTCGACATGCTGGCCGCCACCGGCCACGCCACGGCGAACAAGCCCATCGTGAGCGACGGCGAGCGCGCCTACGTGATCGGCCGCGCGGGCACCCACCAGCGCCTGTTCATCCTGGGCCGCCGCCGCTGACGGGCCTCGCCCCGGCCGGCCCTGGATGCCATGATCCCCCTCCCAGGAGGAGGCCCCATGGCGAGCAAGCTCAAGCTGATCACGGGCGGCACGGTCGTGACCGCGTCGGACACCTTCGCGGCGGACGTGCTCATCGACGGCGCGCGCATCGCGGCGCTCCTCACCCCGGGGACGGGGCCGGCCGACGCCGAGCGGCTCGACGCGCAGGGCTGCCTGGTGATCCCGGGCGGCATCGATGCGCACACGCACCTCGACATGCCCTTCGGCGGGACGACCTCGGTCGACGACTTCGAGTCGGGCACGATCGCCGCGGCGCACGGCGGCACGACGACGATCATCGACTTCGCCATCCAGACGAAGGGCACCTCCCTCAAGCTGGCGCTCGACACGTGGCACGCCAAGGCGGAGGGCAAGGCGGCGATCGACTACGGCTTCCACATGATCGCCACGGACGTGCCGCCGGCGGCGCTCTCCGAGATGGCCGACATCGTCCGCGAGGGCGTGACCAGCTTCAAGCTGTTCATGGCCTACCCCGGCGTGCTCCTCCTCGACGACCAGTCGATCTTCCGCGCCATGCTGCGGGCGGGCGAGATCGGCGCGCTGATCTGCATGCACGCCGAGACCGGGCTGCCGATCGACGTGCTCGTCGAGCGCGCCCTGGCGGAGGGCAAGACGGCGCCGATCTATCACGCGCTCACCCGCCCCGAGGTGGCCGAGGCGACCGGCACCGAGCGGGCGATCGCCCTGGCCGAGATGGCCGACGTGCCCGTCTACATCGTCCACCTCTCGGCGCAGCGCGCGCTCGAGCGCGTCATGGAGGCGCGCGATCGCGGCCTGAACGTCTTCGCCGAGACCTGCCCGCAGTACCTGTTCCTCAGCGAGGACGACCTGCGCGGCACGCCCGACGACCCGTTCGAGGGCGCGAAGTACGTGTGCACCCCGCCGCTGCGGCCGAAGCACCACCACGAGCACCTGTGGCGCGGCCTGCGCACCTACGACCTGCAGGTCGTCTCGACCGACCACTGCCCGTTCTGCATGAAGGGGCAGAAGGAGCTGGGCAAGGACAGCTTCGCCAAGATCCCCAACGGCATGCCGGGGATCGAGACGCGCCTGCACCTCCTCTACGAGGGCGTCCGCGAGGGCAAGCTGCCGCTGAACCGCTTCGTCGAGATCACCTCGACGGCGCCGGCGAAGATCTTCGGCCTCTACCCGCAGAAGGGCACGATCGCGGTCGGCTCCGACGCCGACGTCGTGATCTGGGACCCGGAGAAGCGGTTCTCGCTCGACAAGGAGAACCTGCACATGAAGGTCGACTACGCCGCCTTCCCGGGCAAGACGGTGATCGGCGCGCCGCGCACGGTGCTCTCGCGCGGCGAGGTGGTCGTCGACGAGGGCACGTTCCTCGGCCGCGCGGGCCGCGGCAACTTCATCCGGCGCCGCACCTTCTCGCGCTGACGTCGTCCTCCGCGGGACGGAGCTTGCGAGGCGGGCCAAACCGAATGCCGTTGCGTGAACGACCGCCTGCGTGAGCCCTCGCCGGCCGGAGCGTCCAAGGAGAGGAGGCCCGATGACGCGCGAGGACGCAGAGGGCGCAGAGGGCGAGGCCCATCGAGAGACGATCGAGCGCGAGGCCGAGGCGCTCACGGCGGCGCTCCCGGACGAGGAGCGGGCCGCCGTCCGGGCTTCGATCTTCGAGGCAGCCCGGTACGGCGCCGGCGGCGACCTGGGCACGGCCGCGCAGCGTCTCGACCAGGTCCGGCGTGCGCTCGTGGCCCGCGAGCACTTCCGCCGCTTCGACAACGACATCTGGGCGTTCGTCACGCTGGTCCATGCGATCCACCGGCTCTCTCCCGAGGCCGACCCACCGCCCACCTACCGCGTGCTGCTCGAGATGGCACCGAGGACGATGGAGTCCCTCACCCCCGCGCAGCGCACCTTCTGGTACGGCGCGTCGAACGCCGAGGTGGAGGTGCCTCTCCACGTCGTCCCGGTCTCGCCGCCGGCCGACCCGCAGCCCCCCGCCGACTCCGGCCTCGGGGCGGTCCTCGCCGTCGGCGGCCTGGCGGTCGTCCTCTACGTCTTGCACGACATGTGGGACGCAGGGCGCCTGGGGCGACTCGTCGCCGGTTCGCTGGCCGCCGGGCTGGGGGTCGCGCTCATCGTCGGAGCGGTGAACCTCATCGGGGTCCTGATCGAGCGCCTCCGCGGCAAGGAGTGAGGGTGAAGGGCGACGTGGACGCCGACACCCACCACCCGCCGGGGCGCCGTAGGCTGTTGGAGAGTGCGCGTCGGGGGGCCAGGAGCCGAGTCGTGGAGTTGCGAGGCAAGCGCGTCGCCGTCCTGGTGGGGAAGGACTTCGAGGAGTCGGAGGCGATCTACCCGATCTACCGCCTCAAGGAGGCCGGCGCCGAGGTGCTCGTCGCCGGCCACGACGCCGAGCCCCTCGAGGGCAAGCACGGCTACCCGCTGCAGGTCGAGCACACGTTCGAGGACCTCGACCCGGACGACCTCGACGGCGTGGTCCTGCCCGGCGGCTACGGCCCCGACCACGTGCGCCGCTCGAAGCCGGCCCTTCGGCTGGTGAAGGCCCTCGTCGACGACGGCAAGCTCGTCGCGGCGATCTGCCACGCCGGCTGGGTCCTGGCCTCGGCGGGCGTGCTGCGGGGGCGCGAGGCCACGAGCTTCGCCTCGATCAAGGACGACATGGAGGCGGCCGGCGCGCGCTGGCGCGACGAGGAGGTCGTCGTCGACGGCAACCTGGTCACCTCTCGCCACCCGGGCGACCTGCCGGCCTTCATGCGCGCCGTGGTCGCCGGCCTGAGCGAAGCGGCCAGGAAGCCTGCGGGTGGGCGCCGGCGCCGGGCCGTCGCGTCGCGGCGCTGACGTTCCTTGACGACCCGGCGGAAGGGCCGTAAGATTCGGCCTCTCCGCCGGGGACCTCTCCGGCGGTGCGTTGACAACCCGGGGGATTAGCTCAGTTGGGAGAGCGTTTGGATGGCATCCAAAAGGTCAGGGGTTCAAGTCCCCTATCCTCCAAAGTGACGGAAGGCCGGGGCCTGTAGCGGGTTCCGGCCTTCTGCACGTACGGGCGTCGGGACACCCGTGTGCGCGGACGGCGGTCGAAGCAGGCCGTTCGCGGGGGTAGAGTCGGCGCGTGTCCACCGCGCGCCCCGGCGTCCAGCACCCGCGCTGCCCCTTCTGCCACGAGGCCGTCCGCCCCGACCACACCAAGGCGGCGTGCGACGGGTGCATGGCCTGGCAGCACGGGGCCTGCTGGGACGACCACGGGCGGTGCGCGGCGTGCGAGGCGCCGCGCAAGCTCTTCCTCGCAGGCGCGGCCGTCCGGCGCCGGTCGTGGGCGCCCGCCGCCTTCGTCGCGGCGGCGGCGCTCGGCGCGCTGCTCGGCGCGTCGCTCGGCGGGCTCGCCGGCGACGGCGGCGCGCGGGGGCCCGCGCTGGCCATGGGCGGGATGCTGGGGTTCATCGTCGGCGCCGCGCTGGTGTCGCTCGTGGGCGAGTCGAGGGCGGCGCGCGTGACCGCCGCCGCCCTCGACGTCGAGGACCCGCCGGAGCTGGACGCCTGGGCGGTCGCCCGCGAGACGGAGCGCGCCGAGCGCGGCGATCCGCGCGCCATGCGGCGCGTCGGCGAGGCGCATCTCCGGGGCGTGGGGGCGCCGAAGGACGAGGGCGCGGCCCTGGGGTGGTTCCGCAGGGGCGCCGAGCGCGGCGACCTCTCGTGCGCCCTGGCCTGCGTGCGGCTCCTCGAGCGGCGCCCGGGGACGAAGGACCTCCCGCGCCCGCGCGAGGAGGCGGTGCGCTGGGCGAGGCAGGCTGCGGAGGCCGGCAGCGTCGACGCGATGATGCGCCTCGGTCTCCTCCTGGTCGACCGCTCCGTCGCCGGGGCGGACCCGCGCGAGGGGGCCCGGTGGCTGCGGGAGGCGGCGGAGCGGGGCGAGCGGACCGCCGCGGTCTCGTTCGCGTGGTGCCTCGAGCGCGGGCTGGGCGCGCCGAGCGACGAGCGCGAGGCGCTCTCCTGGTACCGCCGCGCGGCGACCGGCGGCTCGGCGGCCGCCATGGTGCACCTGGCCGCGCTCCTCGAGCGCGGCGTGGACGGCCCTCCGGACCTGACGGCGGCCGCCGCCTGGTACCGGCGGGCCGCGGCCCTGCGTCAGCCGCTGGCGGAGGCCGCCTGCGACGACCTCGACGACGCCGCCGACCGCCTCGACGACGACGCGCTCCCCCCGCTCGCCGCCGCCGACCGCGCCCGGGAGCTCGAGGAGCACCGGCTCGATCAGGCGCACGTCCACGTCGTCCGGGCGCAGGCCGCCCTGGCGGACGGCGACCTCGTCGTCGCCGATCGGCAGGCCCTGCTCGCGCTCGGGCTCCTCGGCGACGGCGCGCCCGACGCCCACGCGCTGCGCGCGGCCGTGGCCGAGGCGCGGGGCGACCTCGAGGGGGCCCTCGCCGGCCGCCGTCGCGTGGCGGAGCTGCGGCCGGAGCAGGGGTGGTCGTGGCTGCACCAGGCCCGCCTCGAGGCGCTGCTCGGCCGGCGCGACGTCGCGCTGGACCTCCTGGCCCGCGGCGCGGCGTGCGGCGACGAGCCGGAGCCCGTGTGGCTCCGGCTCTGGCGCGTGGGCCTCGGCGCGCCGCCCGACGAGCTCGAGGCCGACGCGGCCGAGGAGGGGGCCTGGACGGCCCGCCTGGCGCGGCTCGTCCAGCGGCGCGCCGACCCCGACGCGCTGCTGCTCGAGGCGACCCGCGACGGGCCCCCGGGGCAGCGCCCCGACGACGCGCGCTGCGAGGTGCTCGGGTTCGCCGGGCTCCTGGCCGACGTGGACGGCGACCTCGAGGCCGCGCGCGCCCGCTACGAGGCCTGCGTGGCGACCGACGCCGCCGACTTCGTCGAGCACGAGTGGGCGCGGCTGCGCCTCGCGCAGCTCGACCGCGCCGGCGCGGCCGCGCCGAGCCTGCGCGACCTCTTCGGCGCGGGCTCCGGTCGAGGGTGAGGGACGTCCTCACCGCCCCTCCGGCACCTCGAAGATCAGGTACGAGTAGGCGATCGTCCCCACGGGGCGGCGGTCGCGCAGCCACGCGAAGCGGTCGCCGTGCTCGACCCCCAGCGCGGCGTTGACCGAGATCACCACCGTCCCGGCCACCGGCGCGGGCGGGTCGAGGTGGACCGGGCGGCCGGCGAGGCGCTGCGCGGTGACCCACGCCAGCACCTCGTCGCGCGCCTGGCCGCGGTCGACGTTCGCGTCCCCGATGATCCGGTAGGTGCGCGAGCGGTCCCACACCAGCTCGTTCACGTAGGGGAGGAGGTGGGGCGCGAACGACCCCACGCTGGCGAGCTGCCAGGCGACGAGCGCGGCCGCCAGCGCCTGCGCGCGACGCGTGCCGGTGGCCAGGCGGGCGAGGGCCACGCCGGCCGGGATGAGCAGGAGGGCGATCCCCGGCAGCAGGTAGCGGATCCCGATCTGCAGGCGGAACAGGAGCACGAAGTAGGCGAACAGCTCGAGGACGACCGCGCCGACGAGGACCGCGCCGGGAAGGTCGACCGGCCCGGGCGCGGCCCCCGGCGCGGCGCCCGGCCGCGCCGGGCCGCGGCCGAGCGCGCCGGCCGCCGCGAGGCCGAGGAGGACCATGAAGGGCAGCGGCAGCTTCACCGCGAGGACGACGGGGTAGTAGAGCGGCCGCCGCTGGCCGCCCCAGGTCGTCTCGCCGAGGAGGGTGATCGGGCCATCGTAGCGGGCGGCGTCCGCGGTCACCCAGTCCAGCCCGTCGAAGAAGTAGGACGAGAGCGGGAGGCCGACGTCCGGCACCACCGCCGCGAGCGCCGCCATGGGGGCGCTCTGCGGCGGGTCGGGCAGGCGGCCGGGGAGCCCCCGCAGGAGGTAGCCCAGGTCGATCACGACCACCGCCGCGACGACCGCCGCGGCCGCGAGCCCGAGCGCCCGGCCCGTCCCGGGCCACGCGGGCGCGTCCGGCCAGGCGCCGCGGCGCCGGGCGACCGCCAGCCCCGCCGCGCCCGCGGCCAGGCCGAGCACCACGTGGGCGGCGGTGTACTTGACCAGGAAGGCGAACCCCACCGCGGCGCCGAGCGCCGCGGCGCGCCCGACGGACGGCCGCCGCGCCGCCGCGAGCGCGGCGAGCACCAGCCACACGGTGGTCGTCGCGCACGGCACGTCGGTGGTCACGTAGCGCGCGTTCGCGAGCAGGTTCGGCTCGAGCGCCAGGAGGACCACGGCGGCCAGGCCCGCGAGGTCCCCCGCGAGCCGCCGGGCGAGCAGGAACAGCCCCACCCCCAGCGCCAGCCCCGAGAGCACGGTGACGAGCCGGGCGAGGACGAGCGCGCGGCGCCCCGGCGCGGTGTAGCCGCCGCCCAGGTCGCGCCAGGCGGGGCCCAGGCCGGCCCGCTCGAGCGCGTAGGCCGGGGCCGCCTGGACCATGTTCCAGGGCATCTTCGAGTTCAGCCGCCAGTCGCGCGAGAAGTCGCCGCTGGCCAGGCCGCGGTGGCCGAACTCGAAGAAGTCCGCCTCGTCGTAGGTCTGGGACTCGCGCACGGCGCCCGGCAGCGCGAGGGCGAGGAACAGCCCCAGCGCGGCCACGACGCCGAGCGCCACCCGGGACCCGTGGCCTGCGGCGGAGGTCGTCATTCCGGCCGCGACTCTGCCCGATCCCGGGACGCCCGACAAGGCGCCCGTCCAGAGGCCCTCTCCGGGCGGGCCTCTGGTGGCACTTCAAGCTCGAACCAAGGGGGTTCGAGCTCGAAGTGCCACTACCTCTCGACTCGGAGCCGGCGTGCTGGGAGGACCCGCTGCGCGGGTCCTCCCACGCCTTCGCTCGCCATGCTCGGCGCGGCAAGCCGCACCTGCGCGTGGCTCGCGCCGAGC
>JAMLIC010000100.1 GCA_023954375.1 Planctomycetota bacterium
CTCTTCGGAATCGCCGTGCGCAATGGCATCCTGCTCGTCAATCACTACGCCCATCTCATGCACGAGGAAGGAAAACCCTTCGACGAAGCCATCGTCCAGGGCAGCATGGAGTGCCTCATCCCCATCCTCATGACCGCGCTCGCCTCGCTCCTCGGCCTCCTGCCGATCGCCATGGCCATGGGCGAGCCCGGCAGCGAGCTCCTGGCGCCGCTTGCCGTCGTGGTGCTCGGCGGCCTCACCACGTCCACCTTCCTCAACCTCATCGTGGTGCCGGCCGGCTACGATCTGCTCTTCCGGGACAACCCCATCGAATCCCGGCAACAGGCCGCGCGTGTACTTGAAATGGAAACCCATAACGAACGGAAGACCCCATGAGGAAGACCCTGAATGCCCTGCTGATCGCCCTCCTCGCCGCCGGATGCGGCGGCCAGACCGCCACACAGACGGAATCGCCGGCGCCCGCCGAAGTCCCGACCGCGCCCCAGGCCGCCACCCCGGCGGAAACGCCCGCGCCCGCCCCCGCCGAAACCGAGGCCGCAGCGCCCGCGTCTTCCCCCATCCCGATGCGCAACTTCGCCGCCGTGACCATCGGCCCCTACCAGGTCCAACCCATGTATGAGGAGGAAATCCCCAACGGCCACTACAATCTTCGCATCGCCGGCGCCGAATTCAAGGCCGTCCGCATCTGGGCCGGCCTCGAGGACCCCGGCGACGTCATGGTCGTGAAGACCGAAGTCGAAAACGACTACATGCACGGCCACGTGGAAGTGCCCAGCCCCATCCCCGCCGAATACGCACTGTGGATCGAAATCGAAGCGCCCGACGGCCAGCTCCACACAGGCAGCACCCCACTCGAACCCGCCAACTGAACTCGCCAATACCGCGGGGCCAGGCGGCACGCGTGCCGCCTGGCCCTGAGGTACATAGCGTGTCTGCAATATCGGCAAATGTGATCGGGGAGACGACTGGACCCGGGCTACCGCCTTTTATCAGATTCACGCTTTCGGCGCGGGGCGGGCGGACCACCCGCGCACCCATAGATCCGCAATTCCGTTGCGGCGCGGGTTTGTGCCGCGCATCGACAGCCGAAGCTATGCCGCGCTGCCCAATTCAGATCTTGGTTCGTGTCAATTGGTGTGAATTCGTGGTTCACCTGATTCAGCCGGGCATAACGTCCGCGCCCGCGCCGTTTCGTCTTCACGCCTTCGCGCGAACATCGGCCCTTCTCAAACGTCTTCTCTTCGCGTTCATTCGCGTTCATTCGCGGTTCAAGATCATTGAAGCTGCCCCACGTGAGTTCCTGCCCGGCCCGCCTGGTTCCCGCCATCCCGAAAAGCAGGCGCGGGGGGGGGGGGGGGGGCGCTCGCCGAGCTCGACCGGGGCCTGGCGCGCGCGGCCGACCCGGTGGCGCTCGAGGTGCGCGCCCAGCTCCGTCACCGGGAGGGCGACTGGCGCGGCGCGGTCGAGGACCTCGACCGCGCCCTGGCGCTGGGGTCGCTCGACCCGGCGCGGGCCTACTACAACCGCGGCGTGTTCCGCGCCGCGGCCGAGCCCGAGGCGGCCGAGGCGGACTACGACCGGGCGCTCGCCGCCGACCCGCGCTTCCTCCACGCCCTGCGGCTGCGCATCGGGCGGCGGCTGCGGGCCGGCGACCTCGCCGGCGCGCGGACCGACGTCGAGGCCGCGCTGGAGCAGGCGCCCGACGACGCGCAGCTGCACTACCAGCTCGCCTCCCTCTGCCGGCGCCTGGGCGACGGCGACGGCGCGCTGGCGGCGTCGGCGCGCGTCCTCGAGCTCGACCCGTCGGCGCTGCACGTGCACGTCACGCGGGGGCTGGTGCTGCTCGACCGCGGGCAGCTCCCCGCGGCGATCGACGAGTTCGGGCGCAGCGTGGCGCGGGAGCACGACTTCGCCTCGCGGGGCTACGCCCTGCGCGCGCTGGCCCGGCGCCGGGCGGGCGACCTCGACGGCGCCCTCGAGGACGTCGCGGCGGCGCTGGCGCGCGACCCCGAGGAGGCGGCCGCGCTGACGATCCGGGGGCTGGTCCGGCGCGCCCGCGGCGAGCGGGCGGCCGGCGACGCCGACGTGGCGCGCGGGCTGGCGCTGGCCGCGGAGCAGGATCGCAACCTGGTCCAGGTGCTCGAGAGGGAGCTCGACGACCGATGACGCGCGCCGCCCTGCTCCTGCTGCTCTCGCTCCTCGCGGGCTGCCGCTCCGGCTACGACGGCCCGAGCTTCGCCGGCGCGTGGGAGGCCGGGGGCATGCGCCTCACGGTCAGCCAGGACCTCGGCGCGTGGCTGGACGCGCCCGTGAAGGCCGAGCTGGTCGACGCCGCCGGTCGCGCGTGGACGCTCAAGGGCGCGCCCGAGCGCCAGGGCGCGCTGGGGGTCGTCCGCGGCGAGCCGCTGCGGGTGGGGCTGCGCGCGGGGCTGACGCTCGTCGACGACGAGGGCGAGCGGCGCCGGTTCTCGTCGGGCCCGCTCCCCTGGACGCTCGTGCGCGGGGTGCTCCCGTCGGGCGAGGAGGCGATCACCCTGCACGTGGGCCAGGCCGGCCCGCTGTGGGCCACCGCGCCGCCCGAGAGCTGGTGCCACGCCACCTTCCGCCGCCCGGGCGCGCGGCCGGCGGCGCCCCCCCCGCCGGCCGAGCCGGGGGAGCGGCGCTGCGCCTCGTGCGGGCACGCCCTCGAGGCGGGCTGGCGGCACTGCCCCATGTGCGGCGCGGGTCGCTGACGCCGGCGTGTCGCGGACTTCGACGCGCGACCGCCGGGGCCTCGAGCCCGCGGGGGTTTGGGACGGGCACGCGCCGTGCTGCTCCTCGGGCGGGAGGGGCGATGAGCGGCCAGGACACGAAGGAGCAGCCGCAGCTCCTGCGCTACGCGGCCGACCTCGCGCGGCTGTATGCCCGGAGCAAGGAGGAGCGGCGGCGGCGGGCGGACCTCGAGCGGCGCCTCGAGCAGGTGACCTCGGCGTGCGTCGGGCTGGGGCGGGCGCTGTCGAGCGAGGCGGCGGCCGAGCGCCTGGCCCGCGCCGCGGTCGAGCTCCTCGGGCTGGAGCGGGCGGCGGTCTACCTCCTGCGGAAGGAGCGGCCGGTCCTGGCCGCGCGCTTCCCGGCGGACGCCTCGTTCCCGGACGCGCCGGCGCTCGCGCGGTCGGACGTCGAGGCGCTGGCCGGCGAGCCGGCCCAGCTCGCCGGGCGGCCGTGGGCGCAGCTCACGGGGGGCGCCGCCGCGGTCGTGCCGCTCGCCGGGCGCCGCCGGGCGGTCGGCGTCCTCTGCGGCGTCGGGGCGCTGCCGCTCGCGCCGGAGGCCACGATCGAGCGCTGGACCCTGGCGCTCCTCGCCGGGCAGGCCGGCGTCGTGCTCGAGAACCTGCTGCTGGAGGCGGTGCGCGGCGACCGCGCGCCCCCGCCTGCGGCGGCGCCGGGCGCGACGCCGCTGGTGGGGCGCAGCCCGGTGATGCGCCAGCTCCTGGCGCTGGTCGCGCGCCTGGCGCAGGTCGACTCGCCCGTGCTCGTGCGAGGCGAGACGGGCACGGGCAAGGCGCTCGTCGCCCGCGCCCTGCACGAGGGCGGGCCGCGCGCGCGCGGGCCCTTCGTGGTCGTCAACTGCGGGGCGATCCCCGAGGCGCTCGTCGAGTCGGAGCTCTTCGGGCACGAGGCCGGCGCGTTCACCGGCGCGCTGCGCCAGCACCGCGGGCGGCTGGAGCAGGCGCAGGGCGGGACGCTCTTCCTCGACGAGGTCGGCGAGCTGCCGCTCGCGGCGCAGGTGAAGCTCCTCACGGTGCTCGAGGAGCGGCGCTTCACGCGCGTCGGCGGCGAGGAGGAGCTCGTGGCCGACGTGCGGATCGTCTCGGCCACGAACCGCGACCTCGAGCAGGCGGTCGCCGCGCGCGCCTTCCGGGCCGACCTCCTCTACCGGCTCAACGTGTTCAGCCTCGAGCTCCCGCCCCTGCGCGAGCGCGGCGCCGACGTGCTCACGATCGCCCGCGCCCTGGCCGACGAGGTGGCGGCGCGCTACCGCCTCCCGGCCCCCGCGCTCGGGGCCGAGGCCGAGGCGCGGCTGCTCGCCTACGGCTGGCCGGGGAACGTGCGTGAGCTGCGCAACGTGCTCGAGAAGGCCGTGATCCTCTCGGGCGGCGGGGCGCTCGACCCGGGCCTCCTGCCGGCGGCCGCCGTCGAGGCGCCCCGCCCGGCGGAGGACGAGGAGCCGGCCAGCGCGCCGGAGGGCGGCTCGTTCGCCGAGGCGAAGGAGCGCATGCTCGAGCGCTGGGAGGTCGCCTACCTGCAGGACCTCCTGCGGCGCACCGGCGGCAACGTGGCCCGCGCTGCGCGCGAGGCGCGCGTGGACAAGAAGCACCTGCACCGGAAGCTGCGCCGCTACGGGATCGACGCGGGGGCGCTCAGGGGCGAGGGGCGGCGGCGGGTGTAGGTCGGCTCGTCGGTCCGACGCCGCGCCCGGGGCGGTGGGGGGCCGTGGAGCGGGATCCCTCCCCCAGCAGCGACTCGCCGGTAGGCCTGGGCCGGCGGTCGTCGACGAGGAGGTCGAGGCGGGATCCCGTGAGCAGGGTCACGTGGGTCGCGTGGGTCGGCGCGGCCCGGCGGTCGTCGACGAGGAGATCGAGGCGCCGCTACGCCGACCGGGCTCCGGGCTCCACCTGCTCGCCCCCGCGCCCGACCAGGCCGTCGCCGACGATCCGCAGGGCCTCGACCGTGAGCGCCTCCACCGTCCGCTCGTCCCCCCGCGCGGCGAGCCGCTCGCCTGCGCGCCGCACGAGCTCACGCGCCTCGGTCTTCGTGCACTGGAGGCCGACGAGCGCCAGCGCAGCCACGCGCGCCGGCTCGTCCTCCGTCGAGGGCGGCGTGCTCACACGGGCCGCGGGCTGGGGCGTCCCGCCCGTGAGCTCCGTCCCGTCGGCGAGGAAGAAGCGGAAGCCGACCCTCGCGTCGCCGCGGATCTCGAGGAACCCGACGTGGCGGTCCGGGTGGTGGCAATCACACAGAAGGGTCATGCGGTCGGGGTCATGGCCGGTGACCGCGCGGCCGGGCTCGTGGTGCACGTGGAGGCTCCCCCGCCGGCCGCAGCCCGGGACCGCGCACACGCCCCGGTCGCGGTCGTAGACCAGCCGCCGCACGCGCTCCGGGATCGCCTTCGTCACCCTCCCGGTGCCCGTGCGCAGGTCGTGCACCTCGGCGTCGCGCGTCGCCGCCGCCTCGTCGGCCGGCGACAGCGGCACCGGCCCGTCGCGCCCCTGGAGCGTCGCCGGCGCGCCGCACTCGCACTTGCGGAGGACGATCCGGTAGGCCGGCCCCGCGCGGCCACCCCGCCCGGCCACGGCCTCGGCGTAGCCCCGACACACCACCTGAGCGCCTCCTCGTCCGTGAGCGGCCGGTCGCTGTTCTGGCGCGCCAGGCGCAGAGCCTCCTCGAGCCAGACCGCCTGCTGCTTCGTCTGCTTGACCGTCCGCCGCACGGGCGCCGGCTCGCCCTTCGCCTCGGCGACGAGCACCTCGAGCTGGCGGCTCGTACGCGTCTGCGCCCGCTCGAGCCAGACGGCCTCCGTCTCCGCCGTCGCGATCCGCGCGACCGTGCGCGCCTTCGTCCAGGCGACCTCGCCCTCGCGGAAGGCGACGCGCAGGCGCGGCAGGCGCTCGAGCTCGCGCGCGAGCGCGATCAGCTCGCGGGCCTTGCGGTCGGACGAGACGAAGCCGCGCGCGACGGCGTACTGCCCGATCCGCGCGTGGCCGAGCGACCGGTGCACCTCGCAGCGCTCGGCGTGCGAGAGGAGGTACGCCAGCTCGGCCGTGGCCCTCCGCTCGCGGCGGGCCACGAGATCGAGCTGGGCGTCGATCCGCCGCGCCTCGTCGAGCCGCGCCTCGAGCTCGGCCCTGGGGAGCGGCTGGGACGAGGCGGAGCCTCGGCGCGAGGTCGTCTTCACGGGGCCTCCTGTGAGCTGGCTGGGGTGGTTCGTGGGAGAGGAAGGCGACTCCGGCCGATCGGCCTGGCGCGCCACGCCAACGCCCAAGAATACCGGAACCTGCGTCGCGTCGCGAGTTTCAAATGTGTGCATTATGTGGCTCGCCGCGGCGGGCCGTGCGCCGCGCGGCTCGTCTCGCGTGCTCGGGCGTCGGAGCCGGCCGTCGACGCCGCGACGAGCGTGGTGGACGGCGCCCCTCGTGCGCACGGGCTCCAACTGCCCCGCCCTCGTCGACGAACCGCCCCCGGCGTCCACCGACGAGGCCGTGCTCACGGGCACGAGCCTTCCCCGCCTTCGTCGACGAACACCCGCACTCGCCGCCCCGCGTGACGCTGCTCACGGGATCCCGAGCCTCGACCTTCCCGCCGACGAGCGCCAGCACTCGCCGACCCGTTCGACGCTGCTCACGGGATCCCGTCCGAGTACGTTCTCCTCGTCGACGAGCGCCGGTCGAGCTGTGTGTCGCTCTCCCTCGTCGACGAACGTCTACCTGGGCCGACTGGCACGACGCTGCGACGGGATCCCGCTCCTCGACCTCCTCGTCGACGAACGCCTGCCCAGGCCGACGCGCTCGACGCTGCTCACGGGATCCCCGCGCCTCGACCACCTCGTCGGCGAACGCCTGCCCAGGCCGACGCGCTCGACGCTGCTCACGGGACCCCGAGCCTCGACCTCCTCGTCGACGAGCGCCTGCCCGCGCCGACGCGCCCGACGCTGCTCACGGACACTGGGGGTTGCGGAACCTCGTCGCGGGGAGCGCCGCGACCGCAGCGCGGAGCGCCGGCGCGCTGCTCGACGGCGCCGCCGTCCGCGAGGCGCTCGAGGCGGACCTGACCCGCTGGGCGCCGGCTCGCCCGCGCTCCGGCTGAGCCGCCCGTCACCCCCCCGCGCAGAGCACGCACGCCGCCGCGCTGCGCGGGTGGCACGTCGGGCAGAACTTGCGGCCGCACGTGGTGCAGCGCACGAGCTCCTTGTAGGCGGTCGCCGTCTTGCACCCGGGGCAGGGGACGGCGCAGCGGGTGCAGAGGACCGCCCGCGCCCCCTCGGCGGCGGGGTGGCCGTCCGTCTCACACACGGTTCCGCCGCACTCGGCGCAGGCGCGCAGGCAGACGCCGCAGCCGGCGCGGCCGCACACCGCGCACGCGCCGGTGTGGTCGGCGCACACGCTGCGCGCGCAGCTCGCGCAGGCGGTGGCGCAGCCCGGGCACGTCGGCTGGCCGCAGGCGGCGCAGGCGCGCGCCCCGCAGGCGGCGCAGGCGGCGCGGTCGCAGCGGCCGCAGCGGTCGAGGCAGCGCTGGTGCACGAGGTGCGCCGACCCGCAAGCGTCGATGACCTGGCCGGCGATCGCCCCCTCGCAGGCGGCGCAGGGCGGGAGGAGGAGCGTGCCGTCGAGGCGGTCGAGGACGAGGTTCGGCGCGGCCGCGTCGTCCGACGCCGCCGGCGCGTCGTCGCCGTCGTCCTGCGCCTCGCCCTTCCGGCGCACGACGAGGCGCGCCGTGGCCAGCGGGACCTCGACCACGAACAGCTGCAGCGGCTCGACCTCGACGCGCACGTGCGTCGTCGTCGCCAGCTCGTGCAGGCGCAGGGCGCGCTCGTCCTCGAGCTCCTCGATCCGGGTCAGCGCCTGCTCGGTGCGGCGGCTGCGCTCGAGCTCGGCGATCTGGCCGGCGTAGTAGGCGTGCAGGCGCGAGAGCTCGCGCGAGGCCTTGCGCCGCGCCTCGTCCTCGCGCCGCGCGCCCTCCGCGCGCGCGCGGGTGACGACGGCCTCGTCGGCCAGCGCCAGCGCCGCCTCGAGCTCGTCCGGCGGCAGGTGCTTGCGCGGGCGCGCCTCCCACTCGACGACCTCCGGCGGCGGCTCGGCGAGCGACACCTCGGGCTCGGCCAGCGGGCGCAGGCGCACGCGCACCGTCTCGACCTCGTCGACGCGGTCGAGGCTGCGGTAGCGGACCCGGTAGACGACGTGCACGTCGTGCCCGGCGTCGCCCGCGCGGCCCTCGAACGCCAGCGCCGCGCCGCGCGCCGGGCGCACGACGCCGGTCAGCGACTTGAGCGTGAGCTTGTGGCGCGCGGGCGCCTCGACCCACGCCCGGCGCCCGCGGCCGGCGAGGAACTCCTCCAGCTCGCGCAGGACGTGGCTGCCCGGCGCGACGAGGTCGACGCCGGGGCCGATCCGCGTCGGCTCGAACACGAGGCGCAGGGCGTGCTGGCCGAGGCGCCGGGCCAGCTCGTCGCCCGGCCCCTCGGCCGGCAGGCGCACGGCGAGGACCCCGTCCTCGTCCGTGACCTCGCCGCCGAGCCGGACGACCACGTCGGCCACGAAGTCCTTCACGGCGCGCCCCCGTCGCCCTCGGCCCTGGGGCCCGGCGCGGCCTCCTCGACGGCGGGCGGCGGGCTCAGCTCGTCGACGACCGCCTCGGCCTCCTTGATGTGGTCGTACTCCCCGCGCGCCCGCTCGAGCTCGCGCCCGAACCGGTCGAGGGCCGCGTCGAGGTCGCCCTGGACGGCGCCCGCGAGCCACGCCTCGCGCAGGAGGTCCTCGAAGCCGCGCTCGCCGTGGAGCGCGCCCAGGATCAGGTCGACCTCGCCCAGGACGGCCGTGAACAGGCGCAGCTTGTGCGTCAGGAGCTCCAGGATCCGCGCCTCGATCGTGCCCTTGACCGACAGGTTGAAGATCACGACGGTGTTCTGCTGGCCGAGGCGGTGGACGCGGCCGATCCGCTGCTCGACGACCATGGGGTTCCACGGCAGGTCGAAGTTGAGCACGGTCGAGCAGAACTGGACGTTGAGGCCCTCGGCGCCGGCGCGCGAGGCGATCAGCACGCGCGCCTCGCCGCGGAAGCGCTCGATCGCGCGGTGCTTCTCCTCGGCCGACATGCCGCCGTGGAACGGCTGCACGGTCACCCCGCGCGCCTCGAGGCGCTCGGTCAGCGCGGCGATCGTCGCGCGGAACTCGCAGAAGACGACCAGCTTGCCCTCGTAGCGCTCGAGGACCTCGTCGACCGCCTGGGCCTTGCGCCAGTGCCCGAGGGCCTCGGCCCGCGCGGCCAGGGCCAGGAGCTTGTCGTTGATCGAGGGGGGCAGGAGCTCGCCCCCGGCCAGCCGGTGCAGCGCCCTGGCCACCGCGCGCGGGCTCGAGCACAGCTCCCGCTGAAGGTTGATCAGCGAGAGGACGACCGCCATGGGCCGCCCGTGCTCGCGCTCGACCTCGGCCGCGCGCGCCCGCACCTCGCCCTGGATCAGCTCGGTCAGGTCGTCGTAGAAGGCCTGCTCGTCCTCGTGCAGCTCGACGTGGTAGGTGGCCGCGCGCCGCGGCGGCAGCTTGACCGCAACCTCGCTGCGCCGGTTGCGGATCATGACCTCGCCCAGGAGCGCCCGCAGGTGGTGGAGGTTGCGCGGCCGGCGCGGGTCCTTCTCGTCGACGTACTGCTTGTTGAACGCGCGCGTCGAGCCGAGGAGCCCCGGCTTGAGCACGTCGAGGAGGTTCTTCAGCTCGACGAGGCGGTTGTGGAAGGGCGTGGCCGAGAGCAGGAGCGAGTACTTCTTGCGGATCCGGGCCACGGCCCGGAACTGCTTCGTGCCCCGGTTCTTGAGGTGGTGCGCCTCGTCGCAGACCAGGAGGTCGACCGGCCGCTCGCGCAGGAGCCGGCCGACGCCCTCGCCGCGGACGGCCGAGTAGCTGGCGATCACGAGGGGCGGGTCGCCCACGAGGTCGGACGGGGAGCGCGCGAGCAGGAACTCGAGGCCGAACTTCTGGGACATCTCCTCGCGCCACTGGAGCGCCAGCGACGCCGGCACGACGACGAGGACCGAGCGGACGAGCCCGCGCAGGAGGAGCTCCTTGGCGATCAGCCCGGCCTCGATCGTCTTGCCGAGGCCGGTCTCGTCGGCGAGGAGCGCCGTGCCGCCCAGCTCGCGCAGGGCCTTCCTCGCCACCGCCTGCTGGTGGGCGTAGCGCTGGAAGGTCTCGGGGTTCACCTGCCCGAGCACGAGGAGCGTGTCGAACCCGGGCAGGATCCCGAGCCCCGCCGACCGGCGCCGCAGGAGCCAGTCGCGCGGGTCGGCGTTGACCCCGTGCAGGAGCGCGTCGCGCGCCGGGCCGGCGATCGTGACCTCGAGGGCCTCGGCCGCGCGCGCCGGGAGCTGGTAGGCGGGCTCGTCCAGCGCCGGCAGGGCGTCGGGATGCGGCAGCTCGAGCCCGCAGCGGAAGCATTCGCGCTCGGTGAGCGCGTCCAGCCAGCCGCAGCGCGGGCAGCGGCGCGCCGGCTCGGCGCGCGCGCCCGGGCGGCCCTCGGCCGGCGCCTCGCGCGCCCGGCGCGGCCGCTCGGTCTCGAGCCACTCGAAGCGCTCCCCCGGGGCGGCGGCGGCCCGGGCGGCGACGTCGCGGAGGGCCACGCTAGACCGTCCTGACCGACGGCCGCGGCCGGGCCTCGTCGAGGGCGCTCGAGGCGCGCCGCGCGCGCCCCTCGGCCCAGGCGCGGATCCCCGCCACGCGCTCGTGCATGGTGAGCGACAGCGGCACCGTCTGCTCGACGGCGGCCAGCAGGTCGGCCGTCGTCAGCGGCCGGCGCCCGGCGAACGCCTCGTAGAGCCCGGCGATCACGACCTCCTCCAGCTCCGCCCCCGAGAAGCCGTGGGCCGCGCGCGCGACCGCGCCCAGGTCGAAGTCGGCCGGGTCGCGCTCGCGGCGGCGCAGGTGGATCGCGAGGATCTCCTCGCGCTCGGCCGTGGTCGGCAGGTCGACGAAGAAGATCTCGTCGAAGCGCCCCTTGCGCACCAGCTCCGGGGGCAGGCGCGAGATGTCGTTGGCCGTGGCCACGACGTAGACGCCGTCGCCGCCGCGCTCCTGGAGCCACGTGGTGATCGTCGAGATCACGCGCGCGGTCGTCCCCGCGTCGGAGACCCCCGACGACTGCACGCCCGCGAGCGACTTCTCCAGCTCGTCGATCCAGAGGACGCAGGGGGCCAGCTGCTCGGCGAGCTTGAGCGCCGCGCGCACGTTCTCCTCGGAGCGGCCGACGATCCCGGCGAAGACGCGGCCGATGTCGAAGCGCAGGAGCGGCAGGCGGTAGAAGCGGGCCACCGCCTTGGCCGAGAGGCTCTTGCCGCAGCCCTGCACGCCGATGAGGCAGATCCCGCGCGGGGCCGGCAGGCCGAAGCTGCGCGCCTCCTCGCTGAACGCGTCGCGCCGCGCGCGCAGGAAGGCCTTGAGCTGGTCGAGGCCGCCGACCGCCTCGAAGCCCTGGTCCCAGCGCGCGTACTCGAGCGCGGTCGACTTCTTGACGATCTGCTCCTTCTCCGCGAGCACGAGCGGGATCACCTGGCGGTCGACCTTCCCCGTCTTGACGACGGCCAGCGCGAGCGTCTGCTCGAGCTCCTGCAGGGTCATCCCCTGCGCCGAGCGGACGAGCTCGTCGCGCTCGCGGCGGTCGAGCTGCACCTCGCCCCCGCTGGCGCGCAGGTGCGCCGTGATCGCGTCGAGGTGCGCGTCGAGCTCGGCGTGCGAGGGGAGCGGCGCGTCGATGACCGTGACCTCCTTCTGCAGCTCGAAGGGGAGGACGAGCCGCGGCGCGACGAGCACGAGCGTCTTGCCGCTCGTGACCAGCGCGTGGGCCAGGTCGCGCAGCTGGCGGCGGACCAGCGGCTGGTCGACGTAGGGGTGGAAGTCGACCAGCGCGTAGAGCCCCGGGCGCTCGTCGCGGAGGACGCGGCCGAGCACGGCCGCCGGCTCGCGGAGCCGCCGGTCCTCGGTGTGGTCGCCGTCGCCCTCGCCCGTCGTGCGCAGCCCGCCGGTCTCGGTCCAGACGTGGAGGGGCTTCTTCAGCGCGCCGGCCACGGCCTCCAGCTCGCGCAGGACCCGCTCCTCCTCCCAGGTGACCAGGTAGAGGAGCGGGGCGCGGGCGCGGACGTAGGCCTCGACCTCGGCGCGGAGCGAGGGGCGGCTCTGGGGGCGGGCGGTCACGGCAGGGCCCTCGCGACGCGGTCGGCCCACGCCTCCCACTCGGGGGTGGCGCGGGGATGGGTCTCGAGGGCGTAGCCCTTGAACGCGGCCGGGTCGTCGGCCGGGCCGAGGTGCACGCGGGGCGAGAGGACGAAGCGCTGCTCGACCTCGTAGTGGCCGCCCTCGAGGCGCACGAAGCCCTCCGACAGCCGCACGCCGCGCAGGGGGACGCCGTCGCGCAGGACGTTCGTCACCGCGGCCGGCGCGCGCACCTGCCGCGCGATCGAGGGGCCCGCCGGCGCGTCGACGCGCCGCATGGCGACGGCGCCGGCCTCCTGGCTCAGGGCGAGCTGCGCGTGGGCGGGGAGCTCGGGGGTCCCCTTCTCGAGCACGAAGCCGTGCTCCGCCTCGAGCGCCTTGCCGAGCCGCCGCTCCACGTCGCGGGCGAGCTCGGCGACGAGCGGCCAGTCGAGCGCGCGCACCGCGACGTCCTCGAAGGCGGCGGCGAAGGCGTCGGCGTCGCGGTTGGGCGACGCCGGGCAGAGCGTCCGCGCCTGACCGGCGCGGACGAACGCGGCGATCGCCTCGCGGTCGAAGCGCAGGACCCCCTCGCCGTCGACCCGGGCGAAGGTCAGGGCGTGGCGCCGCTCGTCCGTGGCCTCGTCCCAGCCCCCCGGGCCCAGGAGGACCCTGGCCCCCTCGCAGCCGGCGGGGCGGCCCTTGACCGCCGCGCCGCCGCGGCAGGGGCGCTCCTTCTGCAGGAACGCCGCGCACCACAGCGCGTCGAGGATCTGCTTCGGGACGACCTGCTCGCCCGACACGTAGCAGACGAGCCGGTCCTGCCACGGGCGCAGCGCCGTGAACAGCTCCCAGGCCTCCTCGAGCTGCCCGGGCCGGAACAGGTTGCGGTAGAGGATCGCCCCGCCCGGCTCGAGCAGCTCCTTGAACAGGCCCAGCTGCCGGAGGCGCGGGAGGCGCGAGAGGAAGCGGTCGCGGGCCAGGACCCCGTACTCCACGGCGACGTACCACCCCCGGTCGGCCCAGCGCGGGGCGGCGGGGGGCGTGGTCGTGGGCCGGCGCCGGCCGCGGCGAGCGGTCGCCGGGCCCGGCGGGGGGTCCTGCGGGTGGGTCACGGACGTCTCGGGTGTTCGGATCAGGGATGCTCCTGCCGTCGTCGTGCGGAGGACTCGACAGTGTACCGCTGTCCTCCACAAGATGAAGCCAGGGGAGGGCCGCTCGACGGGCCCCCCCGGGCGGCGACGCGCCGCCGGCGCGGCTTAGAATGGCGCGCCATGCCTGCGACGCTGCTGGCCCTGCTCCTGCTCTTCTCGCCCGCGGTCGACCTCGCCGCCCCGGACGGCCGAACGCTGTGGGTCACGGGCGCCCTCGAGGCGGGCGCCCCCTGGGAGCTCGAGGTCCGCCCCTCGGCCGACGGCGCGCTGGTCTGGGTCGAGCTCGATGGCCCGGACGACGTGGCCGGCCTCGACCTCGACCTGATCGTCGAGCCGATGGCGGGCGACGGCGAGCGGCGCCGCTCCACCAGCCACCTCGCCGACGAGGCCCTGCTGGTGCGGGCGGACGGGCCGCTGCTGGTGCGCGTCGTCGGCGGCGGGGCGGCCCGGTTCCGGCTCGGGCTCACGCCGGTCGAGGTCAGCGGCGCCCTCGACCAGCCCGGGCGCCCCCTCCGGGGGGTGCTCGACGGCGCCGGCGGCCTCGACGCGCCGGTCGGCCGGGTCCACCTCGTGGAGCTGGGCCCGCTCGCCTGGGAGGCGGCCCGCCTGCACGCGCGCCGCACCGAGGGGGCGGGGGACCTCGACCTCCTGGTGGCCGACGCGCGCCTGGACCTCGTCGCCCTGGCCCTCACCGACGGCCCGGACGAGCGCGTCCAGCCGCCCGCCGCCGCCCCGGGGGACCCCGGCGGCGCGGCGCGCTACGCCCTCCTCGTCGCGCGCGGCGGGCCGCTCGCCTACGAGCTGCGCCTCGAGACGCCGCCGCCCGGGCAGAAGGCCTTCCCCGGCTCGCGGCTGGGCCGCTTCCTCGACGAGCTCGCCACGACGCCCGAGCAGCGGCTGGCGCTCGAGGCCCTGCGCCGCACGCCGGACTTCCTGCGGATCCGCAGCTACGTGGACGACTACCCGGGCGGCCTCCCCCTGCGGCTGCGGGCCGTCCCCGGCCTCCGCTCCGGGGGGGTCGAGCGCTTCGGCACCTACAGCCGCGGCACGCTCACCATCAACCCGACGATCCCCGCCCACCAGGAGAACGTGCAGGAGCTCCTCGACACCCTGCTCCACGAGCTCGTCCACGCGCTGCTCGACCTCCCGCGCGGGCCGCGCTACCCCCTCGCGGCCGACGTGCTCGACGCGGCGCACGACCCGCGCCTGCGCGACCTCGACCGCCTCCCGATCCGCCGCGGCGGCGTCGCCCCCGCCCTGCAGGGCTACCTCGACGACCACTACGGGCCCAGCGCCAGCGACCCCGCCCGCGACTACAGCGACATCAACTCGGGCGCGCAGCGGCTGATCGTGAAGGTGATCGAGGAGACCCACCGCCGGACCGGCCTCGGGCGCGAGACGATCGTCTTCGACAGCGTCCGCGCGCGCGTGCGCTGAGGGGGACGTCGGGGTAGTAGGTAGGGCCAGCCGTCATCGTCGAACTCGTAGCCTCGCGGGTTCCCTCGTGCGCAGCACGCCTGCTGGGCTGGGCCGCCTCACACAGAGAGCTCGAGAACTCTCCGGGCACGTGCGCCGATCGGCCCCCTCGCGAGCGCATCATGCATGCATCGCAGGTCCGAGCTCGAGAGGCATCGATTTCTCTCTCGGACTCGGTCAGAGACAGCCGAGCCGCCTCCGCGCACACCTCG
>JAMLIC010000101.1 GCA_023954375.1 Planctomycetota bacterium
CCCCCCGCCACTTGCTGCGGCCCCGCGCCGGGGGGGGGGGGGGCGCGGGGCGCGCGGGGGGGCCCCGGGGGGCCGCCCACGCCACGACGGGAGGCGCCTGCTGAGCCCCGTGCGGCCCGCGCGAGCGACGGGTATCGCTGACAGCCGAGAGCTGGTGGCTCTTCGGCTGGCGCGCCAACCCTCAGGCATTGGGTATAGTCGAGCGTGCGCACGGGCCCGTAGCTCAACGGTCAGAGCGCGAGACTCATAATCTCAGGGTTCCGGGTTCGAGTCCCGGCGGGCCCATTCAAGTTACAGCCGTCAGAATCGCCCGCTCCCCCCTGGGCTCCCCCCTGAGGAGCCGGGGAGAGCGGGCGACGACCGGCCGCCGGCGTGGCACTTCTTGGCGAGGCGCCGAGGTCGCCGCCGAGGGCGCGCGGCCCCCGGCGGCGAGCAGGGCGAAGGTCACGACGTCGCCTTTACGATCGGGAACCGGCAGAACCCGACGTCGGCGGCGAGCAGGACCCCGACGACGGCGGCCCGGGTCTCGAGCAGGTCGGCGTAGGTCGGCCGCGTCCGGCGCTCCCATGCCTCGCGCCCCCGGTGCGCCCACGCGAGGGCGCGCACGACCTGGCGCAGCGGGCGGGGGGCGTCGTCTGCCAGCCAGTCGACGAGCGCCCGGTGCCGCTCCTCGAGCGCCTCGACCGCGGCCCGGTGCTCGGCTCGGGCCTCCCGCCGAAGCCGGCCCTCCTCGCAGCGCCGAGCGGCCTCGGCGCGGGCCGCTCGCTCGGCGGCCCAGCGGTCGGCGCCCCGCCTCACCGCGACCTCGACGCGCCGTTCCCGCCGGCGCCGGTCGAGCCGGTCCGGCGAGAGCGGGTCGCGGTTCCGCCGGAGCTCGGCGCGGCGGGCGCGCAGGTCCTCCGGGTCGGCGTCGCGCGGGGCCACGAGCAGGAGCACGCGGAAAAAGCCGATGACGCGCTCGTCCTCGGGCGACGACGCCGGCGGCGCGACCGCGAGAGGCAGGGCGGCCGGGCTCATGGCTCCACCCGGACGTCATCTTCCGAGATGAGCCAGAGCAAGAACGCCCGGAGCACGGCGGCGCTGCACACCTTCGACCGGCCGTGTCGGGGGCGGACGAACTTCAGCGGGCACCTCGGGTCGCGGGAGAGGTCGCGCAGGACGGAGGCGCCCAGGTGGGTGCGCTCGCCCACGTCCTCGAGCGTGAACAACCGCAGGTCGTCGACGATCGGGCGGGCGAGCCAGGGCGGGACGTAGCGGTCCTCTTCGGTCTCGGTCGGCATCGAACTTCCCCCGGTGCGCCGAGGGCCTGCGGCGCGGACAGGGAGCGGGCGCAGCCCTCGCCCGAAGTGAACAAGGAGCGTGCGGCCGCTCGGGTTGAGTGAAGGGCGGCGTCAAAGTGACGCCCCCTTGCGGCGGGCGTCAGCCGCCGGCGACGGCCCGGGCGATCGAGGCAGGCGACTCGCCCCGCGCGTCGTCGTAGTGGTCCAGCAGGATCGCGACCTTCTTGTGTCTCGTGAACCGCGCCACCAGGCGCACGTTGCCGTTGAACAGGTCGAGCGCGTGCGTGGCCGCGGCGTGGCGCAGCCCGTGCGGCCGGAGCGGCCGCGGGAGGCCGGCGGCGCGGCCCATGGCGGCCAGCCGGCGCGCGGCGTCGACGCGGTCCATGCGCCGCATGCCGGGCCTGACGGTCCCGTGCTTCGTCAGCCCGACGAAGAGGGCGCCCGAGGCCGGGCCGCGCGTCAGGAGCCAGTCGGCCAGGGCGGCCTTCGTCGGCTCCGGGAGCTCGAGCGTCAGCCGCTCGCGCCGGCCCTTGGAGCGGACGGCCACCGTCCCGGCCGCGAGGTCCACGTGGTTGACGTCGAGGCTCAGGACCTCGCCCACGCGCAGCGCCAGGTCGAACAGCAGGCGGGCGAGCGCCATGTCGCGGTAGGCGACGGTCCCCAGGCGCGTCTCGAGGTAGGCGAACAGCCGAACCACCTCCGGGTGCGTCGGCCCTCGGGTGTCGCGCCGCAGCTCGGGCGGCTCGGGCGCCACGCGCACCGTCCAGCCGATTGCGTCGACGTCGGCAGCGAACGACACGAGCGCCTGAACGGCGGCGACGCGGGTGTTGATCGTCCCCGGCGAGAGGTCGGCCGCGCGCATCGCCGCCTTCCACTCCAGCAGCGCCAGCCGTGCCTTCCCTCGCGTGCCGCCGAACAGCCGGGCGACGGCCTCGACCGGCGCCGCGCCGGACCACGCGGCGAACCGACGGACGGCCTGGTCATAGGTCCGGCGGGTGTTCTCGCTCCGGGCCTGCGCGAGCCAGGTGCGCAGGAGCGCGTCGACCTCGGCCGGGGTGGGCGGCGCCTTCGCCAGCCGGCGGGCGACCGCCTCGGCCGTGAGCTCTGCGAACAGCTCGACGGCGCGGAGCTGCTCGGGCGTGGCGAGCGCGTGGGCGGACGGGGACATGGGGTCCTCCGGGCAGGGAACGGGCCTTCGCCGCGGCCGGCGGCCGCGGTCGGGTCGAGGTCGGGAGTGGGTCGGGCTACTGTGGGCGGCGCTTCTTGCCCGGCTTCGGGCCGCGCTTCACGGGACGCGCCCGCGCGAGTAGACGCTCGTCGTCCTCGAGCGCCTCGATGCCCAGCTCGAGCGCGAGACGGGCGAGGGCGCTCCTCGGGATCCACTCGTTCTTGTCGATGAAGGCGTCGAGCCGCGAGAGAACGGCCGGCGGGACACGAAGGGAGACCTGCACTAGCTCCTCTTCCTCGGCCGCCACGTCCCCCCCGCGGGAGCGCAGGGTAGCACGCGCGACCTCGTGTCCTATTTGTAACCCAAATCACCCAAACGGCACAAGGGGCTTTCCTGGAAAGCGAGGACTCCCGTGCCTCCGGCCTGCTATGCGCGCTTCCGGGCTCGAGCGAGCCGGACCGAGTAGACTGGAAGATCTTGGAGTCCCCGGCTGCGGGGACTCCCCAAGGCACGCCGGCGGGGATATCCTGAGCGCGCTATGTCCAAGCCTCGCGGTGACAAGGCGAAGGCCCCCCCGGTGCTGCGCGCAACCGGTGCGCTGCGCTTCGACGTTGCGACGCAGACGGTCGGGGTTGACACGATGTCGCTCCCGGATCCTGCGCGCGTCTTCGCTGCGCAGCTGTGCCGCGTCGACTCAGTAGGAAGCGCCTTTCGGGCGTTTTTCGCCCAGTCGCTGCCGCCCAGGAACCGCCTCGTGTCGCTAGTCGCAGTGCAGCTCAACGACGACGCGATGAAGAACTTCCATCGAACCCTCACCCCGCGATTCCGCGAGTCTCTTACGCGGTTCTCGACGACAACCGCAGATGATCTCGGGATCAACGACGATCAGATGGAGCAACTCGAGCCCGAGCGCACCTTCACCGTGACGGCCAATGTCGGTCGAGTCACCATCACGGGCCAGGGAGCGCAGATTGACTGGTTTGAGCTGAGCCCCCACACGATTCGCCGGCTCTCCCTTGGACTGACGGCGAAGGATCCGCCCGGCGTCCTCACGGTGACGTTGGGCAACTCGCTCCTCGCGCGGTTCATCCAGCAAATGGATTCCGCCATGGGTGGGCCTTCGGAGACGGACGAGAATGAAGACGACAATCTTTGAGCAGCCCGGAAGCTACGCGCCAAGCGCCGTCGACGAGGCTCCAGAGGAGCGTTCGTCACGCGAAGCCGCCGCAGGCGTTCAGTACGGCGTCATGGCCAGGCAGATGTTGGCCCCTCGCTCGAAGGCGGCCAAGCTCGGCGCTCATGTGGCCTCCAGCGCGGTTATGTTGGCCCTGTCCGTGGCCTCGGTTTCGACCCTGATCTCTCACAAGTCTGCCGCGGCTCAGGACAACTCCACCCTTCCGCAGGCTTTTGCAGGCTCTGAAGGAGGTGAGAGTAGCGTTCTGGCTGGGAGTTGGACTGCCGCCGACACAGCGGACTCTGAGTTGACGGCGCGGCTGCAGGAGATCAAGGACTTGGTTGCGGCCTTCCGTCGCGGCGAAGCGCCCCCACCCGACGCTGAGCTCGATGCGCTGGCTGATGAGGTGGCGAAGAAGGACCGATTCGCGTTGCCCGCGACGGGCTGGGCGGCGCGTCTCGCCCACGACGTGATCGACGCAGACGACTAGATCCGTGCCGCTTCCTGATGGCTGTCCGGAGTGGGAGTACACCACACTCCCGGACTATGAGACCGTCCTTCATCGGCAGCTTCTCGCCGCCATCGCGGATCTCCTGCAGGAGCTTCGAGACGGGACACTACAGACCGAGAGGACGGCCAGGGACACCAGGTCGGTGCATTATCGAATGTTCAATGGCCTGACTCCGCCAGAGCATGACTACTTCGCGGGGAACTACCGCGGCACAAGCAAGAGGTGCCTGAAGGGGTATCCGGTCGGAGTGAGAGGTGATCCTCGTGTGGGAGCTCCGCCCGCAATCGTCCCTGGAGCAATGAAGGCGCTGGCGGCGAGCATAGGCGACGCCTTGGCTGGGCTGGATGCAGGGCATGGCGTGTCGGACATGAGCCCCCGAGAGAAGGTGCGGGCAACGGTTGCGATCGCGTGTCGCCTATTTCAGGTTTTCCTGACAATCCACCCCTACGCCAATGGCAATGGGCACACCGCCCGCTTCCTGATTTGGGCGGTTCTGGGTCGGTATGGTTATTGGCCGGAGCGGTGGACCATTGATCCGCGACCGGCCGGACCCTATTACCAAGCTCTCATTGCGCACCGAGACGGGGACCCACGGCACCTCGAGGCATTTGTGCTTCGGTGTGTCGCTCCTTCGGCCTGAACCCCGGCCGGGCAGCCAGCCCCCGAGCGCCTTGGCGAGCTCCTCCGCCTCGGCCTCGGCCGCCAACTGCGCCGGCGACACGGCGTCCTCGGCGGGCTCGCCGGAGAAGATCCCCAGGCCCGCGGCGAAGCGCTCTTCGTAGAGCCTCAGGCGCGCCTCGCGCTCGTCCGGGTCGTCGCCTTGAGCTGCGGCTGTCAGCCTGCGCATGCTCTCTCCCCGCGGCCGCTTCTTACCCCGGTGCCAGTAGGCGATAGCCGACGGACTCACGCCGGCGACGCGCGCCAGTTCGAACCGCGATCCGCCGGCGCGCTCCAGGGCCGCGTCTATCGTCGCGACCACCTCGGGCTCAGGCGGCGGCGTCGTCTTCGGCCTGGTCGTGGTCGTCGTAGCCTGCCCCTGCGCCCTCGTCGGACGCCTCCACCTCCCGCGCGCCCCGGCGCGGCGCGGGCGAGGCGATCGCCTGACGGAGCCTCTGAAGCGTCGTGGCCGAGCAGGGCCGCGCCCCGGTGGACCACTTGGAGAGCATGGCCTCGCTGAACCCGAAGCGCTCCACGAGCGCCCGCCGGCCGCCGTGCTTCTCCTCGGCCTCGCGGATCAGCCGGGCCGCTTCGCTCTCCTCCTCGTCGGCCGGCGCCGGCCGCGAGCGACGGCGGCCCTTGGCCCTCGCCGACCTCTTCGCTCGGCGGGTCGCTCGGCGGGGGCGCGGCTCGTCCTCCTCGGGCTGGCCCTCGTCCGCGGCGTCGATCAGGTCGCGCTCGAGGCGCTCGGCGGGCGACTCCACGCGCGGCCCCGAAACAGTCGGGGGCAACGTTGCCCCCGACTGTTCCGCCTCGCCCTGGCCGTCGAGCTCGTCGGCCATGGCGCGCAGCGCGATCGCAGCCAGCTTCAGCGCGGTCCGGTTCACGTTCTCACCCCCTCACGCCGCGCGGCCTCCTGTTGCGCCCGCAGCGCCGCGGCCCCTCGGCGCGCCGGGTCGGTCCGCGTCCCGCCGCCGCTCGGCGCCTCGTCGGTTCCCGTGACAACCTCGGTCTCGAAGCCACAGGGCGCCCCGTCCTTCTGCCGCATGCGGACCGTGACGCGCTCCACGAGCCCGTCACACTGGACCGGCCAGGGTCGCGCCAGGACGGTGCTCGCCGCTTTCAGGAGCGGCCGCGTCTTGAACATTTCGCTGGCGACGCGGGCGGCCTCGAGGTCGAGCGCCCCCCGGTTCGTCGCGCCCGACAGCTCCACGAGCTCCACGAGGTCGGGCCGCTGCACCACGAGCACCTGGTCGCGCGGGACCTCGGAGACCGGGATCGGCACCGCCCCGCCCGACGGCCCGCGCCGGAACGCCGCGAGGTAGTAGCACTCCGCGTCCTCGAGCGCCTCGGGGATCACGTTGTCGCCGCCGGGGCAGTCGGCCTGCGAGTCCGACACCCCCGGCTCCCCGCCCGTCTGCGGCCGCGGCTTCGTCCGGTAGGGCACGTCGAGCCGCGGCCGCAGGGTCGCGCCGAACACGGCCCGCACCGGGCACACCGACAACTGCGCCTGGGAGTGCGTCAGGTCGTGAATCTTCGGCTCGACCAGGTGCCCGGCGAGCCCCGCCGACTCGAAGATTCCGCGCTGGGCGTCATAGACGCGCGCGCCCGAGTCGATCGTGCGCGCGACGTTCACGAAGAACGTCATCGAGGGAATGTCCACCCCCTCGCGACCGCCCACCTGCGCGCGACGCTGCTTCTCCTCCTTCCGCAGCCGCAGCTCGCGCGTGAGGGCCTGGACCTCCTGGGCGAACGCTTCGGCGAACCCGCCCGACTTGAACCGGTCGGCCACCGACTGCTTTGCAGCCGCGTCGAGCTCGAGCCGCTCCGCGAAGAAGTCGCCCAGCCCGCCGCCGGTCGCCTTCGCCTGCTTCTCGAGCTCCAGGAACTTCTTGGCGACCTCATACATGCGGGACGAGAGCTCGCCGGCCTCGTCCTCGGCGGCGAACCGTTCCCGCAGCGCGGCCTCATACTGCCCCGCGAGCCCGCTCCCCGCCTGCTCTGCGATCCGCTCCACCATGCGGGCCTGGTTCACGTAGGACAGCAGCGTGTCGAGGTTCCCGCCCGCCTCCAGGAAGTCGGCCACGTCTCCCCGCTCGAGGAACTGCCGCGGGTCGAGCTGGGCAGCGTCGCGCGTCCCTCCGAATCGGACCGTCGACCCGAACGGGTTGCGCCGCGACTGGGCGTGCGACGCGGCAATGATCTCGGCGCGCAGCCTGCTCAACTGCGCCATGGCCGTGATCTGCTTCGCCTGCGCCCCGCCGCCCGCGAGGAACTTCCTCCGGATCGCGAAGGTGTAGGTCTCCAGCGCGGGAGGCATGCGCCGGCCGGCGATCGTCTCCGCTCGGTCGATCACAGGCAGCAGGTGGGCGTTCGGCCCAGGGACGCGCACGAAGTGCCGGCCGCGCTCGGCCTCGCTCGCGCCCTCGGGCGGCTCGTCCGGGACGTCGACCTCAGCGCCGCGCACCTGCCAGAGCCGGTAGGCCTGCTCCCTGAACAGGCGCGCGATCGGCTCCGGCAGGTCGGGCGCCCCAGCGAAGTCGGCCGGCAGGAATACGAAACGCTGAAGCCACTCGAGCCCGAAGCGCCCTTGCGTGAGGTAGCGGACGTTCTCTTCCGTGACCTCGATCGTCGCGCCATTCACGTCGAGCACCGGCACGCAGTCGTCAATGGCGACCGTGACGACCTTCAGCCCGCCGGCGACGAGCACGTAGTCGCTCGGGTAGAGCCACTCCACGGCGGCCGCCTGTCCGGTGCCGTCCTTGGAGAGCCGCACCTCGCGCGGGAACTCCTCGACGTTCGGCCCTCGGCCGCCAGGCGCATACCCCACCTTGCCCTCGCCGGCGCGGAACAGGCCCACCGTCCCGTCAAGCAGCAGGCAGGGGTCGACCAGGTCGGACGCGTTCACGAGCTGGGCGAGCGCCACGACGGGCGCGCAGTTGGGGAAAGCCTGGAACGAGCTCCGGTCGTTCGTCCACTCGGCGGGCGCGGCCGCGAGCGCCGGTCGGCGGAACAGGCACGAGAGCACGTCCCGGGCAATGTCCCGCCGGGAGAGCGCCTGGCCGTCCTCGCTGACGCTGTCCAGGGCCACCGTCCCGTCAGCCCTCGGGCGGTTGTAGGAGTGCCGCGAGAGCCAGCCGTGGTCCCAAAAGAACCGCTCGTCTACGGCGACCACGCGCACGAACCCGACCGGGCTACCGTCGCTCTGCTTCACGACCTCGGACGACATGACGAACAGCCGCACCGGCGGGAAGGCCCACGTCTGGCCGTTCACCGACTCGGCCATGACGAGCCAGCCCTCGTAGTTGAGCCGCCGCGCGAGAGGCGCCGGCCCTCGAGCGACACCGATGTCGCCGGGCGCGACGTCGGGCGGCGGCGCGGGCCTCCCGAGGTCGCCCGGCTTCGGCGCCGCGAAGTCGAACCCGTCGGGGAAGTCGGCGACGGCGAACACCATCACCGCCGACGACGGCGTGTAGCCGCGCGAGCGAGAGAACGTCACGTCTCGCAGCGGCCAGCCCTGGAAGGTGGCGAGTGTCCCGCCCTGCATCAGTCTCTCCCTACTGCTCGAGCGCCTGCTCGCAGAGCCAGGCGTGAACCATCAACCGCGCGTCGTCAGCCGCGAGGAGCAACTCGCCGAAGCGCCACACCGACTCCGGCCCCTCCTCGGCCTCGACCAGCACGCGGCAGGCGTCGAGCGCCCGGACCACGTAGGGCCGGAGCCAGGCCGGCCCCTCGCCCCGGTAGGCGGCGGCGCTCGCCGCCTGTAGCGCCGGGTCGAGGAGGGCGAGGGTCACGCCGCGCCGACCCGCCACCCCGGCCGGCCCGCCACGACCCAGGCCTGGAACTCGCGGTTCCAGAGGGCCTCCGCCAGGAACTCGTCCCGCTCCTTGGCCGAGAGCTTCTCCATCACGACCGGCTGCGCCCCGCCCACCCAGCACTCGCCCACGAACTCGGAGGCCAGCTTGTCCACCGCCGCCCACCAGGCCTCAGCCGTGGGGTAGCGCTGGTGCATCCAGGCGGTCGCCGCTTCGTCCTGCGTCCCGCCCGCGGTGGCGCCGCTGGGCGGCCGGGTCGTGCTGGGCGCCGCGCGGCCCTCCGCCCGACCCAGGCTCGCCTCGACGTGGCCCATCGACTTCTCCACCGCGTCCAGCCGGGCGTGCATCCTCGCGTCGCTGGCGGCGCGGAGCCCCTGCAGCCGGTAGGAGGCCCCGAGCGTGGCCCTCACGTCGGGCGCCATGGCCTCGGCCACCGAGGGCCGCACCTTCCCGCCGCTCAGGCGCACGAGGTCGACCGCGGACACCGGCGGGTCGGCCGCCCTCGGGGCCGCGGCGACCTTGGCTTCCTCGGCCGCGAGCACGCGCGACCAGTAGTCCTCCATCGGGGTGTCGCCCCGCGCCTTCGCCGCGGCGACCTTCGCCCGGGCGGTCTCGAGGAGCACCCCGCCCGCCGCGGGCGCCGGCGGGTCGGCCTTCGCCTCCGCGGAACCCTCCGGCGCAGCCAGGCGCCGCAGCCGCTCGGCCTCGGCGGTCGCTCCGCGCCGCTCGGCGTCCCGCGCGCTCGCGAGCAGGTGGTCCCGCGCGCCCGCGCTCAAGGTCGTCGTGTTCGTCCGCTTCACGCCAGCACCTCCACCCCGGCCGCCGCGTGCACGCGCGCGAGCCACTCGGCCTTGTTCACGAAGCGCTCGCCCGACGGGAACCCCTTGTCGAGCAGCCCCGTCACCCACGGGGCCGGGTCGTCGACCACGAGCACGCGCAGCGCCCAGGCGTCGTATCCCAGGACGACCGGCCCGACGGGCGTGGGCATGCGCCCGTCGGCGAGCAGGCGCGCGGCCTTTTCCTCGAGCTCGGCGCGCGCAACCTGGTCGGCCGCGAGCCAGCGCTCGAGGAGCGGCAGGACGGGCGAGCGCTCCTCGGCCCACCGGCTCAGGCGCCAGCCCGCCAGCGCCAGCCGCACCGCCCGCTCGCGCGTCATCGGCGGCGCGACGGAAGCGCTCACGACTCCTCCACGGCGCCGAACCCGGCTTCGTTCAGCAGCCGGACGAGGTTCGGCACGAAGTAGTAGGCGACCGCCTGCGCCTGCCGCGCCAGGTTGTGGACCGCGGCACCGGCGACACGCCCGGGCTCGGCGTGGCCTCCCACGACATCACAGAGCATCGCGGCGTAGTAGTCGCGCGCGCCGTGCGTGCGCGCGGCCTCCCGGGCCTTCTTCTCCAGCCGGACACGCTCGGGGCTGCCGGGCGACGCGGCGAGCCAGGCGTCGACCACCGGCCTCAATACGTCGTGCTCGCGGTTCGGGAACTGCCCCCCCCAGAATGTGTCCTTGACGGTCAGGACGACCCGCAGCGCCCGTTCGCGGGTCGCCTCGTCGGCCCCGGTTCCGACGCGCCGAGCGACGATCTCGATCGGGTCGCCGGGGTCGCCGCTCTCGAGGGCGCCGAGCGGGCGCCCGGGCACGCCGGGCGTGTGGGCGGTCATGGCCCCGGGCACCATCACGCGACCCCCGCGGGCGACCGGCGCAGCGCCGTGTGACTCGGCTCGTAGGCGAGCACGGCGGCGAGCGCCCGGTCGGCGGCCGCGCGCGCCTGGGCGGCCTCCTGCTCGAGCTTGGCCAGGACCTCGCCCCCGTGCTCGGGCGCCGCGTAGCGCTCGCCGTCGAGCTCGGCCCGCGCCCGAGTGACCCGCGCGCGTGCCTTGGCATACGCCGGGTCGGGCTGGCCGTTCACGGGCATGAAGGGCCGCTTCTCGACCTCAGCCCTTTCCGCCTCGGCCTCGGCCAACTCGGCCTCCAGGCGGGCGAGCTTCGCCGGGTCTCGCGGCTGCAGCGGCGGCGCGACCGCCGACCACTGGTCCCGCGCGGCCATGCGCGCCTGCTCGATCGCGCCGAGCACGTTGCGCCACTTCCCTTCGGCCTCGCTGAACGCCGCGACCAGGTCGGACGGGGCCACGGCGAGCACGTCGCGCAGGGAGGCCTCGCCCTCCTGCGCCTGACGCGACGCCTCCCGCGCCCCGTGGCTCGCCGCCTCGGTCGCCGCGCGCAGGCGCCGGTGCTCGGCCTGCTCCCCGTGGAAGGCGCTCTCGAGGCGCTCGTCGGCGTCGTGCGACTGCTGCCGCAGGCTCAGGACGGCCCGGCAGCGCTGACGGAGGGCGCGGTGCGCCCTCACCCGCTCGACGTCCTCGACCAGTTCCTCGGGCGTGCGCCCGCTCCGCTGCAGGAGCTCGTCCACGACGTCAGCCGTATCGGCCTTGGCCGGCTTGTCGGCCGAGAGCCTGGCGACGAGCTCCCCGTAGGTCGTCGCGGCCGCCTGGGACTCGGTCTCGCGCCGCGCGCGGACGCTGCTGACGATCTTCTCGAGCAGGTTCACGACGTCACCCCCGCCGCGAGCGCCGCCCGCGCCCTCTCGATCGCCTCGGCGTCGGCCGCGTCGAACTCGGCCGAGGCGTGGTTGACCTCCGCCGCGCGCGCGCGCAGACGGGCCTCGACCTCGTCCAGCGACCGCGCCATCGCCACGTCGACGAAGAGACCGTTGCTCGCCGCGTCCACGTCCATGAACACGAACACGGGCCTGCCGTCGAGCGAGGCCCGGAACACGCCCGAGCGCCGCCCCACGAGGTTTCCCGAGTCCTCGGCCAGCATCTCGCCGTCCACGACATGCGGGACAATCGACGCCTCCGCCATCTGCCAGGTCACGCTCATCGCTTCGTCTCCTTGTTCGCCGCGGGCCTCACGAGGCGCGCCGTGCCTTCCTTCTCGACCGTCTCCAGACCCACCCGGACCAGCTCGCGCACGAGCGCGGTCCGCCGGGTGACGAGCGGCACGACGCCGCGAAGGCGCTCCACGCGCGCGAGCTCGTCGTCTGGCAGGACCAACCTGAGCACCATTGCGGCCTCCAATACGTCGTCCGTGGTGTCGGTATAGTAGCAAGCGTGTCCGTCAGGCCCGGGAGGCCGAGGAGGAACCGATGGCGAGCGGGAGCATGGTCGAGGGCGTCAGCAGCAGCGACGTGGAGAAGGTCCGGCTGGCGGTCCTCGCGCTCGAGGCCGAGGGGGCGCCCGTTACCGTCCGGTCGGTCCGCAGCCGCGCCGAGGTCGGCCAGGCGGTCGCGCAGCGGGTCGCGAAGGCCTACCGCGAAGGGGTCCTCCCGCCGCCGGCGGACGGCCCGTGGTGCGGCCAGCCCTGGGCCGCGGCGGCGGACGCCAAGCGCCGCGCGCAGGACGCGAGCGACCTCCGGGAAGCCCTGCGCGCCATGCTGAACATGGTCCACGAGGACGGCCTCGCCGGCCTCGCCGCCGCCGTATGGGACGCCCCGTGCGACCTGCGGCGGATCGCCGCCCGGGCCGGCGGCTTCTCGCCCGCCGAGCTCGAGGGCCACGAGGTCCCGGAGCACCCGGTCTGCACCGTCGGCGGGTGGCTCGAGAGCCTCGAGCGGGTGGACGCGAGCCAGTGAGCGAGGCGCCGCGTCAGCGCGTGACCGTGACCGTCAGCGACGAGGACGTCGCGCAGCTCGATCGCCTCGGCGGCCGCCGCGCCGAGGCAGCCTCCCGCGCCCTGCGCCTGGGCCTCGAGCTCCTCCGGGTCGCCCGCGAATGGGACGATCCGGACGCAGCCCTCGAATCACGCTGGCGGCCGCTCCTGAGGCGGCTCCCGCGCCGCTGGGAGCGCCGCGGCACCGCGTGACTCGTCGCAGGTAACACGGTCGTCGACTCCCGCTCGTTTCGGCGGACATTCCGCTTACAACGAAAACGAAACGCGAGCGTTGCCACCCGAGGGCGGTTGTGATTCCAGATTTTTGACCCCCACGCGCTGGCATGGTGCGGGGGAGTTGGGGAAACGGCCTTATAAACGTTGTCGAAATAAGGACTTACGACGGCCCCGGGGCGCCCATGTGACGGCCATTTGCGCGGCCCCCTCCCCTGGCCCTCGCACGAGCCTCGCACCGACCTCGCACGGCCCTAGCACGAGGCGGGCGTCGTGGCCCCTCGTGTCCGGGCCGGGTCAGGGCGCGGGCAGGGCACGGGCAGGGCGTCACGCGCAGTTCCGGGGCTTGACCGCCATCGCCTTGCGCATCCGCTCGGGCAGGATCGAGGCGACCTGCTGCCAGCGGGCGCCGAGCGCCGTCGAGAGGTCGGCCCCGGCGGCGGCGTCGACGTGCGCCAGGCTCCAGGCGATCGCGCCGCAGGCCATGCCCAGGTGGCCACCGGGCAGGTAGTCCCGGGCGACCTGGGCGTGATAGCCCGCCTGGTCCCGGTCGAGAGAGGCTCGGAGCCGGGGGATGGCGCGCTCGGCCTGCTCGAGGAGTTCGCGCACGTCGGCTCGGACGTCGAGAGGGATCGGGCTGGAGTCGTCGGCGGCACGGTCCGGCAGGTGGAACTTCTTCGGCTTCTTCGTGGTCACGCGACCTCCTGCGCCGCCAGGTGGCGGCGGTAGTCCCGCTCGCGCTCGGCGACTTCGTCGGGTGTCTCGGCGGGGACGGCGCGGTCCCCCTGCTCGCGGATCTGCTTGGCGAGGCGCCGGAGCGCGTCCGCCGTGCCCCCCTCCAGGCGGTTCATGGCCTCGTCGGCGAGGGCCAGCAGCCGCTCGCGGTAGGCAGCGCCGGCGGCGGTCAGGACGGGCGGGCCGCCGCGGGCGAGGACCTCGCGGACCTTGTCGGGGTTCTCCTCGAACTCGCCGCGCAGCTTCCGGCGCATGGCGCCCTCTGACCGGGGCGGCTTGCCGGCGGCGCGCATCTCGGCGAGCCGGAGCTCGATCGCCTGCTCGACGTCGTCGCGTCCGGGGAGCGCCGGCGGTTCGGCCGGGGTCTCTTCTTCCCTTGGCGGAGAGGGAGGAGCAGCGGCGGCAGCCTCCTGGCTTCTGCTGCTGCTTCTCTCCTGGCTTCTCTGCTTATAGATGGGGTCGGAGCGCTCCGACCCCGCACGCTGCGCGCTCCTACCCCCCCGGGTCGGAGCGCTCAGACCCCCGGGGTCGGAGCGCGCAGAGGGGGGAGGGTCGGGGCCCGGAGACCCCCCCGGGGGAGGGGCCC
>JAMLIC010000102.1 GCA_023954375.1 Planctomycetota bacterium
CCATGAGCTCGGCCATGGACGACCGCCACGACCTGGCACGCCGAGCGCGCGCCGCGACGGGGCTCAACCAGCGCGCGTTCGCCCGCCTGCTCGGCGTCAACGCGACCAGCGTCAACGCGTGGGAGCGCGGCAACCGCAACCCCGCGCGGCGGACGCGGGTGCTGCTCCGGCTGATCTGCGCCCTGCCGGAGCGCTGCATGGAGGTCCTGCTCGGCGAGGAGGAGGTGACCGGCGGAGGCGGTGCGCAGGTCGCCGAGGAGGGCGAGCATGAGAGCGCTCCGGACGCGAGCGGGACCGACGTCAGGACCAGGATCCAGGCCGCCGCCCGCCGGCTCGGGCGGGGGCCGCGGGGGGTCGTGTCGCTCGACGACCTCCGGCTCGCGCACGAGCTGAAAGGGCTGCCGCGGGTGGAGCTCGACCGCCGCCTCCTCGCCCTCGAGGCCGGGGGCGAGCTCTCGCTGACCCCGGCGCTCTTCCCTGCGCTCCTGAGGGAGGAGGAGCGCCGCGCCGCGGTGGACGACCCGAGCCGCGGGCCGCTCCTCTTCCTGGAGCTGGCCCCGCCACCGGACTCGTAGGCGCGACCCTCGGCGGCGGCCGCGACCCACGCGCCGAGCGGCGCGGGGGCGCGCGGACAGCTCGCCCGCACCACACCGCCGCTCGGCACGCGGGCCGCTATGCCGCCGCCTCGACGCGGGCTGCGTGGTGGCTCGTCGGGAGGTGGTCTGACACTTCTCCCCCTCGCCCCCGCAGGAGCGGGGGGGCGAGGGGGAGAAACATGCCGGGGGAGGCAGGGCGCCCCGGGGACCCACGCGCCGCCGCCGCGCCCTCCGGGACCACGCGCCGCCGCACCCCCCGGGACCACGCGCCGCCGCGCCCTCCGGGACCACGCGCTGCCGCGCCCTCGGACCCCGCGCCGCCGCCGCGCCCTCCGGGACCCCGCGCCGCCGCCGCGCCCCCCCGGGACCACGCGCCGCCGCCGCGCCCCTCGGGACCACGCGCCGCCGCCCCCCGGGACCACGCGCCGCCGCCGCGCCCTCCGGGACCACGCGCCGCCGCCGCGCCCTCCGGGACCACGCGCTGTCGCGCCCTCGGGGCCACGCGCGCCGCCGCGCCTCAGGGACCACGCGCTGCCCCGGGCCGTCCCCGTGCTGAGCTGTCGCGACTAAGGAAGCACCAAAGACGCCGCAGCCCTCCCCGTCTGCTGGCCTGCGGAGGCTATGGGTAGGGCTGCGGCGTGCCCCTGCGCGGGCCCGAACCTACGACGAAGCTCGCATGGACCCATTGGCCGCAATGGGCATGGTCCCTATGGCCGCCACTTGACACCTGGTGGGGACGCTCTCGGTTGTGGTGGGCCACGTAGCAATGGACGAGACGCCGCAGGTGCGCCTCGCCGAAGATAAGCACGCGATCGAGACACTCCTCGCGGGCGGAGCGCACCCATCTTTCCGCGACGGCGTTCAGGTTCGGACTCTCGCGCGGCAGACGGACATTGCACCAGAGCAAGACGGAGCGACGCCGTTCTCCGCGAGGGCCCCTACCAGGTCGTCATGATCGACACCGGCATGAACGCGACGGAGCTGGAGCGAGCCCTCGCCGGCGCGGCGATCCTCGACGAGTCCGTCGCCAGGATGCTCCTGGCCGAGCTCGACCTGGAGCTGGAGACGATCGCCGACCCGACCGCCCGCCTCGCACTGTGGGCGGTCCGACGCGGGCTCGAGGCCGAGGACCTGGCCGAGGACCTGGCCGAGGACCTGGCCGAGGACCTCGACGTCCCCGAGGGCGAGCCGCCGCCCATGACCGACGTCGAGAAACCTGTCCCAGAGGATGTCCCGACAGGTCAGGGGCCGCTCGTCCCAGCCGGCGCGCATCGCGGACGAACGAGCAGACGCTGCACCCGCATGAGGCGGAGCGACGCGCAGCATCACCCGACCCGGGTAGGTGCGCGTACGTAGCTCCAGCCGGACCACGTGGCCCGGCTGCAGCGACAAGAGGGTGAGCGGGTGACGGCGGACCGCTCAGGCCGCAGCGCGACAGGTGACCCCGAACTGCACGCGGAGCCAGTAGGTGCCCTCGGGGAAGACGGCGTCGCGGTCGCCCTGGCGGTAGCGGGTGAGGGCCTGCCGGTACTCGCGCCAGAACTCGACCTGGGTCTCGAGGAGCTCGATCCGGCGCCACTTGTCGCGGCAGGCGATCCGGGGGTTGAGGCTGCCGTCCGGGGCCGTCGAGCCCGGGCAGCCGAACGGGTCCTGCCGGAGCACGGCCTCGGCGCCCAGCCAGGGGCGCCCCGCGCGCTGGCGGTGGAGGTGCGCGACGCGGTCGTCCACAGCGCGTCGGAGCCGCGCGCGGAAGTCCTCGGGCGGCATGGCGGCGAACGCCGGCGGGACGGTGAGCGCCAGGCGGGCGCGGTCGGGCAGCGGGTCGCGCGCGGGCGCGCGGCGGCGGCGGCGCGCGCGGGCGGAGTCGTCCCGGTCAGCCTCGTCGTCCAAGGCGGGCTGCCGGAAGAAGAAGTCGGGCCGCGCCGCGTCCACGACGCGAGTGCCCACGTCCTCGGCGAGCGTGTGCAGACCGGGCCACTCGCCCGGCGTGGGCACGAGGCCGGCGGCGACGCCGTTGGTGATCACATAGACGAGCTTCTCCAGGACGGCCGCTTCGTCGCCCAGGTGCACGGCCGAGTAGCTCCCCGGCGCCCACAGGCTCTCGCCTCGGCGAAGGTGGACGTTCAGCGCCTTGGCCACGTTGCAGTGGAGCCAGCGGAGAAACTCGGGGAGCGTGCCGCGCGGATCGGTCACCAGGCCATGCCAGTGGTTGGAGAGCACGATCAGGGCATGGACCTGGATCCCATACTTCTCCGCCGCGAGGGCCAGGCAGTAGGAGAAGACGGCCTCGACCTGAGGGGACGGCCGCAGAAGAAACATGCGGCCGAAGCATCTGCGCGTCACGAGGAGCGTGCGGCCCGGGACGACATGGCGCGGTAGGGTCATGCCGCGCGCCACGCACGGCGCCGGCCAGCGGAAAGCGAGAGGCGCTCGAGTGGTCCGCTCCTCGCGGCGCCAGGACCGAGCAGGCGCTGCCCGTCGTGCCAGGCGACCGTCCCCCCCCCGCCCCCGCCAGCGCAAGGTGCACGGGCCCACCCCCTTGCAGTAGAGCACCGTAGGCGAGCCGGGCCCCAGGCGGACGATCCGCCCCGCGGCACGGCCTCGCCGGAGTTCGCGCTCGGTGGGCGAAGGCGATCGCGCGCGCCCGAGGCGCCGGAGGCGTCGGCGCCGGCGGCTGGGCGTGAGACGTTGTCTGCGGCGGGGTTGCGGCCGACGCTACAGGGCGCGCCGGCTGACGCAGCGCTACTGCGGGCACGAGCCGTGTCGGAGGGCGGTGCGACGCTGGCAGGCGGCACGGCGACAGCGGCGCCGGCGGACGCGCCGCGAGGTGCGCCTCCTGCGCAATGCCGCCGAGCGCGAACGCCGCGCCACGAGGCGCGAGTCGGCGTCGCGAGCCCCCCGGCGAGTTCGGCGTGGTCACGCCCTTCGTGCCCGCCGGCGCGGGCGGGTCTGCGCGCGACCGGGGTGCCACCGCCCGCCCAGGGCGTCGCGGGCGCCCGCCTCCTACTGCGGCCCTCGCTGCGCCGCCACCATGCGCCGGGTGCTCGACCGAGAGCGCAAGCGCGCTCGGCGCGCCACGCCGGCCGGACGCTGGAAGCGCGCGGCCGAGTACCGACGCGCCCGTGAGCGCCGCCGAGGCGCCCGCGCCCGGCGGCACAAGCGCGCGCCGCTGGTGCGGTCCTCCGCTATGGGCAGGCCGCTCGCGGCTCCCTACCCTGCGCGCCTCTGGAGCTGGAGCGCAGGGAGGGACCATGGACCGGACAGCAGCAGCCGAGATCGAAGCAGCGAGCGCACGTGACCCGCTGCGCCTGGAGATCGACGGGCTGACGTACGTCCTCGACCGGCCGCCCAGCAAGGCCGGAGCGAAGGTGGTCGCCTCGGTGGCCCTCGCGTCCGGCGGCGGCGCCGCGCCCCTCGTCGATCGCGTCGACCTCTTCGGCTTCCGCTCGCGCCGCGCCTTCGCGTGCCTCGTCGCCGACGCCTTCGGCCGCGCCCTCGACGTCGTGCTCGGCTACCTCGCGGCGCTCCTCGACCAGGTCGAGCGCGCGGTGCCCGCGCAGGAGCGCCCGGGGCCGGTCGCGCTCACGGGCGCGCGACGCGCCGCCGCGGAGCGGCTCCTCGGCGCGCCCGACCTCCTCGACCGCGCGGCCGCGGCGCTCGAGGCCTTGGGCTACGTGGGCGAGGGACGGAACCGGCGCCTGGCCTACCTGGTCGCGACGAGCCGCCTGCTCCTGCGCCCGCTCTCGGCGATCCTCCGCGCGCCCTCGGGGGCGGGCAAGAGCACGCTCCTCGAGCGGGTGTCGGCGCTCGTCCCCGAGGAGTCGGTCGAGCAGCTCAGCCGGCTGACGCCGCACGCCCTCTACTACCTGGGCGCCGACTGCCTCCGGCACCGGCTCGTCCTCGTCGACGAGCAGGCCGGCGCCAGCGAGGCCGACTACCCGATCCGCACCCTCCAGAGCCAGGGCTACCTGCGCATGAAGCTCGTGCTCAAGGGCCGGACGGAGACCTTCACGGTGCACGGCCCCGTGTCGATCATGTCGGGCACCACGGCGACCGACCTCGACCCCGAGAACACGTCGCGGGTCCTGGAGCTGCTCCTCGACGACTCTCCCGCCCAGACCCGCGCGGTCCAGGAGGCGCAGCGCCGGCTGTGGGCGGGCGAGGCCAGGCCGGGCCCCGACGTCGCCCTCTGGCGCGACGCGCAGCGCGCCCTCGAGCCCATGGACGTGGTCGTCCCCTTCGCCACGAGGCTGTCGTTTCCGGCCAGGACCACGCGCGACCGGCGCGAGCAGGAGAAGCTGCTCGGGCTCGTGGCCAGCCACGCGCTCCTGCACCAGCGGCAGCGGGAGCGCGACGACGAGGGCCGGCTGGTGGCGAGCGTCGCCGACTACCGCGCGATCTTCGACCTCTACTGGCCCATGATCGAGGGCCAGGTCGAGGACCTCTCCCCGCGCGCCGCGGCGCTCTACCGCGCGCTGGCCCGCCGCGAGGGCGACGCGACCGTCTCCCGGCGCGAGTCGGCGGCCCTCCTCGGGTGGACCTACACGACGACGCGCCGCGCGCTCGACGAGCTGGTCGCCCACGAGATGGTGAAGCTCGTCGAGGGCGACGCGCCGCGGCGGTACCGCGTCCTGGACGGGACCGCCGCGGTCCCGGGGGTGACGGGCCTCCTGCACCCCGACGCGCTCGAGGACCCGGCCCGGGCGCCGACGCCGGCGCCGCGCCGCCGCCAGACGCCGCGCGCGTAGCCCCGCCGGTCGTGGCAGGCCGCTGGCAGGCCCCTGGCAAGGGGGTGGCAGCCCCCACGGCAACCCCAACCCCTGACCCTGGCCGAGTTTCGCCCCGAGGAGTCGCTCCATGTCGAGGAAGAGCAAGATCCGGAAATGCGCGGCGACGTCGCTCGGGTGGCCCGAGGCGATCGAGCGCTACGAGGAGCACCTGTTCGCCCGGGGCGCCTCGCCGCGCACGGTCGACAGCTACGGGCGCGAGCTGCGCCGCTTCGCCGAGCACGCGGGCGAGGGCGGGCCCGCCGACACGACGCTCGGGGACCTGCGCGCTTACCAGTCCGGGCTCATGACCGGCGAGGCCACGCGGCGCGGCCGGCCGCTCGGCGCCGGCACGGTCGCGCGCGTGACGGCCACGCTTGCCAGCTTCTTCGCCTTCCTCACGGGCGAGGGCCTGCTCGCAGACGACCCGGCGCGGCGGCTCGAGCGGCCGAAGAAGGCGCGCCCGGTGGGCGACGTGCTCTCGCTGGCCGAGGTGAAGCGCCTCCTGGCCGCGACCGGCGCCGCGTCCCCGCACGCCCTGCGCGACCGCGCCATGGTCGAGGCGCTCTACGGCACCGGGCTGCGGCGGGCCGAGCTCCTGGCCCTCGACCTCGGGGACCTGCGGCCCGACGAGCGCGAGGTGGTGGTCCGTCACGGCAAGGGCGACAAGGGGCGCGTCGTGCCGGTCGGTCGCGCCACCTGGCACGCGCTCACGGGCTACCTGGAGCGGGGCCGGTCCGCGCTCGTCGGGGGTCGCGCGGAGGTCGAGCCCGCCGTGTTCGTCAGCCAGCGCGGGCGGCGCCTGTGCGCGCAGCGGCTCAAGGAGGTCCTGGACGAGCTCGCGCGCAGGGCCGGGATCGCACGCAGGCTCACGCCGCACACCCTGAGGCGGACGTACGCCACCCACCTCCTCGAGAACGGCGCCGACCTGCGCCAGATCCAGCTCCTCCTCGGCCACACGAGCCTGGACACGACCGCGCTGTACCTGCGGCTGTCGACGGCGAAGCTGCGGCGCGACCTGCTCCTGCGCCACCCGCGGGAGCGCTTCGAGTGACCGCGAGGCGCGGGGCCCAACTCGACGACGTCCTGGCGCTCCTGCGTCGGGACCTCCAGCGGCGCGGCGCCGCGGCGGCGACGATCCGCACGCTCGCCTCGACGGCCCGGACCTTCCTCTCCCGCGCGACCCGGCCGCTCGTGAAGCTCGAGCGCGAGGACGTGGTGCGCTACCTCGCCCTGCGCGCGAGCGAGCTCTCGCGCTCGAGCCTACGGAGCGAGCTGACCCGGCTGAGGGCCCTCTTCCGCGCGCTCCTCGCGGCCGGCGTCGTCGCGCGCGACCCGACCGAGGGACTGGTCGTCTCGCGGCCCGCGCGGCGCGCGCAGGTCGTGCTCGGCCAGGCGAGCGTGGCCCGCCTGCTCGCCGCGTCGGGGGTGGCCGCCCAGGACGCGGACGCCCGCGTGCGCGCGCTGGCCCTGCGGGACCGCGCGGCCCTGGAGCTGCTCTACGGCCTCGGGCTGCGCCAGAGCGAGCTGCGCGAGGCGCGCCTGGTCGACCTGGACCTCGGCGGCGGGAGCCTGCGCGTGCGCTCCGCCAAGCGCGGCCGGGCGCGCACGCTCCCGGTCCCGGCGGCCTGCGTGCCCTGGCTCGAGCGCTGGCTGCGAGAGGGGCGGCCCGTGCTCGCCCGCGGCGAGGACGAGGCGCGGCTGGTCGTCTCGGACCTCGGCCGGCCGCTGTCGACCTGCGACGGCGTGTGGCGGATCGTGCGCGGCGTGGCTCGGCGGGCCGGTGTGGTCGTGAGCCCGCACATGCTGAGGCGTTCGGTCGCCACGCACCTGGTCAGGGCCGGCGTGAACGTGAAGGCGGTGCAGGCGCTCCTCGGGCACGCCTCGCTGACGACCACGGCCCTCTACGTGGCGGTCGACCAGGCCGACCTGCGGGCGGCGGTGGAGCGGCTGCCTGGCACGAGCGGGTGATAGGCTGGCTGTCGGGGAGGTGTGCCGTGCCCCAGAGCAAGAAGAAGACGACGAAGAAGAAGCGGCCGCGGTCGTCGCGGGCGTCATGGAGCGAGGGTGAGCGCCGCACCGACCGCGAGGCTGCTCGGGCGGGCGTGAAGCCGATCCGGGACGTCGCGGATCTGGCGTTTCTTACTCCAGAGGAGGGCGAGGAGTTCATGGAGGCGATCCGGCAGCTCCGCTCCATGGACAAGCGCGCGCGGGAGGCGAAGGAGAAGCGAAAGCGGGCGTCAAGGCGCGCATGACGATGGCCCAGCCCGTCCTGCTGGACACGAACGTCGCCAGCTTCCTGTTCGCGGTCCGGCCGGAGCGAGCCCTGTATCAGTCGGCGCTACGGGACCGACGCCTGGCCATTTCCTTCCAGACGGAGGCGGAGATGCTCGCGGGTGCCGACGCACGGGGCTGGGGCGCCAAGCGGCGGCGGATGCTCGCGAAGTTCTTCGACGGGGTCATGGTGATCTATCCCGAGCGCGAAACCGTGAGGACCTGGGCCCACCTCCGCGCTGCGCTGGAGAAGCAGGGCCTCGTCGTCGAGACGGCCGACATGTGGATCGCCTCAATCGCGCTGACGCGCAATCTGACGCTCCTGGCCCACGACGCCGTCTTCCGACAGATCGCCGGGCTCAAGCTCGTCTGCCACGCTTGATCGGGCGCCCGCAGAGCGGCAAGAGAGCGCGGCGGGTTCGGCTCGTGTTCGTATTCGGCGGGCCAAGGCGAATCGTATACGCCTACGATCAGGTCGGGAACCTGCTGGAGAGCGACGACACGGCGGCGGGGCTGGGGGTGTCGGAGTTCGAGTACGACGCCATGGACCGGCTCGTCGAGAAGACGACCGTGGCCGGGGTGGTGGCCTATGAGTACGATCTCAGTGGCATGAAGACCCGGGTCACCGACCCCAACTCGGAGGCCACGACGCACGCCTACGACGAGGCGGGGCGGCTGATCCGGGCGACGGTCCTCGACACGCCGAACCGCGAGAACGACTTCCACTACGACCGCTCGGGGTTGATCGAGCGGAAGGAGCTCGCGGGCAACAAGGTCGTCTCCTACTACGCCTACGACGTGGCGGGCCGCCTGGGCAGCCTGGTGAACCGAGACGACGCGGCGGCGGTGCTCTCGTCGTTCGTCTACCAGCGGAACCCGAACGGCGCGGTCACGCAGGTCGAGCACGAGGACGGCGAGTTCACCTACTACGCGTACGACGCGCTGGACCGCCTGATCGAGGAGCGGCGGGTCCAGAACCCGACCGTGTACGGGTTCGCCTACCAGTACGACGCGGCCTCGAACCGGGTCCGCAAGGAGGACCTGGTCTCGTCGGACGTGACGAACTACACGGTCGACGCGCGGAACCTGATCCAGAGCGAGGTCACGGGCGTAGACGAGATCGCCTACGAGTACGACCATGCGCAGCGCATGAAGCGCCGGGCCTCGGCGGAGGAGGCGACCGTGTTCACCCACAACCAGCGCGACCTGCCCACGAAGGTGGAGTTCGAGGTCGAGAGCGGGACGCCTGACCCGAACCAGGAGTTCCTCTACACGGGCACGGGCGAGCGCGCGGTGATGGTCAGCAGTTCGTTCGGGCCTACGTTGCTGGCCTATGACGGGACGCGCCTGCTCCTGGAGAAGTTCGCGGGTGGGGGTACGTTCGGGAAGTACCGCTGGGCGGGCGGCGTGCCGATCGAGACCTATGACGGCGAGTTCTCGGCCATGGGCACGCCGGTGCTGGATGAGCGTGCGTCGGTCGAGCGGCAGGTGGGCCTCACCGGGCGGGTGATCTACGACCGATTTGGCGTGGAGTGGGCGAACAACCTGGCGGGGACCACGCGGACGAGGTTCGTCAGCCCGGTCTTCTTGAGGCTGGGGACGAGCGAGAGGTTGTTCCTACGCCCGGTGGGTCTGTATCTGCCCTCGTCCGCGATCGGAGTGTCTCCACCGTCCGATTTGCCCACCCTTCTGAATCTGCTTGGGACTGGTGGTCATTTGTTTCCCGCCATGGTGCCCCCAACGGAGGACGACGACGCCCCACCTCCGCCTCGGCCTCAACCTGCTAGCGAGCCTGCGCGCCCCCCTGCAAACACCTGCACGCCCTTGTCGATCTCCATTCAAACGACAGGCAAGACCCCGGACGGACTACACCGCCTCGGGCTGGACTACTCTGGGCGCAAGTATGCTGATTTTGGGCACGTCATTCACGTCACGCTAGCTGCGGGTTCGGACTACACGCGGTGCAAGTACAAGACGTTCGTGAAGGCCTACTCGTTCGTCGCAAAGCGCACCTGGCACTTCAGTTTGCCGGGCGTTTTTGAGACGCAGGTGCAGTTTCACACAACCGGCGATCCCCTTGGTTTGCCGCTTGTCCCCGGTCTTGTTATCGACTCCCCGACTGTTGCTGGCAAAAGGCACGGGGACGCTGATTCGAACGGATTTGTTCTTGACGCCGAATCGACGACGTTCAGTAACCTAGACAAGGACAAGTCGATTGTGCCGACACAGCTTACTCCGACGCAGGTGTGGTGGGCCGATTTCCCTGGCTGGCACAGCCGGGGGTCGGGATGGTTTCTGGTTGAGGGCGAGTGGGTATTCATCTGGCAGGTGGAGAGCAGCGACCGGCGGGTGACGGTCAAGCATGGGCCGGCGACGTTTAGGATCTGGAAGACGGGAGTGTTCTGGGGCTACGATGGTACTTTTGTCTTGGGTGACAATATTCGGCGCCGTTCTTAATGATGGCCCCTTGTGTTAAACTGGGACTGTCCGGTCAAGTCGTAGCCTTCGTCTTCGCCTGGGTGGTCGGTCTGACGCTGATTGTGCTGGGAGAAGGTCATGTCGTTGCCTTGTTAGATCCAAAGGCCTACGCCGCGAACGCCTTCAATCGTGACGCTTCTGTCGACCCGTGGGGCACGCCTTGGCAGGTCGAACCAGCACCGTTCGGCGTCGTCCGGCACCTTGGTCCTGCTGCCATGCAAGTTCGGTCATTCGGACCGAATCGGAGGCAGGATGACGGACCTGGAACCGACGATATCGCGTTCTTTGTCTCCGGCCCGCGCATGCAGGATTGGGAACTCGATAGCGCGGCTCTACGGGGTCCTGCTTACATTGCTTGGTGTTGGACCGTTCTGCTCTTGGCTCCACGAGTGGAACCCATTCGGCGGACCAGAGTATTGGTCCGGCTCGGGTTGCTTGTGGGACTGCTCTCCGCGGGTTGTGTCGCCATTGCGGAGGATGGGTTTATGAAGTGGTCCCCGCTTGCAGTCAATTTTCGCGTGCGCGCCGCTTTGCTGTGTTGCTTGGGCGGCTCGCTGGCCGTCGTATTGTTCCATTGCTCAGCCGACACCAAGACGCAGGAGTTGTAAGGGAGAAACCTGTCCCAGAGGATGTCCCGACAGGTCAGGGGCGGCTCGTCCCACGTCACGTCTCGCTGTTGTCGTCGAATCTCGCCGTGTTGGTCAGGCGGCGGCGCGGTGATAGAAGCGCAGTAGTCCGCCAAGGCGATCGACGCGCCGCACGGGTCCCGAGCGGTTCGTGGCGCGCGGGTCGGGGTCGACCATGGCGCCACCCAGCCCCTGGTGTGAGCTTGCGGGGTAAAGGTCCAGGGTCGTTGCGGCCAATGGGTCCACCGCGATTGCGGCCAATGGATCCACGGTCGTTGCGGCCAATGGGACCACGACGGTCTCGTTGCTTGCCCTGACGGTCGTTACGCGGCTTGTCAGGGGTCACCGGGACCCTCCTCGGCCACGCCGAGAGGGCCCATGAGCAAGCCGAGGATCGACATGCACCGCCTGCAGGAGCTGGTGCGGCTTCACCGCAAGGGGGTCGCGCCGACGGAGGTCGCGCGCCTGCTGCGCATGAGCCGCAAGACGGAGCGCGCGTACCGGAGGGCGCTGAAGAAGGCCAAGCTGCTCGAGGGACCGCCGGAGGAGATACCTCCGCTCGAGGAGCTGCAGGAGGCCGTGGAGCGCGTCCTGCCGCCAAGGACGCCGCCGCAGCAGGAGTCGACGGCGGGGCGCTGGAGGCACCGGATCGAGGAGCTGTTGACGAAGGGCAAGCAGCCCAAGGTGATCTACGACGTCCTGTGCCGCGAGCAGGGCAAGGACTTCGTGGCCAGCTACGACGCGGTCTACCGCCTCGTGCGGCGGCTCCGGCGCGAGCGGGGCGTGCGGCCCGAGGAGGTGGCGATCCCCCTCGTCACGCGTCCGGGGCTCCAGGCCCAGATCGACTTCGGCTACGTGGGCAAGGTGTTCGACTCCGACACCGGGCGCGTGCGGAAGGCCTGGGTGTTCGTGCTCACGCTCGCGCACAGCCGGCACATGGTCGTCCGCCTCGTGTTCGACCAGTCGGAGGCGACCTGGCTCCGCTGCCACGTCGAGGCCTTCGAGGAGCTGGGCGGCGTCCCCGAGTTCCTGGTTCCGGACAACACCAAGGCGGCGGTGATCCGGCGGGCGTTCGCGCTCGACGAGGAGACGACCCTGAACCGCAGCTACCGGGAGCTCGCGCGGCACTACGGGGCCATGATCGACCCGACGCCCGTGCGCGACCCGAAGAAGAAGGGCCGCGTCGAGTCCGGGGTGAAGTACGTCAAGCGCGGCCACTTCGCGACGCGCGAGCTGGAGACGAGCGACGCGATCACCGAGCGGCGCGAGCTGCAGCGCTGGGTCGTCGACGTCGCCGGGGTGCGCACCCACGGCACGACCCGCCGGCGGCCGCGCGAGGCGTTCGAGGCGGAGGAGCGCGCGACGCTGAAGCCGCTCCCCGCGTCGCGCTTCGAGCTGCGGCGCTGGGCGAAGGCCACGGTCCACGACGACAGCCACGTGCGGTTCGAGCGGGCGTTCTACTCGGTGCCGTTCGTCCACCTGCGGCAGGAGGTCATGGTCTGCGGCACCGCGACGAGCGTGCTGATCTACCTCGACGGCCGGCGGCTGGCGACGCACGCGCGGGTCGGCGCGGGGCAGTGGAGCACGGTCGAGGAGCACCTGCCCGAGCACCGCGCGCCCTACCGGCACCGCGACCCGGCGTTCTGGCAGCAGCGCGCGGACGCGATCGGCGAGGCCGCGGGGGCCTTCGTGCGCGCCGTGCTGGAGCAGGACGAGGTCCTGAGCCACCTGCGCCAGGCGCAGGCGGCCGTGCTGATCCTCGAGCGAGCGCCGCGCGACCGGGCCGAGGCCGCCAGCCGGCGCGCGCTCCACTTCGGCAACCTCTCGCCGAAGGCGCTCGAGGAGATCCTCGCGCGGGGGCTCGAGGAGGGGAGCCTGGACGGCGAGGCCGACGAGCGCGCTCCGGACGCGGCCCCGCCCGCGCCGCGCTTCGCGCGGACGCCGGCGGAGCTGGTGGCGCGCGCCCAGGGGGTCGCATGAGCCTGGGCGACGAGCTGCGCGAGCTGCTGAAGCGGCTCCGGCTGGCGGGGGTGCTGGACTCGCTCGAGGCGCGCCTGCTCCAGGCGGCCGAGGATCGCCTCGAGCCGCAGGAGTTCCTCTATCGGCTCCTGTCCGACGAGGTGGCTCGGCGTGACCGGCGGCAGCTCGAGCTGCGGCTGCGGCGCGCGTCCTTCGAGCAGGAGAAGGTGCTGGAGGACTTCGACTGGAGCTTCAACCCGCGCGTGCCGCGCGGGCGGGTCCTCGAGCTGGCGACGTGCCGCTTCGTCGCGGAGAAGCGCGACGTGGTGTTCGTCGGCGCGACCGGGGTGGGCAAGTCCCACCTCGCCCAGGCGCTGGGGCACCAGGCCTGCCGCGCCGGCCACTCGGTCCGCTACGTGGCGGCCGCGGACATGCTGAAGGAGCTGCGCGCGGCCCGGGCGGACGAGAGCTACGAGCGGGCGCTGCGCGGCCTCGTGCGGCCGGACCTGCTGATCGTGGACGACCTGGGCTTGCGCCCGCTGCGCGGCGACGAGCCCCAGGACGTCTACGAGGTGATCCGCCAGCGCTACGAGCGGGGCTCGACGATCTGGACGAGCAACCGCGCGCTGGAGGAGTGGCCGGGGCTCTTCCTCGACCCGCTGCTCGGCAGCGCGGCGGTCGACCGGCTCCTGCACCACGCGGACGTGCTCGTGCTCGAGGGGGACACGGGGCGGAATCCGCCGCCGGGCAAGGCGCGGCCGCGCGCGGGAGTGCCGCCGTCGCAGCCGTCTTCCCCCGTGGGCTCCGAGCGCGAGGAGGTGGCG
>JAMLIC010000103.1 GCA_023954375.1 Planctomycetota bacterium
GCCGACGATGGTGGGCGCTGCGGTGCGTCGGGGTGTCGCGCTCCGCGCGACACCTCCACCGCTCAGGCTCGGTCGGCGGCCAGGCGGCCGCCTTCCCTCGCCTTCGCGCCGCATCGCCTCACCCTCGTCGGCCTCGCCTGACGCTCCTGCTGCGAACGCGCCGCGAGGTGTGCTCGGGGGGCGTGGCGGCGGGATCTGCTGCTTGGGAGTACGTCCGCCAGGCGAACGGGGCGGACGGGGCGGACGGGAGCCGCTATCTGTCCACCATCCCACCGGGCAACGTGGCGATCTCCTTGAGGGCGACCACCCAGCCGTTCCTGTAGCCCAGCACGATCAGGCCGCCGAGCAGGCTCTCGTCGTGGATCGTGCTCCCGGGGCCGGCGGAGTTGGTGAGCACCCAGTCGACGCCGGCGAGCTCCAGCTGGCCCTTCACCTTGCCGTCCCTGGCCCCCAGGCGCACGAGCTTGATGCTCCCCGGCGTCTCCGAGGCCTCGAGCACGTAGACGTCGCGGGCGCCGCGGGCGACGACGCGCTTCGCCTCCTTGCGCTGCCAGAGCAGCTCGTGCGCGGTCCGGCGCGAGCCGCGGGCGCGGCTCTTGCGCGCCAGGGCGAACAGGCCCTCCGCGCCGGCGGTGAAGTAGATCGTCTGGTCGTCGCCGTTGTCGATCGCCACCGGCCGCGAGCTGATGGGCGCGCCGGCGCCGTGGCGGTACTCGATCGTGCCGTCGAGCGCGTTCAGCACGTAGAGGTTGAAGTCCTCGCCGCCCACGTAGAGGAGCTTCTTGAACACGAGCGGGTCGAGGAGCAGGCGCTTCTCGGTGTCGAACCGCCAGCTCGGGGTGCCCGAGGCGGCCTCGAACGTGTGCAGGAAGCCGTCGCTCGAGGCGACGAACACCGACGGGCTGTCGACCGCCGGCCGGGTGAGGATGTCGCCGTTCGTGCGCCAGTTCCAGTCGGGGATCTCCGGCCGGTCCTTGCGGTAGGCGTAGACGCGGTCGTCCCACGAGCCGACGAACACGTGCGACTCGCTCGCCTGCGGCGGCGCCGACGAGGCGAACGGGAGGCGCGTCTGCCAGAGCTCGGCGCCGTTGTCCTTGTCGAGCGCGAACAGGCGGTCGCGGGCGACGAGGAACACCTCGTCGTAGCGCTTGAAGCGCGGCCCGCCCTCGACGTTGGGCTCCTCGGGCCGGTAGGCCCACTCGGTGATCCAGCGCCCGTCCTTGAACGACAGCGGCTCGCCGACGTCGTAGAGCCAGTTCACCATGCCGCTGTGCAGGTCGAGCTGGTAGAGCCGCTTCGACTCGGTGAACGCGTAGAGCTGCGGCCGCCCGAAGCCCTGCTCGAAGTCGCCCTCGATCGTCAGCGCCGAGAGCACCTCGTCGCGGACGAACGAGTCCCAGTAGACGACGAAGCCGAAGTCGCGCACCTTCGCCTCGTCGACGACCGGGCGGTCGACCGACAGGTCGCCCTGACCCCGGCCGCGCACCTTGTCGCCCGGCCGTCGCTGCTCGCCCATGCAGCCGGCGAGCGCCGCCAGGAGCAGGCCGGAAAGCACCGTCAGGGTCCTCTTCATGGCGTCCTCTCGAGCCCCTCGGGGCCGACGACCAGCTCGAGCAGGCGGCGCAGGTCGACCCCGTGCTCCCGCTCGTACGCGCGCAGTCTGCTGATCCGTCCCAGGTCCTCGTCGATTCGTGTGTTCAGCTTGAAGATCGCCGGCTTCCGCTCGCGGCGCGCGTGGAGGTCGGCCTCCAGCTCGTCCCACGAGCCGCCGTAGAGCTCGTCACGCACGAGCAGGAGCACGCGCTCCTCCCGGGCGAGCCCCTCCGCGAACGGCCGGTGGCGCTCGTCGTCGACCGCGTCCGCCACGGGCGGCTACCCGGGCGCCGCGTCACGGACGAGGGCCGGGGCGCTCACCTGAGGTCGCTCCGGATCGTGCGCGTCTCGTCGGTCCAGCGGCGGCCGACGAACTCGATCGGGTCCTGCCCGTGGGCGAACTCGTCGCCCGGGCGCCGGTAGTGCAGGGTGAGCACCGCCTCGGTCACCACGCGCCGGTGCGGCTTGTCGTCGGGCGCCACGTAGTCGTCGTGCGTCAGGATGCTCGAGTTCGTCAGCCCGCGGATCTTGATCGTCAGCCGGTCCATCTCCGGGTCGAACCGCTGGAAGATCGCCACGCAGCGGAGCGTCTCCTTCGGCTGGATCACCGGGAGCGCGATCTGCGCCGTGTCACGCGTGCGCTGGTCCTCGATCTTCGGCAGCACGTTCTGGTCGCCGGGGCGCGGCATGCACAGGTCGCGCTGGCTGAGCAGCTGCTCCCCCTCGCGCACGCCCAGGATCCGCGACACCTCCTCGAAGACGTCCGGGATCCACACGTCGTGGTAGCGGTGCAGCTGGTTGCCCTTGTCCGACGTCGCCGTGATGTCGATGAAGAACGAGTGGGCGTTGTCGTCGTGGTTCGTCAGCGTGTACGGCAGGAACCAGTAGTTCTCGACGTCGCCGGTGTCGTCCTTCATCTGCACGCGGCCGATCGGCTGCGGCTTGAAGTCCAGCACCCAGATCCGCTCGTTCCCCCGGGTGATCCGGGCGGCGATCTCGATGCAGCGGGGGCACTTGAGCGGGTTCACGCCCGCCTCGAGCTCGTTCGCGCAGAACGTGCACGACTCCGCCGCGCTCTCGGGGACCCAGGCGCCGAACAGGGCGCCGGCCACGAGGAGGCCCATCAGGGCGCGCTTCATCCGTTCATCCCCCGCTCTCCCCGAGCCACGCGCGGCCGGCAAGCGGGACGGATTATAGGGATGGAGCACGAACCGTGTCAACGCGAGACGCGGTCCGTCCGGCCCCGAGGCGGCACCCGGGTTGCTGCCGGGGTCCGCTTGACGCCACCCCCGCCGCGTTGCCATACTCCCCGCGCCCTGGGACGGGCAGGGGGGTCGCGAGCAGACGGGCGCCGGCGGGATCACGGTGGCGACACCGGCCGGCATCATTCATCTCCGCGGTCGGGGCCCCGCGCCTCGCCCGCGCGCCGTCCGTCCTCAGGGCGGGCGGCATTCCGGACCGTCGTCGCGCGCTGTCACGCCTCCTCCTGAACCTTCTCCAGGGTCGCGGGTATGGCCACGGGGGTGAGCCCTGGGTCCTGGCTCGCGGGGCGAAGGCTTCGAAGGAGAGGTACATGCTCAAGCGCAAGATCAAAGGCTTCACGCTCATCGAGCTGCTGGTGGTGATCGCCATCATCGGCATCCTGGCGACCCTGCTCATGCCGGCCCTCATGAAGGCCAAGGAGAAGGCGAACCGGACCAAGTGCTCGAACAACCTGCGGCAGCTCGGCCTGGCCGCCATCCAGTACGCGGACGACAAGCGGTTCTTCCCGCACAACACGCAGATCCGCACGCTGGACGACGGCTTCACGAGCAACCACGGCTCGAAGATCATCCGCTCGCTGCTGTGGTACGGCTACCACGACAACCCCGAGGGCTGGATCTGCCCGTCGTCCTACGACGTGTTCATCCCGATCAGTGACCAGCAGGTCCGCGACAACCAGCGGGCCTGGTTCTGGAACGGCGGCAACGCCGGCAGCCTGACGGCGAACCCGTTCGTCAACGGGAACGACGAGAACCTGAACATGACGCAGGAGCTGTCGTACGGCTGGACCCGCCGCGGCCTGAACTCGAACGTCCGCTCGTCCACCTACCTCGGGATCGACCGCGCGGTCCGCATCCAGTCGGAGGTCGACTCGGGCGGCGGCGGCACGGCCAACACGCCGGGCAACATCGGCAACCATCCCGAGGGGTGGAACGTGCTCCAGGCCGACGGCACGGTGAACTTCCTCAGCACCGGCACGGAGAACGTCCGCTTCCTGGCCCTCCCGGCGGGCAACAACCCGGCGGCGCAGGACGGCTGCCTCATGATGCGCGACCAGGCGCAGGTCCTGAACCTCCCGTAGCCGGCGAGGTCCGACCGACCGTCGAACCGCCCGAGGGCGCCCGCGAGGGCGCCCTCGTCGCGTTCCGGAGGGCCCGGGCGGGTTACCCTGGCGGCGTGGACGACGGGCCCGACCGCTACGCCTGCCAGCTGCGCGTCCGCCGCCTGGGCGGCCGCGAGGCGCAGGCGCGCCTCCGGGCGGCGACCTGCGCGGTCGTGGGCGTGGGCGCCACGGGCGGGGCGATCGCCGAGGCGCTGGTCCGCGCCGGCGTCGGGCGGGTGCGGCTGATCGACCGCGACGTGGTCGAGCTCTCGAACCTGCAGCGGCAGGTCCTGTTCGAGGAGGAGGACGCCAGGGCCCACCGGCCCAAGGCCGAGGCCGCCCGGGCGCGGCTCGCGCGCGTCAACTCCGAGGTGGCGCTCGACGCGCGCGTGGCCGACCTCGACGGGCAGGGCGCGCTGGGGCTCCTCGAGGGGGCCGACCTCGTCCTCGACGGGACCGACAACTTCGCCGCGCGCTTCGTCGTGAACGAGGCCTGCCACGCGCTCGGCGTGCCCTGGATCTACACGGGGGTGGTGGGCACGACCGTGCACGGCATGCCGATCGTCCCCGGGCGCACGGCGTGCCTCCGCTGCTGGATCGACGCCCCGCCGCCGCCCGGCGCGGCCGCCACCTGCGAGACCGAGGGCGTGATCGGGCCGGCCGTCCTGGTCGCCGCCGGCTTCGCCGCGGCCGAGGCGCTCAAGCTCCTGGCCGGGCGCCTGGATGAGGTGGCCGCGGGGCTGCTCATGGTCGACGCGTGGACGCGCGAGGCGCGCACGCTCCGCGTGGCGCGCGACCCCGCCTGCCCGGCCTGCGCCGGCCGGCGCGAGCACCTCGGGCGGGCGGCCGACGCGGAGGAGCTCTGCGGGCAGGACGCCGTGCTCCTGCGCGGCGCCCCGCCCGTCGACCTCCCTGCCCTCGCGCGGCGCCTGAACGAGGTGGGCGACGTCGGCCCCGTGTGCCCGGCGCTCCTCCGCTTCACGCCGCGCGACCCCGCGGGCGCGACGATCACGGTGTTCGCCGACGGGCGGGCGCTCGTCCGCGGGACGCGCGACGCCGCGGCGGCGCGCGGGCTGCACGCGCGCTACATCGGAGCGTGAGGGAGGCGCGCGTGGACGGAGGACGACGGCCCGGTCCTCGGCCTCGGCCGGAACCAGACCACGGACCCCGTGTCGACTCAGCATGGGACACGAAGGCAACGAAGGTCGAGGGAGGTCTCGAAGGTCCCTTCCCTGTGCCTCCGTGCCCTCCGCGGATCTTCGTTGCCTTCGTGTCCAATCAGCGTCTTGCGCGCGGTGCAGGGATCTTCCTCCTCCTCCTCCTCCTCGCCGGCTGCGCGGCCGCCCCGCCCGAGCGCGTCCGCGAGGGCGAGGCGCTCCTCGCCCGCGGCGACTGGGCCGGCGCGGCCCGCGCGTTCGACGAGGCGCTGCGCGACGGGCGCGCGACGGCCCTCGACCGCCGCCGGGCGCAGGTGGGCGAGGCGCGCGCGTTCCTGCTCAAGGGCGACCTCGTCGGCGCGCGCACGCGCCTGCGGCGGCTCGACGAGGACGTCTCCGACCGCTGGTACCTCCTGGGCACGATCGCCCTGCGCGAGGGCGACCTGGCCGAGGCGGAGGCGTGCCTGCGCGGCGCGCTCGAGCGGGCGCACGGCGGCGACACGGCGGCCCTGCTGGCGCGCGTGCTCGCCGGTGAGGCGCGCGCCCCCGACCCGCTCGACGCCGCGGCCGGGGTCGTCGAGGTGCGCGCCGCCCCGCTGGCCGAGGCCCTGCGGGCGGCGGCCGCCGCGTGGCGCGACGCCGTCGCGGGCCGCGAGCCCGCCGCGCTGCTCGAGCGGCTCGCGGCGATCGAGGACCGCGTGGGGGGCTACCCGGCCGTGCGCGTCCTCCGCGCGCGCCTGCTCGACCGCGCCGGGCGCCCCGACGAGGCGGGGCCGCTCTGGGAGCACGCGGGCCTCTCGCCGACGCCGTCCGAGGGGTTCCGGGCGTGGGCGAGCGACCTGCGCGCGCGGCTGGCCATGGAGACGGGCGACGCCGCGGCGCTCGACCTGGCGCTCGCGGGCGCCGACCCGGTCACGGCCGCCCGCGTGCGCGCCGACCTCGCGCGCGGGCGCGCGCGCCGGGGGGACCTGCGCGGGGCCCTCGACGCCTGGCGCCAGGCCGCCGGGACCTCCGGCGCGCCGGCGTCAGCCGTCGCCGAGGCGCTGGCCGAGGCGGCCTGGCTGGAGGAGGTGCTCGGCCTGCCCTCGAGCCCGGACGCCTGGGCGCGGGCGCAGCAGGTCGCCCTGGCCGCGCCGGGCGCGGCGCGCGCGTCGCCGCTCGCCTCGCGGCCCAGGGCGACCCGCTCGCCGGCGCGCGGCTGGACCCGGCGCGGCTCGGGCCGGCCGGCGAGGTCCTCGCCGGCGCGCTCGCCGCCCTCGAGCAGGGGCGCGACGACGAGGCGCGGCGGCTGGCGCGCGCCCTGCGCCAGCTGGACCCCGGCGGCGCGGCGGCGCGGGCGCTCGACGAGGCGGGCCCGGCCCTGACGCTCGGCGAGCGCACGACCGCGCTCCTGGCCGCCCAGGGCGAGACGCGCGCCGCCCTCGGCGCGGCCGCCCTGCGCCTCCACCTCGCGGTCGGCGACGCGTCGGGCGTCACGGCGCTCCTCGACCGGCCGGGCGTGGCCGCCTCGCTCGCCGGCGCCGGCCCGGCGCTGGAGCGGGGCCTCCTGCGCGCCGTGGCGGTCGGGCGCGCCCCCGAGGTGATCCGGCTCCTCGAGCGCCACGGCGCGCGCTTCCCCGCGGACGTCCTCGCCCGCCTGCGGGCGAGCGCCGCCCTCCGCGCCCTGCCCGACGCCGTCCTGCCGCCGCCGCGCGGGCCCCTGGCCCTCCCCGACGGCGAGCACCCGGGCGCGCTGGTCGCCCCGGCGACGGGGCTCGAGCTCTCGCCCGTCCGCGTGGGGCGCCGCGGGCGCGCCTGGTGGCTCGCCCTCCCCACGGGCACGCGCGTCGAGGGCGCCGCGGCCGACCTGGCGGCGGCGCTCGGGCAGCCGCTCGACGCCTGCGAGTGGGTCGGCCTCCCGGACGACCCGGGCGAGGCGCCGGCGCGGGCGGCCGTCCCCGTGCTGACGGTGAGGTGACCGTGCGCGCCGCCCGCCTCCTCCCCGCCCTCGCGCTCGCGCTCCTCCCGGCCGCCGCCCGCGCGGCCGAGGCCGAGGCCGCCGCGCGGCGCCTCGGCGAGGCGCTGGTCCTCCTCGCGGCGACGAGGGGCCCGGACCCCGCCCTGGCGCTCGGCCGCGACCTCCCGCCGCGGCTGCTCGAGGCCCTGCGCGCCGTGGCGCGCGCCCGGCGCGCCGAGGACCTGCGGCAGCTCGCGGGGCAGCTCGAGCTGCAGGCCGCGATGCTCCCGGCGCTCGTCGACGAGGCGCCCGGCGTGCGCGCGGCGCTGGACGCCTTCGCCGCCGACGCCGCGGCGCGCCTCGAGCGCGAGCTGGCGGCGGTCGAGCGCGAGGCGGCCCGCGTCCTCGACGCCGCGCGCGCGGTCGAGCGCGACCCGCCGGTCAGCCGGCTCGCGCTCGCCGCCCGGCCGGGCGGGGCCGAGCTCCTCCTCCTCGCCGGGCAGGCGCCGCTCCTCGAGGCGGACCTCGCGGCGGCGGCCGCGCCCCCCGCGCGCTACGCGGCGCTGGCCGGGCAGTTCGAGCGTCGCCCCGACCCGCTCGTGGTCGCCCTCCTGGTGGCGCTCGCGCGGGCCACGGACGAGCTGGCGCGCGAGCTGCGCGCCCTGGGCGACCGCGGGCAGGTCGCCGCGCTCGTGCGGCGCGCCGCGGGTCGCCTCGACGACGCCGGGGCCAGGGTCGGCGAGGCCGCCGGGCTGGCGGTCGAGGCGGCGCGCCGGGCGCGCGACCAGGAGCTCCAGCGCGTCGGGCAGCAGGTGCGCGGCGCCGAGCTCGAGCAGGCGGTGCGCCTCTACTCGGCCTACCGGCGGCAGTTCAAGGAGCCCCCGGCCCTGCAGGCGACGCGCTGGGCCGACGTCTACGAGGACCGCACCTCCGCGCGGCTGCACTTCTGGCTCGAGGGCGAGGACCGCTGGGTGCAGGGGCCGCCGCGCGTCGACCCGCTCCCGCCGGTGCTCCAGGCCCTCCTGGCCGCCGACGACCCCGAGCTGCGCGCCCGCGCCGTCGACCCCGCGGCGCTGTCGCGCGTCTACCTGCTCTTCGACCAGCGCGCCGGCCGCTCGCGGCCGTTCGCCGAGGGGCTTGCCGCCGCGACGGCGCGCGCGCAGGCGGCGGCGCGCCGCTGGCGCGACGTCCGCGCCCGCGGGCTCGCGGCCGGCCTCGACCCGGCCGCGCTCGACGACGTGCTCCTGCGCCGCACCGGCCTCGTGCCGGGGCCCCTCGGGCTCCTCGGCGACGACGGCCCGCTCCGCCCTGTCGGCGACGCAGACCGACGCGCGCGTGGCGCGCCGCCTGGCGACGGCGCTCCTGCGCGCCGCCGTCGGAGCGCGGGCCTGGCCGGCGCCGACCTCGTCGCGGCGCTCGAGGCCGCGGCCGACGACCTCGAGGCGCTGCGCGTCGAGGTCGTCGAGGTGGCCCTCGAGGGCCACCCGGCGGGCGCGGCGGTGGACCTCGCGTGGACCCCGACCCCGACGGCCCCGAGGGGCGCGCCTGGCTGGCGCGGCCCCCGAGCGCCTGGCCCCGGGCGCCGCGCGCGCGGGCGCCGTGCTCGCCCTCGCCGCCGGCGAGGCGCCGCCCGCGTGGAGGTGGGCGCACGCCTGGAGCGGCGGCGCGGCCCTCGCCGGCGGCGCCGCGCCGGCGCCCGGCGGCGCGGCGACCCCCTGCGCCTCGCGCCGGCGCCCGGGCCCGCCCTCACCGTCGTGGGCCCGCTCGGCCCGCGCGGCCTGCGCGTCGTGCAGGTGCCGCGCGACGCGCCGCCGCTCGAGCTCTTCCTGGCGCGCGGCGACGCCCGCCGCCCGCTGCCGGCCGCCCCCGGCGGCGCCTGGGCGGCGCTCCTCCCCGAGGAGCGCGGCGGCGACTGCGAGGTGCTGGGCCTCGACGCCGCCGGCGCCGTGCGGGCGCGGCTGGCGCTGTCCTTGCCGGCGGCCCGGGGCGTGCGCCTGACCTCGAACGGCCCCGGGGGCGCCTTCTGGGCGCCGCCCGGGAGCACGGTCGAGGCGCGCGTGGTCGCGGGCGGCGAGGTCGTCGGCGGGCGCCACGCCTTCCGCGTCGAGGGCCCGGGGGGCGTCGTCCACCGCCGCGAGGCGGAGGCGCTGCGCCTGCCGATCGACCTCCCCCCGGGGCGTTACCGCGTCGCCGTCGACGGCGCGGCGCCGGCGCCGCTCGCCGTCACGAGCGCCGCGCCGCGCGTGTCGGTCGTCGCCGCGCCGCACCTCGCGGCCGGCCCGGGCGAGCCGACCCTCCCGGCGGGCGGCCACGCCTTCCTGCGCGTGGACGCGTGGCCCGCGCTCGCGGCCGAGGAGGTTCGGCGCGCGCGGTGGGCGGTCGAGGGCGGCGCCGCCCCCGCGCGCGCCGTCACGGGCCCGTCGCTCGTCCTCCCCCTGCGCCTCGAGGCCGACGCGCGGCCCGGCCGGCGCGACGTCGTCGTCGTGGTCGAGACGGCCCGCGGCCCGCTCGAGGTGCGCGGGGCCTTCGTCGTCGGGCCGCCGGCGCGCGCGCTCGAGGTCGACCTGCGGGCGAGCGACGGCGAGGCGCTGCGGGCCCTGCCGCTCGGCGGCGAGCCGGCGCCCCTGCGCGCCCGGCCGATCCCGCGCGACCCCACCTGGGTGGTCGTCGGTCCGGACGGCCGCGCGCGTCGCCTCGCGCCCCGCCCCGACGGCCAGCTCGCGCTCGCCTTCGACCGCGGCGACCTGGCCGGCCGCCACGAGGTGTGGGTCGCGGGGACGGTCGACGGCGCCCCGGCGGCGGGGCGGCTCGCCGTCGTGGCGCACGCGCCGGCGACCCTCGAGGTGGCCGCGCCCCCCGGCGCGGTGATCGGCCAGGAGGTGACCCTGGACCTCGCCGCGCCGCCCGGCTTCGAGCCGCCCGTCCGCGGGCGCGTCGAGGGCGGGCCCTGGTCGGCGCCGGGCGCGCGCGCCCGCGTGAGCGTCGTCGCGCGCGCCGACAACGACCTGGGGCTCGTCCTCGAGGACCACGCGGGCCGCCGGGCGCGCGGGCGCCTGCGCTTCACCGCCGCCCCGCAGGCCCCGGCCGACCCGGTGTCCAGGGAGCGCTACGGGGTGGCCGTCAACGTGACCCAGCGCCGCCTCTTCGCCGCCGGCTACGAGCTCCTGCAGGCGTACCGCAGGAGCGACAACCTGCCGCGCGACTGGGTCGTGGTCGAGCCGGGCCCCCTCCCGGCCGCCAAGGCGCGCGACCGCCTGTGGGCGGTCGCCCCCTACGACGGGCCGGCCACCGACACGCAGGTCGCCTACCGCTCGCGCCGCTACTGGGGGGCGCTCTCCGAGGGCGCGCGCCGGGGGCTCGTCTCGCTCGGCGTGCGCGAGGGCGACGTGCTCGACGTGCTCGACTCCCCCTCGCCCGCCGGCGAGGAGACCCTCAAGGCGCTGGTCGCCCGGCACCTCGCCGAGCACGGGGCCTGGGAGTTCCGCCTCGTGCGCGTGCGCGCGGTGAAGGCCGACGGCGCCGTGCCCGACCGGACGCCGCCGCGCGACCCGCAGGACGAGCTGCGCCTGTTCAAGGTCGCGGCGTCGGGCGAGGGGGCCATGGTCGAGCGGGTCGAGGCGCCGGGGCCGCTGGGCGACCTGCGGCTGCGGCCCGCGCTCCCGGCGACGATCACGCTCGGCCGCCCCGCGCGCATGTCGTTCAGCGCCGTGTGCTCGCGCGCGGAGCTGGTGCCCGGGCGCCGCTACCCCGGCGGGCTCGAGGCGCTCCTGGGGCGGGCGCTCCTCTGCCCCGAGCTGACGGTCGAGGTCGACGTCGAGGGGCGGCGCGTCGCGGCCGAGGCGCGCCGGACGGGGCGCGCGGTCGGCGGCGTCGACGTCGGCGTCCGCCTCGACCCGGTCGCCACCGAGCGCGCGGCCGAGGTGGCCGGCGGGCCGAGGCGCGCCGAGGCCTACCGGCTGGTCGTCGAGCCGTTCACCGCCGCCGCGGCGCCGGCGGCGGACGTGCGCTTCGAGCCGATCGCGCCCGGCCTGCTCGACAACGTCCCGCGGACGCTCGTCGTCACCGTGCGCGCGCGGCTCGTGCCGGCGGTGCCGCTGGCGGCGTGGCCCGCCGACCGCCCGCGCCCCGAGCCGGTGACGATCGAGGGGGCGCCGTTCGTGCTCCTGCGCGAGGGGCTGCCCGACGTGGCGATCGAGCTCCAGGCGACCTACCAGCGCCAGGCGCCCGACGGGCCGAAGCCCTGGCCCGCCGTCCTCCCCCCGGTCGAGGCGGTGCGCTCGGGCGGCGAGGCGGCCCCGCGGCCGCTCGAGGCGCCGCGCGCGCTGGCCGACGCCCTGGCCGCGCTGGACCGCGGCGCCCTCGACGAGGCGGAGGAGGCGGCGCGCCGCGCGGTCTACGCGCGGCCCGACGACCCGGCGGCGTGGGCGCTCCTGGCCGACGTCCTCCTCCAGCGCCGGCGGCCGCTCGAGGCGCTCGGGCGCGCGCGCTGGTCGCTCCTCCTCGGCGCGACGGCGCGCGCGCGCGTGGTCGAGGCCGAGGCGGCCTGGGCCGACGGGCGCGTCGGGGAGGCCCGGACCGCGGTCGAGGCCGCCGGGGTCGTCGACGACGCGCGCCTGCGCGGGCGGCTCGAGCGGCTGCGCGGGCAGATGGGCATGTGAGTGAAGGCCAGGCTGGCGCCCCGCGTCACTCCAGGGCGTCACCGCGAGGGCACACGCCCGCGAGCCCGCTGTCCGGGCACGTCCTTGGCGACGCCGGCCCTGGGCCGCGATTGACGAGCGTGCGCCCGTCCGTAGAGTACCTCTCGCGGGCGGCGCGCGCCCGGGAGGACCCGTCATGTCCCTGCGCTCCTGGCCGGCGGCCGCGCTCGCCCTGACCCTGCTCGTCGCGGGTCCGGCGCGCGGCGAGGAGGCCGCGGCACACGGCGTGACCGTCGTCGTGCCGCCCGGCTACCGGTGGCTGAAGGACCCCCCGAAGAAGCCGCCGAGCACGATCATCTACCTGCAGGAGGAGGGCGGCGGGACCCACCCGGCGGTGATCCTCGTCAACCACGTCGTCGCCTCGGCCGGCATGGACGAGGAGTCGGTCTTCTCGGGCTACCAGGAGTACGCGGACGCGCCCGAGGACGCCAAGGTCGTCGAGCTGCCCGCCGGGCGCTTCATGCGCGTGGACTTCACGGTCCCCATGCGCGACGGGCGGACCGTGCGGCAGCGCGTCTACGCCACCCTGCGCGGCAAGCACCAGTACAGCTTCTTCCTCGCCAACCTCGAGGCCGAGGCCTTCGCCCGGCACCTGCCGGCGTTCGACGCGCTGGTCGGGGGCGCCCGCTTCGGGGAGGTCGCCCCGGTCGCCGCGCGGCCGGAGGCGCCGAAGCCGGAGCCGCCGAAGCCGGCGGAGC
>JAMLIC010000104.1 GCA_023954375.1 Planctomycetota bacterium
TTGATGGCCACGTCCGGGCACACGGCCCGATGCTCCGATCCGCAGTGACGCACCTGTCGCGCGCGCGCCGGCCGCCGCGCGGCCGCCGCTCGGGGGAGGCGCGCCACCGCTCGATCTGCTCGCTTCGCTCGCAGATCGAGCGGTGAGCGCGGTCAGTCACACCGTCGTGACGGGCCACAAGCGCTTGCGTCGGCAGCCGCTTTGCAGGCGGCCCCCCGCTCACCACGGGAGGTCGCGTGCAGGACGAGCGCTGCCGTGTCGCCTGGACCCTGCTCTGTCCGCGGCACCGGGTCCGCGCGGAGCTCGTGTTCGATCTGACGCCGGGCTGGCCGGCCGTCGCCGGCTGCTCGCTCCTCGGGCCGCGGCGCCGCTGCGACGAGGAGTGCGCGGCCTTCTTCGGCCGGGACGTCGACCCGCCCACGCGGCCGCTGCCCGAGGAGCGGCGATGACCCGAAGGGCGGCGATGACCCGAAGGGGGGCCCTCCTCCTCGTGGGCGCCGCGGTCGCGCTCGGCGCGCGCGCCCAGGTGGGCGCGCGCGAGGGGCGCGGCGTCGCCTCGCCCGAGGTCGCCTGGGTCGTGGCCGAGCCCGAAGGGGCCGGCTGGGGCGAGGTCGACGTGTCGCCGCGGCCGGCCGCCGCCAGCGCCGCGCGCGGCGAGGCGCTCTTCGCCGCGCGGTGCGCCGCCTGCCACGGCCCCGACGGGCGGGGCGACGGCCTGTTCGCGCCGGACCTGCCGACCCGCCCGCGCGACCTGGCGCGGGGGGCCCTCCGCACGCGCTCGGCCGCCGGGCCGGTCGGGCCGGACGAGCTCTTCCGCTCGATCACCGCCGGCGCGCCCGAGCACGGCATGCCGAGCTTCGCCCACCTGCCGGCCGACGACCGCTGGTCGCTGGCGCTGTTCGTGGTCGCCCTCCGCGCCGAGGGCGAGGAGCCGCCCGTCCCGGTCGCGCTCCCCCCGCGGCCGCCGAGGATCGACCTCGCCCTCGGCCGCGCCACGTTCATGGAGCGCTGCGCCGCCTGCCACGGCCCGCGCGGCGACGGGCGCGGCCCGGCCGGGCCGCACCTCGTCGACGCGGCGGGCGCGCCGGCGCCCGCGAGCGACCTGACCCGCGGCCCCCTGGCCCTGCGCGGCGGCGCGCGCCCCGAGGACGTGGCCCGCGCGGTCGCGCTCGGACGCCCGGGGACGGCCATGGTCCCGGTCGACCTGCCGCCGGACGCGCTGTGGAGCGTGGCCGCCTACGTGGCGGGGCTGGTCGAGGCCGGGCGGACGGCCCGCCGCGCCGCCTGGGACCGGTTCTTCGCCGAGCGCCGCGCCGGCGCGACGACCCCGGGCGCCGAGCGCGGCAAGGACACCTCCCGCTGGGACCCTCGGACCTCGGCGCGCTTCGCCGTCTCGCCCGCCGGCGCGCGCGGCTGCACGTCGTGCCACGCCGGGATCGCGGACATCGCCACCGGCGTCATGGCCCGGGCGATCGACGCCTTCGCCGGCGGCGACGCGGACCGCTCGTGCACGGTGTGCCACGAGGGGCGGCCGACGGCGGCCACGCGGGACGAGGCGCATCTGGGGATGGTCGCCAACCCGGGCAGCCTGTGGGTGACGAGCGTGGGCCTCGGCTGCGCGAAGTGCCACTCCGATCACGGCGCCCTCACGTCGCTCCACGGGCGCCCGCTCCCGGAGCCCACGGGCGGCGGGCTCCTCGCCGTGCGCTCGCGCCAGACCGACCCGACGGGGGCGTCCGGCGCCAACCACGCCTACCGCATCCAGCGCGCGCTCATGGCGCAGGAGACCGGGAAGGTGTTCCTGGCCACGGCGTCGGCCGGCCTCGTCGAGCGCGACGCGCCCCGCTACACCGACTTCGCCGTGGACGACCCGGACGGCCCGGTCCCGTGCGCGGGCAGCCCCGCCTACCGCGAGACGATGGCCCGCGCCTTCGAGACCGGGTTCCTCACGCGCCTGCCCGGGGGCGAGGCGCTGCCCACGCGCGCGCAGGCGGAGGCCCTCATGGGCGACGCGGCGGCGGCCGCCTACCTCGACTACTACCGCAAGGAGTGCGCGCGCTGCCACCTCTGGGGCGAGGGCAAGTCGTCGCGCGGCGAGCACCGGTCGTCGGGCTGCTCCGCCTGCCACGTCCCCTGGGACGACCACGGGCGCTCGGCGGGCGGCGACCCGACCGTGCCGACGGACCGGCCGGGGCACCCGGTGCGCCACGCGCTGCAGCTGGCGATCCCCGAGCAGCAGTGCAACCACTGCCACACGCGCGGCCACCTGACGCTGCACTCCGACGGGCACCAGCGCGCCGGGATCGGCTGCGTCGACTGCCACACGTCGATCGACGTGCACGGCGACGGGAACATCTACCCCTCGATCCGCCACCAGCTCGAGGTGAAGTGCGAGGACTGCCACGGCACGCCGACGCACGCGCCGTGGGAGCTGCCGCTCCTGCCCGGCACCCCCGCCGAGGGCCCGGGGCCGCGCGGGGTCCACGCGCAGGACGGGCGCGAGCACCTGCTGACGTCGCGCGGCAACGCCCGCACGAACTGGCTGCGGGTGGAGGAGAAGGCCATGCTCGTGTCGTTCCTGGACGGCCGCGAGCACGAGGTGCCGCTGCTGCGCGACCGCGCCCGGGCCGCCGCCCCGGGCGAGGCGCCGACGACGGCGCACGGGGAGCGGATCGCCGGGCACGACGCGCTCTCCTGCGCCGTGTGCCACAATCGCGCGGGTCCCCGCTGCGACGGCTGCCACGTCAACTACTTCGGCAGCGGCATGCAGCAGGACTGGCTCCTGAGCGCGCTCGACTACGACCCCCTCACGACGCGGCAGCGCGTGGTCCTGACGCCGGGCGCGATCGACTTCCGCGAGACCGGGCAGCGCTGGGCCGACCCCGAGCTCCGCCGCGACCCCGACGGCAAGCTCGTCCCGCGGATCCCGGGCTGCGACGTGACGATGACCTACCTGCCCGACCGCGGCCCGCCGCGCACGTTCCGCGGCCGCATGAACCCGAGCTCGCCCGACTACCCGCCGCCGGTGGCGCCGTCGCTCCCGCACGAGAAGGCCCTCCCGCCGCGGACCTGCATCGAGTGCCACGTCGACGGCGTCGGCGGCGGGCGCGTCGTCCTGCCGGACGGCCGATAGTGTGATCGCGGCTGCGGCCGAGGATGGCGGGCGCTGCCGTTCGGCCAGGTGTCGCGCTTCGCGCGACACCCTGGCCGCTCAGGCTCGGTCGGCGGCCAGGCGGCCGCAGTCCCTCGCCTTCGCGCGGACACGCCGGGCCCTCCTCGGCCTCGCCTGACGCTCCTGCTGCGAAGGCGCGGTGAGGTGTGTTCGGAGGCGGCCCCGGCCGTCTGCGAAGACGGGGGTTCGAGGACAGGCGGTCGAGGACAGGCGCTCACAATAACGGTATTGCGGTGCTAAAATCACCATGTCGTGACGTCACGTCCTGGTGTCACGCCGGCGAGACGCCCGGGCGACGCAAGCCCCGGCGCGTCGGGCGGGCGAGGCGGCATGAGCGGTGCTCCGGGGAGGCCCATGGCGGGGCGCCGCCCCGCGTCCCCGAGAGACAGGAGAGACATGTTGACCCGCTCGATCATCGGCTCCGCCGCGCTCGCGCTCGCCCTCCTGGCCGTGGGTTGCCCCGGCCCGCCGGCCGCGCCGAAGCAAGCGGCCACGCCCCCCAAGCCCGTGCGCGTCGGCGGCCAGACGGCCGCGGCCCCGTCCGGCGAGGACCTCTACAAGCGCAGCTGCGCCGCCTGCCACGGCGCCGACGCCAAGGGGATCCCGAACCTCGGGCTCGACCTGGTCGACAGCGAGTTCTGCAAGAGCCAGTCGGACGACCAGCTGGTCGAGTTCGTCAAGAAGGGCCGCACGTCCGACGACCCGGCCAGCGTCACGAAGGTGCCCATGCCTCCCAAGGGCGGGAACCCGGCCCTGAAGGACACGGACATCAAGGCGATCGTCGCCTACATGCGGTCGCTCCAGACCTCGCCCTGACCCGGACCCGAGCGGCCGCCCGTCGCCCGCGCCCGCGCGCCTGCGCGGGTGACGGGCGGCGCCACGCCCGCGAAGCACCCGAACGAGACCCGAGAGCTCCACCCCCAGAGAGGAAGACACCCCCCATGCGACCCACGCTCCGGTCGACCGCGGCCCTGGCCGCGGCGGCCGCGCTGCTCGGCTGCCCCGCGGAGCCAGGCCAGCGCGTCTCCACCGGCCTCGGCGCCAAGGCGGACCAGATCGCCTACGACCGCGGCCTCACCCCCGACGACGTCGCCGCCGCCCTGAAGACCTACATGCCATCGGGGCGGATCGACGACCACATCATGTTCGCGTCGTCCGGTCACGCCGGGCAGGTGCTCGTCATCGGCCTGCCATCCATGCGCCTCCTGCGCACGATCGCCGTGTTCACGCCGGAGCCCTGGCAGGGCTGGGGCGTCGGCGGCAAGGAGTCCATGGAGGTGCTCGCCCACGGGAGCGCCGGCGGGAAGCACCTCACCTGGGGTGACACCCACCACCCCTCGCTCAGCGAGACGAACGGCGTCTACGACGGCGAGTTCCTGTTCATCGGCGACAAGGCCAACGCCCGGGTCGCCGTGATCGACCTGCGCGACTTCGAGACCAAGCAGATCGTGAAGAACCCGCTGGCCACGAGCGACCACGGCGGGGCGTTCGTCACCCCGAACACCGAGTGGGTCGTCGAGGGCGGGCAGTACGCCGCGCCGCTCGGGGTCGGCACCTACGCCCCGATCGAGGAGTACGACCAGCGCTACCGCGGCTACGTGACCTTCTGGAAGTTCGACCGCAAGAAGGGCCGGATCGACGTCGAGCGCTCGTTCGGCATGGAGCTGCCGCCCTACTGGCAGGACCTGGCCGACGCGGGCAAGGGCGAGTCGGACGGCCTGATCTTCATGAACTCGTTCAACGTCGAGCGGGCCACCGGCGGCGTGGAGAGCGGCAACCCGCCCTTCGAGGCCGGCGCGTCGCAGCGCGACATGGACTACCTGCACATCATCGACCTGAAGAAGGCGGCCGAGGTCGTGCAGCGGCGCGGGGTGAAGATCAACGGCTTCACCACGATCCCGCTCCAGGCGTCGATCGAGGAGGGGCTGCTCCACTTCGCCCCCGAGCCCAAGAGCCCGCACGGCGTCGACGTGACCCCGGGCGGCGAGTACGCCATCGTGTCGGGCAAGCTCGACCCGCACGTCACGATCTACTCGACGAAGAAGATCCGCGAGGCGATCGCGAGGGGGACCTCGAACAAGGACCCCTACGGCGTGCCGGTCCTCGACTTCGACGCGGTCGTCGAGGCGCAGGTCGAGCTGGGCCTCGGGCCGCTGCACACGCAGTTCGACGACAAGGGCTACGCCTACACCAGCCTGTTCCTCGACACGGCCGTGGCCCGCTGGACGCTGGGCGGCGAGTACGCCAAGAAGCACGGGCAGGCGCCCTGGTCGCTCGTGACCAAGACGCCGGTCCAGTACAACATCGGCCACCTCGCGGCGGTCGAGGGCGACTCGGCCAGCCCGGGCGGCGGCTGGCTCGTCGCCATGAACAAGTGGTCGATCGACCGCTTCTTCACCACGGGCCCGCTCCTGCCGCAGAACTTCCAGCTCCTCGACATCTCGGAGCCCGGCGAGACCATGCCGGTGCTCTACGACATGCCGATCGGCGTGGGCGAGCCGCACTACGCGCAGATCATCCGGGCCGACAAGCTGAAGCCCTGGGAGGTCTACCCCGAGGTGGGCTGGAACCCGATGACCGGCCAGCGCGACCCGAACGCCACGGAGAAGGGCAAGGAGCGCATCGTCCGCCGCGACGACGGCGTGGTGGAGATCTGGAGCACGGTCGTGCGCAGCCACTTCACGCCGGAGCACGTGAAGGTGCGCCAGGGCGACCGGGTGATCTGGCACCTGACGAGCCTCGAGCGGGCGCGGGACGCGACGCACGGGTTCTGCATCGGGGGCTACAACATCAACCTGAGCCTCGAGCCCGGCGAGTACGCGTCGATCGAGTTCGTGGCCGATCAGCCCGGCGTCTTCCAGTTCTACTGCACCGAGTTCTGCTCGGCCCTCCATCTGGAGATGGTCGGCTACCTGCTCGTCGAGCCGACGACCGACGCCGGCAAGTAACGAACCCCTCCCCGGCCTCCGCGCTCCGCCCGTCCAGGGCGGGGCGCGGGGGCCACCTCCGGAGCCGAGATGACCGCCCTCGTCCACGCCATCCTCGGCCCGCGCACGCCGCGGGCGGCCTTCCGCGCGGCGCCCGGCCGCTTCGTCGCGCCGACCGCGCTCCTGCTGCTCGCCGGGGCGTGCCTGCTCCTGTCGCTCCTCCTGCCGCTGTGGAGCATGAAGCTCCTGGCGCCGCAGTACCCGAAGGGGCTGACCGTCACGGCCTACGCCGACCGCCTGACGGGCGACGTCGACGAGATCGACTGCCTCAACCACTACATCGGCATGCGGCCGCTGAACGACGCGGCCCAGCTCGAGCGCGCCGTCGCGGTGCCGTCGATCGTGCTCATGGCGGCGCTCTGCGCCGCGGCCGCGTTCGTGCACACGAGGTGGGCCGCGCTCCTCGCCTTCCCCGCGCTCAGCTTCCCGTTCGTGTTCCTGGCCGACCTGGCCTACTGGCTGCGCGACTCGGGGCAGAACCTCGACCCGACCGCGCCGCTGTCGCGCTCGATCAAGCCGTTCGTCCCGCCGGTGCTCGGCGAGGGGCTCGTGGGGCAGTTCAAGACGATCGCCTGGGTCGAGTCGGGCTGGCTGCTCCAGCTCCTCGCCGCGGCGCTCGTCGTGGTCGGCCTCTACCTGCACCGGCGCGCCTACAAGCCGCTGGTCGACGCGCGCGTGGCGCCGGAGGGGGCCCATGCGGCCGCGTGACGCGCTCCTGCTGCTAGCGCTGCTCGCCCCGGTCTGCGTGTCGACCGCGCGCGCCGGCGAGACCCTGACCGTCGGGCCCGGCGGCGACCTCGCCCGCGCGCTCGAGGCCGCGCGGGACGGCGACACGATCGTCGTCGAGGGCGGCGTGCACGCGCCGGTGGTCGTCACGCGCCGCGTGGCCCTCGAGGGGCGAGGCTGGCCGGTGATCGACGGCCGCGGCAAGGGCACCGTGGTGAAGCTGGCCGCCGAGGGCGCGTCGCTCCGCGGCTTCGTCGTGCGCGGCAGCGGCAGCTCGCTCGACGACGAGAACTCGGGGGTGACGGTCGCCGCGCCCGGCGTGCGCGTCGAGGGCAACCGCATCGAGGAGGCGCTGTTCGGCATCTCGCTCGCGCACGCCCGCGGCTCCGTCGTCGCCGACAACGTCATCACCGGCAAGGTCCTCGACGTGGCCCGCCGCGGCGATGCGGTCCGCGTGTGGTACAGCGACCACGTGCGCATCGAGCGCAACAGGGTCGCCCGGGGGCGCGACGTCGTCCTGTGGTACTCCGCGCACCTGACCGTGGCCGACAACGAGGTGACGGACGGCCGCTACGGCCTGCACTTCATGTACACCGACGACGCCGACATCCAGCGCAATCGCCTCGTCGGCAACTCGGTCGGCGTCTACCTGATGTACAGCCGCAGGCTGCGCATGAGCCACAACGCGGTGGTCGGCAACCGCGGGCCGTCGGGGTTCGGGCTCGGGCTCAAGGACATGGACGAGTGCGCCGTCACCGACAACGTGTTCGCGGACAACCGCGTCGGCGCCTACGTCGACAACTCGCCGCGCGAGGCGCAGAGCTTCCTCGTGTTCCGGGGCAACCTGTTCGCGGGCAACGACACCGGCGTGGCGCTGCTGCCGTCGGTGCGGCGGAACACCTACACCCGCAACGCGTTCGTCGACAACGGCGAGCACGTCGGCGTCCTCGGCGGCGGGACGCTCGGCGACAACGCCTGGTCCGAGGGGGGCCAGGGCAACTTCTGGAGCGACTACGCGGGCTACGACCGCGACGGCGACGGGGTGGGCGACGTGCCCTACCGCTCGGAGCGGCTGTTCGAGCACCTGGCGCAGCGCCACCCGGAGCTGAAGCTGTTCGTCTACACCCCGGCCGCCAACGCCGTCGAGCTGGCCGCCCGCGCCGTGCCGCTCGTCCGCCCGCAGCCCAAGCTGCTCGACGAGGCGCCGCTGGTCGCCCCGGTGGTCCCGGTCGGCGTGCCGCCGGGCGCGGCGACGGCGGGCGCGCCGCTCGTCCTGTCGTCGGCCGGCCTCGTGGCCCTGGCGGCCCTCGTGTTGGGCGTTCCGGGCGTCCTGCTGCGCGGCCGGGTCCGGCGGCGGGCCGCTGGCACCCCGGTTGCGGTCACCCCCGACGTGGTGAACCTCGAGGCGGTCACGAAGCGGTTCGGCCAGGCGGTGGCCCTCGACGGGCTGACGCTGACGGTGCGCCAGGGGGAGGCCCTGGCCTTCTGGGGCGCCAACGGGGCCGGCAAGACGACGGCGCTCAGGTGTCTCCTCGGTGTGATCCCGTTCCAGGGGCGTGTCACGCTGGCGGGCCACGACGTCCGCCGCGCCGGCAAGGCGGCCCGGCGGCTGGTCGGGTTCGTGCCCCAGGAGCTCACCTTCCACGACGACCTGACCGTGCGCGAGTCGCTGGCCTTCTACGCGCGCCTCAAGCGCGTCCCGGCGGGCGACGACGGCCTGCTGGCCCGGCTCGGGCTCGCCGAGCACGCGCACAAGGCAGTGCGGGAGCTCTCGGGCGGCCTCAAGCAGCGCCTCGCCGTGGCGCTGGCGCTCCTGGGCGACCCGCCGCTGCTCGTGCTCGACGAGCCGACGGCCAACCTCGACGCCCCGGCGCGGGCCTCGCTCGTGGCCCTGCTGGCCGAGCTCAAGGCGGCCGGCAAGACGCTCGTCTTCACCTCGCACCGGCTCGAGGAGGTCCTGGCCCTCGCCGACCGCGTCGTCCTGCTCGAGGGCGGCCGCCTCGCCGCCGACGTGCCGCCGCGCGACCTGGGCGAGCGCCTGCGCGCGCACGCCACGCTGCACCTGCTCCTCCCGCCGCTCGCGGTCGAGCGCGCCGAGGCGGTGCTCGTCGACGGGGGCTTCGCGCCCGTCCGCACCGGCGCCGGCCTGTCGGTCGAGGTCGACCCGGCCGAGAAGGGGCGCCCGATCGCGCTCCTGGTCAACGCCGGCGTGCCGCTGGCCGACTTCGAGGTCGCGCGCACCGGCGCCGCGGCGGGGAGGAGCTAGCCGTGGACCTGCGGACCGTCGTGGCCTTCGCCGCCAAGGAGCTGCGCGACGCGCGGCGAAACCGCTGGTTCCTCCTCTACACGGCGGCGCTGGCGGCGCTCTCGCTCGGGATCTCGGCCCTGGCGGTCTCGGCGCAGGGCGCCTTCGGGCTGGCGGGCTTCGGCCGGACGACCGCGAGCCTGGTGAACCTCGTCATGCTCGTCGTCCCGCTCATGGGCCTGACGCTCGGGGCCATGAGCCTCGCCGGCGAGCGCGAGCGCGGCACGCTCCTCTACGTGCTCGCCCAGCCCGTCACGGCGTCCGAGGTGTTCCTCGGCAAGTACCTCGGGCTGGGGCTGGCGCTCCTGGCGTCGCTCGCGCTGGGGTTCGGCGCCTCGGGCCTCCTGATCTCGTGGCGCGTCGGCGGGGCGCAGGTCGCGGGCTACCTGGGCCTGGCCGGGCTGGCGTTCGGCCTGGCGCTGGCGAGCCTCGGCCTGGGCCTCCTGATCTCGGCCTTCGCCCGGCGCGCGTCGACCGCCGTCGGGCTGTCGATCTTCGCCTGGCTGGGCCTCGTGCTCCTGGGCGACCTGGGCCTCATGGGCACGGCCATGGTCCTGCGGGTCGACGTCGGCGCGCTCTTCGGCCTGGCGCTCCTCAACCCGCTCCAGGTGTTCAAGATCTCGGCGATCGCCGGCAGCCACGGGACCCTCGAGGTCCTCGGCCCCGCGGGCGTCTTCGCCTTCCGCACGTTCGGGGCGGCGCTGCTCCCCATGCTCGTCGTCGTCCTCGTGGCCTGGGTCCTGGCGCCGCTCGGCGCCGGCCTGGGCGTGTTCCGCTGGCGAGGTGCCCTGTGAGGCTGACGCTCTTCGTGGTCGCGCTCCCGCTGCTGCTCGCGGGCTGCCCCGGCGGCGGCGGCCGTCCCGACGGACCGCCCGACGTGCGCTACGGGGTCGACCCGTGCGACCGCTGCCAGATGATCATCAGCGAGGAGCGCTTCGCGGCGGCCTACGTGACGCCGTCGGGCGAGGTCCGCCGCTTCGACGACCTGGGCTGCCTCACGGCGCACCCGCAGGAGCGGGCCGAGCGCGCCGACGAGGTGTGGGTCCACGACCACGAGACGCGCGCCTGGCTGCGCGGCCGCGAGGCGCACATCGTGCGCGCCCCCGGGCTGATCACCCCCATGGGCACCGGCCTCGTGGCGGCGGCCGACGAGGCGCGGGCGCGCGCGCTCGTCGAGCGCACGGGCGGCGAGGCGCTCTCGTTCGAGGCGTTCATGGCCCTGGGCCCGAGGGCCTGGCCGGCACGAGGCGAGGGGCCATGAGCGCCGGGTTGCTCGACGTCCCGCGCGACCTCCTCGAGCGCCTCGCGCGCCCGGGGCCGCGCTACACCTCCTACCCCACGGCCGCCGTGTTCGACGGCTCGGTCGGCCCCGCCGAGTACGCCGCCGCCCTGGCGCGCCACGGGGCCTCGGGCGCGCCGCTGTCGCTCTACGTGCATCTGCCCTTCTGCCGGACGCTCTGCTTCTACTGCGCCTGCAACGTCATCATCACGCGCCGGCCCGGCGCGGCCGAGGACTACCTCGACCTCCTCGAGCGCGAGGCCGACCTCGTGGCCGGCGCGCTCGGGAGGCGGATGCCGGTCACGCAGCTCCACCTCGGCGGCGGCACGCCCACCTACCTGACCTCGGCCGAGCTGCGCCGGCTGCACGGGCTGCTCTCGGTCCGCTTCGACCTGTCCGCGGCCGAGGAGCTGGCGGTCGAGGTCGACCCGCGCTCGACGACGATCGAGCAGCTCGAGACGCTCGCCCGGCTCGGCTGGAACCGGGCCAGCTTCGGCGTGCAGGACTTCGACCCGGCGGTGCAGCGGGCGATCCACCGCGTGCAGTCGGTCGAGCAGACGCGCGCGCTCGTCGAGGCCGCGCGGCGCCTCGGCTACCGCGGGATCAACGTCGACCTGATCTACGGGCTGCCCCTGCAGCGCGCCGAGACCTTCGCCCGCACGCTCGACGCGGTCCTCGCCCTGCGCCCCGACCGCATCGCGCTCTACTCGTACGCCCACGTGCCCTGGATGCGCCCGGCGCAGGCGCGCTTCGAGCGCAAGGGGCTCTCGTTGCCGCGGGCCGACGAGAAGCTCGCGCTCCTCCAGCAGGCCGTGCGCGCCCTCGTCGGCGCGGGCTACCAGCACCTCGGCATGGACCACTTCGCCCTGCCCGACGACGAGCTGAGCCTGGCGCTCGACCGCGGCGCGCTCCACAGGAACTTCCAGGGCTACACCGTCCGCCGCGCAGACGCCCTCGTCGCGCTCGGGATGTCGGCGATCTCGGAGGTGGGCGACGTCTTCGCCCAGAACGAGAAGGACCTGCCCGCCTACGAGGCCGCGCTCGACGCCGGCCGCCTGCCCACCTCCCGCGGCCGCACGCTCACGACCGACGACCGCGCGCGGCGCCAGGTGATCCTGGCCCTCATGACCGGCGGCACGGTCCCGGCCGCGCTCCTCGCGCCCTTCCCGGCCGAGCGCGCGGCGCTCGACGACCTCGCCCGCGACGGCCTCGTCCGCTGGCACCCGAGCGGCGACCTCGGGGTCACCGCCCTGGGCCGCGCGTTCGTGCGCAACGTGGCGATGGTCTTCGACGCCTACCTGGGCGGCGCGCCGGACAAGCGCTACTCCCAGACGGTCTGACCCCCGTCCTTCTCTTCTCACTCGTCAAAACCCGCCCCACCGCCCCCGAGCACACCGCTCCGGGCGTTCGCAGCCAGAGCCTCAGGCGAGGGCGACGAGGGCGAGGCGATGCGGCGCGAAGGCGAGGGAAGGCGGCCTCCTGGCCGCCGACCGAGCCTGAGCGGTCGGGGGGGGGGGGGGGGGGGGGCCCCCCCCCCCCCCCCCCCCCCCGCCGCCCCGCCGCCCCCGCCATCGTCGCCCGCAGCCGCGATCACACCATCAATCAGGAGGG
>JAMLIC010000105.1 GCA_023954375.1 Planctomycetota bacterium
CGCAGCGCCCGCCATCGTCGGCCGCAGCCGCGATCACACCTAGAAGTCCATGCCCCCCACCCCACCCATGCCACCCATGCCGCCCATGCCGCCCATGCCGCCCATGCCGCCCGGCATGCCGGCGCCGACCTTCTCCTTCTTCTCCTTGATCTCCGACACCACGGCGTCGGTGGTCAGGAGGAGCGAGGCGATCGACGCGGCGTTCTGGAGCGCGCTCCGGGTCACCTTCGTCGGGTCGACGATGCCGGCCTGGAGCATGTCCACGTAGTCGCGCCGGTAGGCGTCGAAGCCCTTGGCGAAGTTCTCGCCGCGGATGCGCTCGACGACGACGGCGCCATCCATGCCCGCGTTCTCGGCGATCTGCCGCGCGGGCGCCTCGAGGGCGCGGCGCACGATGTCGACGCCGAGCCGCTCGTCACCCGTCTTGCCCAGGCCGTCCGTGAGGACCTTCTGGGCGCGCAGGAGCGCGAGCCCGCCGCCGGGGAGCACCCCCTCCTCGACCGCCGCGCGGGTGGCGTGGAGCGCGTCCTCGACGCGGGCCTTCTTCTCCTTCATCTCGACCTCGGTCGCCGCGCCGACGTTGACCTGCGCGACGCCGCCCGAGAGCTTCGCCAGGCGCTCCTGCAGCTTCTCGCGGTCGTAGTCCGACGTCGTGGCGTCGATCTCGGCCTTGATCTGCTTGATGCGCGCCTGGATGCCCTTCGGGTCGCCCTTGCCGTTGATGATCGTCGTGTCGTCCTTCGTGACGACGACCTTCTCGCACTGGCCAAGGTCGGTCAGCGGCAGCCCCTCGAGCTTGAGGCCCAGGTCCTTGAACACGGCCTTGCCGCCGGTCAGGACCGCGATGTCCTCGAGCATGGCCTTGCGGCGGTCGCCGAAGCCGGGCGCCTTGACGGCGCACACCTTCAGCACGCCGCGCAGCTTGTTCACCACCAGGGTCGCCAGGGCCTCGCCCTCGACGTCCTCGGCGATGAGCAGCAGCGGCCGCTGCTCGCGGATCACCTGCTCGAGCAGCGGCACCATGTCGCGGACCGAGCTGACCTTCTCCTCGTGGACGAGGATGTAGGGGTTCTCCAGGACGCACTTCATCTCGTCCTGGGGGCTGGCGAAGTGGGGCGACAGGTAGCCCTTGTCGAACTGCATCCCCTCGACCCACTCGATCTCGGTCTTCAGCGTCTTGCCCGCCTCGACCGTGATCACGCCGTCGCCGACCCGCTCCATGGCCTCGGCGATCTTGCCGCCGATCTCCTTGTCGTTGTTGGCGGCGATCGTGGCGACCTGCTCGATCTCCTGCTTTGTGTCGATCTTCTTCGACTGGCGGGAGAGCTCGTCGCTGACGGCCCGCACGGCCGCCTGGATGCCGCGCGCCAGCCCCATGGCGTTGGCGCCCGCGACGACGTTCTTGATCCCCTCCTCGAAGATGGCCTCACCGAGGACGGTGGCGGTCGTCGTGCCGTCGCCGGCCACGTCCGAGGCCTTGGAGGCGATCTCCTTGACCATCTGGACGCCCATGTTCTCCCAGGGGTCCTCGACCTCGACCTCCTTGGCGACCGTGACGCCGTCCTTGGTCACGGTCGGGGCGCCGAACGCCTTCGCGATGACGACGTTGCGGCCGCGGGGCCCGAGCGTCACCTTGACGGCCTTCGCCAGCTTGTTCACGCCGCGGCGGAGCGCCGCGCGCGCCTCCGCATCGAACCCGATCTTCTTGGCGGCCATGTGCGCGGGCTACTCCACCACCGCGAGGACGTCCGACTCGTCGAGGATCAGGTAGTCCTCGCCGCCGATCTTGATCTCGGTCCCGGCGTACGAGCTGAAGATCACCCGGTCGTCCTTCTTCACCTGCACCGGCGCGCGCTTGCCCGAGTCGAGCAGCTTGCCCTCGCCGACCGCGATCACCTTGCCCTCGCGCGGCTTCTCCTTCGCGGTGTCGGGGAGGACGATCCCGCCCTTGGTCTTCTCCTCGGCCTCGAGCCTCTTGACCACCAGCTTGTCGTTCAGCGGACGGATCCGAGCAGCCATGGGTGCTTCCCTCGTCTGTCGCTCCGACGGGGCCCCATCCCGCAGCGGGGACGGCCGTGGCCTCCGGTCGAAGGAGTTTGCCGGTGCGCCGCCGCGGGGCGGGGCACACGATAGAAAGAGCCTGCCCCTTCGGCAGGACAGCCGCCCGCCTGCAAGGTCGGTGCCGCGCCCGCGGGTGAATACCGCGCCGGGCTTTGCGTCGCGCCCCCCCGCCGGCGCCCCTGCCAAACGGGCAGCCCCGGCGCCCAGCGCCCGGCCACGCCGGTGCCATTCCGACAGGAGTGGACCGGCTGGGCCGACCGGCGTTGCCACGCGGGGCGGCGCGATGTTAAGGTCCGACCCGCGTTCGAGATGCTCGGGGAGGAGGCGCCGATGGACAGGCCGTTCAGGCCGTTGACCCGGCCGCGGTGGTGGCCGGCGAGCCTTCTGGTCGCGACGCTCCTCGGGGGGGGCGCCCAGGCGCGCGGCCAGGACCTCCGCTTCGAGGCGGCCGAGCAGCTCTACGCCCTCTCCGAGGTGCTCGAGGGGGGCGGCCTCTGGAGCCAGCTGTTCAGGAACGGCTGGCCCACCGACGCCACCCACCGCCGCCTGACCCAGGAGCTGTGCGGCCAGGGCGCCGACGCGCTCATGGCCGCCTACCTCGGCTCGGGGGCCGGGCTGCCGCTCTCGGCCAGCGCCCACCAGGAGGCGCGCGCGCAGCGCCAGAGGACGGCGGGCGCCACGCCGCACGCGCTCCTGCGCCAGGAGCTCGCCGCCTACAAGCAGCTCTCCGGGGCCACGTTCAGCGTGCCGCAGGCGTTCGACCCCGTGGCGGTCCCCCTCCACCGCGCCCGCGCCGAGCTCGCCCGCCCCTTCGACGCCGGCGACCTCGGCACCCTGCGCTGGAAGGAGACGCCCAGCCCGCGCCACTCGCTCGAGGCGCTGGGCTTCGCGCTCCTGTGCGAGGCGCGCTACGCCAGGCTCCAGCTCGCCCACCGCCGCGACGGCCCGACGGGCAAGGGCAAGCTCTGGGGGGCCACCCCGGAGGGCGGCTTCTTCGGCCTCGTCGCGGCGCACTGCGCCGTCGCCAAGCTCCACGAGCTGCGCCGCCTCATCGTCGACGTCCGCAGCGAGGACTTCTCGCCGCGCGACTCGCTCGCCGGCCTCGAGGAGTTCCGCTACTTCCTCCCCTCCGGCTGGACGGCGGCGCCCGGCCGGACCGGCGGCGTCCAGCCCGCCCTCCTGCCCGGCGACGAGCGGCTCAAGAGCCACCTCCAGGGGCTCGCGGCGGTGCTGCTCGGCGCCTGCGAGCTCCTCGCCCTCGCCGACCCGGAGGGGCCGAAGGAGCTGCAGGCCCTGTTCGGCGACCGGGCCCCCGACGGCCTGAGCGTCACGCTCATGGAGAAGGACGTCCACGACCAGGCGCTCGAGCTGGCGCTGTTCGCGTTCCGCTCCATGCGCGCCTTCCACGTCAACGTCGTCCAGGGGCGCGCGACCTCGCTCGGCGGCCCGACGACGCGCGGCTCGACGATCACCCCGGGCGACCTCGGGCTGTTCCTCATGTCGCTCGAGGCGTTCCGCCAGCGCGTCCGGCTGGCCGGCCGCGGCGCCGACAAGCACCCGCGCCACGCCGACGTGCAGGAGGAGCAGCGCAAGGCGGACACCCTCCTGCGGTCGCTGGCGAGCGCGTCGCTCCGCGAGTGGGACGCCGACGAGCCGGGCTTCTACGACCTCTACTCGATCGCCGCCAACTCGCGGCAGGCCCAGACCAAGTCGCTCGCCTCCCAGGCGCTGGCGGTCCGCGGGCTGCTCGCCACCCACCGCCACGTCGCGCCCGGCGGCGAGGCGTCCCCGTTCCTCGCCGCGGCCGAGCGCACCCTGCGCTGGGTCGACCGCGAGCGCTGGGAGGCGCCCGCCCGCGCCTTCGTCGAGCGCGGCGGCGACGGCGCCGCCGCCTCGAAGGTCTCGTCGCTCGGCGCGGCGGCGACGCTCGGCGCGCTGCGCGACATGGCCCTGACCACGAAGGACGGGCGCTACCTGACCCGCTACATGCAGTACCTCGAGACCCTCGCCGACCGGGGCCTGTTCCGGCGCGCGGCCGACCGCGCCGCCGCCGGCCTCGCGGCCGAGGTCGCGTTCGCCGCCAACTGACGAGAGAGCCTGGCCCCCCGCGTGACCGCCCCCCGCCCCGCCCTGTCCCTCGTCATCCCGGCCTACGACGAGGCGGCCCGGCTCGACGCCACCTTCGAGCAGGTGGAGGCGTGGCTGCGCGACCCGCCGCGGACGCCGGTCGAGGTGATCCTGGCCGACGACGGCAGCCGCGACGCGACCCTGGCGCGCTTCCAGGCCTTCGCCCGGGCCCACGAGGGCGTCGTCCGCGCCCTCGCCTTGCCTCATCGCGGCAAGGCGGCCACCGTGACAAGCGGGATCCTGGCCGCCGAGGGCGACAAGGTGCTGTTCAGCGACGCCGACCTCTCGGTCCCGCTCTCCGAGGCGGAGACGTTCGCCCGCGCGCTCGACGCCGGCGCCGACGTGGCGATCGGCTCGCGCGAGGTCGAGGGCGCGCGCCGCGAGGCCGAGCCCACCTTCCGCCACGTCATGGGGCGCGGCTTCAACGCCATGGTCCGGGCGCTCGTCGTCCCCGGGATCAAGGACACCCAGTGCGGGTTCAAGATGTTCACCCGCGACGCGGCGCGCGCGATCTTCGGCCGGCTCCGCCGCTACGGGCCCGACGCCCCCGAGATCCAGGGGCCCATGGTCACCGCGTTCGACGTCGAGGTCCTGTTCGTCGCCAGGAAGCTCGGGCTGCGCGTGGTCGAGCTCCCCGTGCTCTGGCGGCACGGCGAGGGCTCGAAGGTGCGCCCGGTCGTCGACGCGCTGCGCATGGGCCGCGACGTGCTCATGGTCAAGTGGGCCGACCTCCGCGGCGAGTACGCCCGGGGCCCCGCGTAGGCCCGGCGCGTGATCACCAGCCAGGAGCTGGCGTTCGTCCGCCTGGCCATGCGCCAGCGCCTCCTCTCGGTCAACGTCGTCCAGGAGGCCGTCGAGCGCAAGAAGTGGGACGCGCCCGACCGCCCGATCACCGACATCCTCGTGGACATGGGCGCGCTCGGCGAGGACCAGGCGTCGCGCCTCAAGCGCCAGCTCGAGGGCGGCGCGGCCCCGAAGGACGCGCCGCGGATGCGGGCCACGCAGGTGGGCAAGGACCCGGCCGCGCGCGAGGACCCCGACGGCCCGCTCGCCGGCCTCCCCTCGCGGATCGGCCCCTACCAGCTCGTGCGCATGCTCGGCGCCGGCGCCATGGGCGCCGTCTACCACGCGCGCCACGTCGAGCTCGAGCGCGACGTCGCCCTCAAGCTGCTCCAGAGCGAGGGGGCGCCCACCGCCAGGGCGATCCAGCGCTTCAAGCGCGAGGCGCGCCTGGCGGCGCGCCTCGACCACCCGAACGTCGTGCGCGTCTACGAGGCCGGCCACGAGGCCGGCCAGCACTTCATCGCCATGGACATGGTCCGCGGCCGCTCGGTGGGCGAGCTCCTGACCCTGGGCGAGATCACGGTCCGCCGCGCCGTGCACATCATGCGCAAGACGGCCGAGGCGGTGGCCTACGCCCACGAGCAGGGCGTGATCCACCGCGACCTCAAGCCGGCGAACATCCTCGTGGACGACCGGTCGGGCGAGCCGCGCGTGACCGACTTCGGCCTCGCGACGCTCTCGGAGCCCGACCAGGACGACAAGCTCACGCGCACGGGCGCCGCGGTCGGAACGCCCGCCTACATGGCGCCCGAGCAGGTCCGCGGCCACGTCGACAAGATCGACCGGCGCACCGACGTCTACGCGCTCGGGGCCACGCTCTACGAGATGCTCACCGGGGCGCCGCCCTTCGACGCGGCCACCTTCCTCGAGCTCGCCAAGCGCATCTGCGAGGAGGACCCCGCCGCGCCGCGCAAGAAGAACCCCGCCGTGCCGGGGCCGGTCGAGACGGTGTGCCTCAAGGCGCTGGAGAAGGACCCCGCCGCGCGCTACCAGACCGCCGCCGACATGGCGGCCGACCTGGCGGCGTTCCTCGACGACGCGCCGATCCGCGCCCAGCCGCCCGGGGCGGTGGAGCGGGCGCGCCGGTGGGCGCGCCGGCGCCCGGCGCTCATGGCCGGCGCGCTGGGCTTCGCCGCCGTCGTCGGCGCCGGGCTGGGCTTCTTCCTCAGCCTCCCGGGGACGCTCGAGGTCTCGACCGTCCCCGCCGGCGCGTCGGTCCTCCTCGACGGCCGCGAGCTGCTCGACGACAAGGGGCAGCTCCTGCGCACGCCGCCCGAGGGCGCGCTCCGCCTCGAGGTCCCGGCCGGCGCCCACCGCCTGCGCTTCCGCAAGGACGGCTACCTCGACCAGGCGCTGGGCGTCGACGTCGTCCGCATCGGCCACGGCGAGACCCTCAAGCTCAGCGGCACGCTCGTCTCGACGCACGGCCTCCTGCGCGTCGAGATGTCCGAGCCCGGCGGCGCCGCCGCCGTGTTCACACCCGACGGCGCCCCGCGCGGCGAGGGGCCCACCCCCTTCCTGGCCCGCCTGGAGGCGGGCGCCTACCGCGTCGTCGTGAGCGCGCCCGGCGGGTTCATCGTCCCCGAGGGCGAGCGCGAGCGCACGGTCCAGGTCCAGCCGGGCGGCGACGAGCAGCGGGTCGCGGTGCCGCTCGAGCGCGACGTCGCCCTCCTGCGCATCGACGCCGACCCCGAGAACGTGACCGTCCGCTGGCTGCGCGACGGCAGCTCGCGCGTCGCCCCCGCGGACCTCCCCGGCGCCGGCGAGCACGAGGTCGAGCTGTCGAAGGCGGGCTACCTGCCGCAGCGGCTGACGATCGCCGTGCCCCCGAAGGAGCGGGTCGAGCGGCGCGTCACGCTCCAGCCGCTGGCCGCGTGGCGCCGGCCCCTCGACGGGCGCCTGCTCGCGCCGCCGCTGGTCCGCGACGTCGACGGCGACGGCGCGCCCGACCTCGTCGTCCTCGAGGACGGGCGCGACGGGCCGCGCCTGGCCCTCCTCCCGGGCGCCGGCCACACGCGCGCGCGCTTCCGCGTGGACACCTCGGCGCGCGTCGTGATCGACGCGGAGGACGTCGACGGCGACGGCGTCCTCGACCTCCTGCTCGGGGGCGAGCAGCACCTCGAGCTGCGCGACGGCCGCACCGGCCGCCTCATGGGGCGGACCGGGGGCGTCCACGGCCCGAGCGCGGTCGTGCTCCGCGCGCCGGGGCGCGCGGCGCAGGTGCTCGTGCTCGACGACGAGCGGCCGCGCCTCCTCCCGATCTCGCTCGCCGCGACGGGGAGCCCGCCGCGCGGCGGCGCGCGGCGCGGCCGCCCGGCCCTCGTCCCGCGCGGGGTGCGCATGGGCGCGTTCGCGGCCCGCAGCCTGGCCGTGTTCCCGGCCGCCGGCGCGGCGCTCGTGTGGGACACCGAGGCGCCGGAGACGGCCCCGCGGCGGGTCGCCCTCGAGGGCGTCACGCCGACGAGCGCCGTCCTCGCCGTGCCGGTCGACCGCGAGCGCGACCCCTGGGTCGTGATCGTCCCCGAGGAGGGGCCGGCCTGGCTCCTCGACCCCCAGGGGCCGGCCCGCCACAGGCTGGGCGAGCCCGCCGCCCGCCTGCGGCGGCCCTCGGCCGCCTACGCCCTCGACCGCGCGTGGCTCCTCCTGACCGACGACGCCCAGGCGAGGACCCGGGCCTTCGTCCTCGCCCCGGACCGGCCCCCGGCGGAGGCGACGGGCGCCCCCCTCGGCCCGGGGGCGGTGTTCCTGCGCGCCGGGAGCGAGCCCGCCGTCCAGGCGGCCGGCCTGGGCCCCGCGGCCTGGGCGCCCTCTGGCGACCTCTTCGCCCCCGCGGGCGACGGCTGGGTCCGCGTCGACGCCGGCTCGACCGACGCCGAGCCCTGGGCCTCGCGCGACGACGAGCCCGTCATCGCGGACGCCGACGGCGACGGCCTGCCCGAGGTCCTCCTGCCGGCGCCGGACGGACGGGCCGTCGTGGCGCTCGACCCCACGCCGGGGAGGGTGCGCTGGCGCGTGCGCCAGCCCCTGCCGCACGCGGCCGTCCTGGCGTCGCTCGAGGCGCCGGGGGCGCCGGGCGACCTGCTCCTCGCCGCCGGCGACCGGCTGATCGGCCGCGCCGGCGGGGACGGCCGGGCGCTCCTCGACGAGGCCCTCGAGGGCCGGGTCGTGGGCCTCGCGGCGGCGCGCGGGGACCGCTCGATCTACGCCGCCGCGCGCGCCGGCGGCGAGGACCCGACGATCGCCGTCCTCCGGCGGTGGGTGCCCCAGGGCGCGGGCTGGCGGCAGGTCTGGGACGCGGTGCGCCGCCCGGCGCAGGGCCTCGACGCGCTGCCGCTCGACGTGGACGGCGACCAGGTCCCGGACCTCCTCTGCGGCGGCCCGCTCGCCGTCCTGCGGGCGCGCGACGGCGGCGAGGTGTGGACCGGCCGCGCCGGCGCGCGCGGCGCCGCGTCGACCGCGGCCCCGCGCCTCCTCCCGGGGCCCGCCCCGCTGTGCGTCGGGCCGAAGGACCCCGGCCGCGAGAAGGGCGCGCCGCTCCTGGCCGCGCATGACCCGCTGGGGCGGCTCGTCTGGGAGGTGCCCCTCGCCGTGACGGCGGGGGCCGACGGCCCGTGGGTCCCCGACCCCGCGCGCCTCATCCTGGGTGAGGAGCGGGAGGGCGTCCTCGTGGTCGTCACCGAGCGGCGGGTCCTGGCGCTCCGGCGCACCGACGGCAGCGAGGCGTGGTCGCGCGACCTCCCGGGCGTCGTCGGGGCCGTGTTCCCGGGCGGCACCCCGTCGCGCCTGGTCCTCACGCGCGCGCCCGACGAGCTCGTGTGCCTCGACGTCGGCAACGGCACGGCGCTGTGGGCCCGCCGCCTCCCGGAGGACCGACCGGGCGGCGCGCCCTCGCCCCCGGTGTGGCTGCCGGCGGCGAAGCCGGGCGCGCCCGGCCTGCCGCGCCCGGCGCCCGGCGACCCCGACCCGCTGCCGGTCGTGGCCGTCGTCGCGCCCAGCGGCGCCGTGCTCCTCGTGGCCCTCGAGGACGGCACGCTCCTGGGCGAGCGCCGCTCGCCCGGGGCCGCGCTCCTGCCGTGGCTGGTCGGGGTCCCCACGCCCCAGGGCGGCTTCGTCGTCGCGGCGACGGAGGACGAGCGGCTGCTGGCGCTGCCGGTCGGCCCGCAGCGCCGCCCGCGCCTCGGGCGGAGAGAGCGGGTGCGCGAGCAGGGGCGGCGCCTGGACCTGGGCGGGCCGCACCTGCGGCCGGCCCTGGCCGAGCTGCAGGCGCTGGTGCGCGAGGACCCGGCCGACGTCTCCGCGCAGTCGGCCCTGGCGCGCGCCCATCTCGCGCTCGGCGAGCACCCGCAGGCGCTCGAGGCGGCGCGCGCGGCGCTCCGCCTGCGCAAGGGGCTGCCGGACGCCCTGCGGGTGCAGGCGGAGGCGACCTTCGCCCTGGGGCGCCCCGTGCAGGAGGAGGTCGAGCCGCTCCTCCACCAGCTCGCCCTGGTCGACGCCCCCCAGGCGGCGCGGGTGGCCACCGAGCTGGCGGCGCAGGGCGGGGTCGACGTCAGCCGCTTCCTGCGCCGCGTGCGCGACCTCGCGCCGCTCGAGCCCGAGGTCCGGCGCCTGCTCGGCCTCGAGCGCCTGCGGTCGATCGGCAAGCGCGTGTGGAACGCGCTCCCGCCCGACGAGCTGTTCGAGGCGCGCCGCGTCGCCGCCGAGGCCCGGGCCGAGCTGCTCGTCGCGCTCACGCGCCACGACGACCCCGAGACGCGCGCCGCGGCGATCGTGGCCCTGCTGCTCGAGCGGCGGGCGACCGCGGTGTTCGCGACGCGCCGCCCGTCGCGCCCCGACGCCGAGCGCCTCGCGCTCCTGAACACGCTCCTGGGCGGCCTCGTGCCCGCCGACCCGACGCGCGCGGCGCACCGCCCGCTCGAGCTGGCCCGCTCGCTCGCCATGACCCCCGACGACGGCGACATCGACGCGCTCGCGCCCGTGATCGCCGAGCTCGTCGGGCTGCGCCCGCAGTGGGAGGGCGCGCTGCAAGGGATCGGGTCGCTCCGGCCTTAGTGTGATCGCGGCTGCGGCGGAGGATGGCGGGCGCTGCCGTTCGCCGGGGGGGGGGGGGGGGCGG
>JAMLIC010000106.1 GCA_023954375.1 Planctomycetota bacterium
CCCCCCCCCGCGCCGCATCGCCCGGCATCCGCGGCCGGAGCCGTCGATCACACTATGGCAGCTCGAACGTGTGGTGCAGCGGCCGCGTGACCGCCACGTCGCACGGCGCCGGCTCGAGCACCGACTCGGCCACGCTCCCGAGCACCGCGCGCGAGAGCCCCGAGCGGCCGTGGGTCCCCAGCACGACGAGGTCGGCCCTGCGCCGCACGAGCTCGCGCAGGACGACCGTGTAGGGCTCGCCCTCGGCGACGGCCGTGGTCGCGGTCACGTCGCCGGGCTCGAGGCCGGACGCGAAGCGGTCGGCGCGCGCGCGCGCGTCGTCGGCGACCTCCTGCCGCAGGTCGTCGACCTGCCGGGCGGCGAGCGCCCACGAGAACGAGCCCTGGAAGGGGACGTGGTAGGCGTGGAGGAGCGTCAGCGGCGACGGCCGCGCGTCGGGGAGGAGCGTCAGCGCGAGGTCGACGACCTGCCGCGACGCGTCGGACAGGTCGACCGCGGCGACCGGGCGCTCGTAGGCGCCGCGCGGCTCGGCGCCGACGACGAGCACCGGCAGCTCGCCCAGGCGCACGACGCGCTCGGCCGTCGCGCCGGTGGTCAGGCCGGCCCGCAGGCGCTCGTCGTGGCGCCCGAGGACGACGAGCTCCGCGCCGGCCGCGCGCGCCTGGCGGATCAGGCCGGTGTGCGGGGCGTCGTCCTCGACGACGGCCCGCTCGACCTCCGCGCGCGTCCCCGCGGCGCGGAGGGCCTCGGCCAGCGCGCCCGCGTGGCGCGCGAGCGCCGCGTCGGCGGCCCGGGCCTGGCCCGGGGCCGCCACGTGCACCAGCACCACCCGCGCGCCCTCGGCGAGCGGCAGGAGCGCGGCGCGGCGCGCCGCGCGCGCCGCCGCGGGGGACAGGTCGTGCGCGACGACGACCTTCGTGAGCCGGCTGCGTCCCATCCCGTCCTCCGACGCCCCCCGCCCTCCTGGATGCACGCCTCGTTCCCCGCTCACGCCGGCCCCAGCCCGGGCGCGGCCCGGGGCGGCCCTGCGGCGGGCGGCGGCGTCCGCAGGGCGCGCAGCACGTGGGGCTCGAAGCTCTCCCGCAGCTCGCGCCGCGTCGCGTCGAGGTCGCGCGGGTTGACGTACATGGCGTGGACGAACAGCCGCCCGCGGTCCGGCGCCACGTCGATGCACAGGACGCCCGGCGTGAGCGAGAGGAGCCCCGACAGCACGGTGACCTCGGCGTCGGTGCGCGCCTCGATCGGCACGGCGAGCACGGCCGGCCGCATGCGCGGGCGCGGGGCGAGGACGTCGCGCGCCACCCGCAGGCTCGAGAGGCACAGCTCGACCACGAACACGAGGGCGAGCCGGAGGCTCGGCACGACCGACCGCAGCCCGCGGACCACGCGCTCCCGGAGCGAGCGCCCGGGGGTCTGCGGCTCCGGCGCCCACCACAGGACGAGGACCGAGAGCACGACCCCGATCACCAGGTCCGGGAGCGTCAGCCCGCTGAGCCCCAGCCACACCGCCACCAGCAGCACGAGCAGCCCGAGGTCGATCACGCGCGCAGCACCGCCTCGATGTAGGCGCTCGGCGCCAGGAGCCCGTCGGCCGCCCGCCCGAGCACGACGCACACCGGCCAGGCGAGCGCGCTCAGGCCGACCGTGCTCGCGGCCAGGACCGCGATCGCGACCAGCTGCGCCCGCGGGACCGGGCCCCCGGGCGGGCGCGCCGGGTCGGACGCAGCGGGGAGCACGGCCTTCGACCAGATCTTCATCATCGAGTAGAGCGTCAGGACGCCGACGGCCAGCGACGCGGCCACGATCGCGTACTGCGCCACCTCGAGCCCGGCGCGCGCCAGGAGGAGCTTGCCCCAGAAGCCGGAGAGCGGCGGGACGCCGGCCAGCGCGAGGGCCGGCACGAGGAACAGCCCGGCGAGGAGCGGCTGCGCGCGGTAGAAGCCGCCGAGGCGCCCCAGCTCGAACGAGCCGCCCAGCCGGGCCATGACGCCGCCGATCAGGAACAGGTTCGTCTTGGCGAGGATGTTGTGGATCGTGAAGAAGATCGCCCCGAGCAGCGCCAGCGGCGTGAGCAGCGCCAGCCCCATGACCATGTAGCCGATCTGGCTGACGATGTGGAAGGAGAGCAGGCGCCGCACCTCGTCCTGGGCGACGGCGCCGAGGACGCCCGTGACCATCGTCAGCCCCGCGATCCACAGGAGCGCGCCGTGGGTGAAGCCCGCGTCGTGCACGAAGATCAGCGTGAAGGTGCGCAGGAGCGCGTAGACGGCGACCTTCGTGAGCAGCCCGGCGAAGAGCGCCGTCGTCGCGACCGGGGGCGTCGGGTAGGAGGCGGGCAGCCACGAGAACAGCGGGAACACGGCCGCCTTGGTGCCGAACGCCACGATGAACAGGACGGCCACGACCGAGACGAGCGCCGGCTCGCCGAGCGTCGGCGCGCGGTGGGCGAGCTCCGCCATGTTCAGCGTCCCGGCCAGCCCGTAGAGGAGCCCGACGCCGGCGAGGAACAGGGTCGAGCTGACCAGGTTCGTCGCCATGTACTTGACCGTGCCGCGCACCTGCGGGGCCTCGCCGCCGAGGGCCATGAGCACGAACGAGCTCATGAGCATGACCTCGAACCAGACGTAGAGGTTGAACAGGTCGCCCGTGAGGAAGGCGCCGTTCGCGGACGCCACGAGCACGGGCGTGACCGCGTGGTAGACGAGCGCCCGCCGCGGCGGGATGTCGACCAGCGCGTAGAGGCACACGCAGCCCGCCACGAGGCCCGTGACGAGGACCATGGTCGCGCTGAGCGCGTCGGCGACGAGCGGGATCCCGAACGGCGCGCGCCAGCCGCCGAGGAACGTGACGAGCACCGCGCCGTCGTGGACGCGCGCGAGCAGCGCCGCGCCCAGGGCGGCGAGGACGGCCATGCAGGCCACGTTCAGCGGGCCGTGCAGACGCGGCAGGCCGCGCGTCAGCATGACCGTCACCGCCGTCGCGAGCGGCACGAGGAGCGGCAGGGCGAGCAGCAGGTCGGCCGTCACGCCGCCGCCTCCACGCGGGCGGGCGGGCTGTCCTCGGGCCCCGCGAGCTCGTGCGGGTCGACCGTGCCGGCGATCGCCCGGGCGCTGGCCGTGAGCACGAGCGAGAAGGCCAGCAGGCCGAAGTTGATCACGATCGCCGTGAGCACGAAGGCCTGCGGCAGCGGGTTGGCGAAGGGGACCTCCGGCAGGAGCGCTCCCTCCTCGACCAGGGGCGGCGCGGCGCGCGTCAGGCGGCCCATGGTCATGATCAGCAGGTTCACGGCGTTGCCGAGGACGAGGAGGCCGACGACGACGCTGACCAGGCTCCGCCGCAGGAGCAGGAGGACCGCGAGGGTCACCAGGGCGCCGACCACGTAGGCGAGCACGACCTCCACGCGGTCACTCCGTCATGACCCTGGCGCGGTGGACCAGCGCCAGGACGACCGTGATCATGCTGCCGAACACGGCCAGGTAGACCCCCAGGTCGAACAGGGCCGGCGTGGCCACGTCCACGTCGGCCAGGCCGGGGACGCGCGCGTCCTGGCGCAGGGCGTGGAACGCGGGGTGGCCGGCGAGGAGCGCCAGGGCGGCGCTGGCGAGCATGAGCGCCAGCCCGGCGGCGCCGATCGACTCGGGGGCGAAGCGAAGGGCCTCGTGCGCCCGCCGCCAGCCCGTGCCGATCGAGTAGAGGGCGTAGGCGGCCACGGCCACGAGCGCCCCGCCGAACCCGCCGCCCGGCGCGTTGTGCCCGCGCAGGAGGAGGAACAGCGAGAAGAGGAGCATGATCGGGACGACCAGCCGCGTCGTGGTGTGGAGGACGATCGAGACCGGGGGGGTCACGCGACGCCTCCCTCGGGCACGGGGCCGGCCACGGGCTCGGGCGCAGCGCGGACGACGCCGCGCAGGAGCACGGCCACCCCGATGCTCGCCACGACGACGACGATCACCTCGCCCAGGGTGTCGAAGGCGCGGAAGTCGACGAGGATCGTGTTGACGACGTTGCGCCCGTGCGCCAGCTCGACCGCGTTGTGGGCGTACCAGCGGCCGAGCTTGTCGTCGAACGGCGTGGCGAGCACGGCCAGCATGGCGGTCGTGACCACGGCCCCGGCGCCCAGGGCCACGCCGACGTCCCTCACCGCCCGGAGCCCGCGCGGGCGGGCGCGCGCGGGCAGCGGCAGGTCGGCGAGCACGAGGACGAACAGGATCACGACCAGCGTCTCGACGAGCACCTGCACGAGCGCGAGGTCGGGCGCGCCGTAGTTCTGGTAGACGAGCGCCGCCGCGTAGCCGACGATCGACAGGGCCACGATCGTGGCGAAGCGCACCGGCGGCGCGCAGGCGGCCAGCGCCGCCATGAGGAGCAGGGCGACGACGAGCCAGTCGCGCGCCGGCAGCGCCTCGCGCGCCGGCAGGTCGAGCGCCGGGACGCGCAGGAGCGCCAGCCCGCCGAGGACCACGAGCGTCCCGAGGATCACCGCCAGGTAGTCGCGCAGGTTGCCGGTCTGGAAGGTGCGCGTCTGCCAGGCGGCCAGGCGCAGGGTGCCCGCCAGCGCCAGGTCGTAGGCCCGCGCCGGGGCGCGGTCGAGGGCGGCCCCGAGCGCGCGCAGGGGCGCCGCGCCGCGCACGTGGTCCCAGGCGAGGTAGGTGCCCAGGCCGACGACGGCCGACACGGTCGAGAGGCCCAGCGCCGGGGTGAGCCCGTGCCAGGCCTCGAGGTGCGCGGTCACCGGCGCGCCGGTGATCGACCCGGCCGCCCAGGAGGCCAGCGGGTCGAGGAGCCACGGGAGCACGCCCAGGACGACGCCCAGCGCCGCGCAGGCGGCGGGCGGGCCCCAGAGGCCGGCCTCGGGCGGGTGGGCGGCCGCGCGCTGCGCCGCCTCGGACGCCGGCAGGTCGGGCCGGGCGCGGAACGGCCGCACGGCGACCAGGCAGGCCGCGGCGGCCATGCCGGCGCTCGCCAGGCCGACCGCGATGACGAGCGCGCCCACGACGAGGTCGCCCCCGGCGAGGAAGGCCGCCTCGTAGGCCAGCTCCTTGCCGACGAAGCCGAGCGACAGGGGGAGCCCGGCGAACGACCAGGCCGCCGCCCCGCACACGAGCGCCAGCGCCGGCGCGGCGCGGGCGAGGCCGCGCAGGGCGAGCACGTCGCGGGTGCCGGCCGCGTGGTCGATCGCGCCGGCGACCATGAACAGGGCGGACTTGTAGAGGGCGTGGCCGAGCGCGTAGGCGACGAAGGCCTCGGCGCCCCGGCGCCCGCCGACCCCCAGGAGCAGCGTGAGCAGGCCGAGCGCCGAGACGGTCGTGTAGGCGAGGACGCGCTTGAGGTCGGTCTCGCGCAGGGCGAGCCACGCCCCGGCGACGGCGGTCACGGCGCCGGCCGAGACGAGGAGCGCCGTCCAGGCGGTCGTCCCGCCCAGCGCCGGCGACAGGCGCGCGAGCACGAACACGCCGGCCTTCACCATGGCGGCGGAGTGCAGGTAGGCGCTCACCGGCGTGGGCGCGGCCATGGCGGCCGGCAGCCACGGGTGCAGCGGCGCCTGGGCCGACTTCGTGAACGCCGCGGCGGCGACGAGCAGGAGGATCGTCAGGTAGGGGCCCTCGCGCAGGGCCTCGGGGCGGAGCTCGGAGAGCCGGAGCGTCCCCGTCGTCTGCTGCACGAGGAGCAGGGCCACGAGCAGGCACATGCCGCCCACGGTGGTGATCAGGAGGGCCTGCAGGGCCGCCGCGCGGGCCTCGGCGCGCTCGTGCTCGTAGGCGATCAGGAGGTAGGAGGCGAGCGAGGTCAGCTCGTAGAAGACGAACAGCGTGACGAGGTCGTCGGCGAGGACCAGGCCGAGCATGGCGGCCATGAAGCCGAGCAGGTAGCAGAAGAACCGGCCCAGGAGCGGGTCGCCGCGCAGGTAGGCGCCGGCGTACACGAGGACGGCGGCGCCGACGCCGGTGACGATCAGGCCGAAGAGGAGCCCGAGCCCATCGAGGCGCAGGGCCAGCTCGACGCCGAGCGGCGGCACCCAGGGCAGGGCCACCTCGGGCGCGGCGCGGGCCATGAGGAGGAGGGCGAGGCCGAGGAGCAGCGCGAGCGCCCCCGACGCCGGGCCGAGCCAGCGCCGCCCGGCCTCGCGGCGGGCCGCCCAGGGCGCCACGGCCGCGGCCACGAACCCGGCGGCCACGACGAGGAGGAGGCCCATCAGCCGCCCTCCCGACCGGCGAGGCCGCGGCGGCGGTCGATCGCCGGGCGCAGCTCGTCGGCGACGGTGCCGGCCCACAAGGGCACGCCCGAGAAGTAGGCGGCGCGGCCGATCACGTGGGCGGCCACCGGCAGGGTGATGAACACGAACAGGACCATGAGCAGGGCCCGCGTCACGGCGCTGACGTCGTCGAAGAGCAGGGCGGCGGACACGGCGATCAGGCCGACGCCGAGGGCCCCGGCCTTGGTCACGGCGTGCATGCGCATGAGCAGGTCCGGGAACCGGAGCGCGCCGAGGGCGGCGACGAGCATGAAGGCCGCGCCGAGGAGGAGGACGACGCTCGCGAGGACGTCGATCACGTCGCGCCCTCCGCGCCCGCGGCGGTCTTCATCTGTTCGCGCTCGATGTAGCGGCCGAAGATCACCGTGCCGAGGAACACGAACAGCGCCAGCGCCAGCGCCGCGTCGAGGAACGCCGGGCGCAGGGCGTCGACCGCGTGGACGGTCATGAAGCCGATGATCAGGTAGCCGATCAGGTCGAGCGCCACGACGCGGTCGGCCAGCGTCGGCCCCAGGGCGAAGCGCACGAAGCCGAGCAGCAGCGCCACCCCCAGCATGCCGAACGCGGCCGCGTGGCTCCAGGCGACGAGGACCTCCGTGCGCACGCGTGCCTCCCGGGAGGCGCACCGCCGGTGCACGTCCCGCGCCGCGTCCGGAGCCCGCGCGTGGTCGCGACGGGACGCCCGTGTCCCGCGCCACCTCGCCCGGAGGTGGGGGCTTTCGCGAACCGCCGCCCCCCGACGTGAGTCACCAGAGCGCCTTGACCTCCAGCCGGAGGGACGACGTCCTCCCGCCGCGAGGCCGCTTCGACGAAGCCTGGGGGCGGAAGACGTCGAGGCGAGCGCAGACGAGCGCTTCGGCCGTCAGCCAGGCCCGAAGCGCCGCTCGAGCGCCTCGAGCTGACGGCGCGTGGCGCCGAGCCGCTCTTCGACGTGGTCGACCTCGCGCCGGAGGGCGTCGAGGAGGAGGCGCGCGGCGTCGCGGTCGACCTCCGCGGACGGGTCGAGGTCCTCGACGGCGGCGGCGAGCGACGCCTCCGCCTCGGCGGCGCGCGCGCGGAGCGCCTGGACGAGCTCGTCGTGCGCGGCGGGCGGCGGGGAGGAGCGCCGCAGGCGACGCAGGGACGCCGCGACCCGCTCGCGCCACTCGGCCAGGCGCCGGGTGGCCAGCGCGTCCTTGGCCTCCGCGATCCGGCGCTCGGCCTCGGCGAGGTGCGCCCGCTTGTGCCGCTGGGCGCGCGCGAAGGCCTCGCGAGCGACCTCGTGCGCGTGGGCGCGGCGCTCGACCTCGCGGCGGACCTCACCCAGCGTGACCGCGTAGTTCAGCGCGACGTCGTGGCGATCCCGGGCGACGGCGGCGCCGATCTTCTCCACGAGCTCCCGCTCGGTGTCGCGGACCTTCGTCAGCTCCGCCTCGGCGAGGTCGCGCTGCCCTCTCAGCTCGAACAGCGCGGCGTTCATCTCGGGGACTCGAGCCTCGAGGTCGTGGATGGACCGCTTCAAGGCGTCGACGGGGTCCTTGGCTGCCATGGGCCTCCGGGCCCCCGGCGCTCGGGCCCGCGCGCCGTAACGCACGCTCCGCGCCGCGCGGAACCAGCGGCCGCGCCGTGGCGCCGCGGCGCGAGTGCCGAAACGGCGCGCGCCGGCTGCGGCGCCGTGCAGCATCGTCGCGCGGCCGCGCGCCCGCTGCCAAGCTCCCCCCGCGTGAGCCGCGTGATCGGGGCCTACCGCGTGGAGGGCGTGCTGGGCCACGGGGGCCTGGGCGTCGTCCTGCGGGCTCGGGGCCCCGATGGCGCGGAGGTCGCGCTCGAGGTGCTCCGCGCGGACGCGGCGGCGGCGCGCTTCGAGCGCGAGCTGCGCCTCCTCGCGGCCTTGGCGAGGAGGAGGGCTTCGTGCCCCTGCTCGACTCGGGCCGGACGTCGTGACGGACTGACGCGCCCAGGTCGACCGCGGTCCGCACGGCGTCCGACCCTGGACCGCCGCGCACGGCGGCGCCACGGGTTGCGCGCGGCCCGGCGCGTGCGGAGCGGCGGCCCGGAGGCCTCCGTGCGACGTCCCCTCGCCCTGGCGGCGCTGCTCGGCGCGCTCGCCGCGGCGCCCGCCGCCGCCGACCCCGTGCGGGTCGTGTTCCGCACCAACGAGCTCGCCAGCCGCCAGCAGGTCCTCGACCGCGCCGCCCGCGGCGAGCCGGGCCTCGTCGACCTCGGCGCGCCGGGGCCGCTCGCGGTCCGGCAGTACGCGCGCCTGCGGGAGCGCTGGGAGGAGGCCTACCGCCCGCCCGGACGCTCGCTCCCGCCGGGGCTCGAGCAGGTGCTCCCGCCGGCGCCCGGCGAGGACCCGACCGAGGCGTTCGACCTGGCCTTCCTCGAGGCCGCCACCCCCGCCGAGGCCGCCGCGCGCCTCGGCCTCGCGCCGGCCGACGCCGAGGTGCTCGAGCGGCTCCTCGACGCCCAGGCGGGGCGGGTCGCGGCCGGGCTCGCGGGCGTCGGCCGCTTCGCCCCGCTGATCGAGCGCCTGGAGCGCCTCGCCCGCGAGGCCGACCTCGACGGCTTCGTCGCCCGCGCCGCGCGCTTCTTCGGCGTCGAGGACCGGCTGCCGCCGACGCTCCACGTGGACCTCCTCTGGACGCCGTCGCGCGACCCGGCGCTCGGCGCCACGCAGGCGGGGAGCCACATGGTCATCGTGGTCCCGCGGGGCTGGGGCGCCCGCGACGAGGAGGCCGCGGCCCTGCTCGGCACGACCGTGCACGAGCTCGGCCACGCGTTCGTCGGGCTCATGCCCTTCGAGGCGAGAGTCGCCGTCGCGCGGGCGCTCGTCGATCGCGAGGGCGTGCTGAACGCGGGCCGCCCCAACGTGTTCGACGAGGCGCTGCAGACGGCGCTCGGGACGCTCGTGTTCGAGCGGGACCGCCTGCCGGCGACGTTCTCCCCGCGCGCGCCGCTCTACGACCCCGACCGCGGCGAGACGTACCCCGACGCGATCGACGCGCTGGCGCGCGCGTTCGAGGCGCCGCTCCGCGCGCACCTCGACACGCCGGGCGGCTTCACGCGGGGCTTCCTCGACGCCGGGCTCGAGGCGCAGGCGGCGCGCTTCGGCCGCCGCCCGCTCCACTTCACCCGCGCCTGCCTCGTCTACGCCCCGCGGCGCGCGCTGGCCGATACCTTCCGGCGCGCGTTCCCGGCCCAGGTCGAGGGCGCGCGCGAGGCGTGCGGCGACGCCCTCTTCGCCCGCCGGTCGCGGGCGGAGCCGACGCGGACGCGCTGGCTCCTGGTGACGCTCGACGACCTGCGGCGCCGGCCCGCCCTCCTGGCCGACCACGGCGCCGCGTGGGCCGCGCCGCTGGCCCGCGAGCTCGCGACCGGCGAGGTCGCCCGCGTCCGGGCCGCGGGGGGGGCCCCCCCCCCCCCCCCCGGCGGGGGGGTGGGGGGGGGGGGCCCCCCCCGGGGGGGGGG
>JAMLIC010000107.1 GCA_023954375.1 Planctomycetota bacterium
CCCCCCCCCCCCCCCCGCCCCCGCGCCGCCTCGCCTCGTCCTCCGCGGCCTCGCCTCGCTCGTCGCTGCGTTCCGCCCGTCGCCATGAAGGAGGACCGGAGACCCGCGAAGCGGGTCCCGGTCCAGCGCCCGGGTGGCGTCCTGGCGGTGCGAAGTCGTCGCCTTGGCGGTGTCGCGGACCGAGCCTTCGTGAGCCCTCGTGTGAGCGGGGCTGCCCACCATGCCTGGTGTCGGTCGCCCTGTGCAGGACCCAGGCGCGCCGGCGCGCCTTACACTCCGGCCATGCGCCTCGACGACCTGCGCGCGCTGGCGGTCACCCGGTCGCTCGCGCCGTGCCCGGACCTGCCGGCGGCGCTCGAGCGGGCCGGGTTCGTGCAGGCCGACCCGATCCGCGCGCCGGCCTGCGCGCAGGACCTGATCCTGCGCCACCGGGTCGCGGGCTACCGCGTGGGCGACCTCGAGCGCGCCTACCCCGGGCTCGAGGTCGAGGAGGGCTACCTCTACGCCTACGGCTTCCTCTCGCGGCCGCTCTGGCGCCTGGCCCACCCGGCGCGCACTGCGGGCATGACGGCGCTCGAGCGGCGCGTGCTCGACACGGTCCGCTCGCTCGGCCAGGTCCACCCGCGCGACCTCGAGGCGCACCACGGCCGCGCGCGGCGCACCAACGCGTGGGGCGGGCGCTCCAAGGCGACGACGATGGCCCTCGAGCGCCTCCACGGCCGCGGGCTCCTGCGCGTCGTGCGCCGGGAGTCGGGGGTGCGCGTCTACGCGGCGGTCACGCCGGCGGAGCCGCCGGTGCCGCCCCAGGCGGCGCGCGACCTCGTGCGCGCCGTCGCGTCGGTGATGGCGCCCGCGCCCGAGCGCCTGGTGCGCGCGTTCGCCAGCCGCCTGCGCCGGCGCGCGCCGCGCGCCCCCGCCCCCCTGCGCGCGCTCCTCGAGGCGGGCGAGCTCGCCCGCGTGGTCGTCGACGGCGTCGCGTACCTCCTGCCGCGCGACGCCGCCCCGGCCGACCCGCCGCGCACGGCGCGCCTCCTCGCGCCGTTCGACCCCGTCGTGTGGGACCGCGCCCGCTTCGAGCACCTGTGGGGCTGGGCCTACCGGTTCGAGGCCTACACGCCGGTCGCGAGGCGGGTGCGCGGCTACTACGCCCTGCCGCTCCTGTGGCGCGATCGGGTGATCGGGTGGGGCAACGCGCGCGTGGAGGGGGGCGGGCTCGTCGTCGACGTGGGCTTCGAGCGCGCCGCCCCCAAAGAGCGCGGCTTCCGCGCGGAGCTCGCGGCGGAGCTGGAGCGGCTGCGCAAGTTCCTGGGCGCGTCGCGAGCACGCGTGGCGCGCTGACCGCCTGCGGCCTACTCGACTCCGTGCGGTTCGAAGACGCTCCTCCGGGTCGGCCCTACCGTGAAGACAGGGCCGCGCGCGGCGGGCGGCGCGGAGGGGGACATGGGGGCCAAGGTCTGTCGACTTCGCGAGTGGGGCGCCGCACCCGCTCGGTTACGGTGCCCGGCATGCGGGCTGACGAGTGGGCAGGACCTGCCCACGGCCGTGCCCGATCCGCGCACCATGGCCGGAGACGAGGTCGCGCAACCGCCCGATCGAGCGCGACCTGCGGCGCGAGCGGAGCGGCCCATGGCATGCAGCCCACGCCGACGAGGCCACCGCCGCATGTCGATCGCTCGTCGCCTCGTCCCCGGCCGCACGCACACGGCGACGCGTCGTACTGCGCGCCGCTGCTTCTTCCTCACGCCGAGCCCTGAAGTCAATCAGGTCGTCCTCTACGCGCTCGGAGTCGCCGTGAACCGGCACGGCGTCGACCTTCACGCGTTCATGGCCGAGTCCACGCACCACCACACTTGCGCGACCGACGACGCCCCGGAGGCCCGCCTCTCGGACTTCTTCGAGTCGTTCCACTCGCTCACGGCGCGGGCGCTCAACGCGCATTACGGGAGAGGGGAGAACTTCTGGTGCGTTGGTTCTTACGACAACGTCGAGGTGTTCGACAAGGCCACGCTCGAGGAGCAACTGCTCTACCTCTGGAGCAACCCGGTCAAGGACGGGCTCGTCGAGCGGCCGGAGGACTGGCCGGGCGTCAGGTTCCTTCCCGAGGACTTCGGTCGCACCGTGACCGTCGCGCGGCCGGAGTCGGCCTTCTTCGGCGGACGGCGACCCGCCGATTGGGAGCCCACCCACCCCGCCGCCCTGGTCGCCTTCCGTCGCGCGCGGCGCGAGGCCGCGCGCCGTGGCGGAGGCGCCGCCCGACGGCGCGACCGTGGCGGCCGCCCGCCGCGGCCCGGCGCGCGTCCACCGAAGGAGCCCGCGCCGCGGCCGGACCGTCGGGACCGCCGCAAGCTCCCGACCTCGGTGACGTTCGAGATCACGCCACCGCCGGGCTACGACCACATGAGCCTCGCCGAGGTTCGGGCCCACTTCCGCCGGCTCCTCGACGCGCGCGTCGCGCAGATCCTGGCCGAGCGCCGCGCCCAAGGCCTCACGCGCGTCCTCGGCCCCGACGCGGTCCGCAACCAGGACCCCCGAGAGAGCGCCGGCGACACCTTCCCCACGTTCGGCCGCAACCCGCGGATCGCTTGCCGCGATCAGACCCGTCGAATCGCGCTCCTGGCCGAGCTCGTCAACTGGCGCGTCAGCTACCGGGTCGCGCGGACTGCCTGGCGTGGCGGAGAGCGTGACGTCGTCTTCCCCCACGGCGCTTACGGCCTGCCGCGCCTCCACGGCGCGCGCGTCGCCCCCGCCGCGACGGGCCCGCCTACCCTCGAGTAGTGCCTCGTTTCCTCCGCTGGTGCCAGCTCGCTTGCCCGGCGAGCCTACCGCTACGTACGCACCCCGCTACTCCAGTCGACTGGTCCCGCTCTCCAGCCAGAGCTCGGGCCTGTCCCCGGTCGGGGTGCCTGGCACTACCCACGGTCGGGTCCTCCTCGGCCCGCGGATCCCCTGCGGGGCATGCCCGAACTGCGTTGATCGGCTCGAGGCGATCCGAGAGCTCGACAAGCCGTAGCGAACATCCTCAAGTCCCTGCACTCCGCTGCCGAAGACGCATGAGTGGACTCGCGACTTCGTGTGAATGCGGAACGGCTCGCACAGTTCGTGGCGGCACTTCGCGACTTCGAGTGGCGACCACGACGCTCCTGCGCCTACAACCACATCGGAGCGACGCTGAGCGACACCACACTGCAAGCGGGACTCAGCTACCGCTCCGTTGTTCTGCCCAGAGTGCAGCGAATCCTCAGGCGTTGGCCAGCGCATGCGCGTACGACCCACGGTCTGCTTCGCGTCATTGAGGACGAAGGCGCGGAGGTTTTCCTGAAGTGGAAGCACCACGAGAAGCCCAGGCGGCTCGCCGCTCTGGCAGGCTTCTTCCTGCAGGAGGGAGTTGACGACGAGCCCACGATGGGGGATTGGCTCCGTTCCGCCGAGAACCGTTCCCGTCTGATGTCCTTGAAGGGAGTAGGGCCAAAGACCGTGGACTACCTGGGAGTGCTCGTCGGGACCCCAACGCTCGCCGTCGACCGTCACGTAAGGACACTCTCCGCCAGGGCTGGCGTCGTCCAGGGGTCCTACGATGGTCTCAAAGCCGTTGCGGAACTAGCGGCTGAAATTCTGTCCGTCGATCTTGCGACGTTTGATGCCTCCATCTGGCACTACGTCTCGACACGCGCGGCGTAGAGACGGTCCGCATGGCTCGGCTGCTGCCCCCTGCGCCACCTCGTCTCCTGTCGCACCGAGGGGCTCGGCGGCCACCTCGTGCGCTGCGACGCGTGCGGGGAGCGCGAGCTCGTGTATCACGCCTGCCGCGACCGGCACTGCCCGACGTGCCCCGCCGTGCGCGCGCTGCGCTGGGTCGAGGTGCGCAGGCAGCGCGCGCTCGACGTCGAGCACCACCACCTGGTCTTCACGCTCCCCGGCCGGCTGCGGCCGCTCTTCCGTGCCAGCCGGGACCGGCTCTACGGCGAGTACATGAAGGCCGTCGCCGACGCCGTGCGCTGGGGCTGTCGCCGCGTGGTCGGCGACGCGACGCCCGCCTTCACCACGGTCCTGCACACCTGGAACCGGCGGCTGAAGTACCACCTGCACGCGCACGTCGTCCTGGCCGTCGGCGGGCTCTCGCCCGACGGGTCGACGTGGGTCGTGCCGCGCCGGGGCGAGTGCTTCCTCCCGGCCGACCTCGCCCTGCGCGACCGCTTCCGCGACGCGCTCCTCGCCCGCGTGCAGCGGTTCCGCGCCGCAGGGCAGTTCGCGCTGCCGTCCGGCACGAGCGAGCGCGACCTCGACGCGCTCCTCGGCGACCTGCGGCGGCGGCCCTGGCACGCCTACTCGAAGAAGACGCTCCGCAGCGACCGCGCCTACGAGTACCTGGGTCGCTACGCGCGGCGGGTCGGTCTCTCGTCGGCGCGGATCGTCGAGTACGACGGCGAGCGCGTGACCTTCGTCACCAAGGGCGGCAAGACGACGACGATCACCGGCGCCGAGCTCGTGCGGCGGCTCACCGAGCACGTCCTCCCGCGCGGCTTCGTGCGCCTGCGCCACTACGGCCTCTTCACCGTGCGCCACCGGGCGCGCCTGGCGCTCGCGCGGCGGCGGATCGCCGAGCAGGGCCTCGGCTGCGGCTACGCCGCGCAGCTCGAGGGCGGCGACGAGCACACCGCCGCCCTCGACGAGGACGCCGCCTGGCAGGACGTCGTCCGCGAGCGCCTCGGCTTCGACCCCGACGTGTGCCGGGCGTGCAAGGAGCGCGCGCTGGTCCGCGTCCCGATCGCGCCCTCGCCCCTACTCGTGCGCCGCGACCTCGAGCAGGTCCTGCGGCGCCGCCGCGGGAGGCCGCCGTGACGGCGCGCCGGGGCCAGCGCGATCCGCGTCACGACCCGCCCTCGGGTCGCGGCCGCGCTTCCGGAGGGGCGGCCGGAGAGGGCGATTCGTGGGGCAGAGCGCTCCGTCGGCGGGGGTCGGCGCGCCTCCGCGTGGGTGGCGGGGCGTCGGTGGCGCCCCGCGATCGCTGATCCGGGGCGCTCTGGCCTCATGCCCGTACCCGTAGAGGGCGGCGTGCCAGAGAGGGCTCAGGCTCCCGGCTCGTCACTCGCCTGCATGCCGGGCTGATGAGTGGACGCGCTCGTCAGCAGCTGGGCCACCCCTCTTCGAAGGCAGCGTAGACGAGGGGGTCATCTGGTCCCTCGGGCCTCCACCCAGGCCCTGCGGATCTCTTTATGGCGTCCGAAACTGCGTGCAGGCTGCTCCTCGTGTGTTCGCCAGCATGAACCAGAATTTCGGCCGTCCAGTCTCCCAACGCCGCCGCTCGACGGGACAGCCCCGCCTCCTCCGTGTCCCAGCCGTCTGGGAAGTTCTCCCTGACTCGCCTGACGAGGATGTCCTTTGCAAGCTCCCGGATCATGCCCGCCGCAATTGCCTCTCCAAACGAAGCCGCAAGCAACTGAACGGGTGCGACGTCTTGGCCCAATTGACGAGCAAGAGACCTCATCGGCAGTCCAGGGTACGCACGCAGAAGTTCCAGCACAGACGAGTGGCCCGCGGCATGAAGCCTCTCTTGAAGCCTTGAACGCCATTCGCCTGACCAAGCATTGGTCGCCACCAGTAATCATCCTCCTGGCGCACTCGTCTGCGCTCGCTTCCGCTCCGCCCCCTGCATTTTCTAAGGAAGGGGTCGTCAAAGCCAGGGGCCCAGGGGCACGCCTCGTCCCCACTTCCGTCGGCTGCAGTCCCAGTAACGGGTAGGGTAAGGGAATGCGCCCAACTGGAAGTCATCGAGCATCTTCTGCCCGACCTCCAAGACCTCCTCTCTGGTGAGCCTCTGGCCCTTCTCGCGCTCGCGAGCTCGGATCCGCTCGATGAGGAAAGTATTCCACCAGCCTCCCTTGCCTATCCCGGGCAAGCCCCGCCCGCAGTGGAGCATGTCGTGGAGCGCTGCTGGGAGGATCACCGTGAACTCGTCAACGTTGATCCCATAGCGATCAAGAAACCAGTAGGCGTACTCCTGCGGGAATACATGATGCTGGTGCTCCTTGCCTCGATCGTCCTCCTCGTCGGAACCGGGAGGGGGCAGTGGTGGACGCGGGCGCTCCTTCGCGTCCTCAGGGAAGTCGTCCATGTCGGGGACAGTGTCGATCCTGGGTCGCTTTGCTGTTTTCCTGGCCGCCTCCCTTGCAAGCCGTGCTGCGTGTTCGGCAGCACGCTTCTGCATGTACTCCGCTGTTCTCCGCGCTGCCTCTTCTGCGTTCCAAAGGCCGAGCAGTTCGTAGAACTCCCAGACCACATAACCGCCAACGCCCGCAATGACGACGGCGACGACGATGGGACCGGCAGCCGCCGCGCCAGCACCCTCGGCGGCTCCGATTGCTATGGTTGTCGCAGTAACTGTTTCCAGACCATAAGGGTCCACCCGGTTCACCGGGTTGCCTCCGCAGTAGGCTTGCCCGCTACCGCTGTTCGCAGCGTCTCCCCAGAGCCCCTTGGGGTCTCGAGAGCCGAACCTCCCCGCGGCAGGGTCGTAGTACCGGTGCCGGTAGTAGTAGAGCCCGGACGCCTCTTCAAAGTCCCACCGGCGCCCGGTGAACATGAACGGCTGCTCGACCTGCGTGGTCGACACCTCGGTCCCGCTCTGGTCGAAGATCCTCGGCTGACCGTACGCGGAGTAGCGGTAGCTCTCGACGACCGTGCCGCTGGCCGTGGTCAGCGCCACGACCGAGCCGAGCGAGTTCTGGTGGTAGTAGAGGTCGATCAGCTCCGTCGTGTTGCTGTTGCCGTTGACGTCGGCCACGTCGGGCAGGGTGACGCGCAGCGGCTCGTCGACGTTCTCGCCGAAGACGAAGCGCTTCGTGACCACGCCGGCGGCGGTCGTCTCCTCGACGTCGTGCCAGCCGTCGTAGAAGTAGAGGATCGTGGCGAAGCTGGCGTTCGCGTCCTGCTTCAGCACGCGCCGGCCCAGGGCGTCGTACCGGTAGCGAATGTCCTTGGCGCCCTGGGTCCACTGGACCAGCCGGTTCTCGGCGTCGAAGAAGCGCTGGACACCCAGCTCGCTCGAGCTGATCGTGTTGCCCGCCTGGTCATGGCTGCGCCAGGTGTTCCCGATCCGCGTGTACTGGTTCATGGCCAGGTCGGCGGGCGCGGCCGAGGCCAGGTGGTAGAGCGACGTGACCCCGTCCTCCGCCACCTGCCGGCGGTTGCCGGCCTGGTCCAGCATGTAGGTCGTGGCCTTGAGCACGTCGATCGCCGGCGACGTGACCGTGGCCGCGTTGTTCGACACCGCGTTCAGGGCCGCGCTCGAGGCGTCGCGGTCGTCATGGACGAGCCGGTAGGCCGAGTCATACCGATAGAACTCGCCCGAGCCGCCGGTCTCCGACGGGTTCGTGTTCACGGTCAACCGACGCTCGAAGCGGCGATTGTTCTCGCGGTCCCACGCGTAGGTGAAGCCGCGGATCCGCTGGTTCGTGCTGGTCTGCACGGCGTCGAGGCGCGTGACCCGGCGATTGCCGTCATAGGTCAACGACTGGACGACGGCCGGCGTGGGGTAGGTGCGGGAGAGGCGTCGCCGGCCCATGCCAATGTGCGAGTAGGTGGCGATCGTCCCGCCGCCGTCATAGACCGTCGCGAGGCGATTGGCCTCGTCGTAGGTTCGCCCGAAGTTCGTGCCGCTCGGATAGGACTCCTTCCGGGCGTTGCCAGCGCCGTCGAACACCCGCAGGAAGGTGCCCTGGACCTCCCCGTTGAGCGCCTGCGCCGCGGACGTGCGCGGCGCGCCCGTGGCGATCCGCTGCTTGTCCTGCACGAGCTGCGACAGGCTGTCGAAGGTCCGCTCGACGATCGTGTCGTCGTCCTCGGCGCGCGTCCGCCGGCTCAGGCCGTCCCAGCGCCATGCCTGGAACGTGGTCTGGCCCACGCCCGGCGGCAGATTCGAGAAGCTCGCCGACACCGGCCGCTCGACCGCGTCATAGGTGAGCTGCTTGACCACCCCGCGCGGATCGCGGAACGAGGCCACCGTGCCGGTCCGGTTATAGATCGTGAAGCTGAAGGTCTGGTCGGCGAACAGCTCCCCGACCTGCCGGTTCTGGTGGTCGTAGACGTACTGGGTCGCGTTGCCGTTGGGGTCGGTGCGCGAATCGATCAGGCCGTTGGCGTTCCAGCTCTGCTGGGTCACGATCGAGCCGACGATCGACGTCCCGCCGGTCCCGTCCGCACGCAGGTCGCGGGTCGTCGACAAGAGGCGCGACAGGCCGTCGAACACCATGCGGGTCGTGTTGCCGCGCCCGTTGATCAGCGTGACCGCGGCCGGGCTCGTCGCCGAAGCCTGCGGGAAGGTGCCGTGCTCGCCGGCGGTGCGAATGTCGCCGAGGCCGAGCATGCCCACGGCGGCCATGGCGTCGCTCACCTGGACCAGGTTGTCCCGCGAGTCGTAGAGGAAGCGACGCGTGTTGCCGAGGTGCGAGACCGTCGCGATCAGGCGGTCCAGCTCGTCGAAGTAGGACTCCGTGTAGTAGGTCTCGGTGATCGAGCCCGTGTCCGACTTCTCGACCTCGGTCGTGCGGATCACGTTCGACGCCTTGTCGTACGTGTAGGTCAGGCTGCTCGC
>JAMLIC010000108.1 GCA_023954375.1 Planctomycetota bacterium
GAGAAGAATGGGACAGGGAGGCACCGGAGGAGGCACGGAGGTCACCAAGGACCTCCGTGACCTCCGTGCCTCCTCCGTTGCCTCCGTGTCCAATCTCTCTCTTCACGCCCGTCCCTCAGATCCTCGCCATGAGCGCCTCGCCCAGGCTCGTCCGCCCGTCGAGGACCTTCGCCAGCCCGTCCTCCCCCAGCGACCGCCCGCCGCGCGCCCGCGCCAGGCGCGACAGCGCCTCCTCGCCGTCGCCGCGGGCGATCGCCGCCTCCAGCTCCGCGTCGACCCACAGGCACTCGGCCACCGCCACGCGCCCCGCGTAGCCGCTGCCCAGGCAGGCCGGGCAGCCCTGCGGGTCCCACACCTGCGCGCCCTCCTGCAGGTCGGCGCGCAGGGCGTCGCCCACGAGCTTGCGCAGCTCGCCCGGCGTCGCCCGGCGCGGCGCCTTGCAGCGCGGGCAGAGGTGGCGCACGAGGCGCTGCGCGATCACGCCGCGCAGGGTCGACGCGACCAGGTACCGCTCGCAGCCCAGGTCGACCAGGCGCGCGACGGCGCTGGCGGCGCGGTTCGTATGCAGCGAGCTGAGCACGAGGTGGCCGGTCATCGCGGCCTTGAGGGCCACGTCGGCCGTCTCCTCGTCGCGGATCTCGCCGACCATGAGGACGTCGGGGTCGTGGCGCAGGAGCGAGCGCAGGGCGCGGGCGAAGGTCACCTTGCCGGCGCGGTCGACCTGGATCTGCGTGATCCCCTGCAGCACGAACTCGATCGGGTCCTCGACGGTCATCACGTTGAGCTCGGGCGTGGCCACCGCGCGCAGGGCCGCGTAGAGCGTCGTCGTCTTGCCGCTGCCCGTGGGGCCGGTGAGCAGGACCATGCCGTGCTGGAGGTCGAGCGCCTCGGTCAGCCGGCGCTCGTCGTCGGCCGAGAAGCCCAGGTGCTCGATCGTCAGGCGCCGCGTCTCGACCCCGAGCAGGCGCAGCGTGGCCCGCTCGCCGGCCCTGCAGGGGATCGTGGCCACGCGCACGTCGATCGCCGCGGGGCCGTCTCCCTCCGGGGCCCCCTCCTGGGTGCCGGCCGGACGCCAGGTGAAGCCGCCGTCCTGCGGCTCGCGCCGCTCGGCGATGTCGAGCCCGGCGAGGACCTTGACGCGCGAGAGGAGCTGCACGCCGTCGTCCGTCGGCAACGGCGGCCCGAGCCGCGCCAGGCGGCCGTCGACCCGCACGCGCACGACGAGCCCCTCGTCCTGCGCGTCGAGGTGGACGTCCGACGCCCTGCGCAGCCACGCCTGCCGCATCACGTCGTCGAGGAAGGCCACCGCGTCCCAGGCCGGCGCGGGCGCGTCGGCCGAGGCGCGCACGTGGCGGCGCACGGCGGCGCGCAGGGCCGCGGGCTCGGCTATCCCCAGCTGGAGGGGCCGGCCCAGCGCCTGCGAGAGCGCGTCGAGCGCGGGCCCGTCGTCGGGGTCGCTCGTGGCGACGAGCGCCGCCGCGCCGGCCGCGCGCAGGGGGAGGAGCTCCTTGCGCAGGAGGAGGCGCGCCGGCGCGCGCGCCAGCAGGTCGGGGTCGGGCGCGAGCGCGTCGGGCTCGACGTACTCCAGCCCGCGCTGGCGCGCGAGCGCCCGGTAGAGCGCCTCGCGCGGGAGGCGCAGGCGCGAGGTCGCGACCTCGACCGGGTCCCGGCGCGCGCGGCGCGCCTCGTCGAGGATCGCCGCCTCGTCGGGCGCGCGCAGGAGCCCGGAGTCGGTCGCGGCGCGGAGGAGTCTCTGCGCGGCGGCGCTCACGCGGGCCTCCATGCTGGTGACGACGCGGGGCGCGCGGTCGCGGCCGGGCGGGCGCGCAGGATGCGCAGCCGCTCGTCGAGGGCGCCCGCCTCGCGCGCCGCGCGGCGGGCCTCGTCCTCGGCCAGCCAGCCGCGGACGACGGCGTCGGCCAGCGACTGCTCGAACGTGAGCATCCCGCCCGCGGCGCCGCCCTCCATCGCCGAGCGGAGCTGGTTCGTCTTGCCCGTGCGGATCAGGTTGGCGACGGCCGGCGTGGCCCACAGGACCTCGACCACCGCCACACGCCCCTGCGGCGAGGGCAGGAGGCGCTGGGCGACGACCGCGCGCAGGACGAGCGACAGCTGGTGCCGCACGGCGTCGCGCTCGGTCGAGCGGAAGGCGCCGACGAGGCGCTCGGCGGCGCCCACGGCCGAGCCCGTGTGCAGGGTCGAGAACACCAGGTGGCCGGTCTCGGCCGCCATGAGCGCGGCGCGCATGGTCGCCCGGTCGCGCATCTCGCCCACGAGGAGGACGTCCGGGTCCTCGCGCAGGGCGGCCCGCAGGGCCTCGGGGAAGGCGTCGAAGTCGGTGTGCAGCTCGCGCTGGCGCACGACCGAGCGCCGGCTCGTGTGCTCGTATTCGACCGGGTCCTCGAGCGTGATCACGTGCGCGGCCTGCTCGCGGTTGATCAGGTCGATGATCGTGGCCAGGGTCGTCGACTTGCCCGACCCCGTCGGCCCGACGACGAGGACGAGCCCCTCGTCGAGGTCGGCCAGGCGGGCGAGCGACGGCGGCAGGCGCAGCTCGTCGAGCGCGCGGAGCCGCTCGTCGAGGCGGCGCACGGCCACGGCCGGGCGGCCGCGCTCGGTGAAGGCGTTGACCCTGAAGCGCTGGCCCGGGCCGAGCGACACGGCGGCGTCGACCGCGCGGCGGGCGACGAACGCCTCGACCTGCCGCGGCGTGAGGAGCGCGCGCACCGCCGCCTCGACGGCGGCCTCGTCGAGCGGCGCGACGTCGTCGAGCGGGCGCAGGACCCCGTCGACGCGCAGGGTGGGCCGGAGCCCGCAGCCGAGGTGCAGGTCGGAGGCGCCGGCCTCGACGCAGCGGCGCAGGAGGTCGTGCGCGCCGCTCACAGCGTCACCTCGAGGCGGATCACGAGCGGGGCGTCGTCGGGGCCGTCCTGCGGGCGCTCGAGCGACAGGTTCGACACGACCACGCGGGTCGGCAGCTCGTCGAGCCGGGCCAGGAAGGTCCACAGGGCGCCGAACTCGCCGCGGAGCCGCCAGCGCGCGGTGCGCGAGGGCGGCGCCTCCTTCTCCTGCGCCACGCGTCGGACGTCGCCCTCGAGCCGCGGCCCCTCCGGGGCGGCGATGACGAGCGGGTCCTGCGCCTCGAGGCGCAGCCCGGCCGCCTCGGCGAGCGCCGCCAGCCGGACCTGGAGGTCGGCCACCTCGTCGGCCCCGGCCGCGCGCCCGTCGAGGGCGGCGAGCGCGGCCTCGAGGCGCTCGACCTCGGCGTCGAGCCCGTCGACCTCGGCCGTGAGCGGGCCGAGCGGGGCGCCGGGGGCGTCGGCCTCGGCCGCCAGGCGCTCGCGCTCGGCGCCCAGGCGGCGCACCTCGGCCAGGCGGGGGCGGACGCGGTGGTAGCCCCAGTTGACGAGCACCACGAGCGCGAGGCCCGCGAGCATCCAGCCGCGCCGGGTCATCGCTCGCTCCCTGCCGTGAAGCGCGCCTCGAACCAGTAGCCCTCGAGCCCGAGCCGGCCCTTGCGGCGGTGGACCACGTGCCCGCGCGGGGCGCGCCCCAGCGGCTCGAGCGCCCGCGCGACGTCGCGCACGAAGCGCTGCGCCGCGACCGGCGTGAGGGCGAAGCCCGACAGGCGCAGGCCCTGCGCGTCGTCGACCAGCGCGTCGACCGCGAGGTCGTCGGGCGCCGCGGCGGCCACCGCCTCGAGCAGGGCGCGCGCGCGCCCGGCGCTGGCCGCGGCCTCCTCGGCCTGGCGCAGCCGGAGCGCGAGGTCGTCGCGCGTCGTCGTCAGCTCACCCGCGCGCTTGCGCAGGGCCGCCGCCAGCCGGGCCTCGTCGCGGGCCTGCTCGGCGCGCGCCGAGACCGCCGCCGTCGCCGCCCGCGCCCCGGCGAGCGCCCGGCCCAGGGCCACCTCGGCGCCGACGAGCGCCAGGACCGCCACCGCGGCCAGGGCGCCCTTGCGCGCCTCGGGGCGGGTCCACACGGGCGGCCGCGGGTCGCGCGCGGCCACGGCCGGCACGCGCTGCCCGCCGCCCTGGCGCAGGGCGTGGTGCGCCGCGCCGAGGAGGCTCGCGCCGACGGGCTCGCCCAGCGGGTCGAGGGCCAGGTGGCCGAGCCGCTCGTAGGGCCGCGCGCCGAGGCCGTCGAGGACCGCGTCGGGCACGGGGCCGGCCAGGACCAGGCGGGCGCCGTCCCCGGCGAGCCCGAGGCAGGCGTCGGCGACGGCGAACGGGTCGCCCGGGTCGCAGCGCACGGCGCTGAAGCGGGCCACGCGGCCGTCCGCCAGGCGCGTGCAGCCGATCCGGTCGCCCGCGAGCTCGAGCACGACGACGTCGCCCGCGAGGTCGCCCGCGGCCAGCGCCGCCGCGCAGCCGAGCGCCGGGTAGAGCCCCTCGAGCCGGAGGCCGGCCGCCTTGAAGGCGGCGACGAGCTCCGCCCGCGCAAGGCCCGCGATGCCACACGCGAACAGCGGCGCCTCGGCGCCGGCGCCGCGCTCGGCCCAGCCGCAGGCCAGCGCGCCCTCGTCGGCGGCGGGGCGCGCCTCGCCGCCGCGGGCGAGGAACGGCTCGAGCTCCCAGCGGACCAGGCTGGTCATCCGCTCGGCCGGCAGCCCGGCGGTGGGCGGCACGGTGAGGCACACCGCCGTGACCTGCTCCGTGACGAGCACCGCCGGCCCGCAGGGGTCGTCGCCCGCCAGGAGGTCCTTCAGGGCGCGCAGGTCGGCGGCGAGGTCGGGGCCGCGCGCGATCGAGCCGGCGCGGACGACGTCGACCGCCGCCGCGTGCCCGGCGAGCAGGGCGCCGTGGAGGCGCCCGCCGCGCTCCTCGACGGCGAGGAGCGCGTCCTTCGGGCGGACGCGGTCGCTCGAGCGCTGGATCATGGGAGCGTCCACGAGGCTGGCAGGCGGCTGGGGAGGGCGGCGCGTGGCCAGAGCTCGATCGGCCGGGTGAGCAGGAGGTCGTCCGCCTCGTCGATCAGCTCCAGGGCGCGGCGTCCGCATGGGATCCAGCGGTCGCCGGTGAACGAGAAGGTGACCTCGGCGTTCGCGCCCGCGGCGAGGGGGACGACCTGGCTGGTGAACATGACGCTCTCGCCGGGGTGGCGCAGCCGCAGGCGGACGCTCCTCGCGCTCGTCGTGGTGAGCTCCGCGACCACGACCGTCCAGTCGACGAAGTGAAGCTGATGATCATGCGGCCCGATCGAGAGGTGGAGGTCGCGGTCGAACGGCCGTGGAGGCGGGACCACGGCGTCGTCCTGGCCGTCCGCGCCGAAGCTCCTGATCACGAGCGAGTCGGCCTGGGGGGCCTGGACGGACCAGCCGAAGTTCACGTGGTCGGCGGGGCTGCCGTTCCCCCAGCCGTCCTCGAAGCGGTCGTTCCAGGTGGTCAGGTAAGGGCCGCGCCAGCCGGAGGGGGGGACCGCGGCTGGACTCCACGGGTCCACGCCGTCGGGCCTGCGCAGCAGGTCCGCGATGCTCTGCGGGAGCCTCCCCGTATCGGCCGCGTAGCCCGAGGGCGTCGGAGCGCCGGGGCGGCCGAGGATCGCCTCGCGCAGCGCGCCCATGCGGCGCCGGGTCTCGTCGTAGCGGAGCTGGTCGTCCTCGTCCTCCACGACGCTCGCGGCCGACAGGGCGACGAGCGCCAGGATGAACACGACGAGCAGGAGCTCGATGAGGGTGAACCCGGCGCGGCGGCTCATCGGAGGAGGTCGACCCGCACGTCGTCGTCGGTGCCGAAGCGGCCGTCGAGCCAGGCCGAGCGCAGGTGCGCGTCCTGCGGGGCCGTGGGGTCGAACACGTAGAGGAGCGGGCGGCCGTGGCGCTCGATCGCCCGGACGTCGAAGCGCCACTCGAAGGCGGGGAACGCCGTCCCCTCGACCAGCGGCGGCCGGGGCAGGGCGTCGGCCAGCCCCGGCACCCACAGGGGCGTCGCCCCGTCCGCGAGCGACGGCCCGGCGCCGACCGCCACCCGCCAGTCGCCGCCGCGCGACAGGTAGGGCCCCCGCCAGCCGCGCCGCCGGTCGGGGACCCACGGCGGCAGGACGGGCGTCCCGTCGGCCCGCACCGGCTCGCGCAGGAGCTGGTCGAGGTTCGCCGGCGAGTAGAACCAGGTCGCCGTCTCCCCGTCGCGGAGCCCGGCGACCCCGCTCCCGCCCGCCGGCCCGCCCTGACCCTGCGCCAGGTCGAACGGCCCTTGCTTCGGGAGGTGGCCGGTGTCGGCGCGGAAGCGCAGGACCGCGCGCTTGAGCTCGGCGAGCTGGTGGCGCGTCAGGTCCCGGCCCGCCTCCTCCTCGACGCCGCCGAGGGTGGCGATCACGCCGCCGGCGATCGTCGCCAGGATCGCGACCACGACGAGGAGCTCGAGCAGGGTGAAGCCTGCGATGCGTGATGCGCTCGCGAGGGGGGCGCGATCGGCGTACGTGCCCGGGCCATGGTGCTCGGCCCGCTCCGCGCCTCCCCATCGCTCGCTCTGGCGGGTCGAGCACGTGCAGCGGGCGGAAAAGTTCTCAGGCTCTCTGCTCACGGCACGCGTCACGCGCGCCTCCCCCCGCTGGTGCTAGCCCTGCCGCGCGTTGTTCGGCAGCGACTCGTTGTACTGCTGGATCGTGTAGTCCGGGAAGCGCCCGTACGGGTCGCAGACGCCCACGAGCGTGGCGCGCTCGCCGCTCGCGTAGAGGGCGAAGACCGCCACGTAGCGGCCGTAGTAGTTGCCGTCGCAGCCGGGGTAGATCGGCGCGTTGAGCATGGTCGTGGGCACGAGGCTCGAGCGCGGCCCGACGCCGAGCGCGATCAGCTTGACCCCGGCGGGCGGGACGCCGTTCGTGCCGGGGTAGATGCGCCGCGCGGCCGGCGTGCCGGGCTGCACGACGGCGGCGAACACGTCGGGCGCCGGCGACCCGGTGATCGGGCGCAGGAGCGTGCCGCTGTCGTTGCTGTTGATGACGCCCCCGTCGTGGTCCATGAAGAAGTCGAAGCCGGAGCGCGTGAGCGAGCGCAGGTGCTGCAGGCCGCCGGCGTTGGTGATCGGCTCCATGGCCAGGTCGGCGAACAGGGCCGGGTTGCTCTCCGGCAGCCCGCGCACCTGCTGCGAGGTGACGGGGTCGTGCTGCGGGACGTAGACGCCGGTCGGCGCGCCGCCGCCCGCGGGGGCCACGAGGAGCGAGTCCATGTACTGCGGGAAGCGCTTCTGCAGGACGAAGAACATCTGCAGGTTGTTGGCGACGTCCTGCTGCGTCTTGGCCGAGGCGGCCATGTCGGTCGAGCGGCCCAGCATGGCGACCTGCGAGATGACGAGCCCGGCCAGGGTGGCCAGGATCGCGAGGACGACGACGAGCTCGAGGAGCGTGAAACCGAGGCGACGACGGTGCATGGAGGCCCTCCAGGGTGACGCGGTGGTCGCGCCCGAAGCGAACGGTGAGCCTGGTGTTCGGAGGGTGGATCGCATGACCGTCACAGGGGTTACACCGCCTGGCCGCCCGGGGCTGGATGCTCGCGCATCAGCCCTGGGCGACCCGTGATCAGTCCTCGGTCGGGCTCGATCCTCTCGGCTGGAGCCCGACCGAGGACGACCTTTCGACTCGGCCGGCGAGCTGGGAGGACTCACTACGCGGGTCCTCCCTCGCCTTCGCTTCGCGGTGCTCGGCGCGGCAAGCCGCGCGTGCGCCCGCTCGCGCCGGGCCCTCGGCCCGGAG
>JAMLIC010000109.1 GCA_023954375.1 Planctomycetota bacterium
CCCCCCGCCGCACGTGGTCCGCTGGCTGGTCGACGACCACCCGACCGTGCTCGCGGCGGCCCTGCGCGCCGTCGAGCGCCTGGCCCTCGCCGGGCAGGGCGAGGCGGTCCTGCGCCTCCTCGGCCACGCCGACCCGACCGTGCAGGCCGCCGCGGCCGACGCCGCCAGCGCGCTCGGCCTCGCCCGCGCGCGCGACGCGCTGCTCGCGCTGGCGCGCGGGCGCAGCGAGGCGGCGCCCGCGACGGCGACGGCGGCGGTCGTCCTCGAGCACCCGGGCGCCCGGCCCGACGACGTCGCGCGCACGCTGCGCGAGGTCCTCGGCCTCGACGCGGCGGCAGCGCGCGCGCTGGTCGCCGCTCCCGGGGCCGTGGCCGCGAGCGGCCTCCCGCCCGCCGCGGCCGAGGCGTGCCGGCTGCGCCTGCAGGCGGTCGGCGCGCGCGCGGTCGTGCGCGGGGGCGCGGCGGCGGACGCGGCGGCGGTCGACGCCTCCCGGCTCGCGGCGGTGCGGGCGCTCGAGCGCCTGCCCCAGGCGGCGCTGGTCGAGGGCGACCCGACGCCGCTGGTCGAGGCCCTGAAGGGCCGCGCGCAGGCCGACGACTTCGTCGAGCGCGTCGCGCGGGTGCTCGGGCGCATGGTCGGCACGGAGCGGCTCGACCTCGTCGTCGGCGCCCTCCTCGGCGAGCCGCACGACGGGCCGGTCGTGGCGGCCCTGCGCGTCCTCGGCCGCCGCGAACGGCGCGAGGCGGCCCCGGCGCTCCTCGGCCTGCTGACGGCCGGCAGCGAGGCCGTGCGCGCGGCGGCCGCGCGCGCGCTCGGCGACCTGGGCGACCCGGGCGCCCTGGCGGCCCTGCGCGGGGTCGTGGACGGCGGCGGCCCGGCGGCGTCGCGGGCGGCCGCCCTGCGCGCGGCGCTCGCGCTCCTGCGCCGCGCGGGCGACGCCGCTGGCGGGCGAGGCCTGGCGCTCGCTCGCGTCGACGACGCCGAGGTCGAGGTCGCCCGCGCGGCGCTGGACGACCTCGCCGAGCATCCGGCTGGAGGCCAGGCGTCGGGCGAGGACGTCGCCGGCCGCCTCCTCGTGGCGCTGCGGAGGCGGCTCGGCCTGCCGCCCTCCCCGGGAGCGCCCCTCGACCCGCGCGCCCTGCGCGAGGCCTGGCGCGACCGCTCGCCCGCGCTGATCGAGGCGCTGTCGCGCGCCGTCCTGGCCCAGGGCGACGAGGCCCGCGCGCGCGAGGCCGCCGACCTCGTGTTCGCGGTCGTCCCCGCGCTCACGGGCGCCCGGGCCCTCCTCGTGCGCGCGGACGCGGCGCGCCACCGGGAGGGCCTGCGCGCGCTCGCGACCGGCCCCGACGCGGCGTGGGCCCTGCCGCTCCTGGCCGAGGTCGACGAGGCGGCTGCGGTCGTGGTCGCGCTCGGGCTCGGGCCGAGGCCCGGCCTGCTCCCGCCCGAGGCCGGCCTCGCGGCCGTGCGCGTCGTCGCGCGCCGCCGCCTCGCCGCGACGGACGACGACGAGCGCCGCGCCCTCGACGCGTGGCTGCGCCCGGCGCTGCTCGACGCGCGCGCCGAGGCGCGCCGCGCGGCGCGCGCCGGACTCGAGCCCGGGCGCTTCCCGGACGCGCTCGCGCCCTCGCTCCTGCCCGGGGAGGCCCCGTGACCGCGTCGCCCGCCGACGACGTCCTCGCGCGCGCCCGGAAGGACGACCCCGCCTGCGCGACGCTCCTCGCCGCCTGCGAGGACCCCGAGACCCTGGGCGAGCTGCTCGTCGCCGTGCACGCCACCGGCACGCCCGCCGCCGCGCGCGCCGTGGCCGAGGCCCTGCGCCGGCCGTTCCGCCGCGGGGCGTGGCAGGGGTTCAAGCGGCTGTTCAAGCTGCTCGAGGCGCGGCTCGTCGAGGACGACGCGCCGCCGGCCGACCACGACCTCGACCTGTTCGCCGCGCTCGTGCTCACGCTGGACGCCGCCCCGCGCTGGGGGACCTACCCCGTGGGTCGCAAGACGGTCGCCTACCTGCAGCGGCGCGCCTACCGCGCCCTCAAGGCGCTCGGCCGCTCGCGTCCGGCGTGCTTCCGGAGCGTCGTCGAGCGGCTCCTGCGGGCGCTCGGGCCGGCGACGCCGTCGGCCTTCGTGCTGCCGCGGGTGCTGCGCGCGACGGAGCCGCCGCCGCGCGCGGCCGCCCGGCTCGTGCCGCTGGCCGAGAGCTCCCTCGCCCCGCCGCCCGCGTTCGACGGCCCTGACCTGCTGGCCCTGGACGACGAGGCGCTCGTGCGCCCCGCGCCGCCGCCCGCCGCCGCCGACGCCCCGCCGCTGTCGCCGCCGCCGCCGCCGTGGAAGGGCCCGATCTTCGTCGAGCGCTGGGTCGAGGACCCGGCCTGGCTCGTCGACCTCCTCCTGCGCGTGACGCACCCGCCCGTGGCCGACGCGCTCGCCCGGCTGGGCGAGGAGCGCGCGGGTCACGACCTGCTCGCGGTCGACCTGGACCGCTTCTACGACCTCCTGCGCCACCCTGCGCCGGCCGCCTGGCGGCTGGGGCTGTCGCAGGTCGCCCAGCGCGCCCGCCGCGAGCGCCTGCGCGCGGGCGAGCTGGCCGTCCTCTTCGAGCGGGCGGCGGCGGGCGACGCGCCCGACTGGCCGATCGTCGCCGACGTGCTCGCCGTCCTGGACCAGGCCGACGCCGAGGCGGAGCTCGCCTCGCTCCTGCCGGCGCTCCGGGACCTCGTGCTGCGCCACCCTGCTCACCCGGGCGTCGACCCGATCGTCGACCTCCTGCGGCGCCGCCTGCTCGCGCGCCTCGTCCCGCCGCACGTCGGCTGGGACGCGGCGCTGGCGCTCTCGGCGGCGCCGCGCCCGGCGGCGCGCGCGCTCGGGCGCGACCTCGTGGCCACGTGCGCCGACCTCGCCCCGGCCACGGCGGCGCAGCTCGATGCCCTGCTCGCGGGTCCCCTGCCGCAGGACGCCCCCGACCTGGTGCAGCGCGCCCTCGTACGCCCGGCGGCGCGGCCGGGCGGCTACCGGCCGGCGGTCGCCGAGCGCCCGGCGGCGCCGGAGCCGTGGCTCGCCTCGCACGCCGCCGCGGCGCTCGACCGGCTGCCCGAGCCCGGCTTCCAGGCCCTGCGCCGGGCGCTGCTCACGTTCGAGGAGCAGGGCGGCCTCGACCCGCGCGTCGCGCTGACGCTCGTCGGGGCCGCGACACCACGCGCGCGCGCCGTGGGCCTCGAGCTCCTCGGGGGCGCCGTCGCGCGCGGCGCGTATCCGGCCGTCGAGCTTCCCCGGCTGCTCTCGGCCGCGCACGAGGACGTCGTCGTGTGGGCGCGCGAGCGGCTCGAGGCCGACGCCGCCGCCGGGCGCCTGCCCAACGAGGCGCTCTACCGCGTCCTCGACGCGCCGGCGGCGGACGCGCAGGCGTTCGGGCGCGCGCTCGTGCGCGCGCACCTCGAGCGCTTCGAGGCGGCCGAGCTGATCGTGTTCTGCGCCGAGTCGCCCGACGCGGCGACCTCGGACCTCGGGATCGGGCTCTACGAGGAGCGGCTGCGCGGCCAGGGGCTCGACCTGCGCGCGCTCGTGCCCATGTTCCGGATCCTCCTCTACCGGCCGGCGACGGCGCGGGCCGAGAAGGAGCGGCTCTACGGCCTCCTGCGCCGCTGGGCGCTCGAGGCGCCCGAGCACGCCAGGCTGGTGGTCGACGTGGTCGGCGAGCTCCGCCGCACGGAGTCGAAGCTCGACCGCTCTCGGGTGGTCCGGCTCCTGGCGCTCGTCGCCGACCGCTTCCCGGCGGTCGAGGTGCCGTTCCGGGTGACGACGGTGTTCCACGGGCGGAGGGCGGGCGCGTGGACGTCGCGCTGAGCTACGTCGGGTCGTCGGGCGTCGAGACGGGCGGCGGCCGCGCGCGGGTGCGGTTGGCCGGCGCGCGCGAGCGGCCGCGCGTGCGCTGGCGCGGCGCCGTGAAGGACCCGATCGCCCTCAGGGAGGCGCTCCTCTGCCTCCACGACGTGGCGGTCGCCGACCTGCGCTGGCGGCCCCCGGCCGCCCGCGAGGAGTTCGAGGCCTGGCTGCAGGCCTGGCTCGACCTGCGCGCCGCGGCCGAGGGCGGGCGCCTCGACGCCGCGCGGCGGCGCGCGCTCGAGCACCGCTGGGCCGAGGAGCGGCAGGCCTGGGCCGTCCTCGACCCGGTCGTGAGCGTCCACCCCGACCAGGTGACGTTCGAGGCGTTCAGCCGCGACGGGAGCGCCTGCGCGCGGGTGGGCGTCGACCGCGCGGCGCTCGACGAGCCGCCGGGCGAGGAGGTCGTCCTCGGCACGACGAACGTCGACTTCTCGGCCGGGCTCCACGAGGCGGTGCGGCGCCTGCGCTCGATCTGGCGCACCGAGCTGGCGCTCGGCGACGACGTGGCCGTCGAGACCGACGGCGCGGCCCCGCACCGCGAGAAGAAGGTGGTCCTGCCCGACGCCTGGGTGAAGGGCTTCGTGCAGCTCGGCGCGGCGTCCTTGCTCGAGGCGGTGAGGGTCGAGCTCCTCCCGGTCCACCTCCACGACGTGTGCCGCGCCCTGCGCCTGCGGCGCGCGAAGGTCAGCCCGCGCGCGCTCAGGTGGGAGCTCACGCCGAGTCGGCCGGCGGCGCTCGTCTACGAGCCCTGGGAGCGGCGCGTCGTGCTCACCGGGTCCACGCACGACGCCGTCGAGCCGAGGGTGATCCGCGTGTGGGGGCGCGACCGCCTCAGGCTGCTCGAGCGCGCGATCCCGCTCGCGCGCAGGGTCGTCGTGCACCTGCTCGGGCGCGGCCTGCCCTACTTCGTCACGGCGCGGGGCGACGGGCTCGACGTGACGCTGGGCCTCTCCGGCTGGACGCGCGCCGACTGGGCGACGACGGCGCGCCTCGACGCGCTCGTCGCCCGCCGGCGCGGCGCGGGCGGGAGCGACGCGCCGCTGGCCTGGCTCGAGCGGCATCGCCTCGGGACCCCCGACGAGGTCGCGCGCGGCGCCGGCGTGCCCGTGGCCGACGTGCACGCGAGCCTCGTGGCCGCGGCCTCGCGCGGGCTCGTCGTCCACGACCTCCTGCGCGGCGTCTACCGCTACCGGCCCCTGCTCGACCGGCCCCTGCCCCCCGAGGCCACCCTGGGCGACGACCCGCAGGAGGTGGCCGCCCGCGCGCTCGTGACCCGCGGCGCGGTCGTCGTCACCGGGACCCGGCGCGACCCGGACGGCACGACGCGCGTCACCGGCCGCGCCGTCGAGGACGCGGCCCACACCTACGCGCCCCGGGTCTCGCTCTCGGACGAGGGGCGGGTGACCGGCGCCGACTGCGGCTGCTTCCACGCCCGGCAGCACGGGCTGAAGCTCGGCCCGTGCGCGCACCAGCGGGCGGTGCTCCTGGTGTACGAGGGCTAGGGGGCGCCCATGGCCGCTCATGGGACACGAAGACAACGGAGGACGACGGAGGTCACGGAGGAGAATGTAAGGACAGGTCCTCGTTGACCTTCGTTGACCTTCGTTGCCTCCGTGTCCCATGTCAGCCCACACGCGCGGCCCTCGGTCCGTCAACCGGCGCGCGCCGTCAGTCGTCTGGTCGCGTGAACGTCGGCGTGGCCGCCGGGCCGCGCGGCGGCTGGCCCGCGATCAGCCGGGCGAAGGGGAAGCTGTAGAGCTGGCGCACGCCGGCGACGTTCGACACGTGGCGCACGGCCTTGCGCACCTCGGAGTAGAGCTCCTCGACGACGTGGCTCTCGCGCTCGCGCTCGCCCTCCTCGCGGATCGCGGCCCGCAGGTGGAGGGCGTAGACGCCGAGCACGAACGAGGCGACGAAGATGAAGTCGAGCCCGCGCAGGTTGAAGGCGGGGAGCTCGAGCTGCACGGCGCCGGTGGCCGCCTCGGCCCAGCGGAGGGCGAGCACGAGCTCCTGCCCGGCCAGGCGGTCGGCGAGGACGCCGCCGATGAGGGGGGCGAGCGTGGCGGCGAGGCCGCCGACGACGGCGTTCGTCGCCAGGTAGGCCGTGGCCTTGCCCTGGGGCGCCGCCTTGAGGGCGAGGTTGCCGGCGCACAGGACGACGCCGGCCGTCGACATGCCGGCGAGCACGTGGATCACGACGATCAAGGGCACCGTCAGCCACCAGCGCTCGGGCATGGTCGTGAACGGCCAGAGGATCGTGCTCACGACGAGCAGCGGGCCGGCGACGCCCAGGACCGGCTTGTCGCCGAAGGCGTCGCCGAGCCGCCCCCACAGGCGCAGGGAGAGGACGTTGACCACCTGGCTGAGCACCGACAGCCCGAGCACCCAGCTCAGCTCGAGGTCCAGGCGCCGGAGCATGTAGACGGCGAAGAACGGCGCCGCGAGCTGCGTGGCGAAGCCCCACGTGCCGAGGAACAGGAGCACCTGCCGGTAGGCGCGGTCGCGCAGCGGCTCGGAGAGGAGCGTGAGGAGGCTCGGGTGCGGCGTCGGCGCCATGCGCGGCTCGGGGATCCGCGTGAGGAACGTCACGCCCACGAAGCCGGCCGCCGCGCCGACGCCCACGAGGAGCGCGTGCAGCTCGAGGCGCGAGCGGCCGAGGGCCGCCTCGCCGTGCTCGATCACGAAGGCGCCCAGGAGCGTCACGGCCGCGCCGACGGCGGTCGAGATCGCCATGCGCCGCCCGAAGTAGCTGCCCATGACCCGCTCGGGCACGAGGTCGCGCACCCACGAGGTCCACGCGCAGCCCGAGATCGTGCCCAGCCCGAAGTAGAGGACCAGGCAGGTGACGAGGACGGCGACGCGGTCCTCCTCCGGCACGAGCCAGGGGAGCGCGATCACCGGCAGCCAGAAGACGCGGCTCGCCGCCGCCGCCAGGACGACGAGCGCCTTGCGCGCCCTCGTGCGCTCGACGAGCACCGTCGCGGGGAGCTGCAGGAGCTGCGTCAGCGGCCCCACGGCCGCGAGGACCCCGATCACCACGTTCGGCGCGCCGAGGAGCAGCGCGAACGACACCAGGAACGCGCCGCCCGTCAGCGCGCCCATGACCTGCGAGCAGGCCCCGTCGATCGTCAGCGCCCGGAGCCCCCGCTCGAGCTCCCGCTCGTCCACCCGCTCCTGCGGCCGCAGCCAGCCGATCACGACACCTCCCCGCGCCAGGTCGACGCGGGGACCACCTTAGGCCCCCCCCCCTCTCTCGCAACCCGCGCCGCCGGCCAGGTTTCGCCCCGGAAACCCTGGCGCGCGGACACGCCGACACGCGCGCACGACCCGCTCGGGTCGAGCTGCGGTCGCGCACGCCCGCAACGTCTCCACCCCGATCCGCACGCCAGCTCCCATCACCCCGCGGCGCTCCCGAGCACACCTCACCGGGCTTGCGCAGCCGGAGCCTCAGGCGAGGGCGAGGAGGGCGGGGCGATGCGGCGCGAAGGCGAGGGAAGGCGGCCTCCTGGCCGCCGACCGAGCCTGAGCGGTCGAGGTGGGGCGCGGCCCCCC
>JAMLIC010000011.1 GCA_023954375.1 Planctomycetota bacterium
CCGACGAGCGCGCGCCGCTGACCCGCGAGCGGGCGGCGGCGGCCTTCCGCGAGGTGCTGGCCGGCCGCTGGCTGCACCCGCCCGCGCGCCTCGACGCGGCGGCGGTCGTCCTGCGCCCGCGCGACCGGACGCTCCTGGCGCACGAGGTGCGCGTCGATCAGCTCCTCGACAAGTTCACCCGCGTCCGGGAGCACATGCGCGTCCTCGAGGCCAAGGTCAACGCGGACGAGCGCCTGACGGTCGAGGAGATCGTCGACATCGAGGTGCGGATCACGGGCGTCTACCAGGCGCTCGAGGCGCTCATCGAGCAGGTCGCGCGGCCCTGACCCTCGGCCCGCCGGTCACGCGGACGTGCTCGGCGCGCCCGCGGGGGCCGGCGCGCTCGTCGTGGCCGAGGGCGAGGAGCACGAGGCGCGAGCGGTAGAGGCCGGCGGGGAGCTGGCTCGAGAGCCGCCCCGGGCCGACGCGCGTGCCGGCGACGTCCATCACGACGTGCAGGTCGCCCTCCTCGCGCCAGTGGACGAGGGCGTTCTCGGGCAGGCCGTGGCCGGCCGTGCGCGAGGGGGCGAGCGACGCCTGCGGCTCCCAGTCGGGCGCGACGACGAGGAAGCGGTCGCGCAGGCCGTCGATCGCGAACCAGCCGCCGTAGTGGCCGACCTCGACGGTCTCGAAGGGCCCCTCGTCGCGGCGCCGCGCCCGCACGGCGCGCACGACCTCGCCGTCGTCGGTGACGAGCATCTCGGCCGGCGCCGTCGACCGGCCCGGCCGCCCCTCGGGCGGGACGACGTCGAAGCCCGCGCCCAGGCCGAAGCCCAGGCGCGCGGCCCCGGCGCGCGCGACGCGCAGCCGGCCCAGGGTCGAGCGCCGCACGGTCAGCGACCGCGGCACGGTCGTGACCGCGTCGACCGTGACGCGGCCGTGGTCGAGGTCGATCACCACGTCGAGGCGCGCCGAGAGGGCGTCGTCGCTCGGCCTCCCCCAGCCCCCCAGGCGCGGCGCGAGCGCCCCGGGGTGGCTCACGCGCGTCGTCGGGTAGGTCGCCCGCGCCCAGCCGACGCCCTTGCGCTCGGGGTCGACCCCCTCGGCGACCTCGACCTCCCCCGGCCCGCCCGCCTCGGCGTGGAAGCCGTTGAGCGCCGGCACGGAGAAGAAGCCGTCGACCGTCCCCTCCTCGACCTGGAGCGTCGGCTCGATCACGAACCGCTGCCCGCGAAGGTGGACCTCGACGCGCGGCCGCTCGAGCGAGAGCGTCGCCTCGACCCGGTTGCCCGAGAGCGTCACCGCGTCCCGCCGCCGCGCCACGCGCACCATGCGCCGGACCGGCGCGCCGACGTCCGTCGTCACGGACGCCACGTCGAGGCCCAGCGGCGCCGGCCGCGCCTCGCCGGGCGGCGCCTGCCAGGCCCAGCCCAGCCCGACGCCGGCGACGGCCGCGAGGAGCGCCACCCCCCGCCCCGCGCCGCGCGGCGGCGGGTCCTCGGCCGTCGCGGCGATCGCGCGGGCGCACGCGCGCAGGAGCGCCGCGTAGGCCAGGAGCGCCGGCGCGACCCACACGAAGGTCGCCGTGTACATGACGAGCCCGCCCCCCGCGAGCCCGAGCGCCAGCCCGACGAGCGGCGCCGTCCAGCGCGGCGCGCTGGCGGGGCGGTCGAAGGGCACGAAGAGGGTCACCAGCGCGACGAGCGCGACCGCCAGCGGCGCCAGCGAGCAGGCGTACAGGGCCGGGTGCGTGACCGGGTAGGTGTTCGACTGCGTCCAGGACACCCACGCGCCGCCGAGCGCGGTCGCGCCGGCGAGGAGGAGGAGCGCGGCCCTGGCGAGCGCGGGGGGCACGCAGGGAGCTTAGACCACGCGCGCGCGCCGTTCAGCCCCGGCGACGGCTCCCGCGCCCCCCACCCCCGCCGCCGTCGGGTAGGCTCGACCTCCGTGGCCGGCTACGTCCAGGTCGGGACCTGCGCCTACCTCGAGGACCGGAGCTGGGCGCTGGAGATGCAGCCGGCGCCGAGGAGCGACGCGGCCTACCGGGCGCTCCTCGAGACGCACCACCGCCGCTCGGGGTGGACCGTCTACCGGCCGGTGTGCCGCGGGTGCCGCGCGTGCGTGCCGCTGCGCGTGCCGGTCGACGCGTTCACGCCCTCGAAGAGCCAGCGGCGGGCGGCGCGGAGGAACGCCGACGTCGCCGTCGAGGTCGGGCCGCTCGAGCCGACCGAGGAGAAGTGGCTCCTGCACGACGCGTTCGTGCGCGCGCGCTTCGGCGACCGCGACGGCGGGTTCCGCTCGCTCGAGGACTACGCCGGCAGCTTCGGCGCGTCGCCCGTGACGACCGTCGAGATGCGCTACCGCCTGGGCGAGCGCCTGGTCGGCCTGGGGATCGTCGACCTGCTGCCCGACGTCGTGTCGTCGGTCTACTTCTACTTCGACCCGGCCGAGGCGCGGCGCAGCCTCGGGACGTTCTCGGCCCTGCGCGAGGTCGCGCTCGCGCGCGAGACGGGGCGCCGCTACCTCTACCTCGGCTACTGGATCGAGGCCTGCCGCGAGATGAGCTACAAGGCGCGCTTCCGCCCCTGCGAGGTGCTCGGCCCCGACGGCGCCTGGACGCGGCTCGAGCGGCCGCTCGACGACGACGGGGACGCCGGTGACCCGCCGGCGGGCCCGGGCGACCCCGCCCGCGCGCGGGGGTGACGCGCCGGGCCGGCGCCGCCTCGGGGCCCGGAGGCACGACCGTTGCGCCCTGCCGCGGAGGGGCGGCGGGAGAGCGACATGGTCACGATCCGGGGCAAGGACGTCGACGTCCAGAAGACGCTGTGCGACCTCATCGAGCTGGACTTCGACGCCATCGAGGCGTACCAGGCGGCGATCGACCGGCTGGAGGACTTCATGGCCCAGCAGCAGCTCCGCGCCTTCATGGCCGACCACGAGCGGCACGTGCGCGAGCTGTCGGAGATCGTCCGCGGCCAGGGCGGCGAGCCGCCGACGAAGGGCGACTTCAAGCGCGTGCTGACCAAGGGCAAGGTCGTGATCGGCAACCTCGTCGGCGACCGGGGCATCCTCATGGCCATGAAGTCGAACGAGGACGACACCAACCAGGCCTACGAGCAGGCCGTCCGCCGCCACGACCTCACGACGGAGGTCCGGGAGGTCCTGCAGCGCAACCTCGCCGACGAGCGCCGCCACCGCGCGTGGATCGAGGACCGCCTGTCGCAGGAGTAGGCGGGGGCGCGCGCACGTCCCATGACGGACCCCGTCGTCCTGCTGGCGGTGCTGCAGGGGGCGCTCTACGTCGCGTCCGCGGCGTGGGCGCTCCTGCACGTCGACAGCTTCATGCGCGTCACCGGCGCCAAGACCGACGTGTGGCTGGTCAAGGCGGTCGCGGCCCTGGTCCTCGTGATCGGGGCCGCCCTCCTCGCCGGCGCCTGGCGGGGGCGGATCGGGCCCGACCTCGCCTTCCTGGCCGTCGGCAGCGCCACCGCCCTGGCGCTCGTCGACGTCTTCTACGTCGTCCAGGGCACGATCGCGCGCATCTACCTGCTCGACGCGCTCGTGCAGGCGCTCCTCGTGGCCGGGTGGGTGCTCGTGCTCACCGACGGCGCCGGCCTGCCGGCGCCGGCGCCCTGACCCCGCCGGCGTCGTGTTCAATGCCGGAGGTGACGACGACGGTCCTCCTCCCCGCGACGCCCGAGGGCGTGGCCGAGGCGGCGCGGCTCCTCCGCGCCGGCCACCCGGTCGGCATGCCGACCGAGACCGTCTACGGCCTGGCGGCGCCCTGCTTCGACGAGGCCGCCCTGGCGCGCGTGTTCGAGGCCAAGGAGCGGCCGACCTTCGACCCGCTCATCGTCCACGTCGACGCGCCGGGCGCGCCGGCGCTCGACGCCCTCGCGGCGGCCGGCCTCGTGCGCCCGGACGCCCTCGAGGCGCCGGCGCGGGCGCGGGTCGAGGCGCTCGCGGCCGCCTTCTGGCCGGGGCCGCTGACGCTCGTCCTCCCCAAGGACCCGCGCGTCCCCGACCTCGCGACCGCGGGCCTGGCCACCGTCGGCGTGCGCGCGCCGCGCCACCCCGTCGCGCGGGCGCTCCTGCGCGCCGCCGGCACGCCGCTGGCCGCGCCGAGCGCCAACCGCTTCGGCCGCATCAGCCCGACGACCGCGGCCGACGTCCTCGCCGAGCTCGGCGGGCGCGTCGCGGCCGTCCTCGACGGCGGCCCGGCCGAGGTCGGCCTCGAGTCGACCGTCGTCGCCGTGGCCCCCGACGGCGCCGTCACGCTCCTGCGCCCGGGCGGCGTGCCGGCCGAGGAGGTCGCGCGCGTCGCCGGCGTCGCGCCCGCCCGCGCCGCGCCGCCGCGCCCGGGCCAGGGGCTGGCCGCGCCGGGCGCGCTCGAGAGCCACTACGCCCCCGCGCGCCCGCTGGCGCTCCTGCCGGCGCCGGTGGCCGCGCTCACGGCGGCGCAGGCCGACGCCCTCCTCGCGCCGGCCGCCGGCGCGCGCGCCGTCGGCCTCCTGGCCTTCGCCGACCCCGGCGCCGGCGAGCGCCTCGCCGCCCTCGTCGGCCGCCCCGTGGTCGCGCGCACGCTCACCGCGACGGGCGACCTCGCCGAGGCCGCGCGCGGCCTCTTCGCCGCCCTGCGCGCGCTCGACGCGGCGGAGGTCGACCTCCTCCTCGCCGAGCCCTGCCCGGTCGAGGCCGGCCTCGGCCACGCGATCGCCGACCGCCTGCGGCGGGCGGCCGCGCCGCGCCCCGGCGCGTGATCAGGAGACCGTCAGCTGGAAGACCTTCGTGTCCGACGCCTGCCCGGCGTCGTTCGGCGTGTCCGTGACCACGAGCGTGACCGTGAACGTCCCCCGCGCCGTCGGCACGCCGATGAGCTGCCCGACGAGCCGGTTGAGGGCGAACCCGGGCGGCAGCGACGTGCCCCCGGCCACGTCCCACGTGTAGGGCAGCGTGCCCCCGGCCGCGGCGAGCGTCACGGTGTAGGGGACGCCCAGCTGCGCGCCGGGCAGGGGCGAGGCCGTGGTGACGGCCAGCTCCTTGCGCACGCCCACGAGGAGCGCGCGCTCGGCGAAGAAGCTGTCGACGTCGGTCACCCGCACGACGAACAGCCCCACGTCGCCCGCGACGAGGGGGACCCCCGTGACGGCGCCGGTGGCCGCGTCGAGGGTCAGGCCGGCGGGCAGCGCCCCGGCGACGAGCCGCCAGGAGTAGGGCGGGCGCCCGCCGCGGGCGACGAGCGTCTGCGCGTAGGCCTGCCCGCGCGTCCCCAGCGGCAGGCTCGCCGTGGCGACGTCGAGCGCGCCGCTCCCGAAGCGCACCGAGCTGCCGTCGCCGCAACCGGCCGCCGTGCACGCCAGGAGCGCCAGGAGCGAGGACGACAGGGCGAGGGCCACCGGACGGACCATGCTGGGATCGTACCGCGTCCCGCGAGCGCCCGCACCCGCGGGCGCCGGGCGGCGCCGCGCTCGACGACGTAGAATCCCGCCAGGACGACCGATGCGACCGCGCGCCCGAGCCCTCCTCGTCGGCCTGCTGGCCGCCGCGCTCGCCCTCCAGGGGCCGGGCTGCGGGCTCGTCTTCCACCGCACGCAGGCGGTCGACGTGCGCTGCGACGTCCCCGGCGCGCAGCTGACGATCGACGGGGCCCCGGTCGCGCCGGGCTCGCACGACCTGCGCACGGGCACCGACCACGTCGTCACCGCGAGCGCCCCGGGCTACGTCCCGCGCACGGTGGTGATCAAGGGCAAGGAGGCCCTGGCCGCGCGCTTCCTCGTCCTCGACCTCCTGTGGGTGCTCGCCTACGGGGCCGGGATCGTGTTCCTGATCGTCGACCTGGCGAGCGACTCGCTCTGGGACCTCGCGCCGCGCCAGGTGCTCCTGCGCCTCGAGCCGGCGCCGCCGCCGGTCGACGTGGCCCGCGCCCCGGCCGCGCCGACGCCGGCCGCGCCGGAGCCGGCCCTCGTCCCCGTCGCCCCGGCCGCCCCCGCGCCCAAGCGCGCCCCGCCGCGCCTCCCCGCGCCCCTGACCGGGCAGACGCGCGTCCTGGCGGTCGCCCCGGCGCCCGAGGCGGCGGCGTGGGCGGCCGGGGTGTGCGCGCTGACGGACGCGGCGGGCGCCCGCGCGCTCACCGGCGGCGCCGCCGGCCGGGCGGCGGTCCTGCGCGCCGTGCGCGAGCACCTCGAGCGGGCGGTCGAGCGCGACGACCGCGCGGTGCTCTACTTCGGCGGCGGCCTGCGCGAAGCGGACGACGGCGAGGTCTACCTGCTCGCCGCCGACACCGACCCGGGCCGCCTCGAGGAGACGGCGATCGCGGCCGCGACGCTCGCCGACTACCTCGAGCGCGTCGAGGGCGCGGCGCTGCTGCTCCTCGTCGACGACGCCGCCGGCGACGTCGACCCGGCGCGCGCCGCCGCGGCGCTCGCGGTCCCCGGCGCGGTGACGGCGGTCGGCCGGGGCGAGGCGGCGGGCGCCCTCGCGCGCGGCCTGCGCAGGGGCCGCGCCGACGCCGACGCCGACGCGCGCGTCAGCGCGGCCGAGCTCGCCGCCTGGCTCGAGCGGTCGCTCGGCGACCGCGGCGCCGTGCGCGCCGCCGCCCCGGGCGCCGGCGCGTTCCCGGTGCTCGAGTGACGTCGCCCTTCGCCCCGGGGACCCGGGTGGCGGGCCGCTACCTGGTCGAGCGCGAGCTGGCCCGGGGCGGCATGGGCGCCGTGTTCGTCGCCCACGACGAGAAGTTCTCCCAGCGCGTGGCCCTCAAGCTCGCCGAGGCCGGCGGCGGCGAGGCGGAGGCCTTCCAGGCCCGCTTCCGCCGCGAGGCGGAGCTCGGCAACCGCCTCGGGCGGGTCGAGGGGTTCGTGCGCGCGCTCGACTGGGGCGCGGTCGAGGGCACGCGCTGGCTCTACCTGACGATGGACCTGATCGAGGGCGCGCGGCCCCTGGACCTGTCGAGCGGCGAGCGCGTCGAGCGGCTGCGCCGGCTGCGCCGCGCCGTGCGGATCGTGGCCGCCGCGCACCGCCAGCACGTGATCCACCGCGACCTCAAGCCGGCGAACTTCCTCCAGGCCGCCGACGGCTCGGTGCACCTCACGGACTTCGGGCTGGCCAAGGTGCGCGGCGAGGAGGCGCCCGCCGCCGACGCGACCGCCGCCACGACCGACGACCTCACGCGCACCGGCGTCGGCATGGGCACGCCGCTCTACATGCCCCCCGAGCAGTTCGAGGACGCCGCCGGCGTCGACGAGCGGGCCGACGTCTACGCGCTGGGGGTGATGCTCTTCTTCGCCCTGACCGGGCGCCATCCCTACCCCGGCGGCAGCTTCCAGACGCTCTGGATCGCGCAGCAGCGCGTGCTCGACGGCAAGGCCCCCGCGCCCACGCCGCGCGCGCTGGACCCCGAGGTCCCGGCCGACCTCGACGCCCTGTGCGCCCGCGCGCTGGCGCTGCGCACGGACGAGCGCCTGCGCACGGCCGACGACCTCCTCCGCGGCCTGGACGCGGCGCTCGGGCCGACGCTGCGCCTGGAGCCCGGCGACATCGACGAGACCCGCGGCGGCGAGGTGACGCGCCCGCCCGGGGGCCCGGGCGAGGAGACGACGCGCGGCCTCGCGCCGACGCTCCCGCCCTCCGCGGGGCTCGCCCCCGCGCCGCGCCGCCGGCCCGGCGCGGGCGTCGTCGTCGTCGCCGCGCTCGTGGCCCTCGCGTTCGGGGCGTACGTGTGGACGCGCCGCGCGCCGGGTCCCGCGCCGGCGGTGGCGAGCGTGGACCTTCGCCCTCCGTCGCCAGCCGTCGGGACCGAGACTGAGACCGGGACCGCGACCGAGACCGCGACCGAGACCGAGCCCGAGACCGAGACCGAGACCGAGACCGAGACCGAGACCGAGACCGAGACCGGGACCGAGACCAAGACCGAGACCGGGACCCCGGCAGCGTCCAGCGACGCCCCGCCTCCTCCCGCCCCCGCTCCCGCTCCCGCTCCCGCTCCCGCCCCCGCTCCCGCCCCCGCTCCCGCTCCCGCTCCCGACCCCGCTCCCGACCCCGCTCCCGCGCCCGCCCGGCTCGTCGTCCTCTCGCCCGCCGACGCGGCCTCCCTCACCTCGAGCGCCCGCGTCGAGGTCCGCGGCCGCGTCGAGCCCTGGCCCACCCCTCGCCCTCCCGTCCTGCGCCTCGACGGCGCCCCCGTCCCGATCGCCGACGACGGCGGCTTCGCCGTCACGCGCGACCTCCCCGACGGCGAGCACACCCTCCTCCTCACGCTCGGCGACGCCGACGAGGGCCCCTCCGCGCGGCGCGTCGTCGTCGTCGACACGCTGCCGCCCGCGCTCGAGGCGCGCGCCGACGCGCCGCGGACCCTCGCCCCGCGAGGGCGCCTCGCCGGCGCCGCCCGGGGCGCCGTCGAGGTCCTCGTCGCCGGCGCCCCGGTCTCGCTCGGTCCGGACGGCGCGTTCGGCGCGGCGCTGGCGCTCCGGCCCGGCAGGAACCCGATCGAGGTCGTGGCGCGCGACGCCGCCGGCAACGTCGCCGCGACCACGGTCGACGTGGTCCGCGCCCCCGCCGCGCGCCTGGCGCTGTTCGCCCTGCCGCCCGGCGGCGGGGCCCCCCGGGCCCTGGCCTCCGGCGCCCGCGTCCCGCGCGGCACCCGCCTCAAGGTGGCCGCGCGGCCGGGCGCGCGCGGGTGGCTCACCGTGCTCGAGGCGCGTGAGGGGCGGGTCCGGGTCCTGCACGCGCCAGGGCGCGCCGCGCAGGTCGGCGCCGACGTGCTCGTCCCCAACCGCCGCGCGGAGTGGCTCGCGCTCGACGCCCCGGGGGAGGTCGAGCTCGTCGTCGCGCTCCTCCCCTCGCCGCCCGCGGGGCCGGAGGAGCTGCTCGCGGCCGCGCCGCCCCCCGGCGGCCTCGAGGCCCCCGGCGTCTCGCCCGACGAGGACGCCCCGGCCGACGCCCCCTTCCTCCTCGTCACGGACGACGGCGCGAGCGACCACCGCCTGACGCCGCTGTGGGTCGACGAGGAGGGCGCCGGGGTGACCTGGCGCGTCCGCCTGCACGTCGAGTGACCCGTGAGGAGGGAGAGACGATGGACCAGCCCCCCATGCGCGCCCGCGCCGAGGCGCTCTACGCGCGGCTCCAGGAGTCGATCTGCACGGCGGCGGCCCGCCTCGACGGCCGGGCCGCCTTCGGCCAGGATGCCTGGGAGCGGACGGAGGGCGGCGGCGGGCTGACGCGCGTCCTCGCGGACGGCGCCGTGTTCGAGAAGGCCGCCGTGAACGTCTCGGCCGTCTGGGGGCCCGCGCCGGCGGCGCTCGTCGAGCACCTGCGCCTCCCCGACGACCGCCGGCCGACGACGTTCTTCGCCACCGGGATCTCGATGATCTTCCACCCGCGCAGCCCGCACGCGCCCACGTTCCACGCGAACCTGCGCTACTTCGAGACCGACACCGACGCGCGCTGGTTCGGCGGCGGCTGCGACCTGACCCCCTACGCCCTGCACGACGACGACGCGCGCCACTTCCACGAGGTCGTGCGCGACGCCTGCGCGCGCCACGCCGTGGCCGACTACCGGGCCTGGAAGGGCTGGTGCGACCGCTACTTCTTCCTCCCGCACCGCGGCGAGGCGCGCGGGGTGGGCGGCGTGTTCTTCGACCACCTCACGGCCGACCCCGACGCCGTGCTCGCCTTCCAGCAGGACCTGGGCGAGGCGCTCGTCCCGGCCTACCTGCCGCTCGTCGAGCGGCGGATGGGCACGCCGGTGACGCCCGAGCAGGAGCGGTGGCACCTCCAGCGGCGCGGCCGCTACGTGGAGTTCAACCTCGTCCACGACCGCGGCACCCGCTTCGGTCTGCAGACCGGCGGCCGCGTGGAGAGCATCCTCGCCTCGCTCCCCCCGCGCGTGCGCTTCGACTACGACCCCGCCCCGCCGCCGGAGGGGACGCCCGAGCGAGCGCTGCTCGACCTCGTGACGGGGCCTCCGCGGGACTGGGCCTAACCGAGCAGCCGGCCCGCCACGCGGACCACCTCGGCCGCGACGTGGTGCACGCGCCGGGCCTGCTTCTCGTCCCGGAGCCGGCCCTCCTCGTCGAACGCCTCGTGCGCCTTGCCGACCGCGACCTGGTCGGGCACGACGAGGACGCCGATGTTCGACAGGATCGAGCGCACGGTCACGAGGCCGCGCAGGCCGCCGAGCGCGCCGGGCGAGGCGCTGACGAGGCCAGCCACCTTGCCCGTGAACGCGGCGAGCGAGGCCTCGCCGGGCGCCGAGCGCGACACCCAGTCGATCGCGTTCTTGAGGACCGCCGTGATCGACGAGTTGTACTCCGGGCACGCGAGCAGGAGGCCGTGGTGCGCCATGAACAGCCGCTTCAGCTCGACCGCCGGCCCGGGGAGTCCCTGCGCCTCCTCGAGGTCGCCGTCGTAGAGCGGCAGGGGGAAGTCGCGCAGGTCGATGAGCGTGACCTCGGCCCCCGCGGCGCGGGCGCCCTCGGCCGCCACGGCGGCGAGCCTCTTGTTCCACGAGCCGGCGCGGGTGCTGCCGGCGAAGACGAGGATCCGGGGGGTGGTCATCGGGGTCGGTCTCCTGGTGGTGACGCCTGGTCGATGCTGGCGCGCAGCGCGGCGGCGCGCTCCTTGACCTCGTCGCGGAAGGTGCCGAGGAGCGCGCCTTCGCCTCGGTCGATGGGCTCCTCCGCCGCGCGGATGAGGGCCTCGGCGCTCTCGTGGGCGCGGCGCGCCGCCTCGAGCTCGGCCGGTCGGACGGGCTGGTGCACGTCCGCCATGAGCAGGTCGGCGAGGACGAGCCGGACGCGCGCCGCCACCGGCTCGCCGCGCGCGCCCCGGGCGACCTCACGCTCGAACCGGGGGCGGAGCGACTGGTCGCCCCGCGCCCGCTCGCGCCGCGCGTTGTGCGCGACGAACAGGATCTCGCCGCGCAGGACGGCGGTGAACGGGCCCGGCGGCCCCTCGCCCTCTTCGGTCAGCTCCAGGGCGGCGAGCATCCGCTCGACGTCCTTCCCGCAGCGGGCCAGCGCGAACTCGAGCGCGGGCTCGCCCCGGAGGAGCTCGCAGAGCGCCTGGAGGAGCTCCTCGAACGGGGCCTCCTTCAGGCTGAGGAGCGAGACGAAGAGGTCGCGCAGGGGCGGCTGCTCGACGAGCCGCAGGCCGGGGGCCGCCCGCTTCACGCTGCCGAGGTACGCGCACGCGCGCTTGACGGCGGCGATCGCCGCCTCGTCCCCACGCCGGAGCGCCGCCGGGAGCAGGAACGACCCCGGGAGCCGCTCGTCGTCGACCGCCCGCGCGACGACCTCGTCCAGCAGGTCCCGCGGGACGCGCCCCTCGAGCTGCGCCAGCGCGGCGTCGAGCCCCCGGAGGTCGTCGAGGCGCAGCGCCTCGCGCGCCGCGGCCAGGGCTCGCCCGGGGTCGTGGACGGCGGCGGGCGCCGGCGCAGGGGCGGGCACCCCGGCCGGCGGCGGCGCCGCCGCGGCGAGCAGGCTGCGGAGCATCGATCGGAGCATCAGTGGCCTCGTGTTGGGCGCCGCGGAGACGCGTCCGTGCGTGACCGCCGGCGCGCGGCCCGCGCGCGGCCGCGCCGCCGGCGCGCGCTCGAGCGCCTCCGCCAGCGCGTCGGCCGAGGGGAAGCGGTCCTCCGGCCGCCGGGCCATCGCCCGCTCGACGACCGCCACCAGCCCGGGCGGCAGGCCCGGGCGCAGGCGGGCGAGCGGCGCCGGCGCGCCCTCGAGGACCGCCTGGAGCACGGCGAGGGTCGCCCCCTCGAACGGCGGCCGCCCGGCCAGCGCCGCGTAGAGCGTCGCGCCCAGGCCGTAGACGTCGGTGCGCGCGTCCTCCGCCTTGAGCCCCTCGGCCTGCTCGGGCGCCATGAAGGCCGGCGTGCCGAGGACCGCCCCGGTCCGGGTCAGCCGCGCGCCGCCGTCGGCCGCGAGCCCCAGGCCGAGGTCGACGAGGCGCGGCTCGCCCTGCTCGTCGAAGAGCACGTTCGAGGGCTTCAGGTCCCGGTGGAGCACGCCGCGCGCGTGCGCGTGGGCGAGCGCGCGCGCGAGCGTCGCGCCCAGCCGCGCGACCTCCTCGGGCGCGAGCGGGCCGTGCGCGAGGCGCTCCTGGAGCGAGCCGCCCTCGAGCAGGTCCAGCGCCACCCAGGGCGGCCGGGCCTCGAGGTCGGCCGCGTGGACGCGCACGATGTGCGGGTGGTCGAGCCGCGCCAGGACCTCGGCCTCCCGCCGCAGGCGCAGGAGCTCCTCCGGCTCGGCGCCGGGCAGGAGCGTCTTCAGGGCGTGGCGCGCCCCCGTCGGCCCGTGCAGCGCCTCGTGGACGACCCCCATGCCGCCGCGGGCGAGCTCGCGGAGCAGCGTGTAGGGGCCGAGGCGCGGGGGCGGGCGCACGGCGTCAGCGCACGAAGGTCGACGGCCGCCGCCGCTCGAGGAGGAACCAGCCCACCGGCACGCGCGCCGGCCCGAGCGCGTAGTAGGCCTTGCCCAGGAGGAGGTCGTCCTTGCCCGGCTCGACGCGCACGACGTAGTCGCGCAGCCCCTTCGTGACGTCGAGGAGCGGGTTCTTCCCCCGGCCGTAGTCGAGGAGCAGCGCGTGCAGGTAGGCGTTGTCGCGGCTGGCCGGGTCGACGCGGTCGACGCGGAAGAAGCCGAAGCGCCGCGGGGCGTCGTCGCTCGGCCGCGCCGTCCACGGGCGCCCCGGCCCGTCCTGCACGACGGGGATGTTGAACCCGGACGCCTCGCCGCTCGCCGCGCGGTAGAAGCCCTTGATGAACTTCTGGAAGGGCGTGAACGGCGCGATCGGCCCCAGGTTCTGGCCGCGCCACTCCCAGCCGACGAGCGCGTCGACCGACGGCGTCTCCCCGCGGACCATCAGGTCCTCGAGCGCCCCCACCCCCAGCGCGGCGGTGCGGGCGAACTCGGCCGAGGTCGCGGCCGCCGGCGTCGTCGTCGCGCTCATCGCCGCCACCCCTCCAGCAGGCGCTCCGCGTTGCGCGTCGCCAGCGCCATGATCGTCTCCATGGGGTTCACGCCGATCGGCGACGGGAACAGGCTGGCGTCCGAGACCCACAGCCCGTCGGCGTCGTGGACCTTGCCCCACGAGTCGCACACGTGGCGGCGCCGGTCCTCGCCCATGCGCGCCGTGCCCATCACGTGCACGGTCACCACCTCCATGGCCGCCCGCGGGATCGGCCGGGCGAACAGGCGGCGCACCTCGTCGGGCCCGTGGAGGTCGGCCACGCCCTCGAACGGCAGGACGATCCGCCGCGCGCCGGCCTCGAACAGGAGCTCGCACAGGAGAGAGGTCCCGCGGACGAGCCGCTGCAGGTCGAGGTCGGAGAGCGCGTAGGTGACGAGCGGCCGCCCGCCCACCTGCCGCACGCGGCCGGTGGTCGTGTCCTCGACGAGGATCCCGGCGATCACCGCCCGGTCGTAGGCCGCCATGACCTCGCGCAGGGCCGGCCCCCAGTGGGGCAGGGTCATCGCCAGCATGGACGGCGGGATGTTCACCGCCGCCATCAGGTAGCCCTCCTCCTGGAACTCGCGCACCTGGTAGGCCTGGTGCACGCCCTTCCAGCCCTCGACCGGCTCGTCGAAGATCGCCGTCACCTTGGCGTTGGGGTGCAGCGTCAGCCCGTGGCCGATCGCGCCCGAGGGCGAGCGCACCCCCGAGCGGAGGAGGAGCGCCGGCGTCTGCACGGCGCCCGCGGCGACGACCACGGCGCGGGCGCGCACGACCACGCGCGGCCCCGGCCGGCCGTCGGGCCCGAGCGCCTGGCCGGCGACGCCGACCGCCCGCTTGCCCCGCAGGAGCACGCGGTCGACCCGGCAGTCGGCGAGCACGCGGGCGCCGAAGGCCTGGGCGCGGGGGACGTAGCTGACGAGCGTCGAGCGCTTGGCGCCCGTGGGGCAGCCGAAGGCGCAGTTGTTCGTGCCCGCGCAGTGGAGCTGGTTCCTGATGTTCGGGATCACCGACCAGCCCTTGCGCGCGGCCCCCTCGCGCAGGAGCTCGTTGTCTCGGCCGACGGTCCAGGGGTCCTGGTGGCCGGCGGAGATGAACCGCTCGACCCGCTCGAAGTGGCGCTCCATGGCGCCCGTGCCCTCGACCTGGTCCTCGCGCCGCCAGCGCTCGAGGATCTTGTCGGGCGTGCGCCAGCTCATGCCGCCGTTGACGACGGTCGAGCCGCCCACGCAGCGCCCCTCGGCGAAGGTGATCGGCGGCGAGCCGAGCGCCATCTGCGCGCCGCCGTCGCGGTAGAGGCGCCGCACGGCGGCGCCGGCGTCGGGGCCGAAGTCCTCCGTGCGGTGGTGGCCGCCCTCCTCGAGGACGATGACGTCCAGGCCGCCCTCGGCGAGCTCCGCCGCGACCACGGCGCCGCCGGCCCCCGAGCCGATGACGACCACGTCGCAGCCCAGCTGGACCTCGTCGCCGCGGAAGGCGCGGCGCCGTGTGCGGGCCCCCGGGATCGCGTCGGGCCAGTCCGCGCGCGTGCGGATGGGCTCAGCGGCCAGCGAGGGCATCGACGGCCTCCTCCGGCGCCCGGGTCGGGGCCTGCGCCGGCCGCAGCGGGTCGGGCTCGAGCACGGCCGCCTCGCCGCGGCGCACCTCGGCCGCCCAGGCCTGGAGGCGGCGGCGCGACGCCTCGGCGATCCAGCGCTCGGGGTGGTAGCCCATGGCCGCCTTCACCTCGGGGAGCTCGTACCAGGCGAACGCCACGACCATCTTGAGGACCTTCGCCAGCGGGTGCAGGGCGCGGCTCTCCCAGCAGCGCCCGAAGTGCGCCGCCGCCACGGCCGGCGAGAGCCGCGAGTAGGTGCGCAGCCGCGACGACGGGGCCAGCGCCGCCGAGGCCTCGAAGGCCCACAGCGCCGCGACGAGCCCCAGCCGCGCCGCCGCCGGCAGCGAGCCGAGGAAGCGCTCGACGTCGTCGGCCAGGCGCTCGTAGGTGGCGGGGGCGACGTCGGGCGGCGCGTCGCACACCGCCCGGGCGAGGGCCCCCACCGTCGCGCGGAGGCGGCGGGGCAGGCGGGCGGGGGGCGGCTCGGGGACGGGCACGGGGCCTCCTGGGGCCCGCGATTGTAGCCTGCGGCCCGGTCGCGGCTTGGCCCCCGCCGCGTCCCCCTCGCGGCAGGTAGCCAGGCCGCCGCCTCGTGTTCTAGGATTGGTCCCGCCCATGGGCCACAGCCAGACGATCGACTTCGACATCGCCGAGGACGGCAGCCCGATCGAGGACGCCGTGCGCCAGGCGGTGATCCAGATCACGGTCGACGACGCCGTCGACGCCGCGGCCGTGGCCATGGTGAAGCTGCGCGACGAGGACGGCGCCCTGTCCGACGGCTCGCGCTTCAAGCTCGGCGCGGAGCTCACGATCGAGCTGGGCTACCTGGGCGCCGGGGTGAAGGAGGTCTTCAAGGGCGAGGTCACGGGCTGGCGGGGCGCCTTCCCGCGGCGCGGCGGGCGCACCCTCACCGTGGTCGCCCAGGACAAGTTCCACCGCCTGCGCCGCAACCGGCGCCAGAAGACCTTCCTCAACATGAAGGACTCGGACGCCGTGAACCAGGCGGTCAGCGCGGCGGGGCTCACGGCGCAGGTCGAGGCGACGGACGTCACCCAGGACGCGATCAGCCAGTGGAACCTGACCGACGCCGACTTCATCCTCCAGCGCGCCCAATCCTTCGGCTACGAGGTGTGCTTCGAGCAGGGCAAGGTCCAGTTCCGCAAGCCGAAGCTGGACGGCGCGGCCGTGGCCACGCTCGAGTGGCACAAGGCGCTCAAGAGCTTCCACGTCGTGCTCTCGGTCGAGAGCCAGCAGAAGGACCTCAAGGTCTCCGCCTGGGACCCGATCCAGAAGGCGCCGATCGCGGCGACGGTCGCCAAGGGCCAGGAGCGGAGCATGATGGGCGGCACCGTCCAGGGCGCCAAGGCGGCCGAGGACGTGAACGCCGGGACGACGTGGCTGCCGTCCGTCGACACCGCCGTGACCCAGGCCCACGTCGACGCGTTCGCCGAGGGCCTCTTCGCCCGGCGCGCCGAGCGGTTCGTCCTGGGCGAGGGGTCGTGCGAGGGCGACCCCGACGTGCGCCGCGGGACGGTGGTCGAGCTGGACGGGATCGGCAACTACCTCTCGGGGCCCTACTACGTGACCCGCGCGATCCACACCATGCTGATCGGCTCGGGCTACACGACGACGTTCCGCGTGAAGCGCACGGCCGTGAAGGCGCCGGCCGCGCCGCCGCAGCGCCAGGAGACGAGCCACGAGCCCGAGCGCAAGGAGCCGACGGCGCTCCTGGACCCGGACTGGGTGCCGCCGGGCGGGATCGTGGCCGAGGTGCTCGTCCCGCCCTCCGGGATCCGCACCGAGAGCGCGACCTCGTCGCCCTCGGTGCAGCCGGCGGTGGACGGGATCCACCCGGAGGTCGGGCCCGAGCCGCCGCCGACGACGCAGACGATCCGCTTCAAGCTCGAGGACCAGGACGGCACGCCCCTGGGCGGCAAGCCCTTCGAGCTGGTCATCCCCGGCTCGCCCCCGATCTCCGGCACGACGGGCGCCGACGGCTACGTCGTGGCCGACGTGCCCATCGACGCGCAGACGGGCGAGCTGACCTTCTGGCTCGAGGACGACAAGTCGGGCGACTCCTACACCTGGCCGCTGCGGATCTCGGATCACACGGCGTAGAGGGTGGCCCGTTAGCTTTTTAGCTGTTAGCTTTTAGATTTTAGCTAAAAACTAACAGCTAAAAGCTAACAGCTAACAGCTATCTGCTCTTCACGCCGCCAGGGCCGCCGGCGCGGGCGTCGGCGTCGCCTCGACGAGCAGCGCGCGCCACGACGGCCGCGGGGGGGCGAGGGGGGCGCGGTCGAGCAAGACGAGGTCGGTCGGCACGCCCACGAGGCGCACCCGGACCTGGCAGGCGAGGTCCTCGAGCCCGCGCAGCCCGTCGAGCAGCGCCGGGAGGCCGCCGTCGTCGTCGGCGAAGAGCGTCACCTCCTCGCCGTCGGCGCCGCGCACGATGGCCCGCGCCAGGCGGGGGCCCAGCTCCTCGACGGCCACCAGCAGCTCGGGCCAGGCGCGGCCGTGCGCCGTCGACCCGTCGACCGGCGCATCGGTCGGCCCGGGCGGCGGCTCCGACGCGGCGCCGCCGCGGTCGAGGAGGACCAGGTCGGACGAGGCGCCGTCGAGGCGGGCGCGCACGTCGATGATGAGCGGCTCCAGCTCCTCCAGGGCCGCGAGCGCCGCGTCGAGCGACGGCGCCTCCGGCGCGGGGAAGAGCGCGCGCGGCGGCGCGCCGGGGCCGTCGACGCTCAGGCGCGCCGAGAGGGAGACCACGCCCGCGCCCATGGCCCGCAGGGCCTGCAGGGCCCCGGCGAGCTCGCCCCCGGGCTCGGCCGGCGCCGCCAGGGCCGGCGCCTCGAGGACGCGCGCGTCCGCGTCGAACAGGAGCAGGTCCGAGTCCGAGCCCACCAGCCGGACGCTCACCTGCCGCACGTCCGCCCGCGCCCCGGCCAGCGCCTCGAGCGCCGCCTCGACCCCGTCCGTCGGGTTGCCGCGGGTCCACAGCGCGCGCGCGGCCGCGCCGACGGCGGATCGGCCCGACACCTCCGCCAGGGCCGGCCCCATCTCCGTGACGACGGTGAGGAGCTGGCGCCAGGCCGCGTCGTCGGCCGCCGGCGCGGCGGCGGCGGGGGGCGCCGTCGGCCGGGCGTGCGCGCCGGTCCCGCCGAGGACCACGTGCACGACGTCGTCGCCGTCCTGCGCCTCCGCGGCGCGGCGCTCGTCCTCGAGGAAGTCGGGCGGCTCGGTGAAGCGCCGCCGCTCGCCCGACCCGCCCTGGAGCGGCGTCGCCGGGCCCTCGTCGTCCAGGTCGCGCAGGGCGCGGGTGATCGCCTGGGCGGCGTCCTCGGCCGCCTGCTCGACGACCGGCCTCGTCGCCCCGCGCCGGAGCGCCAGGAGGACGCCGGAGAGCATGACGACGGCGCCGGCCAGCGCGCCGAGGAGCGGGGCCAGCGCCCGGGGCGAGGACGACCACGGCTCGGCGGGGGCGGCGGCGCCGGCGGCGGCGCGCGCCGGGGCGGCGGCGCGCGGCGGGGGAGGCGGCGATGGCACCAGGGGCAGGGCGGCCAGGGCGGCGCGCCAGACGGGGAGCGCCTGCGCCTCGTCGTCCTCCGCGGCGCGGGCGACCGCGCGGTCGAGGCGCGCCAGCGCCGCCTGGGCGGCGGCACGGGCGCTGTCCGAGGCGCCGCACGCGTCGGCGACGCGCTGCAGCGCGGCGGCCCCGCGCCGGTCCTGGAGGGCGCCGAGGGCGTTGCAGGCGGCGATCGCCTGGGCGTCGCCCCAGGTCGTGGACCACGCATCGGCCGCCGCGAGCCGCCCGACGAGGCGCTCGATCGCCTCGAACGTGCGCGGATGGGGCAGGCTCCCGAGGCGCTCCAGCGCCGTGGTCACCCGATCCGGAGCGCCGCCATCGAGCGCGACGAGGAGCGCCTCGTGCTCGGGCCAGAGGAGGGCGGCGCGCGCCCAGAGCCGCCACCAGGCGAGGAGGTCCCCCGCGTCGCGGCCGACGATCGCCCGCAGGGCGGCCCGGCCGGGCTCGAGGCAGGCGGGGTCGCGCTCGATCGTCTCGAGGACCGGCAGGAGGCACGTCGACGGGTCGCCCCAGGCGGCCAGCGCCCGGAGGATGAGCCCGCGCTCGTCGACGCGCCCGGGGAGGCGCGCCGGCGCCGCGGCGAGCGCCCGGTGCAGCGCCGCCCGGACCGCCGGGCCCTGGTCGGTCGGCGCCGCGTCGACGGTGGGGCGGCTGGCCGGGCGGACGAGGTCCTCCGGCCCGACGACGGCGAGGGCCGGCAGCGGCCCTCCGGGCCCGGGCCGGGCGGCGACCGCCGCGCGGGTCGAGCGGGCCACACCGAGGTGCGCCAGGCCCAGGAGCGCCGCCCCGCGCACGTCGACGCACGGATGGGCCACGGCGGCGGCCAGCTCCGGGACGGCCCCGCCCGGCGCCGCGTGGGCCAGCGCCGCGGCCGCGCCGACCGCGCGCCGGTTCGTGGCCGGCGAGCCGCCCGCGGCGACCGCCCGCCGCAGCCCGACGAGCACCCCGCCGTCGCCCCGGGCGGCCCGGGCGGCGACGGCCTCGACCGCCACGGCACGCACGGCCGGGTCCTCGTCGCCCAGGAGCTCCAGCAGGGCGCCGTCGACGGCGGCGCCCGCGCGGCCGGTCAGGCCGTGCAGCGCCGCGAGCCGCAGCCCTCGCGGCCGCGCCGGGTCGACCAGCACCAGGAGGAGCTCCTGGGGCGCGTCGTCGAGCCGCGCGGCGGCGGGCGGCGCGCCGCCCGCCGGCTCCTCGGCCGCCGCCGGTCGTCCCGCCGAGCTCACCACCAGCAGCAGCGCCACACCCGCGCGCGCGAAGGACCCGCTCATGTCGCCCCTCCTCGGCGGAGCGCCGAGCACCGCGCGCGCCACCGCGATCGGCTCCGCGCGCGCGAGGGGTCCGGGGCCCAGGTCCGCGGAGAGGTGCGAGATCTCGCCGGGCGCGGGGCAATCCCTCTCACGGCGAGCACCCGTTGTCGGTGATGAGCGAGAACGGTCACCGAGGACACCGAGGTGGCACCGAGGGCACCGAGGGCCTTGTCTTGAAGGACCTCTCGGCGTCCTCGGTGCCACCTCGGTGTCCTCGGTGACCGTCTTCTACTCGTCAGATCAAGCGGTCAGCGCGGTCACGCCGCTCGCGCCCCCCTCGCGAGCGCATCCCTATCGAAGCCGGCGCGCCCGGCTGCGCTGGCCGATGGCCTCCACGTCGGCGGGCGGCGCGCCGACCGAGAAGACGAGCGCGCGGCCGCCGACCTCGAGGTGCGCCCGAGCGCCGAGCTGCGCCACGGCCGTGACGGGGCGGCCGTCGACGGCCAGCCAGCCCTCGCGGCCGGCCGTGTTCACCACGGAGAACCCCCCGTGGCCGCGGACGAGCACGGCGACCGCGCGGGGGGTGAGGAGGCCGGGCAGCGCCAGGTCGGCCTCCGCGTCGCTGCCGATGACGAAGGCGTCGAGCTCCACGAGCCACGTCCGCCCGGGGGGCGCGAGCTCCTGGAGGAAGCCACGGAGGTTGCTGCTCCGCTCGCGCAGGTCCTGGTCGGCGCCGGGGGACGAGGGCGTGACGAAGGTCGCGCCGAGGGCGGCGTGCGCCGGGAGGCCGGCCAGGAGCTCCTCGGGCGCGGGGCCGACCTCCTCGTCGAGCACGAACGAGAGGCGGTAGTCGCCGATGGCCACCTCGTCGCCGTCGTTGATCGTCCACTCGGCCACCCGCGCCCCGTCCTTGAGCAGGCCGTTGGTGCTGCCGACGTCGCGGATGATCCAGCCGCCGCCGTGGGGCTCGAGCCGGGCGTGATGACGCGAGAACGCCGGCGCGTCGATCTGGATGACGTTGTCCTCGCCGCGGCCGATCGTGACCGGCTGGTCGCTGAACACGCCGCGGGCGAGGACGGCGCCGCGGCGGGAGACCAGGACCTGGATGCTCATCGCTGGAACACCGTGAGCTCGAAGCGGGAGCGCCGCAGGCGCGCCTGGACCCCGGTGACGAGCGGCTTGAGCCCCTCGAGCGCGCGGAGGGCCTGGTCGAGGTCGTGGCGGGCCTCGGCGTCGAACAGGGTCACCGGGTCGGGGCTCCGCTCCATCTGCACGCGGACCGCCTGCAGGTCCGGCCCGAGCTGCCGGAGCGCCCGGAGGCCGCTCGACCACGCGTCGCCCGGGGCGGCGGCCGCGGCGCGGGCGGGCTGCGGCGGCGGCGCCGGCCGCTGCGACACGTCGGTCCGCAGGTTCGGGCGGGCCTCGCGCGTGCCGAGCAGGTAGTGCATGTAGGAGAAGAGCGACCTGGCGTCGAAGTGGAAGTAACCCTCCTCGCCGAACCACACCTCGGTGATCGCCTCCGGCCGCAGCGGCGCGCGCTGGCCCGGGTGGAGGCGCTGGCCGGCGACGAACGTGCCCCCGGGCGCCCCGCAGTCGGCGAGGTGGAGACGACCGCGCCGGTGGACGAAGTAGGCGTGCACCGGCGCGACGCCCTCGCCGTTCACGATGATGTCCGCCCGGGCGCGGTCGCTCCCGACGACGATGCGCGAGCGCTGGGCGAGGTCGGCCGCGTCCTCCGCGCCCTGGGCGGCGATCGCGATGCCGGGCCCGCTCGGGGCGACGGCGGCGTCGCGCTTGCCGAGGGGATGGATGCTCGCCCCGCGCTGGGAGGAGCGCGTCGGGTTGGCCGAGTCGAGGAGGCACCCGAGGGGGAACTCGTCGAGGAAGGCGCGCTCGGGGGTGAACTGATGCCGGAGGAGGAAGGCCTGGAAGGGGATCCCGCTGCTCATGCCACTCGACCTCCCCGGCGCGCGCCGCGGCCGCGCTCGGGGGCGCCGGTCACGGTGATTCGGGTCATCGGCCCGTGCGCGCGCGCCGCATCGACGAGCCGGTTCGAGAGGGGGTTCATGGACACGGCGCCCTGGCCCGGCCGTCGCGGATGGGCGTCGAAGCAGAACAGGCGGCGGAGGACCGCCCTGGCCTGGGCGGCCCCGAGGCGCACGGCCGGGTCGGGGTCGACGAGGCGGACGAGCAGCCCCCACAGGTCCGCGGTGAAGCGCGCGCGCGCCGCGCGCGGGTCGCCCGCCGCGAGCCGCACGTCGTGGAGCGGGATCGCCTCGACTGCCGCCCGGCTGACCGGCGAGACCTCGCCCATGCGCTCGGCCGTCTTCAGCTCGAGCATGCGCCGGAGGTCGTGCTTCGCTCCGTCGATGGCCGGGAGGTGGTCGTAGGGCAGCCGGCCGGTGGCCATGGCGTAGAGCACGAGCCCCGCCGCGTAGACGTCGACCGCGGGCGAGCACTCCGCGCCGTCCCCGAGCAGCGCCTCGGGCGGCGCGTAGAGGGGCGTGAGCTGCGTCGGGACGACATCGAGCTCGCCCTGGCGCTCCGGAAGCTCCTGGAGCCAGCCGACCGCGCGCGCCCCTCCCAGGTCGATGAGGACGCCGCGGGCCCGGCCCTCGGCCGCGGCGAGGAGCACGCCGCCGTCGTCCGCCGGCGGCGGCCCGTCGACCGCGACGAGGAAGTTGCCCACCTTCACGTCGTTGTGCACGAAGCCCAGGGCGTGCAGGTGCTCGAGCGCGGCGAGGAGGTCGTGGGCGAGGTCCAGCGCGGTGCCCGGCGGCAGCGGGTACCAGCAGGTGCCCGGGTCCTTGAACAGCCGCGGCCGCGCGTCGGGCCCGTTGAGCAGGAACAGCGGGTTCGTGTAGGCGCGCTCGAGGCACAGCACGCCGGGCCCGGCGCGCCCGAAGAACCGGATGATGTTGGGGTGGTCGAGCTGCTCGAGGATGCGCGCCTCGACCTCGAGGTCGAGCGCGCCGCGCGCGTGCGGCAGCGGGACCTTGACGACGGCCTCGCCCTCCTCGCCGAGGACCCGGGCCAGCCAGGCCTCGCCGCGGCCGCCGCTCGCCAGCGGCCGGACCAGCTCGAGCTCGCGGGCGGCGCCGTCGCGCGGATGGATGGCGCGGAGGCGGCGCGGGGTGGGGGAGGGCGGCGGCGTCGGCCGGCGCCGCTCCGGGGTGACCCGGCGGGTCGCGGCCTCGTCGTCGGTCGGGACGGCCTCGGCGAGGAGGGCGCCGTCGTCGTCGTCGTCGTCGTCGAGCTCGTCCTCGAGCAGCGCCTGGAGGTCGTCGCCCGGGTCGGGCGCGTCCGGGGCGGCGTCCTCGCCGGGGGTCAGCTCGTCGCGGAAGACCGGCTCCTCGACCGCGGGCGGCTCGTCGTCGTCGGCCTCGGCGGCGTCGGCGGCGCCCGCGGCCCGGCGGAGCTCGAGCGCGAAGAGGCGGGCGCCTGGCACGCGCGCGGCGGGGTCGAACGAGAGCGCGCGGGCGCAGAGCGCGTCGAGGGCGGGCGGGAGGTCGGGGACCAGGGCCGCCGGGCGGGGCGGCGGGGCCACCCCCTGGGCGACGCGCACCTGCGCCGCGATGACCCGCATGGGGTCGCCCAGGAACGGCGGCCGGCCCGTCAGGGCGATGAACAGCATCACGCCCAGCGCGTAGACGTCGGCGCGCTCGTCCGCCTGGGCCGCCCCCTCGAACTGCTCGGGCGCCATGAAGGCCGGCGTGCCCAGGGCGTCGCCGGCGCGCGTGAGGAGCTCCTCGGCGCCGCCGGCGGCGCGCAGGTCCTTGGCGAGCCCGAGGTCGGAGAGGAACACGCGCTCGTCGCGGTCGACGAGGAAGTTGGAGGGCTTGACGTCCCGGTGCACGATCCCGAGGTCGTGCAGCTCGGCGACGAGCAGCGCGGCGCGCTCGAGGAGCTCGAGCCGGGCGGCGAGGGGGCCCCGCGTCAGCTCGAGCGGCCGGGCGCCGTCGACGAGGTCCATGACGAGGAACAGGCGGCCGGGCGCCACCTCGCCCCAGTCGTGGCAGCGGACCAGCCCCGGGCTGGCCTGGCCGAGGCGGTTGCCGAGGCGCGCCTCGCGCTGGAAGCGCTCGACCGACTCCGGGTCGTCCAGGGCGGCGACCTTGAGCGCGACGGCGCGGCCGAAGCGGGTGTCGACCGCGGCGTAGACGGCGCCCCCGCCGCCTCGCCCGAGCACCTGCGCCACGACGTAGCGGCCCGCGACGCGCGTCCCGGGCGGCAGCTGGCGGCCGGCCGCCGCGCCGCGCGGCGCCGTCTCGCCCAGGAGGTCCAGCGGCGCCGCGTTCACGCGCTCACCGCCGGCGGCAGGGTGGGGAGGGGGAGGCCGACCTGGAAGCGCGTCGCGAGGCCCGCGAAGCTCACGCGGTCGCCGTCGCGCAGCCACGCGCGCCCGCGGAGCGGCAGGGCCTCGAGGAGGACCGCCCCGGGCCGCCCGAGGTTGAGCAGGCTGAAGCCCCCGTGGCCCCGGACGATCAGCGCCAGGCGCCGCGGCACGAGCAGGCCGGGCGGGCGCAGGTCGCAGCCCGCGCCCGAGCCGACGAGCGTCGCGTCGCGGTCGAGCACCAGCGTCGGGCGGCCGTCGGGGAGTCGCAGGTGGCCCACCGCGAACCCGCCCGCCGTGCGCGGGGCGCCGCCGACCGCCGCCGCGACCTCGACGGTGCGGCCCAGGTCGCACAGGCGGCGCGCGGGGAGGCTGGCCGCCATGCGGTGGGACAGGTCGATCGAGAGGACGAACTTCCCCAGCGCGATCGTGTCGCCGTGGTTGAGGTTTCGCCGCGCCACGCGCTCGCCGTTCACGTAGACGCCGTTGCGCTGGCTCGTGTCGATGAGCGTGTAGACCCGGCCGCTGCGCTCGATCACCGCGTGCTGCCGCGAGAGGGCCGCGTTGTCGATCCGGACCTCGTTGTCAGGCGCGCGCCCGATGCGGAGCCGCTCCTGCGAGAACGTGCGCGTGGTGATGACGCGGCCGCGGAGCGAGACGACGATCGTGATCATCCGCCGGCATCCGTCCCCCCCACAGCCGGAGTCTGGCCGAACGGCTCCCCCCTTCAAGGGCGCGCCCGCGGGCGTTCGTCCTCCGTTCGGGCGACGCCGGGGACCCCGCGCGCGCGCGGCGGGGACCCGCGCCCGCGCCTGGCGAAGCGACGTCACGCGAGGACCACGACGCGCGGCGCAACCATCGCCCTCCTGGTCGGTACGGCGCGGCGGAGGAACGGCGCGAGGGGCGACGGAGGGTCGCGCCAGGACGCGGGGGGCGGGGGCGCAGCGGCATACGTCCCGATGCGCTCTTGCGCCTCGGAGCACCTCTCACGGCGCTCACCGCGTGTTGTGATGGGAGAGAGCGGTCACCGAGGGCACCGAGGACACACCGAGGTCACCGAGAGCCCGGCTTGAAGCAGCCCTCGGTGTCCTCGGTGCAACTCGGTGACCGTCTTCGCTCTCTGCATCGACCGCAGCCCGTCGACCGCACGACTACGGACGGCTGCGCAGGTTGTCCTGCGGGAAGACCGGCTCCTGCGCCGGCGGCGCGAGCAGGTCGGTGACGGCCCCCGCGCCGAGGTGCTGGCCGACCTGCCTCGCCGCCTGCGCGAGCGGCAGCCAGATCCCCTCGCCGAACGCCGTCCCGAGGGGGTCGATGATGTTCAGGTAGGCGGGGCTCCACGGGCGGTCGACCGCCTTGCCCTCGTCGCGCCACCAGAAGAACAGCGTGCGCGCGGTCCACAGGTAGCCGAACCGGTAGCAGGTCGGGTTCGGCGCCCAGGCGGCGATCCGGTCGGCCGGCACGCGGTAGGCGGCCTCGCGGCGGGCCACGATCACGGCGGCGGCGTCGAGCGCGGCGCGCGCATCGGCCAGGCGCGCGAGGCCCCAGGCGCGCGGCTGGCCGAGGCCGTGCACGTGGTCGTAGAGGCCGTGGACCTGCCGCGCGCGCAGGGCCGTGATGCGCGCGGCATCGGCCAGCTCGTCCATGAGCGGCCCGGCGTGGACGGAGGCGAGCGGCGCGAGCGCCTCGTACTCCGCCGCGAGCGCGTCGAAGGTCGCAGCCATCTCCGCCAGGAGCGGGGCGACCTCGCGCGGGTAGTCGGGCCCGGGCAGGCGGATGGGGGAGATCATCTCCAGCATGCCCAGCTTCTCCGGCTGGGTCATGGCGTTGCCGAGCCAGGGGTTCGGGACCCGGGCGAGGGTCGAGAAGACCTCGTCCCAGCTCTCCCAGCCCTGCAGGTAGGCCTGGCCGTTTCGCTTCTCGATGTCGGCCGGCGGGACGCCGTTCACGCGCCCCTCGATGAGGAGCGCGCGCTGGGCGGCCATCGTGCGCACGAGGAGGTCGACGAGGTCGGCCGCCGCGGGGCCGAACGGCCGCGCGACCGGCGCGAGCGCGCGGCGCAGCGCCTCGTCGAGCGTCGGCGCCGAGACGTGCGGGTCCCAGGCGGCGCGGGCGGCGACCACGTCGTTGAGCCAGTAGCCCCACTCCCAGCCGCTCGAGAAGATCATCTGCCCGTCGATCGGCGCGCCGGCGTGCTGGCCGCGGCCGGTGCGCCCGGCGTCCTCGTCGTCGGCGATGAGCCGCAGGTCGTGCAGGCGGCGGTCGGCGTAGACGGGCAGGAAGAGCGGCACGTCGACGTCGAAGCTCACCCAGTAGGCGGTCTCGGGGAACCACACGACCTTGCGCGCGCCCGCCTCCTCCTGCATGAAGCGGCGCATGAAGTCGAAGTCGCGCGCCCCGTAGGTCGGGGCCGGGTCGTCGAGCGCGTAGTGCTGCACGGTGTGCGGCATGACGCCGAGCCGCCGGTCGGCGAGGCGCGAGAGGAAGTTGAAGTTGAGCGGCCCGCCCGTGAGCGGGTCGACGAAGGTCTTGCTGTACTGGTCCTGCGAGACGTGCGCCTTCGTCAGCGCCTCGAGGCCGTGGTGGTCGGCCCGCAGGGCGAACGCCTCGAGCCAGGCGAGCATGGCCGTGTCGTCGGGATGGGTGAACTCGGAGAAGCCCATCTCGGTGCTGATGAAGTCGAAGCCCGCGGCGGCCAGCCAGTCGACGCGCGCCTCGATCTCCGCCACCTCCTGCGCCCGGTCTCCGACGCGGCGAAGCAGCCGCCACGAGTGCTGCTGCTGGAGCGCGAGCGGGGCGTCGGCGCCGACGCGGAGGCCCCACCCGTGCCCGATCGCGACCAGCTCGGCCAGGCGGGCGTGGCGCTCGGGGCCGTCGGCGAAGGCCTCCCAGGAGGCCGCCGTGAGGAGGACCCACTCGACCGAGTTCTGGCGGTTCGCGAGCATCCACTCGCAGAACAGCTCCCACTCGGGCAGGAGCGCGCGCCAGCCGGCCGCGTCGCTCGGCCCGCCCGGCCCCCAGCCCTGGAGCATGTGGTTCAGCTCGGTGGGGTGCATCGTGTGCAGGTGGATGCCGCGCTCGTGCCAGCGCGGCGACGTGCGCTCGTCGAGGCCGGGCGGGGCGTCGAGCGCCGGCGGGAGCGTCGGCGCCAGCGGATGGAGGAACGACACGCCGAGGGCCTCGAGGGCGGCGTAGGCGCCGAAGGCGTTGCCGGCCTCGACCTGGCCCAGGCGGTCGGCGCGGGGCGCGCCGCGCGCGGCGACGCGCAGGACGCCGCCCTGGGCGTCGCTCCTGAGCACGAAGCCCTCGGCCGGCAGGCCGACCAGGTCGGCGTCCGACACGAGGGCGCGCGCCGTCACGGCGTCCCCGACCGAGAGGACGAGCGAGCCGGCCGGCAGCGGCGGGAGGGGGTCGCTCGCCGCGACCACGTCGACCGGCCGCGCCTCGACCTGGCGGACGAGCGCGGGGAGGCGCGACGTGACCGCGGCCGGCAGGTCGGCCCCCAGCTGGAGCACGACCCGCGGCGGCCCGCTCAGGCCCGCGGCGGTGGACGCCGCGCCGGAGGACGAGCCGCCGCCCAGGTCGCAGCCGGCGAGGAGAAAGGGGAGGAGGAGCCCGACGGGCAGGGTATGAGCCTGGCGCATGGGGTGCGGATCGCGAACGGGGTGCCCGCGCAAGTGCAGGCGGGCCCGTGGGCGGGGGCGTCGATTTTCCGGGATCGGGAAGGCGGGGCGGAAATCAGGTTGGCAGGGGGACGAGAGGCGGCGTCGGCCAATGCCAGAGGCAGGTCACGGAGGACACCGAGGTGACAGGAGATCTCTGTGACCTTCGTTCTCCTCCGTGCCCTCCGTGACCTGTCTTCTCCTCGGGCCGCCCGGGGCGCCGCCTACCCTCGCGCCCCCATCGCCACGTAGTCCCGCATGTCCGGGCCGGTGTAGATCTGCCGCGGGCGGGCGATCTTCTGCTCCTTGTCCTGGAGCATCTCCTGCCACTGCGCGAGCCACCCGACCGTGCGCCCGATGGCGAACAGCACGGGGAAGAAGTCGACCGGGAAGCGCATGGCCTGGTAGATCAGCCCGCTGTAGAAGTCGACGTTCGGGTAGAGCTTGCGCGAGATGAAGTAGTCCTCCTCGAGCGCGATCCGCTCGAGCTCCATGGCGATCTCGAGCAGCGGGTTCGTCCCCGTGACCTGGAACACCTCGTGGGCGAGCTTCTTGATGATCTTCGCGCGCGGGTCGTAGTTGCGGTACACGCGGTGCCCGAAGCCCATGAGCATGGCGTCCTTGCTCTTCACCTTCTTGATGAAGTCGGGGACGTTCTCCTTCTTGCCGATCTTCTCCAGCATGTAGAGGACCTCGGCGTTGGCCCCGCCGTGCAGCGGGCCGTAGAGCGCCGCGGCGGCGCCGGCCAGGGCCGAGTAGGGGTCGACGCGCGACGAGCCGATCTGGCGCATCGTGCTGGTCGAGCAGTTCTGCTCGTGGTCGGCGTGGAGGATGAACAGCACGTCGAACGCGCGCTCGAGCGTCGGGTTCGGGACGTACTTCATCTCCGACATCTTGAAGACCATGGCCAGGAAGTTGCCCGTGTAGCTGAGCTCGTTGCTCGGGTAGACGTAGGGCAGGCCCTGCGAGTGGCGGTACGAGTAGGCCGCGAGGGTGGGGACCTTGGCGATCAGGCGCACGATCTGCCGGTGCCGCACGGCGGGGTCCTCGACCTCGCTCGCCTCGGGGTAGAAGCTCGAGAGCGCGGCCACCGACGAGATGAACATCGACATGGGGTTCGCGTCGTAGCGGAACCCCTCCATGAAGCGCTTGACGTTCTCGTGCACGAACGTGTGGTGCATGACCTCGTGCACGAACTGGTCGTGGCGCGGCTTCGCCGGCAGCTCGCCCTCGAGCAGGAGCTGCGCGCACTCGAGGAACGTGGCCTGCTCGGCCAGCTGCTCGATCGGGTAGCCGCGGTAGCGCAGGATCCCCTTGTCGCCGTCGATGTAGGTGACGCTGCTCCGACACGACGCGGTGTTGAGGTAGGCCGGGTCGTACGACATGAGCCCGAAGTCGTCCTCGGACGTCTTGATCTTCCGCAGCTCGATGGCGGAGATCGCGCCGTCGCGGATCGGGATCTCGTAGGTCTTGCCGTTGCGGTTGTCCGTGACCGTCAGCGTCTCGGCCATCTGCGCGCCCCCAATGTTCCGGTGCGCCGCCGGCGGCGGCCGCACCCATGCTCGGTTTCCCGGCCCTGCCCCTGGGCCTCCCTGCGCGCCGCGGCGGGTCGCGGTGCGCGGGGCCGGGATTCTACGGGCGGGGCCGGCGCCGGTAAACACGGCACCGGCCGCGCCGGGCATCACGGCTGGCGCGTCGCACGCGCCCCGCTACCATGGGCCCGTGCCTCGCCCCCGCTTGAAGTGGACCCTGGCCCTCCTCCTGCTCGGCGGGCCGGTCGCCCTGGCCCGGGAGCGCCCGGACGTGGACGCCGGGCTGCGCTGGCTGGCCGCGCGTCAGGGCGCCGACGGCTCCTGGGGGCAGAAGGACAAGCTCGCCCTGACGGGCATGTCGGGGCTCGCCCTCCTGGCGTCGGGGTCCACGCCCACGCGCGGCCCCTACGCGCGGCACATCACGCGGGCGCTCCAGTTCGTCATGTCGACCCAGCAGGACGGGCGGGCGTTCCGCCACGAGTCGTCGGGCTACTCGGCGATCCACAACCACGGCTACGCGCTCCTGTTCGTCACGCAGGCCTACGGCGAGGGCGGCCCCCTCGACGACGCCATGCGCCGGGCGATCGAGGGCGGGCTGCAGGCGGCGGTGCAGAGCCAGCGCACCAACGGCGGGTTCAGCTACTACCTCTACGACGTCCAGGACCCGCGCTGGAAGGACATGTGGCGCGTCGACGAGGCGTCGACGACGGTCGCCCTCATCCAGGCCATGCGCGGGGCGCGCAACGCCGGCTTCACCGTCGAGCGCGACGCCCTCAACCGGGCCGCGCGCTACATCGCCGACAGCCAGCACCCCGAGACGGGCGGCTTCGTCTACTCGATCGGGGGCGGCGTGCGCGTGAGCTTCATCGAGGGGAGCAACCGCCCGACGTTCGCCATCACCGCGGCGGCCACCGCCGTGCTCCACGCGCTGGGCACCTACGAGGGGCCGGTCGTCGAGCGCGGGATCGTCTACATGGAGGCGTTCCTCCCGCCGTCGCGCAAGAAGGTCCCCTTCTTCTACTACGCCCACTACTACGCGGCGCAGGTGATGCACCTCGTCGGCGGCGCGCGCGGCGAGCGCTGGCTGGCGGCGATCCGCAAGGAGCTCGCCGAGCGGCAGCGCCCCGACGGCCGCTGGCCCGCCGACCCCGAGGACAGCCTGGCGCAGGGCGACTCGGAGCTGCTGAACACGGCCTGGGCCCTCCAGGTGTGCTTGATCGAGCGGGCCATGCTGCCGATCCACGAGCGGTGAACAGGGCCGGCGGGCGCCGCGTCGTTCCGAGACGCCCGGAGACGCCCACGATGACGCCGAGGAGGCGCGATGGACCGCCGAGCGATGGACCGCCGACCCCCCCTCGCGCTGGCCCTGCTCCTGAGCGCCTGCGCCGCCTCGCCCCCCGAGCCCCCCGCCGGGACCGCGCAGGCCCCGGTCGCGCCCGCCAGCGGGCAGGCCCGGACCGGGCGGCGCGGCGCCCAGGCGCCGGACCGGCCCCCGCCCGCGCAGGCCCGCCGACCCGGCCCCGACGGCGCGATCGATGAGGCGGCGGACGCGCTCGCGCAGCGCCTGGGTCGCCTCGACTGGCCCGCCCACGCGGCTCGGGACGCGGCGGGCCGCCCGCTCGTCATCATGGGCAGGATCCAGAACCGCACGCGGGGCTTCGTCGACACGCACGTCCTCGGCGACCGCGTGATGGCGCGCCTGGCGGACGTCGTCACGCGCGGGGAGGGCGCGCCGGCGGCCCTGGTCCTGCTGGGCGCCATCCGCGAGGATGTGTCGCACGGGCCCGCGGGCGCGGCCAGGACGTGGTCGGCGACGCTGCGCCTCGTGGACGCGCCCCGCGGGCTCCTGCTCGCCCAGGGTCGGGCGCAGGCGGGCTCGACGGCCGCGCCCGGCGACGCGCCGGTGGACGTCGCCCGTCTGGCGGAGGAGGCGGCCGCCGAGCACGCGCGGCAGGTCGCGGCGCTCGCCGCGGCGGGCTGGCCCCAGCACCTCACCCTCACGAGCCCCCGCCCGGCGGCCCGGCTCGACCGCGCGGTCAACCGGACGCAAGAGCCGCTCGACGTGGCGTGGATGATGGACGTGGCCGCGCAGGCGATCCTCGACCAAGGCGCGGTCGACCTCGCCGCGGGCGCGGACGACGCCGCGGCCGCGCGCGAGGCGACGGGCGAGGAGGGCGACCACCTCTTCGCGCCGCTCATCATCCGCGCGGAGCTCGAGCGGGCGGGGCGCGGCCACGCGGTCAAGCTCCACCTCGTCGACACGACCCGCGGCGAGGCGCTCGTCTCGGTCGAGGCCCCGCGGCGCTGAATCAGCCTGGCGGTCAGCGCGCCGCGGCGGCCCAGCCCGCGCGGTCGACCGCCCGCAGCAGGGCGTCGAGCGTCCGCTCGCCGTGGTGCGAGGTGTCGACCGTCAGCTCGGCCTGCCGGTACAGTGGCTCGCGCGCGGCGAGGATCGCCTCGAGCTCGGCCATGGCGTCGTCGCGGCCGGCCATGGGCCGCCGGTCGCCCTGGGCCAGGACGCGCTGCATGTGGTCCTCGGGTCGGGCGCGCAGCCACACGGTCGTGCAGTGGGCCCGCGCCAGGCGGAAGGCCTCGTCGTTCTGGACGATGCCGCCGCCGAGCGCGACGACGAAGGGGCGGCCGCCGGCGAGGAGCGCCGAGAGGACCTGCATCTCGAGCCGGCGGTAGTAGGCCTCGCCGTGCAGCGCGAAGAGCTCCGTGAGCGAGAGGCCGGCCGCCTCCTCGATGCGGTCGTCGAGCTCCACGAAGGGGACGCCGAGCGCCGCGGCGAGCCGCGGCCCGAGCGTGCTCTTCCCCGCGCCGCGGAGGCCGAGGAGCGCGACCCCGCGGCGGCGCGCCTGGCCCAGCGCCGCCTCGACCGCGTCGACGCAGCGCTCGAGCTCCTCGGGCGCGCGCCCGGCGAGCAGGGCGTCGAGGCGGGTCCGCGCGCCCCCGACGCCCCCGCCGGCGCCGGTCGCCGGGGCGTCCGCGACGAGCGCGGCCGCGCTGACGCCGAGCGCGCGGGCCACGGCCTCGAGGCGCAGGACGGCGATGTTCGCCTGCCCCGCCTCGAGCTGGGCCACGAACCGCAGGCTGAGCCCGGCCTGCTCGGCGAGCGCCCGCGCGGTCAGCCCGCGCTCCTTGCGCAGCTGGCGCACGCGCGCCGCGAGGCGGGCGAGCAGGTCCGGACGCGGCGCCGCCGCCCTCCGCCCCTTCGCCGCCCCGGTGGGCCCCCGACTGCGCAAGCTCCTGGCCGCCAACAGCGCCTCGCCCTCTTGGTGCACTATACTGCACCCGCTTGAGGACGATCAAGCACTATCTTGCATGTCGATGGCGGGCGCGGTATCGTCGCGGCCATGGAAGCCAAGCTGCAAGCGCCCGCCGAGCCGATCGCCTTCGAGACCGCGCCCGACCGCTACCGCCACCTCGCCCTCGAGGTCGAGGGGCCGGTGGCCCGCATCAAGCTCCGCATCCAGGAGCACGGCGGCCTGCGCCCGGGCTACCAGCTCAAGCTCAACAGCTACGACCTCGGCGTCGACATCGAGCTCGCCGACGCCGTGCAGCGCCTGCGCTTCGAGCACCCCGAGGTGACCTGCGTCATCGTGACGAGCGCCCTCGACGGGATCTTCTCGTCGGGCGCCAACATCTTCATGCTGGGCGGGTCGACGCACGGCTTCAAGGTGAACTTCTGCAAGTTCACCAACGAGACGCGCCTCTCCATCGAGGACGCCACCGACCACAGCGGCCAGACCTACATCGCCGCGCTCAACGGGATCGCCTCGGGCGGCGGCTACGAGCTGCCGCTCGCCTGCAAGGAGATCTACCTCGTCGACGACCGCCGCTCGGCCGTGGCCCTGCCCGAGGTCCCCTACCTGGGCGTGCTGCCCGGCACGGGCGGGCTCACGCGGGTCGTCGACAAGCGCAAGGTCCGCCGCGACCTGGCCGACATCTTCTGCACCCTCGCCGAGGGGGTGAAGGGGAAGCGCGCGGTCGAGTGGGGCCTCGTCGACGGCGTCTTCCCGTCGTCGCAGTTCCAGGCCAAGGTCGACGCCCGGGCGAAGGAGGTCGCCGGCGCGGGGCGGCCGGAGCGCAAGGGCGTGCGCCTGCCGCCGCTCGCCCCGGAGGTCACCGAGGACCGGATCGAGTACCGGCACGTCACGCTGACCTTCGGCCCCGTCCCCCGCACGGCGCGCCTCGAGGTCCGCGGCCCCTCGGCCGACGACTCGCGCAAGCTCCCCGACGACCCGACCGCCCTCGGCGCCGACTGGTGGGCGCTGCGCGCCTTCCGCGAGCTGGACGACGCGGTCCTGCGCCTGCGGTTCAACCACCCCGACGTGGGCCTCGTCCTCGTGACGACGAAGGGCGAGCCGCAGCACGTGCTGGCCCTCGACGCGCAGCTCCACGCGCGGCGCGACCACTGGTTCGTGAACGAGGCGCTGCACCACATGAAGCGCGTGCTCAAGCGCTTCGAGCAGTCGTCGAAGAGCGCCTTCGCCCTGGTGGAGGAGGGCTCGTGCTTCGCCGGGTCGCTCCTCGAGCTGGCGCTGGCGTCGGACCGCGTCTACGTGCGCGAGTCGGAGACCGTCCGGCTGGGCCTCTCGGCGCTCAACGCCGGCGCCCTGCCCATGTCGAACGGGCTCTCGCGCCTCCAGACCCGCTTCCTCGGCCGGCCGGCCCACGCCGAGAAGCTCATCGCGGAGCTCGGCCCCCTGACGGCCGCCGAGGCGGGCGAGGAGGGGCTGGCCACCGCGGTCGTCGACGCCTTCGACTGGGACGACGACGTGCGCCTGGCGATCGAGGAGCGGGTGAGCCTCTCGCCCGACTCGCTCACGGGCCTCGAGAACAACCTGCGCTTCGCCGGGCCGGAGACGCTCGAGACGAAGATCTTCGGCCGGCTCTCGGCCTGGCAGAACTGGATCTTCATCCGGCCCAACGCCACCGGCGAGAAGGGCGCCCTGACGCTCTACGGCCGGCCCGAGTCGGCCGAGTTCGACTGGATGCGCACCTGACCTCCACCGCCCGAGGACGAGCCCCGAGGACACGGCCCGAGGACACGCAATGACCGCCATCTCCAACGAGAAGATCCCCAACAACGTCGACCTCTCCTCGAACAAGAAGCTCCAGCGGGCGCTCGAGGAGTGGCAGCCCAACTTCATCGACTGGTGGATGGAGATGGGCCCCGAGGGGTTCCAGCAGGACCAGATCTACCTGCGCACCGCCGTGAGCGTGGACACCGACGGCTGGGCGAAGTTCGACTACGTGAAGATGCCCGAGTACCGCTGGGGCATCTTCCTCACGCCCGTCCAGAAGGAGCGGGTGATCCACTTCGGCGACAACATCGGCGGGCAGATCTGGAACGAGGTGCCCGGCGACGTGCGCAAGGAGCTGCGCCGGCTCATCGTCACGCAGGCCGACACCGAGCCCGCCTCGGTCGAGCAGCAGCGGCTCCTCGGCAAGACCGCGCCGAGCCTCTACGACCTGCGCAACCTGTTCCAGGTCAACGTCGAGGAGGGCCGGCACCTGTGGGCCATGGTCTACCTCCTCATGCAGTACTTCGGGAAGGACGGCCGGGAGGAGGCGCAGGACCTGCTCGTGCGCCGCTCGGGCCACGCCGACTCGCCGCGCATCCTGCAGGCGTTCAACAAGCCGATCGACGACTGGCTGGCCTTCTTCTGCTTCACCACCTTCACCGACCGCGACGGGAAGTACCAGCTCGGCGCGCTCGCCGAGAGCGCCTTCGACCCGCTCGCCCGCTCCACGCGCTTCATGCTCACCGAGGAGGCGCACCACATGTTCGTGGGCGAGACCGGCGTGGCGCGCGTCATCGAGCGGACGATCCAGCTCATGAAGGAGGCGCCCGAGGGCGACCCGACGAAGCGCGGCGGCATCCCGCTGGACCTCGTGCAGCGCTACGTCAACGAGTGGTACTCGGCGTCGCTCGACCTGTTCGGCAGCGAGGACTCGTCGAACTCGGCCACCTACTTCGCCTCGGGCCTCAAGGGCCGCTGGGACGAGGGCAACGACTCGAAGTGGCCCGACCACAAGGCGCTCTCGGGCGACTACGTGATGGAGCTCCCGAAGGGCGACGGCACGCTCGAGCGCCACGAGATCCCGCTGCGGCGGGCGATGAACCTCGTCCTCCGCGACTCCTACGTCGAGGACTGCAACCGCGTCATCGAGCGCTGGAACCGGGTCCTCGAGCGCGCCGGCCTGAGCGAGCGGATGAGCCTGCCCTCCGAGCGCTTCAACCGCCACATGGGGCTCTACGCGGGCATGCCGTTCGACCCGCAGGGCCGGCTCCTCCCGGGCGAGGAGTTCGCCCGCCGGCGCGGCGAGTTCCTCCCGAGCGCCGAGGACTACGCCTACGTGCAGTCGCTCATGGTCCCCTGCTACGGCCCCGGCGAGTTCGCCTCGTGGATCGCGCCGCCGAAGAAGGGGATCAACAACCTGCCGCAGGAGTTCGAGTACGTGAAGTTCGCCGCCAACGGCGAGCGGCGCGCCTAGCGAGAGCGTGGGACACGGAGGCAACGGAGGGCGCACGGAGGACACGAAGCCGTGCTCTCCGCGTCCTCCGTGGCATCTCCGTGGCCTCCGTGTCCAATCGTCGTCCGACCCGAGGTACGCATGAAGCAGCTCCGTTCCTACGTCGCCGGCCAGTGGGTCGCCGGGGGCGGCAAGGCCACGACCCTCTACAACCCGACCACCGAGGAGCCGATCTACGAGACCTCGACCGAGGGCGTGGACCTCGGCGCGGCGGTGGCCCACGCCCGCGCGCGCGGGCTGCCGGCGCTCCAGGAGCTGACGTTCGCCCAGCGCGCGCAGGCGCTCCAGGCGGCCGCCAACGCCCTGCACGCCCGGCGCGACGAGCTGCTCGACCTCGCCATGGTCTGCGGCGGCAACACCCGCGGCGACGCGAAGTTCGACGTCGACGGGGCGCTCGGCACGCTGGCCTTCTACGCGAAGCTGGGCGAGTCGCTCGGGGCGACGCGCTTCTTCGTCGACGGCCAGGGCGCGCAGCTGGGCCGCAGCCCCAAGTTCCACGGCGAGCACCTGCTCGTGCCGCGGCGCGGGGTCGCCGTGCACATCAACGCCTTCAACTTCCCGGCCTGGGGCCTGTGGGAGAAGGCGGCCGTGGCGCTCCTGGCGGGCGTGCCGGTGATCACGAAGCCCGCGACCAGCACCGCCGCCGTGGCCGTGCGGACGGTGGAGGTGGTCGTCGAGGCCGGCGCGCTGCCCGAGGGCGCGCTCCAGGTCATCGCCGGGTCGGCGACCCGCCTGACCGACCACCTCGGGCCGCAGGACGCCCTGGCGTTCACCGGCTCGAGCGACACCGCCGCCACGCTGCGCGCGCACGAGGCGTTCATCCGCCGCGGCGCCCGGATCAACATCGAGGCCGACAGCCTCAACGCCGCGATCCTCGGCCCCGACGTCGAGGAGGGGTCGGAGACGTTCGACCTGTTCGTGCGCGAGGTGCTCCTCGACATGACCCAGAAGGCCGGGCAGAAGTGCACGGCGATCCGCCGCGTCTTCGTGCCCGCGGCGCGGATGGCCGCGGCGCGCGCGGCGCTCGTCGAGGCGCTCTCGGCGATCAAGACGGGCGACCCGTCCCTGCGCGAGGTCAAGGTCGGGCCGGTCGCCACCGCCGGCCAGCTCCGCGACGTGCGCGCCGGGGTGGAGCGGCTCAAGCGCGCGGCGACGCCGGTCGTCGGCGGCCAGGGCGACCTGCGCGGGGCGCTCACCGGGATCGCGAACGACAAGGGCTACTTCGTGTCGCCGGTGCTGCTCGAGGCCCAGGACGCCGCCGCGGCCGAGGAGGTCCACCGCCACGAGGTCTTCGGCCCGGTGGCGACGCTGCTCCCCTACTCCGGGGACGCGGCCGAGGCCGCGCGCCTGGTCGGGCTGGGCGACGGCGGCCTCGTCGCCTCGATCTACAGCGACGATGCGGACGTCGTCGGGCAGGTCGTCCTGGGCATGGCCCCCTACAACGGGCGCGTGAACGTGGGCGGCGCCAAGGTCGCCGAGCAGTCGCTCGGCCCCGGCGCCGTCCTGCCGCAGCTCGTCCACGGCGGGCCGGGCCGCGCCGGCGGTGGCGAGGAGCTGGGGGGCCTGCGCGGCCTCGACTTGTATCTGCAGCGGACCGCCGTCCAGGGGTACAAGCCCTTGCTGGAGAAGCTCGCGGGGCAGGGGCACCGGGTCGGGTGAGCCCGTCGGACCGCTCCGCCCCGGGGCGCGCTGTATGATTCCGCCGGGGGATGCCTGAGATGGAGCCATTCCGCGCCGCCCCGGAGGCCGGGACCGACGACACGCCCGCGGCGCCGTTCGCGCGCCCGCGCGAGCGGGGGCCGCGCCCGAGCCTCGAGCTGCCGAAGGAGCTGGCGGGCGGCGTCGTGGCCGACTATGCCCTGGAGCTCCCGATCGGCCAGGGCGGCATGTCGTGGATGTTCCGCGCCCGACGGCCCGCCGGGGAGGTCGTCGCCCTGAAGGTGCTCGACCCGGCCCTGGCGCGCGACCAGGGCGGCGAGCTGGTGCAGCGCTTCCTCCGCGAGGGGCCCGCCGCGGCGTCGGTGCGGCATCCCAACGTCGTCGGCGCCGTCGACCACGGCACCTGCCCGCGCACGGGCGTCCACTACATCGCGCTCGACTTCGTCGACGGCCAGACGATCGAGGACATGCTGACCGTCCGCGGGGCGATGCCCGAGGCCGAGGCGCTGAACGTCGCCCTGGGGGTGGCGCAGGCGCTCACGGGGCTGGCCGCGGCCGGGATCGTGCACCGCGACGTGAAGCCGGCGAACATCCTGCTCGACGCCGCGGGCACGCCGCGCCTGGCCGACCTCGGCGTGGCCAAGCTCCTCAACGCGGGCGCGCTCACGGCGGCCGGCGCGCTGCTCGGCACACCGCACTACATCGCCCCCGAGCAGGCGATCGGCATGGAGCAGGTCGACGCGCGCACGGACCTCTACGCGCTGGGCGTGACGCTCTTCCGCATGGTCACCGGCCAGCTCCCGTTCGCCGGCGAGGGCTTCCTCGACGTCGTGACGCGCCACGTGAACGAGGACCTCCCCGACCCGCGGGCCTTCGCGCCGGAGGTCTCGGCCGACACGGCGCGCCTCATCGCGTCGCTCGCCGCGCGCGATCCGGACGACCGCTACCCGGACGCCCGCGCCGCGGCGGAGGACATCGCGCGGGTGCTCCTCGGCCAGGAGGCCCACGGCTCGCCGGCGGTCGCGAAGGGGGCGAACGGCGCGGCGCCGCGGCCGCGCGCCGAGCCCAGGACCGCGCGCCATGTGGAGGACGACGGCCCGACCCCGGTGGCGCTCCCGCGCCCCCGCTCGTCGCCGCCCGCGCCCGAGCGGGCCGCGCCGCCGCCCCCCCGGCCCGCCGCCCAGGCCGCCGGGGCGCGCACCCGGACGCCGCCCCCGCGCCAGGCCCCGCCGACGCTGCGGATCACGGTGCGCACCGGCAGCCACGTGCTCGCGCGCAAGAAGTTCGACCAGGACGTCATCACGATCGGGCGCGAGCCGCGCTGCGACGTGCACATCGACAACCCCATGGTCTCGCGCCATCACTGCGAGATCCGCCGCACCGACGGCCGCTTCTCGGTGCTCGAGCGCAACACGACCAACGGCACCTACCTCGGCGGCGCGCGCCTCAACGGCGAGCGCGACCTGCGGCCCGGTGACGTGATCGGCGTGACGAAGAAGTTCGAGGTCGAGGTGGCCTGGGACGTCGTCGCCCCGCCGTCGCCCGAGCCCGACCCGGCGGAGCAGACGTTCTTCGACGAGCCGCTCGACGACGAGGCGCACACCACCACCCCGGCGCCCGGGCTCGCGGCCGAGCCGGCGCCGCCGCCCGCGGCGGGCGGGGGGCGCGCGCGGCTCATCTTCAGCCGCGGCGGCAACATGGAGCGGCAGGTCGTCGAGGAGTGGTTCCAGGTCGGCCGCTCGCCCGAGTGCGACCTGCGGCTGGAGAGCAGCTTCGCCCCGCGCAAGGCCTACGTGGTCGCGCGGGGCCCGCGCGCCTACCACCTGTTCAACGTCGCGCCCTACCCGCAGACCGTGCTCGTCAACGGGCGGCCGACCGACGACGTGGCCCCCCTGCGCCACGGGGACAAGATCAGCGCCTACGGCACCGAGGTGGTGTTCGAGGTCGTGCCCGACGCCTGACCGGGCTCACGGGAGGAAGCGGCCGCGCTCCGGCCCCCGCGGGACGCGGCAGGCGTCCGCCCCGCCGAAGAGGCGCAGGCGGTTGCGCGCCACCAGGGCGTAGACCAGGTCCCGCAGCGCGCGCGGGACCAGCCGGGCGAGCCGCGCGAGCGCCGCCCAGCGGCCGCCCAGGTAGCGGCCGATGGCGAGCGCGGCCTCCGAGCGGGTCAGGGCGCGCTCCTCGGGGCCGCCCGGGTCCAGCACGAGCACGAGCGAGTCGAAGCCCCGGCGCGGGTCGGCCGCGATCCCGTGCCGCGCGAGCAGGGGGGCGGCCGTCGGGCCCTGCAGCGGCGCGAAGCGCAGGGCCGCGCCCTCCGGCGGGCTCGGGTCGCGCTCGAGGACCCACTGGACGCTGCGCGCGCAGAGCCCGCACTCGCCGTCGTAGAGGAGCAGGGGCTCCCGCGCGCGCGGAGGGCTCACGTGCGAGGTGGACATCCACTCAGCCTACCTGGCCCGTGGTCGGCGTTACCATGCACCGCGGAGGCCCCGTGACCCGCGCCCCGGACCCGATCCTCGACCGCTACGCCGCCTCTCGTCGCACCGAGGAGGGCGCCGAGAGCTACTCGACGAAGTACGACCGCGAGCTGCACAAGCGCATCTCGAGCTACTTCGAGCGCAGGGCGGTGGAGCGGGCCCTGGCGCGCACCCGCCTGCGCGACGCGCTCGTGCTCGACCTGCCGTGCGGCGCCGGCCGGATCACCCCCCTGCTCGAGCCCGTGGCGCGGCGGATCGTCTCGGCCGACTACTCGGGGACCATGGTCCGCGTCCTGCACCGCCGCCACGGCGAGCGTCACCCGGACGCCCTCGTCGCCGACAGCTTCCGGCTCCCCTTCCGCGACCGCACGTTCGACCTCGTCTACTCGGCGCGGCTCTCGCACCACATAGGCGACGAGGCGCTGCGCCTCGCCTACGTGCGCGAGGTGCTGCGCGTGTCGCGCGGCTGGACGATCGTGACGATCTTCGACTCGCGCTCGCTCAAGAACCTCCTGCGGGACGTGCGCCGCGCCTTCAGCAAGAAGCGCCCGAAGAACACGCTCTCGCGCGAGCAGGTGGCCGAGGTCGCCGCGGGCGAGGGCTTCAGCGTGGTCGACGCGATCCCCCTCTCCCGCATCGCCTCCGGCCACGTCTTCTACGTGCTGCAGCGCGCGTAGCGCGACCGCCGCGTCGCCGTGGCGACCTGCCGGCGGGCGATGGGCGCAAGTCCCGGACTGACACCCATCGCTCGCTCTGGCGGGTCGCGGACGAGCCGAAGGCCCCCGGGAGGGGTGACGGACACGCGAGGTCCACGTCGACGTTGCGCCCCCGTCACACGCGCGCCGCGCGGCCTGTTTCGGTTGACCTTCACACGAAATTTCCGACACTGAGGTCTGATCCCTTGGGGGCCGCCATGAAGATCCTCTTCGCCACCAGCGAGGCTTACCCGCTGAGCAAGACCGGCGGGCTGGGGGACGTGTGCGGCAGCCTCCCGTCGGCGCTCCAGGCGCTGGGCGACGACGTGCGCGTCGCCCTCCCGGCCTACCAGCACGCGCTCGAGCGCGTCACGGGCGGGGTGCGAGAGGTCGCGTCGCTCACGGTCCCCGGCGTCGACGCGCCGGTGCGCGTGCTGGAGACGCTCCTGCCGGAGCGCGCCGTCCCGGTCTACCTGATCAGCGCCCCGGCGCTGTTCGACGACCGCCCGGGCACCCCCTACCACGACCCCGACGGCCGGGAGTGGCCCGACAACGCCCTGCGCTTCGCGGTCTACTCGCGCGCCGTGGCCGCCCTGGCCCTCGGACGGGCGGGGCTCGGCTGGACCCCGGACCTCGTGCACGGGCACGACTGGACGGCCGGCCTCGTCCCCGCGCTCCTGAGCCAGCACGAGCGCCGGCCGGCGACCGTGTTCACGGTCCACAACCTCGCCCACCAGGGCCTCTACTCGCGCGAGACCTTCGAGCAGCTCGACCTCCCCGAGGGCTGGTGGTCCCTCGAGGGGCTCGAGTTCTACGGGCAGCTGTCGTTCATCAAGGGCGGGCTCGTGTTCGCCGACTGGCTGACGACCGTCAGCCCGAACTACGCGCGCGAGATCTGCCGGCCGGACATGGGCTGCGGGATCGACGGCCTCCTGCGGCACCGGCGGGACCGCCTCGTCGGGGTCCTCAACGGCGCCGACTACGACGTCTGGGACCCGTCGAACGACCCGCTCATCGCGCGCCCCTACGGCCCCGACACCCTCGCCCGCAAGGCCGAGAACAAGCGCGCCCTGCAGCGGCTCTTCGGGTTCGCCGAGACCCCGACGACGCCGCTGGTCGCGCACATCTCCCGCCTCGTGCCGCAGAAGGGCACCGACCTGCTGATCGAGACCATCCCGCGGCTCATGAGCGAGCAGGTGCAGATGGTCGTGCTCGGCCGCGGCGAGCCGCGCTTCGCGCAGGCGCTCACCGACCTCGCCGCGCGCTACCCGCGGCAGCTGGCGGCCTACGTCGGCTACAGCGAGGAGCTGGCGCACCGCATGACGGCCGGGGCGGACATGTTCTGCATGCCCTCGCGCTTCGAGCCGTGCGGCCTGAACCAGATCTACAGCCTGCGCTACGGCAGCGTGCCGATCGTCCGCCGCACGGGCGGGCTGGCCGACACCGTCGTCGATGCCGCGGCCGAGACGATCGCCAGCGGGGCGGCGACGGGCTTCCAGTTCGAGCAGGCCACCCCCCACGCCCTCCTCGAGGCCCTCCGGCGCGCGCTGCGCACCTACGCGCAGGAGCCCGGCGTGTGGCGGCAGCTGGTGGCGACCGGGATGGGCCAGGACTTCTCGTGGGAGCGCGGCGCCCGCGCCTACCAGGCGCTCTACCGCCAGGCGCTGCAGCCGGCCGAGCCCCCGCAGCCCAAGCCGCGGCCGAGCGCCCGGCTGCGCCGCGAGCCGAGCGGCCGCCTGCCGCGCCAGACGAGCGGCCGCGTGCCGCTTCCGCCCCCGGTGGCGACCACCACGCGCTGACCGGAAGTTAGCTTTTAGCTGTTAGCTTTTAGCTTTTAGCTGTTAGCTTTTAGCTGATAGCTCCCAGGTGTTGGGGTGAGCGCCGCTGTCAATGTCCGATCCCGGAGGCACAAGAGCCAAAGTCAATGGCTAAAAGCTAATAGCTAATAGCTAGTAGCTAAAAGCTAATGATCTGGCCTCCTCCTGCTGAAATGAACCCGGTCTCCGCCTCGCGGTTACCACCCCGCCGGGAGGTGGTCCGTGGACTGGCTCACCCGCTGGGTGCGGACGACGTTCGACTACAACCCGACGTTCCCGCTCTCCGCCCTCCTCCTGCTCCTCGGCTTGCGGCTCCTCGCGAGCGACGGGACGCTCGATGCCCAGAGCCTCGAGGGCACGGCCGGCGGGGTCGGCGTCCTGCAGGCCTACGAGGTGGCGCTGCTCGGCCTCGCGCTGCTCGTGCTCTGGCCGCGGCGGATCGCCTACGAGACCACGGCGGTGCTCATCATCTTCGGCGTCGTGCGCTTCGCCGCGCCGTTCCTCGTCATCGGCCACGCCGGCGAGGTGCAGGGGCCGGGGCCGTGGCTGCTCGGGGCCGGGCTCGCCGGGCTCATGCTCGCCAAGACGTTGGCGGTGCATCGCGGCGTGGGCCTCGACCTGCGCGGCTGGGAGCGGGCGCACGATGCGCTCCTCTACCTCGCGGCCTGCGTCGGGCTGCCGCTCCTCGTCCAGGGGCTCGCCGCGTCCACCGGCGCGACGCTCAGCCACGGCGCCGCCCGCGGCCTGCAGCTCGCCGTCTGCTGGGGGGCGGCCGCCGCCCTCGCCCCGCTCGCGCTGGGGCTCCCCGACCTCGGCCGGCCGGGCCCGCTGCGCAGCCGCCGCCCGGCGGCGGTGTGGCGCGGCCTCGCGCTCGTCGGCTTCACGGGGCTGCTCGCCAACGCCCTGTGGCTCGGCGGCGACGCCCCCACCGCCCTCGCCCTCCTCCCCCTGGCGCTCGTCGCGGCGGCCGTGACCACCGCGGTCGCCGGCGCCGCCGGCGTCGACCTGCGCGGGGCCACGATGCACCTGCCGGCGCTCGCCGCCCTCCTCGTCCTCCTGGCCCCCCTCGACGCCCTCCAGGGCCGCGCGCCGCTCCTCACCCGACCGGCCGCCATGCTGGCCGTGCTGCCCGTCGCGGCCGCCTGCCTCGCGCTGATCGGGCGCGACCGCTGGCGCGAGGGGCTGACGGGCCTGGGCGCCGTCGCCGCGCTCGCGCCCCTCTCCGCCGCATCGTCGCTCCGCGCCGCGGAGGCCTACGTGCTCCTGGCGCTGCTCGCCGCCTGCGGCCTGGGCGCCTGGCGCCGCGACGACCGCACGCTCTCGCGCGCGGCGGCCGCCGCCGTGGTCGTGGGCGCGCACCTCGCCTGGCGCCCCTTCGGCGAGGCGGCGCTCACCGCCGTCCCCCTCGGCGCGGCGGCCGGCCTGGCCGTGCTCATCGCCTGGCGCTGCCCCGGCGCGCGCGCCTCCACAACGCTGGTCGCGGCCCTCGCGCTCGTGCCGGGCGCGGTCGAGGTCGTCCGCGGGCCGCAGGCCGCCGCCCTGCTCCTCCTGCTCGGGGCGGGCGGCGGGCTCGCCCTCGTGGGCGCGCGCAGCGGCGAGCGGCTCCTCGTGCAGGTCGGCGCGGCCCTCCCCCTGGTCGCCGGCCTCCGCCGCGCCGGCGACGTGCTCGACCCGGGCGTGGCGCTCGTCCTGCTGGCCTTCGCCGCGCTCCCGCTCGGGACCGCCGTGGCCCTCCGCCGCGAGCGCGCCCGGCGACTCGAGCCGCTCGAGCCGCTCGAGCCGCTCGAGCCGCTCGAGCCCGTCGAGCCGCTCGGCGCGCTCGACCCCCTGGACGAGCCGGCGGGCTGCGCGGCGCAGGTCGGGGCCCGCTGATGCACGTGCCCGCGCCGATCGCCCGCCCCTCGCGAGCGCATCACTCATCGCTGGTCCGAGCTCGAGAGAGAGCGCGCGGCGCTCTCTCTCGAGCTCACGCGGTCAGTGGCCCAGCCCCACCGCCACGAGCCCGGCGTGGATGAGCCCGCCCAGCAGCGCCGTCGAGGGGAGCGTCAGCAGCCAGGCGTAGAGGATCTTCTTCCCCAGGCCCCAGCTCACCGAGGCGCGCTGGGTCGTCCCCACGCCGATGATCGAGCCGGTGATCGTGTGGGTCGTCGACACCGGGATCCCCTGCCAGGCCGCCAGGCCGAGCGTGAGGCTCGCGCCGGTCTCGGCGGCGAAGCCGTGGACGGGGCGGATCTTGATGAGCCCCATGCCGAGCGTCCGGATCACCTTCCAGCCGCCGCACGCGGTGCCGAGGCCCATCATCGTGGCGCACGCCACCTTCACCCACAGCGGGACGTCGTTCGTCTCCACGAAGCCGCCGGCGAACAGCGCCAGGGTGATGACGCCCATGACCTTCTGCGCGTCGTTGGTGCCGTGCATCCACGACATGAGCGAGACGCTCAGCAGCTGCAGCTTGCCGAACAGCTGGTTGACGAAGGTCGGCCGCGCGCGCCGGAAGAGCCACAGGACCGCGCCCATGATCATGAAGCCCATGAGCGCGCCCAGGACCGGCGAGATGAGCATGGCCACGAGGACCTTCAGCACCCCTCCGCTGTGGACGATCGACCAGCCCTTGGCGAACGCCGCCGCGCCGACGAGCGCGCCGATGAGCGAGTGCGAGCCGCTGATCGGCATGCCGGCGAAGGTCATCAGCGCGACCCAGATCGAGGCGGAGAGCATCGACGCCAGGACGATCGTCTGGGTCACGTCGGCCGCGTTGACCAGCCCGCTGCCGATCGTCTTGGCCACCTCCTCCGACGCGAACGCGCCGGCGAAGTTGAGCAGCGCCGCGAGCGCGACGGCCGTCAGCGGCGAGAGGACGCGGGTGGAGACGACCGTGGCGATCGCGTTCGCCGAGTCGTTCCACCCGTTGCAGAAGTCGAAGATCAGGGCCGCGATCACCACGGCCACGATCAGGGTGGTCGGTTCCATGACCGTCTAGAGGTTCTTGATGACCAGCGTGCGGATCACGGTCATCGCGTGAGCGCACACGTCCACCGTGTTCTCCAGCACCTCGAGCATGTCCTTGTTGCGCACGAGCGTCACGGCGTCGATCGGCTCCTTGCCGGCGAACAGCGCGCCGAGCGCCGAGCGGTAGATCGCGTCCGCCTCGCTCTCCAGGCGGTTGACGTGCGCGAGGTGCAGCTGGATGAGGTCCACCCGCGTCATGTCCTTCAGGCAGGCCACGGCCTTGCTCAGCTCGGTGATCGCCGTCGTGATGTGCGCGACCAGCTGCTTCATGGGCTCGGTGAGCTCCTCGAAGCCGTAGAGCGCGATCCGCTCCGCGGTGCCGTCGAGGTTGTCGAGCGTGTTCTCGAGCGCGCTGGTGAGCGCGTGCAGGTCCTCGCGGTCGAGCGGCGTCACGAAGGTCTTGTCGAGGGCGTCGTGCATGACCCGCGCCAGCTCGTCGCCCTCGTGCTCGACCAGCTTGATCTGCTTGGCGATGTCGGCCATCGCCGCGACGCCCTTCGCGTCCCGGTACTTGTCCAGGATCCGGGCGCCCTCGATCAGGTTGGCCGAGATCTGGTCCAGGTAGGCGAAGAACGTGTTCTCGCTGGGCAGCAGCCAGCGGATGAGGCCCTGGATCATCGGTCGGTCCGCTCTCCCACCCCGAGGGGCAGGAGCATGGGACTCGCCGGACGCCGGCTCGTCAAGGCCGAGATGGGTCGCCGTCGAGTTTAAAGGACCCGTCAAGATGGTGGCCCGGGCCCCTCCGGAACGCCGAGGGCGCCGGGGAAGACCCCGGCGCCCGCTCCCGACGGCCTGGTCGGCCGACTACGGCCGCTGCCCGAGCGTGACCTTCACGTCGACGGGCTGGCCGCCGCGGAGGACGCGCAGGGTCACCTGCTCGCCCGGCCGGCGCTGCCCGACCTCCCGGGCGAAGGCGTCCATGCTCGACAGCGCCTGGCCGTCGAGCGCCACGATCACGTCGTCCGCGGCGAGGCCCGCCTGGGCGGCCGGCCCCTGGGCCTCGCGGACGAGCAGGCCGAAGCCGGCCGCCCCCCGCTGCTCGGGCGAGGCGTCGACGCAGGAGACGCCCAGCCAGGGCCGCGCCTGGGCGGGGGCCGGCGCCGCCGCCCCCGCGCGGCCGGCCTTGAGGGCCTCGAGCACCGACGCGATGTGGTCGACGTCGACGGCGTGGCTGCTGCCGCGGTAGGGCGCGGCCACCGAGATGCCGACCAGGCGCCCGGCCCGGTCGACCACGGGCGCGCCGAACACCTCGGCGGACGTGGGGCCGTCGTGCTGCAGCACGCGCGGGTAGGCCCGCTTGTGCCCCTCGTTGCCGTCGGCCAGGAGGCCCATGAGGATGTTCCGCTCCTGGGCCGAGGGCTCGACGGCGCGGTCCTTGGCGCTCAGGACGCCGACCGCGATCGGCTCGGCGTCGGTGCCCACGACGACCAGGAACTGACCGACCGTCAGGTCGGCCGTCCGGCCGAGCGGCACGCCCGCCGGCGCCGCGCCGGCGACGCGCAGGAGCGCCAGGTCGTTGCCCTCGTCGCGCGCGTGCAGCGAGACCTGCAGCTTGCCGGCCGGGCCGCTGGCGCCGAGCGCGCCGCGACCCTGCACGACCTGGGCGGCGGTGAGCACCCAGCCGCCGTCGAGGATGACGCCGTAGCCGCGGGCGCGGCCGCCCTCCTCGACGCGCACCACGTGGCGCGAGGTGGACCGGGCCAGGTCGACGAACGCGCCGCGCAGCTCGGCGTTGCGGCCGACGACCTGCTCGCGCGGGGCGGGCGCGTCCTGCGCGCCGGCCCACGGCGCGAGCGCCAGGAGGACGAGGAGGCTCGAGAGGACGGGCAGGCGGAGCATGGGGCGCCTCAACGACCGAGGGTGACCTGGAGGGTGTGCCGCGCCTGCACCAGCGCGGTGTCGACGAACGTGGCCCGCTGGACCGTGACCTCGACCCGCGCGCCGGGCGCCTTGCCCTCGAGCGCGCGCTTGAGCGCGGCCATGTCCGGGGTCGGGCGGCCGTCGATCGCCACCACGACGTCGCCGCGCTTCAGCCCGGCGCGGGCGGCCGGGCCCTCCGGCGCCACCTCGTCGATGAGCACGCCCGGGAGGTCCGCCGCCTGGTCCTGCGCGGCCCGCAGGCCCATGACCCCCTGCGGCCGGGCCGGCGCCGGCGCAGGGGCCGGCCGCGGGCGCGCCGACGGGTCCTCGCCGCCGCCGAACATGTCGCCGAAGAGCTTGCCGAGGTCGGGCATCTCGCCGCCCCCGCCGCCGAACAGGTCCTTGAAGGGCGAGTCCTCGCCGAAGAGCTTCGACAGGTCGGGCATCTCGCCCCCGCCGCCGAACAGGTCCTTGAAGGGCGAGTCCTCGCCGAAGAGCTTCGACAGGTCGGGCATCTCGCCCCCGCCGCCGAAGAGCTTGCCGAGGTCGGGCATCTCGCCCCCGCCGCCGCCGAACAGCTCCGAGAGGTCGGGCATCTCGCCCCCGCCGAAGAGGCCCTTGAGCGGCGAGTCCTCCCCGAACAGCTGGCCGAGCGGCGAGTCCTCCCCGCCGAACATCTTCGGCAGGTTCTTCATCGCGCGCTGCATCATCCGCTGGTAGTCCTCGGGCGAGATGATGTCCTGCATGTCCTTCCAGGCCTCGGGCCCGGCGGGGACGCCGGCGATCACCTCGCCGCGCTTCAGCGCGTCCATCTCGCGCATGATCTGGTTCAGCGGCACGGCGAACGCCATCTCGTTGATCATGACGATCGCGCCGTTGATCCCGACCAGCTCGCCCTTCAGGTTGAGGAGCGGGCCGCCGGAGTCGCCGGCGAAGATCGGGCAGTCGGTCATGATCGCGTCGTTGTAGTACTTCTGCATCATGCCGACGGGCAGCTTGCGGTTGAGCCCGCGCACCTTGCCGGCGGCGAACGCCGGCTGGAGGTCGGCGTACGGCCCGCCCGGGTGCCCGAGCGCCACGACCCAGTCACCGGTCCGGACCGTGTCGGAGTCGCCGAGGGTGAACGTGGGCAGGTCCTTGGCGTCGACCTTCAGGAGCGCGTAGTCCTGCCGCGTGTTGCGGCCGAGGACGGTCGCCCGGTAGGTCGTCCCGTCGGGCGTCGCGACCTCGATCCGGTCGCCGATCTCGATGACGTGGGCGCAGGTGAGGATCAGCCCGTCGGGCGAGATGATCGCCCCGCTGCCGGCGCCCATGCGCCCGTCGGCGACGAAGGCGCGCACGAGGACCGTGCGGGGGACGGCGTGGCGCGCCACCTCCTGGAGCGTGCCCTCGAGGGCATCGACGTCCTGGGCGAAGGCGAGCGGCTGCCAGGCCAGCACGAGCCCGGCCGCGGCCGTGAAGGCGCGGGCGGCTCGCCGGTTCGGTCGAAGGGTCTGCATGGAAGCTCCTCGGAGGGGGATCGGGGCGCCGCGGCCTCGCGCGGCGGCGACCGTGTTACGCGCGGCGGGGCCTCGCGTTGGGTCGGTTGGACGCGACGCGGGCCATCATAGTCTCCGCGCCGCGGTCACGGCAGGGCCGCCGGCCCAAGCCGCCGCGGGGCAGCGGCTTCGCCCCGCTGGCGGTGGGTCGGCAAGATGGATGCCTCCTCCTCGGCCACGGGCGGAACGCAGCGACACGCGAGGCGAGGGCGCGGAGGATGAGCCGAGGCGGGGGGGGGGGGGGGGGGGGGGGGGGGGGCGGGGGGGCCGGGGGGGGGGGGGGGGTCCTATCGACCGCGCGCGCGCCGCATCGGCCGGCATCCGCGCCCGATCGGGGTAGGCCGGGGGGTTGCCCCCCCAGGCCCCCCACAGATCCGGACGTGCCCGATTCGGGCATCCGGCTCCTCGGGTCACGCCTTCGCTGCGTGGCGGAGGACGGAGCGGGTCGCTCTCGCTGGCGGGAGCGGATAGCGCTCCAGCATGGCGTTGAACTTGGCCCACCCCATCCGAGCGCGCTGGGAGCGGCGGTCCAGCCACCGCCTCCAGCTGCCCAGAACCCAGAAGCGGAAGCGGGAGAGGGCGGTCGAGTTCCCGGTGATCCCGTAGAACGCAGTGCCCCGGAGCTTCTGCGCCAGGGCCTGTTGCTGCTCCTTGAGCGACCAGTGGCGGTGCCGGCGACACCAGTCGTCGACGGCCTTCAAGGCACGGCGGAAACGGCTCGCGGCCGTGTTCTGCTTGACGACCCACCCGCCCTTCCTCGTCCGCGCCCAGAAGTGGCGAAAGCCGAGGAAGTCGAAGTCCTGCGGTTGAGTGCCGAAGGGGTCTTCGCCCTTTCCGGTGGACCGGTACGTCGGCCGCCTGAATGGGACCAGGCGGGTCTTCTCGGGGTGGAGCGTGAGGCCGTACACCCCGAATCGCTCGGGGAGGGCGGCCGCTGACCCGGCGCGCGTCGTTCACCGAAGCGAAGACGATCACCAGGTCGTCCGCGTAGCGGACCAGGAAGGCCTTGCCTTCCAGACTGGGTCGGATCTCGCTCTCGAACCACGTGTCCACGACCGTGTGGAGGTAGACGTTGGCGAGGAGAGGCGAGATCACTCCACCTTGAGGAGTGCCTTCGTCGGGGATCTCGAGCGTCCCCTCTTCGAGCACACCTGCCTTGAGCCACTTGTCGATCGTGCGGCGCAGCACGCCGTCACGCACCCGCTGGTCGAGGATCGCTCGGAGATGGGCGTGGTCCAGGGAGTCGAAGAACTTCCTGATGTCCACCTCGAGCACCCAGCCCCCGTCCATGTCCATCGCTCCTTTCCAGAGGGTCTGGAGCGCCTGGTGTACTGACCGCTTGGGCCGAAAGCCGTACGAACAGTCCAGGAAGTCCTGCTCGTAGACGGCCTCCAGCGCCATGGTCACCGCCCTCTGGAGGATCTTGTCCTCGATGGTCGGGATCCCTATGGGTCGGGTTTCTGTGCCGTCCCCTTTGGGAATGTGTACACGCCTCACCGGAGGGGCCCTGTAGGTGCCAGCCTTGAAGCGTTCCAGCAGGTTCCGGAGGTTGCCCTCCAGACCCTTTGCATACTGGGCCGCCGTCTGGCCATCCACCCCAGGAGCCCCGTCCTTGCGAGTGCGCCGATAGGCCTCGTGGAGGAAGTCGAAGTCGATATGGTGCGAGAGCGAGGTGAACGCCATGTCCGGGGCGTTCCTCGCCAGTTCCGCGATCCGTCGAAGTTTCGTGGAGACGGTTGCGGGGCCCTCCCCCTGCCTTCTTTCCTTCCGACGGTGCGTGAGGCCGGCCAGTCGGCCGGCTTCTTCCCGGCGCCCCCTTCGCTCCGCGGGCTCCTCGGGGAGGGTTACCCCGCCTCCTCGCTACTATGGGGCGCTCTGACCTCTGCTCTCCTTCCCCTCGCTCGGTCGCCTTCGCTCGGGGGCACTGCCCTGCTGCCCTGTGTTCGCTCCCGCGGGGCACGGGCTGCGGACCCCCGCGGGCCTGGGTGTTGATAGACCGGTCCCCACCGGTCCGTGAGGCAGGAGACGAGCAGAGCCTCCCAGGTTCCTGGGGAACCCTCGTGCACATGCCGCGGTCTACGACCCCGCCGAGCCCACGTGCCTGGCATCCGTCACGTGGGTGCTGCCTTCCGCTCAGCTGAAAGCGTCGGCCTCGGGTTGGATCTTTCGGGGCTCAATACGCGGCCTACGCACTCCCTGTCTACGCCTCGCAGCGTCCCGTCGCCGGTAGCTGCGCAAGACTCGGTTCCGGCGGTCGCCATCTTTGCCGGGTGGTCGCCCGGGCCTTCTAGCTTCGGGGTCTGCCCACTGGGTTCCGACAGGGGGTTTCAGCGTGACCCTACCCGGTCATGGCGTCCTCCCCCTCCAGGCTTCGCCTGGCGCACCAGCCGTCGATCACACCCTGGCGGAGGCGCCCCAGGGCCCTTCGCCCTCGCGTGGCTCGGGCGCCACGTCGAGGTGCGTGAGGAGGCCGATCAGCCGCGCCACCGGCAGGCCGGTCGCCGCCGAGGCCACGCGCAGGTCGCCGCCGGCGCGGCGCAGGGCCTGCTCGAGGAAGCGCCGGGTGAACGCCTCCTTCGCCTCGCGGTAGGGCTGCTCGACGAGCGCGTCCAGCGCGTCGCGCGAGGGGGCCCGCCGGACCTCCTCCGCGGCGGCGCCGGGGCTCGACGGGCGAGCCTGCCGGCGCGCGGCGTCGAGCCGGGCGAGGGCCGCGTCGCGCTCGGCCTCCATGCGCTCGGTGCGCCGCTTGAGCAGGGCCGCGCGCCGGCCGAGGCGATGCACCTGCGCCACCCGCAGGAGCGCCAGGGCCGCGTGGCGCGCGAAGCTCCGCAGCAGCGACTGCTGCGCCTTCGTGAACGGGCGTCGCCGCTCGGGGTCGTCGAGGACCAGCGCGCCGAGGAGCTCGCCGCCGGCCTCGAGCGGCACGCAGGCGACGGCGCCCAGGCGCAGCCCGCCCGCGTGCCCGTGGCCGAGGATCCCGCCGTGCTGGACGTCGCCCTCGATCAGCGTCTCGCGGGCCTCGAGCGCCCGGTTGAGCATCCGCCGCAGGACCTTGACCTCCGGCGCGCGCCGCCGCTCATCGTCGAAGCCGCGGGTCGCCTTCACCTTGTATTTGTGCGTCAGCGCGTCGTCCGTCGACACGCGCAGGGCGAGCATCCCGCGCGTGAGGCCGCTCACGGAGAGCGCGAGGTCCAGCAGCTCGCGGCGGAGCGTCACGAGGTCGGGCGCGCCGCCGAGGAAGTGGATGACCTCCTGCAGGCGCCGCAGGTCCAGCACCTCCTGCCGCAGCTCGTCGAGCTCGGCCTCGACGTCCTGAACGGCGTCCGACGCGGCGTCGGCCACCCCCGAGGGCGGCGGGGTCACGGCGCGGACGCGTCCCGACGAGCGCAGGCGCTTCAGCTCGCTCCGCCGGATCCTGCCGCTGCGACGCTCCATGACCCGAGCATGCTACGGCGACACGCCGCGTCATGTCCATCACTTTCCCGGTCCGCCGCCTGGACCATCGCCGTAAATCCAGAGCGAGGCACGTGTTCAGGTGTTTGATCCAGCCCCGCCCCTTCAGGGCCGCTACGGAAAGCCGCCGAACACGGGGCCGATCCCACGCTGGAGCGACCAAGGGTCGAGCGCGGGCCCCATGCGGCGCGGCTGGTAGCGCCGGCGGTCGCCGTTCGGGCCGGGGACGAACGTGGTCGATGCGAGGAGGCGTCCGGCCTCGGTGCCCACCGACCACACGAGCTCGAACCCCGTCACCTGCCGCATGCGGACGCCCGGCGGGAGGCTGTAGATGAGGACGAGCCGCCCCGTGCTCCGGGGCCCGACCTCGGCGCTCCCCAGCACCTGGCCGGGGCCGCTGAGGACCAGGAGCGGCTCGGCGTCGCCCGTGCGGACCTCGAGCTCGGCGCCCTCGGCGTCGAAGCGCATGGGCGTGTCCGTGTCGTTGCGCAGGCGGACGCTCAGCTCGATGAACCGCTCGGCCCCCGGGTCACCCTCACGGACCGGGTCGGCCCACAGCCGGACGGCGCCGAGCCGGCGGTCGCCGACCTCGAGCGGGTAGTCGATCACCGGGGCGGTGCGCCCGCTGATCGGCCGGACCGCGTCCGACTGCGCGCATCCGGCGAGCGCGGCCACCCCTGCCATGATCAGGGCGCGGCGCATCTCACCACCAGTAGCCGTAGCGGTAGCCAGCGCCGAAGCCCAGGCCCCAGGGGTACGTCCCCCACGCGCCGAGGTACGGCGCGCCGTAGGGGTAGCCGTACGGGTAGTAGTAGTAGCCGCGGTCGTCCTCGGCCCGGCGGAACATCGTCGCGCGCGTCATGCGCTCGCCGCCGACCTCGAGCGCCCAGACCAGCTCGTAGCCGCGGACCTGCTCGAGCCGCACCCCGGCGGGCAGCGCGTAGAGGAGCTCGACCCGCTCCAGGCGACCCGGGCCGACGTCGACGAGGCCGTTGACGAGCGCCGGCGTGTCGACGACGAAGATGCGGTCCTCGTCCGTGTGGATCTCGAGGTCCGTCGCGCGCAGGTCGAGGCGCATCGGGACCTCGGCGTCGTTGCGGATGCGCACGCCGATCTGGATGAGCCGCTTGCGGTCCGCCGGCAGCTGCGCCTCCCGCGGCGGCGGGCCCACCGACCACACCTTCACGTGCCCCACGTCCCGGTCGTCCATGCGGACGTCGTAGTGGGACGCCGCGAGCTCCACCGGCACCGTCCGGTCGGCGGCGAGCGGGCGGAACTCGGGCGTCGTCCCGCAGCCCGCGAGGGCGGCGGCCGCCGCCACCGTCGCCGTCAGCGCGCGCGCGCGCCCTCCGCCCCGTACGCCCGTGGACATGGCAGCCTCCCGGCCGGGCGGCGCCCGGCCGTCGACCGCATTTGCAAGCGGCGGGCCGGCCCGCCGGGAGCATGGCCGCGCGCGCGGAGGAGGGACGCGCGCGCCCGCCCCGGGACGCCCCCGACCCTGCCCGAGCCTGGTGGACCGACGGCCGCCGCGCCTCGCGCGTCGCTAGAATCGCGGCCGTGCCCGACCTCGACTGCGAGCGCTGCGGGGCCTGCTGCCGCGCCCAGCCGCCGTTCGGCGGCGGCGTGTTCGTCCGCCTCGGGCCGGCGGACCTGGCTCGCCTGCTCCCGGCCGAGGCCGCCCGGCTCGTGGTGGCCGCCCCGGACGGCCGGCGCGCCCTGCCGCTCGCCCACGCCCCGGGCGGGCACCAGGTGTGCGCGGCCCTGCGAGGGCGCATCGGGGCCGCGGTCGCCTGCGAGGTCTACCCGCGCCGCCCCGACGCCTGCCGCGGGCTCGAGCGGGGCTCCGACGCGTGCCGGCTCGCGCGAGAGGAGGCGGGCCTCGCGTGAGCGGCGCGCGCGTCCCTTGCGACCCCGACGCGCCGGGGTACGAAAGATGGGCGCGGGGGCGCGGCGGACGAGGTGGTGAGAGCGGTCGTTCATGGGTGTCGCCGGCGCGGGGTCCTCGTCGTCGAGGACGACGAGGACGTGCGCGACGCCCTGCTCATGCTGATCGAGGACGGGACGGTGCAGCCGGTCGTCGGCGCGGCCGACGGCCGCCAGGCGATCGACTACCTCGAGGACCACCCGCCGCCGTGCCTGATCATCCTGGACCTCATGATGCCGGTGCTCAACGGCTGGCAGGTGCTCGAGTGGCTGGCCGAGCACCCGTGCCTCTGCCGCGTGCCCGTCGTGGTCGTGTCGGCGGCCGCCCCCGACCGCGTGCGCCTCGCCGTCGACCGGCACCGCCTCGCCGGCTTCCTGCAGAAGCCGCTCCGGGGCGACGAGCTCATGGCCGTGGTCTCGCGCCACTGCTCCTGACCGCGCTCGCGGCGGCTCACCGCTCGAGCGGCGGCAGCAGCACCGTGAACGTGCTGCCCTCGCCGACCGCGCTCGTCAGCTCGATGCGACCGCCCAGGCCGCGGGCGAGCTCGCGCGCGATCGTCAGGCCGAGCCCCATGCCCGGGGTGGTCTTGTGCTCGACGGTCTCGACGTGCCGGAAGGGCTCGAAGACCAGCGCCTGGTCGGCGAGGCGGATCCCGGGGCCGGTGTCGCTGACGCGCACGATCACGCCGCCCTCGGGGGCCGGCGCCGCCGCGAGCTCCACGCGCCCGCGCTCGGTGAACTTGACGGCGTTGCCCGCCAGGTTGACCAGGATCGTCCGCACGAGCCGCCCGTCCGAGCGCAGCCGCGGGAGGTCCGGCGGCACGGTCGCCACCAGCGCCAGGCCCTTCTGCTCGGCGCGCGGGCCCAGCTCGTCGAGCAGGTCGGCGACGAGCGCGCCCACGTCGACCTCCTCCGGCCGCACCTCCACCCGCCCCGACTCGAGCCGCGCGACGTGCAGGAGCGACTCGACCAGCTCGAGCAGGCGCCCGGCCGAGCGGCGCATCCGGCGCACGGCGTCGGCCTGGCGCTCCGGGCCCGCCCCGGCGCCGCGCTCGATGAGCTCGAGCTGGAGGAGGAGCGTCGACAGCGGCGTGCGCAGCTCGTGCGAGACGAGGTTCAGGAGGTCGCCCTTGGCGCGGCTCGCCTGCTCGGCGAAGTCGCGCGCCGCCTGCGCCGCGTCGAGCGCCCGCCGGAGGTCGCGCTTCGCCGCGGCGACCTCGGCCGCGAGCCCGGCGAGGTCCTGCTCGCGCCGCTCGACCTCGCCCTCGAGCACGTCGCGCGCCCGCTTGATCGTCACGAGGTTGGCGACGCGCGCCCGCAGCTCCTCGAGGGAGAACGGCTTGCTCAGGTAGTCCTGCGCGCCGCCGCGCAGGAGGCGCACGCGCAGCTCGTCGTCGGCCTTCGCCGTGAGCAGGACGATCGGCACCCGGTCGAACGCCGGGCGGGCGCGGAGCGCCTCGACGAGCTGCTCGCCGGACATGCCGGGCATCATGACGTCGGTGAGCACGAGGTCGGGCGGCGCGCCGAGCGCGCGCTCGAGCCCCTCCTGGCCGTCGGCGGCGACCTCGACCCGGTGGTCGGCCGCGAGCCCCTCGGCCACGAAGCGCCGCATGTCCGGGTCGTCCTCCACGACGAGCACGGTCGAGGCCCGCTCGCCCGCCGGCGCCGCCGGCGCGGCCGGGGTCGAGGCCGGCGCGCGCAGGGCGTCGAGCGCCTGCTGGACGCTCGGGCTCGGCCCGGCCGGCGCGTCGGGCTCCGCCGGGGCGACCGCCCCGGCGACGGCGGCGGCGCGCGGGAGCGTGACGACGAACCGCGCGCCGCCCTCCGGCGCCGAGTCGACGGCGATCGTCCCCTCGTGCACGGCGACGAGGTCGCGCGCGATCGCCAGGCCGAGCCCCGTGCCGCCGAAGCGCCGCGCGTCGCCCGCGTCGAGCTGCTCGAAGCGCTCGAACACGCGGTCGCGCTCCTCGGCCGGGATCCCGGGCCCGCTGTCGCGCACCTCGAGGCGTCGCCGCCGGCCCTCCTCCTCGGCCAGGACCACGCGCACGCGCCCGCCCTCCGGAGTGAACTTGAGCGCGTTCGAGAGCAGGTTGACGAGCACGCGCTCGATCATGTCGGCGTCGACCTGCGCCTCGACCGCCCCGGGCGCGTCGACCGCGAGGTCGACCCCGCGCTGCCGCGCGTGGCCCTCGAAGTGGGCCGTCGTGGCGCGCACGAGCCGCGCCAGGTCGACCTCGGCCAGCCGCGGCGCCAGCTTCCCCGCCTCGAGGCGCGCCACGTCGAGGAGGTCGTTGACGTGCTTGAGCACCGTCCGCGCGCTGCGCGCGATCAGCTCCAGGTCTCGCCGCAGCTCGGGGGGAGCGTCCCCGCGGCCCAGCCAGGCCTCCGCGGGGCCGAGGACGAGCGTCAGCGGCGTGCGGAGCTCGTGGCTCACGTTGGCGAAGAACTGCGCCTTGACGCGCTCGAGCTCGCGGGTGCGGTCGAGGAGCTGCCCGAGCTCCGCGTGCGCCCGCTCGAGCGCGAGCCCGCGCTCGTGCGCGGCCCGCGCCGCCTCGGCGAGCGCCACCGCCTTGGGGACGAGCGGCGGCAGGAGCAGCGCCGTGCCCACCGACGCCACGGCGGTGAGCACCTTCAGCCACGCCGCCGGCCAGTAGTCCGCCCGCCAGGTGTTCCACACCTCCATGAGGTGCGTCCCCCCGCAGGTGACAATGAACACGGCGAAGGCCAGGTACATCCACTCGAACGGGATGTCCCGGATGCGCCGGATCAGGTAGACGAGCGTGAGGAAGATCGACACGTACGCCGCGCCGATGAGCACGTCCGAGGCGGCGTGCGTCCACACCAGCGCCGGCTCCCACAGGTAGCACGTGCCGTGGGGCAGGAAGTCGAAGGCGAGGAGGTCGAGGGTCACGATGCGCTCCGCGCGGAGGCGCCTGCCCCCCGACGGCGCGACACACGGGGAGGCTACCACGGCGGCACGCGGCGCGCCCAAGCCCTGGCGGCGCGCCCCCTCGCGCCGCGGGTCGGCGGCGGGACCATCCCCCTCCCGCGCGCGACGCACTAGCTTCGTCGAGCGGGGGGGAGCTCTGGGAAGGGCTCCTCGTGAACCGCCTCCGGCGCGCCCGGGCGTGGCTGCTGGCGCCGATCCTCCTGCTGACCGGCTGCAACCACCGGGAGAACCCGTACGGCCCGAAGAAGGCCCCGGCGCTGCACTACCAGGACTGCGCGAACCGCTGCACCGAGCTGGACCCGTGGGGGCCCCACGTGAAGCGCCAGTGACGGACCAGGTGAGGCGGGGCACCCCGGCCGGGTAGACTGGCGGCCATGTCCCTAGAGGTCGACGCCGACGCGTTCTGTCGGGAGGCCGTGCGGCTCGGCCTCCTGGGCACGAGCCTGGCCGAGCGGGCGCGCGCCGCGCACCGCGAGGCGGACCTGGCCATGCCGTTCGACGAGTTCCTGGTCGAGCAGGGGCTCCTGTCGCCCGAGCAGCGCCTGGCCATCCTCGCCGACGACCCGACCGACCCCGGCGTGCCCCGGGGCCAGGCGGCCGAGGCGGACCCCGGGCCTCAGCCCGGGGAGCGCCACTCCGGCTGCATCGTCGAGGGCAAGCTCGGCGAGGGCGGGATGGGGACCGTGTTCCTCGCCCGCCGCGAGGCCGACGGCGCGCGCGTCGTGCTCAAGTTCCTCACCCCGCAGCTGGCCAGCAACGAGAGCCTCCTGCGCCGCTTCCAGCGCGAGGGGAACATCCTCGCCAAGCTGGCGCCCAACCCGCACCTCGTGCGCGTCCACGCCGTGGTCGACGCCGGCGTGCGCTCGCACATCGTCATGGAGTTCGTCGAGGGCAAGGCCCTCGACCAGCGGCTGCGCGAGGAGTTCAGCCTCCCGCCCCTCGAGGCGGCGCGGATCGCCAAGGACGTCGCCCTCGGGCTGGCCGAGATCCACCGCGCCGGGATCATCCACCGCGACGTCAAGCCGTCGAACATCCTCCTCGAGGCGAGCGGCACGGCGAAGATCATCGACTTCGGCCTGGCCAAGGACCTGCGCGCCGACGACGGGATCAGCAAGCCCGGCGTGCGCCTCGGCACGCCTTACTACATGGCGCCCGAGCAGTGGGGCAACCACGTCGTCGACGCGCGCTGCGACCTGTTCGCCCTCGGGGCCACGCTCTACACCCTCGTCGTCGGCGAGCCCCCGTTCCTCGGGTCGGACGCCTCCCAGGTGGCGCGCCGCTCCTTGCGCGGCGAGTACGCCCCGCCCGAGAACATCGCCCGCGACACGCCGCCCGAGCTGTCGCTCGTGATCGCCCAGCTCCTGCAGGTCGAGCGCTCCCATCGCTACGCCGACGCGGAGCGGGTGGCGCGCGACCTGCAGCGGGTGCTCGACCGCCAGGAGGTGCTCGTCCCGCGCCTGCTCGAGCGGCGCGGCGACGCGATGAAGCGCCACCCGCTCGTCCCGGGCGGGACGTTCTCGGTCGGGCGCGGGGACCACTGCCGGGTCGTGCTCAGGCACCCGTCCGTCTCCGGCGAGCACGCCTTCCTGCGCCGCGAGCCGCACGGCTACGTGCTCGCGGACCAGGGCAGCACCTACGGGACCTTCGTCAACGACGCGCCGATCGCGCGCGAGGTGGCCCTCCGGCACGGCGACGTCGTGCGCATGGGCAAGGTCGTCCTCGAGTTCCGCGACGAGGCGGCGGCCACGGGGCCCGCGCGGCCGAAGAGCCACGTCTCGAAGCACCCCGACCTCGCGCACGCGGTGTGCGAGCCGATCGCCGACGCCCTGGCCGAGAGCGGCGACCGGCGCGTGGCGCTGCACCTGATCGACCTGATCGCGACCGCCCGTGCGGGCGACCCGGGCCTGGACCAGGAGCGCGAGGCGCTGCGGGAGCTCGTCGGCGACGCGCTGGTCGAGCGCGCCCTGCAGGCGGTGCAGGCGCGGCGGGGCGAGCGGCGGGCCTGGGCGGCCGCCCGCCTGCGCGACATGACCGACCGCGACCACGGCACCGACGTCGCGGGCTGGCTCGCCTGGTGGGACGAGGTCCGCGGCGAGCTGCCGCCGCAGGTCACCGTGAGCGAGCCGCGTCCGTCCTGGGGCGTCGAGGTCGAGCACGGGCTGCCGGGCAACCCGACGGTGTGGCTGCCGACCGACCCGGTCATCAGCGTCGGCCGCGAGGAGGGCTGCTCGCTCCGCCTCACCCACCAGTCGGTCTCGCGGCTCCACGCGACTCTGTTCCGCTTCCCCCGCCGGCTCGCCCTGCGCGACGAGGGGAGCCGCTTCGGCACGCTCGTCAACGGCGCGCGCGCGACGCTCGCCATGCTCGGCCCGGGCGACCGGGTCGAGGTGGGCAGCGTCACGCTGACCCTCCTGCGTCGCGACCCCGCGCCGGTGCGCTCGACGCTCAACACGCGCCTCATCGACCCGCGCTGGTTCGACGCGCTCGAGGCCCTCGCGCACCCGTCGGTCACCCTGGCCCTGGCGCGCTTCCTCCACCAGGCGGCGCGCCTCGACTGGATCGAGCAGGAGCTGGCCCCGCTGTTCCCGTCGGGGACGCCGCTGCGCCTCGTGGAGCGCGTCGCCCGCGCCTACCGCGAGCGCGCCGAACGCGCGCGCGAGCAGCTCGAGCGCGCGCTCGACCTGCCGCCCGGCCAGGGCGCCGCCGGCTGGCGGCAGGCGCTCGCCGAGCGCCGGGCGGGCCTCCCGCCGCAGGTCATGCCGGCCGGCTGGTTCCCGGACGGGCCGGAGCCGTCGCCCACCACCACCGCCACCCGCCTCGCGGTGTGATCGCGGCTGCGGCCGAGGATGGCGGGCGCTGCGGTGCGTCGAGGGGGGGCGCGGGGCGCGCCACCTGACCGCTCAGGCTCGGTCGGCGGCCAGGAGGCCGCCTTCCCTCGCCTTCGCGCCGCATCGCCTCGCCCTCCTCGGCCTCGCCTGAGGCTCTCGCTGCGGAGGCGCGGCGTCGTGTGCTCGGGGGCGCCCGGGGGCTGGAGCGAGGAGAGGGGGGAGCGAGGAGGGGGGGAGCGAGGAGGGGGGGAGCGAGGAGGGGGGGAGCGAGGAGAGGGGGGAGCGAGGAGGGGGGGAGCGAGGAGGGGGGGAGCGAGGAGGGGGGGAGCGAGGAGGGGGGGAGCGAGGAGGGATACGGCCGTCAGCGCCCCTTGCCGCGGGCCTTCTTCTTCGTGGGCTTGGCGGCGCGGGCCGGCGGGGCCTTGGCCTTCGACTTCGGCTTCGACTTCGTGGCCGACTTGGTGGCCGACCTCGTGGCCTTCGCCGCGGCGCCGTTGCGCGCGGCCGGGGCGTCGGGCAGCGGGGCGGGCGGGGAGGCGGGGCGGGAGCGGTGGCCCTGGCGGACGGCGTCGAAGCGGTCGATGACGTGCTCGAGCTGCACGATCGCGCGCCCGTCGGACATGGGCAGGAGCGAGAGCTGCTCGTTGACGAGGTCGACGATGCGCTCCAGCCAGACGTCGATCCCGCGCACGCGGCCCACGGCGACGAAGTCGGCCAGCACCTGCACGGCGCGGTCGATCAGGTAGTTGGCGTACTTGTTCCGCGAGCGGCGCACGCGCTCCTGGTTGCGCGGCGAGTCGGTCGTCTGGCGCTCCTCGGGCTTGAGGAACAGGACCCGCTCCTCGGACTTCGTCAGGCCGGTGTCGGCCGGCAGGACCATGCTCGCGAGGTGGCCGGCCTCGTCGACCGAGACGACCACCTTGCCCTGGTGGCCGAGCGCCTCGATCGTGTTCAGGAGCACCTGCTCGGGGCCGATCCCGTAGCGCTGCGCCTGCCGCCGCACGAACGGCAGCCCGACGAACTCCTCCTCCTCGGGCGCGATGACCCAGGTGTCGTGCACCTCGCGGAAGAGGGAGTTGATCCGCTCGAGGATCTCGCCCACCACGCCGTCGATCACGTCGAGGTGGTGGCGCAGGACCTTGGCCGAGACCTCCTTGAACAGCTCGCCGTGGTCCTCGCGGAGCGAGCCGTAGCGCTGCTCGAACTCGCGGATGAGCAGGCGCGAGACCTCCATCCACAGCCGCCAGCGCGGGGCCGACTCGTCGGCCGCCGACTCGTAGAGCTCGTACTCCTCGCGCAGCTGCGGGTAGCGCTTGAAGGCCCGCTCCCGCAGGGCCGGCGTCTCGTCCTGGCCGGTGAGCGCCATGAGCTCCTCGCTCATGCGCTCCTGGAAGGCGAGCGCGTCGCTCAGGCTCGGCCGCGCCCGCTCGGCGCGGTGGAAGCCGTCGGAGTCGCGGTGCGGGAAGTGGTAGTGGAACTGGCCCTCCTTGCGGATCACCTCGAGCAGGCCGCGGCGCTCGAGGCGCTCGAGCGCCTTCGTCCCCTCCTTGCCCGGGAGGATGCGCGAGAGCGCCTGGGTGTCGTGGTAGGTGCGCGTGTTGTAGTAGTGCGCCAGCTGGAGGTAGGTGCGCAGCTCGACCTGGTCGAGCTCCATCAGCCAGCGGTCGAGCCAGTCGCCGCCCAGCTTGACGTCGGTGCGGCCGTCGCGCGGGGGGGCCCTCTTCGGCGTCCTCTGCTCCGTCTTGGCCAGCGTCGCGGTGCTCATCGCGCTCCCCTCGCTTCGGGGGCCGATGATCCCAGGCCGGAGGGGGAGTTTCCAGGCCGGCCGTGCGCCGGGCGTCAGGGCCCGCCGAGGTGGTCGAACCCGCCCTCGGCGCCGGCCGGCGCGCCGGCGACCTGCCCCGCCGGGCCGGCCTCGACGCGCCCGATCACGGCGAGGCCGAGCGGCGCGAGGAGCTCGCGCGGGCCGGCGAGGAGGAGCTCGTAGTCCTCGCCGCCGAGCCAGGCCAGCCGCGCCGGGTCGACCCCGACCGCCGCGGCCAGGGCGGGGTCCGGGCCGGGCAGGGCGGCGGGGTCGACCACGGCCGCGACGCCCGACGCGCGCAGCAGCCGCGGGAGGTCGCGCGCGAGCCCGTCGGAGAGGTCCATGCACGCGACCCGCGCGGCCGGGTCGACGGCCGCGAGCGCGCGCGCCACGTCGAAGCGCGGCCGCGGCGCGAGCAGGCGCTCGACGGCCGCCGCGGCGAGCGGGTCGCCCGCCCCGCGCTCGAGCAGCAGCCACGCGAGCCCCGCCCGGGCGAGGCCGAGCGCCCCGCTCACGCACACGACGTCGCCCGGGCGCGCGCTCGCCCGGACCCGCGCGCCGCCGCGCGGCACGGCGCCCAGGGCCGAGGTCGAGATCGCCGCGCGGTCGGGGTGCGCGCTCAGGTTGCCGCCCAGGAGCGGGCAGCCGCACGCCGCCAGCCCCGCCCCCAGCCCCCGCGCCAGCGCCCGGACCGCCGCCTCGCCCAGCCGACGCGGCAGGTGCAGCGACACGAGCGCGCCGAGCGGCGCGGCCCCCTTCGCGGCCAGGTCGGAGAGGCACGCGCCGGCCGCCTTGCGCCCGGCGGCCTCCCACCCCCACCCGGCGCGGAAGTGGACGTCCTCGACGTGGTCGTCGACCGTCCACACGAGGTCGTGCCCGGGCGGGGCGCGCAGCACGGCGGCGTCGTCGCCGCCGGGGCCGACGACCACGTGCTCGCCGTTCGTCGCGGCGCCGGCCGCGCGCGCCTCGGCGAGCAGGATGGGGATGAGCTCGTCCTCGGTCATGGTCCTCGCTCCGGGCGCCGCCCCCTCCGGAAACGAGAACGCGCGGGCGTCACCACCCGCGCGCTCATCGAGGTCCCGACCTCCCTCGAGGTCAGGTCACCGTGGAACGCTTACTTGAGCTTGCCCTTCAGCGCGCCGCCGGCCTTGAAGGTCACGGTCTTCTGGGCCGGGATCTTCATGGGCTCGCCGGTGCGGGGGTTGCGGCCCATGCGCGGGCCGCGGTTGCGCACGGCGAAGCTGCCGAAGCCGACGATGTTGACGCGCTTCTTCTTCAGCAGCCCGTGCTCGAGCCCCTTGAGGACGGCCGTGACCGCGCGCTCGGCCGCGGCCTTGGTCTCGCCCACCTCACCGGTCTTCTGGATCCACTCGATCAGCTCAGCCTTGTTCATCTTCTTCCCCTTTGTCGTCGGCCCTGGTCGGGCCTGCTCGGCCTGGGTGGCTCGCCGTCGACGCGACGGGCGGTCACCCGCGTCTTCGCCTGTCTCCGGGCCGATCGCGCCCCGTCGGGGCCTTCGTCCCGGCCTGTGTCGCCGGATCGGGGCTCCCCCGCTCTGGCTGGCGCGAGTCTACAAAGGCTCCCCGACAACTACAGGGGGTTCCTGGCGCGCCAGGCCGCCCTCCGGGCGGCGGGCCGGGCGGCGGCGACTATAAAAGCTTATAGATCCGCCTCTTGCGCCGCGCGCCCCGCGCTCGGCCTTGGCCCCCCCGCCCCCCGCGGGGCTATGATCCGGCCGCCCCGACCGGCGCCGCGGCGGGGCGGGCGGGCCGGTGGACATCGAGTCGTTGCGGCAGAAGATGCTCTTCCTCGGGCTGAGCGACGCGCAGCTCCAGGGGATCGCGTCGGTCGTCCGGGCCCGCACCTTCCGCCCGGGGGAGGTCGTCGTGCGCCGCGGCCAGCTCGACGATGCCCTCTACGTGATCGAGAAGGGCTCGGTGGAGCTGCGCGCGCCTGCCCCGGACGGCGCCGAGCGCGTGGTCTCCGTGTTCGAGAAGGGCAGCTACGTGGACGAGGGCTACGCCGGCGACTTCTTCGGCGAGTTCTCGCTCGTCGACCTCGAGCCCTGGTCGGCCACCGTCGTCGCGCGCGAGCGGACCGTCCTCCTCGAGCTCAAGCGCGACGACCTCTACGAGCTCTTCTCGCGCGACGTCGACCTGCAGATCGGCGTCGTCCTGAACATCGCCCGGGTGCTGAGCCGGCGCCTGCGCCTCCGCAACCGCCGGTAGTGTGATCGCGGCTGCGGCGGAGGATGGCGGGCGCTGCCGTCCGCCGGGGGGGGGGGGGGGGGGGGCGCCCCCCCCGCCCCCCCCGCCGCTCAGGCTCGGTCGGCGGCCAGGAGGCCGCCTTCCCTCGCCTTCGCGCGGCATCGCCTCGCCCTCCTCCGCCTCGCCTGAGGCTCTGGCTGCGGAAGCGCGGTGAGGTGTGCTCGGAGGCGGTCCGGCCGTCTGCCAGGACGGCCGGTCGCGTCGCAACACGCCAGGTGGACCATCAACGGTCCGTCGAGGACCGGGAGGCTTGACACAGGGTGTCTCGGTCGGCGGCCAGGAGGCCGCCTTCCCTCGCCTTCGCGCGGCATCGCCTCGCCCTCCTCCGCCTCGCCTGGGGCTCTGGCTGCGCAAGCGCGGTGAGGTGTGCTCGGAGGCGGTCCGGCCGTCTGCCAGGACGGCCGGTCGATCGCCGCGCTCGAACGGCGGGCGATCGGGTCCGAGGACAGGCCCCGGCGCGATCGACGGCCGAAGCCGTCGATCACGCTGCGGGGACGTGACAGGGGCCGGCGGTTCGGCTACATCGGTGCTCCCCACGAGGAGCGCCCGCCCATGGCCGACGAGCCGATCGACCCGCCCCCCGCCGAGCCCGCCGGCGAGGCGACGAAGCCCGACGCCGCGTCGGCCGCCGAGGCGCCTCCTGCCCCGGTCGACGCGCCGGCGAGCGAGCCCGCGTCGAGCGCCGCGCCGGAGGAGACGGGGGCCGCGCGCGACCCCGGCGAGCCGACCCCGCCCGGCGGCATCCCCCGGGCGTTCGGCGGCGACGAGGACGCCCTCGACATCGCCCGCGGCGAGGTGACCGACGAGGACCTCGACGGGCTCGAGGCGGCGATCGACTCGCTCGACTTCGCCACGCGCAAGGCCGCGCCGGCGCGGCAGACGCGCCTGGAGGCGCTCGTCGCCCGGCTGCAGGACGTCACCGACCAGATCCGCCAGGGCGTGCGCCGCGCCGCGCCCGACCGCCAGCCCCTGACCGAGGAGCAGCAGGCGCGCTACCAGGCGCTCGTCGACGAGGGGGTCGCGGCCGGCGAGGGCGGCGACCTGCCGGCGGCGCGCGGGAAGCTCGAGGAGGCGGCGCGCCTCGACCCCGACGGCATCGACGCCCTGTTCAACCTGGGGGTCGTCTACGGCCTCATCGCGCACCGCGAGATCGCCAAGGGCGAGTTCTACGACGACTACGTGCGCGACGAGGTCTTCGTGGAGAAGGCGAAGATCTGCTACGACCGCGTGCTGGAGCGCGAGCCGCGCCACATGGCGTCGCTCAAGAACCTGGCCACCCTCTACGCCATGCGCGAGGAGCGCGACCTCGCGCGCGACTACCTGCGCCGGCTCCTCGAGGTGGCGCCGCAGGACGACGGCGAGCGGCAGCTCCTCGAGGAGGCGAGGCAGCAGCTCGCGGAGCTCGGGGCCGAGTGAGGCCGGAGGCCCGCCCGGAGGGAGCGCCGGCCAGCCCCGTCGCGCGCCTGCTGCTCGTCGGCGCGCTGCTGGCGACGGGCGGCTGCGCCGAGCCCCACCGCGGGCCCGTCCAGCGGCCGGACAAGGCGGGCGCCCCGGCCGACCCCGCGCAGGAGCTCGCCGCGCTCGAGCGCCGCGCCGAGGGTGGGATCGACCCCTGGCCGCACTACGAGCTGGCGCTCGCGCACGAGGAGCGGGGCGACGCCGAGCGGGCGATCCGCGAGTACGGCAAGGCGATCAACCTCCTCGAGCCGCGCACCTACACGGCGCCGGTCTTCCGCCTGGGCGTCCTCCACGACCGCCTGGGCAACCTCGAGGCCGCGGCGCGCTGCTTCCAGGAGGTCGTGGCCACCGTCGCCGGCGACTCGCGCCGGTACCGGGAGAACCCGCACTACCGCCTCGCCGCCGTGGGGCTCCGCGCCGTGTGGGAGGACCTCGGCCAGTCGGACCGCCGGCAGGACGAGCTGGCCGCCCTGCGCGAGCGCTTCCTGCGCGACTTCGGCGGCGGCGACGAGGAGTGGGCGGCGCCGCCGCCGTGGCGCGCCGCGCCGCCGGCCGCGGACGACCGGGCGCCGCCCGACCGTCAGTAGCCGGCCGGGAACGCCGCCCGCGCCGCGCCGAGCTCGAGCGCCTGGGCCTCTCCGAGCGCGCCGACCAGCCGCCGGAAGCGCCGCAGCCCGCCCCCGTAGACCGGGTCCTCGTTGGCGAGGAGGCGCGCCGCCCAGCCGTGCGCGCCCGCCGCCTCGAGCGCGCGGAGCTGCACGAACTGCGCGGCCCCCTCGACGAACGCCGCGTCGGGGGGGCCCGGGTCCGCGCGCCGCGCCGTCTGGTGGGCGTGGAACAGCTCGTGGACGAGGATCCCCCGCAGCGCCGCGCGCGGGAGCCCGTAGAGCGCCGTGACGCGCACCGCCTCGAGCGGGCGCGCGCCGCCGACCGCGCGCGGCTCGCCGGCGGCGATCGTCGAGAAGGCCTGGAGCGCCGGGTGGGCGAGGTCGTCGGCCTCGGCCTGGAGGGTCGGCCCGTCCACGAGGCGCACGTCGAGCGCCGCGGCCGGGTCGAGCGTCACGCCGAAGCGCGCGGCGAGCCAGTCGCGGGCGGCGGCGAGCAGCGCCCGCGCCTCCGCCGGGTCGACCACCGCCTCGCCGTGGCACGGGGCGCACACGACGCGCCCGTCGGGCCACTCCCGGGCGTGCTCGGCGAGCGGCGCCGTGCACGCGCTGCAGCGGGCGTCCGGCGCGCGCGCCGCCAGGCGGGCCTCCGGCAGGGCAGGCGCGGGGGGCGTCGCGCAGCCGGCGGCGAGGAGCGCCGCGGCGACGAGGGCCGCCCTCACCAGCCCGGCGCCCCCCGGCGACCCCGCCGCCGGCCGGGAGGCCCGTCATCGTCGTCGTCGTCGTCGTGGGTCTCGAGCGGCACGACCTGGAGCTCGCGGCGGAGCGCCTCGTGCACGCGCTCGGCCTCGCGCTGCCGCTCCTGCTTCGCGCGCTCCTCCTCGGCCTGCTCGGCCTGCTCGGCCAGGTGGCCCAGGACGCCGCCGACGAGGCACAGCCCCACGAAGGCGAGGAGGCCGCAGCCGACCAGCGCGAGCGCCCACCGCGCACCCCCGCGCCTCGCCGCCGCCCGCGCGGGCGGCCGCGCGGGCGGCGCCGCGCGCAGGTCGGGCAGCACCGGCGGCCCTCCGGCGGACGCGCGCACGAGCTTGCCCGTGGGGACCGCCGCGACGGGCGCGAGGTCGGTCGCCGGCGCCGCGCCGGCCAGGAACGCGTCCAGCCGCGCGGCGAGGTCCTCGGCGCGGCCCAGGCGGCGGTCGCGGTCGCGCACGAGGAGGGCGTGGACGAGGTCGACGAGCGCGCGCGGCGTCCCCGGGGCCAGGCTCGACAGGGCCGGCGGATCCTCCTCCAGGCGGTGGCGGATGATCTGCAGGGGCGTCGTGCCCTTCACCGGCAGGACGTTCGACAGCGCCTGGTAGAGGACGAGGCCCAGCGCGTAGAGGTCGGCGCGCCCGTCGATGTCGGGCAGCCCCTCGCACTGCTCGGGCGCCATGTAGTGGGGCGTGCCCAGGACGACGCCCGTCTGCGTGAGGGGCTGGTCGCCGCCCTCCATGCTCTTGACCAGCCCGAAGTCGCCGAGCCGCGCCTCGCCGCCCGGGCCGAGGAGGATGTTCGCCGGCTTGATGTCGCGGTGGACGACCCCCTGCTGGTGGGCGCGCGCCAGGCCGCGCGCGGCGTCGCGCACGAGGCGCGCCGCCTCGGCCGGCGGGAGCGCGCCGCGGCGCTGCAGGAGGCCGTCGAGGCTCCCGCCCTCCATGAACTGCATGGCGATGTAGTGGTGCCCGTCGACCGCGTCGGCCTCGTAGACGGCCACGATGTTCGGGTGGTCGAGGAGGGCCGCGCGGCTGGCCTCGCGCCGGAAGCGCTCGACCCACTCCGGCTGCGCCGCGAAGTGCGGCGGCAGGACCTTGAGCGCCACCACCCGCCCGAGGTTGTCGCGCGCCCGGTAGACGGCGCCCATGCCGCCCTGCCCGAGCTTCTGCTCGACCGTGAACTTCCCCAGCCGGCGGCCGACGAGCGGGTCGGACACTACGCGCCCGGCCGGCCGGCGCGCACCCGGGCCACGAACTCGCGCACGAGGCTCGTCTCGTCGACCGCCTCGCGCCGCGCGAGCGCCCGCGTCACCTCCTCGGGCGGGAGGTCGGGCAGGGCCGCGCTCCGCGCCGCGGGGGCGTACTCGCCCGAGGCGCCGAGGAGCAGGACCTCGAGGCGCACGCCGTCGTGGCGCCACACCTCGGGGACGCCCAGGGCCGCGTAGACGGCGAGCTTGTCGAGCGCGCTGCGGCTGATCTCGACCTCGACCGCCAGGTCGGGCGGCGGGTCGACGAGCAGGTCGAGCTCGGCCTTGCCCCGGATGGCCGGCTCGCGCTGGACCCAGTAGCACTCATCGGGCTCGAGGCCGCGGTCGAGGTCGCGCCGCTTGAAGGTGGTCGAGCCGCCGCTGGCGATGGGGACCCCGACCTCGAGCGTGTAGGACTCGATCAACCGTCCGATGAGCCGCTTGATCCTGTCGTGGACGTAGGACGGTGACATGAGCTCGAGGCTCCCCCGGACGTACGTCAGCCGCACGCCGCCGCGCCCCTCGAGCTCGTCCGTGAGGCGCTCGTAGGTCTCCCAGGAGACCCCGTGCAGGACGACCCGCTGCTCGCTCGTCAGGGCCGACGTGACCATGCCGCGCATCGTACGGGCGCGGTCAGCCAGGGTCAACGTCGCCGACCGGTCCCCTGTCACGAGGGAGGGCCGGTGCTCGAACCTGGTCGTTGGTCGTTCAGTCGCGGCGCCTGGTCGGCCCCGTCTTCGCAGACGACCGGACCGCCTCCGAGCACACATCACCGCGCTTCCCAGCGAGAGCCCCAGGCGAGGCGGAGGAGGGCGCAGCGTGTCCGCGCGAAGGCGAGGGAAGGCGGCCTTCCCTGGCCGCCGACCGAGCCTGAGCGGCCATGGTGTCGCGCGAAGCGCGACACCATGGCGAACGGCAGCGCCCGCCATCCTCCGCCGATCGGGGTAGGCCGGGGGGTTGCCCCCCCAGGCCCCCCACAGATCCGGACGTGCCCGATTCGGGCATCCGGCTCCTCGGGTCACGCCTTCGCTGCGTGGCGGAGGACGGAGCGGGTCGCTCTCGCTGGCGGGAGCGGATAGCGCTCCAGCATGGCGTTGAACTTGGCCCACCCCATCCGAGCGCGCTGGGAGCGGCGGTCCAGCCACCGCCTCCAGCTGCCCAGAACCCAGAAGCGGAAGCGGGAGAGGGCGGTCGAGTTCCCGGTGATCCCGTAGAACGCGAAGTGCCCCCGGAGCTTCTGCGCCAGGGCCTGTTGCTGCTCCTTGAGCGACCAGTGGCGGTGCCGGCGACACCAGTCGTCGACGGCCTTCAAGGCACGGCGAAACGGCTCGCGGCCGGAAACGTTCGTTTGACGACGATTTCCGGCCCTTCCTCGTCCGCGCCTCAGAAGTGGCGAAAGCGAGGAAGTCGAAGTCCTGCGGTTGAGTGCCGAAGGGGTTCTTCGCCCTTTCCGGTGGACTGGTAGCATGTCGGCCGCCTGAATGGGACCAGGCGGGTCTTCGGGGTGGAGTGTGAGGTCGGCGAACACCCCAACCGCTCGGGGGAGGGCGGCCTCACCCGCCCGGCGCGCGCGTCGTTCACCGAAGCGAAGACGATCACCAGGTCGTCCGCGAAGGGGACCAGGGGCCGGCCTTGCCTTCCAGACTGGGTCGGATCTGCCTCGAACCACGTCCACGACCAGGAGGTAGACGTTGGCGAGGAGAGGCGAGATCACTCCACCTGAGGAGTGCCTTCGTCGGGGATCTCGAGCGCCTCTTCGACACAATTTGCCTTGAGCCACTTGTCGATCAGTGGCGGCAGCACGCCGTCACGCACCCGCTGGTCGAGGATCGCTCGAGATGGGCGTGGTCCAGGGAGTCGAAGAACTTCCGATAAGTCCACCTCGAGCACCCAGCCCTGTCCGCGTCCATCGCTCCTTTCCAGAGGGTCTGGAGCGCCTGGTATTGACCGCTTGGGCCGAAAGCCGTGACGAACAGTCCAGAAGTCCTGCTCGTAGACGGCCTCCAGCGCCATGGTCACCGCCCTCTGGAGGATCTTGTCCTCGATGGTCGGGATCCCTATGGGTCGGGTTTCAGCGTCCCCTTTGGGAATGTGCACACGCCCTACCGGAGGGGCCCTGTAGGTGCCAGCCTTGAAGCGTTCCAGCAGGTCCCGGAGGTTGCCCTCCAGACCCTTTGCATACTGGGCCGCCGTCTGGCTATCCACCCCAGGAGCCCGTCCTTGCGAGTGCGCCGATAGGCCTCGTGGAGGAAGTCGAAGTCGATATGGTGCGAGAGCGAGGTGAACGCCATGTCCGGGGCGTTCCTCGCCAGTTCCGCGATCCGTCGAAGTTTCGTGGAGACGGTTGCGGGGCCCGCATCCCCCTGCCTTCTTTCCTTCCGACGGTGCGTGAGGCCGGCCAGTCGGTCGGCTTCTTCCCGGCGCCCTCGCTCCGCGGGCCCTCGGGGAGGGTTGGCCCCGCCTCCTCGCCACTAGCGGGGCGCCCTGACCCTGCCTCCTTCCCCCTCGCTCGGTCGCCTTCGCTCGGGGCACGGTTCTGCCGCCCTGTGCCTGCTCCCGCGGCATGGGCTGCGGACCCCGCGGGCCTGGGTGTTGATAGACCGGTCCCCACCGGTCCGTGAGGCAGGAGACGAGCAGAGCCTCCCAGGTTCCTGGGGAACCCTCGTGCACATGCCGCGGTCTACGACCCCGCCGAGCCCACGTGCCTGGCATCCGTCACGTGGGTGCTGCCTTCCGCTCAGCTGAAAGCGTCGGCCTCGGGTTGGATCTTTCGGGGCTCAATACGCGGCCTACGCACTCCCTGTCTACGCCTCGCAGCGTCCCGTCGCCGGTAGCTGCGCAAGACTCGGTTCCGGCGGTCGCCATCTTTGCCGGGTGGTCGCCCGGGCCTTCTAGCTTCGGGGTCTGCCCACTGGGTTCCGACAGGGGGTTTCAGCGTGACCCTACCCGGTCATGGCGTCCTCCCCCTCCAGGCTTCGCCTGGCGCACCAGCCGCGATCACACTAAGGGCCTGTCCTCGAACCCGTCCTGGCAGACGGCCGAGCCGCCTCCGAACACACCTCACCGCGCCTTCGCAGCAGGAGCCTCAGGCGAGGCCGAGGAGGGCACGGCGTGTCGGCCGAAGGCGAGGGAGGGCGGCCCCCCGGCCCCCCCCCCGCGCGGGGGGGGGGGGGGCCCCCGCCGCCGCCCCCGACGCACCGCAGCGCCCGCCATCCTCGGCCGCAGCCGCGATCACACTAGGCGCGGAACACGGCGCCCGCGAACGACACGGCCGACTCGCCGTCGTACCAGCGGTCGTAGTGGAGGAGCTCGCCCTGGAGCGGCCGGTCGCGCAGGGCGCGGGCGAGGGCGACGAGCGGGGCGTGGCCGCAGATGCTCCGCGGGTCGCCGTCGCGGGCGATGTCCTCGTGGACGGCGTCGGGGTCGCGCGCGAGCACGATGTCCATCGTCCGCCGGTCCTGGGCGGCGATCGCGTCGAGCGTCGGCGCGTCGACCGGCGGCGCGTGGAACTGCGCGCCCACGTGGGCCAGGTCGATCGCCGCCACGAAGGCGACCTTCTCCGGGGCCACCGGCTCGAGCGCGCGGGCGAGCGCCCGGTGGAACGCCTCCAGGCGCGCGTCGTCCGCGGGGCGACCCTCGAGGTCGTGGAGGCCGCCGCAGAGGACCGGGAGGATGCGCACCGGGCGCCGGCCGCCGAACAGGTGGGCCAGGTAGACGGCCTGGAACTCGATCGAGTGCTCGCCGCGGTGGTGGAACTCGCCCGCGAACAGGTCGCCCTCGCCCTCGTAGGCGTCGACGAGCCGGCCGAGCGCCTCGTGGTCGACCGGGACGCGGCCGGCCGGCGTGTCGAACGCCTTGCGCGTGAGGGCGAACGGGGCCGGGCGGCCGCGCCCGTCGAGCGGGGCCGTGCCCGTGTGCGACGTGCCGAACACGACGAACAGCTCCGCCGGGCACTCCTCGGCCACGGCCTTCCACACGTGCGCGTAGGAGTGGCCGCCGCGGTGGAGGTCGATGTGCGGCGACACCAGCGCGCGCACCCGGCCCCCCTCGCGCGCCGGCCCGGGCGGCGCGCCGGGGCCGCCGGGGCGGCGCCACTGCGCCTCGAGGAAGTCGGCCGCGCCGCGCTCGTCGGTGTAGGAGCCGGCGCACGCCGCCGGGCGGACGTCGGCCTGGCGGAAGGCGTCGACCGCGCGCTCGAGGTGCGGCCCCTCGAGCAGGAGCGCCGCCTCGAGGGCGTCGCGCAGCTCGCGGACGCGCTCGGGCGGGACGTCGACGCCGTGCCGCGCCGCGAACTCGGCCCCGGCCTCCTCGAGCGTGCGCGTCCCGTCGAACAGCGCCGCGAGCATGAGCCCCGGCAGCGGGAGCACCACCTGCCGCTCGGCGAGCTTCCACGGGTCCTTGAGGACGTAGGCCGGCTGCCCGCCCAGCTCGTCGAGACGCACGGGGAGCGCCTCGACGAACGGACGCAGGCGCGGCCGCTCGGGGGAGGGGGTGCGGTCGTGGTCCTGGGTCACGGGCGTCCTCGCGCCATCCCCCGTCCTGGTCGACGCTACCAGACGCCCGGCGACCGGCGAGGGGGGCCGACGGCGTGCGGGACCGCGCGGTGACGACTATGCTCCGGGCGTGGAGCGACGCGACGCCGTGGACGACGCGTGGGATGACGTGGCCGCCCGGGTGGCCCTGGGCGAGCTGGCGGGCGAGGCCGAGGTGCGCGCGGCCCTGGCCGGCGCCGGGGCCCTCGACGAGCCGCGCGCGCTCGAGCGCGCGCGCGCCGCCCTGGAGCGGTTCTGGGAGCTCCTCCACGACGCGCCGGCGCGGGCGCTGGGCCTGGCGACCGTCGCCGGCGTGGCCGCGGCCCGCCACCAGGCGCCCTGGTCGCTCCTGGTCGAGCTGCGCCGCCGGCAGGCGACGGCGCTGTTCGCCCTGGGCCGGGCCGGCGACGCCGTGGACACGCTCGAGGGGGCGCTCGCGGCCCTCATGGCGGGCGAGGCCGACCCGGGCGAGGCGCGGCGCGCGCGCGCATCGCTGCTCGGCTCCCTCGGCGACACGCGGCTGGCCGCCGGCCGGCTCGGGCCGGCGCTGGTGGCCCTCGAGGAGGCGATCGCGCTCTGCCGCGAGGAGGGGCTGCGCCAGGCCCTGGGCGCCTGCCTGTCGAGCCTGGGCAACGCCCGCCTGTTCGCCGGCGAGGCGCGCGCCGCCCGCGGCTACTACGAGGAGGCGCTGGGGATCGCGCGCGACGAGGGCAGCCGCGAGGGCGAGGTCGTGAACCTGCACAACCTCGGGCTGGCCCTGCACGCGCTTGGCGAGGTCGACGACGCGCTCGACCGCTACCAGGACGCGCTGTCGCTCGCCCGGCAGGCCGGCGACCGCCGCAAGGCCGCGGGGATCGAGGCCAACCTCGCCCAGGCGCTCTTCGACCAGGGGGCGCTCGACGAGGCGCAGCGCCACCAGGAGGCCGCCCTCGAGCTGGCCCGGGCCGCCGACGACCGGGGCCTCCAGGCGGTGGCGCTCGTGCGCCTGGCCGGCCTGGCCCGCGAGCGCGGGGCGCTGTCGGAGGCGCACGCCATGGCGGCCCAGGCCGACGAGCTGTTCGCCGCGCTCGACGACCCGAGACGCGGGGTGGCCTGGGTCGAGCAGGCCCGGCTGCGGCTCGAGCTCGGCGACGCCGGGGCCGCGCGCGCCCTCCTCGACCGGGCCCTCGCCGCCGCCCGCGCGCTCGGCGACCCGCGGGCCGAGCTCGCCGCCCTGCGCGAGCTCGGCCGCGCCGAGCGCGTCGCCGGCCGCCCCGAGGAGGCCCGGGCCCGGCTGTCCGGGGCGCTCGAGCTGGCGCGCGGCCTCGAGGACCCCGACCTCCTGGCCCTGACGCGCATCGACCTGACCGAGGCGTGCGTCCAGTGCGAGCGCATCGCCGAGGCGCGCGCGCACCTCGACCATGCCGCCCGGCGCGCCGCCGAGCGCGAGGGCTCGCTCATCGAGGCGCAGCACGCGCTCGGCCGCGCCTCGGTCGCCCGCGCGGCGGGCGAGCTGGGCGAGGCGCGCGCGATCCTCGAGCACCTGACGCGCGCCGCGCGCGAGCTCGGGTTCCTCGCCCTCCAGCGCGAGGCCACCCGCCGCCTGACCTCTCTTTAGCGATCTTCAGCGACGGCTGCGGCGGAGTCTACCGACCGTGACCGCGCTGACCCATTGACCTGACGAGTCGAAGACGGTCACCGAGGACACACCGAGGGCACCGAGAGCCTCGTCTTGAAGGACCCCTCGGTGTCCTCGGTGACCGTCCTCGCTCGTCACGCGCTCGGGCCGGGGACCGACGGGCCGCCGTCTCCAGGTAACCTGGCGGGGCGCGGCGGGGCAGGCCGCGCGGGAGCGGCGGCCGTGGTGCTCGTGGCGGCGATCCAGGTCGACTCGACCGACGACGAGGAGCGCAACTGGTCGCGCGCCGAGGCGCTCGCCCGCCAGGCGCGCGCGCGCGGCGCCGAGGTGGTGGCCCTCCCGGAGAACCTGCTCTACGAGGGGAGCGACCTCGAGCGCCGCCATCCGCTCGAGGAGTGGGAGCCCCGCCTCGCGGCGCTCGCGCGCGAGCTCGAGGTGACGCTGCTGCCGGGCACCCTGCGCGAGCCGGTCGAGGGCGACCCGACGCGCGCCTACAACACGCTCCTCGCCTACGGGCCCGACGGCGCGCGCCTGGCGCGCTACCGCAAGATCCACCTGTTCGACGTCGACGTGCCCGGGGGGCCGTCGGAGCGCGAGAGCGAGGTCATCGCCGCCGGGGCGCCCGAGCCGGTGGTCGTCGACCTGCCCCCGCTCGGCCGGGCGGGCCTCTCGGTCTGCTACGACCTGCGCTTCCCCGAGCTCTTCCGGGCGCTGGTCGCCAGGGGCGCCCGCGTGCTCTTCGTGCCGGCGTCGTTCGCGCTGATGACCGGCAAGGCCCACTGGGAGCCGCTCCTCCGCGCGCGGGCGATCGAGAACCTCGCCTGGGTCGTCGCGCCCGGGCAGTCCGGCAGGAAGCCGAACGGCCGGCTCAAGTTCGGCAACACGATGATCGTCGACCCCTGGGGCACGGTCGTCGCCCGCGCCCGCGAGGTCGCCGAGGACGTCGTCGTGGCCGAGGTCGACCTCGCCTACCAGGACGAGGTCCGCCGGGCGATCCCGTGCCTCTCGCACCGGCGGCTGTGAGCTGCCGGGCTCCCACCCGCGGGCCAGCAGGCGACGGTCACCCGCCATCGTCGCGAGGGGCCCCCAGGAGCTGCTGGAGCGTGCGCAGGAGCTCGGTCGCCCCCGCCGGCTTGCGCAGGCAGGCCGCGGGCTCGAAGGGCCCGACGAGCTCCAGATGCTCGAGCGGGGCGCCGGAGAGGACGACGACGGGCACGTGCCGCAGGCCGCCCTCGCGCCGCATCCAGGCCAGGAGCGACCAGCCGTCGAGGACCGGGAGGCGCAGGTCGAGGACCACGGCGTCCGGGGCCGGCTCGAAGGTGAGGTGGTCCAGGGCGGCCGCGCCGTCCGCGACGCCCACGGCGTGGAGGCGGGCCGCGCCCAGCGCGTCACAGATGGCCGTCCGGAGCTGCGGGTCGTCCTCGACGACCAGCACGTGGAGGGACGGGGCGGTCATGGCACTCTCTCCGCGCAAGCGGCGCGCCGGGCCGGCGCGCCGCCGCCGGTGCCGCGGTAGCAAGCGGGAGGCCCGCGGCTGCGACCCGTCGGGGCGACCGGGCTCGCGGGGCCGGGGCCGCTCCGACGGCGGGGCTCAGCGCCCGGGGTGGGAGAACGTCCTGGAGCGTCGTCCCCACCGCACGTGGAGAACCAGCCGGGTCATGCCCCCGGGAGCGTGAACCAGAAGGCGCTCCCCGGGCCGTCGCGGCCCTCCACCCCGATCCGGCCCCCGTGGGCCTCGACGATCGCCCTTGCGATCGTCAGCCCGAGCCCCAGGCCGGACTGGCCCGAGGGGCCGAGCCGCACGCCGCGCTCGAAGATCCGCGCCCGCTGCTCGGCCGGGACCCCCACCCCGGTGTCACGCACCTCGAAGCGCACCTCTCGGCCCCGGGGCGCGACCCCCGCGACCACCTCGCCGCCGGCCGGCGTGAACTTGATCGCGTTGCCCAGCAGGTTCTCGAGCACCCGCGCCACCTGGTCGCGGTCGCACAGGACGGCGCCCGGGTCCTCGTCGGCCTCGGCGCGCAGGCTCAGGCCGCCCGCGGCGGCCAGCGGCCCGGCGACGTCCACGGCCTCGTCGAGGATCGCGCGCGCGTCCTCTCGGCGGCGCTCGAGCGTCAGCCGGCCCTCCTCGATCGCCGCGAGGTTCAGCAGGTCGTCGACCAGCCGGGCGATCCGCTGGCTGGCGACCCGGATCGACTCGGCGCGCTGCCGCGCGCGCACCTGCTCCGTCGGGAGCGAGCGCGCCAGGGCGTCGGCGTGGAGCAGGATCGACTGCAGGGGGCCGCGCACGTCGTGGCTGATCGCCGCGCTCAGCCGGTCGCGGGCGACCAGGGCGCGCTCGAGCGCCTCGAGCAGCCGGCGCCGCTCGTCCTCGACGCGGCGCATGTCGTCGATGTCGACGTTGGCGCCGACCCAGGCCCGGATGCCGCCCGCCGCGTCGCGGATCGGCTCGCCCCGGACGAGGTGCCAGCGCTGCGCGCCGTCGGCCCGCCGGAGGCGCGCCTCGAGGACGTACTCGTCGACGCCGCGGTCGCGGGCCTCGCGCCAGCCCTCGAGCACCCGCGCCCGGTCGTCGGGGTGGATGAGGTCGACCCACCCCCAGCCGGCGAGCCGGTCGAGCGGCACGCCCGTGTCCTCCTGCCAGCGGTGGTTCGCGTAGGTGAGGCCCCCGTCGGCGTCGCACATCCACACCTGCGCCGGCACGGCGTCGGCGACCTGCCGCACCCGCTCCTCGCTGGCGCGGGCGCGGGCCTCGGCCGCCTCCCGGGCGGCGACCTCGCGCCGGGCGCCCTCGTAGAGCCGCGCGTTCTCGATCGCCAGCGCCACGCGGCCCGCGAGGTCCTCGGCGGCGGGGACGTCCTCGGGGCCGAAGCGGCGCCCCGAGACGTCGGTGGCCAGGGTCAGCGCGCCGAGGACCTCCCCGTGGCCGCGCAGCGGCAAGCAGAGGATCGAGCGCAGGCCGAACGAGCGCAGGGCGGCCAGGCGCTCGGGGTCGTCGGTGAGCCGGCGCAGGAGCGCGTCGTCGACGTCGACGTGCAGCTCCGGGCGCCCTTCGCGCGCGACCCGCGCGGGGCCGGCGTCGCCGCGGCGGCGCGTCCCCGGACGCGCGTCGATGAGGCGCACGAGCCGCGCCCGGGCAGGGTCGACGTGGGCCAGGCCCGCCCGGACGAGCGCGCCCTCCTCGTCGAGGAGGTCGATCGCGCACCAGTCGGCGATCGTCGGCACGGTCAGGCGGGCCAGCGCGTCGAGCACGTCCTCGACGCGCAGGGAGGCCGACAGGACCTGGCTGGCCTCCGCGAGGAACGCCAGCCGGCGGTGCGCGGCCTCGAGCGCCTCGCGGGCGAGCTGCTGCTCGATCAGGGCGGCGGCGCGCTGGGCCATGGCGTGGAGGAGCTGCTTGTCGGCGGGCGAGAAGTCCCCGGCGCGGCTGGACCCCACGTGCGCGACGCCGATCACCTCGCCGCGCCGCATCAGCGGCACGCCGTACAGCGCCCGCACGCCGCGCCGCTTGAGGGCCGCGCTGAGGACCCGCGCGTCGTTGGCCGCGTCGTGCAGGAGCAGCGGCCGCGCCGCGGCGGCGACCCCTCCCACGAAGCCCTCGCCCAGCTTGACGGTGAAGCCCGTGGCGAGGTCGTCCTCGAGGCCGAGGCTGGCGCGGAGGTGCAGGTGGTCGCCCTCGCGCAGGAACAGCGCCGCCACGTCGACCGCCTCGGTCGAGTCGACGAGGACCCGCAGGAGCTGCGGGAGGAACGCGCCGATGTCGTCCTGCTCGAGGGCCGCCGCCGACACGCGATCGAGCGCCGTCAGCGTGCGCTCCCGCGCCTCCGCGAAGCGCTCGACCGCCTCCGAGATCGCCTGGTCCAGGGCGGCGTTGAGGGCCGTCAGCTCGGCCGGGGTGGCCGCGGCCTCGGCCTCCCCCGCGAGCTCGTGGATGCTGCGGCGGAGCAGGGCGTACTCGGCGACGACCTCGTCGAGGTCGTAGCCGACGCCCAGCCGGTCGTCGGCATGGGTCCGCGGCGTCTCGTCGGCGAAGGTCCGCGGGACGCCGCCGTCCCGCGCGCGCGCGACCTGCTCGGCCAGGCGGTCGAGCAGGCGCGGGACGTGGTCCAGGAGGGCCGGGCGCGACAGGGCCTGCGCGGGCGCGAGCTTGCGCGCCTCGTCCGCCCACGCCCGCACGATCCGATCGTGGTGCGCGCGGAGGAAGTCGGCGAGGCAGGTGATCCGGATGCGGTCGACCACGGCCCCTCCGGGTAGGGGGTCGCAATCGCCGGGCCGGCGGTCGTTCGATCACCCGACGATGCGAGCCGGGGGGGACCGCGGGGGCGCGAGCCCCCGCGGTCCACACGCCGTGCCTCGCGAGGCGGCCGGCGTCAGCGCCGGCCCGCCGCCTCGCGCGCGTCCTCCGCCGCCCGCGTCCCGGCGACCTTGTCGTCGCTGGCGAAGCGCTCGAGCGCCACCCGGCGCTCCTCGGCGGGGCGGCCCTGGAGCTGCGCCTGCAGGGCGCGCAGCCGCTTCATCGCCTCGAGCTCGCGCTTGATGCCGTCGTCCTTCTTCATCGCGTCGAGCCGCTCGTCCGCCTGGTCGCCCAGCTCCTCGCGCTTGAGCGTCCCCGCCAGCCAGGTGTAGATCTCCTGCGCCTCGAGGTAGCGCCGCTCCGCCTCGTGCTGCTGCGCGAGCGCCCACTGGCCGTCGACGATCCCCTGGTAGCGCGCGAGCAGGTCCTGCGCGTCGGCCTTCGCCGCGTCCGACGACCGGGCGTGGTCGAGCACCTTCTGCGCCTCCTTGCGCGCGGCGCCGATGTCGCGGCGCATGTACTTCTCGAGCGACTTCGCCAGGGCGCGGTCGAAGTCGTTGCGCCCGAGCCCGGGGAAGCGGACCTTCGCCATCTCGGCCCGCAGGAGCTGGTCGAAGCGCCCGTCGCCGGGGTTGCCCTCCCAGATCACCTTACCGTCGACGCCGATCAGCCAGCCGTGCGGGATCCCGCCGTTCGTCTGGTAGTTGGCGGCGCCGCCGGCCGACACGGCGTAGGTGCGGCCGCCGCGGCCGGTGACCGTCGTGCGGACCTCGTCGGCCGAGTGGTTCTGCGCCTCGAAGGCGAAGATGTGCAGCCCCTTCCCGCCGAACTCGTCCTGCAGCTGCTGGATGTGCGGGATCAGCGCCAGGCAGGGCGGGCACTTCACCCCCCACTTCTCGACGAACACGACCTCGCCGCGCAGGGCGCGGATCGATGCCTGCCTGGGCTCGTTCATCACCCAGGTGGCCGAGGTGAAGTCGGGGGCCTCCTCGCCCACCTGGGGCGAGGCGGCGAGGGCCGGCGCCCCTGCGAGCAGGGCGACGGCGAGCGAGGCGAACGCGCGAACCTTCATCAGTCCTCCCAGCGTGCGGGGCGAGCGGCGCGCTCCCCGCGGGGCCGGGGCGGAGGTTCAGCGTCGAGGCGCGTGGTCGGCCGGCAGGGGACCCCCGCCGAGTCGACGCGCGACTCAGCCGAACGGGATCCGCCGCAGCTCCACCATGGTGCACACGCAGCCCCCAGGCTGGCACACCGGGGCGGCGGCTTCAACCCCACCGCGTCAGCGGCCGCGCTCCTGGCCTCCGCGGCGGTCCCAGCGGGTCGTCCCCAGGTAGCTGCCGTGCTTGCGCCGGAGGTAGTCGGAGAAGCGCAGGTTCAGGGGCTCGTCGCACGGCTCCATGTCGCGCGTGAAGCGGTACTCGCCGCGGAGCGCGGCGTAGACCGCGTCGAGGGCGGCCAGGCCGCGCGCCTCGCCGTGGCGCGCGTCCATGACCTGCCCGGCCGCCAGGGTCAGCCGGGCCGAGCCTGCCGCGCCGAGGTCGACCTCGAGCGTCCCGGAGCGCGCCTCGACCTCGAGGCGCAGGAGGACCTGCCGCAGGCCGCCGCCCTCGAGCGAGCCGCGGAGCGCGGGGCCCTGCTCGGTGAACAGCGCCACCGCCTCCGGGGCGTCCTCGATGAGGGCCGCGGCCGACGTGCCGAGCACCTCGACCGTGAGCCGGCACGACCCGATCACGACGCGCGCGCCCGGCGACAGCGGCTCGGCGCGGCCGATCACGTCCCGGCCGTCGACCTGCGTCCCGTTCTGGCTGCCGTTGTCGTAGAGCATCGGGCGCTCGGCGCCCGGCTCCCAGCGCAGGGTGGCGTGGAAGCGCGAGACGACCGCGTCCTTCACGACGATGTCGTTCTCGTGGTGGCGGCCGATCCGCAGGCTGCCCCCCGGGCGCAGCTCGAAGCGCCCCGCCCCCGCGGCCTCGATCACCGCGCGCGGCCCATCGTCGTGACGGCTCATGGCGCGCATTGTGCCGCGCGGGAAACGTGGCAACAACGCCCGGCTCGTCGCCCTGCCGGGTGCTGGGCCGGTTGGCAGGTCGGGCGGAATGCCCTGCGGCGCCGGGCCCCGCCCCGCGCAACCGCTTGTCGGGCGGCTCCGGCGCTCCGCCTGCTTGGGGAGGGGCGGCGGGAGAGTGAGGGAGCTCATGGTGCCACCCCGGGCGCTGGTCGTCTCGGCGCGCTTCGCGCGGCGCAACTCGTACGCCGCCGCGCTGGAGGCCGAGGGCTGGCTGGCGCTGGAGGCCGCCTCGGTCGAGGAGGCGCTCTGGTGCCTGATCACGTCCCGCGTCAGCGACGGCCGCATCGACCTCGTCGTCGCCGACGCCGACGCGAGCGGCCTCGCCACGCTCCTCGACGAGCTGGCCGCGTGGAGCCCGCAGCCCGCGGCGGTCGTCGTCGGCGGGGTCGCGCCGCCGGACCTCCCGCCCTTCGTGCGGTCGGTCGAGGGGCTCGACGCGCTGCGCGGCTCGCTCGTCGTCCGCTCGGTGTGATCGAGGCTCATCGCGCCGCCCCCCGTTCGAGGACGGCCCCGCTCGCCGCAGAACCGGCGCCGACCGCTTGTCAACGCTGGCGTCCCGGGGTCCGATGGGGCCATGAGGCAGCGCCAGGACCTGTTCGGCCGCTGGGCGGTGCTCGGCGGCGCGGTGGGGGCGGTGGCCCTGCTCGTCGGCCACGAGGTGGTCACGCGGCGCGCCTACGGGGCGAGCGTCGGCGCCCTGACGACGGTGACCGCCAACACCCTGCCCACCGTCCTGCACCTCAGCGAGCTGCGTCGGGTGGTGCGAGACCTCGAGCTGGAGGCCGCCCTGCGGCGCGACCGCGGGTCGGCCACGGACCAGCTCGAGGCGCAGCTCGAGCGCCTCTGGCCGGTGGTCGAGGCGCACCTCGACGCCTACCTGGCCCTCCCGGCCGTGCCGGAGGAGGCGCCGCTCCGGCTCCACCTGCGCGCGGCGGTCGCCGCGCTCAAGGAGGCCGAGCGCCGGCTGGCCTCCACGCAGGACGAGCCGACGGCGCGGCGGATCCTCCTCGGGCAGGTCGTCCCCGCCGCGGCGGAGGTGCGGGCGGTCGCCGACGCGATCGTCACCCTCAACGCCCAGGCCGCCAACGAGGCCGCCTGGGAGGTCGTGCGCGCCCATGACAACGCCAACGACCTGTCCCGCCTGCTCCTCCTCGGCGTGGCCGCCGTGCTCGCCGCCAGCGCCGCGGTGGGCTACGCCGCCGTGGGGCGCGTCGAGCGGGCGGCCGCCCGGCAGTTCGAGGAGCTCGACGCCTTCGCCGGGCGCGTGGCGCACGACCTCAAGGGACCGCTCCAGCCGGCGCTCCTCGCGACGGGGGTCCTCGGCCGGGAGCCGCTCTCGCCGCCGGCGGCGGCCGCGCTGGAGCGCCTCGAGCGCAGCGTCCGGCGCGCCGCCGCGCTCGTCGACGGGCTCCTGGCCTTCGCGCGCGCGGGCGCGGAGCCCGCGGAGGGGGGGCGCGCGCGGGTGGACGAGGTGGTGCTGGAGCTCGAGCCGGGCTGGCGCCATCTCGCCGAGGAGGAGGAGGCGACCCTCGAGCTCGACGTCACGCCGCGCCTCGACGTCCGGGCCAGCGCGGCCGTGGTCGGCTCGATCCTCGAGAACCTGACGCGGAACGCCCTCCTCTACCTCGGCCCGTCCGAGCGGCGCCACGTCACGGTCCGGGCCCGCCAGGACGACGGCGCGGTGCTCCTCGAGGTGACCGACACCGGGCCGGGCATCCCGCACGACCTGCTCGAGCGCCTCTTCCGCCCCTTCGAGCGCGGCTCCGAGCGGCCCGGCGGGAGCGGCCTGGGGCTGGCCACGGTGAAGCGCCTGGCCGAGGCCCACGGCGGACGGGTCAGCATCGACACGCGCCTCGGCGAGGGGACGCGGCTGCGCGTCCGGCTCCCGTCGCCGTGAGCCACGTCGCGCGCGCGTGACGTGCCCGCCGGGGTGCGGTCCAGCGCCCGGAGGGCGGGACTTCCCCCGGAGGCGCCGGGGGGGCGACGAGCGCCCACCCCTACGGCGTGGGGCGTTGCGCCACGTCGGGGACCTCCCGTGCCCCTGGCCCGTGGGTTGCCATGGTCATCCACCATGACCACCCGCACGATCATGGTCGTCGAGGACGACCCGGACCTGCGCGAGCTCCTCTGCTGCCTGTTGACGAGCGACCACGTCCAGACGGTCGGGTACCCGGACGGTCACAAGGCGGCCGAGCACCTGATGCGGGAGGCGCCGCCCGCGGCGATCCTCCTGGACCTGCGCCTCCCGGTGCTCAACGGGTGGGACCTGCTCGCGTGGGCCCGGCGACAGCCCGGGCTCGAGGACGTGCCGGTCGTGGTCATCTCCGGCGCCACCTTCGAGCGGGCGGAGCTGACGCTCGAGCATCCGCCGGTGACCTGGCTGCCCAAGCCGGTCGACCCCGCGGCGCTGGTGCGGGCGCTCGAGGGCGTCCTGACGCGCGGGTAGGGAGGGGGTCAGCGCTCCGGGCGCAGGAGGAGGCGGGGGATCACCCGCCGCGGGCCGCCGCCGGGCGGCGCGTAGAGGAGGCGCACGGCGGCGGCGCCCTCGTTCTCGAAGTAGTCGAGCTCGAGCGGGACGGGGCCGGCGCGCAGGAACACCTCGGCCGCGCGCTCCAGGTACCCGTGGAGCCCCGAGTCGTCGAGGAGGCGCTGCCCCGCCACCGTGAGGCGGCTCCCGTCGTCGGAGCCCACGGCGAAGGTGTAGACGCCGTCGACCTCGGCCGTGAAGGTCCCCCGCCACGTGACCGCGAAGGAGTCCGGCGGGAACGGGAGGTCGAACGCCGCGTCCTCGCCGAAGTCGATCACGGGGTCGACGCGCTCGAACGTCGGCGCGAGCCCGGCGAGCTCCGGGAGGCGGTCGAGCGGCCCCGGGAGGTCGTAGTAGCGGCCGCGCAGCCCGTGGCCCAGGACCTCGAGCCGCAGCGGCGCGGTCACGAGCGGGCCGAGGCGCACGGCGACCGGCCCCGAGTCGACGCCCGCCGGGACGCGCACCACCACCTCGGACCAGCCCGCCGAGACCACCTCGAGCGGCGCGCCGCCGAGCGTCACCGCCGGCTCGCCGACCGACGGGTCGGCGAGCGCCTCGCCCTCGAGGCGCACGAGGTCGCCCGGCCAGGCCTGCGCCGGGTGGAGGGCGACCAGGCGGGGCGCAGCCCGCCGGCGCACGCCCTCGGGCGGCTCGAGCCGCCCGCGCGGCACGACGCGGCGCGGGCCGTCGGCCTCCTGCATCTCGAGCACGAGCGCCGCGCCGCCCCGGTTCTCGAAGAACTCGACGACGACGTCGTGCCGCCCCACCCCGAGGACGACCTCGCCCGCGCGCTCGGTCGCCGGGTGCAGCCCCCCGTGCTCGATCACGAGCCGCCCGTCGACCCACAGGCGCGAGCCGTCGTCGCTGGTGAGGAAGAAGGTGTGGCGCCCCGGGCGCAGGGCGAAGAAGGTGCCGGTCCACGTGACGGCGAAGGTGTCGGGCGGGAACGGCAGCCCGAACGCGCCCTCGTGGCGGAAGGCGAGCGGGCCGTCGAGGCGCTCGAGCGTCACGGGCCCGGGCGGCAGCGGCACGAAGTCGGTGACGTCGTGGCCGAGGTGCAGGTAGCGCCCGTGGAGGCCGAAGGCCCCCTCCACCTCGAACGGGGCGCCCGGGCTGACGACGCCGCCGACGTCGACGACGAGCTCGCCCCCGTCCGTGCCCTCGGGGACCTCGACCAGCAGCCGGTCGCGCGTCGCCTCGAGCACCCAGGCCTCGGCCTCGCCCACGCGGACGCGGTTGTAGCTGGGCATGTCGCTGAAGCCCCCGCCCTCCACCACCACGCGCGCCAGGGCCGGCGCGCGCGGCGGGACGATCGCGCGCACGAGCGGGAGGTCCCTCGGCGCGGCGCCGCGCGGGAAGAGCAGGCGCGTCGGCGCGGGCACGAGCGGCTCACCCGGCGGCGCGACCAGGAGGCGGCACGCGGCCGCGCCGTGGTTCTCGAAGTAGGTCAGGCGCAGGACGTGGAAGCCCTCGGCGAGCTCCACCGTGGCCGGCACCTCGCGGTAGCCGTGCAGGCCGTCGTTCTCGATCACGACGGCGTTGTCGAGCTCGAGCCGGGAGCCGTCGTCCGAGCCGACGACGAAGGTGTAGACGCCGGCCCGCTCGGCCAGGAACCAGCCCGACCAGAGCGCCGCGAAGGTGTCGGGGAGGAAGGGCAGCGCGAACGCGTCGTCGTCCGCGAAGTCGACCGTCGGGTCGAGGCGCGAGAACGTCGGCGTCAACCCCTCGAGTCGCGGGAGCCGCGCGAGCGGCGCGCGGTGGTCGTAGTACTCGCCGAGGAGGCCCGTGCCGACGGGCAGGCCGTCGTCGCGCGGGGCGTCGTCGGCCGCCATCGTCATCGGGGACCCGCCGCCGGGCACGCCGTCCGCGCCCGACCGACCGACGTCGTCGTCGGCGGCGGCGGCGCCGCCGCCGCCCGGTCGGGCCGCGCCGCCCCGCTGCCGCGGCTGCTTCCCGCCGGGGCCGCGGCGGCGCGCGTCCGGCCGCGGCTCGGCCGCCGCGTCGGCCCGGCGGTCGGGTCCGTCCTCGCGCCCCGCTCCCGCGCGGACGGCGACGGCGCCGCGCCGCCGGCGTCATGCGAGGCCGCGGCGCCCGCCCGGGGCGGCGGCGCCAGCGCGACGACGCGCCGATCGCCCGCGCGCCCGCCGACCGGGCCGCCGGCGCCCGGGTCGTCGCCCTCGGGGGCGGCGGCGACCAGCGCGAGGAGCGCGGCGCTGATCGCCAGGACCATGAGCGCGTGCTCGCGGACGCGCGCGCGCGCGAGCCTCGTCGGGCGTGGGGCAGGCACCCACGGAGCATAGCGTCCCGGAGGCGACGCTTCCCCCGGGTCCTCCTCCTCCGCCACGCGCCTGACCGCGCTCGCCGGCCGAGGTGATCGAGGGCCGGGCGTGCGGGCGCACGGGGACGCGGAGGCGCCGTGAGCGCTACTGCCGCCCCGCGGCGAGGGCCCGGGCGCGCTCGAGCGACCGGCGCACCGCCTCCTGCGTCGGCCCGGGCGGCGTGCGCTCGAGCGCGGCGAAGAGGTCGGCGACGGCGCCGGCGGGGTCGCTCGCCAGGCGCGCCTGGCCGCGCAGGCCGAGGGCGTCGGCCCGCTCGGGGGCCAGGGCGAGGGCGCGGTCGCAGGCGGCGATCACCTCGGCGCGCGGCGCGCCGGCATCGCGCAGGGCGAGCGCCAGGTAGACCCACAGCGCCGCCTCCCCGGGCCGGAGCGCGAGCGCCCGCTCGAGGTCCGCCCGGCCCCGGGCGGCGTCGCCCAGGAGCGCGCGCGCGAGCCCCCGGTTCGCCAGCGCCTCGACGTGGTCGGGGGCGAGGGCCAGGGCGCGCTCCAGGTCGGGCAGGGCCTCACGCGCGCGCCCCAGGGCCGCGCGCAGCACGCCGCGCTGCGCCCAGGCGTCGGCCGACGCGGGCGCCAGCTCCACGGCCCGCGCCGCGTCGCGCGCCCCCTCCTCGAGCTCGCCGAGCGCCTGGCGGACCGCCGCGCCGAGGATCCACGCGCGCGCGTCCTCGGGGTCGAGGCCCAGGGCGCGGCCGAGGTCCTCGAGCGCGGCCCGCGGGTCGCGCTCGTCGACGAGCCGGGAGGACCTTGATCGCCACCTCGCGCCCCGTCGCCGGGTCGCGCGCGCGGTGGACGGCGCCGAAGCCGCCCTGCCCGAGCGCCGGGCCGAGGACGTAGCGCCCGCACGCCGCTCCCTGCCGCCGCGCGCCCGATCCGTCTGCCGGCGGGCTCACCTGCCCGACTCGACGGGCGCGTCCTCGCCCCGGTCGAGGGCGCGGAGCCGCGCCGCGGCGTCAGGGCCGAGCGGGGCGACCACGAGCTCGAGCGCGAGCACCTCCGCGGCCTCGTCGGTCCGCGCCGGGTCGGGCGCGAGCGAGAGGACGAGCAGGAACCCGTCGCGGGCGAAGCCGCGCGCGCAGCGCGCGGCGGCGGCGCGGTCGAGCCAGAAGCGCGCGTGCTCGCCCGGGCCCACGCCAGGGGACGCGGCGAGCTCGCTCACCGGCTCCCCCTGGACGCGGGCCTGCAGCCGCAGGCGCCCGGCGAGCGCGGGGTCGCCCAGGCGCACGGCGACGGCCACGGCGCTGTGCGCCTCGAGCGCGGCCTGGATCGCCGGCCCGGCGACGCGCCCGTCGGCGACCCGCACGACGACCGGCGTCGACGAGGTCACGCTGGCCACGTCGAGCGGCAGCGCCGTCCGCGTCGGCCGCGCCCGCTCGAGCGCCCCCTCGGCCACGACGGCGCGGGCGCGCGCCTCGTCGCGGGCGCGGGCGAGCTCGTCCGTCTGCGCGCGCAGGCGGTCGCGCTCGCGCTCGAGCTCCGCCTGCCCTGCGCGCAGGCCCGCCGCGTGGGTGTCGGCCAGGGCGAGCGCCCGCTCGAGCGCGTCGCGCTCCTGCTCGGCCAGCCCCCTCGCGCGCGCCTCCTGGTCGCGCGCCTGCGCGCCGTCCTCGGCGGCCAGCCGCGCGGCGGCCAGCTCCGCGCCGACGCGCTGCAGCTCGGCCTGGAGCGCCGCCCGGTTGGCTTCGGCCGCGGAGAGGGCCGCCGTGAGGCTCTCGACCGCCGCCGTCGCCGCCGCGAGCGTCGCCTCGACCTCGAGGCGCGCGGCGTCGAGGTCGGCGCGCAGGCGCGACGCCTCGTCGGCGGCGTCGAGCGCCCGCTCCTGCGCCGCGCGCGCGTCGTCGAAGCGCCCTGCGCGCTCATCCGCCAGCGCGGCCCGCGTGCCGTCGTGGGCCGCGCGCTCCTCGCGGGCGCGCAGGACGACCCCGGCCAGGGTCAGGAGGACGAGGAGCACCAGGGCCGGCCAGAGCCACCCCGGCGCGTCCTGCTCGGGCGCCGGCGGGGCGGCCGGCTGCCGCGCCGCGCGCTCCGCCTCCCGCCGCTTCCGCGCGGCCACGCGGCGGGCGCGCGCCGCCGCGAGTCGGTCGGCCCGCTCGCGGTCGGGCGGGCCCGGGGGATCGTCGGGCTGTGGCGCGCCGTCGACCATGGAGGTCGAGCCTACGGACCGCGCGCGGACCCCGCAACGGATGGGGCCGGCGCCACGAGGTCACCGCGCTGAGCGCTTGACCGATGAGTAGACAACGGTCACCGAGGGCGCCGAGGTGGCACCGAGGACGCCGAGAGGTCCTTCATCGCACGGCCCGCTCGACCGTCTTCGTGCTCTTCACGCTCAGGTCGAGCTCGAACGACCCGTCCGCCGGCATCTCGCCGCCGTCGGGGAGGCGCGCCTTGCCCTTCATCGTCCCCTCCATGGTCGCCCCGCCGTCGGGCGCGCCGGCGCCCGCCGGCATGCGGAGCGAGATGGTCGCGTCGAAGAGCATCGGCTCGGAGCAGACCATCCCGCTGTAGCTCTTGAGCGGCAGCTTGACGCGCAGGGCCACGTTCAGGAGGGTCAGGCCGCCCTTCGGCTCGGCGCCGACGAGCGTCCCGTGGAGCTCCGCCCCGTCGCCGATCTCGTCGGGGTCGAAGGGGAAGACCTTGCAGATCTGCTCGCGCGAGATCGGCCAGCGCGTGCCCACGGCCACCGGACCGTCGGGCATGACGTGCTTGAGCGTGTCCTCGGCGTCGCCCTCCCCGGGCGCGCCGCCCTCGTGCTCGAGCAAGAGCCGCTCGAGGACCGCGGGGAGCTCGGCCCCGTCGTCGACGGGCGTGAAGCGCGGCAGGCCGTCCTCGTCGCGGGAGAGCTGCACCTTGACCGGGGCCTTGTCGAGGTCGAGGCGCTCGTCGGTGGAGAGGTCGTGGACGAGGGAGTAGGCGCGCACCGAGCGGACCGGCCGCCCCTGCGCGTCGACCTCCTGCACCTCCTCCTCGTAGCGCCACTCGTAGCCCTCGAGGCCGTCACCCTGCTCGACCTCGTCGCCCTGACGCACCGTGTAACGCTGGCGCGTCTCGTTGCGCTCGTGCACGCGGACCTTGTCGCCCGCCTTGTACTTGTACTCCTGCCGCAGGTCGTAGGTGGCCCCCTCCTGGGCCAGGGCGGGGGCGGCCAGGAGGGCGGCCAGGCAGAGGGCGAGGGACGGGCGCATGGGGGCTCCTCTCGAATCCGGGGCGAGTCCGGGCGGAGGATACCCGCCGGCCGGACGGCGGCAAGCCGCCCGCACCCCCAGCGAGGCGCCCCCGGGTGTGTGGCCCCTCGCGCACCCGCTCTGCCACCCCGGAGACCCCCCATGCCATCCGTCCGCCCCCGCCAGGCGCTCGCCTGCCTGACCGTCGGCCTCCTGCTCTCCGCCGCCGCCCCGCTCCTGGGGCAGGGCGCCCCCGACGACCCGACCCGCGAGGACCGCTGGCGCGTCCTGTTGAGCGCCGACCGGCCCACCTACCGCCCGGGCGAGACGGTGCGCGTGCGCGGGCCGGCGCTGCACGCGTTCACGCGGCGCCCGCTGACCACGGCGACCCGCTGCCAGGTCGAGGTGAAGTCGCCCCGGGGCGAGTCGGTGACGTCGACGCTGGCCACGGTGGAGCAGGGCGCCCTGGCCTTCTCCTGGGCGGTCCCGGCGGGGGCCGCCGGCGGGCGCTACAAGGTCGTGGCGCGCACGGTCGGGGGCGACCCCGCGGGCGAGGTCGAGGTCGAGGTCCTCGCCTACCGCGTGCCGCGCCTGCGGAGCGACCTGCAGCTCGCGCGCAAGGGCTACGGCCCGGGCGAGCACGTCGAGGCGCTGCTCCACGTGACCCGCGCCGAGGGCGGGCCGGCGGCGGGGGCGAAGGTCACGGCGATCGCCCGCGTCGACGGCCAGGAGGCCGCCCGCGCGGCCCTGCGGCTCGACGCCGAGGGCAAGGCCCTCGTGCGCCTGCCGCTGCCCCGGACGATCGCCACGCCGGAGGCCAGCCTGGCCTGCGTGATCGAGGACGGCGGCGTCCAGGAGACGGCCGTCAAGACGATCCCGATCCTCCTCGCGGCGCTGAAGATCGAGCTCTGCGCCGAGTCGGGCGACCTCGTGGCCGGGCTGCCGGCGCGCGTCTACCTCGAGGCGCGCACGCTCACGGGCGACCCGGCCGACGTGCGCGGGCGCGTCGTCGACGACCAGGGCGCCACGGCGGCGCAGGTGTCGACCGAGCACGAGGGGCGCGGCCGCTTCGAGCTGACGCCGACGGCCGGCCGGCGCTACCGGCTGGTGATCGAGGAGCCGCGCGGCGTGAGCGAGACCTTCCCCCTGCCCGACGTCCGCCGCGCCGGCTGGACGCTCTCGACGCCGGACGACGTCCTGGCCCCCGGCGGGCCCGCGCGCGCGCGGGTCGCCGGCACCGAGGAGGAGCCCGCGCGCCTCGTCGCGTTCGTCCACGACCGCGAGGTCGCCCAGGCCGACGTCACCGTCGGCCCGGCGTCGCGCCTGGTCGCCCTGCCGCTGCCCGGGTGGGTCGCCGGCGTCGTGCGCCTGACGCTGTTCGACGCCCAGGGCCGGCCGCGCGCCGAGCGCCTCGTCCTGCGCCGGCCGCAGGAGGGGCTGCGGCTGCAGGTGACCGCCTCGCCCGAGGCGGCCACGCCGCGGGCGAAGGTGAAGGTGACCGTCCGCGCGACGGGTCCCGACGGCCGGCCGGTCGACGCGTGGGTGGCCGTGAGCGCCGTCGACGACGCGGCGCTGGCGCGGATCGACCTGCGCGACCGCGCGCCGCGCCTCCCCGTCCAGGCGCTCCTCGCCCCCGAGGTGCGCGAGCTCAAGGACGCGCACGTCTACCTCGACGACCCCGCCCGCGGCCCGCGCGCCACCGACCTGCTCCTGGGCGTCCAGGCCTGGCGCCGCTTCGCCTGGCTGCAGCCCGACGCCTTCGTCCGCGCCCACGGCGACGCCGCCTGGCGGGTCCTCGCCCGCCGCGACCCCGAGGCGGCGAAGAAGGTCCAGGCCCTGCTCGAGCGGCAGGAGCGCCGCTTCGAGCGCCTGGCGGCGGCCCCGGGCGGCGGCGATGGGCGCGCGCGCGGCGCGCCGCTGTTCGACGGGCCCGCGGACGACGTCGACGGGCTGGCGGAGGGGGCCCGCGGCCCCGTCCAGGCGGGCGCGCCCCCCGAGGTGGCCGGCCGCCTGCTCGAGGAGCCGGCGGCGCGCGAGGCGATGCGGGACGACGAGGCGGACGACATGGGCCTGGCCCGGCGCGCGCGCCGCGCCCCCGCGCCGCCGCCGCCCGCCCACCCGCGCCTCTACCAGCACCGCGCCGGCGCGGGCGCCGGTCGCGCCGACTTCACCGAGACGCTGCTCTGGACCGCCGGCGGCTTCACCGGCGCGACGGGCGAGCTGAGCCTCACCTTCGACCTCAACGACTCGATCACCACGTTCCGCATCGTGGCCGACGCGGTCGGGCGCGACGGCGCCCTGGCCTGGGGGCAGGCCGAGGTCACGTCGCGGCGCCCGCTCTACGTCGAGCCGAAGCTGCCGCTCGAGGTCACGGCCGGCGACCGGGCGCTGGTGCCGGTGGCCGTCGTCAACGGCGCGGCCACCCCGCAGGCGGTCGTCGTGACCGTCAAGGCGGGCGAGGGGCTGACGGCGGGCGCGCCGGCCCTGACCCTCGCCCTCGGCCCCGACGAGCGGCGGCGGGCGCTGGTCCCCCTGGGCGTCGGCTTCCTGCGCGGCGACGCGACGCTCACGCTCGAGGCGACCGGCCCCGGCGGGCGCGACCAGGTGACGCGGACGGTGAAGGTCGTTCCGCGCGGCTTCCCCTTCGAGCACGCCTGGGGCGGGCAGCTCGAGCCCGGCGGCGCGATCACGCGCACGCTCACGCTCCCCGAGGGCTTCTCGCCGGCCAGCCTCGAGGCCGAGGCGGTGGTCCACGCCACGCCCCTGGCGACGCTGCAGGAGGCGCTGGCGGCGCTCCTGCGCGAGCCCCACGGCTGCTTCGAGCAGACGAGCTCGACGCACTACCCCAACGTCATGGCCATGCGCTACCTGACGAGCCACCACGGCGCCGACCCGGCGCTCCTCGTCAAGACGCGCGGGCTCCTCGACCGCGGCTACCAGAAGCTCGTCTCGTTCGAGTGCAAGCAGAAGGGCTACGAGTGGTTCGGCGGCGACCCCGGCCACGAGGCCCTCACCGCCTACGGCCTGCTCGAGTTCACCGACATGAAGGCCGTACACCCGGTCGACGACGGCATGCTCGCCCGCACGCGCGGGTGGCTCCTCGCCCGCCGCGACGGGAAGGGCGGCTTCCAGCGCAACCAGCGCGCGCTCGACAGCTTCGGCCGCGCCCCGCAGGACGTGACCGACGCCTACATCACGTGGGCGCTCGTCGAGGCGGGCGAGCAGGACGTGGCGAAGGAGGTCGAGGCGGTCCTCGCCCGCGCCCGCGCCAGCGACGACGCCTACGTGGTCGCCCTGGCGGCGAACATCGCCCTCGCCCGGGGCGAGGCGGCGCAGGGGCGCGACCTGCTGAGCAAGCTCGCCGCCAAGCAGGCGGCCGACGGGGGCGTCGACGGCGCGGCGACGTCGATCACGGGGAGCGGCGGGGCGAGCCTGCGCATCGAGACGACCGCGCTCGCGGCGCTCGCCTGGCTCCGCTCGCCCGACCACACCGGGCCGCTCGAGCGGGCCATGACGTTCATCCTCGAGTCGTGCCAGGGCGGCCGCTTCGGCTCGACCCAGGCGACCGTGCTGGCCCTGCGCGCCGTGCTCGCCTACGACGCCGTGCGCTCGGCGCCGCGCGAGGACGGGACGGTGGTCCTCGTCGTCGACGGCGAGGTGGTCGAGGAGCGGCGGATCGGCAAGGACGCCACCGGCGCCATCCGCCTCTCGCGCCTGGCCGACGTCCTCACGCCTGGACGCCACGAGGTCAGCCTGCGCCTCGTCGGCGGCGGCCCGCTGCCGGCCTCGGTCGTCGTGCGCTACCGCACCGAGACCCCGCCGAGCGCCCCCGGCTGCGCCCTGAAGCTCGCGACGGCGCTCGACCGCCCCGAGGTCGCCGAGGGCGAGGTGGCCGAGGTGCGCGTGCGCGTCGAGAGCGTGCGGGACGAGGGCCTGCCCATGGCCGTGGCGATCGTCGGCCTCCCGGGCGGGCTCGAGGCGCGCACCGAGCGCCTCGAGGAGCTCCGGCGCGCGGGCGCCTTCGACAACTACGAGACGCGCGGCCGCGAGGTGATCCTCTACTGGCGCGCGCTGGCCCCGCGGGCCGTGAAGGAGGTCACCCTCCAGGCGGTCGCCGCCGTGCCCGGCCGCTACACCGGTCCGGCGTCACGGGCCTACCTCTACTACACCGACGAGGAGAAGCGGTGGGTGGCGCCGCTCGAGGTGACGATCTCGCCGCGGTGAGGACCGCACCGACCCAGATTGGACACGGAGGCAGCGAAGGTCGAGGGAGAGCACGGAGGCACATGCAAGGAGCCTCCATGGCCTCCGTTGACCTCCGTTGCCTCCGTGTCCCATTCTCGGCGACACGAGGTCCCGGTTGTGCCCTCCGCCGCCCCCGAGGTCGCCCGTGCTATAAGCCCTCCTCATGCGCGCCGAGGACCGGGAGCGGGCCGTCGAGGACGTCGTCACGCGCGTCATGGCCCGTGTGCTCGAGCGCGGGCCGCAGGCGCTCGAGGCGGCGATCGCGGACACGCTCTACCACGAGAAGCAGCGCGTGGACCGCGCGCGCCGCGGCAAGGAGCGCGAGCGGCACCTCGCGGCCCTCGACCGGCGGCGCAGCCGCCTCCTCGCCGGCTCGGACGAGGAGCGGCGCCGGCTCCTGCGCGAGGTGACCGAGGCGTTCGCCCGCGAGGTCCTGGGCAACTTCGACCCGCGGGTGCACGCCTTCGCCACCCGCGCCGTGCCCTTCGGCCTGGCGGCGCTCCTCCACGCCAGCTCGCCGCGCCAGCTCCTGCGCCGCTTCCCGGTCCTCGGCCTCGAGGACCGCCTCGCCGTCGACGGCGAGGTGGCGCACGCGCGCGCGCTCAAGGACCTGGGCACGATCGTGTGCGTGCCGACCCACTCGAGCAACCTCGACTCGATCGTGCTCGGCTACGGCATGCACGAGCTCGGCTTCCCGCCGCTCCTCTACGGCGCGGGGCTGAACCTGTTCGAGAACCCGCTCATCTCCTACTTCATGCACAACCTCGGCGCCTACAAGGTCGACCGGCGCAAGACGGCGCCGCTCTACCGCGAGGTGCTCAAGGAGTACGCCACCGTCTCGCTCGAGTACGGCTACCACAACCTCTTCTTCCCCGGCGGCACCCGCGCCCGCAGCGGGGCCGTCGAGGAGAAGCTCAAGCTGGGCCTCCTCGGTACGTCGCTCCGCGCCTTCGCCAACAACCTGCGCCACGGCCGGCCGCGGCCGCGGCTGTTCATCGTCCCGGTCGTCCTCACCTACGAGCTGGTCCTCGAGGCCGAGACGCTCGTCGACGACTTCCTGAGGGAGACGGGCAAGTCGCGCTACATCATCACCGACGACGAGTTCGCCTCGCCGCGGCGGATCCTGCAGTTCATGAAGGGGATCCTCGAGCTCGACGCTCGGATCGCCTTCACCTTCATGCCGCCGCTCGACCCGTTCGGCAACCGCGTCGACGAGGCGGGCGTCTCGCGCGACGGCCGCGGCCGGCCGATCGAGATCGACCGCTACCTGCGGGGGCCCACGGGCGACCTCGTCGACGACGACGAGCGCGACCACGAGTACACGCGCGAGCTGGGCGAGCGGCTGGTGGACACGTTCCACCGCGGCAACACCCTCATGCCCACGCACGTGGTCAGCTTCGCCTTCTTCGAGGAGCTCCGGCGGCGCAACCGCGGCATGGACCTCTACCGGCTCCTGCGCACCGGCGGGACGCAGGACACGCTCTCGCTCGGCGAGCTCTCGCGCGTCGTCGGCGCCCTGCGCGACCGGCTCGTCGCCCTCGAGGCCGAGGGGCGGCTGCGCCTCGACGACCGCGTCCGGCGGGAGCGGGCCGACGACCTGGTCCTCGCGGCGCTGCGCGCGCTGGGCACCTACCACACGCGCCCGGCGCTGGCGCGCGCGGGCGACCGGATCTGCTCGCGCGACCGCAACCTCCTCTACTTCTACCGCAACCGCCTGCTCGGCTACGGGCTCGAGGCCGCGTGAGCGGGCTGAAGGAGCGCGTCGCGGTCGTCGGCGGCGGGTCGTGGGGGACCACGCTCGCGCACCTCGCCGCCATGGCCGGCGACGAGGAGGTCGTGCTGTGGATGCGCGACGTCGAGGCCGTGCGCGAGCTGAACGAGGAGCGGACGAACCGGCGCTACCTCGGCGACGTGCGCCTGGCGCCGACGGTCCGCGCCACGACCGAGCTCGCCGACGCCGTTCCGGATGCGCAGCTGGTGATCGTGTGCGTGCCGTCGAGCGCCTTCCGCGAGGTCGCCGGCCAGGCGGGCGAGTTCGTCACGGGCGACCAGGTGCTCCTCTCGGCCACCAAGGGGCTCGAGCCGCGCACGTTCGTGCGCATGTCGCAGGTGCTGGCCGAGGAGACCTGCGCGCGGAAGGTCGGCGCCATCTCCGGCCCGAACCTGGCGAAGGAGCTGATCGCGGGGCAGCCCGGGGCCACCGTCGTGGCCTCGCGGTACAGGGAGGCGATCGTCGTCGGCGCGCGGCTCCTCCACAGCCGCGTCCTGCGCGTCTACGGCAACCAGGACGTCAAGGGCGTCGAGCTCGCCGGCGCCCTGAAGAACGTCATCGCGATCGCCACCGGCGTCGCCCACGGGCTCGGCCTCGGGGTCAACGTGCGCGCCATGCTCATCACCCGCGGCCTGGCCGAGGTGCAGCGCCTGGGCGTGCGCCTGGGGGCCGACCCGCTCACCTTCTCCGGGCTGGCGGGGATCGGCGACCTCCTGGCGACGGCGAGCTCCGAGCTGTCGCGCAACTTCCGCGTCGGGCTGGGCCTCGCCCAGGGGCGCCCGCTCGAGGCGATCCTCGACGAGCTGGGCGAGGTGGCCGAGGGGGTGAACACGACGCGCGTGGCGCTCGAGCTGGCGCGGAGCGTGGACGTGCCCCTGCCCATCATCGAGGGCGTGGGTAGGCTCGTGTTCGAGGGGGCCACGCCGCGCTCCGTCCTCGACGACCTGATGACCCGCGCCGCCCGCTACGAGATCGACTTCGACTACACGGCGGAGGTCCGCTAGTGGCCGCCCCCGACGGCGCGCCCGAGCGGGGCGGCTACCGCTACCCGCTCTACCGCCGCAACGAGCGCCCCCTGCCCCCCGACTGGGGGGGGCCGATCTACATCTGGGACATCGACAACACCTACCTGGTCACCGAGTGGAGCGGGCTGCGCGACCTGATCCGCATCCGCTTCGAGGCCGCCGAGGACAAGCGGCCCGTCCCGGGCGCCGTGGAGCTGCTCGCGGGGCTGCGCCGCGCGGCCGACCCGTCGGCGCGCCCGCCCGTGTTCTTCGTCAGCGCCAGCCCCGAGACCATGCGCGGCGTCCTCGAGCGGCGCATGCTGATCGACGGCGTGGTGCAGGACGGGATCACGTTCAGGAACCTCCGCCGGCTGCGCTACCTGCGCGACATCTTCGGCTACAAGACCGCGGCGCTCCTCCTCTACCGGCTCGAGAACCCGCCCGGCGGGCGCGAGACGCTCTTCGGCGACGACCGCGAGCACGACCCCGAGGTCTACGCCCTCTACGCGCGCATCTGCGCCGGCGCCTGCCGCGGCGAGGCCCTGCGCGAGCACCTCGCGCAGCGCGGGGTGGGCCGCGCGGCGGCCAGGTACATCGAGACGCTCGCCTCGGAGCTGCCCGAGCGCGACCCCGTCGAGTGGATCTTCATCCGCCGCGTCGCGCCGGCGAGCCCGCCCGCGCCGCTGCGCCTCGAGGACGACCGGATCGTCCTCGTCGACGACTTCGCCCAGGCGGCGGCGGTGCTGCGCGCCCAGGGCCGCCTGGAGAAGGACGACCTCCTGCGCGTCGTCGCCGCCGTTCACGCCGCCGGGCTCGGCCCCGACCCGGGCCGCGCCCTGGCGCTCCCGAACGTGCGCGCGCGCATCGACCTGGCCGCGCTGGAGGCGGTCGCGCGCGAGCTGGCCGAGGCCACGCCGGCGCAGGAGGCGGCCGCGGCCGCCGCCGGGGCGGAGGCGCTCGTGCCGGCCGACGAGGTCCAGGCGGCCGCGGAGGTCGCCTCCGAGGCGGCCGCCGCGACGGAGGAGGCCGGCCCGCGCCGGCCCGAGGAGGAGGTGCTCGAGTGACTCTCTTGCGTGCGACGCTCGCCCTGGCGCTCCTGGCGCCGCTCCCCGGCTGCCTCTCCCGCGAGGACCTCGACCGCGCCATGGACGACCAGACGCGCTTCAGCGGGCGCGTGATGGGCTTCGCCCTCGACGCGCACCAGGAGACGCTCCGGGCCCAGCTCGCGCTCCTGCGCGCGTTCGAGGGGCAGGACGAGGTCCGTATCCAGCTCGAGCAGCACCTCGGCTCGGCCGCCGAGGTCGAGGCGAAGCTCGAGCGCGTGCGCCAGGAGCGCCGCAGCCTGATCGAGGAGAGCCAGCGCCTGCGCGAGCGCTACCGCCCGGCGGGGGGCGAGTGACCGGGACCGCGCGGCGCGAGGCCCTCTGCGAGCGGCGGCCGTTCCTCTCCGGCCTCCTGCTCATCGGCGCCTTCTTCGCCAGCGTGTTCGCGGGCCTCGCGGCCGTTCGGGTCGTCACCCCGGGCGCGAGCATGGCGTCGCTCCTGGGCGCCTTCATGCTCCCCGTCGGCTGGGCGCTCGGCTGGCTCGGCGTGCGCCACATGGCGATGGCGCTCCTCCTCGTCCTCGCCCCCCTCCTCTTCCCGCTCCTCCTCCTGTGGGTCCTGTGGCGCGTCCTCCGCGGTCGCCCGGCCCTGGGCGACGCGGGCCCCGGCGGCTGGACCCCCGACCCGTGGGTGTTCCTGAGCGTCCCCGCCTGCGCCCTGACCGGCGCGGTCACCGGGCTCGTCGGCGCCCTGCAGGCCGGGCACCCCCTCGTGCGCTCGATCGGGCTCATGGCGGCGGCCGCCGCCGCCTGGGGGCTCGCGCTGGCCGTGCTGCAGTACCGCGGGGTCCTGCCCGACGAGGGGGGCGCGGACACGGGCGAGGCGCTACCGCCCGGGTAGCCGGTCGAAGTCGTACGTCCGACCCTGGTGCACGTACAGCCGGGGCCGCGGCCGGAGCGCGGGGCTGAAGACGCTCCGGGAGCGGTCGAACGCCGGGCCGACCAGCCCGCCCATGTCGGCGAGCGAGTCGAAGACGTTGGCGGAGCTCAGCGGCGCGCTCGCCCGGGCGCGGGCCAGGGCGACCGCGTCCGGTCGCAGGGCCGCGAACCCGGGCGACGCCCAGAAGAAGGCCGCCACGGCCAGGTCGTAGCGCGACGCGGCCCCGTGCCCCATCAGGCGGCGCTCGTCGTCCATGAGGTTCTCGCCGTGGTCGGCGACGAAGAACAGCGCGCTGACCACGTCCCGCCGGGCCTCGAGCCGAGCGATCAGCTCGGCGAGGACGTGGTCGGTGTAGCGGATCGTGTCGTCGTAGGCGTTCACCAGGCGCTCGCGGCCCGACCCGGCCGGCAGGAGCGAGTAGTGACGGAACGCGGGGGGGACGCGGTTCTCGTAGTGGAAGTGGCTGCCCATGGTGTGGAGGACCACCAGGAGCTTGTCCTCCGGGGCGCGGACCTCCCGGAGCAGCCGCTCGAACGGGGGCAGGAGCACCTCGTCGTGGCGCCGCTCGAAGAAGCGGCACGTGTCCGCCTCGGCCGCGATGTGGTTGTTCCGGCCCCCGAAGTCGCTCACCTCCTGCCCCGAGAGCCAGGCGGTCCTGAAGCCGGCCTCGCCGAAGGCGCTGACGATCGAGCGCTCCCGCTCGGCGCGCGCGGGGTCGGCCGCCGTGCCCCGGGTGAGGATGAGCGGGACGGACTCGCTGGTGAACGCCGCCTGGCTGGCCATGTCCGAGAACGAGACCAGCCCGCGCGTGCGCGCCAGCCGCGGCGACGTGTCGCGCCGGTAGCCGTTGAGGCCCCAGTGGTCCGGCCGGCAGGTCTCGCCTAGCACGAGCACGTAGACCTCGGGCGCGTCGACGCGGGCGCGCGTGGCGTCGAAGCGGAAGGCCTCGGCCGCGGTCAGCGCGGCGGCCGCGCGCCGATGTGACTGGTAGGCGATCACCGCCTGCGGCAGGACGCCGAACGGGCTGCTCGTGTCGCGGACCATGACGTGGTACACGGCGCCGTCGACCGAGAACCCGAAGTGGACGTGGCGCGCGGCGATCCCCCCGTGCAGGAGGGCCGCCAGGCCCAGCGCGGCCAGGCCCCACGCGCGCCGACCGGGCAGCTCGACCCCCCGCAGCCGCCAGGCGGCGAGGCCGTAGAAGCCGAGGAACAGGGCCAGCGCCGGGGCGAGCCGGGGCAGGAACGCCTGCACGAAGTCGCCCGTGTCGTGCAGGTTGTGGGCGATCACGGTCAGGTAGGTGGCGGTGAGCCGGGAGTCGAACTCGGCGACGACGAACAGGTCGGCGGCCACGACGAAGCCGAGGGGGAACATCGCCACGAGCAGGGGGGAGGGCCGGCGCGCGAGCAGCTGGAGCCCGGCGAGGACGAGGACCGAGGTGGCGAGGTTCCACAGCCCTACCGGGTCGAGGCGCCCGCCGGAGCGCAGCTCGAGGTTGTAGAGCAGCACGGGCGAGACGAAGAACAGGTTGACCAGGAGCAACCAGCGCCAGGCGACCACGCGCGCGGCGGCGTGGCGCGCGAGCCGGAGCCCGCGCGCCGCGCGGGAGGCGCGCGCGGGCGGGAGGATGTCGAGCGGCTCGGTGAACTCAGCCATCGGTCCGTCCTTCTCCCCAATCCAGGGGGGGCGCCGGGCGCCGGGGCCTCGCCCTCCGCCGGGCGCAGTCGAACGGCGTGCCCGGCGCGCGCGCCGGACGGCGCGGCCGGAGGGGGGGGGTGCGACGGAGTTCGTGGGCGACGGAGCGTCGCGGCGCTCGCGCGCGGCCGGCGGCGGCATCGAACGGGCCGGGTCACCTCGACGGGACGCGCTGGAGCGTGACGCCTGCCCCGGCGGTGACGAGCACGATCACGTCACCCGGCGAGCGCGGTCAGCGCCGCTCGACGCACCCGGGGACGAACGGACGCGGCCCCTCGGCCGGTCAGCGCACGCCGAGGTCGTCGCAGAAGGCCACCCCGTCGAAGTCGGCGGCGGCGAACGGCAGGTCGAGCCAGGGCCGCCGCTCCCCCTCGTCGTCGACGAGCAGCCGCCCGGGCTCGGCGACCGAGAAGCGGGTCGGGTAGGTCGTCGCCTCGATCAGGACCTCGAACGCGCGGCGCTCGGGGTCCTCGATCGCCGCCAGGCGCGCCCGCCGCGCCGGGTCGCGCACGGCGTCGAGCAGGTCCGCCACGCGGCGAGGGTCGAGCCGCGTCCGGCCGGAGGCCGCCGGCTCGGCGACGCCGGTCCAGGGGCGCGGCGCGTTCTCCTCGCGCCACAGCGAGGCCTCGCCCGGACGGCCGAACGGGTCGACGAGGGCGCCGCCGAGGAGCACGTTGAAGTGCAGGTGCGGCGCCACCCACGGGAACATCAGGAGACCGTCGGCGCCCGAGTAGGCGGAGAGCGCGACGGGCTGGCCGCGGCGGACCTCGTCGCCCACGCGCGCGAGCGCGCGCCCCAGGTGGTTGTAGGTCGTCAGCAGGCCGCCGCCGTGGTCGACGTAGAGCTTGAGCCCGCCGCGGTTCCACTCCTGGCGCAGCGCGACCACCCGCCCGGGCGCCGCGGCCACGATCGCCGTGCCCGGCGGCACGACGAAGTCCGTGCCGTTGTGGCTGTCGTAGGTGAGGCGCCGGCCGCGGTAGTCGCGCACGCGCGTGACGCGGACGGACCAGCCCTCCTCGGGCGGGGTCTGCGTGTGGTTGAACAGGTTCAGGAGGGGCACGCGCCGGCCGGCGACGCGGCGGCCGCGCCAGGTGGCGATCGACAGCCGCGGCGTGGCGATCCCGAGGCTCGTCAGGTCGAACCTCGACCTGGGGAGGTGCCGGTCGCCCCGGAAGACGAGCCAGGCCTGCGCCAGGGTCGGCCTCAGGGGGCGGAGGCCGAAGAGCTCCGCCACGGACAGCCGACGGCGGCGGGTCTCCGCCACGATTCCGCCGCCAGATGCGGGCGGGGCGGCCGCCGGCGGCGTCGTCGCCGCGCCAAGTCCCTGTCCCGCGGCCATCGTGCCTCCTGGAGGTGCTCGCCGGGACCTGCCGCAGCAAGGCCCGGGCCCACGCCGGCGCACCGGCCTCTCATCGAGATTGATGAGGGCGCGCCGGGGACCAACCCGGTATCACGGATCGCTCGTGACCTCCTTCCTCGGCACCGACGTCGCCGCGCTCGAGGAGGCCCTGCGGCTGCTGGCGGCCGCGGGGCACGACCTGCGCGACTACCGCCCCGAGCCGCTCCTGCGCCGGGCGCGCCAGCGCGCGGAGGCCGCGGGGGCCGCCGACCTACCCGCCTACGTCGCGGCGCTCCCGGCCGCGCCGGGCGAGCTGGGCCGGCTGGCCTCGGCCCTCCTCCTCCACGTCACCGGCTTCTTCCGGGACGCGCGCGTGTTCGAGGCCCTGCGCGCGGCGGTGCTGCCCGCGTTGGTCGAGCGGCCGGCGCCGCTCCGCTGCTGGTCGATCGGGACGGCCACGGGCGAGGAGGCCTGGTCGGTCGCGGCGCTCCTCGAGGAGGCCCGCCCCGGCGCCTGGGAGGTCCTCGCCACCGACCGCGACCCCGAGTCCCTCGCCGTGGCGTCGGCCGCGGCCTACCCCGCCGACGCGCTCGACGGCGCCCCGGCGTGGGCGCGCGCCGCCGCCCTCGAGCCGGGCGCGGGCGGCGACGCCCTGCCGCTGCGCGCGGCGCTGCGGGGCCGCGTCCGCTTCGCCCGCCACGACCTGCTCGGCGCCCGGCTGGCGCCCAGCGAGGCGGTGCTGGCCTCGTTCGAGCTCGTCCTCTGCCGCAACGTCCTCGTCTACCTCGACGACCGCATGCGCCCCCTGGCGCTCGCGCGCGCCCTCGCCGCGCTCGAGCCCGGCGGCGCGCTGGTCCTCGGCGCCGCGGAGGCGCCGCCGCCGTCGGCCCCCGTCGCCCCGTGGCCCGGCCTCGACCCGGCCCTGCGCATCTTCCGCCGGCGGGCCGGCTGATGCGCGCGCTGCGCCCCGCCGCCTGGCCCCTGCGCGCGCGCGTCGCCGCCCTGGTCCTCGGCGCGGCGGCGCTGCCGCTGGCCGCGGCCACGGCGTCGACCTACGCCGCCGCCCGCGCCCGGATCGAGCGCCACGCCGCCGACCTCCTGGCCGCGCGCGCCGACCAGCTCGCCGGCGAGCTGGACGGCTTCCACGCCAGCTACGCGCGCATGGCCCACCGCCTCGCGCGCATGCCCGAGGTCGTGGCCTACTGCGCCGCGCGCGGCGCGGCGCGCGACGCCGCGCGCCCGGCCGCCGCCGCGGTGCTCGAGGTCTTCGCCGGCAGCGACCCGCAGTTCCGCGGCGTGGCGCTGTTCGATCCCGACGGGCGCATCTCCGCCGGGACCGAGCCGGCGCTCCTCGGCAACGACTACGGGTTCCGCACCTACTTCCGCGAGGCCATGCGCGGCCGCGGCAACGTGTCCGACCTGTACGTGGCCGTCCCGGAGGTGGGCTCCGTCCCCTCGATCGCCTACGCCGAGCCGGTGCGCGACGCGGGCGGCGCCGTGCAGGGGGTGGCGGTCCTCTTCATGCGCGCCGACGCCTTCTGGCGGGTCGTCGCCGGGGCGGACGACAGGGCCGGCGCGGACAGCTTCTCGGTCGTGTTCGACCCGCACGGGATCCGCATCGCGCACAGCCGCGGCGCCGACGAGCTCTTCCGGCCCGGCGGGCCCATCGACCCGGCGACGATCGAGGCGCAGGCCCTCGAGCGGCGCTTCGGCGAGCGCACGCGCGCCTTGCTCGACGCGCCCGTCGTCGCCGCGGCCCAGATGGCCCGCGCGCGGGCGCCGACCATCGACCCGGGGGAGACGTTCGTCGCCCTCTCGGCCGTCCGCGGCGAGTGCCTGGCCGTGGCGCGGCGGCTCGACGCGGCGCCCTGGACGCTGTTCATGCTCGTGCCGCGCGCGACGGTCGACGGCGTCGTGGGCGAGCTCACGCGGGCGACCCTGCTCTCCTCCGGGCTGATCGTCGGCTTCGCCCTCCTCGGCGGCCTCCTGGCCACCGGGCTCGTCCTGCGGCCGGTGCGCGCCGTCATGGAGGCGGCCCGCGCGATCGAGCGGGGCGACCTGACGGCCACGGTGCCGGTCGGCGGCGGGGGCGGCGAGCTGGCCGCGCTCGCCGCGGGGTTCAACCACATGGCGGCGGCGGTGCGCGGCGCGCGCGACGACCTCGAGCGCCGCGTCGCCGAGCGCACGGAGGCGCTCACCGGGGCAAACGCCGCGCTGGCCGAGCAGAACCGCGCGCTGGCGTCCCAGCGCGCCGACCTCGACCGCCGCCGCGCGCGCGAGGCCGCGGCCCTGCGCGCCCTCCTGGCCCTCGGCGAGGAGCGCCCGCTCGACGCGGCGGTCAGCGGGGCGCTCGCGGCCGCGGCGCCGGCGGTCGGCGCGGTGGTGCTGGCCTGCTGGCGCCGCAAGGGCGACGCGCTCCAGCCCGTGGGCGCCTGGGGCGCGGGCGCGCTGCCGCCGATCCCCGTCGCCGGGGCCGTCGCGGAGGCGTTCGCGGCCGACGGCGTCCTCGTGGTGGAGGGCCTGCCGCCCGGCCTCCCCCTGCGCTTCGACGTCGGCCTGGCGGCCGGGCCCCCGGGCGGGGTGGCCCTCGCGGCCCTGCGCGTCGGCGACCGCGACGTCGGCCTGCTCGCGGCGGGCACGCTCGCCGCGCCGGACGACGAGGCGCTCGGGGTCCTGTCCGGCCTCGCCCTGCCGCTGGCCCTGGCGATCGTGCGGCGCGACCTGCGCGATGCCCTGCAGGCGCGCAACGAGGAGCTCGAGTGCCAGGCCGAGGAGCTGCGCGCGCAGCAGGCCGAGCTGGAGGCGCAGCAGGCGGCGCTCCTGGCGAAGAACGAGGAGGTCGCCCGCGCCGACCGCCACAAGAGCCAGTTCCTCGCCGGCGTCTCGCACGAGCTGCGCACGCCGCTCAACGCGATCATCGGCTTCGCCGACCTCCTGCGCGAGGAGGCGGGCCCCACCCTGTCCGCCGGCCACGCGCGCTACCTCGACGAGGTGCTCGGGGCGGCGCGGCACCTCCTCGGGCTGATCAACGAGGTGCTCGACCTGTCGCGGATCGAGGCCGGGCGGCTGACCCTGGAGCTCGAGGACGTGCGCGCCGGCGACGCCGTGGCCGAGGCGCTGGCCCTGGTCGAGCCGCAGGCGCGCGCCCGTCGCGTGACGATCGCCGCGCGCGGCGCGCTCGACGCGAGCGCGCGCGCCGACCGCGCCCGCCTGCGGCAGGTCCTCGTCAACCTGCTGTCGAACGCCGTCAAGTTCTCCCCCGAGGGCCAGCCGGTCGACGTCGAGGTGACGGCGGCCGACGAGGCGGTCCGCTTCGCGGTGCGCGACCGCGGCCCCGGGGTCCCGGCCGACCTGCGGCCGCGCCTCTTCCAGCCGTTCGTCCAGGGCGAGGACCCGCTGAGCAAGCGCCACCCGGGGTCCGGGCTGGGGCTCGCGATCTCGCGCGGGCTCGCGGAGCTGCAGGGCGGCGCGCTCGCGCTCGACGACGCGGCGGGGCCGGGGGCCACGTTCGTCGCCACCCTGCCGCGCGCGGCCGACGCCGGCGCCGGCCGACCGCGCGTCCTCATCGTCGAGGCGGCCCCCGGCCAGACCTCGACGCTCGGCCCGTGGCTCGCCGAGGCGGGGTTCGCCGTGCGCGCCACGAGCGACCCGGACGAGGCCGCGCGCGTCCTGCGCGAGGAGCGCCCGACGGTCGTCCTCGTCGACCCCGCGCGGGCGGAGGCGACGCGGGCCCTGATCGCCGCCGCCGGCGCGGCGCCCTCGCTCGTGGTCGTGGCGACCGCCGGGCTCGAGGACGCGGGCGGCCGGCGCGAGCTCCTGGCGGAGCTCGCGGCGGCGGCCGTGCCGCGCGCCGGCCGGGTGCTCGTGATCGACGACGACCCGCGCGTGGGCGAGGTCCTCGGGGCGGCGCTGCGCCCGGCCGGCTTCGAGACGGCCGTCGCCCGGACGGCCGCCGAGGGCCTCGCGGCCGCGCGGCAGGACCCGCCGGACCTGCTGGTCGTCGACCTCCTCCTGCCCGACGCCTCCGGCTTCCAGGTGATCGAGGCGCTCGCCCAGGACGAGCGGACCCGCGGCCGCCCGGTGCTCGTCCTGACGGCCGCCGACCTCGACCCGGAGCAGCGCGCGTGGCTCCGCGCCCGCGCCCGCGCGCTCGCCGAGAAGGGCGACCTGTCGCGCGAGGCCTTCGTGGCGACCGTCCGGCAGGCCCTCGGGCGCGCCGCGGCGGACCCGCCGCCGGCGGGCGGCGAGCCGGGGGGCCCGGTGCTCGTCGTCGACGACCACGACGTGAACCGGGAGCTCGCCCGGGCGCTCCTCGAGCGCGCGGGCTGGCGCGTGCTCGACGCGCCCGACGCCGAGGCCGCCCTGGCGCTCGCGCGGGCCGAGCGCCCCGCCGTGATCCTGCTGGACATCGCCATGCCCGGCCGGGACGGCTTCGCCGCCCTGGAGGCCCTCCGCGCCGACCCGCGCACGCGGGACGCGCGGGTCGTCGCCGTGACGGCGCTCGCCATGCGCAGCGACGAGGAGCGCGTCCGCGCCGCCGGCTTCGACGACTACGTGACGAAGCCGATCGACCGGGCGCGCCTGCTCGAGGTCGTGGGGCGACTCGCGGGGAGGCCGGCCCCGTGACCGGTCTGCGCGGAGGAGCGCGCGAGGGAGCGCCGATGACGATGACGACGACGGCCGCCGTGCTGGTCGTGGACGACGACCCCCGCAACCGGGCCCTCCTCGCCGCCTTCCTCGCGCCGACCTGCGCGGTGGTCGAGGCCGGCTCGGGCGAGGCGGCGCTGGCGCGCTTCGCCGAGCGCGAGGTCGACCTGGTGCTCCTCGACCTCGTCATGCCCGGCCTCGACGGGCTCGAGGTGTGCCGGCGGATCAAGGCCCACGAGGGCCGCGGCTTCGTGCCGGTGATCCTGCTCACCGGGCTCGCCGACCAGGAGCACCGCAACGCCGGCCTCGAGGCCGGCGCCGACGAGTTCGTCACCAAGCCCTTCGACCGGCGCGAGCTGCTCCTGCGCGTCCGCGCGCTCCTGCGCCGGCGCGAGCAGGAGCAGCGCATCCTGGAGCAGGAGGCGCGGCTGCAGGCGCAGCTCGACGAGCTGCGGCATCTCCAGGCCGTGAAGGACGAGCTCTTCGGCCTGATCGTGCACGACGTCCGCAACCCGCTGACCGGGGTGATCGGGTTCGTCGACCTCCTCGCGCACGCGCTCCGCGGCCGGGACGAGCGCCTGGCCCGCTACGCCGAGCGGGCGCTCGAAGGGGGACGCAGGGTGGAGGAGGTCCTGGGCTCGGTGCTCGAGGTGCAGCTCCTCGAGTCGGGCAGCGTGCCGCTCCACCGGGCGCGCCGCCACGCGCGCGCGATCGTCGAGGACGCCGTCGCGTCGGTCCTCGGCTCGGCCGGCTCGGTCACGATCGAGGTGCAGGCCGACGCCGACCCGGTGCTCGAGGCCGACGGGCGGCTCGTGCGCCGGGCCCTCGAGAACCTGCTGACGAACGCCCTCAAGTACTCGCCCCCGGGCTCGGCGGTGGAGGTCGCGGTCCGGCAGGAGGGCGACGAGGTCGAGCTCGCCGTCGAGGACCGCGGCCCGGGCATCCCGGACCCGCTGAAGGACGTCGTCTTCCAGAAGTTCGGCTCCGTGGAGGCGCGCAGCGGCCACGCCCGCCGCGGCCACGGGCTCGGGCTGCACCTCGTCAAGCTCGTCGCCTCCGCCCACGGCGGCGCGGTGTCCGTGAGGGACCGCGACGGGGGCGGCACGACGTTCTCCATGCGCTTGCCCCTGGTGTGAACGCGGCTGCGGCGGACGAAGGCGGGCATCCGGAGGTGGTCCAGCGGGGGGTGCGGCGCGCGCACCTTGCCGTCGGCGCGCCCGTCTGGCCAGATCGCGGCATGACCTCGGTGATCCTCGGCCTCGCCGCCGTGTGGCACGGGCTGGCCACGTGGCACTTCGGCCTGACCCCCGCGCGGACCCTCGCGCGCGCCACGAGCGAGCGGCCGGTGAACGTGATCGCGGCGGAGCTGCTCCGCTTCCTCGCCGGCCTGAACCTCGCCCTGGTCGTCCTCGCCGCCGCGGCCCTCCTCGCCGGGCGGGAGGCGCGGCTCCTCGCCCTCCTGACGCTCGCGGTCGCCAACCTGTCGCAGCTCGCGATCGACCTGCGCGTGCGCCGCCTCGGGCTGGCGCGCGGGGCGTTCTTCACGCGGATCCTCGTCGGCGACGCGCTGTTCACGGCGCTCTGCGGCGGCGCGTTCGCGGTCGGGCTGACGGGCTGAGCCGCGCCTCCGCGTCAGGTCGCGCTCACTCTCCCAGCTCGCGCTCGAGGCGGGCGATCCGCCACAGGAGCGCGTCGAGGTGCCCCCCGAACTCCGGCACCTGACCCACCTCGAGCGCCTCGAACGCCGCGTCGAGCTCCGCCCGCGCGCCGCCGCGGGCGCGGGCCAGCTCGACGCGCGCGAGGAGCGTCCAGGTCGGGTCGACCTGCGCGAACGCCTCGGCCAGGTGCAGCGCGAGGTCGGCGCCCGCGTGGTCCCCCAGGAGGGCCAGCGCCTCCCCGCGCGCGAGCCAGCCGATCCAGCTCGCTGCGTCCCGGTCGAGCTCCTGGCCGGCCAGCTCGAGCGCGCCCGCCGCGTCGCCGAGGACCGCCTGCAGGCGCGCGCGGACCCCGGGGGTCCTGGTCCGCTCGAGCACCTCCCGCACGCGTTCGAACTCGGGGTGGTCCGGCCGCGGGGGCATGAGGTAGGTCGTGTGCTCCTCGAGGATCGACTCCAGCGGCGCGCCGGGCGGCCGAGGGGGCGGGTAGAGCTTCTCCAGCCGCGCGCGGGCGGCGTCGAGGCGCGCGCGCTCGGCCGCGTCGTCCGTCGTGTGCCGCGCCAGCGCCAGCTGCGTCGTCGCCTGGCGCGCGGCCGACCGGGCGCGCTCGCGCCGGACGCCCGAGCGCGCGCCGCTCCGCCCCGTCGTCCGCAGCTCGTCGACCCGCTGCGCCAGCTCGAAGCGCTCGTCGCCCGGGATCACCGGGCGGCGCGGCGGCCTCGGCGGCGGGGGCGGGGGCGCGGGCGGCGGCTCGACCTCGACGGCCGGCGGCGCCGGCGCGACCACGACCACGGGCGGCGTCGGCGCGGCGGGCTCGGGCGGGGACACGACCTCGGCGGGGGTCACGACCAGCGCGACGGTCGCGGCGGCGAGCAGCACCATGACCACGAGCCCGAGGACGAAGAAGGGCAGCGGCCCGAGGCGCGCGCGGCGGGCCTCCCGCCGCAGCCGCTCGGCGCCCCCGCACGCGGCGCAGCGGCTCGCCTCGCCCCAGCAGGGCTCGTGATGCCGCGCCAGGCAGGCGGCGCAGGCCACCCAGCCGGCCGCGTCGGCCGTGAGCCCCTCGTGGCAGAAGGGGCAGCGGCTCTGCTGCACGACGATGTCCCCGCGCTCCGCGGGCGCGGGCGGGCCCGGGGGGCGCGGCTTCTCCTCGGGGACCATGGAGCGGAGGGTAGTCGCCGGCCTCCGGCCCTGCCATCGAGCCGGTCGGAGCGGCGGAGCGGCGCGCCGGCGCCCTCTTGCGGTCGGCGCAGGCCTCTGGCCTGATCGCCGAATGACCGCGACGACCCCCGGCCGCGCCGCCCTCCTCCTCGGGGCCACCGGCCTCGTCGGCCGGCGCTGCCTGGCGCGCCTCCTCGACGACGCGACCTGGGGCCCGATCCACGTCCTCACGCGCCGGCCGACCGGCGTCGCGCACCCGCGCCTGATCGAGGTCGCGCGCGTCGCGCCCGAGGACGTCCCGCCGGTCGAGGACGTCTTCTGCTGCCTCGGCACGACGATCAAGGCCGCCGGCTCGCGGGGCGCGTTCCGCGCCGTCGACCACGACCTCGTCGTGTCGCTCGCGCGCCAGGCGCGCGAGCGCGGCGCGCGCCGCCTGGCCCTCGTGTCGTCGGTCGGGGCGGACCCCCGCTCGCGCGCCTTCTACCTGCGGACCAAGGGCGAGGCCGAGCGCGATGTCGCGGCGCTCGGCTTCGAGTGCGTCGAGGTGCTCCGGCCGAGCTTCCTCGTCGGCGCGCGCGAGGTCCCGCGCCGCCTCGAGGCGGCGGGGATCGCCGTGTCGTCGGCGCTCGCGGGCCTCCTCGTCGGGCCGGCGCGCCGCTACCGGCCGATCGACGCCGACACCGTCGCGGGCGCCCAGCGGGCGGCCCTGCGGCGCGGCGAGGCGGGCGGGCACCTGCGCGAGCACGCCGACCTGGTGCGGCTGGCCGGGTAGACCGTGCGCCGGTCAACCGCCCGGCGCCGCCGCGGCGGCGGGCGCGGGGGCGCGCCGGCGGGTCACGACGTAGGCGACCGCGTGCTCGGGCCGGACCGCGCCGGACGGGTCGACGAGCCACGGCATGGCGTGCTTCTCGGGCACCCGGATCGTGCCCGGGCGCGCGTAGGTGCGGAACACGAGGTCCCAGACGGGGCTCGTCACGCCGTGGTTCATCGCGGGCGCGTGGAAGTGGTGGTGGAAGTGATGCCGGCGCAGCCAGCGGCCGTATGGCCCGCGCGGGCCGTGCGTGTGCGCGCGGCGGTGGACGACCTCGTAGGCGACGTACGCCGTCGCCAGCCCCGCGGCGAAGGCGAGGCCCGCGCGCGGGCCGAGGGCGAGCGCGGCGGCGGCGGCCGTCGCCAGGACCACCGGGGCGGCGGCGAGGGCCTTCTTCCGGGTCGGCGCGAAGTAGTGCGTCGTGGCGTGATGGCGGGTGTGCTCGCGGCCGAACGCGTTGTCCGGCCAGCGGTGCCCGAGCCCGCGATGGAGCGTGTACTCGAGGAGCGTCCACGCGGCGGCGCCGGCGGCGGCCCAGCCCGCCGCGGCGGCGAGGTCGGTCGCGATGGGGGACATCTTCACCTCCGGCGCGCCGCGGGGCGTGGGGGGAGCGGGGCGGCCGGGTCGCGCGAGACGACGTCCCAGCGCCCCGCCCGCCAGCCCTCGCGGAGGAGCAGGCCCTGCGCCAGCCCCCAGGCGGCCTCGCGCGCGGCGGCGACGTCGTCGGGGCCGGCCCGGACGGGGTCGCACACCGCGAGGCAGAGCTGGTTCACGGCCATGAGCCCCGCGCGCACCTGCCACGGGTCCGGGTCGAGGCCGAGCCGGGCGCGGGACCAGGCCAGGACCAGGTCGACGAGGCGGTCCTGGCGGGCCGCGCGGGCGCCCTCGAAGGGCGAGCCCGGGCGCGCCTCCTCGCGCTCGATCGTCGCGAGCGCGGGGCCGGCGGCGACGGCCGCAGCGAACACGGCGTCGAGCGCCGCGCGCAGCCAGCGGACCGGGTCCTCGCCGTCCGCCGAGGCCAGCGCGCGCGACACCTCGCCGAGCACGACCCGCTCGACCTCGGCCCGCACGGCCCGGAACACGTCGTCGAGGCCGGCGAAGCAGCGGTAGAAGGTCTGCCGCGACACGCCGGCCTCGGCGAGCACGTCCTCGACCCTGGCCCGCTCGAGGCCGATCCGGCCGAGGACGCGCCACGCGGCCTCGAGGACCCGCCGCCGCTGGACCTCGACGCCGGGTCGGACGCGGAGGGCCTGCTCGGGTGTCCGGCGCATGCGACGAATCATACACGCGCGTATGATTCGCGTCCACGTCCCTCCGCGTGGGCCGCGCCGATCCGTCTCCCGCCCCCGACCCCCTCGGGCAAGGCCTGCCCGTCGGCGCGCGGCCGGCGCCCGGGCCACGACGTCCGGCCCGACCAGGTCGGGACTTCCGCGCGGCGCGCGCCGTGCCATGGGCTTCCGCCGCGGGAGGAGGTCTCCATGGTCCGGTCTGGTCGTCGCGTCGTGTTCGCCATCGCGGTCGCCTGGTGCATCGCGGGCTGCGAGGGGGGGCGACCCACGCCGCCACCCCCACCTCCGGCGCGCCCTGCCCTCCCGGCGCCCCCGCCCCCGCCCCCGCCGGCGCCCTCGGAGGCCCCGGCGCCGGTCGACCCCGCGGCGGCCCGCTCGAGGCCGTGGGCGACGTGCCACCCGCCCCGACCGCCTACGCCCCGGCCCTGGGCCTCGACGCGGGCGACGGGCTCCTCGTGTCGGTCGACCCGGCGACCGGCGAGGTCACCTACGCCGAGGTCGACCTGGTCGACGGCGACGTGGTCCTCACCCGCGCGCGCACGTCGGGCCGCGGGCGCGCCGGCCTCTTCGGCGCCGGCTGGCGGACCGACGCCGAGGCGCGCGTCGTGGCCCAGCCGGGGCTCGACGTCTTCGCCGTCGAGCGGGCGCAGGGCGTCGTGCTCTTCGCGCCGCTCCCCGGCGTCGAGCCGGGGACCTACGTCTCGCTGACCGGCGAGGTCGAGGTCCTCCGCCGCACCGACGAGGGCTGGGCGCTCCTGGCCGCCGAGGGGCGGCTCTTCCTGTTCGCGCCCACGGGCGAGGTGCTCCAGGTCGGGGCCGCGCGCGTCGAGCGCGGGCCGGGGGGCCTCGCGCTCGTCGGGGGCCGCGGGCGCATCGACCTGGCGCTCGACGCGGCCGGCCGCGTCGTCGAGGCCCGCGCGGGGGAGGCCACGCTCGCCTACGGCTACCAGGACGACGAGCTGGTGGAGGTCGGCGGCGCCCGGACGCGGCGCTACGAGGTGGACGGGGCCAGGCCCGTCCGGCGCGTCCTCGGGGGCGACGGCCGGGTCCTGGTCGAGGCCGAGCACGGCGACGACGCGCGGGTCGCGCGCCTGACCCGCGGCGACGGCTGGACGCAGGGCTACGCCTTCGCGAGCGGCGACGAGGCCGACGAGGCCGCGGTCGACACGCCGCTCGGGCGGTGGACCTACCGCCTCGAGCCGACGCCGGACGGCGCGACCTGGACGATCCTCGGCCCCGCCGGGCGCGAGCAGGCGTGGTTCGACGACCGCGGGCGCCTCGTCGCGCGCCAGCGGGCGGGCGCGCCGCGGGAGGTCGTGGCCGTCCGGGCGCATCCACCGCTGCCCGCCGAGGACGGCGGCGTCGCCGACGAGCCCGCGGGCGACGAGCGAGCGGACGCCGACGCCGCGGGTGTGGGCGTCACGCCGACGTTCGACGCGCAGGACCGCCTCGTCGAGGCGCGGACGCCCGCCGGCCGGACCTGGCGCTTCGGCTGGGAGGGACGCCGGGTCGTGCGGCGCGACGGGCCCGCCGGCCCGCTCGAGGACGCGCACGACGCCGCCGGCCGGCTCGCCCGGCGCGTCGACGCGGCCGGTGGCGGCTGGTCGATCGCGCGCGACCGCGACGGCCGGCCGGTCGAGGTGGCCGCGCGGGCCTCGGCCGATGCGGTGCGGTTCGTCTGGGACGACGCCGGCCGCCTCGTGGGCGCCGGCTCGAGCGCCGGCGTGCTCGTGTTCGAGCGCGACGACGCCGAGGACCTCGTGGCGGTCCTCACCCCGGCGGGGGTCGAGCTGTTCTACGAGGGCGACGCGCTCGTGACCCCGTGGGGCGAGTGGACGCGGCGCGCCGACGGCGGCGTCGAGCGGCTCGGCTCGCCCGCGGGCGAGGTCGAGGTCCGCCGCGACGCCGCCGGGCGCGTCGTCGCCCTCGCCCTCCCGTGCGGCGTCGTGGTCGAGACGGCGCGCGACGCCCGCCGGCCGCCTCGCGCGCCGCGTCGCGCGGCGGGCCGGGACCCGGCTCGTCGACCTCGAGGTCGCGCGCGACGCCGCCGGCGCGCCCGCGGCGCTGCGCCGGGACGGCCGCGAGACGCGCTCCTGCTCGACGCCGCCGGGCGCCTGGCCGGCCTCGCCCGCGAGGGCGAGGTGGTGGCCCGCTGGGCGCACGACCCCGACGGCAACCGCACGCTCGACGCGCGCGGCGGCGAGGCGCGGGAGGAGGCCCTCGACGCGCGCGGCCGCCTCGTCGCGCGCGGCGACGAGCGCCTCGAGCACGACGCGGCCGGCCGCCTCGTCGCCTGGCGGCGCGCCAGCGGCGTCGAGCGCCTGGTCTGGGACGGGCTCGGCCGCCTCGCGCGCGTCGAGCGGGCCGGGCGCCCGCCCGTCGACTACGCCTACGACGCCCTGGGCCGGCTCGCCGTCCGCACGGAGGGGGGCGCCGAGACGCGCTACGTCTGGGACGGCGAGCGCCTCCTGGCCGAGGTCGGCCCCGGCGAGCGCGTGCGCCTGTGGGCGCACGGTCCCGGGCTCGACGAGCCCCTCGCCTACTGGGAGGGGCGGCGCGGCGAGGCGCCGGCGGCCGCCGCCTGGACGTGGCTGATCCTCGACGAGCGGCACGACGCCGTGGCCTACCTCGACGCGCGCGGCGCGCTCGTCGACCGCGCCGCGCTCGACCCGTGGGGCGTCGTCGAGGCGGCCCCGGCGCCGGGCCGACCGATGCTCTTCGCCGGGCGCCTCGTCGACCCGGCGACGGGCCTCGTGCACCTGCGCGCGCGCTGGTACAGCCCCGCGCTCGGGCGGTTCGTGTCGGCCGACCCGGCCGGCCTGGCCGGCGGCCCGAGCCCGTGGGCCTACGTCGACGGCCGGCCGCACGCGCTGATCGACCCGCTCGGCCTCTCGCCCACCACGGCCGAGGACGCGGGCCTCCTCGGCCGCGCCTGGGGCGCCGCGCGCTCGGGCTCGCGCGCGGCGTGGACACGGTCGTGGGCGCGACCGAGGGCCTGGCCTACCTGCTCCCGTTCACGGGGCACGGCACCCCCGAGGAGCGCGCGGCCGCGCGCCAGGCGTCGGCCCGCGACCTCACCTCCGGCCGGGCGGCCAGCCGTGCCCTCGGCGCCATCGACGGCTACGCGCAGGGCGTGAGCCTGGGGCTGTTCGACCCGGGCCTCACCCGCTTCGCCATCGACCCGGCCGAGGCGGCCCGCGGGCGCGCGTGGGGCGACGGCGGCGCGCTGGCCTTCGGCGCGATCACCGGGCGCCACGTCCTGACCCAGGCGCCGGGCGCGGTGTGGGGCGTAGCGCGGGCCCTGCCGCGCGCGCCCGGCGCCATGGCGCGCGCGGCGCGCGCCCTCCCCGGGCAGGCGACCGCGGCCCTGAAGGCGGCGCCGGGGCAGGCGGCCGCGGCCCTGAGGGCGGCGCCGGGGCAGGCGGCCGCGGCCCTGAGGGCCGCGCCGGAGGCACGGCGGCCGCCCTGCGCGCGACGCCGGGCGCTGCCCGCGGGGCCGTTCGCCGCGGATCGAGGGTGGCGAGCGTCGCGGACCAGGTCGGCAACGTCACTCTGGAAGCCCTTCAAGAAGGTGTTCGGTCGCTCCTGCCGCGCCGCGGCGCCGCGGCGGCGCGCGCTCGACGGCCGGCGTCGCCCGCAGCGGCCGCGTCGCCGCGGCGACCGCGGCGGGGCGCGTCGCCCGCGCCGCCGGCGCGGCCGACGACGTCGCCCGCGCGTCGACCGGGGCGGCGGCGTCGAACCGCGCGTCGACCGCCGCGTCCGCGAAGGCCGGCCGGCCGGCGCCGGCGGCGGAGACGGACGGCCTGGTGCAGGTCCTCGACCCGACGATCCCCCGCGGCGCGCGCGGGGCGGCCGGGTCGCCGCGCCCGGCCAGCCGGCCGGACGCCCCGCGCCCGCCGCCCGCGGTCGACCTGCCCGACGGCCTGTCGGGCGTGAGCAAGGAGCTGGCCCGGCAGGCGAAGGAGACCCCGTCGGTCGTCGACGCGGCGGCCATCGAGCGCCTGGGACGGGACATCCTCGCGGCCCGCACCGACTGCGGCCTGTGCAGCCTGGCCGGCTTCCAGGCGCTCAGCGGGCGCCCGGTCGAGAGCCTGGTGAAGCTGCGCCAGCGCGCGGCGAAGGCGCTCGGCCCCCGCGCGCCACCCGGCGGGGACCTCACCGACGACCTGACGATCGCCGAGATGCTCTGGGAGCTGACGGGCGTGGCGCCCGGTCGGGGAGTCACCTCGGGCGAGATGGTCGAGAAGTTCGTCGCGAACCTCGTCCGCACGGGCGGCCTGCGCGAGGGCGACCCCGTGATCCTGGGCCTCCGGCCGGCAACCGGCGGGCAGGTGGGCCACTTCGTCGTGGCGCGTCAGCGGGCGGGGCGCCTCGAGGTGTTCGACCTGCAGGCCGGCCGCCGCGCCGACGGGCTCGTCGCCCATGCCAGGGACGTCGTCGTCCACTACGTGGGCCGAGGAGGCGTTTGAGCGCGCGGAGCCGGCGCGGCATCCGTGTGACGGAAGACAGCCGGTCACGTGAGCCCACCGCCCCGGCGCGCGACACCGCGTCGTCCATCCCGTAACCTGGCCGCCCATGTCCCTCCCGGCTGGCGCGGCGCGGCGACCGGTGACCGTCCTCATGGGGACGCTGTCGGTGGTCGTGTTCGGGCTGCTCTCGCTCGAGCGCCTGGCGATCGAGCTCCTGCCGGACATCCGCCACCCGACCCTCACCGTGCAGACGCGCTATCGCGACGCGGCGCCGGTGTCGGTCGAGCAGCTCGTCACGCGCCCGGTCGAGGAGGCCGTGGGCGTGATCCCGGGCGTGCGCGACCTGCGCTCCGTGTCGCGCGCCGGGCTGTCGGAGGTCGTCCTCGAGCTCGAGTGGGGCGAGGACGTCGAGCTGGCGGCGATCGACCTGCGCGAGAAGCTCGGCCTCGTCGAGCTGCCGCGCGAGGCCGAGGCCCCGCGCGTGCTGCGCTACGACCCGTCGCTCGAGCCGGTCCTGCGCCTGGCCCTCACGGGTGACCGGCCGCTCGACGAGCTCCGCCGCCTGGCCGAGCGCGTGCTGAAGCCGCGGCTCGAGGCGGTGCGCGGGGTGGCCGCGGCCAAGGTCCGCGGCGGCGCCGCCCCGGAGGTCCTGGTCGAGCTCGACGAGGAGCGGCTGGCCGCGCGCGGGCTCTCGGGGGAGGACGTCGCCCGCGCCCTCCGCGCCGAGGACGTCAACGCCCCCGCCGGCGCCCTGCGCGACCAGGGCAGCGTCTACCTGGTCCGCACCCTGCACGAGCTCTCCGCCCCGGCGCAGGTCGCCCGCACCGTCGTGCGCGACGACACGGCGCGCGGCGGCGGGCGCGTCCGGGTCGAGGACGTGGCCGCCGTCCGCCGCGGCCAGAAGGACCCCGAGGAGGTGGCGCGCGTCGCCGGCCGCGAGGCGGTGGAGCTGGCGCTCCACCGCGAGGGCTCGGCCAACACGATCGCCGTGGCCCGCGCCCTGCGCGCCGAGGTCGAGCGGCTGCGCGTCGACCTGCCCGCCGACCTGGCCCTCGAGCCGCTCACCGACCGCGCCCGCTACGTCGAGGCGGCGATCGACGAGGTCTGGTGGGCCGCGGTCGGCGGCGGCCTCCTCGCCGTCCTCGTCCTCTACTTCTTCCTCCGGGACCCGTCGCCCACCATCATCATCGCGCTGACGATCCCGATCTCGGTCGCCGCCACCTTCCTGCCCCTGCGCCTGGCCGGGGTCACGATCAACGTCATGTCGCTCGGCGGGCTGGCCCTCGGCGTGGGCATGCTCGTCGACTGCTCGATCGTCGTCCTCGAGGCGATCGACCGCCGCCGCCGCCAGGGCCTCGGCCGCTTCGAAGCCGCCTGCCGCGGCGCGACCGAGGTCGCGGGCGCGGTCACCGCCTCGACGCTGACGACGATCGCGGTGTTCCTGCCGATCGTCTTCGTGCGCGGCGTCGCCGGGCAGCTCTTCCGCGACCTCGCCGTCACGGTGTGCGCGTCGCTCCTCGCCTCGCTCCTGGCCTCGCTCACGCTGATCCCGGCCCTCGCCGCCCTCGACCCGACGCGACGGCGCGGCGGCGACCGCGACCCGAGCCTCCTCCGCTGGGACCGCGGCGGTGATCACCGCCCCCCGCTTCGCCCGTGGACCCTGCGCCTCGGCCCGCTCGTCCTGCCGCCCGTGGGCGACGGGGCGCACCCGGTCAGCCGCGCCCTCACCATCCTCCTCGCGCCGCCGCGGCTGGCCCTGGCCCTCGCGCTGGGCGCGCTCGTCGCGCTCCTCTGGGCCGCGGCGTGGACCTTCCACGCGCTCGCCTGGCCGCTCGCCCGCGCGCTCGACCGCGTGGCCCGGGCCTACCCGCTGGCGCTCCGCGCGGCGCTCCGCGCCCGCTGGGCCGTGATCGGCGCCGCCTTCGCCGCGTTCCTCGGCGCCGTGGCCGTCCTCCCGGGCCTGGGGACCGCCCTCGTGCCCGACCTCGCCGAGGGCGAGTTCTCGTTCCGGCTGCGCCTCCCCGAGGGGACGCCGCTGGCGACGACCGCCGACGTCGTGGCGCGCATCGAGGACGCCCTGCGCCGCGACCCCGGCCTCGCCCGCGTGATCTCCGTCGCCGGCTCGCTCCCGTCGACCGCCTCGGGCCGGCAGACGCTCGGCGAGAACCTGGCGCAGCTCGACCTCGTGGTGGCGCGCGGCGAGGGCGGCGGCGCCGCGGCGCAGGCCGCCGCCGTCGAGCGCGTCCGGGCGGTCCTGGCGCGCTTCCCGCAGGTCGAGGCGGAGCTGTCGCACCTCCAGGCGCTCGAGACGCGCCCGCCGCTCGAGGTCCTCGTCCACGCCGAGGCGCTCGACGCGCTCGAGGACGGCGCCCGCGCCGTGGCCGCGGCGCTCGCCGGCGTCGACGGCGTGCGGGACGTCGCGACCAGCGTCGAGCCCGGCGCGCCCGAGGTCGTGGTCGAGCTCGACCGCGACCGCGCCGTGGCCCTGGGGGTCACGGCCGACGGCCTGGGCGCGGCCCTGCGGCGGCAGGTCCTGGGCGAGGTCGTCGCGCAGCTGCGCGAGGACGAGCGGCGCATCGACGTCCGCCTGCGCGCGGCCGAGCGCTACCGCGACCGCCCGGGCAGCGTCGAGGCCCTGCGCGTCCTCCTGCCCTCGGGCGAGAGCGTGCCGGTGGCGGCCCTGGCGCAGGTCGAGGTCGGGCGCGGCCCGGCCGCGATCCACCGGGCGCAGGGGGGGCGCGTCGCCCGCGTGACCGCCCACGCGCCCGCGCGCGACCTCGGCGGCACGATCGCCGCCGTGCGCGAGGCCGTGCGCCGGGCGCCGCTGCCCGCCGGGGTCGTGGCCGAGCTGGCCGGGCAGGACGAGGAGCTGGCCGCGTCGCTGCGCAGCCTGCACCGGGCGCTGCTCCTCGCCGTGTTCCTCGTGTTCGTCGTCATGGCCATGCAGTTCGAGTCGGTCGTGCATCCGTTCGTGATCCTCCTCACCGTGCCGCTCGGGCTCACGGGCGTCGTGGCCGGGCTCTGGGCCACCGGCAGCGCCGTGAGCGTGCTCGCGCTCATGGGCGCGGTCGTCCTGGCCGGGATCGTCGTCAACAACGGGATCGTCCTCGTCGACGCGATCAACCGCCGCCGGCTCGAGGGCGAACCGCTCGAGCAGGCGATCACGCACGCCGGCGTCGAGCGCCTGCGCCCGATCCTGATGACCACCGGCACGACGGTCCTCGGCCTCCTGCCGATGGCCCTCGGGTGGGGCGCCGGCGCCGAGCTGCGGCGGCCGCTCGCCATCGCGGTCACGGGCGGCCTCTCGGTCGCCACGCTCCTCACCCTGCTGGTAATCCCTTGCGTCTACCGCGTCCTGGCCGTCGGCGAGGCCGACGGGCCGGCGCCGCCTCCGGAGAGTCCGTCGTGAAGCACGTCCCCCCGCTGCTCGCCCTGCTCCTGCTCGCCGCCCCCGCCCTGCGGGCGGCCCCCGACGAGCAGGACCTGTTCCTCGTCCGCCCCGTCGACCTGCCGACCGGCCTCGAGCGCGACGGGCGCCTCGAGGCGGCCGACGTCCGGCGCGTGACCCTCGACCTCGAGGCCTTCTCGGGCCGCCTGCGCGCCCTCGAGGTCCACCCGGCGCTCCGCCACGGGGGGCGCGTCGAGCAGGGCGCCGTCCTCCTCCGCGTCGACCCGGCCCCGGTCGAGCGCGAGCTGCGCGCCGCCCGCGAGGCGCTCGCCGCGGCGAAGGCGTCGCTGGCCCAGGACGAGGCGGACCACGCCCTGCAGGCCTCCGCCGCGCAGGACGCCCTCGAGCAGGCCCAGGCGGCCGCACGCGACGCGACCGAGGAGCTCGAGCACTTCCGGGCCGTCGAGGGCCCCCTGATGCTCGCGTCGGCCGCCCTGTCGCTCCAGGCGCACGAGCACCACGTCGACGACCAGAAGGAGGAGCTGGCGCAGCTCGAGGCCATCTACCAGGGCGCCGAGCTGGCGCCGGAGACGCAGGAGATCGTCCTCGAGCGCGCGCGCCGCAACCTGCGCCGCGCGGAGGAGGGGCTCGTGCAGCAGCGCGCCAGGACCCGCGCGGTGACGGAGCGCGAGCACCCCGACCGCCTGCGCGCGCTCGAGGAGCAGGCGCGCTGGGCGGCGGCGCGCCTCGAGCAGGCGCAGGAGCGGCAGCGGCTCGACGCCCTGCGACGCGAGGAGCAGCTCGCGGCGGCCCGGCGCGGCGCGCGCGACGCCGAGGAGCGCCTCGCCGAGCTCGAGGGCGACCTCGAGCGCCTGACGGTCACGGCGCCGGTCGGCGGGGCGGTCGAGGCCACCGACCTGCGGCCGGGCGACCCCGTCGCCCCGGGCCAGGCGATCACCACGGTCCACGACACCTCGCGGCTCGTCGTCCGCTTCGAGGCCGCGGAGGACGACCTGCGCCTCCTGGCGCCCGGGGCCAAGGTGCGCCTGCGGCCGCTGGCGTTCGGCGAGGTGGCGCTCCGCGGCGTGGTCGCCGCGGTGCAGGAGGTGTCGGGCGGCGGCGAGGGGCCGACCTACGCGACGCTCGTCGAGGTCGAGGGCGGGCACCCGCTGCTCCGGGTCGGCCTGCGCTGCCGGGTCGAGGCGCAGGGCGCGCTCGCGCGCCGGGCGCTGGCCGTCCCGCGCCGCGCCGTGACCGTCTCCGGCGGCCGCGCCACCTGCCGGGTGTGGGCCAACGACCGGGCCACGCCCGTCGAGGTGATCCTCGGCCCGGGCAACCGCGAGCTCGTGCAGGTGCTCCGCGGCCTCGTGGCCGGCGACACGGTCGTCCTGCCGGAGGACGAGTGACCGGGCGCCGCGGGATCGCGGCGATCGCGCTCCTGCTGCTGGCGGCCCCGCGAGCCGCCGCGCAGGAGGTCGCCGCGCAGGAGCCCGACCCGGCGGGCGCCCACGCGCGCGGCGTCGCCTGGCTGGTCGCGCGCCAGAACGGCGACGGCTCCTGGGGGAGCTTCCACTCGACGCGGCCGGGCGAGATCTACCTGGGCACGGTCGCCTCGCTGCGCGCGTTCGGCCAGGCGACGACGGCGCTGTGCGCCCTGGCCCTGCAGCGCCCGGCGCGCCACGACCCGGCCGCGCGCGCCGCGCTCGACCGCGCCGTCGAGCGCCTGCTCGCGGACCCCCCGGCCCGCCGCGCGCAGGGCGACACCTTCTACGACACGTGGACGCACGTGTACCTGGTCGAGGCGCTGGCCGCGCTCGAGCACGACCCGGCCTACGCCGAGCGCAGGGCGGCGCTCGGCGAGGCGCTGCGGCGCGAGGTGGCGCTCCTGTGCGAGCGGCAGGGCGCGGACGGCGGCTGGGGTTACTACGACTTCGACTTCGGCCTCCGGCGCCCGAGCGGCCTCGAGAGCACGAGCTTCCTCACCGGCGCGGCGCTCCTGGCCCTGCAGGCGGCGGCGGAGGTGGGCGTGACCTGCGACGCGCGCGTCGTCGAGGCGGGGCTGCGCTGCCTCGAGCGGCTGCGCCTCCCGGACGGGGCGTTCGTCTACGGCACCTACCTGCAGCCCTACCCGGCGCACCTGGCCAACCGGGCCAAGGGCTCGCTCGGGCGCGCGCAGCCCTGCGAGCTGGCGCTCTGGAGCCACGGCCGCTCCACGCCCGAGCGGCTGCAGGCCGCCGTCGAGCGCCTGCGCGAGCACCACCACTTCCTGGCGATCGGCCGCGGCCGGCCCTACCCGCACGAGGCGTGGTACGCGACGGCCGGCTACTACGTGCTCTTCGGCCGCTACTACGCGGCGCGCGCGCTCGCCGTCCTGCCCGAGGACGAGCGCGCGGACGCGGCCGCGTGGCTCGCGGCGACGACCGCGCGCGACCAGGGGCCGGCGGGGTCGTGGTTCGACTTCCCGCTCTACGGCTTCCACGAGGCCTACGGGACGGCGTTCGCCCTGCTGGCCCTGCAGGCGCTGCGGGTGGACGAGGTCCGATGAGCGCCGCCTTCGACCCACGAGGTCGCATGGACGCCGAGCGCCGGGCCGTCGGTGGGCCATGAAGCCCCGCGAAACGACCCGCTTCGCCGAGCTTCCTCGCCCCCGCGCCCGCCCCGCGCGACGCTGGCCACCGGAGGTCCCCATGCGCACCCTCGCCCTCGTCGCCCTGCCGCTCGCCCTCGCCGGCTGCGCCCACCTCGTCGTCTCGTCGCCGGCGGGCCACTACGACGAGGGCCGCGCCGGGCCGGCGCGCCTCGTCACGCGCGAGGGGCTGGCGCTGGCCGCCGTCGAGGGGGCGCCCGAGGCGATCGGCGCGCAGCTCGCGGCGCTGACCGGCGGGGCCCTGCGCGCCCTGCGCGACGAGTTCTTCGAGCTCGTCCCCCCGGCGCCGGCCGAGCGGGCGCGGGCGCTGGCGGCGGGCCTCCCCGACGACCACCGGCGCGAGCTCCAGGCGCTCGCCCGCGGGGCGGGGGTCCCTTACGGCGACGCGCTGGTCGCCAACGTCATCGTCGACTCCGCCTGCACGGCCTTCGTCGCCAGCGGCGCGGCCACGGCCACGGGCGAGCTCCTCTTCGCCCGCAACATGGACTTCCCGCCGGCGCACCTGCTCGGGCCGCGGACCCTGGTGACGCTCGTCCGCCCGGCGGGCAAGAAGGCCTTCGTCTCGATCGGCTGGCCAGGCGTCACCGGCGTGATCTCGGGCATGAACGAGGACGGGCTGTGCGCGGCGATCCTCATCAACATGGGCGGGCGGAAGGGCGGCCCGGGCGAGGCCACGCCCCTGACGTTCGTGGTGCGCGAGGTGCTCGAGGTCTGCGCGACCGTCGACGAGGCCCGGGCGCTCCTGCGCGCGCGGGAGGTGGCCTCGGGGCACTTCGTGTTCGTCGCCGACGCCACGTCGGGCGCGATCGTCGCGCCGGGCGAGCCGGACCGCCTGCCCGGGCCCGACGGCCTCCTCACCTGCAGCAACGACGCGTTCGCCCCGGAGGCGGGCCTGCAGACCGACGCCCGGGCCCGCGCGCTCTCCGACCTCCTGCGCGCCCGGCACGGGGCGCTCGACGTCGACGGCGCGCGCGCGGTCCTCGGCGGGACCTACCTCGACTACATCAACGCGCAGGCGATGGTCTTCGAGCCGGCGCGCCGCGCCGTGTCGCTGGCGCTGGGCACGACGCTCCGGCCGGCCGCCGTGCAGGGCTGGACGCGGCTCGAGCTCGGCCGGGCGCTCGACACGGGCGACCTCGAGCAGGTCGCCGTCCGCCGGCTGCGGTCGGTCGCCCCCGCGCCGCACTACCGGACCCACCCCTACCCCGGCGAGGCCGTCGACGCGGGCTACGTCGCCGGCGTCCTGCGGCGGGCGGACGACCTCGAGGCCGACCCGGCGCTCGACGACCTCGCCCGCGCGCAGGGCCTCGCGGCCCTCTCGTTCCAGGCCGACCGGCGCCTCGAGGGCGCGGCGAAGGACGCCCTCCAGGCCGCGCTGACGGCGCGCCTGGTGGCGGCGCTCGAGCGCCTCGACCGGGCGCTCGACGCCGCGCCCACGCCCGCCGCCGCCGAGGCGCTCGAGCGCGCGGCCTGGGCGGCCGTGGTCTTCTCCGTGCCGCTCTCCCCCGAGCAGGAGCGGCGCCGCGCCGCGCTCGAGGCGCGGGCGCGGGCCGTGCGCGAGCGGGCCTGAGTGAGCCGGCTCGCCCGCCTGCCCCTCGAGCGCCCCGTCGGCACGACCATGCTGCTCGTGTCGCTCGTGGTCCTCGGCGCCGTGGCGACGGTCGAGCTGCCGCTGGGCTTCGTGCCGGTGCTCGACGAGCCGCAGGTGAACGTGGACGCGCCCTGGCCCGGCGCGCACCCGCTCGAGGCCCTGCGCGAGGTCGGCGAGCCGCTCGAGGAGGAGGTGGCGCAGGTCCCCGGCGTCACGGGGCTCTCGACGACGGCCTCGGCCGGGCACGTCCGGGTGGAGGCCACGTTCGAGCACGGCGCGGCGCTGGCCCTCAAGCGGCTCGAGGTGCGCGACGCCGTCGCCCGCGCGCGCGACCGCCTCCCGGCCGGCGTCGGCCACCTCCGCGTCGAGGGCGACACGGGGCCGCTCGGCGGGCGGGCGATCCTCCAGGGGCGCGTCGCGGCCGGGCGCGACCTGTCGACCGCCTGGGACCTGCTCGAGCACCACCTGCGGCGCCCGCTCGAGCGCACGCGCGGCGTGGCGCGCGTGGCGCTCTACGGGGTCGAGCCCCCGCGGGCGCGGATCGACCTCGACCTGCGGGCGCTCCGCCGCCACGGCCTCGACCCGGGCGCGGTGCTGCGCGGCCTCGACGCGCAGAACGCCGACCGCGACCTCGGCGCCGTGCGCGACGCGCGCCTGCGCCACGACGTGCGCCTCTCCGCGCGGTTCAGCTCGCTCGAGGAGGTCCGCGCCCTCCCCCTCGCCCACGGCCTGCGGCTGGGCGAGGTGGCGCAGGTGACCCTGGCCCCCCCGCGCCTCGACTACGGGCGGCGCCTCGACGGCCGCTACGCCGTCGGCCTCGACGTGTTCAAGGAGCCCGGGGCGAACACGGTCGAGACCGTCGACCGCGTGCTCGCGCGCCTCGACGAGGTCCGGGCCGACCCGGCCCTGCGCGGGCTCGACGTGCTCGTGTGGCAGGACGCCGGCGAGGAGATCCGCCGCTCGCTCCACGGCCTCCTCGAGGCCGGCCTCCACGGGGCGCTCCTGGCGGTGGTCGTCCTCTACCTCTTCCTGCGCCGGGCGGGGCCGACCGTGATCGTGGCCGCGGCGATCCCCGGCTCGCTCCTCGTCACCTGCGGCGCCATGCTCGCGCTCGGGCTCGAGCTGAACGTGATCACGATGCTCGGCCTCATGCTCGGCGTCGGCATGCTCGTCGACAACGCCGTCGTCGTCATGGAGAGCATCCACCGCCTGCAGGTGGCCGGGGTCCCGCCGGCCGAGGCGGCCCGGCGCGGCCTCGCCGAGGTCCTCCTGGCGGTGGTCGCCTCGACCGCCACGACGGTGATCGTCTGGTCGTGGGTGCTCGTCTCGCCCCCCGGGCCGCTCGTCTTCTACCTGAGCGGCGTCGCGGTCACGATCTGCCTGGCCGTCGCCGCGTCGCTGCTCGTGTCGGTCACGTTCATCCCGCTCCTGGCGGGGCGGGTGCGCGCTGCGGGCGGCGGCACGGCCCGCGAGGGACGCCTCTCGCGCCTGACCGCGGCCTACCAGGCGCTCGTCGGCTGGACGCTCCGCCACCGGGCCGCGTCGCTCCTGGCCCTCCTCCTCCTGGCGGGCAGCGCGGCGGCGCCGCTGGCCCGGCTGGAGAAGACCGGCGACCCGCGCACGCGCCAGCGCGCCGTCGCGATCCACTACGACGTCGCCGACACCGCCACGCGCGAGGCGCTCGAGGCGCACGTCGACGAGGTCGAGGCGTGGCTCCTGGAGCGGCGCCACGAGCTCGAGTTCGAGCGCCTCTACTCCTGGTACAGCGAGCGACAGGGGACCTTCACCTGGGTCTACCTGCCGCAGGAGCGGGCGACGGCGGCCAACCTCCAGCGCCTGCGCGCCGACCTGCGCGCGGGCCTGCCGCGCCTCGCCGGGGTGAAGCTGGAGGTGGGCGACCGCCTGTGGGGCCGGCGGCGCGGCGCCGACGACGCGCGGCGCGTGCCCGTGGCCCTGCACGGCGACGACCCCGAGTTCCTCGCCGCGCTGGGCGCGCGGGTCGAGGAGCGCCTGCGCGGGGTCGAGGGGGTGGTGCAGGTGAGCGGGCCCGGCCGGGGCGGGTCGCGCGAGCTGACCGTGCACGTCGACCCGGACCGCTGCCGCGCCCTCGGGCTCACGCCCGACGACGTCGGCCAGGTGGTGCGCTTCGCCCTCCGCGGACAGCCCCTGCGCCGCCTCCTGGGGCCGAAGGGCGAGGTGGAGCTGGTCACGGGCGTGCCCGAGGAGGGGGGCGTCTCCCCGGCCGACCTCCTGCAGCTGCCGATCCCGCGCGCGACGGGCGAGATGGTGCTCCTGTCGGCGGTGGCCGACGTCGGGCTCGGCCGCACCCCGGAGCGGGTCCAGCGCCAGGACCGCGAGACGACGGTGTGGGTGGAGGTCGAGGTCGACCCGGCGCTGACGACCGAGGCGGCGCAGGCGCGCATCGACGCGGCGCTCGAGGGGCTCCCGCTCCCCGACGGCTACCGGCGGAGCTGGGGCGGCTGGGGGCGCGACCGCGACGAGACGCTCGAGACCATGGCCCGCGGCGTGGCGCTGGCGCTGCTCGTCGTGCTGATGCTCATGGCGGCGCTGTTCGAGTCGTTCACGCAGCCGCTGGCGATCCTGATCACGCTGCCGCTGGCCTTCTCCGGCGCGTTCTGGAGCCTGTGGCTGGGCGGCTACGACCTCGACGCCGTGGCGTTCATCGGCGTGATCGTCCTCGTCGGGATCGTCGTCAACAACGGGATCGTCATGGTCGACCGGGTCAACGCCCTGCGCGCCGAGGGCCTCGGCCGCGTCGAGGCGGTGGTGACGGGCTGCGCCACGCGCCTGCGGCCGGTGCTCATGACGGCGATCACGACGATCGTCGGGCTGATCCCGCTCGTCTTCTCGGCGTCGACCGTCGCTGGCGCGTTCATCGACTCGCTCGCGGTCGCCGTGATCGGCGGGCTGGCGACGTCGACCGTCTTCACGCTGGTCGGCCTGCCCGTGTGGTACACGCTCGTCGAGGACGTGGGCGCCGTGCTCCGCGGCGCCCTCCCGCGCCTCGCCCCCGGGCGGGCCCGCTTCCCGCGGGATGCCGTGTGCGTGGGCGGCGACGGGGCGCCGGCGTCACACGTCAGAAGATCGGGTCGAAGCCGACCGTCCCCTGCAGGGTCCTGAGCAGCCGCCACCAGGCGGCGAGGCGCGGCCAGGCGTCGGGGTCGGAGTGGTCGCGCGGCCCGAACAGGACCACCGGCGCGCCGTCGTGTCCGCGCAGCGCGCGGCCCTCGGCGTCGCGGGCGATCAGGTACTCGTGCGTCTGCGGCGGCCCGGCGGCGATCCACGCCTCGACCGGCTCGGCGACGCGCGCCGCGAGGCGGCGCGACCAGGCGACGACCGCCACCTCGCCGTTCACGTACATGCTCACGGGGTCGAGGTTGTAGGTGCTGACGACGGCCACCCGGCCGTCGAACGTCGCGGTCTTGCCGTGGACGTTGTGCCGGTCGCCGCGCACGAACAGGCGCAGGTTGGGCACGCGCGCCAGGAGCTCGGGCCACTGCTCCATGAAGAACGCCTGGCTGACGGCGTTGTCGGACGAGGTCGGGCTGTTGGTGATGATCGTGATGCGGACGCCGCGCGCGCCGGCGGCGGCCAGCTCCTCCACGGCGGCGTCCGAGAGGACGAGGTACGGGCTCTGGATGAGGACCTCGCGGCGGGCGCTGGCCAGGAGCCGGCGCAGGCCCTCCGTCACCGGGTCCGGCTCGCCCACCGGGCGCGGCGAGCTGTCGAGGACGCGCACCGGGGCGCGCACGGTCGGCGCCGGCGGCCGGTGGAGCGCGCCCAGGAGGCCGGGGTGCTCGCGGTGGAGGCTGGCGACCCACGGGGCGGCGTCCGGGTCGGCGAGGGCCCGGGCGGGGTCGCCGCGCAGCCAGGCGTCCATCGCCAGGTGGGCGCCCAGGAGCTTCGGCCGCTGGTCGGCCAGGTTCAGCTCCTCGGGGCGCACGGGCTCGGCCGCGCCCGCGTTCCACTCGGCCTGGAAGGCGCGCTCGAGCTTGAGCGCCGTCGGCCGGCCCTCGATCACGATGTCGACGTCCTTGAACGCGTCCGGCGTGGTGGCCGGGTCGGCGAAGTACTCGCTCGAGATGTTGCGCCCCCCCATCAGGGAGACGCCGCGGTCGACGAGGAGCAGCTTGTCGTGCTCGCTGGCGATCGCCGCGACCGGGCTGAGCCACATGACCGCCTGCGCCACGCGCGCCGGCAGCGGCCGGTAGATCCGCACGTCGATCCCGGCGCCGGCCAGCTCGTCGAGGTAGTCCTCCTGGAAGGGCGAGCGGCCCATCTTCGTCCCGTGGGCGTCGACGAGGAGGCGCACCTTCGCCCCCTGCTCGGCGCGGAGCAGCAGGTGACCGAGGAAGGAGATGCCGAACACGTCGTCGCGGACGATGAACGACGCGGCGTCGACCCGCTCGCGCGCGGCGGAGAGCAGGCGCCACCGCTCGACCCAGGCCTCCTGGTTGTCGTCGAGGAGGCGCAGCCGCGGCGGCGGGCCGTCCGGCGCCGGGAGGCCGTCGAACGTGGCCCGCAGGCTCATCCCGGGCGTCCACGGCCCGAGCGCGTCGACGCTGGCCCGCGCGGCCTCGTCGCTCCAGGGCGTCGTGGACCAGCGGGACAGCGAGGTCCCGGCCAGGACGCCGAACGCCGCCCCCCCGGCCACCAGGAAGGTGGCGAGAGCAGTGCGTGGCCTCATGCCTCGATGCTACGCGAGCGGCGCGCGGCGACCAGGTTGAAGCGCCGGGCGCGCCGCTCAGCGGCGGTCGCCCAGGCAGTGCTCGATCCAGGCGCCGAGCCGCTCCTCGTAGTCGGGCGGGAAGGCGTGCTCGTCCATCCCCTCGTAGGCGTGCTCGTCGACGCGCGCGCCGAGGCCACGCAGGGCGCGGGCGACCTCGTCGGCCGTGGCCACGTTCTCGGGCTCCTCGGCGGCGCCGACGCGCACGACGAACCCGCGGCCGGCGTGCGCCTCCGCGGGCGCGACCTCACCCAGGCGCACGGGCTGGCGCCCGCCGGGCGAGAGGAGGATCGCGCCGGCAAAGGTGGCCGGGTCGCGCGCCGCCACCTCGGCCGCGACCTGCGCGCCCTGCGAGAACCCGACCAGGACCACGCGGCCGGGCGCGATCGTCACCCGGTCGGCCACCTCCGCCAGGGCCTTCTTCACGCGCTCGGCGTCGCGGGCCGGGTCCTCGCTCCAGGCGTAGGCGCGCGGGCCGAGCGGGGTCGTGCCGCTCACGCCGACGAACGCCACGCCCAGCCGGTCGGCGAGGGCCTGGTAGTCCTCGGGGTCGGCGAAGTCGCGCGGCTGGGCGCCCAGGCCGTGCAGGCCGACCACCGCCGTGACCGGCCGCCCGCGCTCGTAGCCCGCCGGCAGGACGAGCAGCGTCTCGCTCCGCCCGCTCCGCTCCCACCAGGCGTTGCAGTCGTCGAGGAAGTTCTTGACCTCCTCCCAGCGCGGGTCCGCGCGCACCGCCGTCAGGTCCTCGTCCTCCTGGGCCCACGCGGCGTCGACGCCCTCCTCGGTCGCCCCCCGCTGGAGCCAGTAGAGGGCCGCGTCGACCTTGCCGGCGAGCGCGTAGAAGCAGGCCAGGTTGTAGTGCCCCTCGCCGCCCTCCTTCCGGGCGAGGATCGACCAGTGCTGCAGGGCGATCGCCTCGTCGAGCCGGCCCTCCTCGTAGCGCTCGTAGGCGAGGGCGCGCAGGGCGGCGCCGTCGAGCGTCTTGAGGTCCAGCTCGCCCAGGCGCGCCGGCGGCGCGGGCGGCGCCTTCAGGTCGAGCGGGGGGCGGGGCGGCGTGGGCTCCTGCGCGCCCGTCGACGGCGCGAGGAGCAGCAGGGCCAGCAGGCAGGCGAGGGCGCGGGGCATGAGGCCTCCGGTGGGGAGGAGGATTCTACGCCCGGGCGCCGGCCGGGCTCGGCACCTCGCGCGGCGGGGCGCCGCGGTACTCCGCCCGCGGGCGGTAGAGGGCGTGGTCGTCCCACAGCTCGAGCGCGTGCGCGCCCCAGCCGAACGCGCGCGACATCGCGAACAGGGCCGTGAAGCAGTCCGGGTCGAGGCCGAGGGCGGCGAACACGGCGCCCTTGTAGAAGTCGACGTTGGCCCGGATCCGCTTGCCCTGGGCCGCGAAGCGGGCGGCGGCGTGGTCGTCGATCGCCACCAGCGTCTCGAGGACGCGCACGTGCTCGGGGCCGAGCGCCCGGGCGAGGTCGAGGGCCATGGGCCGCAGGACGAGGGCCCGCGGGTCGACGACGCGGTACTCGCGATGGCCGAGACCCATGAGCTTCTGCTTCTTGCCGAGCGCCGCGTCGACCCAGGCCGGCGCGGCGTCGGGCCCGCCGACCTCGAGCGCCATGCGGTAGGCGGCCTCGTCGGCGCCGCCGTGGAGCGGGCCGTGGAGCGCCGCGACGCCGGCGGCCAGCACCTCCGAGAGCGGCGCCAGGGTCGAGGCGACCGTGCGCACGGTGAAGGTCGACGCGTTGAAGCCGTGCTCCAGCTGCAGGACCTGCGTGGCGTCGAGGACGGCCACCTCGCGCGCATCGGGCGCCGCGCCGCGGACCATGCGCAGGAAGTCGGCGTGGAGCGGCAGGACCGGGTCGGGCGCGAGCGGCGCGAGGCCGCGGCGCAGGCGCGCCCAGGCGGCGACGACCGTGGGCAGCTTCGCCGCCAGCCCGAGCAGCGCCGCCCGCTGCGCGGCGCGGGCGCCGAGCCGCGGGCGCGCCTTGGCCGCCGCGTCGTCGAGGAGCGGCAGGGCCACGGCGAGGACCGTCATGGGGTGCGTGTCCCGCGGCAGGCGAGAGAGCACGTCCTGCGCCGGCCCGGGCAGGGCCCGGTCGGCCAGCGCCGCCTCGAGCGCGGCGACCTCGCCTGGCCCCGGGAGCTCGCCGTCGAGGACGAGCCCGACGACCTCGAGGAAGCTGGTCCGCTCGACCAGCTCCGCGATCAGGTAGCCCCGGTAGCGCAGCTCCCCGCGCTCGCCGTCGATCGACGAGATCGCCGTCGCGTCGGCCACCACCCCAGCCATGCCCTTCTTGAAGCTCGCGTCGCTCACGTGCGCCTCCACGCCCCGGAGGCTACCGCCGGCCCGCCGAGCAGCGTCATTGAAAGTCGTGAACGTTCGATTAGCCTTCCTTATCATGGAGCTGCACGAGCTGCGCCTGTTCAAGGCCGTCATCGACCACCGCGGCTTCGCCCGGGCGGCGGAGGCGTCGTTCCTCACCCAGTCGGCCGTGAGCCAGGCCGTGCGCCGCCTCGAGGGCGAGCTCGAGGCGCGGCTCCTCACGCGCACGCGGCCGCCGGCGCCGACGCCCGCCGGGGCGCGGCTCTACGAGCTGGCGGGCGACCTCCTGGCGCGGGAGGCGGCGGCGCGCCGCGACGTGGAGGAGATCGCCAAGGGGGGCACGGGCGTGCTGACGCTGGGCGCCTCGCAGGCGCTCTCGCGCGAGGTCCTGCCGGGGCTCGTGCGCGCGTTCCACGCCCGCCGGCCGCGGGCCGCCGTGCACCTCGAGACGCTCCCCAGCCGCGAGCTCGTGCGCGTCGTCGCCGACGGGCGCCTCGAGCTCGGCCTGGGCCCCTTCCAGAAGCACATGCCCGGCTTCGACCGGCGCGCGCTCGGGCGGCAGCGCATGGTCCTCTACGTCGGCCGCCGGGCGCCGCTGCGCCGCGCGCTCGAGCGCCGGGGCGAGGCCGCCCTGCGCGACGTCCCGCTCGTGACCTCGAGCCTCGACGCGCCGGGCGCCCGCCCCGGCGGCGGGCGGCTGCGCGGCCGCTTCGGCGGCGTGTGGGTGGTGCAGAGCCTGGACGTGCGCCTCGAGCTCGTCCGCGCCGGGCTGGCCGTGGGCTACCTGCCCGAGTCGACGGTCGCGCTCGCCGCGAGGCCGCGCGACCTGCTCGCGGTCGACTGGCTCGACTTCGGTGTGATCCGCCGCGACGTGGGCCTGTTCTGGCTGACGAAGCGGCCGCTGTCGGAGGCGGGGCGCGAGCTCCTCGCGGCCGCCCTCCCGCTCACGACCCCGCGGCGCTCGAGCTGACGAAGTAGGCCATGACGACCTGGAGCACGAGGGCCGCCGTGCCCAGCTCGTCCACGGTGTCCTCGAGCGACTCGGCCAGCCACGGGAGCTCGACGCGCACGACGAGGTGCGCCATGAGCAGGGCGTAGGGCGCCAGCAGCAGGAGCACCCAGGCCCCGCGCTCGAAGCGGCCCGGCGCGCGGTCGGCGCGCACGCGGCCGAGCGTGTAGGCGACGAGGCCCAGCGCCACGAGCGCGGCCGGGTACCAGCGAGCGAACGTCGCCAGGTGCTCGCCGTGCGGCCAGGTGGACGGGTCGATCACGCGCCGGACCTGCAGGAGCACGAGGACGGCGCAGGCGAGCGGCAGGAGCACGAACAGCCAGCCGCCCAGCCGCCCGCCGACCAGGCCGCGGATGCTGCGCACGCCCGCCTGGACGCACCCCCAGCCGAGGAGGCTCGCCGCCACGAGGCTGGCGACGGCGTATACCGGGAGGTCGTCCTTGTCGAGCGGGCGCGGCCAGTGGGCCGCGTCGATCACGGCCAGGCCGGCGCACACGACCAGCCCCGAGAGCCCCAGCCAGCCGACGCGCAGGGCCCAGGGGAGGAGGAAGGCGTTGAGGCGCTCGCGCGTCGTCTGGACGCCGGCGACGACGGCGTCGGTGGCCTTGACCGGCGCGGCGGCCGCGTCGACCAGCCGCTGCGTGGTGGTCTTCTTCCTGGGCGGGCGGTCGGCCACGGGGACAGCGTAGTGGCTCGGGGGGGCCTCACGCCACGCGCGGCGTGGGCCGGCCGATCTACTACGCCTACGATCAGGTCGGGAACCTGCTCACGAGCGACGACACGGCGGCGGGGCTGGGGGTGTCGGAGTTCGAGTACGACGCCATGGACCGGCTCGTCGAGAAGACGACCGTGGCCGGGGTGGTGGCCTATGAGTACGATCTCAGCGGCATGAAGACCCGGGTCACGGACCCCAACTCGGAGGCCACGACGCACGCCTACGACGAGGCGGGGCGACTGATCCGGGCGACGGTCCTTGACACCCCGAACCGCGAGAACGACTTCCACCACGACCGCTCGGGGCTGATCGAGCGGAAGGTGCTCGCGGGCAACAAGGTCGTCTCCTACTACGCCTACGACGTGGCGGGCCGGCTGAGCAGCCTGGTGAACCGAGACGACGCGGCGGCGGTGATCTCGTCGTTCGTCTACCAGCGGAACCCGAACGGCGCGGTCACGCAGGTCGAGCACGAGGACGGCGAGTTCACCTACTACGCGTACGACGCGCTGGACCGCCTGATCGAGGAGCGGCGCGTCCAGAACCCGACCGTGTATGGGTTCGCCTACCAGTACGACGCGGCCTCGAACCGGGTCCAGAAGGTCGACCTCGTCGAGGACGAGACGACGAACTACACGGTCGACGCGCGGAACCTGATCCAGAGCGAGGTCACCGGCGCGGACGAGATCGCCTACGAGTACGACCAGGCGCAGCGCATGAAGCGCCGGGCCTCGGCGGAGGAGGCGACCGTCTTCAGCCACAACCAGCGGGACCTGCCCACGAAGGTGGAGTTCGAGAGCGAGACCCCTGAGGCGACGCGGGAGTTCAAGTACAACGGCACGGGCGAGCGCGTGGCTATCGTCGGAGAGCTCGGCCCGGGCTACGAGACGCGGCTGGCCTATGACGGCACGCGCCTGCTGACCGAGAAGGACGAGTTCGACAACACCTTCGGGCGCTATCGCTGGGGCTCGCCGCAGCACGGCGGCGCACTCGTCGAGTCCTCGAACCCCGCGGAGGCCGGGCCGGAGGAGGGCCCGGTCATGGACGAGCGCGGATCGGTCGACCGGCTGGTCGGCGTCAGCGGGCGCGTGATCTATGACCGGTTCGGGGTGGAGTTGGCGGGGAGTCTGTCGTCCTCCACGAGGACGAGGTTCGTCAGCCCGGTCTTCTTGAGGCTGGGGACGAGCGAGAGGCTGAGTGTCACGTGGCGAGGCGTAGTGCTTCATGATCTAGGGCGGGCCTCGGCTCCTCTTTCCCGGCTACGAGGCTGGATGCTAGGTGGGCCAGTCAACGCGTCCTATGCAGAACCGCCATTCGTGCAGGAAGGAGGCGTCCCATTTGAGTCGGAGGGCGACCGAGATGATCCGAGGGACGAGCCTCCGCCGGTAATCTATTGGGAAGAGATCCAGGACGGACCTCCGGCTTGCGGTCGGCCGGATCCACTCTCTCGCGTCAACGTGGTCCAAGGAATCGCGTTTGAGGCTACATCCACCTTCACACAGGCTGAGATAAATGCAGCCAGGGGCGCCGAGTTCCTCGCGCTGCCTGGGAGCGTGAAGCAGCGCCCTCAGATTGAGTTTAGGGCGCTCTTGAGGCAGCAAGCACGGCCGGCAACCAGGGATTTCGTCTGGAAGCAGTTCGTCAGGGGCTACGTTTGGATTGCACGGATTCAGGGAGGCCAGATTCGCGGAGAGGAGAAGACTCGGGAGTTCCGCGGGCCAACCAACAAAGTCACTGACAACCGACGGTCGCAGCCACTGCCTCAAGCAGAGGGCGCAAATACAAACTCCCCATGGACATTCGATGACGTTAAGCGGTTAGGCCACTTTACTACGACGTGGGGAAACAGGTCAGTTGAGATGAAGGACGCCCCCAAGTTGGAGGGAATCCTGATCAATCCAGACGGCAGAGACTACTTCGATGCCGACTTCGAGTTCCGAAGCTACCTGGTGTGTCCGAAGGACTCCCTGATCGCATTCGCCCGCTGTACTTGGCGAACGCGCCTGCGAGGGGAACTCTTCACATACTCGCGAACGGGGGATGAGCCGCAGTGTGAGGCGCTCAGTCCCGAACTGGATCTCTTGGGGGGTGGCGACCCAGAGTTGACGCTACCGCCCACCCCCATTCAACGAACGCAGGACTTCTTCGGCCCAATCTGGCCCCAGCAGTAGCAGGTGTGTCGTGAACCGAGGCATGTCGGTCTTGCAGGCGGGGCTCCTCCTTTTGGCTACCTTGGGTGTCGCACGTTCGCGCGGACATGAGGGAGGCTTCAACTCGAACGAGCGCCTGGAAGTGTTCAGCCGTCAGCGAGATGGGACTGACTCTTACCTTGGTTCAACGCCACTGGAGAGCACGGCCGACATAGCAATTCCTGCGTCGGGCAGTCTCTGGTACGTTGTGGCTTCTGAGCCTTCTGCCGACCAGGTAGTAAGAATCGTTTCGGACGTTCGGAGGCACAAGGTTCCAGGCCTTGTCCTCGATGGACGGAAGTTTGAGGTCGCGGCGCTGGACTTCGGAGGGCTTTCTCACCTTCGCTTGCTGCACCTAACAGATTCGACCTTAGACGACAACCTGCTCGAGTGCTTAGTCGCAGCGCTCCCGGAGCTTGAGGACCTTGACATCTCCCACAACTCCCTTACGGACAGGGGCCTCCGCAGCCTGGTGAAGTGCTCTAGGTTGCGATCGCTCCGGCTTGTGGGTTGCGAGGTTGATGGCGCATGGCTCAGCGATGTTCGGCATCTCGAGGTGTTGGACCTCACGAACTCAACGAGCAGCGCCAAGGCAGAGGCAGCCTCCCTGGAGTCGGTTCTTCTGTCCATCGCAGGGCTGCCCCTACAGGAGTTGCGTCTATCCCACTCTGCATTCGGGAGGGTGCAGAATCTGCACGTTTTGGCCGGACTGGCAGATCTTGCCACTCTTGACCTTGCCGGCTGTTCCGGCGCGTCTTCGGCCGAGTTGCAATCCTTGCTTCCAGGGCTGCCGGGTCTCATCGATCTGGATCTCTCGTTCACGGGCGTCGATGACGCGACGCTCGAGGTTGTTTCCTCGTTGCCGCGACTGTCTCGCCTGAATCTCTCATGCGGACGGGTCACCGACCGAGGGCTGGAACAGATTGCAAGGGCTGATGGTCTGGAGAGTTTGGACCTCAGCGGGTGCAACGACGTTACGGATGCGGGGCTGCTTCACCTTCGACGGCTCCGAGGGCTGCGGCGTCTTGTTCTTCCGTGCAAACGCTACTCAAAGATCACGCCAGCTGCCGTTCGTGCCCTGGGGGAGGCGCTACCGGGGTGTTCTGTGAGCATTCTGGATTGAAGAACCCGTAGCGAAATGGAGAACCTGTCCCAGAGGAGTTCCCGACAGATCAGGGGCGGCTCGTCCCAGCCGGCGCGGGCAGACGCTGCACCAACACCTGTCCCAGAGGAGTTCCGGACTCGGCATGGGACGTTCGGTGCAGCCGCCACGCATCCCGGCCGAACGGGCAGAGGCTGCACAGAAAACCTGTCCCGAAAACCTGTCCCAGAGGATTTCCCGACAGGTCAGGGGCCGCTCGTCGCAGCCGGCGCGCATACCGGACGGATGGGCAGGCGCTGCACCGGAACGAGACGGAGCGACCTGCGGCGAAGAGCGACCTCGCCAAGTCCGCGTACGTAGCGGCAGCCGGGCCACATGGCCCGGCTCCAGCGACAAGAGGGTGAGCGGGTGACGGCGGACCGCTCAGGCCGCGGCGCGACAGGTGACCCCGAACTGCACGCGGAGCCAGTAGGTGCCCTCGGGGAAGACGGCGTCGCGGTCGCCCTGGCGGTAGCGGGCGAGGGCCTGGCGGTACTCGTGCCAGAACTCCACCTGGGTCTCGAGGAGCTCGATCCGGCGCCACTTGTCGCGGCAGGCGATCCGCGGGTTGAGGCTGCCGTCCGGGGCGGTGGACCCCGGGCAGGCGAACGGGTCCTGCCGGAGCACGGCCTCGACACCCAGCCAGGGGCGCCCCGCGCGCTGGCGGTGGAGCTGCGCGACGCGGTCGTCCACGGCGCGACCGAGCAGCGCGCGGAACTGCTCGGGCGGCATGCCGGCGAACGCCGGCGGGACGGTGATCGCCAGGCGGGCGCGATCCGGCAGGGGGTCGCGCGCGGGCTCACGGCGGCGCCGGCGCGCGCGGGCGGAGGCGTCGGCCTGGTCAGCCTCCTCGTCGGCGTTGGGCTGCCGGAAGAAGAAGTCGGGCCGCGCCGCGTCGACGACGCGCGTGCCCACGTCCTCGGCGAGCGTGCGCAGACCGGGCCACTCGCCCGGCGTGGGCACGAGGCCGGCGGCGACGCCGTTGGTGATCACATAGACGAGCTTCTCCAGGACGGCCGCTTCGTCGCCCAGGTGCACGGCCGAGTAGCTCCCCGGCGCCCACAGGCTCTCGCCTCGGCGAAGGTGGACGTTCAGGGCCTTGGCCACGTTGCAGTGGAGCCAGCGGAGAAACTCGGGGAGTGTGCCGCGCGGATCGGTCACCAGGCCATGCCAGTGGTTGGAGAGCACGATCAGGGCATGGACCTGGATCCCGTACTTCTCCGCCGCGAGGGCCAGACAGTAGGAGAAGACGGTCTCGACCTGAGGGGACGGGCGCAGAAGAAACATGCGGCCGAAGCATCTGCGCGTCACGAGGAGCGTGCGGCCCGGGACGACATGGCGCGGTAGGGTCATTGCCTCGCGCGCCACGCACGGCGACGGCCAGCGGAAAGCGAGAGGCGCTCGAGTCGTTCGCTCCTCGCGGCGCCCGGACCGAGCAGCCGCTGCCCGTCGTGCCAGGCGACCGTCCCCCCCCCCCCGCCCACCAGCGCAAGGTGCACGGGCGCACCCCCTTGCAGTAGAGCACCATAGGCGAGCCGGGCCCGCGGCGGACGATCCGCACCGGGCACGGCCTCGCCGGAGTTCGCGCTCCGTGGGCGAAGGCGATCGCGCGCGCCCGAGGCGCCGGAGGCGTCGGCGCCGGCGGCTGGGCGTGAGACGTTGTCTGCGGCGGGGTTGCGGCCGACGCTACAGGGCGCTCCGGCTGACGCAGCGCTACTGCGGGCACGAGCCGTGTCGGAGGGCGGTGCGACGCTGGCAGGCGGCACGGCGGCAGCGGCGCCGGCGGACGCGCCGCGAGGTGCGCCTCCAGCGCAACGCCGCCGAGCGCGAACGCCGCGCCACGAGGCGCGAGTCGGCGTCGCGAGCCCCCCGGCGAGTTCGGCGTGGTCACGCCCTTCGTGCCCGCCGGCGCGGGCGGGTCTGCGCGCGGCCGGGGTGCCACCGCCCGCCCAGGGCGTCGCGGGCGCCCGCCTCTTACTGCGGCCCTCGCTGCGCCGCCACCATGCGCCGGGTGCTCGACCGCGAGCGCAAGCACGCTCGGCGCGCCACGCCCGCCGGACGCTGGAAGCGTGCGGCCGAGTACCGACGCGCCCGCGCCCGGCGGCACGAGCGCGCGCCGCTGGTGCGGTCCTCCGCTATCGGCAGGCCCCTGGGCCCTCCCTACCCTGCGTCCCTCGAACACTGGAGCGGACGGAGGGACCATGGACCGGAGAGCACCAGCCGAGGTCGAAGCGGCGAGCGCACCTGACCCGCTGCGTCTGGAGATCGACGGGCTGGCGTACGTCCTCGACCGGCCGCCCAGCAAGGCCGGGACGAAGGTGGTCGCCTCGGTGGCCCTCGCGGCCGGCGGCGGCGCCGCGCCGCTCGTCGACCGTGTCGACCTCTTCGGCTTCCGCTCGCGCCGCGCCTTCGCGTGCCTCGTCGCCGACGCCTTCGGCCGGGCCCTCGACGTCGTGCTCGGCCACCTCGCGGCGCTCCTCGACCAGGTCGAGCGCGCGGTGCCCGCGCAGGAGCGCCCGGGGCCGGTCGCGCTGACGGGCGCGCGCCGCGACGCGGCGGAGCGGCTCCTCGGCGCGCCGGACCTCCTCGACCGCGCGGCTGGGGCGCTCGAGGCGCTGGGCTACGTGGGCGAGGGCCGGAACCGGCGGCTGGCCTACCTGGTCGCGACGAGCCGCCTGCTCCTGCGCCCGCTCTCGGCGATCCTCCGCGCGCCCTCGGGGGCGGGCAAGAGCACGCTCCTCGAGCGGGTGTCGGCGCTCGTCCCCGAGGAGTCGGTCGAGCAGCTCAGCCGGCTGACGCCGCACGCCCTCTACTACCTGGGCGCCGACTGCCTCCGGCACCGGCTCGTCCTCGTCGACGAGCAGGCCGGCGCCAGCGAGGCCGACTACCCCATCCGCACCCTCCAGAGCCAGGGCTACCTGCGCATGAAGCTCGTGCTCAAGGGCCGGACGGAGACCTTCACCGTGCACGGCCCCGTGTCGATCATGTCGGGCACCACGGCGACCGACCTCGACCCCGAGAACACGTCGCGGGTCCTGGAGCTGCTTCTCGACGACTCTCCCGCCCAGACCCGCGCGGTCCAGGAGGCGCAGCGCCGGCTGTGGGCGGGCGAGGCCAGGCCGGGCCCCGACGTCGCCCTCTGGCGCGACGCGCAGCGCGCCCTCGAGCCCATGGACGTGGTCGTCCCCTTCGCCACGAGGCTGTCGTTTCCGGCCAGGACCACGCGCGACCGGCGCGAGCAGGAGAAGCTGCTCGGGCTCGTGGCCAGCCACGCGCTCCTGCACCAGCGGCAGCGGGAGCGCGACGACGAGGGCCGGCTGGTGGCGAGCGTCGCCGACTACCGCGCGATCTTCGACCTCTACTGGCCCATGATCGAGGGCCAGGTCGAGGACCTCTCCCCGCGCGCCGCGGCGCTCTACCGCGCGCTGGCCCGCCGCGAGGGCGACGCGACCGTCTCCCGGCGCGAGTCGGCGGCCCTCCTCGGGTGGACCTACACGACGACGCGCCGCGCGCTCGACGAGCTGGTCGCCCACGAGATGGTGAAGCTCGTCGAGGGCGACGCGCCGCGGCGGTACCGCGTCCTGGACGGGACCGCCGCGGTCCCGGGGGTGACGGGCCTCCTGCACCCCGACGCGCTCGAGGACCCGGCCCGGGCGCCGACGCCGGCGCCGCGCCGCCGCCAGACGCCGCGCGCGTAGCCCCGCCGGTCGTGGCAGGCCGCTGGCAGGCCCCTGGCAAGGGGGTGGCAGCCCCCACGGCAACCCCAACCCCTGACCCTGGCCGAGTTTCACCCCGAGGAGTCGCTCCATGTCGAGGAAGAGCAAGATCCGGAAGAGCGCGGTGACGTCGATCGGGTGGCCCGAGGCGATCGAGCGCTACGAGGAGCACCTGTTCGCCCGGGGCGCCTCGCCGCGCACGGTCGACAGCTACGGGCGCGAGCTGCGCAGCTTCGCGAAGCACGCGGGCGAGGGCGGGCCCGCCGAGACGACGCTCGGCGACCTGCGCGCCTACCAGTCCGGGCTCATGACTGGCGAGGCCACTCGGCGCGGCCGGCCGCTCGGCGCCGGCACGGTCGCGCGCGTGACGGCCACGCTCGCCAGCTTCTTCGCCTTCCTCACGGGCGAGGGCCTGCTCGCAGACGACCCGGCGCGGCGGCTCGAGCGGCCGAAGAAGGCGCGCCCCGTGGGCGACGTGCTCTCGCTGGCCGAGGTGAAGCGCCTCCTGGGCGCGACCGGCGCCGCGTCCCCGCACGCCCTGCGCGACCGCGCCATGGTCGAGGCGCTCTACGGCACCGGGCTGCGACGGGCCGAGCTCCTGGCCCTCGAGCTCGGGGACCTGCGGCCCGACGAGCGCGAGGTCGTGGTCCGGCACGGCAAGGCGACAAGGGCCGCGTCGTGCCGGTCGGTCGCGCCACCTGGCACGCGCTCACGGCCTACCTGGAGCGGGGCCGGCCCGGGCTCGTCGGGGGTCGCGCGGAGGTCGAGCCCGCCGTGTTCGTCAGCCAGCGCGGGCGGCGCCTGTGCGCGCAGCGGCTCAAGGAGGTCCTGGACGAGCTCGCGCGCAGGGCCGGGATCGCGCGCAGGCTCACGCCGCACACCCTGAGGCGGACGTACGCCACCCACCTGCTCGAGAACGGCGCCGACCTGCGCCAGATCCAGCTCCTCCTCGGCCACACGAGCCTGGACACGACCGCGCTGTACCTTCGGCTGTCGACGGCGAAGCTGCGGCGCGACCTGCTCCTGCGCCACCCGCGGGAGCGCTTCGAGTGACCGCGAGGCGCCGTGCGAGGGCCGAGTTCGACGACGTCCTGGCGCTCCTGCGGCGGGACCTCCAGCGGCGCGGCGCCGCGGCGGCGACGATCCCCACGCTCGCCTCGACGGCCCGGACCTTCCTCTCCCGCGTGACCCCGCCGCTCGTGAAGCTCGAGCGCGAGGACGTGGCGCGCTACCTCGCCCTGCGCGCGAGGGAGCTCTCGCGGTCGAGCCTGCGGAGCGAGCTCACCCGGCTGAGGGCCCTCTTCCGCGCGCTCCTCGCGGCCAGCGTCGTCGCGCGCGACCCGACCGAGGGGCTCGTCGTCTCGCGGCCCGCGCGGCGCGCGCAGGTCGTGCTCGGCCAGGCGAGCGTGGCCCGCCTGCTCGCCGCGTCGGGGGCGGCCGCGGAGGACGCGGACGCCCACGTGCGCGCGCTGGCCCTGCGCGATCGAGCCGCGGTGGAGCTGCTCTACGGCCTCGGGCTCCGCCAGAGCGAGCTGCGCGAGGCGCGCCTGGTCGACCTGGACCTCGGCGGCGGGAGCCTGCGCGTGCGCTCCGCCAAGCGCGGCCGCGCGCGCACCCTCCCGGTCCCCGCGGCGTGCGTGCCCTGGCTCGAGCGCTGGTTGCGCGAGGGGCGGCCCGTGCTCGCCCGCGACGAGGACGAGGCGCGGCTGATCGTCTCGGACCGCGGCCGGCCGCTGTCGACCTGCGACGGCGTGTGGCGGATCGTGCGCGGCGTCGCCCGGCGGGCCGGTGTGGTCGTGAGCCCGCACGTGCTGAGGCGTTCGGTCGCCACGCACCTGGTCAGGGCCGGCGTGAACGTGAAGGCCGTGCAGGCGCTCCTCGGGCACGCCTCGCTGACGACGACGGCGCTCTACGTGGCGGTCGACCAGGCCGACCTGCGGGCGGCGGTGGAGCGGCTGCCTGGCACGAGCGGGTGATAGGCTGGCTGTCGGGGAGGTGTGCCGTGCCCCAGAGCAAGAAGAAGACGACGAAGAAGAAGAAGCGGCCGCGGTCGTCGCGGGCGTCATGGAGCGAGGGTGAGCGGCGGATCGACCGCCTGGCTCGCGAGGCGGGCGTGAAGCCGGTCTACGACTTCGACGCTCTGCCCCATGTCAGCCCGAAGGACGGCGAGGAGCTCCTCTCCGCGATCCACGAGATGCGAGAAGCCGAGAGGCAGGCCGCGGCGGAAAAGGAGACCCCGAAGAGGAAGCGGACGCCAAGGCGCGCATGAGCGCCGCCCCGGCCCTCATCGACACGAACGTGGCCAGCTTCCTCTTCAGCGTGAGGCCGGAGGCAGCGCTGTACCACCGCGACCTGCATGGACGGCGAATGTCCGTGTGCTTCCAGAGCGCCGCCGAGCTGCTGGCTGGTGCCGACATTCGCGGGTGGGGGCGGACGAGGAGACGCGCACTCTCAGCCTTCCTCGCGACGCTGAAGATCGTCCACACCGACGCGGACCTCGTCCAAACCTGGGCTCACCTCCGGGCGGCGCTCTCGAAGCAGGGACGGGTCGTGGCCACTGCAGACATGTGGATCGCTGCGGCCGCGCTCCGTCACGACCTCCTGCTGGTCGCCCACGACGCCGTGTTCCGGCAGATCGCCGGGCTCAAGCTCGTCTGCCACGCTTGATCGGGCGCCCGCAGAGCGGCAAGAGAGCGCGGCGGGTTCGGCTCGTGTTCGCATTTAGGGGGCCAAGGCGAATCGTATACGCCTACGATCAGGTCGGGAACCTGCTGGCGAGCGACGACACGGCGGCGGGGCTGGGGGTGTCGGAGTTCGAGCGCGGCCCGGCTACGGCTACGGCGCCTTCTCCGCCGCCCGCCGGGCCAGCGCCAGGACGCGGGCCACGACCTCGATCGTCTCGGGGTCGGCTGCGGGCTCGAACGGCAGGCCGACGACCCGCGCGTCGGCGTCGGACCCCAGCTCCTCCTCGACCTTCCACAGCGGCAGGTGGTCCTTGGCGGCGCCCTCGTGCACGAGGCCCGTGCCGAGCTCGACCACGCGCGCGCCGGCGATCGCGAAGCGGTCCTCGAGGCGCAGCGTCAGGCCCTCGCGCCGGGCGAGGGCGGCGAGGAGCCCCTTGCGCACGGCGACGACCGCCGGGCTGGCCTGGCGGTAGCGCAGCACGACCTCGCGCCAGGCCTCCTTCTCGTCCTTCCACTTGCGCTGCTGCCAGGTGCGCAGGAACAGCTCGTCGACGCCCGCGAGGCCGTCGGTGAGCGCCTCGAGGTCGCGCACGACCTCGGCCAGCGCCACCCGCGCGTCGTCGGGCGGGAGGTCGCCCGGGAGCCACTCGACCGCGGCGAGGCACACGCGCGGCGCGGCCTCGGGCGGCGGCGGCCGCTTCGGTCCCCGGCGCCGGGGGCGCGGCCCGTCGTCGTCGTCGTCCTTCGTGCGGCGCGTCGGCGCGACCTTCTTCACCACGAGCGGGACGTCGTCGACGACCAGGCGCGCGCGCGCCGGCCCGAAGGCCCGCTCGAGCTCCCAGGGGGGCGAGCCCTGCAAGGGGAACCCCCTCCAGCCGCCCTCGCGGGCCACGTCGCCGAGGGTCTGCTTGTGCGCCTCGCGGCCGACGAAGCGCCGGAGGTCGTCGGCGCTCGCCGGCGCCACGGCCCGGTGGAGCTGCGGGAAGGCCGCGACGAGCCGGCGCTCGCCCGCGGCGGCGAGCTCGATCGCCCGCTCGCGCCAGAGCTCCAGCTCGTCCTCGGCCAGGAGGACCGGGTGGACGAGGCCGACGCGCGCGCCGGGCGCGTCGAGGTCGAGCGCCTCGCCGAACAGGTCCTCCGGCCCCGCGGGGCCGAGCGCGAAGGCGCGCGCGCCGGCCGGGCCGCGGAGCTCCCACACGACCCGCGGCGCCAGCTCGGCCCAGAGCGGGTGCTCGCCCTGGAAGATCGCCCGCCACACGGTCACGGCCCAGGAGCGGCGCGAGACCATCGCCGCCTCGAGGCGGCGCGCGAGCTCGCCGCGGGCGGCCTCGAGCTCGCGCGTGGCCGCCTCGACCACCCGCGCGTCGGGGCCCGGCAGCGCCCCCGCCGGCTCGCGCGCCACCTCGCCGGCGGCGTCCACCCACAGGAGCGCGTCGCCCTCGTCGAGCGCCACGCGCGCGCGCCCGTCGGGGTCGAGGCCGCCCGTGCGCGCCGAGAGCTCGGCCAGCTCCTCGGGGCCGACGCCGGCGTCGCGCGCGGCCTGCTCGAGGGCGGCCTCGAGCCGCGCCCGCACCTTCGGCCGCTCGACGGCGCGCAGGAGGGGCCCGATCAGGCGCAGGCGCGCGAACGGGGGCGCCGCCGCGAGGGCCTCGAGCGCCTCGAGCGCCAGGTGGGGCTCGTCCTTGCCGGCCCGCCGCGCCTCGGCGGCGACGACCTGCGCCAGGGTCGCGTGGAGCGGGGGGTCGTCGGGGACCATGCGCGCCAGCGCCCGGAGCGCGCCGCGCGCCAGCGCCACCGACGTCCGGTCGCGCCGCCGCGCCGGCGCCTGCAGGCGCAGCCGCACGACGTCGCGCAGCGCCTCGCACAGCGGCTCGACGCCGGTCGCCAGGGCCACGTCGGTCGGGTCCCAGGGCACGTCGAGGAGGAGCGCGCGCAGGAGCTCGACCAGCCGGCCCGGCGCGCCGGCCACGCGGTCGAGGGCGGTCGCCTGGCGCACCGCGCACCAGGCCTCGCGCGCCTGCCCCAGCTCACGCAGCGCCTCGGCGAACGACGCCGCGAGGTCGTCCCCGGCCGCGAGGTCGAGCGTCGGCGCGGCGAGGGGCAGGTCGTGCAGGCGCGCGGCGAGGAGCCCGACCACCCGCGGCCGCTCCTGCGCCGGCGCGGCGCGCGCGGCGCGGAACAGCGCGGGCAGGGCGCCCCGCGGCGGGTCGGCGAGCGTCTCGGGCAGCTCCGCCGGCCGCTCGGCCAGGGCGGAGAGCTGCCGCTCGAGCTCGCGGCGGGCCTTGTCGTCTGCCTCGTTCGTCACCGGGGATTAGTAGAGGACCTCCACGCGAGCCGTCACGCGCTCCACGCCCGGCACCGCGCGCGCGACCTCGAGCGCCCGGGCGAGGAGGGCGGGGTCGCGCACGCGGCCGCGCAGGGTCACGGCGCGCGACGGGCTGACGTCCACCCACAGCCGCACGCCGTGCGCCTCCAGGGCGCGGATGATCGTCCACTTGAGCCGCTCGGTCGCCGCGCGCGCGCCGCCCTTGGCGCAGGCGGTCACCCACAGGTCGCGCAGGAGCGCGGCGCCGCGCTGCATGCGCGCCGCGACGAACTCGCGCCCGGCCTCGCCGGCGGGGGTGGCCTCGTTGCCCTCGGCGAAGGCGCCCCGCTTGTCGAGGCGGTAGAGGTCGGGGACGAGGCGGTTCGACTCGAGGACGAGGTCCCAGATCGCGCGCACGTAGTCGAGGTCGTCGCGGGCGGGCGGGAGCGGCGGCACGACGAGGCGGTCGCCCAGGCGGGACACGAAGTCGCTCTCGAAGCGGGCGTGCGTCCCCTTGTCGGTGGCGAAGCCCTCGGGGTTGTCGCCGACCCAGCCGTTGTAGTGGATCGTCGTGTGGTGCGGGTTGGCGAGGTCGGCCACGTAGTGCCCGAGCACGCCGGCCGCGTAGACGAGGCCCTCCTCCGCCTGGCGGCGCCGCGCGGCGGCGTCGGGGTGGGCGGGGTCGATCGTCTCGAGGGCCACGATCGCCGCCTCGATCCGCTGGCACAGCTCGACGACGCGGTAGGGCGCGAAGCCGACCTTCTCCGGGTCCTGCCCCTCGGCGACGAGGCGCCGCGCGTACTCGTGGCGGTTGGCCGGCGGGCGCGCCGGGTCGATCCCCTTGGCGATCTCGAGGTCGATGAAGTGGTCGGGGGCGAGCCCCTTCGACATGGCCTCGAGCGCCGAGATCCGCCAGCGGTCGGGCTCGGGGCCGAGGTAGGTGAGGCGCGCCACGTTCTCGCGCAGGAGCGCCGGGGCCCCGGCCGGGAGGCCGCGGGCGGCCGCCTCGCTGACGAGCTCGTGGCCCCGGTCGCCCCAGGCGCGGGCGGGCGACGCAGCGGCCAGGAGGAGCAGGGCACAGGAGAGGACGCGGCGCATGGGACCACCTCGGTGGCGAGCAGGGTAACCGATGGGCCCGGCGACCCGGGGCGCACCGGGCGGGCCGTTCGAGGTCTGGCGCGCCGCGCGCGTCAGCGCTGTCCCGTCCGGCGAAAGAGGAGGAGAGACGGTGATCGAGCAGGCACGAGGTGGGTCTTCTCACGCAACCCGGGGGCAGTCACGACGTGCGGCTGGCGCGGCCGAGGGCGCGGCCCCGCGCGGCGGCGTGACGGCGCGCCCCGCCGTGCGCACGCAGCGACCGAGCGTCGCTCACGACGTCGGGCCGCCGCCAGGGCCGCCCCGCGCTGCGGGGACGCGTCGGGTCCGGCTCGCGGACGAGCCGTCGAGCGCGGCTCCGCACGCGTTCGGCGGTCCGGAGTCCGCCTTCGACGCCGAGGCCCTCGCCCGGCGCGACGCGCGCGCCTGGCAGGACGCGCTCGTCCTGGCGGCGCCGCCGCGGCGCACCGGGGCCAACGACGCCGGGCTCCTGCTGCTGCTCCTCCTGCTCGCGCTCGGCGCGTGGCGCTTCACCGCGACGCCACCCGCGCCCGTCGACGTGCGGGCCGCCGCGTCGTCCGCGCCGCGCTCCGGCCCGGGAGAGGTGGAGCAGGCGGTCGCGCCCGTCACTCGCCCTGATGCCGCGTCCCCGCATGGACTGCTCGCGGCCGGCGGCCTCGCGGCGCTCGCGGCGGCGGGCTTCGCCCTGCTCCGGACCCAGGCCGGCGCCGGCCTGGCCTTCGCCGGCGCGGCGGCGCTCGCCGGGCTGCTGATCGGGCGCCCGCCGGACGCCCCGACCGCGGCGCTGACCCTGGCGACCGTCGGCTTCGTGCTCGTCGCGTCGCGCGGCGCGGCGCTCGCCTGGGAGGTCGGCGCGTCGGCTGCGCTCGTGGCGGTCGCGTCGGTCACGACCCCGGCCGTGGGCGCCGCGCTGCTGGGGGCCTGGGCCGTCGAGGCCGCGGTCGCGGCCCGGGGCCCGGCCGCGCTGGCGCGCGGCGCCCTGGCCCTCGCGCCCCTCCTGCTCGCGCAGGCGGGCGCGCCCGTCTGGGCCGGCGAGGGCGTCCTCGCCGCGCCGGGGCTGCCCGGCGGCGCCGTGCTGCTCCTCGCCGCGCCGGGCGCCGTCGTGCTCTGCGCGCGCGGCGCGTGGGTGGCGGGCCTGGCGCCCTTGCTGCTCCTCGTCGCCGGCGCGCCCGGGGCTGGCCCGGCGCTCGCGAGCCCCTTCCTCGCGCTCGCCGTCGTGGCCGGGCTCGACGCGGGCGGGCGGGCCCTGCGGGGCCGCGCCCGCGTCGGTCCGGTCGGCGCGAGGCCGCTCGTCCCGTGCTGAACGGCCGAGATCAACCCTTCCGGCGGCGGGTCGGCGTCGAGCGCCGCGCCGGCGGGCGCGGCGGCGCTGGCGGCGGCGTCTTCGCCTCCTTCACGCGTCGTCGATAGGTCGTCAGCATCTCGGGGTGCATGAGCGCGAGCGAGCGCTCGGCCTTCTTCAGGTCGGCGCGGCCGCTCTGCACGATCGAGGCGAAGTCGCCCAGGTGCCTGGGCTGGTTCGAGTAGAGGTAGAGCAGCAGCAGGTGCTCGAGGCTGGCCACGGGCGCGGCGGCGCCGAACACGGCCGTCGGCTGCGCCTCGCCGATGACCGTGGCCTCGGGGTCTCCGGCGGCCACGAGCAGGTCGACCTCCACGTCGGTGGCCGGGTCGACGAAGACGATCATGGGCTCCGGCGCGCCGTCGTCGTCGTGCGTCGGCGTCGACGCGCGGAGCCCCGCGTCCCGCAGGGCGTCGATCGCGACGTCGGCGTCGTCCACGAGGACGACGAGGTCCAGGTCCCGCGACATGCGCGGCAACCCGCGCACGGCGAGGGCCGTGGCGCCGATCACGCTGAAGGGCACGCGGCAGCCGCGCATGGCGCGCAGCGCCTTGCGCACGGTGCGCGCGAGGCCGGTCCGCTTGCCTGTCACGGGGTCGGTTTCCAGCAGGTCCACGGCGTCGATGATAGCGCGCCAGCCCCCGCCGGTCCGCTCACGCTCGGCCGGGGCCAGGGCGTGCGCTCCGGGATTCACCGCGCCGTGCCGACCCCCGTCACCGTGTCCCCGCTCGTCCCGAGCGAGAGGCCCACGAGGTCGATCCCGGGCGGCGTCGGCAGCGGGACGCCCGCGAGCGCGCCGAGGGCGGCGTCGCGCAGGGCCGGGGCCAGGGCGTGCGCCAGGCGGTCGAGCCCGGCGGCCTGGCCCGGGGCGACGTCGGCGCGCACCTCGCCCGGGCCGGCGGTGGCCAGGCGGGCGGTGGGGCCGTGGCCCTCGACCCACGCCGGCGCGTCGAGCGCGAGCGTCACCACGCCCAGCGGGGTCGTGCCGCCGGCGTCGATCCGGTCGAGCCGCGCCTCGAGGGCGCCGACGCGCAGGGCGAGCTCGCCGCGCGGCAGGACGCGGGCCGTGGGCGGCAGGGCGGGGGTGAGCTCGATCGCCAGGCTGCTGCCCGGCGGGAGGAGGGCCCCGAGGGCGGGGTCCTGGGCGACGAGCGCATCGCGGTCGAGCGTACCGGTCGTGCCGGGCGCCAGCAGCGCCAGCGACGACGGGGTCAGGCGCAGGTCGAGCGCGCCGCCGCGCCAGGCGGCCTGGAGCGAGCGGTTGAGCAGGTCCTGGTGGACGGCGAGCCCGACGTTGCCCGCGGCGTTGCCGGTGGGCTGCGACGCGGCCGCGCGCGGGGTGCCGAGGACGACCGAGCTCGCCAGGCGCCCGGGGAGCGGGGTGCGCGGGGCCACGTTGACGTCGAGCTCGACGCGCGACACACCGCCGCTCGTCGTCACGGGGCGGGGCGACCAGGCGACCGCCAGCTCGCGGCCGTTGCCCAGCGTGACCGTCTGCGTCGACGGCCGCGGGCTCGTGGTCGTCGTCGCGCCCGTGCCGCGCACCAGCGTCATGAAGCGGTCCCAGTCGAAGAAGCGGCCGGGGTCGCTCTTGTGGCTCGCGACCTCGCTGTGGGCGAGGATGTGGGCGCGGGTCTTGGGGATCCCGTAGCGGTCGCACAGGGCGCGCGTGAGCTGCGCCAGGACGCGGTACTGCGTGTCCGTCCAGTTGTTGCGCCCGGCCCAGCCCTCGTTCTCGATGCCGATCGACTGCTCGTTGTAGTTGCCCGCGTGCCAGGCGCGGTCCTCGTCACGGACCATCTGCGTGACGCGGCCCGCGTGGCTGAGGACGTAGTGCGCCGACACGCGCGAGGCCGGGTTCTGGAACCAGGAGATGCAGCCCGCCTCGCTGCCCTCGATCGTGTGGATGATGATGTAGCGGATCGTGCGCCCGCTGCGGCGGGTGTAGTTGCCCGAGTGGGCCGCGATGAACCGCGTCGGCGGCATGCCGTTGGGCACGGCGCTCGCGCCGCCGCTGGTCGTCTGGGTCTGGAAGTTGGCCACGAGGGGCGCGGCGGCGCCGGCCAGCGCCACCTCGGCCCCGCGCGCGATCGCCTGGTCGGCGGGGCGGAGCGGCCCGCCCAGGACCGAGACGTGGCGCTCGGTGCGGCCGCCGCGGGCGTCCCAGGCCTCGACGACGAGGGTGTTCACGCCCGGCTCCACCGGCGCGCTCGCCTGGAAGGGGCCCGGGCCGGCGGCGACGTCCACGCCGTTGACCGCCACGCGGACGACGCCGTGCCCGTCGTCGACGACCACGCCCTCGACCAGGACCGAGGCGCCCGTGACCGCGGCGGCGCTCCGGGGCGAAATGACCTCGACCTGCGGGCCAGGGGGCGCGGCGACCGCGCCGGCGGCCGTCGAGCCCTTGCCGCCGCCCCCCCCGCCGCCCCCGCCGCCGCAGCCGGGCAGGATGAGGGTCGCCGGGGCGGCCAGGGCCACGGCCGCGAGGAGGGAGAGGGCCGTGGAGCGGTGGCCCATCCGCACGTAGGTGCCGTCGTGGAGCATGGTGCGGCCTGCCATGGCAAAGCGCGCGCCACGACCCCGCGACGGCCTAACCCGTTATGCCGCAGCCGCCTGAAGAGACGAGGGGCCCTCGCCTGCAAGCGGGCTGAAAAGAGACGGATTCGATCCGCGGGAAATCGTCGCGCGGGTGGATCCGGACGGCGTCAGCGCCGAGGACGCCGCCGGGCGGACGCGGTCAGCCCGGGAGCTGCGCCTCGAGCTCCTGGATGCGCCGCTTGAGCTCGTCCTCGATCTCGATCTGCTCCATCGAGATCTCGTCGATCTCCTGCACGACCTTGCGGTGCTCCTCGCGCCAGTGCTCGGCCTCGCCGCGGGCCTCCTCGAGCGCCTTGGTGAGCCGCTCGATCTCGCTCTCGCCGGTGCTCGCCGCCTGCTGGGCGCGCAGCTCCTGCAGGGCGTCGTCGGTCCGCTTCTCGGCCTCGAGGGCGCGGGCGCGGGCCTCCTCGAGCTCCTGCTCGAGGCGGTCGCCGCGCTCGCGGGCGGCCGCCAGCGCGTCGTCGCCCGAGGCGGCCGCGGTCGCGGCGGCGCGCGCCTCCTCGAGGGCCCGCTTCAGCTCGTCGATCTCGGCCTGGAGCTTCTCGCGGGCGCGCGCGACCTCCTTCTTGGCCTGCTCCGAGCGCTCCTTCAGGCGCCCCTCGAGGTCGACCGCCTTGGCCTCGGCCGTCTGCGCCCTCGTCTCGAGCTCGACCACGCGCGACGCGTGCTCGCGCCGGAGCTTCTCCAGGGCGCCGTCGTCCGCCTTCGGCGCCTGGGCGCGCGCCTGCGCGAGCTCGCGCTCGAGCTCGCGCACGCGCTGCTCGAGCTGCCCCGCCTTCGCCGCGTCGCCGAGCGGCGTGCCGCGCGGGACGTCGAGGAACCGCTCCAGCGCCTCGCGCATGCGCCGCTCGTCGCGCAGCTGGACCTGGAGCAGCCCCGCCTCGGCGCCCTCCGGCGGGCCCTCGAGGGCGCGGTCCCACCAGGGCTGCTCCGCCGCGGGCGCGGCCTGCGTCGTCGGCGCGGGGGTCGGCGCCGCCGCGGCCGAGGCGGCCGCGCCGGCGACGGCGAACTTCACCTTGGTCTTGCCGAAGTAGATGACGTCGTTGGCGCGCAGCTCGCGCCGCTTGACCTTCTCGCCGTTGACCCACGTGCCGTTCGACGAGCCCGCGTCCTCGAGGAAGAACCGCTCGCCCTCGCGGGTGATCCGCGCGTGGTTCCACGAGATCCAGGGGTCCCGGATCGAGAGCTTGGCGGTCTTGCGGTTGCCGACGTCGACGACCTCGTCGGCCTCGATGTCGAGGACGAACCCCTGCCGCTTGCCACTCAGGACCTGGAGCTGCGCCATCCCTCGAGCCGACCCCCCGGCCGCGCCGGGGCGCGACGCGTAGGTCATAGCTCACGCGTCGGCGACTTCGCAAGCATAGCGTGACCGACGGCTGCGGCCGCGGATGCCGCTCCGGCCCGCTCGATCCGGGTCGAGGGCCGAGGCGTCGTGCCCCGAGTCCCCTCCGAGGACCCCTCACCGCGCCTTCGCAGCGAGAGCCCCAGGCGAGGCGGAGGAGGGCGAGGTGATGCTGCGCGAAGGCGAGGGAAGGCGGCCCCCCGGCCGCCGACCGAGCCTGAGCGGCCGGGGTGTCGCGCGAAGCGCGACACCCCGGCGAACGGCAGCACCCGCCATCCTCCGCCGCAGCCGCGGCCGCAGCCGTCGGTCACGCTATACTGGCGCCCCACCGGAGGTCCCATGAAGCCGCGCGCCGTCGTCCCCGTCCTCGCCCTCGGCCTCCTGGCCGCCACCGGCTGGGCCCAGCAGGAGCTCACCGGCGAGCAGATCGTCCGCCGCGCCGACCGCGACCACCGCTCCCGCGACGAGCGCGGGGTCGTCGAGATGGTCCTCGTCTCCGAGGCCGACGACCAGCGGCAGCTGCGCAGCATGGAGATCCTGGCGAAGACGGGCCAGGGCGACGACGACATGAACCTCGTCCGCTTCCTCTCGCCCCCCACGGTGCGCGGCACGGCGGTGCTGACGGTCGAGGCCACCGGGCGCGCCGACGACCAGTGGCTCTACCTGCCCGCGCTCAAGAAGACCAAGCGCATCGCGTCCACGCAGCGCACCCAGCGCTTCGCCGGGACCGACTTCACCTACGAGGACCTGCGCACGGAGAACTTCGCCGGCTGGACCTACCGCAAGCTCGACGACGCCCGCGCGGGCGACGTCGACTGCTTCGCGGTCGAGGCCACGCCGAAGGACCCCGAGGAGACCGGCTACTCGCGCCGCGTCCTCTACGTGGAGAAGGCCCGCTTCCTCATCCACAAGGTCGAGTTCTTCGACAAGCAGGGCCGCCACCACAAGACGCTGGTCAACCGCGACTGGGAGCAGGTCCAGGGCCTGTGGCGCTCGCGCCAGGCGATGATGGAGGACCTGCAGCGCCGCACGAAGACGATCTGGCGCTTCACCGAGCGCGCGATCAACCCGGGCCTGCCCGACGCGACGTTCACGGAGGCGAACCTCGAAAGGGGGCTGTGACCGCGCTCACCGCTTGATCTGCGAGCGAAGCGAGCAGATCGAGCGGCGGCGCGCATCCCCGAGCGGAGGCCGCGCAGCGGCCGGAGCGAGGGCGACAGGTGCCTCACTGCGGATCGGAGCATCGAGCCGCGCGCCCGGACGTGGACATCAGAACAAGCGACGGCCGCTGTGAGCGCTCGACGACATCGATCGGACGGGGGACTCTCATGACCCGCGCCCTCCTCCTCGCCCTCGCCCTCGCCCTCCCCGCCCTCGCGCAGGAGGCGAAGGAGCCGGGGTTCCTCGGCGTGTCCATGCAGCCGGTCGTCGTGCCCGGGACCGACCCGCCGCAGGCGCTGATCACGGTCACGGCCGTCGTGCCCGGCTCGGCCGCGGAGCAGGCCGGCCTGCGCGAGGGCGACGTGATCGTGGCCCTCGACGGCGCGTCGGTGGCCGCGCCGCCGGGCGAGGTCCTGCAGCGCTTCGGCGCCGTCGTGCGCGAGCGCGGCGCGGGCGCGGCGCTCACGCTGGTCGTGCGGCGTCGCACCACCTCGGCGCGGGTCTACGTGGACGAGGAGCCCGCCGGGCCGCCGCAGGACGCCAGCGGGCCGGGCGCGGCCGCGAAGGTCCTGCCCGACCTCGCGGCCCTGCTCGACGCCCACCCGGGGCGCCTGGTCTCGGTCCGCGCGCGGGTGGACGAGGCCGAGGCCGAGCGGCCGGTCGTGCTCGGCGCGCGGGCGCCGGCGTCGGCGGCGGCGCTCCCGCCCAACGCGACCCTGCGGCCCGACCTCGAGGCCCTGCCGCTCGAGCCCGGCGCGGCGCTGGCCGCGCGGCTCCTCGAGCGGGCCGCCTACACGGCCGAGGACGGGCAGCGGGTGAGCCTGCGGCAGCGCCTGGACGCCGTGCGCGAGCGCCTCGAGCGCGACGAGCAGGTCCACGACGCGTTCCGCCTGTCGACCGTGCGCTACCTGCATCGCGACCCCCTGCGGCTGGCGGGCGCGACGCGGCACCTCGCCGCGTCGCTCCAGGCGGTGCACGGCGACGACCGGCGCCCCGGGACCGGGCCGCAGGGGCTCGTCGACGTGGCGCGCACGTGCCTCGACGCCGTGGGCGCCGTCGACACGCTCGCGCCCCCGGCGCCGCCGGCGCGGGTCGCCGCCGCCCCGGCGGCGGCGCGCCTCGAGGCCCAGGCGGCCTACGTCGAGGCCTGCCTCGACCTCGCGCGCGCCCGCGTGGACCGCGCCTTCGAGCGCCTCACGCCCGAGGAGCGGCGCGAGCTGGGCGAGGCGCTGCCGGGCCTGGCCGACGCGTTCGCCGGGCGGCTCTACCTGCATGAGGACGAGGACCGCGCCCGCTGGGCGCGCAACCGCGCGGCGCTGGGGCTGCTCGAGCGCGTCGACCGCGGGGCGCTCCTGGCGGCGCTCGAGGCGCTCCTCCCGCTGGCCGAGCCGGCCTGGCTCGTCGCCATCGAGGAGGACCTGATGGCCGCCGAGCGCGCCGGCCTCAGCCAGCCGCTCGACGGCGTGCGCGGGCGCGTGCTCCTCTGGCGCGACACCCCGCACGGCCGGATCGTCTTCGGCGGCTCGGGGAACAACGAGTACCGCGCCGACTCGAACGGCGTCGAGCCGGTGGCGATCGTCGACCTCGACGGGCGCGACGTCTACCACGTGCGCGCGGCCGGGGCGGGCCCCGACCGGCCGGTGGCGGTGTGCATCGACCTCGGCGGCGACGACCGCTACCAGGCGACCGCGCCCTTCTCGCAGGGCGCGGCGCTGTGCGGCGCGGCGCTCCTCGTCGACGTCTCGGGCGACGACGCCTACACCAGCAGCGCGCCGTTCGCCCAGGGGGCGGCGCTCTGCGGGGCGGCCCTGCTCGTCGACGGCGGCGGCGACGACGTCTACCGGGCGCAGGTCTACGCGCAGGGGGCGGCGCTCTGCCAGGGCCTCGGGGCGCTCCTCGACGGCGGCGGCGACGACCGCCACACGGTCGGCCTCTACGGGCAGGCGTTCGCCGGGCCGGGCGCGTTCGGCGCGCTCGTCGCGCGCGGCGGCGACGACCGCTACGAGGCGCTGGGGCGCGAGGCGTGCACCTACGGCGACCCGGGCACCTACCACGCCATGAGCCAGGGGGCCGCGGTCGGGTTCAGGCAGTTCGCCTCGGGCGGCGTCGCGGCGCTGGTCGACGACGGCGGCCGCGACGTCTACGAGGCGGGCAACTTCTCGCAGGGCGGGGCCTACTACTTCGGCTGGGGGCTGCTCGCCGACCTCGGCGACGGCGCGGACCTCTACGAGGGGTCGCGCTACTCGCTCGGGTTCGCCGCCCACTCGGCCCTGGGGTCGTTCCTCGACGAGGGCGGCGACGACCACTACCGCGGCTGGGTCGGGGCGCAGGCGGGCGCCGCCTGGGACCTGAGCGCGACGGTGTTCCTCGAGGACGGCGGCGACGACCTCTACGAGACCGGGCCGGGGTTCTCGATCGGCGCCTCGGCGCACAACGGCTTCTCGCTGTTCGTCGACCGCGGCGGGCGCGACCGCTACGGCGTCGGCCCCGGGCGCGCCGGCCCCAACGACTACCACGGCGGCCACAGCCTGTCGGTGTTCATCGACGCGGGCGGCCAGCAGGACGACTACGCCGGCGGCGGGCTGAAGGACGGCGCGGCGGTCGTCGGCCCCGACGCGGCCGTCGCGGTGGACCTGCCGGGTTCGCTCGAGGAGGCGACGGACGAGGTGCTGGAGCGGCTGCTGGGTCGGTGAGGCGCTCGGAGCGTATGAAGCAATCGACGCTCGCCGGCGAGTCCTGGTGACCAGCCTTCGATCGGAGCAGCGGGCGAGGCGAGGCCGCGGAGGCTGAGGCGAGGCGGCGCGCGCGCGGGGGACGTCGTATCGGCATACTTCTAGCCCGCGCGCGCGCCGCCCCGCCCAGCATCCGCGGCCGCAGCCGTCGAGCACACCTCAGCCGATCAGCACCATCAGCGCCGTCGCGTCGTCGGTCAGCCCCAGCCGGTCCGCCCGCGCCACGACGGCCTCGGCGACGGCCTGCGGGTCGTCACCCGCGGCGAGGGTCTCCGCCACGCGACCCTCGTCGAGGACCTTGATCACGCCGTCCGAGCAGAGGAGCAGCCGGTCGCCCGGGCGCAGGTCGCCCGTCACCACGTCGGGCACGACGAACTCGCGGCGCGCGATCAGGGTCCGGGTGAGGAGGTTCTGGTTCGGGTGGGTGCGCAGCTGGTCGCGCGTGATCCCGCCGGCCTCGTACTGCTCCCAGGCGACCGAGTGGTCGCGGGTGAGCTGCTCGAGCCGCCCGTCGCGCAGGAGGTACGCGCGGGTGTCGCCCACGTGGACGATCCACCACGCGCCGTCCACGAGCTGCAACGCGGTGAGCGTCGCCGCCATGGAGCCGAGGGCCGGCTCGGCGCGCCCCCGCGCGTGGAGGGCGCGCGCGGCGCGGCTGGCCGCGCGGCCCAGCCAGCCGCGCAGGTCGCCGTCCGGCGGCGGGCCGCCGGCGAGGGCGTCGCGGCAGGCCTCGACGACGAGGGCGCTGGCCACGGCGGCGCCGCGGTACTGGCCGACCCCGTCCGACACGGCGTAGAAGCGCCGCTCGTCGTCGACGAGGAGCGCGTCCTCGTTGGGGCCGTCGGGGCCGGCGCGCGTCGTTCCGCCGGAGCGCGGGGTCATGCCCTCAGCGTACCCCCGGCCGCCGGGCCGTGAAGCGGGGCGGCCGCGGATTCTCGCCGCCCGGGGTGAAATGCCCGGGCAGACGGGCGCGCCTGGCCCGTCAGTCCGGGGCGATGGCGCTCGGCCCCCGATCTGCTCCCTCCACGCGGGACTGCAACTGCGAGGGAGCCGAGCGGAATGGCCGACTACGATCGGGAACGGTCCGAGCTGCACCTGAAGGTGATCTACGCCGGCGCGCGCGGCGCCGGGAAGTCCGCCAGCCTCCAGACGATCGCCCGCACGGCGTCGCGCCACGGCAAGGTGGTGGAGCCGCCCGAGGCCTCGCAGGCGGCCGGCCTGGTCGAGCACGTGCAGCTGAAGCTCGGGCGCGTGTTCGGGCGGCACACCGCCTTCGCGCACGTCCTCGCCCTGCCGGGCGGCGCGCTCGCGCCGACGACGCGCCTCCTCCTGCGCTCGGCCGACGCGGTGGTGTTCGTCGTCGACGCGAGCCCTGGCCGCGACCGCGACAACGCGCAGGCGCTCGAGGCGCTCGAGGCGGCCCTGCGGCGCGAGGGCCGCGACCTGTGGTCGCTCCCGCTGGCCTTCCAGTGGAACAAGCGCGACCGGGTGACCGGCGCCGTGGGGCCGGCCGACAAGCCCCGCCTCTGCCGCGGGCGTCCGTTCGTCAGCACGCGGGCCGACCGCGGCGACGGGGTCGTGACGGTCTTCCAGCGGGTGTGCCTGCCGGCGCTGCGCCGCGCCGGCGAGGCGCACGGGCTCGTGGCAGGCGCCCGCGCGGTCGCGTCGCTCCCCTCGGCCCGCGCCGAGGCAGCGGCCGCCGCGGAGGACCCGGCGCGTCCCCGGGTGTTCGGGCGGCTGTTCGAGCGGGCGCGCGCCATGTTCGCCCGCCCGGCCTGACCGCCCGGAGTCCGGCCTGCGGAGCCGACTTCATGCCTTCTCGCCCGCGGTGCTCCCCCTTAGCCTGGTGGCCACGACGGAGGGGGAATGGAGAGGCCACGCCGACGCTGGACCCGGCTGACCCTGGGGGTCGCCGTCGTGCTCGTCACCCACGCCGTCGGCGCGACCCTCGCGTCGGGCCGGCCGGCGACCTGCGCCTGCGCGGCGCCCGCGTGGCTCCCGGCCATCGCCGCGCCGCCGGCGGCCGTGACGACGGACGCGCCGCTGCGCGTGGTCACCTACAACCTGCACAGCGGGCTCGGCCCGCGGCTGTCGTTCGGCAAGCCGCGCGAGGTCGTCGAGCACAACCTCCGGGCGATCGCCGCCGCGATCGTCGCCGCGTCGCCTGGCCACGCCCCCGACGTCGTCGGCCTGAACGAGGTCGACTTCGACTCGCGCCGCAGCGCCGGGATCGACCAGGCCGCCTTCCTCGCCCGCGACCTCGAGCGCCGGACCGGCGCCCCCTACGGGGTCGTCGAGGGCGTCACCTGGGTGCGCGAGACGAAGGGCTTCGAGGTGCGCTACGGCAACGCCGTCCTCGTGCGCCACCCGGTCGTGCGCTCCGAGGCGCTGCGCTTCGACGACATGGAGCAGCCCGACCTCCCCGGCGTGCGGTCGGGCCTGCTCCTCGACCGCCTCGTGCGCGAGGGGCGAGGCGTGGTGAAGGTCACGATCGCCGCGCCGGCGGGCGAGGTCGACGTCCTGGTGACGCACCTCGACGCGTTCGCGCAGGCCGAGCGCGAGGCGCAGGCGGCCCACATCCTGCGGCACGTCGCGCCGGACCGGACGACCGTCCTCCTCGGCGACTTCAACGCGGTCCCCACGCGGCTGACGCTCGGCCGGCGCTTCTTCCGCGACGACCTGACGCACGACCTGCTCACGAGCGGCGGCCTGGCCGACGCGCGCCTCGTCGTGGCGGCGCGCGAGGAGGCGGGCGACCTGACCCGCTGGTCGACCTTCCCGGCCGACGTCCCCGAGTGGCCCCTCGACGGCGTCCTCGGCAGCCTCGACCTCCTGCCCGCGCGCGCCGAGGTCGTGGGGACGACCGAGTCCGACCACCGCGGGCTCGTCGTCGACTACCACCCCGCGGGGGACGAGGCCGGCGCCCTGCGCAGCTGGCACGACGCGGTGCGCCGGCGGCAGGTGGCGCACATCGAGGGCTGCGGGGAGGGCGAGGACCCGCACGCCGCCTCGCTCGCCCCCGGGGCCCACGACCAGCGCGAGCACCGGCGGCGCCGCCTCCTCGCGGGGAGCGGCTTCGCGGACCTGCTCACGCGGCGGGCGGAGTGACGACGACCTCCGCGTGACCGACGAGCGGGTCCGTCACGCCCCCGGCGGCAGCTCCTCCAGCAACCGGTCCACGCTCGGGACCACGACGGCGCGGCCGTCGAAGCGCGCCACGCCGTCGTCGACGAGGGCGCGCACGGCGCGGGCGACGCTCTCCGGCCGGACGCCGAGGAGCGCGGCCATGTCCTGCCGGGCGAGCGGCAGGTCGAGCGCGAACCCGCCCCCCGCCTCGCGGCCGTAGCGCTCGAGGAGCGACAGGAGCAGCCGCGCGAGGCGCGCGCGCACCGGGAGCGTGGCCTGCTCCAGCTTCTCGTCGTCGGCCTGGCGGAGGTCCTGCGCCAGCCGGCGGAGGAACCTGAGCGCCAGGTCGGGGCTGCGGGCCAGGAGCGCCTTCACGGCCGGGCGCTCGATGAGGCACACGCGCGCCTCGGTCAGCGCCTCGGCGGTGCTCGAGTAGGTGCCGCCGGCGAAGAACGTCCGCACACCCAGCGCCTCGTGGGGGTGGACGAGGCGGGTGATCACGCTCCGCCCCTCGGCGTCGACGCGCCGCAGCGCGACCGTCCCCGACGCGACGCAGTGCACCCCGAAGCAGGGGCTCCCCTGGTGGAAGATCACCTCGCCCGGGCGGTAGACGCGCTCGCTGCGCCCCTGCTCGAGCGTCGGCACGTCGTCGCGCGCGAGCGCGCACCACTCGCTGATCTCCCGGCCGGGGCAGCCGAGGCAGCCCGTCGGGGTCGCCGCGCGGGTGGGGGTCGCATCGATCACTAGAAGTTCAGCTCCAGGTGCAGGAAGGCCCAGTCCATGTCCTTCGAGAAGCCGGTCGCGCGCACGTACTCGCCCGTCCAGAAGTGCGAGTAGCCGGCCCAGAGGAAGAACCGCTCCTCCCAGAGCCGCATCTGCACGTAGAGGTCGAGCTCGGTGCCCACGTGGCTGCCGGCGCGCCCGCTCGGGTCACGCCGGAGCGGCGCCTTGGCGGCCGAGTACCAGGCGTCGCGCCGCGAGTCGAGCCAGAACACGTGGCCGTCGGCGTGGAGCGACAGCCAGGCGAGCGGGAACACGGCCAGCTGCGCGCTCACCGCGTGCATGTTGCGCCAGCTGAAGAGGTCCATGTGGCCGTGGTAGAAGTGGCCGAAGGGGAAGATCGGGTCGAAGGTCTGGTTCTTCCCGTCCGTCGGGTCGCGGTCGCCCGAGGCGAAGGCGTACTCGCCGCCCAGCCGGACCTTGCGCCCCTCGCCGAGGTCGTAGGTGTACCAGGCCTTCGACGCGGCGGCCCAGGCGCGCACGTCGTCGCCGGCCTGGTCGCCCCACTGGTAGACGGCCTCGCCCGAGTAGCCGACCGGCCCGAGCTCGCCCTTGAGGCGCATGCCCGTGGTGAAGTCCTCGCGCTCGCCCAGGCGCGACGGGCGCCCGGGGCGCGCCTCGCTCGCGAACACCCGGTCGGAGAGGTTGCGGTAGAAGAGGTAGCCGTCGAGCTCGTGCTTCTCGATCAGGCGGCACGACGCGTAGACGCCCACCAGCCAGAAGTCGTCGTTGTCGCTGCCGCGTGGCGTCTGGATCCCCGCCTCGCGCAGGTTGCTGGCGAAGGCGCTGAACCACCAGCCCTGCGGGTCGTAGGTCACCTGCACGGCGTCCCAGATGCGCGGGACGCCCGCCCACGGGTCGAGCGAGTGCATCAGGCGGCCGTCGCCGAGGTGCGGGACGAGGTTGCGCCCGGCGCGGACGGTCAGCGGCTGGTCGAAGAGCCGCCGGCCCTCGATGAACGCCTCGCGGATGAAGGTCTCCGCGGCGTCCTGGCCGACGGGGTGGTCGCCCCAGAGGCGGGCGTCCTGGATGGCGAACACCGCGCGCAGGTGCTCGGTGACGGTGAAGTCGAGCCCGATCCAGGCGCGCTGGAGGATGAAGTCGTCGCCCGACCCGCGCCCGTCGGTCGCGGGGCGCCCGAACGTGCCCGGGATGCGGTAGTCGGCCGGGTGGCGCGTCTCCCCGCGCAGGCGCAGGTGGCCGCGGACCTCGAGCTTCATGCTGCGCGGGAGCTGGAGGACGATCCGCTCCGGCTCCTTCTTCTCCGGGTCCGCCGGGGCCGCCTCGTCGCCGTCGTCGGCCGGGAGCGGCGGCGGCGGCGCCAGCGGGTCGTCGCCTCCCGCGGCCTCGCGCCGCTCGACCTCGCGCAGGCGGCGCTCGAGGGCGTCGAGCTCGGCGCGGAGCTCGGCGGCGGTGGGCGGCGAACCGCCCTGCTGGGCCCGCGCCCCCCCGGCGGCCAAGAGGACGAAGATGGCGGCCCCGATGGACCATCGCGCGCTCACGCGTCCCCTCCTCCCGCGCCGCCCCGGGGATGGCTCTCCAGCGCCGGCAAGGCCACCTTCACGGCGGCCGTGAACACGAGCAGGCCGAAGGCCCACACGCCGGCCGTCACCTGCCACTCGACGAGCGTCGGCGCGTACTCGACGACCTCGTGCAGCGTCGACGGCACGAAGCCCGGCACGATCAGCCCCATGCCCTTCTCGATCCAGATGCCGACGAACGCCGCGATGCACGTCAGGTCGAGCAGGCGCGGGCGCGCGGCGACCGCCGGCAGGTGCAGGGCCACCGCCGAGCCGACGCCGCAGGCGAGCGCCGTCCAGGTCCAGGGGACCAGCGCGTCGTGGCCGTGCAGGCCGAAGAACAGGTACGTCGCCGTCGCCGCGTGCGCCCCGCCCGTGTAGAAGGCCGTGAACGCCTCCGAGCCGACCATGAGCAGGTTCACCAGCACGGCGACGCGGAGGATCTTCAGCAGCGTGCGCCGGGGCCCCTCGCCCACGTGCACCTCGCCGAAGCGCTCGATCAGCCGCAGGGCCACGATCAGGAACGCCGGGCCCGAGACGAACGCCGACGCCAGGAAGCGCGGGGCCAGCAGCGCCGTGTTCCAGAAGGGCCGGCCGCCCAGGCCGCAGTAGAGGAACGCGGTCACGGTGTGGATCGAGATGGCCCAGAAGATCGACACGAACACGAACGGCACGTACCAGCGCGGGTCGGGGGTGCGCCCCAGGTAGCGCTGGTAGAGGAGGTAGCCGCAGATGTGGAGGTTCAGCAGCAGGTAGCCGTTGAGGACGATGACGTCCCACGTGAGCATCGACACCGGCCAGTGGAAGCGGCCGAGGCCCGGGATCATGTGCCAGAAGCGGTCGGGGCGGCCCAGGTCGGCCACGACGAACAGGAGGCACATGGTGATCGCCGCGACGGCGAGGAGCTCGCCGATGATGACGACGTCGTGCATCTCCTCGTCGCGGTAGAGGTAGGCGGGGATCACCATCATCACGGCGCCGGCGGCCAGGCCGACGGCGAAGGTGAAGTTGGCGATGTAGAGCCCCCACGACACGTGGTCGGTCATCCCGGTGACCGCCATGCCGTCGCGCACCTGCGCGGCCCAGGCGTGCAGCCCCACGAGCGCCACCGCCGTGAGCAGGGTCATCCAGGCGTAGAACCACGGGCCGCCCTCGGTCCCCAGCCACAGGACGCGGGCCAGGAAGCGCGGGTAGCTGACGAGGTGGCTCTCGGCGCGCGTGTTCACGGCGGGGGCGCTCACTTGTCGAAGAAGTAGAAGAACCGCGGCCGCGTCCCGAGCTCCTCCTTGAGCACGTAGACGCGCTTGTTCTCGAGGACCCAGCGGATGTCGGAGTCGGGGTCGAGGACGTTGCCGAAGACGCGCGCCCCGGTGGGGCAGGCCTCGAGGCAGGCGGGGAGCCGGCCGCGGCGCGTCCGGTGCAGGCAGAAGGTGCACTTCTCGACCACGCCCTGCGGCCGGATGCGGTTCGACAGGTAGGCCTGGTCGGGGTTGACCTCGTCGGGCGGGACCTGCGGCTTCGTCCAGTTGAAGCGGCGGGCGTGGTAGGGGCAGGCGGCCTCGCAGTAGCGGCAGCCGATGCACCAGTCGTAGTCGACGACGACGATCCCGTCGGTCTCCTTCCAGGTGGCCTCGACCGGGCAGACGCGCACGCAGGGGGCGTCATCGCACTGCTGGCACTGGACCGGCATGTAGAACTTGTCGGGGCGCGGCACGGGGCCGTCGTAGTCGGCGCGCCCCTGCTCCATGTCCATGGAGCCCTTGGTCATCTCCAGGACGCGGATGTAGGAGTTGCCGCTCGGCCGGTCGTGGTTGTTCTCCTGGTGGCAGGCCTCGGCGCAGCGGCGGCAGCCGATGCACACGCTCAGGTTCAGCGCGTAGGCGAACTGCACGCCGGGCTGCGGCCGGACGTCGTCGATCCGCACGTCGACGCCGTGCTCCTCCCTCGCCTGCGCCTCGAGGCGGCGCAGGACGGCCTGCATCTCGTCGGGCGACATCTCGCGGTAGTGCCGCTGGAGGAACTGGTCGACCGAGAGGTCCTGCGCCCACTCCGTGAGCGGCTGGAGCGCCCGCGCGAAGGCGGCCGCGCCGAGCATGGCGCCCGCGCCCTTCACGAGGGCGCGGCGGGTCACGTCGCCCTCGATCACCGGCAGGGGGCGGGGCGCGCGCGGCGCGTCAGTCATGGGCTCGGCCCCTCACGCGGTAGGCGTCCTTGGGCGGGAAGACCGGGGTGACGGTCGGGTAGGCGGGGGCGTGCGGGTCGTGGCAGGAGGTGCAGCCCTGGCGCTCGCGGTCGCCCACGGCGAGGTCCCAGTGCCCGCGCATGCCGCCGTGCGCGCCGTGCTCGAAGTCGCGGCGCTGGGTGCCGTGGCACTGGCTGCAGAGCTGGATGACCCCCGTGAACGGCAGCGGGGTGCCGTCGGCCAGGCGCAGCCGGTCGTAGTTCGACGCGTCGTGGCAGGAGAGGCAGGACTGACCGCCGTGGGCGTAGGTGAGGCCGTGATGGAAGCCGGCGGCGTCGGCGGCCTCGCGGCGGGTCACGTCGGGGGGGCGCGTCGCGTGGCACGAGCCGCAGTCGACGCGGACCGGCCGGCCGTGCGCGTCGCCCCGGCCGGTGTCGACGCGCGGCGGGCCCTCGGGCCCCTTCAGCACCACGCGCCCGCGCGGGGTCGTGGGCGCCTGGGGGGCGGCGGGGGTCACCGGGCCGCCCGCCGGGTCCTGGGCGCGCGCCACCCACCAGGCGCCCGCGGCCCAGGCGCCCGCGGCGATGACCAGCGGCGCGGCGAGGAGCGGCGCGAGGCGGAGGGTGACGGGTCGGCTCACGCGAGCCGTCGATTGCAAGCGCCGCGCCGCGGGCGGCGCTCGGCCCTGAAGGGACTTGTCGCGGTGGGGGCGTCCTGCCCGTGTGACAGCGGTGACGCGGCCGAGAGGTCGGCCATTCCTGTCAAGGATGCCGGTTCCTGCGGCGGTGTGACCCGCGCGCGAGACCGTCACGGCCACGTGACGCCTCGCCGCCGGAAGCCCTTGGCGGCGCACGCCCCGGCGAGGCGGCACGGGGCCTGCTCGACCTCGCGTCACCATGGCCGTGAGCGCCCTCGTCCTGACCCTCGCCGACGACCCGGCCGCCGCCGACGACGCGCTCGGCGCGATCGCCGCCGACGCCCGCTTCACCCTCGGCCCGCGCGAGGGGCCGCGGCGGGTGGCGCTCGTCATGGACACGCCCGACCGCGACGCCGACCAGGCCGCGCACGACTGGCTCCTCGCCCGCCCCGGCGTCGCGTTCGTCGACGTCGTCCTCGTCTACCTGGACCCCGTGCCGACGGAGACGCGATGACCCGGCCCCTCCCCCGCGCGAACGGGCTCGACCGACGCGACCTCCTCAAGGCCGCCGCCATGTCGGCCGCCGCGGCCGCGCTCGCCGGCCCCGCCGCCACGGCCCAGGACCCGCGCCGCCCGGCGGCCCCGCCGGAGCTCCCCGGCGTCACCTGGGACAAGGCCCCCTGCCGCTTCTGCGGCACCGGCTGCCACGTGCTCGTGGGGACGAAGGAGAAGAAGGTCGTCGCCATCGCCGGCCACCCCGACGCCGAGGTGAACCGGGGGCTCCTGTGCGTGAAGGGCTACCACGTCGGCTCGATCCTCTACGGCCAGGACCGGCTCACGCGGCCGCTCCTGCGCAAGGACGGCGCGCTCGTGCCGGTCTCCTGGGAGGAGGCGCTCGACGTGATCGCCCGGCGGATCCGCCGCGCGCCCGACCGCTTCGCCCTCTACGGCTCGGGGCAGTGGACGATCCCCGAGGGCTACGCGGCGCTCAAGTTCATGAAGGCCGGGCTCTCGAGCAACCAGCTCGACCCGAACGCCCGCCTGTGCATGGCCTCTGCCGTGACCGGGTTCCTCGCCACCTACGGCGTCGACGAGCCGGCGAGCTGCTACGACGACCTCGACCGGGCCGACGTCGTGATCATGTGGGGCAACAACCCGGCCGAGATGCACCCGGTGCTCTTCAGCCGGATCATCGACCGCCGCTCGCGCGGCGAGCGGGTGCGGATCATCGACCTGACGACCCGCCGCACGCGGACGTCGGAGCACGCCGACCTGACGCTCCACTTCGCCCCGCAGACCGACCTGGCGATCGCCAACATGATCGCCCGGCAGCTGGTGAAGGACGGGACCTACGACCGGGAGTTCGTGAAGAAGCACGTCAACTTCCGCGCGCCGTCCGACCCGCCCACGCTCACCGGGAAGGCGATCACCTTCGAGGAGTACGCGGCGGCGCTCGAGCCCTACACGCCCGAGCACGTGTCGAAGCTCTCCGGCATCCCGGCGGCGCAGCTGATGGAGCTCTACCGGGTGTTCGCCGACCGGTCGCTGCGCGTGACCAGCCTCTGGTGCATGGGCATGAACCAGCACACCCGCGGCACGGCGATCAACTGCCTGGTCCACGGGGTCCACCTGCTCTCGGGCCACTGGGGCAAGCCGGGCGACGGCCCGACGAGCCTCACCGGGCAGCCGTCGGCCTGCGGCACGGTGCGCGAGGTGGGCACGCTGGCGCACGCCCTGCCCGGGGGCCGCGTGGTCACGGACCCCAAGCACCGCGCCGAGCTGGAGGCCTACTGGAACCTCCCGGCGGGGCGCCTGAACCCGAAGCCCGGCCATCACACGGTCGACATGTGGAAGGCCTTCTGCAGCGACGAGGGCGACCTGGACACGCTCTGGGTGCAGGTGACGAACCCCGGCCAGTCGCTGCCGAACACCAACGCCCTGTTCGAGGCCAAGGCGCGCTGCAAGGACAAGTTCCTCATCGTCAGCGACGTCTACCCGACGGCCACGACCGCGCTCGCCGACCTCATCCTGCCCTCGGCCCTGTGGGTGGAGAAGAACGGCGTCTACGGCAACTCGGAGCGGCGGACGCACCAGTGGTTCCGGCAGGTCGACCCGCCGGGCGAGGCGCGCGACGACGCCTGGCAGACGATCGCCGTGGCCCGCCGCCTGCTCGAGCTCGGCCACGAGGGGATGACGGACCAGGACGGGCGGTTCCTGTTCCACACCGTCGACGAGCAGGGCGAGGAGGTCCCGGTCTGGGAGTGGGCCCGCTGGCGCGACGTGGACGTCGACGAGCGCCTCTACGAGGAGTACCGGCCGCTCACCCACAAGAAGCACAAGCACGTGGCGCCCTACCGCGAGCTGACGAGGGCGCGCGGGCTGCGCTGGCCGGTCGTGCAGGACGACGCGGGGGTGTGGCGCGAGACGCGCTGGCGCTTCGTCGAGGGGAGCGACCCCTTCGTGGCCGCGGGCAAGGGCTTCCAGTTCTACCACTCGGTCACGGGCGACGACCGGGCGCTCGTGTGGTTCCACCCCTACGAGCCGCCGCCGGAGGTCCCCGACGCCGAGTACGACCTGTGGCTGTGCACCGGGCGCGTGCTCGAGCACTGGCACACCGGCACGCTGACCATGCGCGTGCCGCAGCTGCGGCGCGCGGTCTCGCGCGCCTACGCCGAGCTCCACCCCGAGGACGCGCGGCGCCTGGGCGTGCGCACGGGCGACCAGGTGGTGATCGAGTCGCGGCGCGGCCGGTGCACGCTGCCGGCCTGGATCGACGGGCGCGGCGCGCCGCCGCGCGGGACCGTGTTCGTGCCCTTCTTCGACGAGCGGCACCTGATCAACGCCGTGACGCTCGAGGCGCACGACCCGTTCTCGAAGCAGCCCGACTACAAGAAGTGCGCCGTGCGGGTGCGCAAGGCGGGCGCCACGTGAGCGACCCGGCCCCGGCGGCCGACGCGGGCCGCGCCGCGCGGGTGGTGGGCGTCGCCGCCCTGGGCGTGGCCCTGACCGGCTACGCGCTCGGCCTGGCGCAGGTCGCCCCGGCCGCGCGCACCTTGCCGGCCGCGACGGCGCCGGCGGACCACGCGGTCGACGGCGTGGCGCCCGCCTGGAGCGAGCTCGCGCCCGGGCGGCGCGGGCCCAACGCCGGCCTGCGCACGCGGGTGCCGGCGAGCGCGGCGCCCGCGCGCGACGCGGCCCCGCACGCCGACGCGGCCGACCCGGCCGCCCGGGAGGCCGCGCTGGCGGCGCGGGCGGCGCGGCGCGCCGACGAGGGCGCGCCGCCGGGGATCCCGCACCCGGTCGACGCGCGGAGCGTGGCCTCGTGCATGGCCTGCCACGAGCACGGCCTGCGGGCGGGCGAGGTCACGGCGCCGGCGATCCCGCACGCGCCCTACGCGTCGTGCACGCAGTGCCACGCGCCCATGCACCCGCTCGAGGCGCCGGGCGGCGCCCCGGGCAACGCCTTCGTCGGCCTTAGGTCGGAGGCGGCGCGCGAGCGCGCCTGGCCGGGCGCGCCGCCGGTGATCCCGCACGGCACGTGGCTGCGCGAGGACTGCCTGAGCTGCCACGGGCCCACGGGCCCGGCGGGCCTCCAGGCCACCCACCCCTGGCGGCAGAGCTGCACGCAGTGCCACGCGCCGCGGGCGTCGTCGCCGTGAGCGACCCGCGCCTCGACCGTCGGGCGCTGTTCTCGCTCCGCGGCCTCGGCGCCGCGCTGGGCCGGGCGCCGGCGCGTCCGGCGCGCCCGCTCGTGGCCCTCCTCGGCGGCGCGCCCGCCCCGGCCGCCCGCGCGCTGCCGGTCCTGCGGCCGCCGGGGGCGGTCGACGAGGCCGACTTCCTCGCGCGCTGCACGCGCTGCGACGACTGCGCCGCGGCCTGCCCGCACGACGCGATCGTGAAGGCCCCGGCGCGGCTGCGGCAGGCCGCCGGCACCCCGGTGATCGACCCCGTCGCCGCGCCGTGCCGCATGTGCCCCGACCTGCCCTGCGCCGCGGCGTGCTTGACCGGCGCGCTCCGGCCCGACGGGCCCCGCGTCATGGGCCGCGCCGTGATCGCGGCCCACGACTGCCTCGCCTACCAGGGCACCGGCTGCGCCGTGTGCGTCGAGCAGTGCCCGGTCCCGGGCGCCCTGCGCCTCGACGGCGGGCGGCCGGTGGTCGACGCGGGGCGCTGCACCGGCTGCGGCGTGTGCCAGCACGTCTGCCCGTCGCCGCACAACGCCGTGCTGGTGCTGCCGGCGCTGAGGAGAGGACCGTGAGCCTGCCCGAGGTGCTCGAGGGGGCGCTCGACGCGCCCGCGCTCGAGGCGCTCATGGACGACATCGCCGCCACCGGCGGCCTCCTGGCCGTGGTCGTCCGCGCCGGCCGCCAGGCCGCGCCGCCGCGCGGGCCGTCGGCCCTGCCCGAGGTCCGCGCGGCGCTGCTCGAGGGCCGCGTCCCGGGGGCGCAGCTGCGCTACCGCTTCGAGGGGCGGGAGTGGTGGGACACGGTGATGGCGGCCGGACCGGGGCGCTGGCGGGTCGTCCGCATCGCGCACGCGGGGACGTGAGTCAGGCGCTCGGCCCGTGCAGGTCCGAGCCCGCCCAGCGGTGGATGAAGCTCCAGTGGTGGAGCACGCCGGCCAGGACGGCGACGTGGAACAGCTGGTGCGGCCCGAACACGCCCTCGACCAGGGTCGGCCAGCGGGAGAGCTCGAGCAGCGCGCCGCTCGAGTACCACAGGCCGCCGAGGAGCACCGGGGCGGTCGTGGCGAGGCCGCGCTCGCGCACCAGCTGGCCCGCCGAGAGGACGCCGAACCAGCCGAGGCCCAGGTAGAGCATGAGGCCGGGCCCCTCGGGGACGGCGCCGAAGAACAGGAGCTTGAGGACGATCCCCAGGAAGGCGCCGGTCCACACGACGACCAGCGGCGCCCAGCGCCAGACGCCGCGGAAGAACACGACGTGGATCGGGGTGAACGTCCCGGCGATCTGCAGCCAGATCGCCGCGTGGTCGAGGCGCTGGAGCGCGGCGCGCTGGGGGTGGTCCTCGCCGGCGAGGTGGTAGATGCCGCTGGCCGTGAGCATGGCCACGGCGCAGACCACGTAGACCGAGAGCGCGACCACCTGCTCGCGCCCGCGCCCGCGACGGATCAGCCACACCCCGGCGACCAGGGCGGCCACGGCGCCGACGAGGTGCGTCGCGGCGCTGAGCGCCTCGCTCGCCGGTAGGTGGTCCATGGCCTCTCCTGCACGTGCCGCGTGACGCATCCTATCGGCGAGGGCGCCCGGTTGCGAGGAGCGGTCGTGATCCGGATCAACCGCCCCCACCTTCAGGCGGGGGCAGGCGGGGTGCGGCGCTTCCGGATGCGCTTCTCGGCGTGGATCACGGGGACGACGATCAGGCCGGCGAGCGCCGCCTCGAGCCAGGCCTTCCCCTCGAGGGCCACGGAGCCGAACAGCGCCTGGAAGGGCGGGACGTAGACGAAGGCGCACTGGAGGAGCAGGAGCGCGCCCAGGCCGACGAACACGGCGGGGTTGCGGAAGAAGCCGACCGTGAAGGCCGACTCGCGCAGGCTGCGGCACTCGAGCAGGTAGAAGGCCTGGAAGCAGATGACCGTCGTCACGGCCGTCGTCTGCGCGTCGGCCACGGCCAGGCGGTGCGACTCCCACCAGACGGGCTGGGGCAGCGGGCCGGTCAGGCGCAGGTACTCCCACAGGAACAGGCCGCACGCCCCGGCGGCCATGAGGAGGGCCACGATCAGGGTCCGCTGGACGACGAAGGCCGAGAAGATCGGCGCGTCCTTGGGGCGCGGGCGCCGGCGCATGGCGTCGGGCTCGAGCACCTCGAAGGCGAAGGGCACCGAGAGCGCCACGCTCGAGACGAGGTTGATCCACAGGATCTGCGTGGGCGACATGGGGAAGAGGAGCTCCTCGACCACGCGGTCGCCGGGGAGCAGCACCGGCACGGACGGGAAGAAGAGCATGGCCGCGACGAGGATGAGCGCGATCCCGAGGTTCGTCGGCAGGACGAAGGCCAGCGCCTTGACCAGGTTGTCGTAGACGCGGCGCCCCTCCTCCACGGCCGCCGCGATCGAGGCGAAGTTGTCGTCGGTGAGGACGACCTTCGCCGCCTCCTTCGCGGCCGACGTGCCGGTGATGCCCATGGCCACGCCGATGTCGGCGCGCTTGAGGGCGGGCGCGTCGTTCACGCCGTCGCCGGTCATCGCCACGACGTGGCCGGCGGCCTGCAGGGCCTCGACCAGGCGCAGCTTGTGGGCGGGCGCCACGCGGGCGAACACGTGGCCCGCCGCGGCGGCCCGGCGCAGCCCCGCCTCGTCGAGGCGCTCGAGCGCCGCGCCGGGCGCGGCGTCCTCCTCGGGGCCGAGGAGCCCGAGGGCGCGGCCGATCGCCGCCGCCGTGACGGGGTGGTCGCCCGTGATCATCTTCACGTCGATCCCCGCCGCCTGGCAGGCGCGGATCGCGTCGATCGCCTCGGTGCGCGGGGGGTCGATCATGCCGACGAGCCCGAGGAGCCCCAGGCCGCGCGCCGCGGCGTCCCCGGCGAGCGCGCGCTCGTCGGTGCGGGCCGGGCGCGCGGCGAAGGCGAGGACGCGCATCCCCTGGCTCGCGAGCGCCTCCATGGCCTCCCTCGCGCCCGCGGCCTCATCGGGCCCGACGTCGCAGCGCGCGAGCACCTGCTCGAGCCCCCCCTTGACGTGCACGGCCGGCGCCTCGCCGCCGTCGAGGGTGGCCATGAACATGGTCTGCGACTCGAACGGGAGCACGTCCAGGCGCGGTCGGGCGGCGCGGAGGGCGTGCTCGTCGAGCCCGACCTTGCGGGCGGCGACGACGAGCGCCGCCTCGGTCGGGTCGCCGGCGATCGCCCACCCGTGGGCCTCGTCGCGCCGGAGCGCGGCGTCGTTGCACAGCGCCGCGCAGCGCAGCAGCGCCGTCACCTCGGGCGGCGGCGCCGGCAGCAGCTTGCCGTCGCGCTCGAGCCGGCCGACGGGGACCCAGCCGACGCCCGAGACGCGGAACTCGCGCCCGGCGGTCCACAGCGCCTGGACGGTCATCTCGTTGCGCGTCAGCGTCCCGGTCTTGTCGGTGCAGATCACCGAGGTCGAGCCGAGCGTCTCGACCGCGGGGAGGTGGCGGATCACGGCGCGGCGCGCCGCCATGCGCGAGACGCCGATCGCCAGGGCGATCGTGATGATCGCGGGCAGCCCCTCCGGGATCGCCGCCACGGCCAGGGCGAGCGCCAGGAGGAGCGCCTCGCCGGCCGGGGCCTGGCGCACCAGGAGCCCGTAGGCGAGGAGGCCCGCGGCGACGGCCACCACGCCGCCCGCGATCCAGGCGCTGACCGTGGTGAGCTGGCGGGTGATCGGGGTCTCGAGCCGCTCGGTCCGCTGCAGGAGCGCGCTGATCCGGCCCAGCTCCGTGCTCGCCCCGGTGGCCACGACCAGGGCGGCGGCCGTGCCCGCCGTGACGAGGGTCCCGCCGAAGCCCATGCACAGGCGGTCGCCGAGGTCGGCGTCCGCCGCGACCGGCTCCAGCCGCTTGGGGACCGGGACCGACTCGCCCGTGAGCGCGGCCTCGTCGACGGCCAGCCCCTTGAGCGCCAGCAGGCGCACGTCGGCCGGGACCTTGTCGCCGCCCTGGAGCTGGATCACGTCGCCCGGGACGAGGTCGGCGGCCGGGGCCGCCTCCGGGCGGCCGCCGCGGAGGACGACGGTCCGCTCGGGGACGAGCGCCGTGAGCGCGGCGATCGCCCGCCCGGCCCGCCACTCCTGCACGAACCCGATCGCCGCGTTGATGAACACGGCGCCGAAGACCACGACGGCGTCGGTCCCCTTGCCGATCGCGATCGCCAGGACGCCGGCGACGACGAGCACCCAGGAGATCGGGTTGTTGATCTGGCGCCAGGCGAGCGCGAGCAGGCCCTCCTCGGCGCCGGCGGGGAGGAGGTTGGGCCCGTGCGCGGCGCGGCGCCGCGTGGCCTCGTCGGCGGGGAGCCCGTCGGCGGTCGTCGAGAGGGCGGCGAGCGCCTCCTCGGCGGCGAGGGCGTGCCAGGCGCGCTCCGAGTCGTTCATCCCTGGCCCACGATATCCGGCGGGGTCACCGCCGCGGGCGGGGGCCCGTCACGGGGCGGGCGGCACCGGCCGGGGACGCCGCTGCTCGTCGACCGCGACGAACGTGAACACGCCGTCCGTGACCTTCTCCTCGACGGTCCCCCGCCCGCGCCGGGCGAAGGCCTCCACGCGCACCCGCAGCGAGGTCCGACCCACGTGGAGGATCGTGCCGTAGCAGGTGAGCGCGTCCCCGACGAACACGGGCTTGTGGAAGGCCATGGACTCCACCGCGACGGTCACCACGCGGCCCTGGGCGCGCCGGATCGCGACGGTCGCCCCGGCCACGTCCATCTGCGCCATGAGCCAGCCGCCGAAGATGTCGCCGTGCGCGTTGGTGTCCCGGGGCATGGCGAGGGTGCGGATCGCCAGCTCGCCGCGGGGGTCGTGGTCGCTCATGCGAGCAGGGTGGCAGCGGCGGCGCGCCCGCACCACGAGGTCGACCGCGGCGGCGCCGCGCCGCCGTGCTACGCTCGTGCGTCGTTCAGCTCGCCGGCGGGCCCTGCGCGCGCCGCGCAGCGGCCGGCGCGTCGTGGGCCGGGCGCGCGCTTCCGGCCTGGACCCGGTGTTCGAGCTGGAGGCGCCGGCAGGGGAGCGCCGTGGAGGGAGAGGACGCGCCGCCGACGGACCCGCCTGGCCCGGCGGCTGCCGCCGCGCCGCCGGCGGCCGCCCCCGCCGCGCCGCCCCCCGTGGCGGTGGGACCCGACGACCGGGCGCGCCTCGCGGCGGCGCTGCTCTGCGGGCTCCTGAGCTTCCTCGCCCTCGCCTGGCTCGCCGGCGCGCAGGGGATCACCTGGGACGAGGCGCGGGACTACCTCCCCTGGGTGCAGCGCTTCGACGAGTGGGTCGGCGCCGTCGCCCGCGAGGGCGGCGCGGCCTGGACGCGGGCGCGGGTCGACGAGGGGCTGGCCGGCGGGGACCGGCACCCGCACCTCTTCAAGCTGCTCGGCTGGCTGGCCTCGACGGTCGCGCCGGATGCCGTCCCGTTCACGGTCCGCTGCCGCCTGGGGACGTGCGCGCTGGTGGCCGCCACCCTGGCCTTCACGCTCCACCGCCTCGCCGGGCGGTACGGCTGGCTGCCCGCCCTCGGCGTCGTCCTGGCGGTCGCCGGGCAGCCGCGCCTGCTCGCGCACGGGTCGTTCCTGGCCACCGACGCGCCGCTCGCCTGCGCCTTCGTCGTCGGCGTCCTCGCCTGCGCCGACGCCGACCGCCGCCGCCGCGACCTGGCGCTCCTCTACGTGGCGGTCGCCGCGGCGCCGTGGATCAAGGTGACCGGGCTCCTCCTCCCGGCCGTGCTCGGGGCGGGCTGCCTGCTCACGCGCCGCCCGCGGCTCCTCGTGCACCTCGGCCTGGCGACCGCCCTGGGGCTCGCGCTCATGGCGCTGACCTACCCGCCCTGGCGCCTCCTCGAGCTGGTGGCGCTCGTGCGCGAGCACGCGCGGGAGCACCCGCTCACCGTCTACTTCCTCGGGCGCTGGTACGCCGGCTCGCCGCCGTGGACCTGGCTCCCGGTCATGCTCGTCGCCGTCCCGCCCGCGGGGGTGACGGTGACGCTCGTCGGCGGCGCCCTGGCGCTCGGCGCGCGCGCGTGGCGGGGGCGCGACCCGCTGCACGTCCAAGTCCTCGTCGCGTGCGCCCTCCTCGGGCTCCTCTTCCTCCTCCCCTGGACGCCGCGCCACGACGGGGTCCGCCAGGCGCTGCCGCTGTTCGCGCTCCTGGGCGTCGCGGGGGGGCTCGGGCTCGGGCTCGAGGCGCGCGCGTGGCTGGCCCGCGGGGCGCCGACGCCGGCGCGGCGGGCGCTCGCGGCGTCGCTCCTCCTCCTCCCGGCGTCGGGGCTGGGCGCGGCCTGGGCCGCGCGGCCGCTGCTCCTGTCGACGTTCAGCGGGGTCGTCGGCGGGCTGAGGGGCGCCTACCACGACCTCCGCCTCGAGCCGACCTACTGGCTCGACGCCGTGACCCCGGCGGTGCTCGACGAGCTGAACGAGGCGCTGCCGCCCGGGGCGCGGCTCTGCATGCCGTTCCCGGGCGAGTACCCCTTCCGGCTCCACGCGCTCGGTCTCCTGCGGCCGGACATCGCGCCGTGCCTCGACGGCGAGTTCGTCCTCCTCCTCAACCGCACCTCGGCGCTGGGGCCGGACACGGCGGCGCGCCTCGCGGGGGCGCGGGAGCTCCGCCGCTGGGAGCGCGACGGCGTGCCGCTCCTGTTCCTCTACCAGGTCCGTTGACCGGGGGCGCGTCGGGCGGGGAGGATGCGCGGGTCGTGACCACGCCGAACGAGCCGACGCCGACCCTGCGCGTCCTGATCCCCACCTACGAGGACTGGGCGGCCGCGGCGGCCCTCCTGGCGCGCCTCGACGCCGCCCTGGCGGGGGAGGGCTGGCGCGCCGACGTGCTCGTCGTGGACGACGGCTCGGTCGTCGCGGCCGGCCCGCGCCTCGTCCCGCCGGCGCCGGCGGCGCTCGCGCGCCTGCGCGTGCTGCGGCTCCGGCGCAACCTGGGCCATCAGCGCGCGATCGCCATCGGGCTCGCGGTCCTCGCCGAGGAGGTGCGGGCCGAGGAGGTGCGGGCCGAGGAGGGGGGCGCGGCCCCGCTGCTGGTGATGGACGGCGACGGCGAGGACGACCCGGCCGACGCCCTGACCCTCCTGCGCCGGTTCGCCGCGGAGGGCGGCGCGAAGGTCGTCTTCGCCGGACGCGCGCGCCGCTCGGAGGGGCTGGCCTTCCGCGCCGGGTACCAGGCGTTCAAGCTCGTCCACCGCGTGCTGACGGGGCATCGCGTGCGCGTCGGCAACTTCAGCGTGCTGCCGGCCGGGGCGCTCGGGCAGCTCGCCGTCGCCGCCGAGACGTGGAACCACTACGCGGCGGCCGTCTACAAGCTGCGCCTGCCGCGCGAGGTCGTGCCGGTCCCGCGCAGCGCCCGGCTGGCGGGCGCCTCGCGCATGAACCTCGTCGACCTCGTCGCGCACGGGCTGAGCGCGATCTCGGTCTTCGGGGAGGTCGTCGGCGTCCGCCTCCTGCTCGCGGCGGGCGCCCTGACCGCCCTCGCGGCGGGCGGCCTCGCCGCGACGGCGGCGTCGCCGCCCCCCTGGCCCTGGCTCCCGGCCGCCCTGGCGCTCGGCCTCGTGCTCTCGGCGCAGGCCGCCTGCACGTCGGCGGCGTTCGTGCTCCTCGTGCTCTCGGGCCGCGGCGGGGCGACCTTCCTCCCCGCCCGCGACCACCCCTTCTTCCACGAGGGGCCCCGCCGGCTGCATCCGCCCGACGGGCCGGCGCCGTGACCGCCTACGTCGGGGAGGAGCTGGAGCTGTTCGCCCGCGCGCGCCGCTGGAAGGACTACCTGCGCGCCGAGCTGCGGCCGGCGCTCGGGCGGCGGGTGCTCGAGGTCGGGGCCGGCGTGGGCGCCAGCGCCCGCGCGCTCTGCGCGGGGGACGAGGAGCGCTGGGTGTGCCTCGAGCCCGACCCCGCCCAGGCGGCGCGGATCGAGGCGCTGCGGGCCGCGGGCGCGCTGCCGGCGTGCTGCTCGGTCGTCACGGGCACGGTGGCCGACCTGCCCGACGAGGCGGCGTTCGACGCGGCCCTCTACCTCGACGTCCTCGAGCACATCGCCGACGACGCGGGCGAGCTCGCCCGCGCCGGGGCGCGCCTGGTCCCGGGGGGGCGGCTCGTCGTGCTCTCCCCCGCGCACCCGTGGCTGTTCTCGCCCTTCGACGCCGCGGTCGGCCACCTCCGCCGCTACACGCGGGCGAGCCTGGCCGCCGCCGCGCCGGCCGGCTGGCCGTGCGCGCGGCTCGACTACCTGGACGCGGCCGGCCTCCTGGCGTCGGCGCTGAACCGCGCGCTCCTGCGCCAGTCGCTGCCGACCGCCCGCCAGCTCGCCGTGTGGGACGCCCTGCTCGTGCCGCTCTCGCGGCGCCTCGACGCGCGCCTCCAGCATCGCGTCGGCAAGTCGATCCTCGGCGTGTGGGTGAAGCCGGGCTGACTCCCGGCGCTCGTGCCAGACCGGCCGAGCGCGACACCCCGGCGAACGGCAGCGCCAGCCACGTTCAGTTCAGGCCCGCTCGGCCGTCTTGGCAGACGGCCGGACCGCCTCCGAGCACACACCTCACCGCGCTTCCGCAGCCGCGATCACACTACCGCGGGAGGTCGCCGGGACGGGCGCGCTTCGGGCGGCGCGGGCGCTCCGGCGCCGGCTCCTCGCGGCGGGCGCGGCCGGGGCGCCCGCGGTCCTGCGGCGGCTCCTCGCGGCGGGCGCGGCCCGAGCGGCCCCGCTCGGGCCGGCACGCCCGGCCGGGCTCGTCGCGGGCGGCGCGGACCCGGGCGGAGCGGGGCCGCGGCTCGGCCGGCCCCTCCCGTCGCCGCGGCCGCGGCCGCGCGGCGGGCGCGGGCGGTCGTCCTGCTCGAAGCGGCCGCGCCGGGGCGGCCCCTTGCGCTCGAAGCGGCCCGGGCGGCCGGGCCCGGCCTGGCGCTCGCGGCGGGCGAAGCGCGCGCGCTCGGCGGCGAAGGCCGGGCCGAGGTCGTAGCCGGGCTCCCCCTCGAGGTCGGCGGCGGCGTCGAGGAGCCGCGCCACGAGCCCGACCGGGCCGTCGCTGTGGGGGGTGGCGTCGACGAGGCGGCGGGCGCTCTCGAGCGCCTCGGGCGTGCGCTCGATCACCCCCTCGCCCAGGAGCCGCTCGGCCAGGAGCTCGACCCGCCGGCGCCGGATCTCGCCCGGGCCGGGGAGGTCGCGCCAGTCGATCTTCACGCGCGCGCGCTTCGTCATGAAGCCGAAGCCGGTCCGCTCGCGCTGCGAGACGAGCGACAGCGCGACCCCCTTGCGCCCGGCGCGGCCGGTGCGGCCGCTCCGGTGGATGTAGGTCTCGTGCGTGTCGGCGAGCGAGAAGTGGATCACGTGGCTCGTGGCCGGGACGTCGATGCCGCGCGCGGCGACGTCGGTGGCCACGAGCACGTGGCAGCGCCCCTCGCGGAAGGCGTCGAGCGCCCGGTTGCGCGCGCGCTGCTGGAGCTCGCCCGAGATCAAGGCGGCCGGGATCCCGAGCAGCGGCAGCCGCTCGGAGAGCTCGCGCGCCTGCTCGCGCGTGGCGCAGAAGACGACGGTGCGCTCGGGCCGCTCGTAGAGGAGCAGGTTGGCCAGGGCCTCCGGCTTGCCCTGGTCCGGCACCCCGTAGGCCACGTGCTCGATGTCGGCGTGCGCCACGGACGCGGCGTCGATCACGACCTTTCGCGGGTCCTTCGTGTTGCGGCGCGCCAGCGCCTCGACCTCGGGCGGCATCGTCGCCGAGAACATGAGCGTGCGCCGCTCAGGTGGCGTCGCGGCGAGGATCGCGTCCAGCTCGTCCTTGAAGCCGAGGTCGAGGAGGTGGTCCCCCTCGTCGAGGACGACGGCCCGGAGCGCCGACGGGTCGAGGCTCTCGCGCTGGAGGTGGTCGAGCACGCGGCCGGGGGTGCCGATCACGAGCTGCGGGCGCGGCACGGCCAGGCCCTGCAGCTGCGCGTTCATGTCGGCGCCGCCGGTGAGGGCGATGCAGCGCACGTCCAGGGCGCGCGCGAGCGGCGCCAGCGCCTTGGCGATCTGTAGCGCGAGCTCGCGCGTGGGCGCGATCACCAGCGCCTGCGGCCCGTGGACCGCCCCGTCGAACGCGTCGAGGAGCGGCAGGCCGAACGCGAGCGTCTTGCCCGAGCCGGTGCGCGCCTGCACCAGCAGGTCGCGGCCCAGGCCCGCGGCGAGGCACGCCGTCTGGACGGGGGTGGGGTGGGTGAAGCCGAGGGCGGCGAGGGCGGCCTTGAGCTCGGGGCGCAGGGCGGCGTCGGCGAAGGTCTCGGGGGCGTCGGCGGGGGGCTCGGTCATCAGCGCATCATGCCACGCCGGACGGGGGGCGCGGGGCGCCCGCGTCACCCGGCGCGGAGGACGCGGCGCCAGCGCACGTGGGGCAGGTCGTGGCCGCCCATCGACTTCACGGCCCGTGGCCCGGGCTCGAAGCCCAGGCGCGCGTAGAAGCGCTCGGCGCGGACGTTGCCCTCGAGCGCCCAGAGCGTCACCTCGACCGCGGCGGGGAAGGCGGCGGCCAGGTCGTCGAGCGCGTGCTCGAGGAGGCGCCGTCCGAGGCCCCGCCCGAGCAGGTCGGGCTGCACGTAGATGGCGTGGACCTCGACCGCGCGCGCGGGGTCGAGGTCGTCGTCGCGCGCGGGCCCGGTGACCGCGAACCCGAGGAGCGCCTCCTCGCGCAGGAGCAGCCACGTGCGGACGCCCGGGGCGGGCGCGGCGAGGCGCTCGCGCCGGTCGCGCGCCCACTGCTCGACCGAGAGCGCGTCGAGCAGGGCGTCGGGGACGAGCCCGCTGTAGGCCCGCCGCCAGGTCGCGACGTGCAGGGCCGCGACGGCCGGGGCGTCCTCGGGCGCGGCGAGACGCAGCCGGAGCGGCTCCACGGGCCTCAGGCCTGGGGCGGACCGCCCGCCGCGTCGGCCGGCTTGTCGCCGGGCGCGGCGGGGGCCGGCGGCGCGCCGTACTCGAACGGCTGCTCGTCGTGGTCCTCCGCCTCCTCCTCCATCATGATCTCGGTGTAGTCCTCGCCCTCGACCTCCTTGCGCAGGAGGAAGTAGACGGTGGTCTGGGCGCTGAGGAAGTAGGCGATGCAGTAGCCGTAGAGGAGCAGGCGCGCGAGGTTGATCCAGAAGCGCGCCCCGGCCGCGGCGAACTTGAGCGACGGCTCGATGAACGGCGCGATGTTCAGCTCCTCCCCCATGCCCAGGGCGACGCCCTTGCCCTGGTATCCGTACATGTCGTCGTGCGTCGCCTCGGGGCCCGGGTCCTTGCCGCGCGAGAACAGGTCGTAGGGCTGGCCGCCGCGGCCGTCACGGCGGTAGCCGAAGGGGTTGCCCCAGGCGTCGCGGGGCGGCGCGTCCATGAACAGGTAGGGCCCCCGCCAGCCCCCGATCGGCTGGCCGGCGCGCGTCCCCGGCGCGAGCAGCTCCTCGAGCGACTCGGGGTAGGCCCCGGTGTGCTCCTTGAAGCGCTCGAGGGCGTACTCGACGCCCTGCCGGTAGTAGATGTTCCCCGCCTCGTCGGGGCGGTAGCGGCGGCCGATCACCTGGCCGTAGAGGAAGTCGGCCCGCCCGGGGACGTAGACGACCTCGAGGTCGCGGGGGACGCGGGTCGTCTCCGCCTTGCGCATGGCCTCATCGACGGTGATCGTCCGCGCCGTCTCGCCGAGCCCCCACGCGCCGACGGCCAGGCTGCGCACGCTCACCTCGATGAAGGTGAGGCCGAGGAACACGACGATCCCCAGGTAGAGGAACGTCGTCAGGTAGGTGACGAGCAGGTTCCAGGGGCGGGCCAGCACGTAGTCCCAGGCCCGGCTCACGCCGTCGAACGCGTCCGACACCTCGGTCGAGATCGCGGCCGCGGCGAGGTTGAAGCCCAGCACGCCGAGGGCGCCGGCGAGCACGATCAGGAACGACGACACGAGCACGAGGCCGAAGAACAGGCCGAGCAGCACGCCGCCCACGTACGGGATGCGGCCGATCCAGCCGGCGATCGTGGCGTTCGTGAGCAGGTAGAAGAAGCCGATGATGATCAGGACGAAGGCGATCGAGCCGATGTTCGAGAGGAACTTCCGGGCCCCGAAGCGGAGCGCGTCCTTGAGCTCGAGCCCCTCCTCGCGGGCGAGCTTCATGGCGGCGATGCGCGTGATCGCGCCGGCGAGGAAGGCCCACACCGCGACCGACCAGATGGCGAAGGCCGCCCACACGTAGCCGGCGAACTCGGTCCAGGTGGCGCTCCAGCCGCCGATCCGCGCCACCACCTGCCCCGGGTAGCCGAAGAAGCTGGAGAGGTTGCCGAGCATGCCCGCCAGCAGCCGGCACGAGCCCTCGCCGGGGACGCCGAGCGCCTCCTCGATGGCCCGGACGCCGGCGTAATAGACGAGGAGCCCGAGCGCCGCGATGAGCACGGCGTTGCCGTTGTGCGGCACCTTCAGGCCATCGAAGAGCCCGCGCCGCTCCTGGCTGAAGCCCTCCACCGGTCCACCTTCCTCTGGGTCAGGTGCGCCCGCCCCGCGGCGCACGGAGGTGCGCGCTGGGGTCGCCGCGCGCGAAGGGGGCGAATGGTATCACCCCCGGCGCGCCGTTGGCAAACGAGGCCGGCGCCCCTCCGCGCCCGGAGGGTCGGCCACCATCCGCGGTGAGCCCTCGACTACGCTTGCTCGGGGACGGGCTGCGGCGGCGGCGACGGCGCCGGCTTGCGCACGCCCACCTGCGCCGGGCGGAGCACCAGGTCGCCGATCGTGTAGCCGGCGCGGGCGACGAACGAGACCTCCTCGCGCGCGAGGCCGGCGACCTCCTCGACGGCGATCGCCTGGTGCCGCTCCGGGTCGAACGGCGTCCCCTTGGCCACGTCCATGGCCGAGACGCCCTGGTGGCCGAGCTGCCGGCGCAGCTCCTCGCGCACCATCTCGACGCCCTGCTTGACCGCCTGCGGGTCGGCCCCGCGCTCGATCGAGCCGGCGGCGAGGTCGATCGCGTCGAACACCGACAGGAGCCCCGACAGGACGTCGCGCACGGCGTCCTGGGTCCACTTGGCCCGGTCGCGCTGGACGCGCTTCTGGAAGTTCTGGAACTCCGCGCTCACGCGCGCGAGCCGGTCGAAGAGCTCGTCGCGCTCCTTCCGCAGCGCGTCGAGCTCGCCCGCGGCCGGCGCGGCGGCCTCGCCCCCGGCCTCGCCTCCGGCCTCACCCTGGGCGGAGACCTCCGGCTCGTCATCGGGCGTCGCATCAGCGGTCATGTCTGGTCTCGCTCGCTGTCCTAGCTCTCGAAGTAGCCCTTGAGCTTCTCGAAGAACGACTTCCGCTGCGGGCTGACGTGGGTGTCCTCGGTCTCGGCGAGCTGCCGCAGCAGCTCCTCCTGCTTCTTGGTGAGCTTCCGCGGCACCTCGACGACGACCCGGATCACCTCGTCGCCGCGGACGCCCGTGTGCGGGTCGACGATCCCCTTGCCCTGCAGCGTGTAGAGGTCGCCCGACTGCGTGCCCCGCTTGACCTTGAGCGTCTCCTTGCCGTCGATCGTCGGGACCTCGATCGTGGTCCCCAGCGCCGCCTGCGTGAACGTGATCGGCAGCTCGAGGAGGACGTGGCTCTCCTGGCGGGCGAAGAACTCGTGCGGGCGGACGCGGATCACGCACTGCAGGTCGCCGTTGGGGGCGCCGGGGTCGCCCGGCTCCCCCTCGCCCGGGACGCGCAGGAGCGTCCCCTCGTCGACGCCCGCGGGGACCCGCACCTCGACCTCGCGGCGCCGCCCGATCCGCCCCCGCCCGTCGCACTCCTCGCACGGGTCGCGCACGACCTTGCCCTCGCCGCGGCAGCGGGGGCAGCCGGTCTGGATCTGGAAGAAGCCGGTCGACTGGATCACGGAGCCGCGGCCGCCGCACAGCTCGCACGTCGCGGGCGACGTGCCCCGCTTCGCGCCGCTGCCCTGGCAGTCGAGGCACCGCTCGGCGCGCGTGTAGACGACGCTCTTGGTCGTGCCGCGCGCCGCCTCGAGGAAGTCGAGGGTGAGCTCGATCCGCAGCGTGGCGCCCGCCCGCGGCCCGCCGCGCCGGCCGCCCCGCCCGCCGAAGAAGCTCTCGAAGATCCCGCCGCCGAAGATGTCGGCGAACGACTCGAAGATGCTCTCGTACGAGGCGCTCCCCGCGGCGGTCGCGCCGACGCCGGCGTGGCCGAAGCGGTCGTAGCGGGCGCGCTTCTCCGGGTCGGAGAGGACCTCGTAGGCCTCGGCCGCCTCCTTGAAGCGGGCCTCGGCCTCGGCGTCGCCCGGGTTCTTGTCGGGGTGGTTCTTGATGGCCGCCTGGCGGAAGGCCTTCTTGATCGTGGCCTCGTCCGCGCCCCGCTCGACCCCGAGGACCTCGTAGTAGTCGCGCTTGCTGCTCACCTGGGGTGCCACCCGCTCCCTCCGTCCCGCCGACGTCGCCCCGGCGAAAACGCCGCGAGCGGCCACGGTCGGCCGCTCGCGACAGCCCGTCCGGGCCTGAAGATACTGACACGCGCCCGGCGCGGTGAGAACCGACCGCGCCGGGCTCGCGCTGCGGTCAGACGACCGCGCCCTCGATGGACTTCTTCTTGTCCTTGAGGTCCGTGATCAGGGTCTCGGTCGTGAGCATGAGGCCCGCGACGCTGGCCGCGTTCTGCAGCGCCGACCGCGTGACCTTGGTCGGGTCGACGATGCCGGCCTGGAACATGTCGACGTACCGGTCGCCCAGCGCGTCGTAGCCCATCGTCGCGGCGAGGCCCGAGACCTCCTCGACCACGACCGCCCCGTTCTTGCCGGTGTTCTCGGCGATCTGCCGCAGCGGCCACTCGAGCGCCCGGCGGATGATCCCGGCGCCGACCAGCTCGTCGCCCTTGAGGGAGCCCTCGAGCTCCTTCACCTTGGCGATCGCGCGCACGAGCGCGACGCCGCCGCCGGGGACGATGCCCTCCTCGACCGCCGCGCGGGTGGCGTGGAGCGCGTCCTCGACGCGGGCCTTCTTCTCCTTCATCTCGGTCTCGGTCGCGGCCCCGACCTTGATCACGGCCACGCCGCCCGAGAGCTTCGCCAGGCGCTCCTCGAGCTTCTCGCGGTCGTAGTCGGAGGTCGACTGCCCGATCTGGGCGCGGATCTGCTCGCAGCGCTGCTTGATCGCCGCGCTCTGGCCGCCGCCGCCGATGATCGTCGTCTTCTCCTTGTCGATCGTGACCTTCTTCGCCGTGCCGAGCATGTCGACGGTCGTGTTCTCGAGCTTGGCGCCGAGGTCCTCCGACACGAGCGTGCCGCCGGTGAGGATCCCCATGTCCTCGAGCATGGCCTTGCGGCGGTCGCCGAAGCCGGGGGCCTTGACGGCCGCCACCTTGAGCACGCCGCGCAGGCGGTTGATGACCAGCGTCGCCAGCGCCTCGCCCTCGAGGTCCTCGGCGATGATCACCAGCGCCCGGCCGGTCTGGGCGACCTTCTCGAGCACCGGCAGCAGGTCGCGGAGGGCCGAGATCTTCTTCTCGTAGAGGAGGATGAAGGGGTCCTCCAGCTCGCAGATCATGCTCTCCGGCTGGTTGACGAAGTAGGGCGAGATGTAGCCCTTGTCGAACTGCATGCCGTCGACGACGTCCAGGAAGGTCTCGATCCCCTGGGCCTCCTCGACCGTGATCACGCCGTCCTTGCCGGCCTTGGACATGGCCTGCGAGAGCAGGTCGCCGATCTCCTGGTCATGGTTGGCCGAGATCGCGCCGACCTGCGCGACCTGGGCGTCGCTCTCGACCTTGCGCGAGATCGCCTTGACCGCCTCGACCGCCGTGGTGACCGCGCGGTCGATCCCGCGCTTCATCATCATCGGGTTGACCCCGGCGGCCAGCGCCTTGAGGCCCTCCGAGTAGATGGCCTCGGCCAGCACGGTCGCCGTGGTCGTGCCGTCACCGGCGACGTCCGAGGTCTTCGAGGCGACCTCGTTGACCATGCGGGCCCCCATGTTCTCGAACGGGTCCTCGAGCTCGATCTCCTTGGAGACCGTGACCCCGTCCTTGGTGACCGTCGGGCTGCCGAACGACTTCTGCAGGATCACGTGCCGGCCGCTGGGCCCGAGCGTGACCTTGACCGCCTTCGCCAGCTTCGAGGCGCCGAGCTTGATCTTCTTGCGCGCGTCCTCGTCGAAGATGAGCTGCTTCGCCATGTTCTTACGCCTCCTCGAGCACGGCCAGGATCTCGTGCTCGCGCATGATCTGGTGCTGGGTCCCCTCGATCTTGATCTCCGTGCCGGCGTACTTGCCGAACACGACGCGGTCGCCCTTCTTCACCGACAGGGCCGCGCGGTCGCCGGTCTCGAGGAGCTTGCCGGCGCCGACCTCGACCACCTCCCCGCGCTGCGACTTCTCCTTGGCGGTGTCGGGGAGGACGATCCCGCCGGCGGTCTTGTCCTCGGCCTCGATGGGCTTGATGAGGACGCGGTCATCGAGCGGACGGATCCGCATGGTGGACTCCAGGGTTGGGCCCGTGGCCCGGTAGTTGGTTTCTTCGCGTGTGGGGTTCGTGACGGCGACGGGGCCGCGCGCGCGGCGCGGCCCCGCCGGGCCGCCGGCTAGAAGTCGTCGTGGTCGTGGTGGTGACCGTCGTCGTCCTTCTCCTCCTCCTTCTTGACCTCGGCGATCGCGCACGAGGTGGTGAGGAGGAGGCCGGAGACCGACGTCGCGTTCACGAGCGCGCTCTTGGTCACCTTGAGCGGGTCGATCACGCCCCGCTCGATCAGGTCGCAGTAGTCCTCCGAGAGCGCGTCGTAGCCGAAGCTCGGGCTCGGGTTCTTCAGGATCCGGTTGACGACGATCTCGCCGTCGATCCCCGCGTTCGCCGCGATCTGGCTGAGCGGCGCCGCGAGCGAGCGGGCCAGCGCCTCGGCGCCCAGCCGCTCGTCGCCCTCGAGCTCCTTGGCGGCCTGGCGCGCGGCCTCGACGCAGCGCAGGAGCGCCACGCCGCCGCCGGGCAGGATGCCGGTCTCGACGGCCGCCTGCGTCGCCGACAGCGCGTCGTCGAGGCGGTCCTTCTTCTCCTTCAGCTCGGTCTCGGTGGCCGCGCCGACGTTGATGCGCGCGATCCCGCCGGCCAGGCGCGCCAGGCGCTCCTGCAGCTTCTCGCGGTCGTAGTCGGAGTCGGACCCGTCGATCTCCTTCTTGATCTGGGCGCAGCGGGCCTCGATGGCCTTCTTGTCGCCCGCGCCCTCGAGGACGATCGTGTTGTCCTTGTCCACGCGGACGCGGCGCGCCCGGCCCAGGTCCTTGAGCGTGACCTTCTCGAGGTCGACGCCGAGGTCCTTGCTCAGGACCTGCCCGCCGGTGAGCACGGCGATGTCCTCGAGCATGGCCTTGCGGCGGTCGCCGTAGCCGGGCGCCTTGACCGCGCAGGCCTCGACGATGCCCTTGAGCTTGTTGACGACGAACGTGGCCAGGACCTCGCCCTCGACGTCCTCGGCGATCACCAGCAGCGGCTTCTTGGCCTTGTTGATGGCCTCGAGCAGCGGGATCAGCGGGCGGATCGCCGAGAGCTTCTGGTCGTAGATGAAGATGTAGGCGTCCTCGAGGACGGCCTCCATCGTCTCCTGGTTGTTGACGAAGTGCGGCGAGAGGAAGCCGCGGTCGAACTTCATGCCCTCGACGATCTGGACCTCGGTCTCGAGGCTCTTGCCCTCCTCGATCGTGATCACGCCGTTCTCGCCCACCTGCTTCATGGCGTCGGCGATGTAGCGGCCGATCTGGGCGTCGTTGTTCGCCGCGACCGTGGCGATCTGCAGGCGCTGGTCGTGCGTCGTGATCTTCTTGGCCATGCCGTCGAGCTTGTCGACCACGGCCTCGGCGGCGCGCTGGATCCCGCGCGAGAGCGACATGGGGTCGGCGCCGGCGGTGATCGACTTGAGCCCCTCGACGAAGATCGCCTCGGCGAGCACCGTCGCCGTCGTCGTGCCGTCGCCGGCGTCGTCCGAGGTCTTGGACGACGCGACCTTCACCAGCTGCGCGCCGATGTTCTCGTAGGGGTCGGTCAGCTCCACCTCCTCGGCGACCGTGACCCCGTCCTTCGTCACCTTCGGCCCGCCCCAGCTCTTGTCGATCACCGCGTTGCGGCCGCGCGGACCGAGGGTCACCTTCACGGCGCGCGCCAGCTTCTGGACGCCGCCCTTCAGCTTCTCCCGAGCTTCGTGGTCGAAGGCGAGCTGCTTGGCCATGGAGGCCCTCCCTGCAGTGCGTGTTGGTCGTGCGCCAGAGCGGCGCGTGTGGTGGTTCGGCGCCCGGCGGGCGCCCCGAGCCCTGGCGGTCAGCGGCTGTACCGCCAGCGGCACGCCCTGTCGCCAGGCACGGGCAGCGCCGGATGCAACGCCGGTGCCGGCCCCGCGATCGCCCAAGTGTTTGCGGGACAAGCGAGCTCGCCCGCGTCCGCGCTGCCAATTCGATCGGCGGTCGGGCCCGCTGCCTGTCACTTTGGCGGAGCCGGCGCGGTTGCGGGCGCTCCCGGGGCTCGGCTATAGTCCTGCTCGTTGCACGACTTGCGCGTGCCTGACCCGGCACCGAGGATCGCCCCAGCCGATGCCTGATCCGCGCCCGTCGCTCGTGGTCCTCGAGGCAGGCGACCAGGCCGACAAGGGCAAGGTCTACCCCCTCGACGGCAAGAGCACCTTCACGCTCGGCCGGGGCCACCAGGTCGACATCCCCGTGATGGACATCAAGTGCTCGCGCGAGCACTGCCGGATCGAGCGCCGCGCCGACGGCTACTACCTCGTGGACCTGGGCTCCACCAACGGGACGAAGGTCAATGGCAAGCGGCTGAAGAAGAAGTCGGAGCGGCCGCTCGAGCCGGGCGACCAGGTGCAGCTCGGGCTGTGGACGCTCTCGTTCCAGGGCCCGCGGGCCGCGGCCACCGTGGTGGCCGCCCCGGCCCCGCCCCAGGTGAAGGCCGCGCCTGACCCCTTCGACTTCGACTTCGGCGACCTCGACGCCGCCCCGCCGGCCCCCTCCGTCCAGACACAGGTCGCGCCCCCGGCGCCGGCCGCCAAGGCGAAGACGACGCCGCCGCCCGCGCCCCGACCCAAGCCGGCGCCGGACCCGCCGCCGTCCCCGCCTCCCCCGCAGGCGCCCCCCCCGGAGGCGGACGACGCCGCCGCCCTGCGCACCTTCGTGTTCGACGAGCAGCCGGAGTTCTCGCCGCCGGTCGAGGCGGTCGCGGACGCGGCCGATGCCGCCGCGCTCCGGGACTTCGTGTTCGACGGCGCCCCGCCGCCGGCGCCGGCGCCGCGCCCGCAGGCGGGTCCGCCGCCGGTCACGGACGACCCGTTCGCGTTCGACTTCGAGTCGGCGCTCTCGGCGCCGCCCGCGCCGCCGCCCCCCGCGCCGCCCGCCCCTCGCCCCGCCGAGGGTCGAACGGAGCCGCCCGCGGTCGACCGGACCATCATCCTCGACGACATGCCCGCGTTCGACGCGGCGCCGTCGCCGCCCCCGCCCGGACCCGAGGCGATCGACCGGACACTGCTGCTCGACGACATGCCCTCGTTCGAGCCGGCGCCGGCCGCGCCGGCCGCGCCGCCCCCGCCCGGGCCCGAGGCGATCGACCGGACCCTCGTGCTGGACGACATGCCGTCGTTCGAGCCCACCCCGGCCGCGCCGCCGCCGCCCCCGCCCGGGCCCGAGGCGATCGACCGGACCCTCGTGCTGGACGACATGCCGTCGTTCGAGCCGACGCCACCCCCGCCCGCGCCGGCCGCGCCGCCCCCACCGGGGCCCGAGGCGATCGACCGGACCCTCGTGCTGGACGACATGCCCTCGTTCGAGCCCGCGCCGGCCGCGCCGCCCCCGCCCGGGCCCGAGGCGATCGACCGGACGCTCGTGCTGGACGACATGCCCTCGTTCGAGCCGACGCCCGCCGCCGCGCCCGCGTTCGACCCGGAGCCCGCGGTCCCCGACGAGGCGGGCGGGCACACGATGGTCCTGGACGCCGTCCCCGAGTTCCCCGACCTCCAGGTCGAGGTCGAGCCGGCGCCGCCGCCGCCCGCATCGCCCCGCCCCGCCCCGCGTCCTCCGCTCGCCCCCCCGCCGCCCCTCCCGCCGACGCCGAAGGCGCCCGTGGCGGCGAAGGCGCCCGCGCCGCCGCCGCCGAAGGCGCCGGCGGCGAAGGCACCCCCGCCGCCGCCGGTCTTCGAGCTCGATGCGGTGTTCGAGGCGGAGCCCGCCGACGAGGCCGAGACGCCGGGCCGCACGATGATGCTCGAGGCGGCCCCGGACTTCGGCGAGCTGGCCGACGACGACGGGGCGGCCGGGCGAACGCTCCTGTTCGACGAGCCCCCCGAGTTCGAGGCGTCCGCCGACGGGGAAGACGGTGGCGGCGGCGGCCGGACCATGGTCCTCGAGACCCCGGACTTCGGCCCGCCCGACGAGGAGCGCGACGAGCCCTCGCGGACGCTGCTCCTGGGCGAGACGCCCGCGTTCGACGAGCCGGCCGAGGACGAGGGGGGCGGGCGCACCATGCTCCTCGACACCCCGCCGGAGTTCGGGGCCGGGGACGAGGACGAGCCCGCCAGCCGGACGATGATCCTCGACGAGCCGCCCGACTTCGACGGCCCCGGCCCCGCGTCCGACGACGACGACGAGGACGAGCCCGCCAGCCGGACGATGATCCTCGACGAGCCGCCCGACTTCGACGGCCCCGGCCCCGGCCCCGCGTCCGAGGACGACGACGAGGACGAGCCCGCCAGCCGGACGATGATCCTCGACGAGCCGCCCGACTTCGACGGCCCCGGCCCCGCGTCCGAGGACGACGACGAGGACGAGCCCGCCAGCCGCACGATGATCCTCGACGAGCCGCCCGACTTCGACGGCCCCGGCCCCGCGTCCGAGGACGACGACGAGGACGAGCCCGCCAGCCGGACGATGATCCTCGACGAGCCGCCCGACTTCGAGGCGGTCGGCGAGGAGGACGCGGACGAGGAGGAGGACGTCGCGGGCCGGACGATGCTCTTCGACGACCCCGACTTCAACTGATGCGCGTGACGCCGTCGGACTGCGGTCCGGGCGGCCCCCGCCTCGCGACCGCCGCGGCCGCGGGCCTCCCGCTCGCTCCGGCGGCGCAACCGATGACGCGGTGTCCCGCCTGGCAGGCCGAGATGGTGGCCCCGGCGTGACCGGCCGGTGGCAGGCGCGGGCCAGGCTATGAACGGCCAACTGTCGGCGTGCGCGACGCCGACCGGCCATCGAGGACGCGTGCAGCAGCGCGAGCCCGAGCGCCTGGACCTGGTCGGCGGGCCCCATCCGGAGGCCTTCGCCGGGGAGATCCCGATCGACGCCCGGCACGTCGGCGACGACGACGACGTGCCGGACGCGCCGGCCGCGCCGCCCGCGCGACGGGGCGGCCCCGGCCACCGACCTGGCTGGGTGGACCCGCGCCTGCTCGACCCCGACGTGAAGGAGCGCGCCCGGCGCGTCGAGATCTACCGGCGCATGATCGAGGAGGACCCGCTCACGTCGCTCTTCGTGCGCCGTGACAGCCCCCCGCGGCGGCAGGCGCCCGTGCCCAGGATCATCTGACCGCGCCGCGCAGGCGCAGCGTGCGCTCGACCAGGAGGTCGAACGCCGCCTCGAGGTGCGCCTGCGCCGCCGGCCCCTCGAGCGCGCCGAGCGCCCGGGCCACCGCCTCCAGCGTGGCCAGGCGCGTCGGCGCCCCCGAGTCGCGCAGGCGGTAGCGGGTGGGCCCCCCGGCCGGCAGGCGCACGCGCGTGGCGCGCGCCAGGCCGGGCTCGCGCGTGACGATCCGCCGCGCCTGCCGCCAGGTGCCATCGGGCACGAGGAGCGTGACGGGCCGCGCGTCGTCCTCGGCCGCGTCGAGCGCGACGCCGTCGGGGTCCAGCACGAGGAGGCGCCGCGCCGGGTCGGCGAGGTCGACCAGGTCCAGCGGCGCGCCGGGCGCGCCGCGCAGCCGCACCTCGCCGCCCTCGAGGAGGCGCGGCACGAGCCGCCCCGTGTTCGTCGGCTTGGTCCGCTCGCTCGCGTGCATCAGCACGACGACGCGCGTGCGCGCGGCGATCGGGCGCAGCGCGTCGCACAGGCACAGGTCGGGGGGCAGCGCGCACCCCGCGCAGCGCAGGAGGCGTCCGTTCGCACGTCGGCCCACGCCAGAGCCTACCCCGGGCGCGCGCGGGGCGCGGTCACGGGGCCGAGGTGGCCCGCGCCGTCAGCGAGCAGCCGGTCTGGCGGCCGCTGTTCGCCAGGCTGGCCCACAGCCAGGCGCCGCCCCGGCCCAGCGCCTGGCGCGTGGCCGCGTCCCACGTGCCGTCGTCACGCACCGTCCGCCCGGCGTGGCTCACCTCGACCCGCCAGCCGCGCTCGTCGAGGTCGAGCGTCACCCGGATCGGCTGCGCCGGGTCCAGGCGCAGGTCGGCCTTCTCGACGACCGGGGGCGACTTGCGCAGGAGGTCGCCGCCCCGGTCCTTCAGGCTCGTCGACGCCGACGCCCACAGCACGCCCACACCCGCCTGGCCCGCCGACTCGAGCGCCAGGACCACGCCCACGCCGCCCGACAGGTCCGCCAGCGTCCGCGCCGGGCGCCCGTCCGGGCGCGCGCCGAGGAGCAGGACCAGCCCCTTCGGAGGGGCGGCCCACAGGAGCTCCTCGAGCTCCGTCGGCGGCGGGGGAGGCGGCCGGCGCGGCCCGCCCGGCCCGCCGCCGTGGCCCGGCGGGCCCGGACGCGGCGGCAAGGGCTCGAGGAGCCGCACGGCCGACAGCTCCCACTCGGCCCGGAGCGGCAGCGACCGCGACTCGGTCGCGACGAGCGTGAGCAGCTGCTGGTCGCGGTGGGGACGGAGGTCGTGCTCCTCGCCGCGCAGGACGTGGCCGCCGCCGGCGGCGCGAAGGGCCACCGCCCGCAGCGGCGGGGTCGGCTCGGCCAGGCGCGGCGCGGGCTCGTCCGCCGGCCCCGGCGCGACCGGCTCCGGCCCCGGCGCCGTGTCGGGCTCGTCCGGCGCGGGCGCAGGCTCGATCACCGGCGTCGGGTCGGCGGGCGCGGCGTCCGGGCGCCGCTCGGGCGGCGCGGCCTCCACGACGCGGGGAGGCGGGCGGAGCGGTCCGGGCTCGGCTCCGGCTCCGGCGCCGGCTCCGGCTCCGGCCCCGGCTCCGGCTCCGGCTCCGGCGCCGGCTCCGGCGCCGGCTCCGGCTCCGGCTCCGGCTCCGGCGCCGGCCGCGGCCGCGCCGTGGCCGGTCGGCCGGGGCGCGGGCGCGACGACCGGCGGATCGGCCGGCGCCGACGCGACCGCGTCCGCGCGGGGGCGCGTGACGAGCCACAGGCCCCCGGCCAGGATCAGGAGCAGCGCGGCGGCCGCGGCGATCAGCGGCGCCGGCGGGCCCGTCGGCGTGGGCGCGGCCCGCGCGGTCGTCTGGGCCGGCCGGGCGACGGCGGGCCGCCGCGCGGACGACGCCCGCGCCGGCGGGGCGAGCGTGACGCGGCCCGCCTGGAGGAGGCGCTCGAGGTCGGCCAGGAGCGCCGCCGCGTCCGGGTGGCGGTCGACGCGCTCGCGCGCCATGGCCTTCTGCACGAGGGCGACGACCGCCGGCGACAGCGACGGCACGTGCGTCCGCGGGTCGGGCGGCGCGCCGCGCACGACCTTCGACAGGACCGCCATGGCGTTCGGCCCCTCGAACGGCTTGTGCCCCGTCAGCAGCCGGTAGAGGCTCGCCCCGAGGGCGTAGACGTCGACCCGCACGTCGAGGTCCTGGGCCCCCTCGGCCTGCTCGGGGGGCATGTAGGCGGGCGTGCCGACGACCAGGCCCGACTGGGTCACGCGGTCGTCGCCGTCCTGGCTGCGCGCCAGGCCCAGGTCCGCCAGCTTCGCCGCGCCGTCCTCGGTGACGAAGATGTTCGCCGGCTTGATGTCGCGGTGGATCAGGCCGGCGCGCTCGATCGCCACGAGGCCCCGCGCGCAGTCGCGGATCAGCTCCAGCGCGCGCCGCTCGGGCAGCCGGCCCCCCGCCTGCTCGGCGAGGCGCTCGGCGTCGCCGCCGCGCACCAGCTCCATCGCCATGTAGAGCCGCCCGCTCGCCTCGTCGCGCCCCGCGGCGATCATGCCGATCACGTTGGGATGGTTCACGGCCGCGGCCGCGCGCGCCTCGCGCGCGAAGCGCTCCGCGGCCTCACGGGTGGCGGCGTACTCCGGCGACAGCACCTTGAGGGCCACGTCGCGCTGGAGCGAGCGCTGGCGCGCCCGGAAGACCATCCCCATGCCGCCCTGGCCCAGCGGCTCGAGGAGCTCGAAGTCGCCCCCGACGACGCGCGGCGCCTGCGCGTCCGCGGCCCGGGGCTGGAAGGTCATCCACGTCGCCGCCCCCGCCGGCCGCGGCGCCGGGCCGTCCGCCGCGTCCGCGTGCGTCGGGGCGAGGCCGGCGCCGCTCGGCGGGCCGCCCGGCGGGGGCGCCCCCGGCGCGGGCGCCCGCGTGGGGGTCTGGTCGGCCGTGTCGAGCGACGCCAGCGCCCGGCCGAGGGACTCGATCGTGCGCTGGGTGAGGAGCGACCGCTCGACCAGCACCTCGGCCACCGGGCGGCCGCGCAGGCGCGCGGCGCCCAGGCACTGCTCGGCCTCCTCGGCCGAGATCAGGTCGCGCGCGAGGGCCGCCTGCACGAGGATGCTGTCGGGGTCGCTGGTCATTGCCCGGCTGCAGCATACCGCCATCCCCCGGGGTGCTCGCCAGGTCGCGACCGCGCCGATGTGCGCGCACGTGCGCGCGCACCGGGGCCTCGCGCAACCCGCGCGGCGGCCGCGCGGCGCGCGCGGCACACCGGCTGCAACGGGGCGCCGCGGAGGATCCCATGCGCACCCGCACCCTGCTGACCCTGACCCTGCTCGTGGCCGCGCCGGCCGCGGCCCAGGACCCCGCCGCGGCCCGCCGCCACCTGCGAACGGCGCGGAGCGACGTCGAGGGGCGCCGCTACGAGCGCGCCGAAGAGGCGCTCCGCCGCGCCGAGGCGGCGCTGACCGGCCCCGACGAGGCCGCGCGCGCGCCGCTGCTCGAGGAGGTCGCGGCCCTGCGGGCGTCGCTGGGCGAGGGCGCGCGCCGGAGCGCCGGGGAGCGGCTGGCGAAGCAGGTGGAGCGGATCGTCGACGCGGCCCGCATCGAGCTCGAGCGCAACGCCGGCGCGCGCGACGTGCGGGAGGTCGTCGAGCGGCGCCTGGCCGAGGCCGAGGCCCTGCTCGCCGACCCCGAGGCCGTCCGCTGCATCGACGCGCCCGCGCGCGCCGAGCTCACCGCGCTCATCACCGCCGCGCGCGAGGCGGCGGCCCGGTCCGCCGGCGAGGGCGCGCTGGCCCGCGTGACCGGGCCGCTGTCCCGGGCGGAGCAGGCGCTGGGCGCGGCGACCTTCACGCGCGACCACGTCCTGGCCTGGCTGCGCGACGCCGAGGCGGGGCTCCCCGGGGTCGCGGGCGGCGAGCGCGACGCGCTGGCGCGGCGGGTGGCCGCGGCGCGCGCGCGGTACGCGGAGATCACGGGCAAGGAGGACACGGACGCCCGCGTCCGCGACCTCGCGTCCATGTGGGAGGCGCGAGGGCGCGAGGGTGACGGCTGGCGCGACGAGCAGCCGCGCGGGTTCGACGACTGGCTGGCCTCGCGCGACCTGGGCCTGCCCCTGACGGCCGACCACGCCGAGGCCGCCGCCCGCGCGGCGCAGGACGAGCGGCTCGTCGCGGCGCGCCGCGACCTCGCGCAGGACCCGCGCGTGGCCGCCCTCGCCGCCGAGGTCGACGCGGCGAGGGCCGCCGCGGCCGGCAAGCTCTGCCAGGCGGCCGCCGCCCTCGTCGAGCGGGCCGAGGCCGCCGACACGGGCGACGCGCGCCTCGTCCCCGCGCTCGAGGCCCTGCGGGCGACCCTCGACCGCAGCGCGGCGGACGCCGCCGAGCAGGCGGCCGTCCGGGGCAAGGTCGACGCGCTCCTCGAGCGGCTGGCCGCCGGCGCGGCCGAGGCCGCGGCCGCGCTCGAGGCGCGCCGGGCGGCCTGCCTGGCGGCCGCGGCCGAGCTCTGGCCGCGCTGGGTCGAGGCGCTCTCGCCCCGCGACCTCGACGCGCCGGCCGCCCTGCGCGACCCGGCCGCGTGGCAGGGCGCGCGCGTGCGCCTCACGGGCAAGCGCAACCGCGCCGGCTGGGACTACGAGGGCGCCGGCTGGACCGTCATCGCCACCCTCGACGGCGTCCCCGTGGCCTGCAAGCTGCACGACGAGCTGAAGGCCGCGATCGCGGCCTTCGAGGCGGAGACCGGGCTCGCCTTCGACCCGCAGGCGGTCGAGGACCTCGTGGCCGAGGTCGACGGCACGGCGCAGGTGCAGGGGATCCGCTACTCGCAGGCCCTGCGGGAGTACCGCCGCACCGACGTCCTCCCCGCGCCGCGCCTGCGGATCGTGGCCCTGCGCGCGGGCCCGCTCGCGGCCGCGGTCGGCCAGGGGACCGTCCTCCAGGCGGTCGAGGGCGCGCGCGACGTCGCGCCCGCCGGGGGCGGCCGGCGGGGGCTCGTCGTGCTCGCCGTGACGATCGGCCTCGTCGCGGCGCTGCTCCTCGCCGCGGCGGGGCTCGCCGTCGCGGCGCTGCTCCTCTGGCCTGCCCGGAGGCCCGGCCGGGGAGGCGATCTCCCCGCGCAGGGGGCGGGCCCGGCCGGGCCGACTCCGGCCGGGGGTCCCTGTGCTCGGCCGCCGAACACCGGTGAGCCCCTCGAGACGTGCTGAGCCAGCGGCCGGGCGCACGGATCCCCCGGCATCAGCGATGAACTCAGGGCGCTCCTGCGGCAGGTCGCCCCGCAGCAGGCGTGAGGGGCGCCTCGCTATACTCCGCGGGTGCGCGACAGCCTCTGGTTCACCACGCGGAGCGCGCTCTTCCGGGGCGGCGACGCCGGCTGGGAGGCGGTGGCCGCCTACGCCGCGCCGCTCGAGCGCCTGCTCGCGCGCCGCTACCCCTGGGTCCGCGCGCCCGAGCGCGAGGACCTGGTGCAGGACCTGCTGCTCGAGGTGCATCAGACGCTCGCGGCCCGGCACGACCCGGGCCGCGGCCCGTTCCGGGCGCTCCTGCAGGCGGTCGTGCGCCGGCGCGTCGTAGACCTCGTGCGCCGGCGGTCCCCGGCGCCCCTCGAGGACGAGGAGCGCCTGGTCGCCCCGCCCGAGGCGGAGCTGGACGCGCTCGACGTCGAGGCGAGCCTGGTCGAGGCGATGGCCGCCTGCCGCGACCGCTTCACCCAGGGCGACGACGCCGATCCGGACGTCCTGTATGCGCTCGCCGACCGCGTCGTCCACGGGCGGTCGAGCGACGAGATCGCCGCGCAGGACGGCGTGAGCGTCGACCGCGTGAACCGGCTCCTGCGCCGGGGGCGCGACGAGCTCTTCCGCCAGCTCCTCGCCCGCGAGCTCGAGGTCACCCCCGACGACCCGGCCCTGCGGCCGGCGGTCGGCGCCTTCCGCGAGGCCCTGCGCCGCCCGACGGAGGCGCGGGCGCTCGTCGAGCGCCAGCGCGACCCGCGCCTGCGCGAGCGCCTGGACGAGTTCCTGGCCCGCTTCCGCGCCGGCGTGGCCCGGTTCGCCGGCCAGCGGGACGCGGGCGGCGAGCTCCAGCGCGGGATCGCCTTCGTCCTGGAGGACCGGTGACGCCGCCTGACGTCCCGGGCTTCGACCTCTCGCGCCGGCTCGGCCGCGGCGGCTCGTGCGAGGTGTGGCTGGCGCGCGAGCGCGACGGCCTGCGCCGCCCGGTGGCCCTGAAGGTCTTCGCCCGCGCGCCTGACGCCTACCGGCGCGAGCTCGAGGCCGTGCGGCAGGTCGAGGAGGTGCGCCGCGAGGCGCGCTGCCCCTGGCTCGTCCAGAGCCTGGCCACGGGCGAGGCGGGCGACGTGGCGTTCATCGCCTTCGAGGTGCTCGAGGGCACCCTCCAGGACCGGGTCGCGCAGGGCGGTCCCTTGCCGTTCGCGGACGCCGTCGAGTGCGCGCGGCAGGCGGGGCAGGCGCTCGCGCTCCTGCACGCGCGCGGGATGTTCCACCGCGACGTGAAGCCCGGCAACCTGCTCCTCGGCGCCGACGGGCGCGTGCGCCTGGCCGACTTCGGCCTCTCGCGCCCGCTCGACGGCACGCTCTCGGCCGCCGGCTCACCCGCCTTCGCCGCGCCCGAGGTGATCGCCGGGCGGCCGACGGACGGGCGCCGGGTGGACGTCTACTCGCTCGGCGCCACGCTCGCCTGGCTGCTCACGGGTGAGACGATGCTCCCCGGCCGGCCCGACGTGTTCCTGCTCGAGCGCCACGGGGTGCCGAGGCGCCTGCAGCGGGCGATCGTGCGGGCGATGACGGCCGACCCGTCGGGGCGCTGGCCCACGGTGGAGGCGTTCCTGTCGGCGCTGGCGCCAGCCGATGCCGAGGCCGATGCCGAGGCCGCTCCCGCTCCCGCTCCCGCTCCCGCTCCCGCTCCCGCTCCCGCTCCCGCTCCCGCTCCCGCTTTCGCTCCCGCTCCCGCTCCCGCTCCCGACCCCGACCCCGACCCCGACCCCGACCCCGACCCCGACCCCGACCTCCGCCGCGCGCTCGCGCGAACGATCGTCGAGCGCCACGCGTACGCCGCCGCCGCCGCGACCTCTCTCCCGCTCCCGGGGAGCGAGTGGCTGGCCGTCCTGCCGCTCCACGTGCGGATGGTCGGCGCCGTCGGCGCGGTCTACGGCTGCGCCTTCGAGCGCCGGGAGGCCACGGCCCTGCTCGCGCGCATCAACGGCTGCGTCGAGCGGGCCGACGCGGCGAGCCGGGCGGCGGCGACCGTGGTCAAGCTCTTCCTCCCCGGCGTCGGCGCGGTGGCCGGCGCGGCGCAGGCGCACGCGTCGACCCTGGCCCTCGGCGCCGTGGCGATCGCCTTCTTCGAGCGCGACGGCGACCTCCCCGACGACGCGGTCCGGGCCGTCCATCGCGACGGCCTGACTGCGGCCCGCGGGCGCTACGACCCGGCCCGGGCGCGGGACGAGGACGCCGACCTCGCCGCCCTGCGCCGGACCGTCGAGCGCCTGGCGCGGGTGGACCACCTGCTCGCGTCGGGGCTCATCACGGCGGCGGACCACGCCGCGACGTCGCAGCGGATCCTGGCCGAGGCAGACGCATAAACAGCGACTTCTCGGCCGCTTACGCGACGCCTGAAGAATCTGCCGCACGAGATCCGCGGCACGCGAAGGGAGGGTGTGGCCGGCGTGACGCCGGCCCGAGGACGACCCACCGGAAGGCAGGCGAAGGACCCATGACGATCACCACCACGCAGGTCGACGCGGCGCGCGAGATCACCGAGAAGTGCGGCTACGCCGCGGCGGCCCTGACGATCCTCCCCATCCCGGGCAGCGAGATCATCGGCGTCATGCCCCTGCACGTCGGCATGGTCGTGAAGATCGGCCACATCTACGGCGTCGACCTCGACCGCGACTCGGCGACCCAGCTCATCATCCGCATCGGCGCGACCGTCGGCCTGTCGCTCGTCGGCAGCCGCCTGGCGACGACGGCCGCCAAGCTGATCCTCCCCGGCCTCGGCGGCCTCATCAGCGCGCCGTTCATGTACGCCTCGACCCTGGCGATCGGCCGCGTGGCCGAGTGCTACTTCCAGCGGCAGGGCGGCCTGAGCGACCACGAGATGAAGGCCGTGTTCGAGGAGACCCTCCGCAAGGCCAAGAAGAGCTTCGACCCGCGCCGGGCCCGCGGCGACGACGCGCGCCGCCACGCCGAGGAGGCGGTGAGCCCCGCGCCGGCGCAGGACGACGAGCCGACGGCGAAGCTGGAGCGCCTGGCGAAGCTGCGCGACGCGGGGGTGCTGACCCCCGAGGAGTTCGAGGCGGCCAAGCGGCGGATCCTGGACGCGCTCTAGCGCGTTCGTCAAGCAGCCGAGCGTCCCATGTGGACGCCCGGGAATCGGGTGGACCTCCCGCACCCCGGTTGCTGAAATGCGCGGCCATGCGCGGCACCCTCCTCCTCCTGCTCCTCGCCCTGGCCCTGCCCGCTCGCGGGCAGGCGCTGCCCCACGTCCACCCCGAGCGCGACGCCGAGGTCCCGGTCTCGGGGTGGCCCACGTGGGTCGAGGACCTGACGATCGGCTCCCCGGTGTCCGACTTCGGCAGCCACGCCGGCGTCAAGGCCACCGTCACGCGCGACGGCCAGGTGCCGGCGAAGGCGCTGCTCAACCAGGCGCACTACGGCGCGTTCGGGTCGGTGGCCGCGCAGACCGACCAGGTCCTCGTGTGGGCGCACGACGTGGCGAGCGGCCGCGCCGTCCTCGCCCCGCCCGACGACCGGCGCGTGACCTTCCACCCCTGGGGGTGGGAGGAGACGGCGGTCCAGGGCGACCTGCGCGCGCACGGCGCCGTGACGACGCTGGCGACCGACGCCTTCCTCGTCCTCGTGCGCCTCGAGAACCACGGCCGGACGCCGCGCGTGCTCGCGCCGCGCCTGGCCGTGTTCGCCGACGGCGACGGCGTGCACGAGTCGATGCACCCGCTGCACCTGTCGTGGATCGTCCACCGCGCCGCCTCGCTCGACCCCCTCCGGAACGCCGCCGTCTTCACGCACCGGCGGGGCACGCCGCTCGACCCGTTCGCCTGGGACCGGATGACCCTCGTGCGGGCGATCGGCGCCGACGTGCCGCTGACGGCGGTCCGCTCGGGCGTCGGCGCCTACGCCGTCGGCAACCGCTGGGCGCGCACCGTCGAGGCCGCCCCGCTGGTCGTGCCGGCCGGCGGCGCGCGGACCTTCTCGTTCGTCGTCGGCTGCGGCGAGGACCGCCGCGAGGCCGAGGCCAGCCTGGCGCGCGGCCGCGCGGCCGTCGGCGCGGACGCGCAGGCCGCGCTGGCGCGCGTGCGCGCCGGGTGGGACGCCGACCTCGCGCGGCTCCCGCGCCCGCACGCGGCGTCGCCCGACGAGGAGCGCCTCTACCGGATCGCGTACACGGGCCTGCGCCACAACCGCTTCGCGCGGCGCGGCGCGATGACCGGCGACTGCGCCACGGCGGCGAAGGTGCACTTCAACACCTTCTTCGTGTGGGACGTGGCCCTGCACGCCTGGGCCGAGGCCGAGTGGGACCCGGCGTTCGCCCGCGAGGCGCTGCTCACGCTCTTCCGCGCGCAGCGCCGCGAGGGGCACCTCCACTACACGGTCGGCCCCGACCTGCAGCCCGCCGTCGGCCTGATCGCCGGCACGACCCAGGCGCCGATCCACGGCTGGGTGATCGAGAAGGTCCTCCAGCACGGCGCCGACCGGGCGTTCCTGACCGAGGTCTACGACCGGAGCGCGCGGTGGCTCGAGTTCTTCGCGCAGCGGCGCGACAAGGACGGCGACGGCCTGCCGGGCTTCGGCTCGGCGCTCGAGACCGGCTGGGACGACACGCCGCGCTACCCGAACCTGCACCCGGCGCCGAAGCTGAACCTGTTCGGCCTCGAGGTGCACCTCGGCAACCTGTCGGGCCTCCTCCCCGTCAACGACGTCAACGCCCTCGACCTCGCCTGCTGGCTGCACGCCTACCACAAGGCGATGGCCCGCTGGGCCGACGACCTCGGCCGCCCGGCCGACGCGGCCGGCTGGCGGCAGCGCGCCGCGGACCTCGCGGCGGCGATCGACGCGCGCCTGTGGGACCCGGTCACGGGCTCCTACCGCGACGGCCGCGTGGGCTCGTCGGGCGTGGTCACGCCGGTGCGCGTCGACACGCCGGTCGTCGCCTGGCCGCTGTTCCTGGGCGTGTGCCGCGACCTCGACCGGGCGCGCTCGACGATCGAGCGCCACCTGCTCGACCCCCTGCGCTTCATGGGCGACCCCGACGACCCGGCGCGCCCCTACGTGCCCATGCCGTCGGTGGCCTACACCGACCCCGAGTACGACCACGCGACCGACGGTTACTACTGGCGCGGGCAGGTGTGGCTGGTCCCGGCCTACGCGGCGGTCGAGGCGTTGTTCAAGTACGGCTGGGAGCAGGAGAGCCGCGAGCTGCGCCGGCGGCTGGTGCGCTCGCTCCTGCGCGCGCACGGCAACGGGATCTACGAGACCTACGACGCGCTCTCCGACCGGATCGGCTTCGGCTCGGGCAGCCTCACGGGCCCGGGCGAGCCGGCGGCGTTCCTGATCGGGGGGATCTCCTGCGCGCCGGTGGCGCAGCTCCTGCTCGACCGCCACGAGCGCGAGCGGTTCGTCACCACGCGCGACGCCGCCTTCGAGGGCTTCGTGGCCGAGGCGCGGGTCCTCGAGACCGACGCGCTCTTCTACCGCGCCCGCGCGACGGCGGGCATCGAGGTCCCGCGCGCGCGCCTCGCCGCGCGGTCCGGCCGGCTCCTGCCCGGCGGCGGCACGCTCGAGCTCGAGCTCGACGACCCCTGGGGCAACCTGCCCGCGGGGCCGGTCACGGTCGAGCTGCCGACGCTCGCCGGCTACGCCGTGTGGGGGATCGACGCGACCGGCGCCGCGACGCGGCTGCCCGCCGGCCCGGGCCCCGGCGTCCGCTTCGAGGCGACGCTGACGCGCGGGCCCGGCGCCGGGCCGTTCGCGCGCTACGTGCTCGTCTCGGCGGGCGGGACGCCGTAGCCGCTCCGTCGACTCCGGTCACACGTCGCCGAGGACGGCCCCTCCGGGAGGCGAGTCATCGCGTCGGCCCCGGGTCCTGAGCTCCGCGAAGATGAGCTCGAGCCGGTCCAGCAGCTCTCTCCGGTAGAAGGACACCACGCCCGCCGTGGTCTCCTCCGGGTCGAAGACCGTGGCCAGGATCGTCCGCTCGCCGACGAGCGACAGGTGAACGCTCTCGCCGTCCCCGTCGTGCGTCAACGTCGAGAACCCCGTGCCCCTGAAGACCTTCGCCACCTCCCGGGTGGCCGCGAACGAGGCCGCGACCAGCGCGGCGATGGTCTCGGTGTGGATGTCCGTCGTCGCGCCGACCTGCGTGACCGGGTGACCCTCGACGTCGATGAGGAGCGTGCGGCGCGACTTCGTCAGCGCCTGGTACTCCCGGAGCGCCTCGGTCATGCGCTCGACGTCGTCCTCGTAGAAGATCAGCCGCTGCCGCCGGAGCGACCGGTCGGTCTCGCCCGGGGTCGCCGCCCTCGCGCGCCGCCGCTCGCGCCCGCGCGGCCCCCCGGGAGTGGCCGCGTGGGGGCGCGAAGGCGCGTCGCTCGCCGCAGCGTCCTCCGCCCCCGTCGCGGGCGACCGCCCGAGCGCCGCGGCCAGGGCGCGCCGATCGAGCCCGGCCGTCAGCCGCCCGCCCTGCGCCGTCGACGCGCGCCCCGTCTCCTCGGAGACGACGACCACGATCGCGTCGGTCTCCTCGCTCAGGCCGAGCGCGGCCCGGTGGCGCGTGCCGAGCGCCGGGTCGAGGTCCGGGTTGGCCGAGAGCGGCAGGAAGCAGCCCGCGGCGGCGATCCGGCCGGCGCGGAGCACGACGGCCCCGTCCTGCAGCGGCGCGCCGGGGACGAAGAAGCTCGCCAGGTGGTCGGCGTGGAGCCGCGCGTCGACGGGGGTGCCGGTCGCGACCTGGCGCTGGAGCGAGTCCGCCCGCTCGACGGCGATGAGCGCGCCGACCTTCGCCCTTCGCAGGCGCTCGACCGCCGCGCACAGCTGCGCGATCGCGTCCGGCGCGGCCGCCGCGCGCCGCCGGCGGCCGCGCATGAGCGCCAGGACGCCGACGGCCGCGACGAGCGCCGCCACGAGCAGGAGCAGGGGGAACGCGTCCGGGATCGATCGGCCGGCGACGACGCCCAGCGCCGCCCCGACGCTCGCGACCACCCACAGGAGGCCGGGCCGCCACCAGCGCCCGCGCGGCGGCGCGCCGGGCGCGACCATGACCGCGCCCTCGTCCGGTGCGCCCTGCGGCGCATCGGTCAGCGCCGCGAGCGCCGCGCGCGCCTCCGCGGCCGACGCGAAGCGGTCCTGCGGCCGGTCCTCGAGCAGGCGGAAGAGGAAGGCGTCCCAGCGCGGGTCCAGGCCGGGCACCACGGTCGAGACGGGCCGCACGGTCCGCGGCGCGCGCCCGGTGAGGGCCTCGTACAGGAGCTTGCCCAGCGCGTACAGGTCGGCGCGCCCGTCGACCTTGCCGCCCTCGCGCAGGGCCGCGTGCTCCTGCTCGGGCGCCATGTAGAGCGGCGTCCCGGCCCCGCGGGTCAGTTCGAGGCTCACGAGCGTCCGGGGCAGCCCCAGGTCCTCGACCAGCCGCAGCGACCCGACGCCGAAGTCCGCGACCTTCACCCGTCCGTCCTCGTCGAAGAGGACGTTCGACGGCTTGATGTCGCGGTGGACGACCCCCTTGTCGTGCCCGTGCTGCAGGGCGAGGAGGATCTGGTCGGCGACCGCGGCGACCTCGGGCGCGGGGAGGGGCCCCCGGCGCAGGCGGTCGGCGAGCGTGCCCCCGGGCAGCAGCTCGCAGGCGATGTAGGGCGGGTCGGCGTCGATCACGGCCCGCTCGATGCGCACGATCCGCGGGTGGTCGAGGTGGAACAGGATCTGCGCCTCGCGGACGAGCCGGGCGACCAGCTCCGGCCGGGGGACCTTGAGCGCGACCGCGCGGCCGGCGTCGTCCTCGGCGCGGTACACGGCGGCCTGGCCGCCGCGCCCCAGCACCTCACGGACGACGTACGGCCCCACCCGCGCCCCCGGCGGCAGGTCCGCGCCCGCGGACTGCCCCAGCAGGCGGGCGACGTCGCGCGTGCGCGCCGCGAGCCCCGCGCTCGGCGGCGGGACGGGGTCCGACTCGAGCAGGCCCAGGACGTCGCTGCGCAGCGTGTCCGGCTCGTCGTGCGCGCTCACGCGGCGCCTCCGCCCAGGCGGGCCTGGATGAGCTCGTGGGCCCGGGCGAGGCGCCGCGAGACGGTGCGCCGCTCGCAGCCCGTCGCCTCGGCCACCTGCTCGAGCGTCAGGCCGCCCTCGTAGCGCAGGACGAAGGTCTCGAGCGTCTCCGGCCCGAGCTCCGCCGCGATCGCCGCGAGCAGCGCCCGCGCGTCGAGGCGCCGCTCGACGTCCTGGCGCGCGTCCTCGGCCGGGCCCCGCTCCAGGTGGGCCGGCAGCGGGCGCGCGTCGCGGGCGCGCCGGCGGCACCAGGCCACGTAGACCTGGTGGGCCTTGAGGAAGATCCACGTGTTGAACGAGCGCCCCGCCTCGTAGCGCGCCTCGTGCAGCGAGCGCTCGAGCGCGAGCAGCGTCTCCTGCGCGCACTCCTCGGCCTGGTCGCGGTCACCGACCACGCGGAAGAAGTAGCGGTGCACGCGGCCGAGCACGCGCTCGAACAGCTCGGCCCGCGCCGCGCCGGCGTGCTCGCCCAGGGCGGCCGCGGCCAGCTCGGTGGTCTCCGGTGGATGGATGCTCCGGGTCACGCGGCATCGTCCTCGCGCGGCGCGTCCGCCGCAAGGCGCTCGCCGGCCTCGCGATCGCGAGGCCGGCGCGCGCCGTGCCGCGCCGCACCACTCTCGACCGGGTATCCGCGCGACCCCCGTCGACCGGGACAGGCGGTCGTAAGTCGCGGCGCGCTCGACGTCGGATACGCCACGGAGCGGGCGAGGCGCGGACCGCGGCGGTGTGCCAGAGTGACGGGTCGTGTCGACCCCGTGCGCCGAGGAGCGCCCCGCGCTGAACGCTGCCGCCCTGCGGCGACGCCTGCTCGTCGCCGCGGTCGCGCTGGTCTGCGGGCTCGCCGGGCTGGGCCTCGCCGGGCTGTTCGGCCTCACCCCGCAGCGGTGGACCGGCCGGGTCGAGGCCCTGGCGGCGATCTGGTTCGCGCCGGCGCTGGGGCTCGCCTTCGAGCCCGACCCGCGGGGGACGCGCTGGCGCACGGCGGCGGCGGTCGTCCTCGCCGCGCTCGTCGGCGCGGCGCTGGCCCTCGCGGTCTGCGGCGTGCCGATGCCGTACTCCGCCTGGGGCGCGAAGGGGGAGCGCGGCCTGGGCGAGCTCGTGATCACGAGCGCCTGGCTCGGCGCGCCCCTCCGCGCCGCGCTGGTGGGCGCGGCGGCCGCGCTCCCCGGGCCGCTCCTGCTCCTGGCCGCGCGGCGCCTCGACCGGCAGCTCGAGTGGCAGGCGGCGGCCGCCGCGCTCGGGGCCGCGCTGGTCGGGCGCGTGTTCATCGGACCGTCGGTCGGAGGGTGGGGCGCGCTCTCGCTCGCGGTCACCGGCCTCCCGCTCGCCTTCGCGGCCTACCTGCTCGACCGGCGCGCCGGCGCGCCGTCGTCGGCCGAGGTCGACCGCCTCCCGAGGGCCGCCGGGCTCGTCGTGGCCTGCGCCGCCCTGGCGGTGCTCGTCGGCTGGGCGGCCCCGCGGCTCCTCGCGGGCGGTTCGCAGCCCGGCTGCCCGACCCTCGAGGCGGTGCTCGAGGACCTGCGCGCCAGGCAGGCGCGGCACGTCGCGCGCACCGGGGCGCCGGCGCGCGACCTCGCCGCGCTCGAGGGCGTCACCCCCGACCTGGCCGGCGGCTACGCGCACGGCCACGTCCTCCGCTACGCGCGCCTCGAGGGCGGCCGCTGGGTGGTCGCGGCCGACCCGGTCCCCGCGCGGGCCGGCTGGCCGTCGCTCCGCCTCGTCGGTCCGGACGGGCCCCTCGAGCGCGGGCTCGTCGCCTTCCCGCTGGAGGCGCCGTGACGGACGAGACCCCCTCCTCGCGCCGCTGGCTGCACCAGGCCGTCGCAGGCGCCGCCGTGCGCGCGGCCCTGGCCGTGGGCGGCCTGGCCCCGGCGTTCGCGTGGATGCTCGCGCAGGGCGCCCCGGCCCTGGTCGTCGCCCAGCTCGCCGTCGGCGCGTTCGTCTACGCCGCCGCCCTGTTCGCGCTGGAGCGGCGCGGCGCCCCCTGGCCCGAGACGCTCGCCCGCCTGGCGGTCGGCGGCCTCGCGGGCGCGCCGCTCGGCTGGGCGGCCGGAGCCTCCCTGGAGCACGCGGGCGACCCCACGGCGCTGTGGGCGGCGATGGCGCGGGGGGCGGCCCGGGTCGAGGTCGTCGAGCTCTTCGGCCTGGCCTTCGGCGCGCTCCTGTTCACCCAGGTCGTCGGCGCGTGGTTCCACGTCCGCGCGCGCACGGAGCGCGCGGGGCCGCAGGTGGTGTGCGGCATCCTGATCGTCGGGTTGCCCCTGCTCCTGCTGGTCGGCGGGGACCTCGCGTCCGGCGGCCGCGTGCGCGGCGAGGTCGTGATCTCGCTGGTCGTGACGCTCGCGTGCGGCGCGCTGGTGCCGCTCCTCGTCGCCCTCGGCGAGGCCCGCTGGGTCCAGGCCCGCGTCGACCCGCAGGCTCCGCGCGCCGCCCGGGGCGAGGCGCGGCCGGCGATCGCCGGCGTCGGGCTCGTGCTCCTCCTCCTCCTGTCGGTCGTCGGCGCGGTCGAGCCGTTCACGGTCACGCGGAAGAGGTCGCCCGAGGCGGCGGCGATCGGCGCCCTCAAGACGATCGCCACCAGCCAGACGGTCTTCCGCGAGGGCGACAAGGACGGCGACGGCGTCCTCGACTACGCGGCCAGCCTGGGCGAGCTCTCCCGGGCCGCGCTCGTCGACCCGGTCCTCGGGGCCGGGGTCAAGCAGGGCTACGTGTACCGGGTGCTGCGGAGCGCCACCGAGCCGGAGTACCGGTGGATCGCGGCCGCCGAGCCGCTCGTGCCCGACGCGACGCGGGCCTTCGTGATCAACCACACCGGCGCGATCCACTACCGGCGCGTCGACGAGGGCCCGCCGGTCGCGCTCGACGTCGACACCTGCGCCCTCCCCGAGGGCTGGCGACGCGTCGGGAGGTAGCGGGCGCGGTCAGGCGTCGTCGGCGGCCGGGCGCCGCAGGGCCGAGGTGGCCGTCACCGCCTTCGGGTCGGCCGGCGGGGCGGGAGGCTCGGCCGGCGGGGCGAGGACCGCGTCGGTGCGCGGCAGGACGACGGTCGGCGCGCTGGGCGAGACCGGCGCCGGCGCCGGCGCCGCGGTGCGGCTCGCCCACCACGCGCGCGCCTCCGCCTGCGTCCACGCGCCGACCTCGGCGCGCACGCGCTCGAGCTCGATGAGGAGCGCCTGCCCGTCGGCGGGGCGGTCCGCCGGGCCCCTCGCGAGGCAGCGCACGAGGAGCGCCTCGAGGGTCGGGGCGACCGGCCGCCCCAGCCGGGCGCTCGGCGGCTCGAGCGCGCCGCGCAGGATCCGCCCGATCACCTCGGGCACCGTCGCCCCCGGGTAGGGGGGCGTGCCCGTGAGCAGGAAGTAGCCCACGGCGCCGACCGCGTGCACGTCGGCGCGCGCGTCCAGGCGCTCGAAGCTGTCGAGCGCCTCGGGGGCCATGTAGAGCGGCGTGCCCATGAGCTGGTTCGTCGCCGTGACCTTCGCGTCGCCGTCGCCGCGCGTCACCAGGCCGAAGTCGAGGACCTTGACGAAGTCGGCGGTCCCGCCGCGGTTCGTGAGCATGATGTTGGCCGGCTTCACGTCGCGATGGATCAGCCCGGCGAGGTGCGCCTCGGCCAGCGCCCCGCTCACCTGCAGGAGCAGGTGCACGACGCGCGCCTCCGGCAGCGGCCCGTGGTGCGCCACCAGGTCCTCGAGGGTCACCCCCTCGAGCAGCTCCATGGCGTAGTAGAAGCTGCCGTCGGCCGTGCGCCCGTAGTCGTAGACCGTGATCGTGTTCGGGTGGCACAGCCGGCTCGTCGTCTGCGCCTCGCGCTCGAAGCGCTGCAGGCCGTCGCGCGAGAGGTGGCGCAGCTCGAGCACCTTGACCGCGGTCGGCCGGCGCAGGAGCGAGTGGCGCGCCCGGTAGACGGTGCCCATGGCCCCCTGGCCGAGCCGCTCGAGGATCGTGTACTGCCCCGCGCGCCGCACCGTCCGGCGCACGAGCAGCGTGAACCCGAAGATCAGCGCGGAGAGGAGCGCCAGCAGCCCCAGGAGCCCCGCCAGCACGTCGCGCAGGATCGCCAGCGGGACGAAGGCGTCGGCCACGTCGAGCTCGGTCACGAGCCCGATCCCGGGCGCCTCGAGCCAGGTCCAGGCGCCGACGACCTTCACGCCGCGCAGGTCGCGGTAGCCCGCGATGTCGAGCCCGTCGCGCCGCTCCTGCAGCCCCGCGGCGGCCCGCGTCAGCGGCAGCTCCGCGCGCCGCCGGTCCGGGCGCCGCCCGAGCGTCAGGTCGACGCCCGGGTCGCGCGCCTCGAGCCGCAGGGAGGCGCTGGCGTCGGGCTCGTCCGGGATCAGCCCCAGCACGCGCATGGGCTCGTCGAAGCGGCTCCCCGCGGCCAGCGTCGCGCGCGCGTCGAGGGCGTAGGTGCGGCTCGCGCCGCCGGCGCGCGTGCGCTGCAGGAGGTCGTCGAGCACGCCCAGCTTGTGGACCGTGACCACGGCGCCGAGCGGCGCGCCGTCGTCGTCGTCCAGGACGGGCGCCGCGAGCAGGATGACCGGGGACCCGGGGCGGCGCTGGCGGCCGTCGACGAAGGCGAGCTGGGTGCGGTGGGGGACCGAGGGCGCCGGCGCCCCGCGGTCGAGCGCGCGACGGACGGCCGCGACCGCCTCCTCGTCCTCGAGCAGCGCGCCGTTGAGCCGGTCGTCCGTCGCCGACGCGATGCGCAGGTCGGGCGTGACCACGAGCGCGTCCTGCAGCCCCTGCGCCTGGACGTAGGGGCCGAGCGTCTCGCGGAGCTCGCGCAGGGCGGCCAGGCGCGCCGCCTCGTCGGCGTCCTCGCGGAGCGCGGCGGCGGCCGCCTGGACGGCGTCGCTCGTGGAGAGCGCGCCGACCGCCTGCAGCCGCCGGTCGTACCAGAACTCGACGGCGCTCGTCTTCGCGTCGAGGAGCGCGCGCAGGTGCCGCTCGACGAGCCGCTCGACCTCGCGCTGCACCGACCCGTAGACCAGGGTCCCGACGAGCCACAGGCCCAGGGCGGCCACGATCGGCCAGAGGAACACCCCCCGGGTGGCCACCACCCTGGCCATCCACGTCGCCGCGGCGGGCCACACGCCGCTCCCGGGCGTCCGCCCGGGCTCGATCCCCGGCTGCTGCGTCATCGGCGTGGAGGAGCATACCGGGCCCGCGCCGCCCGAGGGGACGCGACGGGCGCCGTGTCACCCCGAGGGATGGGTCGGGGTCAGGCGCTCCAGCGGCGCTTGCGCGGCTTCGGGACCCTGGGGGCGCGGCGCGGCGCGCCCTCGAGCGCGCGCCCGCGCGCGCGGGCCCGCTCGCGGGCACCCGTCAGCTCCGGGTCCTCGTCCGGCTCGCCGGCGGGCTCGTCGTCCTCGGCCTGGCCTCTCGCGTCCTCGCTGCGCGCGGGGGCGGGCCGGGTCGCGCCCGCGCAGAGCGGCGCCAGCTGCTCGGGGAGCACCAGCTCGCCGTCGCCGGAGTCCTCGAGGAACGCGAGCGGGTCGGCCGCCGCCGGCGCGGCGACGCCGGAGTCCTCGAGGAACCCGAGCGGGTCCGACGCCGGCGCCGGGTCGGCCTCGCGGCGGGGGGTCACCTCGCGGGCGCGGGCGAGGGCGCGCTCGAGGGCCTCGTCGATCCGCGCCTGCGCCCAGCGCGCCCGCCGGTTCACGCGCTCGAGCAGCCGCCGCTCGCCCGGGGTCATCCGCCCGTCGGCCGCGGCCATGTCGATCAGGGCGCCCATGAGCAGCTCGAGCTCCGCCGGGCGGATCCCGAGGCGCAGGGTGCCCGAGCGGCGCGCCTCCTGCTCGAGCACGCGCGCGGCGAACGGGGAGAGCGAGAGGAACTCCATGGCGTCGTCGAGCTCCTGCCGCTGCGCCGGGGCGACGGGGCCGTCGACGTGCGCCATGGCGCACAGGAGCGCGTAGACCCGCCGCGCGCCGTCGAAGGTGAGCCCCGTCTCGGGGTCGGGCTGGCGGAGGACCTCCTCGACCGGGTCGTCCTCGGCGCGCTCGGCGGCGGGCGCGGGCGCAGGGTCGAGGTCGTCCTCGGTGCGGACGCGCCAGGCGGCGTCGCGCGGGACCTCCTCGGCAGGCGACAGGAGCCCCGAGTCCTCGAGGCCGCCGCGCCACCCGGTGGCCGGCGGCGCGACCTCCTCGTCCGGCGAGAGGAGCCCCGAGTCCTCGAGCAGCCGCGCGTCGACGTCCCGCCAGCTCATGTGCGTCCCTCCGTGAAAGGAGGGCGCAAGCCGCTGGCCGGCCGTAACTCCTTGTGCGACGGACGCCGATTCGGCCCGGTGACCGTCCGAGGACAGGGGGGTCCAGGGCTGGACGGGACGAACGGGCGGACCTTGCCCGCGTCAGCGACGGAGCGACTCGAAGGCCTCCAGCTCCAGGACCGCTCGCCCCGTCCGACGCACGAGCTCGTGGGCCACGGGGTCCTTCATCAGCCCGCCGACCGCGAGCGTGACGACCATCGCCTCGAAGGCGTAGGTCAGGTGGGCGCGGTAGCGCTCGAAGAGGTCCCGGGGCGGCGCCACGCCGCGCGCGGCGAGCGCCGCGCCGTAGCGCGCGACGAGGGCCTGCTCGGCCGCGCGGCGGTCCTCGGGGAGGAGGGCGGTGGCGAGCAGGTAGGCCACGTCGCCCACCCCCTCGCCCGTGCGCACGAGCTGCCAGTCGAGGAGGCCCGGCGCGCCGCCGCGCCAGAACAGGTTGCCGGCGTGGGTGTCGTGGTGGACCAGCGTCCGCGGCCCCGCGGCGAGGCGCTCCATCGCCTGGCGCCGGCGGCGCGCGTAGCGGAGCGCCGGCGCGTGCAGCCCGGGCGGCACCGCCGGGCCGGCCCGCGCGAGCCCGCGTCGCATGAGCGGCACGGCCAGGGCCGTCCCCAGGGCGTCCTCGAGGCGGCGCACGGGGCCCGCCAGCCAGGCGAGGTCGCCCCCGAGGCGCGGGTCCTCCCACAGCGGCGCGTGCAGCCCGGCCAGGAGGTCGATCACCTCCCCCGCCTGCGCCGGCGTGATCGCGTCGCCCGGGCGCCCGGCGCGGGCGCCCTCGTCATCGACGTCGCCCAGCACGAGCGTGAACCCGCGCCCGAGGTGGCTGGCGGCGGCGAGGGCCCGCGGCCGCGCCACGGGGAGGGCCGGCGCCACCTCGCGGTAGAAGCGCACCTCCGTCTGCGGCAGCCGCGGCAGCGCCGTGATCGCGCGCGCCTTCCAGGACCCGGACGGGAGCTTCACGAACCAGCGGCGAGGGAGCGCCGCGTCGTGGTCGACCTCGAGGCGCACGCGCGTCGTCGTGCCCACGTCGACGCCCAGCGTGGCGACGCCGCGCACCCGCTCCCCGGGCGCCGCCCGGTCGACGACGCGCTGCGCCCAGGCGACCGTCAGGTCGCGGGGCGTCCGGGCGAGGAGCGTGCTCGTCGTCTCGGTCGGCATGGGGCGCCGAGCATCGCCCTTGGTGCGCGCCGAGGCAACGGAGATGTGGCGGTCCCGGCGGCCATCCGCGATGCGTCTCGCGTGCGCCCCGCCTCGCCCGCGCCCGGACGGGCGCCGGTCCGTCCCTGGACCCGGCCCCGCCGGCGCCAACCGGCGGCACGACTTCCGTCGTGGCCTCGCGTTTGTGACGTCGACCGGCGGAAGGCTCGGAGGTGAGCATGCGCGCGTCGCACGGTGTCGTGGCGTTGTCGATCGGGTTGCTGGTCCTGACCGGCTGCGGGAACCAGTCGAGGAAGGTGAGCAAGCGGTCGCTGGCCGCGGGGTCCACCTCCTCGCAGGGCCAGGCCGGGGGCGGCCTCGGCGAGCCGACCCTGGAGGGCGCGTTCACGCCGCGCACCGGCCACACGGCCACCCTGCTCCCCACGGGCGAGGTCCTGGTCGTCGGCGGGCTCGACCTCGTCGGCGCCGCCCTGGCCGAGACGGCGATCGTCTCGCCCGAGGCGGCGCGGCCCGGCCCGATGCTGCGCGCGGCGCGCGTGGGCCACACGGCGACCCTGCTCGAGAGCGGCGGGGTGCTGATCGCCGGCGGCGTGAGCGACCTCGCCGGCGCGCCGCTGGCCTCGACCGAGGTCTACGACCCCCTCACCGAGACCTTCTCGCCCGGCCCGCAGCTCGCCGAGGCGCGCGCCTGGCACGCGGCGGCGACCTTCGAGGCGGGCGGCGCCGCGGTCGTGCTCCTGGCGGGCGGCCAGGGCGCGGGCGGCCTCCTGGCCTCGGCCGAGGCCCTCGACGCCGACGCCGGCGCCTCGACCCTCCTCGCCGCGCGCCTGACCACGCCCCGGCGCGACGCGCGGGCCGTCGAGCTCGACACGGGCGCCGTGCTGATCGCGTCGGGCCGCGACGCGGCCGCGCCCGAGCTGTTCGACCCGGCGACGCGGACCTTCTCGCCCGTGGCGGGCGGCGTCGCCCGCGCCGGCGCGGCGCTGGCCTCCGTCGGCGGCGAGGCGCTCGTCGTGGGCGGCGCGAGCGCCGCGACCCTCGAGGGGACGACCGAGGTGTTCGACGCCGCGACCCGCGCGCTCGCGCAGGGCGTCGCCCTCGCCGGACCGCGCCGCGACGCGGCGGTCGTCGCCCTCGGGCGCGACGGCGTGGCGATCGTCGGCGGTCGCGGGCCGGCCGGGCCGGTGACGGAGATCGAGGTCCTCGTGGGTTCGCGCCTGGGTCAGGCGCAGCTGGCGCTCGCCGCGCCGCTCGTGCTGCCGCGCGTGGGCCACACGGCCACCGCGCTCGACGCCACGCGGATCCTCGTCGTCGGCGGGCGCGACGACGAGGGCGAGCTCGTCGACGCCGTCGAGGTGATCGACCTGGCGCAGGGCCTCGCGCCGGCGATGTCCATGGCCACCTCGACCGTGGCGCCCTCGTCCGCCGTCGGCTCGACCTCCGGCGCGGCCTCGAGCGCGCCCGGGTCGAACGCTCCGATCCCGCTCCCGGCGGCGACGGGCACCCCGATCTCGAACCCGATCGGCGCGGCGGCGGCGGCGAACCAGCAGGCCCAGCTCACGGCGCTCCTCCAGGCGCTCCAGACGGCCAACCCGGCGGCGCCGGCGGCCCCGGCGGCCCCGGCGGCCCCGGCCCCGGCGGCCGCGACGGCGAACCCGCTCACCGGGCTCCTGGGCGGCCTGGCCGGCAACCTCCTCGGCGGGCTGTTCGGCAACCCGACGGCGGGGACCACCGCCAACGCCAACAACAACGCCGGCCTCAGCGGGCTCCTGAGCACGCTCCTCGGCGGCGGGGCGACGCCGACCGCGACCCCGACGGCGACCCCGGCCGCGACGAACCCGACGGCGAACCTGGGCGGCCTGCTGGGTAACCTCCTCGGCTCGCTCACGGGCACCGGCGGCGGCACCGGCGGCGGCCTGCTCGGCAACCTGTTCGGCGCGCCGACGGCGACGCCGACCGCCGCCCCGGCCAACAACAACCTCTTCGGCAACCTGCTGGGCGGCCTGTTCGGCGCCCCGACCGCCGCCCCGGCCCCGACGGCCGCGCCGGCCAACAACAACCTCTTCGGCAACCTGCTGGGTGGCCTGTTCGGCGCCCCGACCGCCGCCCCGGCGCCGACGGCCGCGCCGGCCAACAACGGCTTCTTCGGCAACCTCCTGGGCGGCCTCTTCGGCGCGCCGACCGCCGCCCCGGCGCCGACGAACAACGGCGGCCTGCTCGGCAACCTGTTCGGCGGCCCCACGAACAACAACAACAACGGCGGCGGCTTCTTCGGGAACCTGTTCGGCCCCTGAGCCGCCCGGTCCTCCTCCTCTCGTCTCCTCTCGTGGTTCCCTCGCGGCCGCGCCCTCAGGGCGCGGCCGCGGCGCTTCAGGCCAGGTCCACGAACCAGCTCGCGCCGACCTGCGCCCGCCCGCAGCGGCGGGCCGTCGCCTGGGAGGGCGCGTTCGAGGCGTGAATCGTCCCCCACAGGAGCGGGTCGCCCGACGGGTCGAGGGCGTCGATCAGGCCGCGCTGGAGCCAGGGCGCGAGCCCTCGCCCGCGGAAGGGCGCCGCCACGAGCTCCTCGACGACCTCGAACCCCTCGCACGCCCAGCCGTCCCCGCGCCGCGCGGCCGCCAGCCCCGCCCAGCGCCCCTCGACCCGCAGCGTGACCAGCGCGCCGTCGCGCACGCACCCCTCGAGGGAGCCGCGCGACTCGGCGTGCACCTCGCGCCCGAGGGGGCCCGCCTGCGCCTGCCAGGCGGCCATCTCCTCCGTGTAGCGGTCGAAGTCGTCCAGCGCGGCGGCGCGCTCGACGCGCACGCCCGGCGGCCAGTCGCACGGGCCGCGCAGGTGCGAGAGGGGGGCCGCGAAGAGGAGCAGGTCCGGCGCCGCCCCCGGCGGCGGCGCCGCCCCGGCCGGCAGGTGCAGGCGCGCCCGCGGCGGCGAGAACGTCGCGAAGGCCGCGCGCACGGCCGCCGCGACCTCCCGCCAGCGGCCCGCCGGGTCGACGGTCCAGGCGACGAGGTCGACGAACGGGAGGACGACGTCGCCCCCCTTGAAGCGGATCCCCGCCAGGACCGCGCCGCCGCCGACCGGCAGCACGCGCTGCAGGTAGTCGGCCGGGGCGGCGCCCGCGACCGGGCAGGCGCGCGCGAAGCCGCCCGCCCACGCCGCGTCCTCGCACCAGCGGAGCCCCTGCGCGACCCAGCGCTCGAGGGCCCGGCGCGCAGCGGCCCGCGGCCACGCGGCCAGCGGGCCCGCGAGCTCCGCCTCGAGGCGGTCGACGAACGGCGCGAGCAGGTCGTTCACTCGGTCAGCGCGTTGAGGTCCTTGAACACGCCGTCGTTCTGGGCGGCGAGCTCCTCGAGGAACCAGCCGAGCACCACCTGCTGCACCTCGGCCGAGGTGAGCGGCTGGCCCCTCTTCGTCTTCACGCCCGCGCTCCGGAGCGCGGTCGTCACCCGGTAGACGAGCTTGTCGCGGTCGTCGCGGCGCAGGTCGGGCGTCTTCTTCAGCTCCTCGTGGTAGGCGTCGTTGACCTTCTTGCGCGCCGCCGCGTCGACGAGGTCCTGCCCCTCGAGGAAGCCGTAGGCGTCGATCCGCCGGGGCTTCGGGCCGGCGTTCCAGCGCCCCTTCACCGTCGACAGGATCACGTGCTCGTTGACCGTGTTGACCGTGGGCAGGCCGTCCGAGAGGAAGACCACCGCGTCGACGCCCTCGACCTTGGTGAGCGCGTGATGGAGGGCCCCGGAGGTGTTCGTCGCCGAGTCGGGCTTGAGCTCCTCCACCCACCGGTAGGCCGCCTGGCGGTAGAAGCGCGACGCCGGGAGGAGCTGGGCCGTCCACGGGGTCACGTTCGTGTCGAAGGCCACCAGGCCGAAGCTGCGACTCGACGGCAGGGCGCGCAGCGTCTCCAGCAGGCGGTCCTTGCACACCTCGATGCGCGGCCGCTTGACCGGCTTCTTCTGCTCCACCGGGTCGACCGCGTTCATGGAGCCCGACACGTCGATCACGAAGAGCACGTTGCCGGGCGGGACCTCGATCGCCGGCGCCGCCGGGCAGTCGAGCGCGTCGAAGGTCCAGGGGCCGTCGTCGTTCTGGTAGTCCCACCCGGGGCCGCCCGTGCCGTAGAGCGCCACGCGCGCCGCCGCCTCGTCGGCGGGCGGGCTGGACGCGTCCCACGGCAGGCGGTCGGCCTGGAAGAAGAGGAACTCGTCGCGCCGGTTGGTCAGGCTGTACTTCTGCGTGCGCACCTTCAGGTACTGCTCGCCGAAGCCGACCGTCTTGCGCCCGGCGTCGACCCACGCGAGGCCCTCGCGCAGCTTCTTCAGGCGCTCGACCCGCTTCGCGTCCCACTTGCGCCGCTCCTGCGTGAGGAACACCAGGCGCTCGTTGTCGGTCCGCTTCTTCGCCGCCTCCATGCGCACGCTGGCCGGCAGGAGCGGCGGCGCCACGAGGTCGAGGAGCGTCCGCTCGTAGAAGTCGAACACCGCCTTCCAGCTGGCGAGGTCCTTCCAGCCCTGCGCCGGGTCGAGCGTCAGGCCGCTGTCGCGGAACTCGGCCTTGTGGCGGCGGGCGAAGCCCTTGAAGCCCTGCCACTCGGCGGGGTCGGCCGGGCTCGCGGGGCGCCCGACCCAGTCCTCGATCGTCGTCGCGTCGAGCGCGGCCTTCCGGGCGTCGGTCTTCAGCAGGTGCTGGTAGCTCCGCAGGGCCGAGTCGGCCCACGCGTCGCGGTCGCCCTCGAGCATGTGGAGGATGTCCGCGCAGCGGTCGCGCGACAGCGCGTCGTTGCGCGCGTCGGTGCCGGTCGCGTCGGTGTGGCCGGCGATCACGAGGCGCAGGGTGGGGTTGGCCTCGGCGTGGAGGAGCACCAGGTGGAGCACCGTCAGGCCGTCGGGCAGGAGCACGTGGCTGTCGTGGTTGAACTCGAGCTCCTGGCACTGGAGGCGCTGCGCCCAGCCCTTCTGGAAGCGGTCGACCGGGAGGATCGTGCGCTTCTTGACCCCCAGGGCCGCCACCCCGACCTGCGGCGCGTGGCCGAGCTTGCCCTGCTCGGTGACGTCGACGACCTCGAGCCCCTCGAAGCGCAGGTCGTCGCTCGCGCCGTCGCCGTAGACGAACAGGTAGCGGGCGTCGTGGCACGGCTTGCCCCCCTCCTGCCGCGGGGCCTTCCAGGTGTCCGCAGGGAGCTCGCGCGCCTCCTGCGCGGCGTACTCGACCGAGAGGCGCACCTCGACCTCGGGGTCGCCCGACCAGCAGCGCACGACGAGCACCTGCTCGGTCGGCGGCAGCTTGCCCTCGGCCGCCCAGCCGCGCGCCGTGGCCTTGGGCACGGCCACGACGCGCTCGGCGGCGAGGAGCTTCTCGGCGGGCCACCCCTGAGCGGTCGGGCGCGGGTCGCGGCCGCCGCCGAAGAGGAGCTCGACCTTGCGGGCGGTCACGCGGAAGGTGCGCGTGCGGCCCCCGGCGAGCGTCCAGAGCCCCTTGCGCGTGCCGCACTGGGGGCAGGCGACCTCGCTGTCGGAGGCGATGTGCGTGTTGCACTGCTTGCAGTCCCAGGGCATGGCCCCCCTCCCGCCGCGCGCGTGGCGCCGGCGCGGCCCTCGATCGTATCCTCGGGCCCGTGCCGCCGCCGGACGAGCCGCGCCAGGGGGACGTGATCGCGGGCTGCGTGGTCGAGCGCCTGCTCGGGCGCGGGGCCATGGGCTCGGCGCACCTCGCCCGCCGCGCCGCCGACGGCCGCCCGGTGGTCGTCAAGGTGCTCGCGGCCGAGCTGGCGCAGGACGCCGAGCTGCGGGCGCGCTTCGTGCGCGAGTGGCAGGCGCTGCGCAAGGTCGAGCGCCACCCGAACGTCGTCGAGGTGCTGGACCTCGACGAGGGCGCGGCGCGGCCGGCGCTCGTGCTCGAGCACGTGCCCGGCGTGTCGCTCGACGAGGCCCTGCGCCGCCACGGCCGGATCGAGTGGGCGAGGGCCGCGCGGGTCGCGCGCGACCTGGCGCTGGGGCTCGCGGCCGTGCACGCGCGCGGGATCGTCCACCGCGACGTCAAGCCGGCGAACGCCGTCGTCACGCCCGCGGGCCAGGCCAAGCTCATCGACTTCGGCGTCGCCAAGGACCTGGCGCGCCACACCGCCCTGACCCTCCCGGGCGAGCTCCTGGGCACGGCCTCGTTCATGGCGCCCGAGGTGTGGGAGGAGGGGCCGACGACGCCGGCCGTCGACCTGTTCGCGCTGGGGGCGACCCTCTACCACCTCGTGGCGGGCGCGCCGCCCTTCGCGGGCGACGACCTCGACCAGGTCGCCGACAAGGTCCTCGCGGGCGACCACGCGCCGCTGCGGGCCGCCGTCCCCGCCGCGCCGGCCGACCTCGAGGCCCTGGTCGAGCACCTGCTCGAGCCCGAACCGGCGCACCGCTGCCGGAGCGCGGCCGCCTGCGCGCGCGACCTCGACCGCGTCCTCGCCGGCCAGCCGCCGCTCCTGCCGACGCTCCTGGTCGAGGGCGCGGCCGCGCGCCTGCCGCTCGTCGGCGCGGAGTGGTTCACGCTCGGCCGCGACCCGGCCGCGCGCCTCGCGCTCGGCGACCCGTCGGTCGCCCCGAAGCACGCGCAGGTGCGCCGCGCGGCCGACGGACGCTTCCTGCTCTTCGACCTGCGCGGCTCGACGGGGACGTGGCTCGACGACGCGCCGCTCGCGCCAGGCGAGCCGCGGCCGCTGCGCGACGGGGCGCGCGGGAGGGTGGGGGGGGTGGGGCTGCGGTTCCGGGATCCGCGATGAATGAACCACGGAGTGCACGGAGAGGAGAGAAGAGGAGAGAAGAGAAGGCCGAGTTCCGGCGGCGGCTCCTCCTCCTGCCTCTCCTCCGTGTCCTCCGTGCACTCCGTGGTTGAAGACTCGAACGACCGCGGGCCTACTCCCCCGTCGCCGAGCCCACCCCCGACGCGCGCCACACCTTGCGCAGGGCCCGCTTGAGCCCCGGGTCGAGGTCGAGCGCGTCGACCTCCTCGGGGCGCACCCAGCGGACCGCCCGGGCGCCCTCGCCGGCGACCGCCTCGGCGCCCTCCTCCGCGACGAGGAGATAGCGCAGGTCGTAGTGGTAGTGCGCGGGCTCCTGGCCGCGGGCCGGGATCGGATGGACGTCGACGTCGAGCAGGCGCGGGAGCGCGCCGGGCCACGTCGTGGCCAGCCCCGTCTCCTCGCGCACCTCGCGCGCCGCCACGTCGACCGGCTGCCACTCGCCGGGCTCGAAGTGGCCGCCCGGCTGGAGCCAGCGGTCGAGCTTGGCGTGGTGGATGAGGAGCGTCCGCGTGCGGCCGGGGTCGACGACGATCGCGCTGGCGGTCAGGTGGCCCGGGCTGTACTGCCCGCGCCAGAAGGGCGACCCGGTGGTCTTGAGGAGCTGGTGGGTGCGCTTGACCGAGCGCTCCTCGGCCCCGTCGGCGGCGCGATGCCGGGACAGCAGCCCCCGCAGCTCCTGCACGACCTCGATCGGGTCGACGGCGTCCTGGCCGGCCATTCCGCCAGCATACCCCTGCGGGGCGGCGGCCGCCCGGCCCCGCCGGACGCCAGGCGGCGGCGGGGGCTGCGCCGGTTTGACACGACGTGTACGCGGGCCGCTCCGGCGACGACCGTAGCATCCGCCGTCCCCGGAGGAGGAGTGGCGATGCACGTGTCCCGACGCTTCCTGGCACCGCTGGCGCTGGTCCTGGCGGCCTCGGCCGGCCACGCCTCCCGCGCGGACGAGACCCGCGCGAAGCCCTGGGACTGGGTCGTCGTCTACTACATGGCGTACGACAACAACCTCGAGCCGTGCGGCCGCCCGATCCTCGACATGATCGGCAAGGGCGTGAAGTCGCCGCGGGTCGCGGTCACCTGCCTCGCCGACTTCACCGACAACGACGGCATGCGCCGCTACACGATCACCCACGAGGGCGAGAAGGTGGAGCAGGTCCCCGGCGAGAACATCGCCGAGGAGGAGACGCTCCGCGACTACCTGGAGTGGGTGCGCCTGACCTTCCCCGGGCGCCGGCTGGCCCTGATCTTCCTCAACCACGGCGGCAAGCTGGGCGAGATGTCGCTCGACGAGAACCCCGGCAAGGAGGGCGGGCAGAACTGGCTCGAGGTCCACGCGACCAGCCGCGTGGTGGCCGCCTGGCGCGAGGCGGTGAAGAAGGACGGCGGCGAGGTCGAGCTCCTGTTCCTGCAGCAGTGCGGCAAGGGGACGCTCGAGAACTACCACGCCTTCCGCGACGGCGGGAAGGTGATCATGGGCTCGCAGACCGTCGTCGGCGCGCCGAACTACTACTACGAGAAGGTCCTCCGCTGGGTGGGCCAGAACCCCGAGGGCTCGGGCGAGGACCTCGCGGCGAAGATCCGCGAGTTCGACCCGCCGAACATGTTCACCACCTACACGGCCGTGCGCGGCGCGGCGCTCGACGAGCTGCCGGCGCGCCTCGAGCCGGTGCTCGCGCCGCTGCTCGAGAAGGAGCGGCTCGCCGCGCCGACCGGCCTCCGGAGCTGCTTCGACCAGCCGCCCGACGAGCTGTTCATCGACGGGCTGGCCCTGCTCGAGGGGCTCTACACGCAGAACGAGGTCGACCGGGCGCCGCTCGACGCCTTCGCCGAGTGGGTGCGCAAGGACCTCCTCGCCGGGCACCGCGTCTCGCCCGCGCGCGAGCGCGTGGCGGCGAGCTGGTGCGGGTTCTCGATCTACCTGCCGCGCTCGAAGCGGGCGCTCGACCGCTACGCCCACTACCCGATCTACCGCGAGACGCGGCTCGACGACCTCGTCGGCCGGCTGCTCCCGCCGCCGGGCGCGCAGCGCCAGGGCGGCCGCCGGGCGCGCGAGCGCCAGTGACCGCGGGCCCCCTCGAGGCGCTCGCCCTCCAGGCGATCGTCCCCGTGCTCGACCTGCGCGGGGGCGAGGGGCGGCCCGCGCCGGCCGCCGCGCTCGAGGCCGCGCGCGACCTGGCCCGGCGCGGCGTCGGGGGCTTCATCCTCTTCGGCGGCGACGCGGCGACGCTCGGCGCCGACCTGGCCGCCCTGCGCGCCGAGGCGCCCGACGGCCTGCTCATCGCCGCCGACCTCGAGCGCGGCCTCGGCCAGCAGGTGCGGTGGGGCGCGCACCTGCCGCCGCTCCTGGCCCTCGGCGCCGCCGACGACGAGGACCTGGCGCGGCGCGCGGGCGAGGCGGTCGCGCGCGAGGCGCTCGCGGTGGGGATCGACTGGCTCCTCGGCCCCGTGCTCGACCTGGCCGACGAGCCCCGGAACCCGATCGTCGGCACGCGCTCGCTCGGCGCGGACCCGACCCGGGTGGCGGCGCTCGGTGCGGCCGTGGTCGAGGGGATCCAGGCGGCGGGCGCGCTGGCCTGCGCGAAGCACTTCCCCGGGCACGGCGCCACGACCGACGACTCGCACGCGGCCCTGCCGGTCGTGCAGCGCGCGGGCGACGCGCTGCGGGCGCGCGACCTGGCGCCGTTCCGGCGGTCGCTCGAGGCGGGCGTGGCCAGCGTCATGAGCGCGCACGTCATCTACCCGACGCTGTCCTCGACCGGTCGCCCGGCCACGCTCGACCCGACCCTCGTGCACGGCCTCCTGCGCGAGGAGCTGGGGTTCGACGGCCTCGTGGTCACGGATGCGCTCATCATGGACGGCGTCCTCGTCGGGCGGTCGGGCGAGGGCGAGAGCGCCTGCCTGGCGCTCGAGGCCGGGTGCGACGCGCTCCTCTACCCGAAGGACCCGCTCGCCGTCGCCGCCGCCGTGGCCGCCTGGGCTGCGGCCGCCCCCGGGCGCGAGGCGCGCCTGCGCCAGGCGGCGGGGCGTGGCGGCGGCCCGCCGGCGGACGCGAGTCGGCGGCGACCTGGCGGCGGCCCACCGCGCCGCGCTCGAGGTGGCCGACGCGCTGGCCGCCCGCGCGGTCACGCGCCAGGGCCCCCCGCGCGCGCCCCTGCGCGCCGGCGACGACGTGGGCGTCGTCGTCCTCGACGACGACGCCGTGCCCGGCCTCGGCCACGAGGTCCTCGCGGCGCTCGGCGACGCGGGCGTGCGCCTGGCGCCGGCCGTCCTCACGCCGGAGCCCGGCGACGAGGCGCTGGCCCGCGCGCAGGCGGCCGCCGCCCGGCCGCGCGTGGTGGCGCTCGTCGGCTGCCGCGTCCGCGCCTGGAAGGGGCGCCCGGGGCTGGCGCCCGCGCTCCAGGCGGCCCTGCGCGACCTGCCCGCCGAGCGGCTGACCGTGGCCGCCCTGTGCGGCCCCGCGCCGCTCCAGGGCCACGCGCCCGCCGGGGCCGAGGTGCTGCTGGGCTACGGCGACGAGCCCTGCGTCCAGCGCGCGCTCGCGGGCGCCCTCCTCGGCGCCCCGGCGCCGGGGCGCGCCCCTACGGCTTGAGCGCGCCGGCGCCCTCGAGCGCGGCGTCGGCCGCCTCCCGGGCCGCGAGCGCGCGGTCGTAGGCGCGCAGGAACGGCCACCACACGAGCATGGCCAGGACCAGGTTGCCCGTCTGCAGGGCCACGGCCCGCAGGCTGCCGCCGGTGGTCAGGTAGGCGCCGAGCGGGGCGGGGAGCGTCCAGATCACGTCGAGCCGCGGCGCGGGCACGAGCCCGGAGGTCATCGCCAGGTAGGCCGTCGTCGCCGTGAGCAGCGGGGCGACGAGGAACGGCACGGCGAGGCGCGGGTTCATCACGATCGGCGCCCCGAAGAGGAGCGGCTCGTTGATGTTGAACACCGCCGGCACGAGGCCCAGCTTGCCGACCGCCTTGAGCATGCCGCTCCGCGCGCGCACGAGGAGCAGGGCCACGGCGAGCGTCCCGCCCGAGCCGCCCTGCCACACGAACCAGAGGAAGAACTCGCGCGTTGCCGTGTGCGGCAGCGGGCGCAGGGCGGCGGCGGCCTCCTGGTTCTCGGCGATCATCTGCAGCCACACCGGCTTGAGCGCCGACATGACCGCCAGCGGGTGGACGCCCAGCAGCCACATGCCGCTGTCGACGAGGCACAGGGCCAGCACGCCGCCCAGGTGGTTGGTCGCGTGGATGAGCGGCTCGACCAGCGCCGAGGGCCCGTGGACCAGGTCGACGCCGGCGACGTGCGCCAGGAGCCAGGTGAGGGCCACGCTGGCGAAGCCGGGGACGATCGAGGCGAAGCTGCGCACGATGACGTCGGGCGCCCCGCCCGGGAGCTTGATCGTCAGGCCGCTGCCGCTCACGAGCCGCTGCACGTGCACCGAGGCGAGCGCGATCGCCAGCGCGCCGAACAGCCCCTCGGCGCCGAGGCGCTTCATGAGCAGCACGTTCTCGCCGCCGAGCTTCGCCCAGGAGACGGCCGTGAAGAAGGACGCCACGGCCATGATCGGCACGCCGAGCTCGTCGAGGCGGTGGTGCCGGGCGAGCGAGCGGGCGGCCCCGAAGCACACGTAGACGGCGATCAGGCCGGTCAACATGCGCTGGGGCACGAGCAGCACCTGGAGCAGCGACCTGCCGTCGGCGAGCGTCGTCTCCGCGACCCACGCCTGGAGCGTCGCCGACGGCGGCTGCGCCAGCAGCAGGAAGAACGAGCCGATCAGCACGAGCGGGAGGGCGGCCACGACGCCGTCGCGCACCGCGACCAGGTGCGGCTCGCGCGCCAGCCGGTCGGCGAGCGCCGCCAGCCGCGCCCGCCGCGTCCCCTCCTCCGCCGCCGCCTCGCTCGTCATGGCGCCAGAGGATAGTCCACGGCGTCGGCCGGCTGGTAGCATCGACTCAGGAGGTGATCGTGGACCTGCGCATCCTCTACTGCTCGGGTTGAGGCTACCAGCCGAGGGCGGCGAGGCTCGCCGCCCGCATCAAGGCGGAGCTGGGGCTCGAGGCGCAGCTGATCGTCGGCGCGCGCGGGCAGTTCGACGTGGTCGCCGACGGCGAGACGATCGCCAGCCGCGCGCCCGGGTTCATGAAGCGCCTCCTCGGCGGCGGCTGGCCGGACGAGGGGGAGGTCGTCGAGGCGCTGCGAGCGCGTGTCGCGCGGACAGCCTGAGCGCCAGCGCCGGCCAGAACCAGGTGAAGACAGGTCACAGAGGACACATGTCGGTCGAGCGCGGCCCCCTGCGTCCCATCGGGGGTGAAGCCGGCCGCGACCAGAGGCCTTTCATCCACCCCGATGGCCTCGCCGTTCAAGTGCGGCGCCCGCTCGGCCGTCCTGGCAGACGGCCTTGCCGCCTCCGAG
>JAMLIC010000110.1 GCA_023954375.1 Planctomycetota bacterium
GGGGGGGGGCGGGGGGGGGGGGGGGGCCCCAGGCCGGCGCCCCCGACCGCTCAGGCTCGGTCGGCGGCCAGGAGGCCGCCTTCCCTCGCCTTCGCGCCGCATCGCTCGCCCTCCTCGGCCTCGCCTGACGCTCCTGCTGCGAAGGCGCGGTGAGGTGTGCTCGGAGGCGGCTCGGCGGTCTGCGAGGATGGCCTAAGACAGCCGGCGCACCACCTCACCCGTGAACTCGGCCTCCTGGGTGCGGGCGTTGAACGCCGGCACCTTCAGCTGGTCGCGCACGTAGGCGCGGCCGACCTCGTTGTCGGTCGCGGGTCCCGTGAGCACGTGGATCGGCAGCTCGAAGACGTGGGTCATGAGCTGCTGCGCGCCCCACGCGCCGACGGGGTCGCTGGCGCACATGACCCAGACCTTCGTCACGCGGCGGATGTCGGGGTCGCGCAGCAGGTCCTGCACGCCGTACTCGCCCAGGATCCCGTCGCCGAGCTCGACGAGGATGCAGTCGGGCTCGCCCTGGGCGAGCTTGTGCAGCAGGCCCTTGGCGATCCGCGGCGTCTGGCCGGCCTCGGTCGAGGGGACGCCCGCGTCGGCGAAGTCGGCCACCTCGCAGGCGCCGCGGTCGAGCATGGCGAGCGTGTCGCGGCGCAGCGACACGCCCGTGAGCTTGGCCGCGGCGACGCGCTTGCCCATCGTCTTGGCCAGGTGCTTGATCACCCGCGCGGCGGCGCTGGTCTTGCCGGCGTTCATGCAGGTGCCGGCGATCGCGATCACGGGCGGGCAGCGCGGGAGGTCGTCGCGGAGCGGCACGGCCCCCTGGACGATGTCGGCGGGGACGCCGATCCGCTCGCCCAGGACGGGGAAGGTGAGGATCGCCCCGAGCACCTCGACCTCGCGCGGCGGGCCGACCTCCGGGTTCATCGAGGTGCAGCGGCCGATGACGCCGCCCGTGTTGAGGACGTGCAGGACGTCCCCCTTCTCCACGCGCTCCGGCACGACGCCGGCGTAGCCGCGCAGGGCGCGCCGCGAGCCGAGGACGCCAGCGATCACGTCGCCGTCGTCGAGCTCGAGCAGGCGCCCGGTCGGGTCCTCGAGCTGGTTGTAGACCGCCTTCTGCCCGCGCACGCGCACGGCGAGCACCTGCCCGGCGCGGGGCGTCGCGAGGGCCTGCTCGCTGATCGTCACCTCGCGGGCGAGCTGCAGGTGGCGCGTCGCGGACGCGATCTTGTCCAGGCGGACCTTGCGCATGGGGATGGCCATGGGCACCTACGCTAGAGGTCCGGCCGGAGATGCGCCAGAGCGGGACCACGTCCGGGACGGGGCGCGGGCGCGCCCGGCCTCACCTCTCGGCCGCGCGGGCCGGGCGGGGTCCGCGGCCCGCGCCGTCGATCACGCCTGAGGGCCGCGGACGAGCATCACGATGCCGATCGCCACGAACAGCGCCGCCCCGGCGTAGTGCAGGGCGCGCGGGTCGATCGCCTCCCGCATGAGGCGGCCGACGCCGACCGCGAGCGCGGCGGCGAGGCTCAGCGCCAGCACGCTGCCGAGGAGCACGGCGATCGGGTGGCGCGTGCCGGCCGCGAGCCCGAGCGCCGCGAGCTGCGTCTTGTCGCCCAGCTCCGCCACGAACACGGCCGCGAACGCGGCGCCGAACGTCGCCCAGGACTCCTGCACGGCCGACCTCCTCGAAGGTGAGGTTCCCCCGGGGGGCCGGACCCCGCAAGGCATCGGGCGCGGGCCCGGCGGGCTGGATAGACTGGACGTGCCGCGGCCCCGGGCCGCGCGGCTCTGGCGGGGGGCCATACCGTGTGGCGCCGGCCGGGCCCGCGCGATGGGAGGGGCGGAGCCGAGGCGCGAGATGGACTTCCGGATCGGAGCCAAGCTGGGGCGCGGGCCGCTGGGCGCGAGCTACGCGGGCCAGCTCTCGCCGGCGGGCACGCCGGTGGTCGTGAAGGTCATCACCAGCCGCTTCGCCGAGCACCCCGCGCTCCTGAAGCAGGTGCTCTTCGACCTGGCCGCGTGGACGTCGTTCCGTCACGTGAGCGCCGCCGCCCCGCTGGCCCTCACCACCTACGAGGGGCGCGACGTGGCCCTGCTCGAGCTGGCGCCGGGCAAGCCCGTCGACCGGTGGCTCAAGGAGCGCGGCCCGCTCGACGCGCGGACCGCGGTGCGCGTCGTGCGCGACGTGGCCCTGGCCCTTGCCGCCGCGCACGCGCAGGGCCTCGCCTGCGGCGACGTCCGGGCGGCCAAGGTCTACTTCGATGGCCAGCGGGCGGTCCTGGCCGACCTCGGCCAGGCGCGCGGCTCGTGCCTGGCCGCCGGGCTGGGCGCCGTGGGCATGCACTTCGGCCACGTCGACGCGCTGGCGCCGGAGGTCTTCCCCGAGCGGCTCGACGCGCCGACCCCCGCGTGCGACGTCTACGCGCTCGGCATCCTCCTCTACGAGCTGATGGTCGGCGCCCCGCCCTACCGGGGCGACGCGCAGGCGGTGCTGCGACAGCACATCGAGGCGCCCCTCCCGCCGGTGCCGGTGGTGCAGGCCAGCCCGGCGCTCGCCCGGTTCCTCGCCGGGCTGGTCGCCAAGGCGCCCGAGCAGCGCCTCCCCGACGGCGCGGCGGTGCTGGAGGCGCTGCAGGCCCTCGTCGCGGGCGCCGCGCCGGCGCCCGGCCCGGCGCCGCAGGCGCCCGCGGCGAGCCGGCCGAGCACGCCTGCGGGCGGCACCCCCCTCTCGGGGCCGCCGCTGCTCACGTCGACCGTGTGGCGCAACGTCGCCCAGCAGCTCGAGGCGGCGTCGCCGCCGTCGACCTGGACGGCGGATCGCATCGACCGCGCCACGCCGATCGGGCCCGACCTGCCGAGCGCGGAGCGCACGACGACCATGCGCCTCCCCAAGCAGCTCATGCCCTCCGCCACCGCCGACGACTCGGGGTCGGGGTCGGCGCTCGGCTCGGGCCTCGGCTCCGGGGGCGGACAGGCGGGCGCAGGGGGCGAGGACGACAAGAAGCCGGCGGCGATCAAGCTCGGGCGAAAGCTCGGCCAGGGGCCGGTGGGCAGCACCTACCTCGGCGAGCTCAAGGACCACCCGCATCCGGTGGCCGTGAAGGTCATCTCCCAGCGCTTCGCGAAGTACCCCGAGCTGCTGACCCGCATCCTCGAGACCATGCGGCGCGCGGAGGGGATGATCGACCCGCGGGTCGTCGCCGTCCTCCGCGTCCTCCACGTGGCCGGGCGCGACGCGGCGGTCTCCGAGCTGGCGCCCGGGCGGACGCTGCGCGAGGTCCTGCGGGCCCGGGGGGCGCTGCCGGCGCGCGAGGCGCTCGACCTGCTCAGGGACGTGGCCCTCGCCCTGCAGCAGGGCCGCGGCCGGGAGCTGTCGCACGGCGACCTGCGGCCGGAGAAGGTCTACGTGGCGGAGGGACAGCCGGCGCGCCTGGCCGACTTCGGCTTCGCCGAGGCCGCGGGGCTCGGCGCGAACTTCGGCCAGTTCGGGGTCCCCTGGGGCCACCCGGACTACCTGGCGCCGGAGGTCGCGCAGGAGCCGACGAAGCTGCCCGACTTCCAGACCGACTGCTACGCGCTGGGCATCCTCGGCTACGAGGTGGTCACCGGCCGGCCGCCCTTCACCGGCCCCAGCCCGCGCGAGGTCCTCAAGGCGCACCTGCAGACCCCCCTGCCCCCGCCGCCCAAGGAGGCCGCCGTCCCGGCGCCGCTGGGCGAGCTCCTCCTCCGCCTCGCGGCCAAGGACCCCAGGCGCCGGCCCGATGCGCCGCTCGAGCTCCTGGCCTCGATCGAGCGCTGCAAGAAGCAGGTCGAGCTCGCCGGCCAGGCGCTGGCCAGCCCGCCCGTGGAGGAGTTCGACCCGACGGCGTCCGGGGAGAAGGGCGAGGGCTGGATGCCCGTGCAGATGAACCGGCCGAAGAAGGCCACGAAGAAGGTCGTGAAGACCACGAAGGCGCTCCAGGTCCCGCCCGTCGCGCCCGAGCTCGGCGACGCGATGTTCCAGAGCGAAGAGCTGTAGAAGATGCGACGCGACCCGCCCCGCCTGGCCACCGATGACATCGAGCGCTACACGCGCACCTACGTCTCCCTGCTCCGCTCCTCCGGGGAGGTGATGGTGCGAGGGGTCGAGGAGGCGCACATCTACAGCGAGTCGGCGCTCCACGAGGGGGCGCGCGACCCGCGGCCCGACGTGGCGGCGTTCGCCTACAGCGCGGGGCGGCTGCCGGCGTGCATGGTCCGGGCGCGGCTGGTCGTCATGGGCCAGTCGCACGAGAGCTTCGAGCAGGCGGGGCTGCCGGTCCGCGAGTGGAAGGCGGTGCGCGCGCGGGGGCGGCGGCGTCCGATGCGCTGGAGCGGCGACGGGACGGTCGCCATGTTCGTCGCCAGCGTGAGCGACATCGACGACCTCGTGCCGATCCTCGCCGCGTGGCAGATCGAGTGGAACAAGATGCACCACCGCCTCGCGCCGAGCGACCTGGGCCGGCGGCTCGCCGCGAGCGCCGGGCGGGTGGCGGTCGACCGCGAGGAGCTGGCGCAGGCGCTCGAGCTCGACGCGCACGGCATCGAGATGCTCGAGGCGGCGCTGGCCGAGGCGTGGGACGACGGGCTGCGCGAGCTGGCGCGCCGGCCGTCGGACCTCGCCATGCGCCTGCTGAGCGGCTCCTTCTCCCAGTACCAGCGCGCGGCGCAGCGCTGGTGGAGCGGCGTCGAGCCGCTCTACGTGCGCGAGCGGCGGCCCAAGCGCCGGCCGGTCTACTTCGTGTCGTCGAACACGCACTCGCTCGTCAACCTGCTCGGCGGCTACGCCCGCGCCCACCGCGAGGGGATCCTCAAGTTCGCCCGCGAGCGCGACCCCGAGGGGCTGGCCGAGCCGCTCCAGGAGGCGATCCGCCAGGGCGACGAGGCGGCGGTCTCGAACCTGACCTACTACCTGCTGCGCGCCTACCTGCGCGAGGGCGGGGTGAGCATCGACCAGCGCGTCGAGGAGGTCCAGCGCTGGGAGGAGGAGGGCGGGATCAGCACCCACGACCGCCCGGGCCAGATCGACGTCGGCATCCAGCTGTTCGACCTGTCGCGCCTGATCCCCGAGCGCCTCGACCCGCGCGTCGTCGTCCCCGGGCTCGAGCGGCTGCGGGCGAGCGACGCGGTGGTCCTGAACATCGACTACCCCCTCGGCATGGCCGCCTACCACCACCTCTCGCGGCTGGCGCAGGGCGCGGGCGACCTGCGCGGCGTCTACATCATGGGCAAGGCCGCCACGCTCAACGGTCGCGTCGGCGACGTGTCGATCTCGGCGACCGTCCACGACGAGCACTCGCGCAACACCTACCTGTTCAGGAACGCCCTGGCGGCCGCCGACGTGCAGCCCTACATGCGCGAGGGGATCGTCCTCGACAACCAGCGCGCCGTGACGGTGCGCGGCGCCTTCCTGCAGAACCGCGCCTACATGGGCGCCTTCTACCGCGAGGGCTACACGGTGCTGGAGATGGAGGCCGGGCCCTACCTGTCGGCGATCCGCGAGCTCGTCTCGCCCACGCGGCACCCCGAGAACGAGATCGTGAACCTGTGCACCGACACGCCGTTCGACGTCGGCTTCCTCCACTACGCGTCGGACACGCCCTACTCGCGCCGCCAGAGCCTCCTCAGCAAGAGCCTCTCGTTCTTCGGCGTCGACAGCACCTACGCCTGCGCCATCGCCATCACGCGGCGGATCCTGGCCCAGGAGGTCGCGCGGCTGGGGTGATCACGCGAGCGCCGCGGCCACCAGCGCCTCGCGGATCGTGTCGGTGTCCTCGCGCCCGCCGAGCGCGTTGAGGACGCACGCCGACGCCTGCAGCACGTCGTCCGCGGCGGCGGCCCGGGCGGCCTGCGCCGCGGCGAAGGCCGCCGTGGCGGCGGCCCCGGCCGCCGCGCACAGGAGGCGCGAGAGGCCCTCGCGCGCGGTCGACGGCCGCGGCTCCCCGGGCGAGACGAGGGCGTGGGCGGCCCCGAGCGCCGCGTGCTGGGCGAGGTCCGCCTCCTCCGCGTGGGCCTCGCACGGGCAGGCGAGCCACGCCTCGGCGGCGGCGAGCGCCCGCCGCGGGCGCTCGTCGGCCTCGTCCCAGCGGTCCCACGCGGTGAAGCGGGCCCGCGCGATGGCCACCGCCGCGCGCACCAGCCACTCCTTGCCGTAGGCGCGCAGGCCCGTGATCCAGCGCCGCTGGTTCAGCTCGAGGCCGCCGCGGGCGCGGATCACGGGGAGGTCGGGGGCCTTCGGCCCGAGCAGCAGGCGGGCCGCCGGGTCGCCGAGGTAGGCCGCGAGCCGCACCCGCTCCTCGTCCAGCTCGCCCGAGCGCAGCCGCTCGCAGAGGAGGCGCACCCGGGCATCGAGGTCGCCCTGGGCGGCGGCCCGCTCGAGCCGCCGCAGCCGCGTGTCCGCCACGCCGTCCTCCGCCCCCCGCCGGCGGCGCGGGCTCCCGCCCCACCCCGCCTCGAAGGTACCACGGCCGCGCAGGACGTCCCGGGCCGCGTTCAACCTGCGCCCTGGACGGAGCGCCGGCGGAGCTGCCCGCAGGCCGCGTCCTCGGCCGCCCCGCGCGCGCGCCGCAGGTGCACGGGGACGCCGGCCGCGCGGACGCGCTCGAAGAAGGCCTGCGCCCGGTCGGGCGGCGAGGCGGCGAAGCCCAGCCCGTCGACGTCGTTCCAGGGGATCAGGTTCACGTGGTGCACGCCGCTCCCGACGACGTGCGCCGCCAGGGCGTCGGCCTGCTCCGGCGCGTCGTTGACGCCGTCGAGCAGCACGTAGCTCACGGTCACGAACCGGCGGGTCGCGCGGGCATAGTCCCCGGCCGCGGCCACGAGGTCGCGCACGGGCGGCAGGCGCGGGGCGAGGGGCACGATCCGGGCGCGCGTGGCGTCGTCCGGCGCGTGCAGGCTCAGGGCGATGTTCACGGCCGGCCCCTCGCGCGCGAGGCGCTCGAGCCCCTCGACCACGCCGACCGTGCTCACCGTGATCCCCGACGGGCCCAGCTCGCCGCCCCAGGGCGAGACGAGGTTGCGGAGCGCCACCTGCAGGGCGTCGAGGTTGTGGAGCGGCTCGCCCATGCCCATGACGACGAGCCCGCCCAGGTGCAGCCCGCGCGCCCGCGCCCGCGCGCGCAGGAGCAGCGCCTGCCCGACGATCTCGCCGGTGGTCAGGTTGCGGACGAGCCCCTCGCGCCCGCTGGCGCAGAAGGCGCAGCGCACGCCGCAGCCCACCTGCGTGGAGACGCAGCCCGACGCGCGC
>JAMLIC010000111.1 GCA_023954375.1 Planctomycetota bacterium
CGCGCCGGTGGCCGACGCGCCTCCCCCGCTGCCCCCGCCGCCCGTCGAGCGGCCGGTCGAGCCCGCGCCGCCGTCGGCGCCCGACCCGTCGGCGCCCGACCCGCTCGAGGAGGGGCTCGCCGCCCTGACCTCGGGGCGGCCCGCGGAGGCGCTCGAGCGCGCCACGGCCGCGCTCGTCGCGCGCCCCGATCGGGTCGAGGCCCTCCTCCTGCGCTCGAGCGCGCGCCTCGTGCTCGACGACGCGGCGGGCGCCGCGGAGGACGCGTCTGTCGCGATCGCCCTCGACCCCGTCCACCTCGGCGCTCGGCTCGCGCGCGCCCGGGCGCGGCGCGCGCTCAGGGACGCGGCGGGGGCGCTGGAGGACGCCGAGGCGATCGTGCGCGCCGCGGAGGTCACCGAGATGCGCGCCGAGGGCCTCGCCACGCGCGCCTGGGCGCGCGACCGCCTCGGCGACAAGTCGCGCGCCACGGAGGACTACGCCGCCGCGCTCGCGCTCGAGCCGCGAGGGCGCTGGCAGATCGACGCCGGCACGGTCCTGCTCGAGCTCGGGCGCACCGACGAGGCGGGCGCGCTCCTGGACGCCGGCCTGGCCGCCGAGCCGGACGACCTCCTCGGCCTCCTCAACCGGGCGAGCGTCGGGATGAAGCGCGGCGACCTCGACCGGGCGCTCGACGACGCGGAGCGGGCCGTGGCGCTGCGCCCCGACCTCGGCGTGACGTGGTCGCGGCGCGGCGAGGTGCGCCGGCTCCGGCGCGAGCTCGAGCTGGCCAGCGCCGACCTCGACCGGGCGGTCGCGCTCGACCCCGAGTACGACGAGGTGTGGCGGCAGCGCGCCGTGGTGCGCGCGGCGCTGGGCGACCCCGCCGGCGCGGTCGACGACCTGCGCCAGGCGTTGACCCTCGGTCGGCCGACCCCGGAGCTCCTCTCCGGCCTGGGGGACGTGCTCGACAAGGCGGGGCGGCCGCAGGAGGCCGTCGACGCCTACAGCGCGGCGCTGCGCCTCGACCCGCGCTACGGCGGCGCCTACGCCAGGAGGGCCGACGTCCGCGAGACGCTCGGGGACCTCCAGGGGGCGCTGGCCGACCTCGACCGGGCGATCGACCTCGCCCCCGAGGACTGGCACCTCCACTTCAACCGCGCGCTCCTGCGCAACGCGGTCGAGGACTACCCGGGCGCCCTCGCCGACTTCGACCGCACGCTCGCGCTCCGGCCGGACTTCGTCCAGGCCCTCTTCACCCGCGGCGACCTGCGGCGCCGCATGAAGGACCTGGACGGGGCCCTCGACGACCTGGCCCGGGCGGCGGCGCTGGCGCCCGACCATCCGAAGGTGCGCCTGGCCACCGGGCTGGCCCTCCACGCGCGCGGCGGCGCCGAGGCGCTGGCGCGCGCGGAGGAGGAGCTCTCGGCCTACCTGGCCGCCGAGCCCGACCACCCGCGGATCACGGCCGAGCGCGGCATGGTGCGCGAGAAGCTCGGGCGGCGGTCGGCGGCGCTGGCGGACTACCGCCGCGTGCTGGAGCTCCTCCCCGAGGAGAAGGACAACCTGCGGGCCTTCGTCGGCCAGCAGATCCGCCGGATCGAGGCGCTCCCGCCGCTCGACGACGAGGAGTAGCTACCCCCCGCCCTGCTGGGCGTCGGCCTGGCGCTCGGGCGGCGCCTCGCGAGGCTGCTCGATCGGCTGGCCGGGCGCCGCGCGCTCGACCGTGACCTCGCCCACCTCCTCGGCCTCGATCAGCCCCTGCCCGATGAGCCGCTCGACGATCTTGCGATGGTCGCGCTCGTGCTCGTGGCGCATGGCGTCCTCGTCGGTCTCGAGGTCGATGAAGATGTCCTTCTTGCCGGTCGCCATGTTCATGCGGAACCGGATCTCGATCTGGCCCACTAGCGCACCTCCTCGGCCGCCGGCGCGGCGGCGGCGGCCGCGGCCGCGTCGACCTTGTCGACCAGGCGCGGCGCGTCGCGCCAGTCGACCTCGTGGCCCCGCCCGGCGAAGAACTCCTTCAGCTCCTTGAGCTCGAGCGCGCGCTTCTCGACGAGCAGCGCGGCCATCGCCTCGAGCGTGGCGCGCTCGGCGGTCAGGAGCGCGCGCACGCGCTCCTTCTCCTCGTTGAGGATCGCGTCGACGTCGCGGTCGATCGCCTCCTCGCGGCTGTTCGAGAGCCGGCGCCGCGCCCAGCCGTCGCGCGCCTCCTCGTAGCAGAACTCCTGGCTCGAGCCCATGCCCCAGGCCTCGACCATGGCCCTGGCCATCTGCGTGGCCCGGTAGAGGTCGTCGGCGGCGCCCGCCGACGGCTGGCCGTAGACCACCTCCTCGGCGACGCGGCCGCCGAGCGACACGGCGATCCGCGCCCGGACCTCGGGGCGCGGCAGGACGACGCCCTGGTGCGAGACGTCGAAGCGCGTGTAGAAGGCGCTCGGCTCGTCCTCCTCCCCCTCGATCGTCACCTTGTCGGGGCGGGCCGCCTCGGCCACGAGCGCCGCCACGAGCGCGTGGCCGCACTCGTGCGTGGCGATGATCTTCTCCTCGTCCTTGCTCGGCGGCTTGAGCTCGAACGCGTCGCCGATGATCTCGTCCACGTCCTTCTTGCTGAACGTGTGCGCGCCGCCGCGCCGCACCTTCTCGCGCGCCAGGCCGCGGCAGATCGCGTAGAGGTGGTCGCCCGTGAAGCGCGTGCGCCGCTCGGCGTTCACGTAGCCCGACGTCTTGCGCACGACGTAGTCGAAGACGTCCTCGGGCAGGTCCAGGCCGAACTTCTTCGCGTAGATGCCGAGGATCTCGCGCCGGTCCTTCTCCTTGGGGTAGGGGATGCGGATCTTCAGCTCGAAGCGGCCCGGGCGCAGGAGCGCCTCGTCGAGCGACTCGACGAAGTTCGTCGTGCCGATGACGAAGACGAGCTCCTCCTTGCGGAAGCCGTCCATCTCGGTGAGGAGCTGGTTGACCATGGAGTGCTCGACGCCCGAGCCGGTGTAGCTGCCGCGGCGCACGGCGAAGGAGTCGAGCTCGTCGAAGATCACGATCGCCGGGGCCGAGCGGCGGGCGCGGGTGAAGACCGAGCGCAGGTTCGACTCCGACTCGCCGACCCACTTGGACTTGAGCTCCGGCCCCGAGACGACGATCGCCGTGGCGTCGATCGCCGTGGCGATCGCCTTGGCGAAGTAGGTCTTCCCGGTGCCCGGCGGCCCCTCGAAGATCATGCCGCGCGGGATCAGCTCCTCCATGCGCTTGACGTCGTCGACGCTGCTCAGGGCGTCGCGCGCGCGCAGGAGCGAGAGGATGTCCTTCTCGATCCGCTCCTTCACGCCCGCGTAGCCGCCGACGTCGGCGCGCAGGTCGATCTTGGGCACGTCGAGCTCGGCGCCGCGGGTGAGGTCGCGGATCTCGCGGAAGACGTGCTCGCGCGTCTCGGGCGCGCGCGGGTCGAAGTCGAGGCGGTCGGAGAACTGGGCCAGGAGCTGCCGCAGGCGCACGACGTTCAGCCCCGAGACGTACTTGTAGAGGGCGAACGGGTCGAAAGACTCCACGCCGAACTTGCGCGCCTCGCGCTGGAGGATCACGCGCGGCAGGCGGTCGCGCGGGATCCCCACGATCGTGCGCTTGGCGGCGAACACGCTCTCGACGGTCTTCGGCAGCTCGAACTCCGGGTCCTTGAAGCCGAGGAGCAGGACGTCCGGGTTCTCGTAGCAGAGCGCGATGACCTCCTTGGCCTCCATCGACAGGCCGCTGCGCGTCGTCGTCGTGAGGAGGTCGAGGTGCGGGACGACGATCACGGTCCCCGGCTCGGCCGAGCGGACCATCTCCATGATCTCGCGGACCATGAGCTGGATCAGCGTGCCCATGGGCGGCTGCTGCGGCGGCGCCGCCTGGCCCTGCTGCTGCTGCTGCGGCTCGGCGCGGCCGGGCTGGCCCGAGACGTAGCGGCAGCGCAGGCCCCTCGCGCCGCCCGACGTGTCGCGCAGGCGGCCGCGGAGCGCGGCGTAGAGGAAGGTCACGAGCTGCTTGTCGCACTCGACGAGGCACGAGACGCCGCGGCGCAGCTTGCCCGAGAGCCAGTCGAGGTCGTCGCCGTAGACCGCCTCGACGGCGTCCTCGAGCGAGATGTCGGTCGGGAGCTGGGCGATGGGGAAGTCGATGGGCATGGAGCGTCCAGTGTCGCCCTGGGCGCGAGGGGGTCAATAGGGCGGCAGCAGCCGCCGCAGGCCGTGCGCGAGGACGAGGAGCATGAACAGGGCGTTGCGCGGGAGGAGCGCGGGCCAGGCGAGCGGCAGGGGCGCCAGGGCCTCGCCCTGGCCGCGCGCCGGGAAGCGCCGCGCCAGCCGCGCCGCCAGGCGCCGCAGCCACGTGACCGACCGCGGCCAGTCGGCGATCCCGTCCACCCACTCCGGCGGCAGCGCGGCGGCGCCGGCCGTCGCGCCGACGAGGCCGCCGGCGATCGCGCCGACCGTGTCGGCGTCGCCGCCGAGCGCCAGGACCTCGGTCAGCGCGGCGCGGGGGTCGCCGGGATGGCGCAGCCACACGTGCAGGGCCACGGGCACCGTGTGGAGCACGTAGCCCGTGACCCCGCGCTCGAGGCCCATGGCGCGCGCGAGGTCGGCGCCGGGCCGGTCGAGGTGCGCCGCGACCTGCTCGAGCGCGCGCCGGAGGTCCGGGGTCGCGGCCTCGCCGCGCAGGCGCGCGATCTCCTCGGGGAGGGCGGCGACGAAGGCGGCCGGGGCGAGGCCGGCGGGGCCGAGGCGCGCGCCCTCGCGCGCGGCCAGGGCCACGGCCAGGGCCCCCTCCTCGGCGCGCGGGTCGGTGTGGGTCACGCGCGTCGCCGCCGCGACCCAGGCGGCGAGGCGCGCGTCGTCGTCGCCGGCGCAGGCGCCGAGCAGCGGCGCCCGCATGGCCGGCCCGTTGCCGGCGGAGCGCACGCCGCTGCGCGTCGGGCCGAAGCCGAGCCACAGCTTGAGGCACGCGCGCAGGGTGGCCCAGCCGACGCCGCCCGGGAGGCCGAGCAGCCAGCCGCGCAGGCGCCAGCCGAGCGACCGGGCGAGGCGGGGCGGGTCGCCGCCCGAGGCGAGCAGCGCCTGGCCGACCAGGCAGGCGTGCTCGGTGTCGTCGCTGAGGAGGCCGCGCCCGGCCACGAACCGGTGCCGGACCGGGCCGGGGAACAGGCGCGCGGCGCGCCGCGGCGAGAGCCCCTCGAGCGGCAGGCCCAGCGCGTCCCCGACGGCCGTGCCGAGGAGGGCGCCGGCGATCACGTCCTCCCGGTCGCGCATGGCGTCGAGTCTAATCGTCTCCATGACCGCCGGCCGCCTGGTGCGCATCTTCCTCCGTCCGTCCGCGCGCACGCCGGTGCGCGAGGTGACCGAGACCCTCGCGGTCGAGGGCGTCGGCCTCGAGGGCGACCACGCCCACGGCGGCAAGCGGCAGGTGACGCTCCTGTCGGCCGCCGGCTGGGCGGAGGCCTGCGAGGCGCTGGGCGCGGGGGCGCTCCCGCCCGAGGGGCGGCGCGCCAACCTGCTCGTCGAGGGCGTGGACCTCCACGCCGCCCTGAAGCGCCGCCTGCGCGTCGGGTCGGTCGAGGTCGAGGTGCTCGGCGAGACGCGGCCGTGTCAGCTCATGGACGACGTGGCGGTCGGCCTCATGGACGCCCTGCGCCCGCGCGTGCGGGCCGGGGTCTACGGGCGGATCGTCCAGGGCGGCGCCGTGCGCGTGGGCGACGCGGTCGAGGTGCTCTCGTGAGCCCGTCCGGGCGCGACGACGACGAGGACGACGACGACGTGGCCGAGGCGCCCGACGACGAGCCGGAGCAGGTCTTCACCCACGCCCCGGTCCTCCGCGACGAGGTGCTCGACCTCCTCGCGCCCGGCCCCGACGCCGTCCTCTACGACCTGACGCTCGGCCTCGGCGGCCACGTGCGGGCGTTCCTCGAGCGCGCCGGCCCCGGGGCGCGGGCGTTCGGGCTCGACGCCGACCCGCTCGCGGTCGAGCGCTCGACCGCGGCGCTCGCCGACCTCGGCGCGCGCGTCACGCTCGCGCACGCCAGCCTGCGCGAGGTCGGGCGCGTGGCGCGCGAGCGGGGCTGGCCGGCGCCCACCGCGGTGCTCATGGACCTCGGGCTCTCGTCGCCGCAGATCGAGGAGGCGGCGCGCGGGTTCAGCTACCGGCGCGAAGGGCCGCTCGACATGCGCTTCGACCCGACGCGCGGACCGACCGCGGCGGAGCTGCTCCTGGCGCTGCCCTCGGCCGAGCTGGCCGAGCGGGTCGAGGTCCTGGGCGACGAGCCGCTGGCCGGCGAGATCGTGAAGCTGATCAAGCGCCGGCTGCCGGTCGAGACGACGACGCAGCTGGCGGCGATCGTCCTCGAGGCCTACGGCCGGCGCTCCTCGCGCGTCCACCCGGCGCGGCGCACGTTCCAGGCCCTGCGCATGCTCGTCAACGACGAGCTGGCGGCGATCGAGGAGGGCCTGTGGGACGCGGTCGAGCTCCTCGCCCCCGGCGGGCGCGCGGCGGCGATCTCCTTCCACTCGGGCGAGGACCGGGTGGTGAAGGAGGTCCTGCGCAACGCCGCGCGCCGCGGGCTCGTGAAGGTCCTCACGCGCCGGCCCGTGCGGCCGACCGAGACGGAGTGCCTGCACAACCAGCGCGCGCGGAGCGCGAAGCTCCGCGGGGTGGAGCGAGTGTGATCGACGGCTGCGGCCGCGGATGCCGGCCGGTGCGGCGCGCGCGCGGGTCGTAGGGGCGCAGCCTGCTGCGCCCCGGGGTCGGAACGCTCGACCGTCAGGACCCCCGAGGCGCCGCTCGACGACGGGCGCAGCAGCCTGCGCCCCTACGTCCCCTCGGTGCGGCCGCCTCTCGGACCAGGGCCTGTCCTCGAACCCGTCTTCGCAGACGGCCGAGCCGCCTCCGAGCACACCTCACCGCGCCTTCGCAGCGAGAGCCCCAGGCGAGGCCGAGGAGGGCGAGGCGAGGCGGCGCGAAGGCGAGGGAAGGCGGCCCCCTGGCCGCCGACCGAGCCTGAGCGGTC
>JAMLIC010000112.1 GCA_023954375.1 Planctomycetota bacterium
GCCATCGTCGCCCGCAGCCGCGATCACACCATCAATCAGGAGGGGGGAGGGCCTCCTCGATCTTCTCCGCCAGCCGGCACAGCGCCGGCCACCCGCGCGGGCCGCGCTGCGCGATGCGCATGGCGTCCTCGACGTCGATCAGGGCCACCCGCGTCCACACGCCGCCGCGCGGCGTCTTCTCGGGCATGGTGAGCATGTAGCCCGGGCCGTCGAGGTTGATGCGGAGCCAGAGGATGCGGCTCTCCGCCTCGTCCCACACCTTGCTCGCCGCCCAGCGCGCCACCGAGCGCGGGTCCCAGGGATTCAGGTCAGGTCCGAACGCCACCGGGCTCCTCGCTCCTCCTCCCCCAGCTGGGTCGATCGGCTCAACAGCCTCCCGCCCTTGCATGGTGTCGGGCCCGCGTTCGGTCGACAATGGCGCGCTCGCGCCCACGGGCGACCGCCCCGCGTCAACTCGTGCCCTCGCAGCCCTCCGCGGCTAGGGGCGAGGCGCGTCGGGCCGATGCTGTCCCGCGCCAGGAGCGCGACCGGAGGTCACCATGCGCGCCGTCCACCTCGCGCTCGCCACGCTGCTCCTCGCCCCGCCTGCCCTCGCCGCGGACCGCGCCGACCTGGCGCGCGCCTACCGCCGCTTCGAGGCGGGCTACCGGCAGGTCGAGCCCGCGGACCCCGGGCCGTGGAACCGGCGCTTCGACCTGGCCACGATCTCGTTCTTCGCAGGTGACGCCGCCGGCGCGGTCCGCGCCCTCGACGAGGCCACGGCCGACCTGCTCGGGCTCGACGCGGCCTGGCGCCGCGCGGCGGCCGTGCGCCTGACGGTGGCCCCCGAGCTCGTCGTGGCGGGGCAGGCGACCGCCCTGCGCGTGACGCCCTCCGCCCCCGCGCCGGCGCGGCTCCTCCTGCGGGCGCCGGACGGGCGCGTCGTCTGGACGGGTGACCTCGCGCCGGGCGCGCCGCTGGACGTCGCGCTCCCGCGCGACCTGCACCCCGGGCTCCACGCGCTCGAGGTCGTGGCCGGCGACGGCCCCGCGATCGAGCAGCGCCCGCTGGTCGTCGTCGCCCGGCCGCCCCAGGCCGCCGCGCACGCGGTCCTCGCGCGCCTCGACGCGCTCCCGCCCGGGCCCGCCGCCGACGTCTGCCGCGGGCGCGCGGCGCGCCTGCTCCGGGCCGACGTCGTGCGGGCCGCGTCGATGCACCTCGTCGACCTCCCGGCGCGGATGGCCGAGGTCGAGGCCGAGGTCGAGGCGCTCGCGGGCGGCGAGGACCCCTACCGCGGCCGCGCCGGCCACCTGTGGCAGGTCGTCCGCGCCGGCGGCCGCGACGTCCCCTTGCGCACCTACGCGCCGCCGGGCGCCGCCGGGCCGCGGCCGCTGGTCGTGGCGCTCCACGGCATGGGCGGCGAGGAGGGCATGTTCCCCGAGGCCTACGGCGGCGGCGCGATCGTGCGCCTGGCCGATGCGCACGGGTTCCTCGTCGCCTCGCCGTCGACGGACGCCCTGCTGGCGACCGGCCCCGCCGGGTTCGACGCCGTGGTCGCGGCCGTGGCGCGCGACCACGCCGTCGACCGGGCGCGCGTCTACGCGATCGGCCACTCCATGGGCGGCGGCGCGGCCGCGGACCTCGCGCGCTCGCGCGCGGACGTGCTCGCTGCCGTCGCCTGCTTCTCGGGCGGGCGCTTCGGCCCGGGGGCGCCGCTCCTGGCGGTCGCGGCCGAGCGCGACCTCGTCGCGCCCGGCGCGCTCCTGGCGGACCGCGCGCGGCGCGCCGCCGCGCGCGGCGCGCCGATCACCGTGCTCGAGTCGCCGGGGACCGGCCACACGCTCACGGTCGGCGCGCGCCTGCCGGAGGTCGTCCGCTGGCTGCTCCAGCGCTGGGCGACCTGACGACCTACCGCTGCGCGTCCGTCTCCCGCGGCGGCGCGTTGGGCCCCTCCTCCGGGCCCCACGGGGTCCCCCGGCGGAACTCCGCCGTCGGCTGGCGCGCGACCCGCGCGGCCACGTCGACGCGCAGGCGCCGCTCCCGCGGGTGCCAGTACAGGTAGGGCGCGTTCGACCGGTACCACGCGAAGACCGCGTCGCCGTCGTCGCCCACCGCCCGCTGCGCCGTGGGGGCCTTGAGGTCCTCGAGGGCCTGGTCGATGTCGGTCAGGCCGAGGAGGCGCCGGGCGAGCCAGGCGCGGTCGGCCTTCTCGGGGACGACCGGGCGCCAGGCGAGGAGGTGCTCGACGAGGCGCCGCTTGGCGGCGGCGTCCTCGTCGGGGGGGCCGCCCTTGACCCGCTCGGTGAGGATCGAGGCGGCGATCCGCGCCGCCTCGCGCGGCGGCACCTCGACCGCGGGGCCGAGGTCGACCTCGAGCGCGGCCGCGAACTCGCGCGCCCGCCGCAGCGGCTTCGAGTCGGCGTCCGGCGGCGGGCGGCCGGGGTCGGCCAGCTCGCGCAGGGCCTCCGTCGTCCCCGCGTCGAGGCCCAGGACGTCGAGGCGGATCACCGCGATCGACCGCACGATCCACGCGGGGTCCTGGAGGGCCGCCGCCGCGGGGCGAGGGTCGCCCCGCTCGGTGGCCTCGACGATCGTCCGCACCTGCTCGAGCGTGCGGCGCGCCTCCGCGCGCGCCTCCGGCCGGTCCCACCAGGGCGTGTCCTGCGCGTGCACGGCGCTCCCGACCAGGGCGACGAGCGTCAGCGCCCGGAGGCCCCGGCTCACCGCGCGGGCTCGAGCGAGTTGCGGATCGAGGCCCAGTTCACGTCGCCGTAGCCGTAGTAGGACGGCCCGACGTAGGTCTTGAGGTAGCGCACCTGCGGCTGCAGCGCGTCGAACGACGTGTAGCGCAGCCGGTCCCACCGGGGCAGCGGGTCGCCCAGGACGGTGCGGGCGCGCGACTTCGTGGTCGCGTCCGTGTAGTTCCACACCTCGTCGCGGTAGCTGCCGATCGCGCCCGTGCAGCACGAGTGCATGAGGGCGAAGTCGAGCGGGCCGTGCGTGCGGACCGACGCGGCCATCGCCTCGCGCCACTCGCGCACGAAGGTCTTCTTCTCGGTCGTGCGCGGGCCGCTGTTCGGCGCCGTCCACACGCGGCTCTCGAACATGTCGAGCTCCTCGTCGGGGCAGCCGGGGAACGGCTCCATGAAGCCGTGCGAGCCCCAGGCGATGCCGCGCAGGGTGCCGCGGCGCAGGTAGCGGAACAGCTCGTCGCGGCTCACGCACCAGTCGTTGAGGACGCGGCGCGGGTTGGTCGGGTCCTTCAGCCCCTCGTCGATCTTGCGCTGGTCGAAGCTCGGCCCGTCCTCGACGAGCGCGTAGCCGGGCAGGTGCGGGAGGACGTTGCGCAGGGTCTTGGCGACGTCGCCCTCGAGGTAGTCGATCTCGGTCCCCTGGTAGCCCCAGAGGATCGCGTAGAGGCGCTCGACCGCCGACTCCGAGGTGGCGCGCGCCGCCTCGGCCGAGCCGCGGCGCAGGGTCACCGTCACGCGGCCGTCGCCCGTGCCCTCGACCTGCAGCGTGTGCGCGCCCGGCTGGAGCTGGAGCGCGCCGCTCACCGCGGCGCCGTTGCGCAGGAGCCGGCCCGGCCCCGCGACCGACAGGCTGGCGGCGCTCCCGTCCACGCGCACCGTGAACGTCTGGCGGCCCTCCTCCGGCGCCCCGGGGACGGCCAGCAGCCGCGCCGGCAGCTCGATCCGGTCGTTGCCGGCGGGCGGCGGCGGCGGCGGCGTGGGCGCCGAGGGGCGGTGGCCGGTCAGGCTCTCCTGGCCGCGGCCGTCGTCGAAGCGCCCGCCCACGCTCTTCACCCGCGAGCCGTGCTCGCTCGGCGCGTCGTTCAGCGCCACCCCGTAGGTGATCGCGAAGGACTCGGCGTTGTCGAGGCCGGTGAGGACGTTGGTCAGGCCGGTCGTCGTGTAGCGGCGCCCGCGCAGCGTCTGCCCGCGCAGCTCCGCCTCGATCCGCGCCGTCCCCCGCCGGCCCGACGGCGCGTAGCTGAACGACGACCAGCTCCAGCGCAGGTAGTCCAGCCGGAGGTCGCCCGCGACGCGGCCGCCGGCCTCCTGCGTGAGCGTGGCCGTGCCGCGGAAGCGGCCGGTCTTGTCCTTTCCGGTGATCGAGTAGCTCCCGCCGAGGTTCAGCTCCTGGGCCTGGGCCGGACCCGCCAGGAGGAGTCCGAGGCCGAGGGCGCCCGCGGCGCCGAGGAAGTGCCTGCGCATGAGGGTGGTCCCCTTGTGTCTGGTTCGCCCGCCCCGCGGGGCGGGGGTTTCGCGGGGGCCCTGCATCCCCCGGACCACACCCATGAGATCGAGCAAGCGGCCCGTGCGCCAGCACTTGTCGCCCGCGCCCCCCGATCCGCTCCATCTCCCGGAACCCGGGGGTGCGACGCATCCGGGTCGCATGGGCAGGGCCGTCCTGTGGGGCGTGCGCCGAGGGACCCGAATGCTTAGCCTGAGGGCGCGTGGACGTCTACGACCCGATCGACCAGGCGGTACGGGCGATCGTCAACCTGGGGATCGCCTCGCCGGCCACGGTCGCGCCGCACGTCGCGGCGTGGCGCGAGCGTCCGCCGGGCGAGGACACCCAGGACGAGGACACCGAGCTGGCGGGCTTCCTCACGGCCCTGCACCAGGCGGGCGTCCTCACGCGCACGCAGGGCCGCACGCTCCTCGCCATGCTCACGGGGACCACCGCCGGCGGCATGCCCCCCGACGACCCCTACGTCGGCCATCGCTTCGGCAGCTACATCGCCGAGGCGAAGATCGGCGAGGGCGGCATGGGCAAGGTCTACCGCGCCGCCCGCGTCGGCTCGCTCGAGAGCCACTACGTCGTCAAGGTCTTCTCGGCCACCGACGACCCGCAGGCCCAGGCCCGCTTCCGCCGCGAGTGCGAGGTCATGGCCGCCCTCGACCACCCGAACGTCGTCAAGGTGTTCGCGGCCGGGGAGGAGGGGACGCTCCCCTACCTGGTGCTCGAGTACGTCGAGGGCCCGACGCTGCAGGAGCTGGTCGAGGAGCGGGGCAAGTTCAACTGGAAGAGCGCGACGCGGGCGGTCAAGCAGATCGCCTCGGCGCTGGCCGGCGCCCACGAGCAGAACGTCATCCACCGCGACATCAAGCCGCACAACATCCTGGTCGCGCGCGGGGGGATCCTCAAGGTCTTCGACTTCGGCCTGGCCAAGGCGATGGACAGCAAGGTCGTCTCGCACGCCGGCGAGATCCTCGGCTCGCCGGCCTACATGGCGCCCGAGCAGTGGGGCGACCACGAGGTCGACCACCGGGCCGACCTCTACGCGCTGGGCGTCGTCTACTACCTGCTCCTCGGCGGCCAGCTCCCCTTCAAGGGGCGCACGCCCGCCGACTACTCGTGGAAGATCCAGGCCGGGCGCTACGACCCGCTGGCGACCATCGCCCCCGACGTCCCGGCGCCCGTGTGCCACGTCGTCACGCAGCTCCTCGAGCGCGACCGCAATCACCGTCCGCCGCACGCGCGCGCGCTCCTGGCCGACCTCGACCGGATCCTGCGCGGGCAGTTCCCGGACGTCCCTCGCCTCGAGCCGGTCGACGGCCCCGGCGAGCCCTGGGCCCTCCTCGGCGCGCCGAGCTTCGACGTGGGGAGCGCGCCGCAGGCGTCCGTGCGCCTCGAGCACCCGTCGGTCGACGACCGGCACGCGGTGCTCGAGCGCACCCTCGGCGGCGTCCTCCTGCGCGACCTCGAGGCGCGGGGCGGCTCGCGGATCAACGGCCGCCGCGTGCGCGAGATCGTCCTGCGCGACAAGGACCGCCTGCAGTTCGGCGAGGGCCCGGTCCTCCGCTACCGCGCGGGCAACGTCGGGCGGCGGCCCGGGTCGGGCCGGCTCGTCCCGCCGTCCTCCGACCGCTACCGGACGCTCTCGAAGGCCACCCCCGAGCAGGAGCGGCAGGGGCCGCCCGTGGTCGTCAGCGGGCTGCTCGCGGCGGCGCTCGAGGACGCGGCGCACCCGCGGGCGCTCGTCGCCTGCTTCGAGGCGCTCGACACGCGCGTGGTCCTGGCGCAGCTCGAGCGCTCGCGCGCGCGCCTCGACCGGCTGGGCCTCGGCGCCGACGACGCGTCCCGGGCGCTCGACCGCGCGCGCGTCGCCGCGCAGGAGCGGGTGTGGCGGATCGTCGACCGCCTCTTCCGCACGACGCGCGAGAACCTCGGCCGCTCGGTCGACGCCTGGCTCACCTGGTGGTTCGAGGCGCGCACCTCCTACCCGCGGCAGCTCCGCGCGCCGGGCCTGCGCGCCCGCGGGCGGCTCGTGATCACGCCGTCGCCCGACGCGCCGCCGGTGGAGGTGGCGCTGGCCGAGCACGAGGAGTGGTCGCTCGGCCGGGCCGACGACGCCGACATCACCGTGCCCGAGCGCTCGGTCTCGCGCCGGCACCTGTCGCTCCTGCGCCTCAACACGCGCTACGCGTTCCACGACCAGGGGAGCCGCTTCGGCACGACCGTGCGCGGGGTGCGCAAGGAGGTCGGCCTCCTCGCCGACGGCGACGTCCTCGAGCTCGGCCGCGCCCGCGCGCGCTTCGAGGACCTCCCCGACGGCCGCACGGCGGACGACACCGTGGCCACGGGCCGGCTCGTCGGCGTGGACCCGGCGACGTTCACCGGCCTCGTCGACCTGCGCGCGCCCGTCACGCTCGAGGCGCTCGTGCGCCTCCTCGACACGCCGCGCCTCCTCGACGCCTGCCTCGCCGCCGCGGAGCCCTGGGAGGCGCCCGAGGCGGTCGCCCCCGCCGTGACGGCGTTCCTCGACGACCAGCGCGCCCTGGCCCTCGAGGCCCTGCCGGCGATCGCCGGCGTGAACCACGGCGAGGACGCCGCCGCGTGGAGGGCGTGGCTCGAGGGGGCGCGGGCGGACCTGCCGCGGCAGGTGGAGCCCGAGGGCTGGGGACAGTAGGGTGATCGACGGCTGCGGCCGCGGCTGGCG
>JAMLIC010000113.1 GCA_023954375.1 Planctomycetota bacterium
GTACCCCTCGGCGGGGCGGCCTCGCCAGTGGGGCGGCGGGGACGCCGCGAAGCGGCTTCCCCACCGCCCCGTCTGGCCTCATCGCTGACGCCGGGGGATCCGTGTGCTCGGCCGCTGTCTCCTCGCGCTCATGGGCTTGCGGGTGATTCTGCGGCCGAGCACAGGGACCCCCGGCCGGAGTCGGCTCGCGTTTCCGGCCGGACCTCTGGCCCGCGCGCTCAACCCCGGGCGCCCTCGCGCGTCAAGGCAGCCGGAGCCCCCGCGCGCCTTGACCCTCCACGCCGGGGGCGGGTACCGTCCGGAGGGTCGCCGCTCGGAGGGCGCGTGAGGATCGACCTCGTCGAGAAGCTGATCTTGCTGCTGGCGGGCATGGCCGTCCTGGCCGTGGCCGCCTTCGTGACGTTCTGCTCGCTCCTCCCGGGCGGGCTGCGGCACGGGATCCCGCCCGTGGTCGAGCAGGCGGCGCTCGACACGCAGGACTGGCTCCTGCAGCAGCGCCGCCGCTCGGGGCGCGCGAGCTTCGCGCAGGCCCAGCTGAACCCGGGCGACGTGGCCTTCCGCGCCCCGCCGGCGCCCGCCAGCCCGGCCGGCGGCGGCGGCGACGCCCCCGCCACCTCGCCCCCCGTCGCCACGACCGACTACTTCGTCGCCGAGGGCAACATCCCCCCGGCCCAGCAGATCCCGGGCTTCCCCTGGCTCAAGCAGGTCCCCGGCGTGAGCTACGCCCAGCCGCAGCAGGTCCCGGACATCCTCTACCGCAAGTACCAGTCGTTCGAGGCCACCTGGGACCTCGTCCAGGAGGGCGGCGGCAACTTCACGACCGCGCGCGACGGCAAGACCACGGCCTACCAGGTCAACTGGATCGACGAGCACAGCTACCTCGCCCAGCGCGTGGGCCTGCGCCCGGGCGACAAGGTGATCTCCGTCAACGGCCAGCCGATCGGCACCAGCCTCGGCGCCGGGAAGGCCATGTACGAGCAGATGAAGAACGAGCGCCGCTTCGCCGTGCTCATCGAGCGCAACGGCGAGCCCATGGTCCTCTCCTTCTTCGTCCAGTAGCGGTAGCATCGGGCGGCGTGGAGCAGACCGCCGCCGAGTCCGCCCGTAGGCGCCTGGCCCGCCTGGCCGAGGACCCGGTCCCGCCGATCCCTCCGCGCTGGGTGGCCTCGCCGGCGCGCGCGGCGTCGCGGCTGCTGCTCAAGCGCTACTTCGACCTCGAGCTCGTCGGCCGCGAGCACCTGCCCAGGGGCGGCCCGGCGATCGTGATCCCGAACCATCCCACCTACGTCGACCCGTGGCTGGTGGGGCTCGGGACGACGCGCTGGATCACCTGGATGGCCTGGGAGGACGCCTTCACCTGGCCGGTGGTCGGCGCGTTCATCCGCAGCATGGGCGCCTTCCCGGTCAACGTCGAGCGCCCGCAGCCGTCGACGATCAAGGCCGCCGTGCGCGTCCTCGAGCAGGGGCGGGCGCTCGGCGTCTTCTTCGAGGGCGGCCGCACGAAGGGGCCCGACGTGATCGACCCGCCCCGCCGCGGCGGCCCACGCCTCGCGCTCCTCGCCGGCGCGCCCGTGATCCCGGTGTCGATCGCGGGCGCGCGCCGCCTCTGGCCGTCCGGGCGGCCGCTGCCCAGCCAGGGCAAGGTCGTCGTGCGCTACCACCCGCCGATCGACCCGCGCGCCGTCCTCCCCGGCGCGCCCGCCCGCGCGCGCGAGGAGCGGCTCACCGAGCTCGTCAGCCAGGCGATCCGCGCCGGGTTGCCGCGGGACGGGCGGCCGCGCGCCGTGCGCGCGCCCGGCGCCGCTGGTACGATCCCACCCGCATGACGGTGGGGACCGACGCGGCCGCGCTGCGCAGCATGCCGCCGGAGGTGCAGAGCCTCCGCGACGGCTGGCCCAGCCGCCAGGCCGAGATCCCCGGCCTGACCGACGAGCTCGAGCAGGAGTTCCGCTTCGGGCAGCGCGTCACCAAGACCGAGCGCGGCTTCATGATGGGCGGGAGCATGAAGGGCGGCTCGTCCTCCATGTGGTGCCCGGTGAGCCGCGACCAGTACCGCGCCTTCCGCCGCTGGCAGGGCGTCGAGGGCGTCCTCGAGGGGCGCGACGACGAGGCCTTCGCGCGGCTGACCGCGCTCCTCGCCCGCCACGAGGTCGAGCTGGTCACCAAGCGCAGGAGCGGCGCCCCCGGCCGCCGGGCGCCCTTCGACCCGGAGCCCTTCCCCGGCTACGGGCCGCTCTACGGCGACATGGAGCGCATCCTCTCGCTCCTCCCGCCCGAGCACCTCTCGCGCCCCGAGCTCCGGCGCCTCCAGCTCGGCGGCTGGGGGCCGGACGCGGCCAAGGCCAGCGCCTACGTCGAGCAGGACGGGGCCGTGGTCATGTACGACTTCGCCTGCCGCGGCGCCCGGCGCACGTTCCTGGGGCTCTTCCTGCACGAGCTCGGCCACGCGCACGAGTGCGCGCTGCCCGACGCCGAGAAGGACGCGATCCACGCCCACTACCAGGTGCTCAGCGAGGAGGACGCCTTCTTCGGCGTCGAGTTCCTCGTCGACGCGCTGGCGCGGCGCCTCACCCAGCGCTTCGTGTTCGAGGAGTTCCTCGCCGAGGTCTACATGATCTACACCGCCTGCGGCGGCGCGCTGCGCGCCATGATCGCGGGCCTGCCCGAGCGCCCGCGCCTCGCGTGGGAGCAGGTCTACGCGCGCTTCCGCGCGTCGTTCGGCGGGGTCGAGTACGCGTGACGCGGAGGGAGGCAGCGTGAGGCCGACGCCGTTCGAGCTCGAGCACGAGCGACATCCCGACGCGATCGTCGTGCGCGCCCGCGGCAAGTTCGACGGCGGGGCCGCCGAGGCGATCGAGGCCCTCCTGCCGCCGGGGCGCGGCGAGCGCGTGGTGCTGAACCTGGGGGAGGTGGAGTACATCTCCTCGTCGGGGGTCGCCGCCCTGGTGAAGCTCTCGGCGGCGCGCACGCTGAGGATCGCCAGCCCGGCGGCCTGCGTGCGCGACGTGCTCAGCCTGGCGGGGATCGAGCGGATCCTCTCGATCCACGGCGACGAGGAGGCGGCGCGTGCAGGCGGCTAGCCGCTGCGCCTGCGGCTACGCCTGGCAGGGCGCGCCGCCGAAGGCCTGCCCGCGGTGCGGCAAGGGGCTGGGCGGGGCGCTCGGGACGTCGAGCGAGCTCTCGCTCGACCTCAAGGACGTCATGGCCTGCCCGCACTGCCGCTTCGAGTGCTACGAGGACGACCTCCAGGACGGCGCCTGCCCGCGCTGCCAGCGGCCCGTGCGCGACGAGGAGGAGGACGAGGGCGAGGACGAGGGCGACGAGGGCGACGCGGACGAGGGCGAGGAGGAGCGCGGCCCGCGCGTGCCGCGCGCCCGCCGGCGCCCGGGGGGGCGCCCCGGCGCGAAGAAGAAGGTCGGCCGCAAGGGGCCCAGGGCGGCGCCGCCGCCGCAGCCCGAGAAGAAGAAGGTCATCCTCGACGAGCAGTTCAAGCAGCGGGTGTTCGGCGCCTTCCGCCGGGCCGACGCGGGAGCCGCGCAGCAGGAGTGCCTGGCCCTCGTCGACGGCAACGAGGAGCACGCGAAGCAGATCTACAGCCACCTGCTCGAGATCGCCAAGAAGAAGAACTGGATCGGCGTCGACCGCCAGCCGGCGGCCGCCCAGGCGCCGGCGCCCTCGCCGGCCGCCCCCGCGCCCCCGGTCGACGACCCGCTCGCCCTGCCGCCCGGCTTCCTCGAGGCGCCCGCGCCCCTCGACCCGGGCGGCGCCCTGCCGCTGCCGGCGGGCCTCCTGGGCGACCCCGTCGCGGGCGGCGGCGCGCTCCCCCTGCCGCCCGGGCTCCTGGGCCCCGAGCCGCTGCCCCCTCCCCCGACGCCAGCGGTCCCGGCCCCGGCGCCCGTGGCCCCGGTCACCCCGCTCCGGCCCCAGCCCGGCGGGACGCCGCCGGGCGGCGTCCCGCGCCCGGTGGCCGCGGGCCCGGCGATGGCGCCGACGACGGCCCCCCGCACGACGACGCCGCCCCCGGCCCCGCGGCCGCAGGGCCCGCCGCCCGAGCCGGAGCCGGAGGAGCGCGGGTTCCTGGCCCGCGTGGCGGTCGAGGGCCGCGCCGCGCAGGTGTCGCTCCTGTGCCTCGCCGGGCACTACGGGGCGGCGCGCGACCTCGCCCAGACCACGCTGGCGCGCGACCCCTACACGGCCCGCGCCCACGCCGCGCTGGGCGAGGCGCTGGCCGGGCTGGGCCAGGACGCGCAGGCGCTCTCGGCCTACACGAACGCCGTGCGCGCCGACCCGAACGACGCCGCCGTGGTCCGCGGCTACGCGCAGGTGCTCGCGCGCCTCGGCCGCCACGCCGAGGCGGTCGCCGCCTACCGCCGCCTCGTCGGCCCCGGCAAGGGCGAGCCGCGCGACATCGTCGCCCTGGCGGCGGCGCTCCGCCGCGCGGGCGACGCCGCCGGCGCGCAGCGCGTGTTCGAGGAGCTCGTGCGGCGCGACCCGCAGAGCCTCGAGCCCGTGCGCCAGCAGGGGGAGGCGCTCCTCGCCGGCGGCGACGTCGACGGGGCCGCGGCCTGCCTCGAGCGCATCCAGCAGCAGGAGGCGGCGCCCTACGCGATCGCCCTGACCCTCGCCGAGTCGATCGCGGGCGCCGCCACGCGCGGCGGCTCCCCGCGCGCCGCCCTCGCCTGCGGCCGCACCTTCCTGACGGCCGGGCGGCCGCTCGCGGCGGTGCGGGCGCTGGCGCCGCTCGTGGCCCGCGACCCGAACGACGTGGACCTGGAGCGCACCCTGGGGCTCGCCTACGCGCGCCTCGGCGCGGGCGCCCTGGCCGAGAAGCACCTCCTCGCCGTCGCCCAGCGCGGGGCCGCCGGCGCCGACGAGTTCCTCGCCCTGGGCGAGGTCTACCTCGAGCGCGGCGACACCGTCCAGGGGGCCCGGGCGCTCTCGCAGGCCGTGCGGGCCCGCCCCGAGGACCCCTCGGTCCGCCGGGCGCTCGCCCGCGCGCTCGCCGCGCAGGGCGACCTCGAGGGCGCCCTGCGCGAGCTCAAGGCCGCCCACCACCACGCCGGCGCCGACCACGCGGCGCTCGAGGACGAGCTCGACCGCATCACCGAGCGCGCCTTCGCCAAGCGGGTGCGCCAGATCGAGGAGCGGCTGCAGGCGCAGGAGGACGACGCGCAGGCGCGCCTGGACCTCGCCGAGGCGCTGTTCCAGCGCGGCGACCTCGCCGACGCCGTGAGCCACATCGAGCGGGCCAGCCAGGTGGCCGGGTTCCTCGACGCGGCCGTGCAGCTCACCGAGCGCCTGCTCGAGGACGCCGACACGAAGCGGCCGCTGGTCCTCCTCCTGGCGACGCTCTTCGAGCGCCACGACGACCCGGCGCGGGCGATCGTCACGCTCGAGGAGTACCTCGCCGCGGCGCCCGACGACCCGGAGCTCCGGCTCGTCCTCTACCGCTGCTACGCGGCGACCGGGCGCATGCAGGAGGCGGTCGTCGGCCTGCGCGCGCTCCTCCAGGACGCGCCGCCGAGCCAGCTCCAGGAGGCGGTCGCCCTCGCCGCGCGCCTGCTCGAGCAGGAGGGCTACCAGGCGCTGGCGCCCTCGGTGGCGCGGGCCGAGCGCCGGCTCGGCCACGTCGACGCGGCGGCGCGGCTCTTCCGCCGCCACCTCGAGGCGGAGCCCGAGGACGCCGACGCCCGCCACGAGCTGGCGACGCTCCTCGAGGACGCCGGCCAGGTGGGCGAGGCCTACGAGGTCCTGAAGGTGATCCTCGACGACGGTCAGGGGACGACCGCCGAGCTGGAGCGGCTGGCGACGCTGGCCCTCGGCGCGGGGAAGGTCGACCACGCGGTCGAGCTCCTCGGGCGCTGCGTCGACCGCCACCCGGAGGACCTGTCGCTGCGCCACGCGCTCGAGGCCGCCGAGGCGCGCCAGCGCGACGAGCAGATCCGCGCCCTGCGCGGCGCGACGCGCGAGGAGGACCGGCTGCGCCTCGCGGCGCTGTGCGCGGAGGCCGGCCGCGCCGAGCAGGCGATCGAGATCCTGCGCGCGCTCGGCCGCCTGGGCGACAACCCCGAGCTCTCCTACCTGCGCTTCTCGGCCGAGCACTTCGCGCGCACCGGCAAGACGGCGAAGGCCGAGGCCGCCATGCGGCAGGTGGGCGCGGCGCTGAGCTACGCGCCGGGGTCCGACGCGCACAAGCAGCTCCTCTGCCGGGTCGCCGCCATGTACGAGCACGCCGGCGAGCGCCGCGCCGCGCGGCGCGTCTACCTCGAGGTGCACGCGCTCGACCCGCGCTTCCAGGACGTCGAGGCGCGGCTCGAGGCGATGAGCGACGACGTCGCCGGGCAGGCGGCGGGCGCGCTCGACGCGCGCCTCGTGGAGCTCGTCGACGTCGGCGCGCCGCTGGGGACGATCTTCGACGCCCTGGGGGCCCACGACCTCGCCCTGGACCCGCGGCACCTCGAGAGCTTCCGCACGTAGTGTGACCGCGGCTGCGGCGGAGGATGGCGGGCGCTGCCGTTCGCCGGGGGGGGGGGGGGGGG
>JAMLIC010000114.1 GCA_023954375.1 Planctomycetota bacterium
GCTGTTCTCCCCCGGCTGCCCCTCCGCGCGCCCCCCGCGCCGCAGAGCCCGGCATCCGCGGCCGCAGCCGTCGATCACACCTAAGCGTAGTCCAGGTTGGGGCCGAGCCACCGCTCCACCTCGCCCACGCTCATCCCCCGGCGCTGGGCGTAGTCGAGCACCTGGTCCTTGCCGATGTTGCCGACGGCGAAGTACTTCACCGGCTGCGCGAAGTACCACCCGCACACCGAGGCGGCCGGCGCCATCGCCAGGCTCTCGGTCAACGTGACGCCCGTCGCCGCCGTCCCGCCGAGCAGGTCGAACAGCGCCGGCTTGAGGGTGTGGTCGGGGCAGGCGGGGTAGCCCGGCGCCGGGCGGAGGCCGCGGAACTCCTCCCGGATCAGCCGGTCCGGCGGCACGCGCCCGACCTCGTCGTAGCCCCAGCGGGCGCGCACGCGCTCGTGCAGCCACTCGGCGCAGGCCTCGGCGAGGCGGTCGGCGAGCGCCTGGACCATGATCGCCTGGTACTCGTCCTGCTCGCCCCGGAAGCGGCGCGCGTGCTCCTCGGCGCCGAGGCCGGCGGTCACGACGAAGGCGCCCACGTGGTCGACGAGGCCCGCCTCGCGCGGGGCGACGAGGTCGGCCAGGCACAGGAACGGCCGCCCGTCGTCGGCGGCCCGCCGCTGCTGCTGGCGCAGCATGGGGAAGCGGGCCCGCTCGCCCTTGCCGTCGTCGGTGAGCACGACCACGTCGTCGCCGTCGCTCACGGCCCGCCAGAGGCCCGCGACGGCGCGGGCGCGCAGCCAGCGCTCGCGCACGATGCGCTCGAGCAGCGCGTCGGCGTCGGCCTTCAGCTTGCGCGCCTCGGGGCCGCGGTCGGGCGAGTCGAGGATCGCCGGGTAGGTGCCCGTGAGCTCCCAGGCGTGGAAGAAGGGCGTCCAGTCGACGTAGGGCACGAGCGCCGCGAGGTCGACCTCGAGCGCCTCGGCGCCGAGGCTCGCCGGCCGGGGCAGGTCCTCCTGCCGCCAGTCGAGCCGCAGGCGCCGCGCCCGCGCCTCGGCGAGCGGCACGAGCGGCTGCTTGCGCCGCCGCGCCTCGAAGTCGACCCGCAGGGCCTCCTGCTCCGCCCGCGTTCGCGCGGCCAGCGCCTCGCGGCGCGTGGCGTCGACCAGGTCGCTCACCGCCTCGACGGCGCGCGACGCGTCCTTGCACCACACGACCGGGCCCGGGTAGGCCGGCGCGATCTTCACGGCGGTGTGGCGGAGGCTCGTCGTCGCGCCGCCGATCAGGAGCGGGCAGGTGAAGCCCTCGCGCTTCATCTCGGCCGCCACGTGGACCATCTCGCCGAGCGACGGCGTGATCAGGCCCGACAGCCCGATCATGTCGGCCCCCTCGCGGCGCGCCGCCTCGAGGATCTTGTCGGCCGGGACCATGACGCCCAGGTCCACGATCTGGTAGCCGTTGCAGGCGAGCACGACGCCCACGATGTTCTTGCCGATGTCGTGGACGTCGCCCTTCACCGTGGCGAGGAGCACCTTGCCGCGCCCCTTGCCGCCGGCCTTCTCGAGGTGCGGCTCGATCAGCGCCACGGCCTTCTGCATGACGCGCGCGCTCTTCACCACCTGGGGCAGGAACATCTTGCCCGCGCCGAACAGGTCGCCGACCACGTTCATGCCCGCCATCAGCGGGCCCTCGATGATCTGCAGGGGCTCGGCGTAGGCGCGCAGGGCCTCCTCGACGTCGGGCTGCACGAACTCGACGATCCCGTGCAGGAGCGCGTGCGCCAGGCGCTTCTCCAGCGGCTGGTCGCGCCAGGCGAGGTCCTGCTCGCGCCGCTTCCCCTCCTTGCCCAGGCGCTGCGCGTGCTCGGTCAGCCGCTCCGTCGCGTCCGGACGCCGGTTGAGGACCACGTCCTCGACGAGCTCGCGCAGGGCGGGCTCGATCTCCTCGTAGACCGCGAGCTGCCCGGCGTTGACGATCGCCATGTCGAGGCCGGCGCGGATCGCGTGGTAGAGGAAGACGGCGTGCATGGCCTCGCGCACGGGGTCCTGCCCGCGGTAGGCGAACGACACGTTCGACAGGCCGCCCGAGACCTTGATCCCCGGCAGGCGCCGCTTGACCTCGCGCACGGCCTCGATGAAGTCGACGGCGTAGGAGTCGTGCTCCTCGATCCCGGTGGCGATCGCCAGGATGTTCGGGTCGTAGATGATGTCCTGCGGCGGCACGCCGGCGCGCTCGGTGAGCAGCCGGTAGGCGCGCTCGGCGATCCGCACGCGGTGCTCGACCGTGGTCGCCTGCCCGGTCTCGTCGAAGCCCATGACGACCATGGCCGCCCCGTAGCGGCGGATCGTCTTCGCCCGCTGGAGGAAGACCTCCTCGCCGTCCTTGAGGCTGATCGAGTTGACGATCCCCTTCCCCTGGAGGCACTTCAGGCCCGCCTCCAGCACCTGCCAGTCCGAGCTGTCGACCATCACCGGCAGCCGGGCGACGTCGGGCTCGGCGCCGATCTGGTCGAGGAAGCGGCGCATGGCGGCGACGGAGTCGAGGAGCCCCTCGTCCATGTTGACGTCGAGGACGTTGGCCCCGCCCTCGACCTGCTGGCGCGCCACCTCGACGGCCGCCTCGAAGTCGCCCTCCTTGATGAGCCGCATGAACCTCTTGCTGCCGGTGACGTTCGTCCGCTCGCCGATGAGCGTGAACGTCCCGTCGGGCCGGAAGGTGTAGGGCTCGAGGCCGCTGACGGTGAGGAGGTCCGCCGCCGGCGGCGGCGTGCGCGGGGCGACCCCCTTCACGGCGGCCGCGATCGCCCGCACGTGGTCAGGCGTCGTGCCGCAGCAGCCGCCGACGAGGTTCAGCATGCCCTCGCGCGCCAGGTCGCCGAGCACCGCCGCGACGTCCTCGGGCCCCTCGTCGAACTCGCCCAGCTCGTTGGGCAGGCCGGCGTTGGGGTAGCAGCCGACCGCGACCGGGGCGAGGCGGGCCAGCTCGGTGACGAAGGGCCGCATCTGCTTCGGGCCGAGGGCGCAGTTGACGAGCACGGCCAGGAGCGGCGCGTGCGAGATCGAGTGCCAGCAGGCCTCGACGGTCTGGCCCGAGAGCGTGCGGCCCGAGGCGTCGGTGATCGTGATCGACGCCATGACGGGCAGGTCGGCGCCGAGCGCCTCCTGCACCTCGGCGATCGCGACCAGCGCCGCCTTGAGGTTCAGCGTGTCGAACGTCGTCTCGGGCAGGAGCAGGTCGACGCCGCCCTCGATCAGGCCGCGGGCCTGCTCGGCGTAAGCCGCGCGCAGCTCCTCGAAGGTCACGGCGCGGCGGGCGGGGTCCTTGACGTCGACGACGACCGAGGCCGACTTGTTGGTGGGTCCGATCGAGCCGGCGACGAAGCGCCGCTCGCCGGGGTGGGCGGCCTCGAACGCGTCGACGGCCTGGCGCGCCAGGCGCGCCGCCTCGCGGTTGAGCTCCAGCGCCGCGCCCTCGAGCCCGTAGTCGGCCAGGGCGATGCTCGTGGCCGTGAACGTGTTCGTCTCGATGATGTCCGCGCCGGCCTCGAGGTACTCCCGGTGGACCTCGAGCACGACCTCGGGGCGCGTGACGACGAGCACGTCGTTGAGGTTCAGGAGGGGCCGCGGGTGGTCGCGGTAGCGCTCGCCCCGGTAGTCGGCCTCCTGGAGGCCGTGCCGCTGGATCATGGTGCCCATGGCGCCGTCGAGCACGACGATGCGCCGAGCCAGGAGCTCCCGCAGGGCTCCGGCCGCAGGCCGCGGAGTGGTCATTCTTGGAGCGGAACCTTCCTCGGGCGCGCCCGTCCCCCCGCACGTGGGGGGCTAGTGGCGGAGCGCCTGGTCGATCTGCGCGTCGTCGATCTCCATGCGGACGCCGAGGAGCTTGATCATCTTCTGCTCCTTGCCCGTGAGCTTCTTGTCGGCGCGGAGGATGCGCACCACCGCCTTGAAGGCGCGCTCGCGCGCCTCGCGGCTCTGGGGCTTGTAGAACTCGGTCAGCTCGCCGGCCGCGACGCGGTTGAGGATCTCCTGCGCCTTCTCGCTCGACAGGCGCAGGTTCTCCGCGTGCTTCTCCAGCAGCGCGGTCTCGCGGTCGTCGAGCTCGCCGTCGACGAGCGCGGCCAGGGCCAGGTTCTGGAAGTAGAGCTCCGCCTCCATGGGACGTCCTCCGCCGGGGTCGGCACGGACCGCGATTGTACGGCATCGCCCGCCGCGAGTCGCTGCCGCCCGGACGGGCGGGCCGTCACCGCGGCGGCGACGTGCTCGTGTTGGCGCCGCGGAGGAGGCGGTTGGCCTCGTCGCCGCCCGAGTAGGCCCCGGTGGGCTGCGGGACCCCGCTCGACCCCGCCGGGGGAGGCGCCTGGCGCCCGTCGTCCCAGGCGGGCCCGCCGCCCCCGCCCGCCGGCCGGGGCGGCTGCCCCGGCCGGGAGCGCTGGCTGCGGTTGCGGAGGGCCTCGAGGTCGCCGTCGCCGAGGTCGCCGCCCCAGCCGTCCTTGAGGACGATCCGGTTCTGGTAGTCGCGGGTCGGATGCGTGCGCGTGAACTGGCACACGAGCGACAGCGCCTCCTCCCACGGGACCGGCTGGGTGAGCCGCAAGGTGAGCTGCCGCGGGTCGCCGCGCCAGAGGATCGTCAGCCCGACCTGCTCCTCGAAGAGCGGCAGGACCTCGGCGGCGAGGTCGGCGCGCGTCACGTCGATCAGCACGTGGTCCGGCCGGCGCCGGACCCGCTCGGCCGGCCCGCTCCCGTCGGCGGCGCCCACGTGGTCCCGCGGCCCCTCGGTGGGCGGGGGCGCCGGGGCCTGCTCCTCCGAAGAGGCGCAGGCGGCGAGGAGCAGGGCGACCAGCGCGAGACGTCGGCTCATGGCCCAGGAATAGCGGCGCGGCCCGGCGCGCGCCAGGTCCTGACCGCGAGCACCAGTCGTCGTGATGAGCGAGGACCGTGGCGTTCGGCCTGCGATGAGTGATGCGCTCGCGAGGGGGGCGCGATCGGCGCAAGTGCCCGGACCGTGGCGTTCGGCCCGTTCCGCGCCTCCCCATCGCTCGCTTTGGCGGGCGAGCCGTCTTCGCAGACGGCCGAGCCGCCTCCGAGCACACCTCACGGCGCTCTCGCAGCGAGAGCCCCAGGCGAGGCGGAGGAGGGCGAGGCGATGCCGCGCGAAGGCGAGGGAAGGCGGCCTCCTGGC
>JAMLIC010000115.1 GCA_023954375.1 Planctomycetota bacterium
TGTGAGCTTGCGGGGTAAAGGTCCAGGGTCGTTGCGGCCAATGGGTCCACCGCGATTGCGGCCAATGGATCCACGGTCGTTGCGGCCAATGGGACCACGACGGTCTCGTTGCTTGCCCTGACGGTCGTTACGCGGCTTGTCAGGGGTCACCGGGACCCTCCTCGGCCACGCCGAGAGGGCCCATGAGCAAGCCGAGGATCGACATGCACCGCCTGCAGGAGCTGGTGCGGCTTCACCGCAAGGGGGTCGCGCCGACGGAGGTCGCGCGCCTGCTGCGCATGAGCCGCAAGACGGAGCGCGCGTACCGGAGGGCGCTGAAGAAGGCCAAGCTGCTCGAGGGACCGCCGGAGGAGATACCTCCGCTCGAGGAGCTGCAGGAGGCCGTGGAGCGCGTCCTGCCGCCAAGGACGCCGCCGCAGCAGGAGTCGACGGCGGGGCGCTGGAGGCACCGGATCGAGGAGCTGTTGACGAAGGGCAAGCAGCCCAAGGTGATCTACGACGTCCTGTGCCGCGAGCAGGGCAAGGACTTCGTGGCCAGCTACGACGCGGTCTACCGCCTCGTGCGGCGGCTCCGGCGCGAGCGGGGCGTGCGGCCCGAGGAGGTGGCGATCCCCCTCGTCACGCGTCCGGGGCTCCAGGCCCAGATCGACTTCGGCTACGTGGGCAAGGTGTTCGACTCCGACACCGGGCGCGTGCGGAAGGCCTGGGTGTTCGTGCTCACGCTCGCGCACAGCCGGCACATGGTCGTCCGCCTCGTGTTCGACCAGTCGGAGGCGACCTGGCTCCGCTGCCACGTCGAGGCCTTCGAGGAGCTGGGCGGCGTCCCCGAGTTCCTGGTTCCGGACAACACCAAGGCGGCGGTGATCCGGCGGGCGTTCGCGCTCGACGAGGAGACGACCCTGAACCGCAGCTACCGGGAGCTCGCGCGGCACTACGGGGCCATGATCGACCCGACGCCCGTGCGCGACCCGAAGAAGAAGGGCCGCGTCGAGTCCGGGGTGAAGTACGTCAAGCGCGGCCACTTCGCGACGCGCGAGCTGGAGACGAGCGACGCGATCACCGAGCGGCGCGAGCTGCAGCGCTGGGTCGTCGACGTCGCCGGGGTGCGCACCCACGGCACGACCCGCCGGCGGCCGCGCGAGGCGTTCGAGGCGGAGGAGCGCGCGACGCTGAAGCCGCTCCCCGCGTCGCGCTTCGAGCTGCGGCGCTGGGCGAAGGCCACGGTCCACGACGACAGCCACGTGCGGTTCGAGCGGGCGTTCTACTCGGTGCCGTTCGTCCACCTGCGGCAGGAGGTCATGGTCTGCGGCACCGCGACGAGCGTGCTGATCTACCTCGACGGCCGGCGGCTGGCGACGCACGCGCGGGTCGGCGCGGGGCAGTGGAGCACGGTCGAGGAGCACCTGCCCGAGCACCGCGCGCCCTACCGGCACCGCGACCCGGCGTTCTGGCAGCAGCGCGCGGACGCGATCGGCGAGGCCGCGGGGGCCTTCGTGCGCGCCGTGCTGGAGCAGGACGAGGTCCTGAGCCACCTGCGCCAGGCGCAGGCGGCCGTGCTGATCCTCGAGCGAGCGCCGCGCGACCGGGCCGAGGCCGCCAGCCGGCGCGCGCTCCACTTCGGCAACCTCTCGCCGAAGGCGCTCGAGGAGATCCTCGCGCGGGGGCTCGAGGAGGGGAGCCTGGACGGCGAGGCCGACGAGCGCGCTCCGGACGCGGCCCCGCCCGCGCCGCGCTTCGCGCGGACGCCGGCGGAGCTGGTGGCGCGCGCCCAGGGGGTCGCATGAGCCTGGGCGACGAGCTGCGCGAGCTGCTGAAGCGGCTCCGGCTGGCGGGGGTGCTGGACTCGCTCGAGGCGCGCCTGCTCCAGGCGGCCGAGGATCGCCTCGAGCCGCAGGAGTTCCTCTATCGGCTCCTGTCCGACGAGGTGGCTCGGCGTGACCGGCGGCAGCTCGAGCTGCGGCTGCGGCGCGCGTCCTTCGAGCAGGAGAAGGTGCTGGAGGACTTCGACTGGAGCTTCAACCCGCGCGTGCCGCGCGGGCGGGTCCTCGAGCTGGCGACGTGCCGCTTCGTCGCGGAGAAGCGCGACGTGGTGTTCGTCGGCGCGACCGGGGTGGGCAAGTCCCACCTCGCCCAGGCGCTGGGGCACCAGGCCTGCCGCGCCGGCCACTCGGTCCGCTACGTGGCGGCCGCGGACATGCTGAAGGAGCTGCGCGCGGCCCGGGCGGACGAGAGCTACGAGCGGGCGCTGCGCGGCCTCGTGCGGCCGGACCTGCTGATCGTGGACGACCTGGGCTTGCGCCCGCTGCGCGGCGACGAGCCCCAGGACGTCTACGAGGTGATCCGCCAGCGCTACGAGCGGGGCTCGACGATCTGGACGAGCAACCGCGCGCTGGAGGAGTGGCCGGGGCTCTTCCTCGACCCGCTGCTCGGCAGCGCGGCGGTCGACCGGCTCCTGCACCACGCGGACGTGCTCGTGCTCGAGGGGGACACGGGGCGGAATCCGCCGCCGGGCAAGGCGCGGCCGCGCGCGGGAGTGCCGCCGTCGCAGCCGTCTTCCCCCGTGGGCTCCGAGCGCGAGGAGGTGGCGCCATGAGCTCGGCCATGGACGACCGCCACGACCTGGCACGCCGAGCGCGCGCCGCGACGGGGCTCAACCAGCGCGCGTTCGCCCGCCTGCTCGGCGTCAACGCGACCAGCGTCAACGCGTGGGAGCGCGGCAACCGCAACCCCGCGCGGCGGACGCGGGTGCTGCTCCGGCTGATCTGCGCCCTGCCGGAGCGCTGCATGGAGGTCCTGCTCGGCGAGGAGGAGGTGACCGGCGGAGGCGGTGCGCAGGTCGCCGAGGAGGGCGAGCATGAGAGCGCTCCGGACGCGAGCGGGACCGACGTCAGGACCAGGATCCAGGCCGCCGCCCGCCGGCTCGGGCGGGGGCCGCGGGGGGTCGTGTCGCTCGACGACCTCCGGCTCGCGCACGAGCTGAAAGGGCTGCCGCGGGTGGAGCTCGACCGCCGCCTCCTCGCCCTCGAGGCCGGGGGCGAGCTCTCGCTGACCCCGGCGCTCTTCCCTGCGCTCCTGAGGGAGGAGGAGCGCCGCGCCGCGGTGGACGACCCGAGCCGCGGGCCGCTCCTCTTCCTGGAGCTGGCCCCGCCACCGGACTCGTAGGCGCGACCCTCGGCGGCGGCCGCGACCCACGCGCCGAGCGGCGCGGGGGCGCGCGGACAGCTCGCCCGCACCACACCGCCGCTCGGCACGCGGGCCGCTATGCCGCCGCCTCGACGCGGGCTGCGTGGTGGCTCGTCGGGAGGTGGTCTGACACTTCTCCCCCTCGCCCCCGCAGGAGCGGGGGGGCGAGGGGGAGAAACATGCCGGGGGAGGCAGGGCGCCCCGGGGACCCACGCGCCGCCGCCGCGCCCTCCGGGACCACGCGCCGCCGCACCCCCCGGGACCACGCGCCGCCGCGCCCTCCGGGACCACGCGCTGCCGCGCCCTCGGACCCCGCGCCGCCGCCGCGCCCTCCGGGACCCCGCGCCGCCGCCGCGCCCCCCCGGGACCACGCGCCGCCGCCGCGCCCCTCGGGACCACGCGCCGCCGCCCCCCGGGACCACGCGCTGCCGCCGCGCCCCTCGGGACCACGCGCTGCCGCCGCGCCCCCCCGGGACCACGCGCTGCCGCCTCGCCCCCGGGACCACGCGCCGCCGCTGCGCCCCTCGGACCACGCGCCGCCCCGGGCCGCCCCGTGCGGAGCTGTCGCGACTACGGAAGCACCAAAGACGCCGCAGCCCTCCCCGTCTGCTGGCCTGCGGAGGCTATGGGTAGGGCTGCGGCGTGCCCCTGCGCGGGCCCGAACCTACGACGAAGCTCGCATGGACCCATTGGCCGCAATGGGCATGGTCCCTATGGCCGCCACTTGACAGCGGCTGCGCCTACGCGCCATGGCCCACCTCCGCGCCAGCGGCGTCCTCGTCCCCGTCGAGCTCGTCGAGCGTGGCGTAGTCGTCGAGGGTCCCGCTCTCCACCTCGCCCAGGAGCGAGGTGACGCGGGCCTCGGCGTCGACGGCCAGCGAGGGCTCGGGGTCGTCGAGCTCCGGGAAGTCGCGCTCGAGGATCCGCGCCACCGACTGCGCGGTGTGCAGCCCGGCCTCGTGCGCGCGCAGGGCGGCGGCGACCACCGCCGCGTCGCCGTAGCGCCCGGCGAGCTCGACCAGCCGCCGCAGGTGGACGTGCACGAGCGACTTCACCCGCAGCTTCAGCCCGGCGAGGAAGCCGTCGAGCGCGGGCCAGCGGGTGAGGAGCTGCTCCTCGAGCTTGCGCGTCACGCCGCGGGGCCTGCCGTGCCGCGGCCCGGGCAGCTCGGCGTAGTGCGCGGGCTCGAGCACGAGGCGGCCCTTCTCGCGCGGGCCGACGTAGGCGCGCTCGAGGGCCACCGATCCGTCGCGGTCGAGCACCTCGAAGCGCTCGGTGTAGAGCCGGACGCGCACCTGCCGGTGCGCCAGCCGCGCCGGCACGGTGTAGGTCGTGCCCAGGATCGACACCGTGCAGTCCTCGGCCACGCGCCGCACCTCCTCGACGCAGGCGCCGGGGTAGCGGCGCTCGGGGAGCGGGATCAGGAAGGGCCGCTCCTCGTCCCACAGCTCGTGGGGCACGCGGCCCGTCGTGCCGTGGACGCGCTTGTTGGCGACCTCGTCGGTCCAGCGGCGGATCAGGCGGTTCAGCTCGGCGAGCGACTCGGGCTCGAGCCCGCGCAGGCAGTCGCGCTCGAAGTAGCCGAGCACGGCCTCGACCTCGCCCTTCGCGACGGTCGTCGACTGCACACCGTCGGACAGGTTGCGTACA